>NZ_CP065545.1:0-1967500 GCF_015999525.1 Lysinibacillus sp. JNUCC 51 | reverse complement strand
TTTGATCCGGAGATTTCCGAATGGGGGAACCCACTACGTTTAATCGCGTAGTATCTTGACGTGAATACATAGCGTCTTGAAGGCAGACCCAGGGAACTGAAACATCTAAGTACCTGGAGGAAGAGAAAGAAAAATCGATTCCCTGAGTAGCGGCGAGCGAAACGGGAAGAGCCCAAACCAAGAGGCTTGCCTCTTGGGGTTGTAGGACACTCTATACGGAGTTACAAAAGAGCGAGTTAGATGAAGCGACTTGGAAAGGTCCGCCAGAGCAGGTAAAAGCCCTGTAGTCGAAAGTTCGTTCTCTCCTGAGTGGATCCTGAGTACGGCGGAACACGTGAAATTCCGTCGGAATCCGGGAGGACCATCTCCCAAGGCTAAATACTACCTAGTGACCGATAGTGAACCAGTACCGTGAGGGAAAGGTGAAAAGCACCCCGGGAGGGGAGTGAAAGAGATCCTGAAACCGTGTGCCTACAAGTAGTTAGAGCCCGTTAATGGGTGATAGCGTGCCTTTTGTAGAATGAACCGGCGAGTTACGATTACGTGCGAGGTTAAGCTTTAGAAGGCGGAGCCGCAGCGAAAGCGAGTCTGAATAGGGCGAAATAGTACGTGGTCGTAGACCCGAAACCAGGTGATCTACCCATGTCCAGGGTGAAGGTGAGGTAACACTTACTGGAGGCCCGAACCCACGCACGTTGAAAAGTGCGGGGATGAGGTGTGGGTAGCGGAGAAATTCCAATCGAACTTGGAGATAGCTGGTTCTCTCCGAAATAGCTTTAGGGCTAGCCTCGTGATGAGAATACTGGAGGTAGAGCACTGTTTGGACTAGGGGGCCATCCCGGTTTACCGAATTCAGACAAACTCCGAATGCCAGATATTTATACACGGGAGTCAGACTGCGAGTGATAAGATCCGTAGTCAAAAGGGAAACAGCCCAGACCACCAGCTAAGGTCCCAAAGTAATCGTTAAGTGGAAAAGGATGTGGCGTTGCACAGACAACCAGGATGTTGGCTTAGAAGCAGCCATCATTTAAAGAGTGCGTAATAGCTCACTGGTCGAGTGACGCTGCGCCGAAAATGTATCGGGGCTAAACGATTCACCGAAGCTGTGGATTGACATCTACGATGTCAGTGGTAGGAGAGCGTTCTAAGTGCGTTGAAGTCAGATCGGAAGGACTGGTGGAGCGCTTAGAAGTGAGAATGCCGGTATGAGTAGCGAAAGACGGGTGAGAATCCCGTCCACCGTATGACTAAGGTTTCCTGAGGAAGGCTCGTCCGCTCAGGGTTAGTCGGGACCTAAGCCGAGGCCGATAGGCGTAGGCGATGGACAACAGGTTGATATTCCTGTACCACCTCCTCACCGTTTGAGAAATGGGGGGACGCAGTAGGATAGGGTAAGCGCGCTGTTGGATATGCGCGTCCAAGCAGTAAGGCGTGTGTGTAGGCAAATCCGCACACTATAACGTTGAGCTGTGATGGCGAGTCCGTATGGACGAAGTTCCTGATTTCACACTGCCAAGAAAAGCCTCTATCGAGGTGAGAGGTGCCCGTACCGCAAACCGACACAGGTAGTCGAGGAGAGAATCCTAAGGTGTGCGAGAGAACTCTCGTTAAGGAACTCGGCAAAATGACCCCGTAACTTCGGGAGAAGGGGTGCTCTTGAGCGTGCAAGCGCATGAGAGCCGCAGTGAATAGGCCCAGGCGACTGTTTAGCAAAAACACAGGTCTCTGCAAAACCGTAAGGTGACGTATAGGGGCTGACGCCTGCCCGGTGCTGGAAGGTTAAGAGGAGTGGTTAGCGCAAGCGAAGCTGCGAATTGAAGCCCCAGTAAACGGCGGCCGTAACTATAACGGTCCTAAGGTAGCGAAATTCCTTGTCGGGTAAGTTCCGACCCGCACGAAAGGCGTAACGATCTGGGCACTGTCTCAACGAGAGACTCGGTGAAATTATAGTACCTGTGAAGATGCAGGTTACCCGCGACAGGACGGAAAGACCCCGTGGAGCTTTACTGTAGCCTGATATTGAATTTTGGTACAACTTGTACAGGATAGGTAGGAGCCAGAGATCTCGGAGCGCCAGCTTCGAAGGAGGCGTCGGTGGGATACTACCCTGGTTGTATTGAAATTCTAACCCATGCCCCTTAGCGGGGCAGGAGACAGTGTCAGGCGGACAGTTTGACTGGGGCGGTCGCCTCCTAAAAGGTAACGGAGGCGCCCAAAGGTTCCCTCAGAATGGTTGGAAATCATTCGTAGAGTGTAAAGGCACAAGGGAGCTTGACTGCGAGACCTACAAGTCGAGCAGGGTCGAAAGACGGGCTTAGTGATCCGGTGGTTCCGCATGGAAGGGCCATCGCTCAACGGATAAAAGCTACCCCGGGGATAACAGGCTTATCTCCCCCAAGAGTCCACATCGACGGGGAGGTTTGGCACCTCGATGTCGGCTCATCGCATCCTGGGGCTGTAGTCGGTCCCAAGGGTTGGGCTGTTCGCCCATTAAAGCGGTACGCGAGCTGGGTTCAGAACGTCGTGAGACAGTTCGGTCCCTATCCGTCGTGGGCGTAGGAAATTTGAGAGGAGCTGTCCTTAGTACGAGAGGACCGGGATGGACACACCGCTGGTGTACCAGTTGTCTTGCCAAAGGCATCGCTGGGTAGCTATGTGTGGACGGGATAAGTGCTGAAAGCATCTAAGCATGAAGCCCCCCTCAAGATGAGATTTCCCATTACGCAAGTAAGTAAGATCCCTCAAAGACGATGAGGTAGATAGGTTCGAGGTGGAAGTGTGGTGACACATGGAGCTGACGAATACTAATCGATCGAGGACTTAACCACAATGTTTGAAACATTCAATGAACCGTTTATCCAGTTTTGAAAGAATAATTCTTTCAATTAAATAAGTCTAGTGATGATGGCAAAGAGGTCACACCCGTTCCCATACCGAACACGGAAGTTAAGCTCTTTAGCGCCGATGGTAGTTGGGGGCTTCCCCCTGTGAGAGTAGGACGTCGCTAGGCACTTGAAAAGTCGAGGATTTATTCCTCGGCTTTTTTTCTATGGAAATAAATATTCTTTTGACCTGTGAGCATTCTTAAAAATAGATAGAGAATCTGTACCATTTACAGTGTTTATGTACCAGACGCTTTGATTATAAAACGTGAAAAAGAGAGATGTATCCTATATTCGGTACACCTCTTTTTTCTATGTGTGCCCCGGGGGAGATCTAATGGAAACGGAAAGTACCTTATAACATATTTTGCGTTAGATAGCTGAACCATCAGAAATCAGCAGTGCGCATAGTACCATTCACTTCTAGAATGAAGAACAATTCAGAGAGAATAACCTTTGAATGGAGTTTTCTATGAAGAATACAGAAAATTCGGAATGGATCTACTAGGTAGAGGTAGTGTGATTCCCATGAGAAACATCGAGAGAATGCAGTAGAAAAAAGCTTTTATCAAAATATGTTCAAAAGTGTGCAAAGATTGATTTGCGTTTTTCCTCAGAAGGTTTAACCCTTAATAATCATAATCAAGATAAAAGGATGTCCTTTTTTGTTTTTCTGCAAAAATTGAAAATTTTAAGTTGATTCAACAGTCTTGGGCAAACAGAAATGACACCACCACTAGCTACTCATGTCATAAAGTCGAGAAAAAGCTAACAGTAGAAGAGGGATCAAGGTGCTGTTATTGCTGCATAGATGATGAACAAATTTTCAATAATACTCGTTTAAAACCTATCAAACGCATATCATTAAAACAATTTAACTTCAAGATTAACTTTTATCAATTTTTGCTAGAAAAGCAACAAAAGTTGATTTGAGTCGCGTCGTAAAAGGCGCTAGAGTTAGAAGTTGTAGAAGATAAAGAGTGAAAAGATGTTTGTTTTCACTTTTTATTTCCTTCCAGATTTCATGATGGTTTTTACGAAAGCTGCTTGCACCTATTTACTGTATCCGCCCGCATTTTATGTGCTACGTAGATATAAAAAACGCAATGGAATGTGACTGTAATCTATGAATAAAAGGACAATGCGAGTTGTAGCAATCGTATCGGTACTAAGTGAAATTAGTTTTTTAGAAAAATATGTTTAATTCTGATTCGGAAGGGGTACTAGATTCTTAGGGCCTATAAAAAATCCATAAACCGGAGAAGTAATTTATTTAGGGATAATAGTTTTAGGCGTAATATTTTCCGTATCTGCATTTTACGTGCTACGTAGATATAACAACCTCAATGAAATGTGGCTAGATCTATGTATAAAAGGACAATGCAAGTTGAAGCAATCGCTTCGGTACTAAGAGAAAATAGTTTTTTGGAAAAATATGTTTAATTCTGATTCGGAAAGGGTACTAGATTCTTAGGACCTATAAAAAATCCTCAAACGGGAGAAGTAACTTATTTAGAGATAATAATTTTTGATGTGTTATTTACCGTATCCGCATTCTATGTGATACGTAAATATAAAAAACAAAATGGAAGGAGAATGTAATTTAAAAGACTTTGCAAATTGTAGCAATGGCCGCGGTACTATGTGGGATGTCTTTCTCACCATTATTTGCTTCCGCAGAAGAACCAGGTGAAATAGAAAAAGTATCCAAATTTAGAGAAGCCAGTAAATCCAGAAGATCCGATAGGTCCAGCACAGGGAACTGGAGGACCACTAAGCATTGATTTTGCATCAAGTCTCGATTTTGGTATTAATCCAATCTCGAACAAAGAAAAAACTTATTATGCGAATGCTCAAGAGTTACGTTCTGGTGAGAATAGTAAATATGTACTGAACTATGTGCAAATCTCAAATAATCTCGGATTAAATGGCGGATGGATATTAACCGTTAAACAAGAAGGTCAGTTTGCTAATGCTACAGTACAGCATAAAGAATTAATAGGTCGCAAATCAAATTTGTTAATCCAACTGTCACAGGTAAAACAGAAGGAGTACCACCACCAACAGCTGCTAAAGAAATTACATTAGATCCAATGGGAGCAGAGTCACTCATGTCAGCAAAATCAACTGAAGGAGCTGGCCTTTGGGGGGACAGTAGATGAGATGACGAAAGTTGAAGGTAAGAAAGTACAAAAAACAAAGATATTTCCCTTACTATTCCAGGGGAAACGTAATATGGAACTTATCGGATGTACCAGCTAATAATAATTAATGATAAAGGATGATTAAACATGAAAATGAGTACTAATTTAAAAGCACTAGGTGTTGCAACAACAATGTTAACAGGTTTCGTATTAGGAGGAAGCGTCACTGCTCATGCGGACGAACCAGAATCAAAAAGCTATAACTCGAATGCAATGATCCAATTTGAAGCAGGTTCTGACGTTATAACTCCGCCAACAAACCCAACTGATCCAGGTGAAAAAGATAAAGATACAGGTGAAATAGTGGATCCAGGTCCAACTTTACCAGGCGGAGAAGTGCCAGAGAAAGGAACATCTGGTCCATTAAGTATTGACTATGCATCTAGCTTAAACTTTGGTACACAAAAAATTACTTCTACCGATCAATTTTACAAAGCGGCACCACAACAATTTAGCAATCGTACTAAGCCAGAAGGCCCAAACTATGTACAAGTGACAGATGGTCGTGGTTCAGATGCAGGTTGGACACTGCAAGTGAAACAGGAAAGTCAATTCAAGAGCACTAAAGATAAGGTACTAACGGGTGCTGAAATTAGGTTCACAAATGTTCAGGTGAATACGGCTTCTGCATCTCCAAAGCCATCTATTGTCAAACCATCTTTTGCGTTAACTATCAAAGAAGATGGAACGGGTGCAGCTCAAACTATTATGTCTGCTAAAACAGATGAAGGTTCTGGTACTTACGTATTAGCATTTGGTGATGACGATTCAGCAAAGGATAGTATTGAACTGTTTGTCCCAGGTTCAACTACAAAATATGCAGATAAATATGCTACGTCAATAACTTGGACACTGACAGACGTACCTGGAATAGATGAATAAACAGGACAATAATAAAATTTCCTAATGGGGGACTATTAAAAGTAAAAATAGGATCCTATCATTTTACTTCAATAGTTTGATAAACAGGTAAAAACCCGCGATGCCTCCTAATTCTATTTAACAAAGCATGAGTATATTGGCGACAGGAGAATTATGCCTTCGTGATATCCTGTTGCTCCATAAGCATAGCGGGTTTTTGCCATATAAGAATATTTAATAACTTAGAAGACTTTTTGACAGTCTCTCTAAGTAGTAAGGATGATAGAAATTATGAAAAAGAATACATTATTGACTATAATCGGCGTATTAATCGTTAACCTAGTATGGTTTACGCCATTTGCTTCTGCATCTGAATTTAAATTTGGTGTATATACCGTTATTCCAGATAACCAAATTGATAAACAAAAATCTTATTTCAATTTGAAGATGGAGCCTAATCAGAAGCAAACATTAATAATTCAATTAAAAAATGATACAAAAGATGATGTCGTCATTGAGCCCGAAATTCATTCAGCTACTACGAACCTTAATGGTGTTGTAGAGTACGGCTCTACAACAGCTGAACGTGATTCTTCATTGCCTTATGAGTTAGCAGATTTAATTAAAACAGATAAGGAAATTACGATTCCTGCTAAGGGAAGTAAGGATTTACAGTTAAATGTAACGATGCCTGAAGAAGAATTCGATGGAATTTTGGCGGGTGGTATTACATTAGAAGAGAAGAAAGTAGCGTCAAAAAATACCAAGGAAACAACTAAAGGTTTAAGTATTGAAAATAAATATGCTTATGTAGTAGGAATTATCCTACAAGAGACGGATGAAACAGTGAAGCAAGATTTACAATTACACGATGTTAAAGCCGGACAAGTAAATGCGCGTAACGTCATTAATGCTACGCTTCAAAATCCAACGGCAACGTATTTAAACAGTTTTGAGGTGGATGCGGAAGTTACGAAAAAAGGGAAAACAGAGGTACTTTATGAATCGAAAAAACAAGACATGCAAATGGCGCCAAATTCGAATTTTGAGTATCCGATTGCACTAAATGGTGAAAAATTCAAATCTGGGGAGTATACGTTACATTTAAAGGCTAAGTCGAGCAAAGAATCATGGGAATTCGAGAAGGACTTTACCATTAAAGGGGAAGAAGTGAAGCAATTTAACGCAACAGATGTAACGATTGAAGGCCCGAATTATTTAGCTTATATGGTAGGGTTGCTAATTTTACTAGTAGTAGGGTTATTGTTGTATATATTTTACAGCAAAAAGAAGCAGAAAAAACAACAAAAAATAAATTAAATGAAAAGATAAAAAATACGCCTTTGTACTTGAAGTATTTGTAACGATTACATTGCTAACTTTTCGTTTTTGAAAAATCACGCACCAATTTATGATTTTAATGCAAAGGTGGAGGCGTGTATCACGCTGACTATGACAAGCTTTATATAGCGATTGGTTTTTTAACAAGTGAATCAATAAAAAATCCGATGAATCATTTGTTAAAAAGAAAAAGTTAATTTGAAGAAATGAAAAGGACGCAAAGTGATTAGTATGCAATTAGCTTCATTGTTTCGTTATGAAGCTGCCTAACATGTTAGAAGGTCGGTGAAAAGAAAAAATGCGGAAAATAGTAATATCGATGTTGGTTTTTGTTCTAGTCTTTTCCGAGCTAAATGTATTTGTAGCAGAAACAATTGTGGGTGATCCTACAGAGCTGGAAATTGAATGTGAGAAGCAGTTAGCGTCTGATGAGGAAAATCTAGCAACTGAATGTAAGGAACCAGAGACTGAAAATGGAGAAAATCCAACAACTGAAGGAGAGGGACAGCCAGAGACTGAAAATGGAGAAAATCTAACAACTGAAGGAGAGGGACAGCCAGAGACTGGAAATGGCGAAAATCCAACAACTGAAGGAGAGGGACAGCCAGATACTGGAAATGGAGAAAATCCAACAACTGAAGGAGAAGGACAGCCAGAGACGGAAAATGGCGACGATCCAGCAACTGAAGGAGAGGGACAGCCAGGGTCCGAAAATGGCGAAGATCCAACAACTGAAGAAGAAGAACAACCGGAATATGGTTTGGAACCTTTATGTGTGGAACAGTCAGAGTTTGAAATAGAAGAGAATTCAACAACAGAAGGAGAGGAACAGCTGGAGTCTAATAGCGAAGAAGAGCTGACAACTGAAGATGAAGAACAGTTAGGATCTAATAGTGAAGAAGTGCTAGTATTTGAAGGAGAGGAACAGCTAGGGACTAACAGCGAAGAAGAGTTAGAAAACAATGAAGAAAAGCCAGCGCCTAATTGTAAAAGAGCTACAAGAGCTGCATACGGTAAAGGAATACTTATTAGTAATGATAAACCTAAAATTAAGGATATAGATTTTTCGGCATTGGATGATTCTGAGAATGAATTAGATGACTTTACACAAATGACAGTAAATAGAGGTCTCGAAATCCCGCAAAGAAACGATGACCGCAGAACATATTACATGTATTTTGGAGACTTTTTCAATGACAGGACATATTCGTCGTTAAATATGGAGAAATCTTATGAAGCTAACAATGACGACTGGGACCGTCCATTGCCTGAAATGGAACAGACACTTAGGCAGGTAATAAAAGTAAATGGAGGAGATAAAGATAATAGGTATATACATGCAGAAAATTACCAAGTAGCGCTAGCTCTTAATACCTGCATTGATAATTCTTGTCCTGGTAATGCTGTCGCAACGTATTTTTATCAGAAAGGGAGACCTTCTATTCAGACAAATAATACCGATATAGGGAGTGGAATGATGATTGCTCATGGGAGCACTCTAAACGGTACCCCAGGATTTCGATCTGAGAAAGGATTCCCCCTTTTAAAACTATATAAAAATGAAACGACACATGAACTGATTGGTTATGCGGCTGTCATTAATGAAGTCATAAGCCTTTTTGGTAACAACAAACTCTACGTAGATGGCTATGTAAGAATTAAAATGAGTCCCCTGAATGGAAAAGGGCGTATTAGGGTAAATATGAGATATTTGAAATTAAGCGATGACTATGAATTCACAAATTTTGCTTATTCTGCCCATATGGATATTGCTGGGCGGCATACAAATAGTAAGATATATTCGTTAGGAGATAATAAAGGGTTCTATTTTAATGAGGCAAAATTGGCTGACAATAAAGATTACGTTCTTTATTTCTACCGTGATGGTTATAAAGGGAATCCAACTGCGTTTAAGGCAAATAATGACCCGATAAATTACCCATTTAGTTCAGCCTTTTTTGGTAGATTGAATGGGGTGGGTACTGCTGAACCTGGCAAGGGTTTAATGACGGCCTTTCAAGATCACCCAGGTTGGGCATTAAGGTGGGAGCCCCAAAAATTAGCGCCTGCTAAGGTAAGAGAAGAGAATTTAGAGATGGCATTAAGTGATAGCTTAGAAGAAGAGCTAGGTATTAACTTAGATAATGATTGCGAATATAAAGATGATGGTTATCATATTTCAGGAACATGGAACGGTAAGAGCAGTAGGCGTATTCGTCTTTACTATACGGTTGATGGAAGCGAACCTATGCTAATCAGTGAGGATGAAAATGAGATTGAAGACACAGAGGTTCCGTGGGAGTATGCGATTCCAAATAATGTGATGGAAAATGGATTAGATCACAAAATTACTGTATATATAATGGACGAATTTAATCAGAAATCTAATATCGAAACGATAAAAGTCCGCCCAGCATTAGACATTAAAGAACAAGTATTTAATCAAGATGGCAATGAGACAGAAGAAGTGGCGCCAGGTGACACATTAAGCTATAAGATTTTAGTAGACCCTGGCTATAACCGAAAAGATCCACACCTATATGGTCAATTTAATATTATACAAAAATATGATACACATTTAGAACCACCAACAGACCTTAAAGTAGTACATGCAGAAGATGGTTATATAGTTGGTTCAGCCTTTTACAATGGTTCTTCGATTGGAATAAGAGTCTCATCATCCTTGAGTCGCTATGCGAAAGTAAGTGTTACTTTCAATGCTAAAGTGAAAGATGATGCGACAGAGGGAGAATATGTGGTAGGCCAAGGAACAGCAACAGGGAAATACAGTACAGGTGATGTAGTCAATGGAACATCAAATGAAGTAAAAGTTAAAATTACTGGTGTGTTGACATTCGTTTCTGCGCCTCAAGTGATTGACTTTGGAGGAAAACTGGCGATTTCACCAAAAAATAAAAAGTATTATCCTATCCAGCTTGATAGACCTTTAGCGGTACAAGATAGTCGTTCGCTATCGAGAAAACCTTCTTGGATGATGACAGCAAAACTAGATCAGCCGCTAACAGGAGAGAAGACGGGTGCGAAATTAGATAGCTTATATTACCTCTATGGTGAAAATGTTTCAATCATTACTGAAAAAGTTTCAGCAGAGATTTATAAAAAAGAAACAAAAAATAAGGAAGTAGTCAACATTTCCGATACATGGGATCCAAACGGGGACGGGCTTTATTTAGAAGTAACAGCAGGAACCGCTAAGGCTGATGCTTATAAAGGAACGATAAGATGGGAACTTCAGGATGTACCGTTGAATGAATAAAATATTTTGGACAAAATTTCATAAGTTAAAATTAAATAATTCATATACATGAGATTGATTATTTACCAATCTCATGTTTTTTTGTTTCAAGGATATGATTTGAACAAAAATTCTAGAAAAAACATTTACGTGAGTTATGGAACCTGCTAATTTTTTTAAAATTGAAAAATATCTTGATTGATCATTGCATGAAAGAAGCTATCCATTTCTTTTGCCGAAACATCTTTTCTATTTTGTAACCACCATGCACTTAACGTTGTAATGACACCTGAGTGGAATTCGATAATTAACTCAGATGGTATCGTATGATTTTTACAAATTCGTTGTAATTCTTCATTTTCTTGTTTCTTCATTTCACGAGTTTGATAAGTCATAAAGTTGATAAATTGTTCGTCATCCATTTGAGACTCTAGTATTTTACCAATCTCTTTATGATGTAAGAATTGTTCTATCACTTGAAATGGCTTCGTTAATCGATCTAAAAGTGGTACTGTCAACGCTTCTTCTTGATTTTGTCCAAACCCAAAAGCTAATAATGCATTTTTATCCTCAAAATGTTGATAAAAAGTTGTTCGATGAACCATCGCACGATCACAAATTTGGTTAATAGTAATGGAACTATATTTCTGTTTCGATTGGGTCATCAATTCAAATAAAGATTCCCACAATAATTTATGTGTACGTCTAATACGTAAATCCAACTGCCCCTCATTCGATTTCATCTACACTTCTCCTAATCTGTAGTTTAATTATACAACTGTTGAAAATTGATTCTGCCTTTTTAATCTACACATGTATAGTATATTACTTGTGATCTTTTGTATACACATGTATTAATAGTCAAGACGGCAGGAGGAAAGTTAATAAATGAATATGACGACTACTAGTTCTACAAGTAGCAAAGTTGATCTTTCTACTATTAGACATAAACCAATAATTATCGCATTAATGTTAGGTGCAATGGTCGCGCTTTTAAACGAAACATTACTTGGTAATGCTTTAACCGTATTAATGGGAGAGTTTGATGTGACAGCTTCGACCATTCAATGGCTTTCTACAGCTTACATGTTAGTTGTGGGCGTTTTAGTACCGATCACAGCTTTACTTCAACAATGGCTTACAACAAGACAAATGTTTTTAACCGCCATGGTCACATTTTTAGTCGGTACATTGATTGCTGGGGTTGCACCAACATTTAGCGTTTTATTAATTGGCCGTATTGTCCAAGCAATCGCTACTGGATTAATCTCACCTTTACTAATGAATACGATCTTAATTATTTGTCCACCTGAAAAACGTGGTGCCACAATGGGCTTAATCGCACTTGTTATGATGTCTGCTCCGGCAATTGGCCCGACATTATCGGGAATAATCGTTGATTCCCTTGGCTGGCGCTGGTTATTCTACCTTGTTATACCTATAGCCATCATTTCAATTTTAATTGGAATGAAGTATCTTCAAAATGTCTCTGAGATAACACGACCAAAAGTGGATTATTTATCAATTCTTTTATCGACATTAGGTTTTGGTGGAATTGTGTATAGCTTTAGTTCTTCAGGTGATTTAGGATGGTCAGATCCGAAAGTTTATGTCACTTTAATGATTGGGGTTATAGCGTTAGTCATTTTTGTTGTTCGTCAATTAAAAATAGACCATCCAATTTTAGAACTACGCGCCTTCAAATATCCAATGTTTACTTTATCAGTTGGGTTAATATTCATCGTCATGATGTCCCTGTTCTCAACGATGACATTATTACCGATGTTCTTACAAATGGTTTTACTTGTGACAGCCTTTAAATCAGGGCTCATCATGCTACCAGGAAGTATTATTAGCGGCATCATGGGTCCGGTTGCAGGTTTACTATTTGATAAATTAAGCCCAAAGACTATTATCATCCCAGGTATTGGGCTAGTGGCCTTTGCGATGTGGCTATTCAGTGGTATTAACGCAGAAACGACATTAACACAAATTATTTTGATGCACAGTGTATTAATGGTTGGACTCATGTTTGTAATGACAGTACAAACATATGGATTAAATCAATTGACACCAGAGCTTTATCCACACGGTACAGCGATCTTTAATACGTTATCGCAAGTAGCCGGCGCAATTGGAACAGCTATATTTATATCTAAAATGACAGCAAGTACAAATAAATACATGGAAAACTCGGCAAATCCAATGGATACAGCTGAAAAGCTAAATGGATTAACATCTGGTTTCCAAGAGGCATTTACGCTTGGGTTAGTCTTTATAATTATCGCCCTTGTTATATCGTTTTTCTTAAAAGGACGGAAAAAGAAAGTAAAGGCCACTCAACTTTTATACAAAGAAAATTAAAAGGTTATAAATTTTGTATTAGCTGTTGATTGATTTTTTAAGTCCATTACACTGGGCGAGTGGATATTTTGCCGCTCTAGCAGAACGTAACGTTGCACTAGGCGATGAAAACCACAATTTTAGACCAAATAAAAACTTAACACGCACGCAATTTACCGCGTTTATGTACCGAGCACTTGGGTTATAAAACGTGAAAAAGAGGGATGTATCGTATATTCGATACATCTCTCTTTTTATGTGCGCCAAACATGTGTATGAACTTATAGATAAAAGGATAATAAAATCATTTCTTTAAGCGGGAATATCAATTGAACATCACTCAATCCAATCTCAAATGATACAAATTAACAGTTTATCAAAATATGTTCAAAAGTAAGCAAAGATTGATTTTCATCTTTCTCTGAAGGTTCATTGCTTAATGATAAAAGGGTGTCTTTTTTGTTTTTTGTAAATGGAGTAATACTAAGATGGTTGAAAAATGATCTTGGTGATCCGATTGCAAGTAATACAAAAGTGATACTACCACTAACAACTAACACTTTGGATATGTCATTACACAAGATCCAAATAGCGCCTCTATTAGTTTTCAACAATACTCGTGGATCATTGAAATCGAGTGCATTTCACTATTATCAAATTATTCTAGAAAGTTAACAAAAGTTGATTTTCATCCTTTTGTAAAATGTGATAGACTCGATAATTGTAAGAATGCAAAGTGAAAAAAGCCCTAAAACAGATGCGTTTATAGTCGTTTAGTTTGAGATGTAGATTAAGTGTAATAAGTTAATAATCTTGTATTTATTGATTATGGTAATAGTAGTAATGTCTTAGTTCTTTTATCAATATTTTATAGAACAATAAAATAAGAGGAGAATATAACAAAAATAGAAGTTCTTATTGTTGAAAAGTTTTTTACCTTAATTTGTAAATATATAACATTAATTGAAATATAGGGATATCAAATCTGGCAGTTGAAAGTAATACAGAAGTGACACAATCACTAACTACTAAGGATCATTCAAATCAAAAACTATCTAAAAATCGACTATTGTAAAATTATTCTAGTAAATTTGTTTTTTGGTGAAGATATTCATTTTAATTCAGACAGAGTCCAAAGTTTAAGGACAAAAAATTCGGTACATTAGAAATAAATCTTTATGTTAATTATTTACCGCGTAACAGCATTTTATCTGATACGCGTAAATATAAAAAATACAAATGAGAGGAGAGCTGACCTATAAATAACAAGACAATACAAGTTGCAGAAATCACAGCACTTATAAGTGAGTGACTTATCTTTATTTGCTTCAGCAGAAGGCAAAAAAGCTACTAAATGTAAAGTAGAATGATTGTTCAATTTTTAAGATGAGAGCTATTTATTTAAACAATATTTTTAGAGGAGTGTAAGCATGTCTTTACAAAAAAAAGTAATAAAAGGAACAAGTTTAGTATTAGCCGGTTTAATTGCTTCTAGCACTTTACCAACCACAACATATGCACAAGAGAAGATCAACACCGATAGAATAGAGCAAACAAATATAAAATCAAAAACTATGAATCCTTTTATGAGTATAGGAACAGGGTATGTAGATAAATTTAAAATGGTAATAAACTCAAATGGTGTACTAAATTTAAAAACTACATCTCGTTCAGCAGTTGCTTTGGGAATAGGAACTCAAACGAAAACTGTTATTTCTATAGATCCCGAAATCGCAACTGAATTCTTCTCTACTCCTGGTTACGAGAAATATATTGGTGGTAGTGTAGATCGGTTAAGTGAATTAGGCATTGGTAACGATACTATCAAAATGTCGAAGTTATGGAATAAACGTACAGGATTGCTAAATGGTGATGATACAGCTTTTTATGATAAAAAAACACATTCTATTGTTATTTATAGTCATCAGTCAATTTTGAGTACAACAAATTATCAAAATGTACATTTGACTCTAGATTTGGATAAGTGGAGCAAAGAAACTGGACGTTATGTAGAAAGAAAACCATTTTATGAATTTAAACTGCAATCTGTGAAGGGGGATTGTGGAATTAACTGGTCATGGGGAGCAGCAGAATCAATTCTAGACCACATGAACGGAGGAGATGTCGAAGATTCTTGGATTGAGAATAAAGTAGAGCCTACAACAATCAGTTCAGATGATGATAGAACATTTTATGGAAATGCAAAACAAGATAGATTTAATGAACATGAGACAGACTACACTGTAGAATTGTTGGTAAATGGAAATGTGGCCGCTAAAAATATACAGATGAATGAAAATGGAGATTGGAAGATGGATTTATCTTCTTATTTATTAAAAGATGGTACAGAAATAGCAGCTAGAGTGATAGGTATAGAGAAAGGTACAAATGACGGGAAAGTAGTTAAGAAACAATCTACTACATCTTTGTATATAGTCGGAAAGGATTCCGTTCCATGGAGTCAATGGAGTATTAAAACACCGAGTTTATCTGATGCTTATGATGGGGAAACATTGATTACTGGAATATTGTCAAAACAAAATCTGCAAAATGATCGAACATACACGTATGTTGTAGAAATTGATGGACAAGAAGTATTTAGTCAAAAGTATGGTGGGGATAACGCTCAATTGATGATACCACTCTTCGATAAGCAATTGCACAAAGGACAAAAAATTGCAACGTATGTGATTGGCCATGAACCAGGTCAGCCGGATAAGAAAAGTGATGTAGCAACGATGATTGTTAAAGAGAATCAAGAAGAAGAAAGCAAATGGAATAATTGGGTAGTAAAGAGCGCGACAATTGATAATGCAATGGAAAATAGTACTTTCATTAAAACTACTGTGCCAATACAAAATAAATTCAATGCTCGTAGTTATGAATTGCAAGTCTATGTAAACGATCAATTAATAGATACGAAAAAGAATATTAGTAATCTTGGAGGCGATTTTGTCTCTGCATTACCGTCAGGACAACAACTGAAGGCGGGAGATACAGTCAAGGCAATTGTGATTGGGCATGAACCTGATGAAAAAGATAAACAGAGTGAAAAGACAGTTATGACAGTGAAAGATGAGTCTAATTGGGGAGTTTGGGAACTTGCAGATCCAACATTGAATGAAGTAACAAGTCAAGATCGAAAAGTAACAGGACATGTACCTGCTCAGTCGGTAGATTTTAATCGTAATTATGAATTACAAGTAAGAGTAAATGGTGAAACCCTAAAAACTGAACCCGTAACAAGTGATACAGATTACGAAATTACTTTACCAGATAATGTGGAACTGAAGGAAAATGATGAAGTTTCAGTTCAACTTATTGGTCATCAAGAAGGAAAAGATGACAAAGAGAGTAATGTAGTGTCAACGATTGTTCAGAAAAAAGAGTTGCCAACAACAACTTCAAAATTTGAATTTGGTTACTGGAACGACGTAGGTCTAGTATATGAAGGTCAAATCTTCAACGAAGGCTGGGATATGAGCGATTTTTATCGTATCAATAAAGAGGTTCAGTTACTGAATGAAAGTGGAACAGTTGTAAAAAAAGTAAAAGCCGCTAACACTGACTGGTATGAAAAGGGTAACTATAATGGTTATCAATTTACTATTGATAAAGATACATTAGGAAGTTTACCAGAGGGAACCTATACTTTACGTATGCAAGTGGAGATTGATGGATCTGTAGTAGGAGAAACAGATTTAGAATTAACACGCCGACTATCAAGAGTGGGCCAACTGCATGATAATTATGCGGACCTTGAACAAGTAGAGATCCAAGGAAATGTTGTTACGCCAGTTGTAATCGATAACCATCCAGGAATTAATATTTCTAAGGTTAAAAAAGAGGATACAAACTGAACAGTAAAAGAAGCAACAATGAATGATTTATTTGAAAATGAACAAAAAGTGACTGGACATATGCCAGAGCAAAATATAGAACATGATCGTAGCTATCAATTAGTTGTTTCTGTAAATAGAATAGAGGTTGGTAGATTTGATGTCTCAGCGTACAAAGATTATGAAATTACGTTACTAGAGAATAGCAAATTGAAAGCAGAAGATACGGTGGAAGTAACAGTAATTGGTCATCAAGAAGGAAAAGATGACAAAGAAAGTAAAGTGGTGTAAACGATTGTTTAGAAAAAGGAGTTGGCAACTTCTTTAAACTAATTAGATAAACAAAAGGTGTTGCCTAGTAAGTTAATTTTCTTCGCTTATGGGGCAACCCTTTCTATTTCATATGTGTAATGTGACTTTAATAGAGCGTGGGAGGAGTGTCATTAATGGAGACTGAGAAAAAGATAGAATTAACGAATGAAGAAAATGATGTAAGTGAAATTGAGAAAAAAAGAATAAAAAATAATAGGATATTTTTATTAATAAATAGTTTAATATTATTACTTTTTTATATAACTATTTAATTAATAAGAAGATAATTTTAATTCTTATTGAAATGGATTAGTTTTTAATTTTGGCCTAAATAATTTTTAGGTCTCACGCTCCCTCAAAAAGAGTATTCAACAGTTTTGGTTATCTGGAAATAGTTTTAATGTCTTAGCCTGAATAAATAGATATTCAGACTTATGGGGATAGGGATCAAGTAAAATCTACAATTCTAACAAGTCTTAATGTTTAAGATATCAAAAAAGGTATTTCCTAGCTGGAGATGCACTTTTAATTTTGAAGGAGGATTTATGTTTCTTTTACCAGACTATTTTTATTATCCGTTAGTATGGTTAGTGTGTATATTAGTTGCACTAGCATTTGTATTTTTAATTTATTCTATATCATTATCAATTTTTGGATTAAAACGTCCGAAAAGGGATTATGAAATTGTTCCAGATCAGAAAAAGTTCTTGTTTTTAGTACCTGCTCATAATGAGGAAGCAGTTATCGGCCCAACAATCGAAAGTTTAATTAGTCAGAACTATAGTCCTGAGCTGTACGATATCGTGGTTATTGCAGATAATTGTACCGATAGAACAGTGGAGATTATTCAATCATACGAAAGAGCGCATGCATTTATTAATACATCTGCTCCGGATGAACCTAGGGGTAAACCTCATGCTATTGCTAAATATATTTCTACTAATAATTGGAGGGAATATGACTATATTGCATTTATAGATGCGGATAATATAGTAGATAAAAATTATTTAAGAGAGATGAACTCACAATTAGTGGCTCACCCTGAATTGACTGTAAGCCAAGGATATTTGGGAATAAAGAATGTAGCGACTTCTATTACTGCTTCTGGATATGCAGGTGCATATTTTGTTGCAAACCGTGCTACTCAATATGCCAACTATCGTTTGGGGTGGAACATAGCGATTGGTGGGACTGGATTTGTTTTGAATACGAATTACTTGGCGGAAAAAGGATGGAATCCTAGAAGCTACACTGAGGATTTCGAATTGCAAGTTGAATTATCAATGGAAGGTGAAAAGAGTGGTTGGAATCATTTTGCTATAGTTCATGACGAAAAACCAAATTCTTTTGTTGCTAGTCATCATCAAAGGACTCGATGGGCACAAGGACATTGGTTCGTTGCATTCTCTACTACTTGGAGACAAATAAAGTCTATATTTCATTCTAAAGGATTAATAGAAGTCTTAAATAAGTGTCAGACATTGACCTATTCATATTCTATGTCACGGCCAATTTTGTTTTTGTTTATTATCCTAGTAGGAGTTATTGATATTAGGCTTCTTCAATATTTACCGAAGTTCTTCTCTCTTATTTCTTTCTGGGTGGTTATTGAAATATTAAACTATTTTATATTGCCGACAGTATATTTTTTACAAGAAGGGAAAGAGTATTTTGATGATTATAAAGGTTTTTTCCGAAAATTACTCTTCTTTATCCGTTTAATTATCGCCTTTATTTGGAACTCACTTACATATATGTTAGCGCAAGTTGTAGGGTTTTTCACATGTTTTAAACCGCAAAATAACTGGAGGAAAACAGTGCATAATGCTACCTTTGATAGGGCGTAGGGGAAATTGATGAAATGATCTAAGCTTAAAAATAAAAAAGTGCTAGTAAAGTATAGAAGATGCACGTTTTTTTGATTGAATACAGGGCGTGAATTAATGACTCAGACAACGATTTTGTGCTGGGCTCATCAATAGTTCAAATTGTCTTTTGATAAAGCAAAGTATTTATACTTTCATAAGAAATGCTATTTCGATTGACTATGGAGGAATTTGGAAAAATAAACAAGAACAACAAAAGCAATCAACCTCATGGCGTCCTAAAGGTTTTATTCAATGGTTACTGACAATCCTTGCAGTAATTACATTTTCTTTTATTAGCATTCAGACATATTATATCTGGAAGCCAAGCGGCCTTAGTGGGAATGCCATTTTTTCCTTGTCATAAAAAAGAGTAGACAAAAATGCGTCTGCTCTTTTTTATTTTTGTTCGGGGGTCGACGATAGGGGATGGGTCATGAAAGTATCGATCCGTATTGAGGAAACTATTCTTTTTATCATAAATTTGTAACTATCTTCATATAGTATTAGTAAGCCTATGAAAGGAGTCGTTATCATGCGGATGCCTGCACTACCTAAAAAGAAGTCTCCTCCAAGGGAAGCACCAAGGTCATGGTGGAAAGTTGTTAAAGCGTACTTATCCAGAGGGAGGTTTTACCGTTTACCACCTCGGAATCGATAAATCAGATTTAAATGTTCGATGCAAAAAAGTCGCCTTAATAGCGACTTTTTTATCTTCTTTAAGCAGATGTTTTTGTAACGAAAGTGAAACGGCAGTTACAGATGTCTTTGTAACGAAAGTTACAGATATTTTTGTAGCGAAAGCGAAGTGGCAGCTACATTGTTTTCTGTACGGAAGTAGAAAATATTTCCTGTAGCGAAACGAAGCGACAGCTACAATAACACTAAGGCGAATTTAATTATTATATCTGTTCATTTTCTAATAGAAATGTATTCTTTGTTGGGCCAATTAAATAAAGCTCATGCATGGCTCGAGTGAGCGCCACATAAAGTAGCTTGCGATCAACCTTCGTGTCGTAGAAAGGTGTATCGAAGGCAGCTACGATAACAGCATCAAATTCAAGGCCCTTTGCTAAATGACTTGGAACAACGAGCAATAATTGCTGATTGATGGACTCATTTTCAGTTAGGAGCTGGGAATCAATTTTTTTGTCTTTTAATGCTTTTTGCATTGAAATTGCCTCTGCAGTTGTTTTACAAATTAAAGCAACGGAATGATGTCCATTAGCTCGAATGGCTTCAAAAATTTCTTTAATTTGCATGGCATCAAATGATTGAGCCTGTATATAAGTAGGTACATTGCCATGCCGGACTACTGGCTCTACTAATGGAAGCTGTTCATCCATTTGTGCTAAAACCTTGTTCGCAATCTCCATAATTTCAATTGTTGTTCGATAGCTTTTTTGCAGTGTTCTAAAGCTTGCTCGAGGAAATAGATTTTGGACAGGTTCCCAGGCAGTGAGAGAACGATAGCTATGAATCCCTTGTGCTAAATCACCGACCATCGTAAACATATCTGTCTCAAGCCCAGCTTTTAAAGCAGCAAGCTGAAATAAACTATAGTCTTGTACTTCATCGATGAAAACGACTCGCATTTTCCATTCATCTGAAATGCCCTTTATACGAGCTTGTAAATAATACAGTGCAGCTAAATCTTCAAGCACCCATTGTTCTTTAGCATGTGCCTGTAAAAATTGCTGTTGCTCAAGATAATGCCATTCCGGTGCAAGCTCTGCTAATAGCTCAGCGTTAGTTAGAAGGGAGCGATAGAGAGTCTTGATGTTATGTTTAGAGAAGCGTCGCATATAAACAGTGGCTGTTGACTTTGCCTCTTCTTCAATGGCAGGAATGCGTTCATCACGCTCATCAATAAACTTAGTAACAACACGACGACGTTTGTCATCATCACGAAATCCATCAAGTGCTCTACCGAGTGCTTCATCATATTTTTTATGAAGCGTATTTAAAATGGCCTGTTTCTTTTGACGAGCATGGCTTGCTAGCACTTTTTTAATATGTGCTAGTCGTTTTTCAATCGGCATATAAGAAAATTCATATAAAAATAACTTCTTTAAATGGGAAGCGCGCATAATGCAATATTTTTCAATGAACACATCCTCAAATTGATTGGCAATTTCCTGTTCGATCTTTTGAACGTATCGTTCTATTACATCCCGGTAATAAAGAGAGCCCTTCATTTCAGATATCCAAGAAGCTACCTGTTGGGGTTCTCCTGCAACAAGAGATTCTAATTGCTCATTTGGGTTTTGAAGTTTCAGTTTTAGCTTCGTCGCGGCTAAAACGTAATCGGTAAAGGTAGTTTGGCAAATTTTATCGACACCAAGCTCTGGTAAAACATCACCAATATAATCGATAAATAACTTATTTGGCGCTAAAATCATGAGCTGCTCAGGGTTAAAATGCTCGCCCATTGTGTAGAGGAAGTAAGATATTCGGTGTAGGGCAATGGTTGTTTTTCCACTACCAGCAGCACCCTGTACGATAATAGGCTGACGAAGATGTGCCCGTATAATTTCGTTTTGCTCCTTTTGAATAGTGGAGACGATTTCTGTTAAACGCACATCTGCTTTTCCTGCTAATGCTTCTTGCAGTAATTCATCGTTTGTTGTTAAATCAATATCCCGTAAATCAAGCAATTCACCATCATTAATTTTATATTGGCGTTTGGCGAATAGATGTCCCTTATGGATTTCTCCACGAACATCATATTCCATATCTCCAAGGCGACCGTCATAATAGACGTTTGCTACCGGTGAACGCCAATCGACTATTATTGGTTCATGAGTTTCTCGATGAAACAAAGATGTTTTTCCGATATAAAGAAATTCTTCAGGATCACCTGTCTTTTGAAAATGAATTCGGGCAAAGTATGGCTTTTTTTGAATAGCCTCTAAGCCTTCCTTTTGGTTCCGAGCCATTTCAAAAAAACGAGCATTTGCCAAAATATTATTGTAGCCCAAACTTGAATCTAAATAATCAAGATCCGCCATCGACTTACGAATATTCTCCTGAGCAGATTGCAAACCTCTTTGCGATTCATTTAAAATTTGCTGCATGTAATTTTTAGTGTAAGCAAGTCGCTCCACTTCAGCCTGAAAATCTGGATGTTGTGCAGTCATTTTTTAGCACCTCCTAAGTACTTACATTTTCAAGTAGATTCTCATACTACTATATATAATATTTACCATCAAGTGAAATTGTAATAGGCTTATTAAGGGAGAAGGAAAATCGATATTTTAATGGTCCGCCTGCTAATTAGTTGAGAGGTGGGAGAAATAGGAGGTTATCAGATTTGGATATTTTTGCCCATAGAGGCGTTTCAGCACATTACCCAGAAAACACTATGGCTGCTTTTGTGGCCGCATCAAAGCTTCCGATTACGGGGATTGAACTAGATATTCATTTAACAGCGGATAGAGAGTTAGTCGTTATTCATGATGAAACAATCGATCGCACATCTAACGGCTCTGGCTTCGTAAAAGATTATACGCTACAAGAGCTCCGTGCATTTGATTATGGTTCATGGTTTTCTTCTAATTTTGACGGGGAGAGTATCCCAACATTAGGAGACGTTTTAGAGCTATTTGCAGGCACAAATCATCGCATTAATATTGAGCTCAAAACCGATGTATTTCCGTATAACGGGATAGAAGCACTTGTTATTAAGGAGGTTGCTGCATATCAAATGACAGAGAGAGTAATTATTTCCTCCTTCAATCATGAATCTATTCAGATCGTCGCACAAAGAGCACCATATATTGAAAAAGCGGCGCTATTTGCGGAAATCTTAGTTGATTTTAACGGCTATGCAGCTCAAATCCCGGCAGATGCTATACATGTCAGCCTACCAACAGCATTTCGGAGATCCATTCAAGAGGCTCTTAATGAAGGAGCAATTGTCCGTGTGTATACAGTTAATGATGTCGAGCAAGCGAAACAATTACAGCAGCTCGGTGTACAGGCAATATTTACAGACGACCCGGAGAAGATAGTATCTGGATTGACTGATTAAATGGATAGAATGGCCGAGTGGGGATAGAAGCGGAAATAGAACGGTCAGAGCGACGGGAAGAAAGCTGAGTTCGACGGAAAGAAAGACCAGATCGACAGAAAGAGTGGCCAAGGCGACGGAAAGAAGAGCCGAAGTGACGGAAAGAAAGGTCAAGGTGACGGATAAAAGTCCGAGAGCGACGGAAAGAAGAGCCAAGGTGACGGATAAAAGTCAGAGTGACGGATAGAAGAGCTGAAGCGACGGAAAGAAAGGTCAAAGCGACGGAAAGAAAGCCGAGATCGACGGAAAGAGGAGGCAAGGTGACGGATAAAAGTCAGAGTGACGGAAAGAAGAGCTGAAGCGACGGAAAGAAAGGTCAAAGCGACGGAAAGAAAGCCGAGATCGACGGAAAGAGGAGGCAAGGTGACGGATAAAAGTCAGAGTGACGGATAGAAGAGCAGAAGCGACGGAAAGAAAGGCCAAGGTGACGGATAGAAGTCCGAGATCGACGGAAAGAAGAGGCAAGGTGATGGATAGAAGTCAGAGCGACGGATAGAAGAGCAGAAGCGACGGAAAGAAAGGCCAAGGTGACGGATAGAAGTCCGAGATCGACGGAAAGAGTGGCCAGAACGACGGATAGAATCGTCAAAGACGTGGATAGAGCAGCCAAAGGTGTGGATAGAATCTTCAAAGTCGTGGATAGAACAGTCAAAATCGTGGATAGCCCCGGCGAGCGATGAAAGAAAGGCCAAGGTGACGGATAGAACCGTCAAAGTCGTGGATAGAGAAGCCAAAATCGTGGATAGCCCACAAGTCGAGGGAAAGAAGAGCCAAGGTTATGGATAGAAATCAGAGCGACGGATAGAAGAGCCAAAGCGACGGATAGAAGAGCCAAAGCGACGGAAAGAAAGGTCAAAGCGACGGATAGAATGCCGAGAGCGACGGAAAGAAGAGGCAAGGTGACGGATAGAAGTCAGAACGACGGAAAGAAGAGCCGAAGCGACGGATAGAAAGCCGAGAGCGACGGAAAGAGTGGTCAGAACGACGGATAGAATCGTCAAAGCCGTGGATAGAGAAGCCAAAAACGTGGATAGAATCGACAAAGTCGTGGATAGAACAGCCAAAATCGTGGATAGCCCCGAGATCGGCGGATAGAACAGCTAAATCGCCGAATAGGCGTTATTCATAGGCTTTTTTAGATTTAACGCGCTGAGGATGTGTGAATGTCAGTGCGTTAAATCCTTGTATAAAAAGATAGCAATTAAATTTTTAAAATCTTACCATTTTACGCGATTTTCTTCGATACTGCCTAGCATTTGTTTGATTACAAGTGTTTCGCCATTGTCTAGTAATACAGAGCCGTCGTAGTAGCCAAACATTTGATGTACTTCAGATTTTATGAGACCAGCTTTTGTGACGGATACACGCTCGTAAAATGGGGAGAATGTTAATGAAACTTGGTTAGTGAATTTAGTTTTAATTTTCCATCGTTGCATTAAATCCTCTTGATTATAATTGAACAGTACATCCTCATGTATTTTTGTCATTTTTCCTTCAACGAAAACAGCATTTTCGGTCATTCCTGTTCCGTCTGTCCATTTACCACCTAAATTGAGTCCGATTCGTCTACCTCGAACTCGCTGTGACGCCATTCCCCAATTCCATGTAAATGTACGAGGCCAAACTCCACGACTAAATTCTAGTACAGAGAAGTTTTCCTCAGGGGAAAATGTGAAGCGGCGATTCCCGATTGTCACAAACCCAGAAGTAGGGAGCGTATGATGCTTACCTGTAAATTGGAATGTTTTACGGTTCCAAGGGATGACTACATTCAATGATTCATCTGTAGGAGGATGTTGAATGACAAGTTTTGCACGTAAAACATCTCCATCGAAGTCTGGGATCGAAACTGATAGATGTGTTTCATTTTGTACATATGTCATATCAATCATCATTTCACTATTTTTGAAGGATACTGAATCTAGCACTTGCGTAGGCATTTTTAACTTTCCACCCAATGGGATTGTAATTGTTTTTTCAAAGTAGCGCTGTGTTTCAAATTCAAGGAAATAGACGAAGCAGACCGCTGCGTAGTCTAGATGGCTAATAGTAGCTGAGAAGATGATCTCATCACCGTAGACACACCAATAATTCCATTTCTTTTTGCGCATGATATGGCCACTTAAATTGCTGTTTATGAGAGGTTTACGTGCAAATCCGATGGCAGCTGGATTTAAATTACCTTTTTTATCGCATAAAAGAGTAGGTTGTATAATTTCTTTCTCAGCATGCTGCTTCAATTTCAACATCCCTTCTGGTTCATAAAATAAAATCTATAATTCTGTACCCTTATTGTAGCAAAAACAATCTTAAAATTGGCAAAGTTAGTGCCAATTAAGACCACATTCGACATTTTTATGAATAAGGACCTAGCTAATAGAAACCACTCATTATACATATGTTGAATTTAAGGAGGGGAAGCGTGGCAAAAATGTATAACAGACAGGCCGCTGTGCAGTATGCGAACTTGTGGTGGAACAGGCGTAATCCAGCATTTCCGAATTTTACTGTTGATTGTACGAACTATATATCTCAATGTTTACTTGCTGGAGGAGCACCAATGCGTGGTGCTCCAAACAGAGGGAAAGGTTGGTGGGTTCAACATGGAAATTGGAGTTTTAGCTGGTCTGTTGCACATTCCCTTAGATGGTATTTGGAAGGCTCTACAACAGGATTGAGGGGTAGGCGTGTACAATCTGCCGAAGAATTAGAACTTGGAGATGTCATTTTTTATGATTTCCAAGGGGATGGAAGAGTTGACCATTCCGTAATTGTGACAAGTATCCAAAATGGTATTCCATATGTTAACGCACACACTTCAGATAGTATTAATCGACCATATTTTTATGAAGATTCAACGGCTTATACGCCAAGCATGACTTATCATTATATTCATATAGAAGATAGCTTTGCTTAAGTGATAGCAGTGTTAAAGCTCATCAATTTGTGATAATGTGAAAGATATAGAAGATAATCAATTTCGCCTTAGCGTAGAGTACGGATTTTGAATTATGCACGCACAATTCAAAATCCGTGACATTCGCCGGGGCTTTATCTTCATTACAGTAGGTGTTCGGACACCCCACCTTCAGAGAAGGCAGTCTTCTGTAACTGTCGCTTCACTTTTGTTACAAAAACATTTTGCTGAATGAAGATAAATCTTAATTATTGTAGTGTTATAGAAGGAGATTAGAGTAAATGAGCGAACAATTTTTATCTGTTAGGGATGCTATTATTGAGCGTCGTTCTATTAAAAAGTTTAATGGGCAGCCGGTGGATCGTGAAGATTTATTAGCTATTGTTGACGATGCAGTGTGGGCACCGAATCATGGAAATCGAGAGCCTTGGCGTATAGTCGTTGCATGTGGTAAGGAGTTAGATGCTCTTCATAATTTATTGCGTGATCTAACGATACCGAAATGGCAGGACCTTTCAAGTGAAGATTTAGCGAAGCAAATGACGAAATTTACATTACCGGGTGGCTATGCTTTTGTCATCGTTCCAGAGGATGCTCGACAAAAAGAGCGGTTAGAAGATTACGCAGCGGCAAGTATTTTTATTCAAAATATGCAATTGCTAGCTTGGGATAGAGGAATCGGCTCATGTTGGAAAACACCTGGGTTCCTAGATAACCCAAGATTCCGTGAAGCTCTAAAGGTTCAACCGGGTGAGCGTGTGATCGCGATGCTACAAGTTGGTTATTTTGATGAAGTACCAAAAGGGAAAGAACGAAAAAAATCAGCAGATATCGTTACGATTTTTGGAGAATAGCATAGTAAAATCCCCTCGTTATTTTTTAAAACGAGGGGATTTGTTTTTCTATTTTTCTAATTTAGCTACCTCGAATAGATAATCGCTTAAAACGCGTAAGCCTTTATCGAAGTTTTCTAAATGGAAGTGTTCATTTGGTGCATGGAAGTTTTCGCTTGATAAGCCGAAGCCCATTAGCACTACTGGCAATTCTAAAATTTCATCAAAGGCGGCTACGATAGGGATTGATCCGCCTCCACGTGTATAAGCAGTTGGCACATTATATACTTTTTCGTATGAGCGACCAGCAGCTTGGATAAATGGATGATCAAATGGTGTTAAGAATGGACGACCTTTATCGAATTCAGAGATAGTCACTTCAACGCCAGTTGGCTTATGTTTTTCAATATGTGCTTTTAAAAGTGCTACAATTTCATCAGGCTCTTGATTTGGCACAAGACGGCATGTGATTTTTGCGCCAGCCTCAGCAGGAAGCACTGTTTTAATGCCTTCACCAGAGAAGCCACCGAACACACCATTGACTTCTAATGTTGGGCGTGCCCAAGTGCGTTCTAGATAGGAATACCCAGCTTCACCGAATAATTCCTTCACGCCAACTTCTTCCTTCACGGATTCTTCATCAAAATCAAGAGCACGGTAAGCTTCGCGTTCCTCTTCAGATAATGGTAAAACTTTATCGTAGAAGCCCTCAACTTGAATTGTGCCATGCTCATCGCGGAAGGACGCTAAAATGTCAGCTAATGCATGAATAGCGTTTTGTACACCGCCACCGTAAAGACCAGAGTGAAGGTCACCTTTTGCACCACGAACATCAATTTGGACACCCGTTAAGCCACGTAATCCATAACATACAGCAGGCTTGCCAGGACCATATAAACCTGTATCAGAAATCAAAATTAAGTCAGCAGCTAGTTTGTCTTTATTCTCTTCAACATAGGAAGGAAGGTTAGGACTACCAATCTCTTCTTCACCTTCATAGATGAATTTCACGTTCACTGGTAAGGTGCCAGTTGTCGCAAATAATGCTTCAATCATTTTTAAGTGCATAAACACTTGCCCTTTATCGTCACTAGCACCACGAGCGAATAGTTTGTTATCTCGGATTGTAGGATTGAATGGCTCAGTTTCCCATAAATTTAATGGGTCAACCGGCTGTACATCATAATGACCGTAAAATAGAATAGTTGGTTTATCCTCTGCGTGTAACCAATCAGCATAAACAACAGGGTGACCTGCAGTTTGCGTAATAGAGACATTCTCAAGATTTAGCTTCTTAAAAGCGTTTGCTAGCCACTCGGCGGCATTTTGTATATCTCCTTTATGCTCTGATAAAGAACTTATACTTGGAATACGTAAAAATTCATTTAATTCATTTAAGTGTGCTTCGCGATGTTCTGTGAAATAAGCATCTAATTGCTGTAAATTTGTCATCTAGCATCCCTCTTTTCTAATATTTCGATAATAGAAATAGTATAGCATAATGTGGTTAGGGAATCTTGTTATAGCAATGGTTCCAGCCATATTTGTTAATGATTAGCCTCAATTTTAGCCCCACTAGCCTGTTAAGTATGACTAAATAACGAAACAGATTCAGCTTCCAAATTCCTTTAAAACATGACCGTATACATCCATAATCATTTTAGGGAGTCCAGTCCGATCTAAAATTTTATTGAAAGAATAGATAGGACTTGTTGGAGCAATCGTATCTGCAGCATGTTCAAATATAAATATAAACGTATCATCTTATGATAAATCGTCTTGTAGTTTCTAAACGTTTTTAAATAATACTTTTTTACACCTTTTTAAATATGTCTCTAGTTGCTCATCCACTAGAATGGTTCTATAGCTAATCATTGTTTTGGTGTGTGGATACCAATAACATCCCTGGTACGTTCAATTGTAATGGTGTTGTTTATCTAAATGAAGTAGGATACAAACTTTATACCTTATTGGACGGAAAATTAATTTATTCGGATTAGAACCTACAGTATATATCGATACGAAATTTAACTTTAAAACACTTACTTCGGTAGGTGTTTTTTACGTTGTCAGTTTTGTGTTGTTGGGATATGATTACCAATTCCGTTACAATTGGTGTGATTATTGAAAGGCAATTTTAAAAAATATTTAGAGTTTAATGAAGCAGCAGAAGAATTAGATTTATTAATAGAATCAGGTTATTACGGTGAACAAGCAAGAAAGTTAGTTGAAGATAGGGAAAAATACGATATAGATGATTATTTTATTAGAGTATTAACAGAATGGCATGAAGTATGAAATGTTAATCTATAAATGTCTCACAAGCTCATGTACTCAATTAATTTTGAGCCTGGGCTTTTTTAAAGTTATTTATAGTAAATTAATAAAAATATATTGTTTTACGATAAAAAAATATTGACTAAGGATGTTCCATCGATTATTCTAACATAAGAAAGTTGAGAAGGCGGTGAATTATGAAACATAAAGAATTAGCAAAGTGGTTAAAAATAATTATTCTTTTCTGCTGGGTATTTGGTTTATTGTTCTGTATCTATGTTGGACCAGAAACAGGGAAGCATATATTGTCAGATGCTCATTCCTTAAAAGAATTATATAAACCTTTTATTGCATTTATTTGGATAACTGGTATTCCTTACTTTTATGCTTTATGTATAGGCTGGAGTATCTGTTCAGACATTAATTTAGGCAACGATTTTACATTAAAAAATGCAAAAAGGTTAATGCGTATAAGTGTTTTAGCAATGATAGAGGGAGTTTTATATGTTATTGCACTACTTTATGTATTTATTAGTGGGAACTACAATACTAATCTTTTAATGATTCTTTTGCTAATACTATTTTTTGCAGTAGTTATTTCTGTATTTACTTCTTTACTTTCTTATTTAATGGGTAAAGCTAGTGAGATTAAAGAGGATAACGAATTAACGATTTGAGGTGTGACATGGGCATCATAGTTAATCTTGATGTAATGCTAGCTAAAAGGAAAATGAGTGTTACAGAACTATCAGAAAAACTTGGTATCACAATGGCAAACGTCTCAATTTTAAAAAATGGAAAAGCAAAAGCAATCAAGTTTTCAACATTAGAAAAAATATGTGAAGTATTAGACTGCCAACCAGGTGATATCTTGGAATATAAAAAATAAATAAACTAACTTTATGGAGGAAAATATTATGAAAATGAAATATGTAATCGCATCTACACCAATACTTTTAGGAGTAATCTGTTTAATCGCAAAAGCTATCATTGGAAGTAAAGTAGCTATAGATGGCACTTTAGAAGAACCTTTCTTCTTAATTCCAATTGGGTTTTTATTATTCTTCTTAGGTATTGTGTCATTAGCTGGTGTGGCTTTGATTTCAACGTTTAAGAAAACACAAGCTTCAAATTAAAGATTAAATTCTACCAACCATAATAAAAGAACCAGGCGCTCATTAAAAGGTGAGTACCTGGCTTTTTTTGTTTATTCATCATACGGTCTAAACTTTTTACGTAGTGCTTCAAGTTCATCTTTTTTCTCTATAAGCATGCTTTTTAAGAACATTTTAGGTTGCTCTTTAGCTGCTATTAACTTTCCGTCTTTTACTAATTTTCCTAACCTAACTTTCGATATTTCCAATACCTCAGCTGCTTCGGCTGCAGATAACAATTCTTCATTTAGAAATTCTAGAAGTTCTTCAGTTGATCCAAATGTGTATTCCATTTACCTCACCTCGCTTAAGCAAAAGACCAGGGTTCATTTTTTCATCACTGTTCTTTTCTATTTATAAAAAAGCAATGTCCTCTCAAGGGACATTGCCAAAATAGTTCGTACAACCGATATAGTTATTTATTGAAGCGTACAAGGCGCTCAATTGGAAGACGTGAAGAACCATAAGCTGGTCCAGCTGCTTCGCCAATCGCTAGTAATAAAATAGGCACTTCATTTGATGGTAATTCCATATATTCAGCGAATTTTGATTTGTCAAAGCCACCCATTGCGACTGTATCATAGCCCATTTCCTTCGCTAATAGCATAATTTGCATTGAAATAAAGCCTGCGTCAAAGTGAACGATATTTAGTAGCGCTTTTTTTGGAATCGCACCATACATTGCTAGAGAATCCTGGGCAAGCTTACTTGCAATTTCTTCTGGCATATAACCTAGCTCAACATTTTTTGCATAAATTTCCTCTGCATTTAGATACATTTCTGTATCTCCAATGACAGCGATAATGGCAGATGCTGTTTCGATTTGTTCTTGATTAAATGAAAAAATATTAATGTTCTTTTGGATTTCTTTATCATCGATTACGATAAAGCGCCATGGCTGCATATTACTTGAAGATGGGGATGAAGTTGCATCTTCTAACAGTTGCATAATCGTTTCACGAGAAATCGTTGTGTTAGGATTGTATTTACGAACCGATTTACGCTCGTGCATAATTTGTTTTACTGGTTTAGTTGTTGTCATGTTATTCCCCTCTTTTACTAAATATAAATTAAACAGCTTTAATTGTTACGTTGATATTGCCCATAGTCGCTTTTGAATATGGACAAACGGTATGTGTAATTTCTAATAATTGCTGTGCTTCTTCAATCGATAAGCCTTCAATATGTCCTTCAATGTCAACAGCAAGCACGTAGTCAAATGCAGCTTGCTCCATTAGTTTAACCGTTGCTTTAATTGTTGATGCCCCTTGAATTTTCTTTTGACGTTTAATTAAATCTAACGCGCTATTGAAACAAGCGCTATAACCTGCTGCAAATAGTTGTTCGGGGTTTGTAACATCCGCTAATTTCGATCCAGGTGGTGCAATATTTAATGATAACGATTGATCTTCTGCATACGATTTACCATTTCTGCCACCATTATTAATCATTGTTGTTGTATATAATTCTTTCATAAGATTAACCTCCTTTTATGTGGCACCGTTAAATTAGATTGTGTACAATTCAATTGTGTATAATAGATTGTATGCAATTTAATTGTGTTTGACAAGTAGAAATTTTATTTTTAATATTAGTATCAAAAGTACTTTAAGAGGGGATTCCTATGCCGAATCATTTAGATAATCAACTATGCTTTCTTTTGTATGCGACTTCAAAGGAAATCATTCGACAATATACGATGTTATTAAAGCCATACGATTTAACTTATACAGGGTATATTGCCATACTAGCCCTAGAGGAAGATGAGCAAATTACGGTGAAGGAATTGGGGAAACGTTTATTTTTAGACTCCGGTACATTAACACCAGTACTAAAAAAGTTAGAGGCAACAGGCTACGTCCTTCGTGAGCGTTCCAAGGAAGACGAGCGACAAATGCAAATCTATTTAACAAAAGCAGGAATTGAAGTACGCCAAAAGCTACCTGAAGTGTCACGTCAAGTAATGAAGCAATTGAATATTACAGAGCAGCAGTATATGCAGCTGAAAAACGTCCTTCAAGATGTTTTACAAAACGACGTCAATTAAGGATGAGAAGCTGAGGAAATAAAATGATTTATTAGTCTCTGCATGAACTATTGGATCAATCACTTAGGATTCAGCCACAAAATGTTAACGCCAGCTATCAAGTTGGCGTTTTTTATTTTGGCTATTTTCGAAAAGATTGTTGCTATTCAACTGACGTGGCAGTTTAGTAGAAGAGTGTTGTTTAACTTGTTGTTCAACAATCGGCCATATTATTGAATAACATTCTTTAATGAAAGGTTCCCAAAACGATGCTTTGGGGACTTTTTTTCTTCAACTAATCGAGGAGATCTTTAATAGGTTATTGATATATAGTTAAGTATCTAGGTAGCAGCAGTAAATGTTGCTACCTTTTTTATTCTTTGGAGATTCATAAATAATAATCCGTAAGGTAGCAAAAGAAGATTATTAAAATTGTTATATTTTTATTTGTATCTGATAACTTTCTAAATTAGCTATACGTCAATAGTTATAGAGTACGCTTACAATGTTTTTTTCTTAAGGAGAGATTGAAAAAAATGAATAAAACAGATTTAGGAACATACATCACAGATTTTGTGATGCAGAATCAAGAAAAATACTACAGAGTGGCTTACCAATATGTGCGAAATCGGGAAGATGCACTTGATGTGGTGCATGATGCCATTAAAAAAGCTTACTCTAATATGAATTCTTTGAAAAATCCTGAGTATATCAGAACATGGTTCTATCGAATTGTCGTAAATACGGCCCTTGATCTGCTTAGAAAGCAGAAAAAAAATATTGTTATAGATGACGAGATACTATCTAACTTAGATACAGGAATGATGGATAAATATGAAGATGTTGATTTAAATAATTCACTCAATGCACTACCCGAGCAGTACCGTAGCGTGATTATACTCCGATACTTCGAGGACTTCAAACTAGGTGAAATTGCTGAGATTTTGAACGAAAATCTCAGTACAGTTAAAAGAAGGTTGTACAAAGCGTTACAAATATTGCGCATCGATATGATTGAGGAGGATTATTAATAAATGGATGATAAATTAATAAAAATGAAAAAAGAAAATGACAATATTCCTATTCCAGAGGAATTAGATTTTGTTGTTAGGCATGCAATAAAAGAAGGAGTGAATCAGCAAATGAAGAACAAGAAATATCATAAAAAATTGTCTAAAAAACTTTCTGCAGGAGTAGCAGCAGCAGCACTATTTTTTGTAGTAGGTGTGAACACGAGTGAACATTTTGCTGCTTCGGTAAAAGACGTGCCTGTCATTGGCAGTCTAGCAGAAGTTGTTTCATTCCATGAATTTAAAGAAGATAAAGAAACATATAAAGCAGATATCAAAGTACCGGCTTTACAAGGATTGAAGAACACTGATTTTGAAGCAAACTTGAATAAAAAATATATGGTAGAAGCCCAAGCACAATATGAAGCCTTCAAGGAAGATATGAAATATGTTGAGAGCGTGGGCGGAGGGCATATTGGAGTCGAAGGAGGTTATGAAGTGAAAACCGACAACGGTCAAATCCTTGCTATAGAGCGTTATGAAGTCAGCACTTCAAATGGTTATTCCTCAAGACAATTCGATACGATAGATAAAAAGAATGAACTTTTAATTACATTACCAAGCCTTTTCAAAGATGATAACTACATTTATAACATCAGCAACAATATCACTGAGCAAATGATCGCAAATTATAAGAAAGATAGCAGTAATTACTACTCGGTAGCAGGGATTGTTGAAAAGCCTGAAGAGGTATCATTTGTAAAAATCGATAGAAATCAAAGTTTCTATATCAATAACGAGGGTAAGTTGGTCATTTGCTTTGACAAATACGAAGTAGCACCAGGAGCAATGGGCGCTTTGGAGTTCATAATTCCTACTGAGGTCATTAAAGATGATCTTGTAAACAATACGTATATCAAATAGCGGACTAAACAAGTGCTTTAGTGCAATAAGGATTTATATAGTATACAAAACAAACCCAATAAACGTTCCCAAATACAAGTTTTGGGACGAAATAAAACACTTAAAACGTTGTCATACCAATGTATTAAGTGTTTTTCTGTATTACATTCATATACACCTTTTTATGCACTATCGTTTGAACTTAGATACAACAAAGCTTTCAATGCTGTTCAAAAGAAATTGCACTGAATCATATTTTGAATAAAAACTTGCATATACAGCGGATTCATTAACGTTATAAATCAACCTTTTCTTTTAACATAGCATATTTCTTTATTCAACTCCCATGAAAGAACTTAATCCCATCTTTCATTTTCTGTGGTGAAGAGCTTATTTTCGCGCTTTATGGATGGCTAACGGGGTGCTTTACTTGAAGGACGTTGAGTTGCATAATGCAGCTCTTTTTTTCTTTATTGAACTAACGGTGCAGGATAGTTGAACAAGCAAAAGTAATAAATATTAATTCAGCGACTATTAGGAGGAGAATTATGCTAATAACTAAACAATGGAATCAAGAAGATAGTGAATATATTCGAAAAAAGTAATTGAACATAATCTTTCTAAGCTACCTGCTGATGTAAAACATCCAGTCAAAAATATTCCTTCTCATTATCCTACCTCCCTTTAATTTCATTAAATCTTAAGAAATCTCCTTAGTTTTTATTAATATATTTTTTTTATAATTAATAATATCTTGATGAAAGGAAGATAATATATAGAAAAAACATTACTAATAACACTCATTTTTTACAGATAATGGACTGGACCAAACAGGTAAAACATAAAAAGAGCGAGGGAGCCAAAAAGCGACTATCTCCTATAGGAAATACAACAGATCCCCCCAGTTATCTGGATCAACCGGAAATTCTATCGGAAAGAGCTCTTACTACTAATATAAGAAGAGGTATATAAATATGATAAAAAAAATAGTCATAATTGCACTACTCATGATGATTCTAATTGTTTCTGGCTGTTTCGGAAATAAACAAAACAAACAACAAATACAACAGGAATTCCTCACTGTCGCTGATCCTGAAAGTATCACCGTTCTTGTCAACAAAAAATATGCTTTTCCGGAAGGCTATGAACCGAAAGATCTCGTTTATCCAAATGTTCCATTTATATTTGATGAAAAAATAGAAAAAAGAATGATGAGAGAAGAAGCAGCGAAGTATCTCGAAAAAATGTTCAATGCAGCGAATCAGCAGAATATTCATCTAGCAGGTGTTTCAGCCTATCGTTCTTCTCAAACTCAAACAACCCTATTTAATAATTATGTTGAACGAGATGGAATCGAAAAAGCAAAAACATATAGTGCTGTTCCTGGAACAAGCGAACATCAATCAGGATTAGCAATTGACGTTAGTGGATCCGATGGATCTTGTGCAGCAGATGACTGTTTCGCAAATACAGAAGAGGCAGCATGGCTTGAAGATAACGCCCATAAATTTGGATATATCATTCGCTTTCCAAAAGACAAAGATAATATTACCGGTTATAAATATGAACCATGGCATATTCGTTATGTTGGGGTAAATTTAGCCACTGAGTTATATAATGAAGGGTTAACATTAGAAGAATATTATGAGTAGTATCTTTGAGCAGAGAGAGAAAATAACAATGAGTATCTTAAAAAGTAAAATTCCTCCAATGATATGTGTGGGATAAATTAATTTAGTGGGCTCCTATTGAAGAAAGGGGCCCTTTTTGTGTGCCGGGCATGTCCGTCAACTAGGTGATTAATCTTTTAAGTAAAGAAGAATAAGGGAGAAGTTAAGAATGAAAAAGTTGCGCTTTTTATTAATTTTTGCAATATGTTTGGGTGTAACAGCCTTTAAGATAGTACCGTTCTTTCAAGGTGAAAAAGGTGTAATGTTAAATACCTATAATGAGAATGGTATAGTGGAGGGTAAGTTGTCTTCGGGAAATATAAAAAAAGTAGATATTTCAGTAGATCAAATTTATCAAGGAAATTTACTTTTGGTCAACAGACAGCACCCAATTCACAATGAAAGTATAAAATCTGATGTCATCAATTTAAATGCTCGCAATGAATTGGTAAAAGGATACAGAATGTTTAATAGCGAAACATATTTATCAGAAGATATAGCAAGTAAATTTTCGAATATGGTTCTTGATGCCGAAGAAGATGGAGTTTCTAGTTTCTTAATTACTAGTGGTTATCGAGGATTTGATGAGCAAAATAAGCTTTATAAAGAAATGGGTTCCAATCGTGCCTTGCCAGCAGGTTACAGCGAACACAATTTAGGTTTATCGCTTGATGTGGGAAGTACCCAAGGGAAGATGGAGGTAGCACCAGAGGGAGAGTGGATTGCAGAAAACGCTTGGAAATACGGGTTTACTCTACGTTATCCAGAGGATAAAACGAACATAACGGGAATTATGAATGAACCATGGCATATCCGCTATGTTGGTTTACCACATAGTGCGATTATGAAAGAAATGAATTTTGTTCTAGAGGAATATTTAGACTATCTAAAAGAACAAAAACATATTTCTGCTACTGTAAATGGTCAAAAATATGAGGTCTTTTATTATCCTGTTACTGAGAATACTACTATTAATGTACCAGCCAATCTTCGTTATGAGGTATCGGGCAATAATACGGATGGTGTGATTGTGACAGTATTTCCTGATAACGTGTAGAAACTCAAGGAAGGTGGGGATGAGGAATGAACTGAACGAAATTGATGGACGGTACTAGGGTACAAGCACTATTTGCCTTGTATATGTGTATGCTTTATTCAAAATCATTCTTTTCAAGTTAAACTCGATTAATTTCGGAGGAACTGGGAAACCACGATTTTATCTCGAATCGGTTGTTAAAACTATATCTACCTATCATTTATTTGTTAAATTAAATAAAGGCATACTGCTTGTTGAATAGATTGTGAACAATTACGTTTAAACTACCGGGTGCTTACTTAAAAAATATTGAGCTGTTTAGACAGATCTTATTTTTTACTCAACTCCCATGAAAGAACTTAATCATCTTTCATTTTCTGTGGTGAAGTGCTGATTATTTCACTTCATGGATGGCTAGGTGTGCAGTTTAGTTGAACAAGGGGGTAAGTTGAATAGTTAATGCACATAAGCTTAATGATTCGCTTTCTCATTTTGATACTAATAATATTTATATTTTCTTAAGAGTTATAATAAGAGATTCTTAAGATTTATCTACTATACTTCAGTTATAGCAAGGAATTAAAACAAATTTAAAACTTGCGATTACAGGAGGAAAAATATTATGAAATCAACGAAAATATTGGGATTAGCGTTAGTTGGGATATTGAGTACTGGAGGTGTTACAGCTATTGCACATGCATCAAGTACTATAGTGCCAAAGAATACAGTAATGACTGAACAGTCTGTTGAACAAGAAAGTTACAAAGAAAATAAACTTAAAGAAGTAGCACTTAATGCTTTTCAAAAGAATTTTAATGAAACAATAGATACTAAAAACTTTTATGAAAGAAACAATGAGTTTTATGAGATAGACGGACACAAATTTTATATAACAGGATGGAGTAATAAAAATAGTAAATTTATAAACGGAAATACAGCCATTCAATATACTGCAGTATTAGACGCTGAAACTAATAAGATAGTAAGTCTACAGTATCATCCAGGAGAAGCTAAAAATCAAAATTATAAGAATTTTTCTTATGATGAAGCTAAAAATTTAGCAACTAACTTTGTTAAAGAGAATAACATATTAGATGGTAAAAGCTATGAATTTTCAGAAGCACAAAGTAAAGAAGTAAATACAGGTAAAGATGCAAAAGAGGATTGGTACTATCATTTTTATTTTAAATATGATGGAGGAAAAACATGTTTAGTTAATGTAAATAAAGACCTTAAGAAAGTAACTGAATTTATGTTAGATGAAGGTCAAGATCAGGGATAATGATGTACTACGTAAACCCTCGATATACATGATAAAATTCTTAAGTTGTGACGAGATATTCTTATAAGATACAAAAAGGACTTACTGTTAAAAGTAAGTCCTTTTTCATCTAACCTCTTATTGAACTAAACCAGCTAATAGTTTGTCAATAATTTTCTGTTAAAAGTTTAATAGGCACATGCTATACTAAAAAAGTGCATGACAAATAACCGTCCTAAAGTTTGTATTTAGAAGGTTTTGTTTGATTTAGTTGTACCTACTTATCAAGCTAAATCTTGGTACGTAGTTTTGTTTTTTAACAAGGCAAAAATCCAATGTAAGAGTTTATTAACACAAGCTATTATCGCTACTTTAAAAGGTTTTCCTTCTTCACGTTTTTTATCATAAAATTCACGTATTTTCTTGTTTCGAGGAATGATTGTATCGTCTGTTTTAGTTTTTCTGCAATCCCGTATTGCACAACGAACAGCCATAAACAATGCATGACGAAGTCTACTTGAACCTCGTTTTGTAATTCGATTCTTGGTCGCTGAAAATTTACCTGATTCGAAAACACTTGGGTCAACTCCAGCGAAAGCCACAAGCTTTTTAGGGTTATTAAATCGATCTATTTCACCAATCTCAGAAATAATCGTTGCAGCGATCTTTTCACCGATGCCTGGGATAGATTTGATAATACTATATTCTTCAATTTCTTTAGCGAGGGCATCTATTTCTGACTCTAACTTTGATAGATGCTCTTTGTATTGAAGAAGGATCTTTATATACATATCAAGACTTAAAATATGACTCTGGTAAACTGTTTTTTCAAAAGGATTACGAGCTGCAGCTGCTTTAAGTTGTAAAGCTTTTTCATTTGCCCATCTAATGGACCTACTCTTACATAATTCATATATTTTGTCTGTAATGGATTCTTCACTTGCTTTCAAAATATCTTCTGAAGAAGGGAACTCTGAAAGAGTTAATAGTGAAACATTAGAATATAAATCTCCGAAAACCCCTTTATATTCAGGAAATACCTGTTCAAGGACTGCCTGAAATTGCAACTTAGTTTGAATCATTACGCCAGTTATATTTTCATGTTGTCTTGTAAGGTTACGAAGATTTAATAACTGAACGCCACGCTTTTTATATGGCTCTAATTCCTCTTTATAGAACAATTCACAAAGAAGATAGGCATCAATGGCATCCGTTTTTACTTTTCTCAAACTCGATCCTCTTGCCTTATTATGAAATTAACGGATTAATAATAATCAATAAATATCCTCGTTCTTCTAAATGATGTATGACAGGAGCACCATAGTGTCCTGTGGCTTCTAAAATGATTGTAGGCTTCATACCAGCCTCGTTTTTTACATCCTCTAAAAATATAACAAGGTCATTCAGACCTTCTAAAGTATGAGTCACCTTAAAACTTTTACGATATGGTTTGCCTTTATCTAAGAATGCTTGAACCTGGCTTTCTCCTTTTGAAATATCCAGACCAACGACTGGATTCATTATTAATCTCCTCCTAGAATCATAGTTTGCCAGTTACCCCTAATCCTCCATGCAGTGTCATAGCTTCGCTTGTTATACGAGATCTAAGTCCCAACCAGCCTCAATCATGTTTCTGCAAGTAGGGGGCGAACGGTTTAGTTGACGGGGTCAAGCCCCACGAGCAGTTACGTTCTACCCTGGCTACTGCTATAATAAAACCAAATAAAAAATGATCAACCAGAAATATCTGGCTGACCTTATAATACGAACGGGGCAGTTTAGTTCAAGAGTGTTGTTTAATTTGTGTTCAATAATTGTGCCATTTTGTGGAATAACTCTATATAAACAAATAGGATAATTATGTTAAAGTTATTGAGAAGATGGTGACATTATTTTAGGGGGTAAAACTATGATTGGAATTTTAGCAGGAATGGGCCCAAAATCTACTGGGCCATTTGTAGATAAAGTTGTAAACCAGTGCCAAAAGATATATGGAGCAATAAATGACATTGATTTCCCTCACATGATGATTTATTCATGTCCAACGCCTTTCTACATTGATAAACCTCTCAACCATACGGATATGGAAATGGCAATTATTAAAGGGGCTCGCAGACTTGAAAAAACAGATGTTGATTTTATTGCCATCCCATGTAATACGGCACATATCTACTTTAACCAAATTAGAAACTCAGTTTCAGTTCCCGTATTAAACATGATTGATGAAACAATAAAGGAAATACCAAAAAACTCAAAAAAGGTAGCTCTTTTAGCCACCAATCCAACGGTTCAGTCTGGAATATTTCAAGATGCTTTAGTGAGAGAAGGTTATGATTTTTTACATCAAGATCGTTGGCAAACTTGCGTGAATCAAATAATAGTAAAGATTAAACAAGGTAAAATCGATGAGTCCCTTCAATTATGGGATGAATTCTATTCAGAATTAGCTGAAACGATTGATACCGCTATCATTGCATGTACAGATTTAAATGTTGTTACAGATAAAAAATTCAATGATTTTTCCATTGTTGATTCATCAACTTGTCTCGCTCAAGCCGTTGTACATAAATATTTATCATTAATGGACAGAGATTAGTCTTTCCTATTAGACGAAAGTTTGTTCATTACTTTTTCACTAACTTGCGCAAGAGTTTAAGATCAAGCTGCCGAAGTCAAAGGCAGCTTTTCTTATTGAGCTAACGGTGCAGGATTGTTGAAGAAAGAATTGAATGTTAATAATAGTGATTTATTGAAGAATGAGGAAGTGGGAATAACAATGAACTACATAATAAGATTAGCGAATGAAAACGACTTATCGGGTTTATGTGATATTAGAAATAATAAAGATTTATTCACGAATTATTTAAAGCAATTTGCAAAAAGGGAAGTATATTTGGCAATCGCTGAACAAGACTCACTTATATTGGGTTTTGGAGTTCTTAAATTAAAAGGCTCTTTGCTTCCTAAATTAAGTGACCTATATGTAAAAGAGGATTATCGGGGCAATGGTATAGGTTCAGATTTGATTCGGTATAGAGAAAATATTGCAAAGAGTTTAGGCCATTTTGAGATATTTGTGAGTGTTGACCCAATAGAAAATCCCAGAATGATAAAGTTAATTAGCAAACACGGTTACGAACCTATCTCCGACCCATATTTAAAAAAAGCTATATTTTATAATGATGATGGTACGACCTATAATAAAGCCTACACAAGAATTGATTTAAAGAAGTTGTTGAACTAACGGCGCAGGTTACTTAAAAGAAGGAAGAGTGCCCTCTTTTGTTGAAATAAAGGAGTAGGCAAGAAGGAATTATAAGAAGAGAGTGTTGTAAATGGGTTTTGAGGAGAAAATTGTCAAACTTCTGTGGAAAGAAGGCAGGTGTAGAGAAGAACTGCTGGAAATATACGAAGAAGCACCAGATGACGAGGATTTTGTATTGTTAAAGATGAAACTAACCGATGAGGTTATCAGTTTTAAAAGTGAAAACTGCTTTGAGGCTTAGTACAACTTCGACATTACCTTGAACAAAAGAACATCCAAATCCAGTGTAATGGTGTAGCATTGAATGTTTATCCGTCTCCAATGGCGCTTTCAATGGGAGTTGGAAGGTTAGCCTACAAGCTGCATTTGGGAAGGCAAGCCAAAATGGAGGATTTGGTTGATATATTTAATTGTGATGAAGATTTAAAGTTTGTCACTATCAATGAACAACTGAATCACTACGAAGATTGGTTAAAGAGTTTGTGAAAAACTGTACTTAAAGTAACGGGGTGCTTTATTGGAAGAAGGAGGACCTTTATAATCAAACTTTTTTATAAAAAACAGTTCTTGAAATTAAAATAAAGCCAATGTTTTGATCAAACTTTATTCAAAACATTGGCTTTTTATATACAGTGGGAGCTTTAAGGAGAAGAAGCAGTTTAGATTAAAAAATGATCTAGCCACTTCTTTTTATATGAATGATGTTGTTATTCATTGGAAAATGTGTAAAGTCATATTCAAATGTTAAAAGTGGTATTGCTCGTGATAATCATATTAAACTCTGAATTGAGCTGCTAAGTCTCTTAACTCTTCTGCCAAGTTTGCAAGTGCATAAGCAGATGATGAAATTTCTTCCATTGATGCCATTTGTTCTTCAGTCGTTGCAGAAATACTCTCTGTGCCGGCTGTAGTAGATTTAGTTATGGAGTGGATTGTATTCATACTACCAACAATTTCTTCAGTTCCTGCTGCCATTTGCTCTACCGCTGCAGATACTTCTTCTACCTGCATTGTAACACTTTGAATGGCACCTTGAATTGAAGCGAAAGTTGTACGTGTATTTTCTGTTGTTTTAATCCCTTCATTAACTCCCGCTGTTACTAACTTCATTGATTCAACAGCCTTTTGAGTATCTTTCTGTGTCTCTGAAATCAACACTTCAATTTGGTTTGAAGAAACAGCAGACTGTTCTGCTAATTTTCTAACCTCATCTGCAACAACGGCAAAGCCATTCCCATGCTCGCCAGCACGTGCGGCTTCAATTGCAGCGTTCAGGGCAAGGAGATTTGTTTGTTCAGCAATCGCTGTAATCGAATCAATAATTTGACCAATGTCATTTGAACGTTTTCCTAACAAGTCGACAACTTCGGATAAGCCATTTACTCTTTCTGTGATGTCCATCATTTGTTGATTCATTTGATTTGCGGCATTTATACCATTTATCACCATGGATAAAGAATCACCTGAAAGTTCGGTTACAGCTTGAGCATTCCCAGCTACTTGTTGTACACCTGTTGAAAGCTCATTAACGGTATTGACGGTGTTAGAGACATTGTTTAGTTGCTCTACTGATCCATGAGCGATAGTTTCCATCGTATTTGCAACCATCTCTGTTGCTTTCGTAGTTTCAGCTGCATTGGCATTTAATTCTTCAGATGCTGCGGCTACATGATTAGCAGTTTCAGTCACTTTAGTTACCGTATTACGAATATTATTAAGCATCGAATTAAATGATTGAGTTAATTGACCAATTTCATCTTTGGATGAATAGGTACCTTGCATAGTCAAATCTCCATCGCCCGCTTTTAACATATTAGCCTGCAACTCTTTAACCGGATTTACAATTAAACGTGCAATCCATGTTGCTAATGTAATAAAGAAAATAATGGCCAAAACAGAGAGAATGGTAGAAACAAGTATAGTAGTGGATAGACTTTGTTTATTTGCTTTATTCAACTGTTTAGCATCTTCAGAACATATAATCATAAGATCACGTGCATCATTTGCCACTTTCTCACGAAAATCCTGCATAGATGTAGTGTATAAAGAATAAGCTTCCTCGTTTCGGTTTTTACTAGCCAAATCAATGACCTCTGTCATAGTACTAAAATAACCGTCGAGATTGGATTGAATAGATTCTAACAGTTTTCGTTCATCTTCTTTTCCACTGTAAGAGTCTTTGAATTTTATAATTGATTCTTCAATATTTTGAGATCTTTCTGAGACGTTCGCTTGTAGCTCGGTATTACGTTTAGTATCCATAGTAATCATAAGCTCTAAAACGAAAGAATCCATCGCACGAATGTCAGTTCGAATTTGACCGATATATTGAATTGGCAAAAGTGACTTGTCGTACATTTCACTAGATTTTTTTGCCATATCTTCAATGTAATAAAAACCAACACCTGAAATAATTAGCAAAAATATAACAGCAGATGTAATAAGTGTTAGTATTTTCTTTTTGATTGATAAGTTTTTCAAAAATATTCCTCCATAGACTCAACTAAACAAAAGTTCTGAAATGATAGTGGTATATACTAATAACTTTGGATATATTGAGTAATTTATATTTTGTAATAATATATTACACTAAATTTATGAGAGAATTATGAAGTTTTTATTACAAAAATAAAGGGTTACAGCTGTTATATCCTCAATTTGGGATAAATCGTATTAATACAACTACAGCAAACGAGTGCTAATGGGGGCTTCGTAATATATAGTTCAGCCAGAACTTTCTGGTTGAACTTTTTTTATTTAGATTTAATCTATCAGTAGCCAGGGTAGAACGTACGGGGGCGTGGGACATTGATCCCGGCAAGTAAACTGTTCACCCCCTACTTGTAGAAATATGTTTGAGGCTGGTTGGGACTTGGATCTCGTATAACAAGCGAAGCTATAATACTACTTGGAGGTAATAGGGGCTACTGGTGAATACATTGTAGGAGGAGAAAGAATGAACCCAGTAGTGGGTATTGATGTAGCTAAAGATGAAAGTGAAGTACAAGCTTTTTTAGAAAAAGGAAAGCCATATGGGGAAAATTTTTCAATTAAGCATAATCGTGAAGAGTTAGACAAGTTTATAGGATTTTTAGGAGAGATTAGATCTTAACAGGGAGTAAGTCTGTTGTCATTTTGGAATCAACAGGTCATTATGATACACCGATTATTCAATGCTTAGAAGAAAATGAAATACTTTATATTTTGAATAAAGGAAAGTGCCATCTTACAAAAAGATATTGACAACCTATTAGCTGGTTTACTTAAAGATTATTGAATTGCATAAGCAGCTTTTTTTTTCTTATTGAGCTAACGGGGAGGGTTAGTTCAACAGTGATGTTTAACTTGTGTTCAACGATCGGGCCAAATTGTGGAATAACGCAGTTGATGGGCTATACTAAAAATCAGAAATAGATTGTTAAGAATTATACTTAAACTAACAAGACAGAATAATCTAATTCAAGGAAATAAGTTAAATTTAAATGATAAACTAAAGTTTACTTATTACTAAATTAAGAAAAATAAACTTATATGATAGATAATAAATTCTATATAGAGGTGGATTTATATGCCTAAAATTGACAATATACTAGCAATTCTATGGATGCTTAATTCAGGTGAAAAAATTACTGCAAAACAAATTTCTGAAAAGTTAGAGATGAATATAAGGACTGTGTATCGTTATATTGATACACTTTCAACAAGTGGCGTACCTATAATTTCAGAACCAGGACATAACGGTGGATACACTTTATTGAACAATTTTATTGAGGCTCCTCTTTTTTTTGATTTTGAGGAGCAAACTTCACTTTATCATGCTGCTGTTTTTGCAGAAGAAGCTGGATATTATGGTGGTGAAGCACTAAATAGGGCTATTTCAAAGCTTAGCAAATATTCAAATCAAGAGCAGGAGACAAAGATAAACCAACATTTGACCAGTCTTGAAGTAATAAGTCGATTAAGTTCCCTCTCTATGGAACCTTTCTTGAAGGAGTTGGAGCAGGCCGTAGCTGACGGATACTCTTTAAAAATTCTTTACCATAAAAGTGGCGAAGATCAATCAAAGTATAGATTGGTTGATCCGTACAGAATTATTTATTGGAATAATAAGTGGTATGTGATTGGATTTTGTCATCTTAGGAATGATATCCGTAGTTTTAGAGTAGATCGAATTGAAAGTCTAACTCTAACCGAAAATAAGTTTAACCGGCCAGAAAAATTTTCAGCACGTGACTTTTTTATGAAAAACCTCCTTCCAACTATAGAAGATAAGGAAGGGATTATTTCTTTAGTTATTAATGGAAATACAAGGACTTTGGATGATATTTGCCAACATTGGTTTTTGGGACATTATTTACAAGAACGGACTTCAAATCAAGCAGTTTTTCTTCTTGAAAAAGATTTGCTACATACATATGTACCTCATTTACTTTTACCCTACGGTAAATCTATTAAAGTTATTGAGCCAATAAGTCTTAAGAAAAGACTTATTGAAGTTCTGTCGGAATTAATAAAATTTCATCAAGTATGATAACTTCCCTGACGTTAACTGTCAGGGAAGTTATTTTATAATAGGCTTATCAATTGTGATTGGAGTGTTATTGGATGCAAACAGAAAAAGTTTATCTTTATGTTTTTAATACAATGTCAGACTGGGAATATGGATATTTAATTGCTGAGTTAAACTCAGGAAGATATTTCAAAAAAGATTTAGCACCTTTAAAAGTGGTTACAGTAGGAGCAAATAAAGAAATTATTACTACAATGGGAGGACTGAGCATAAAACCAGATATTTCCTCCGATGAATGTACACTTGAAAGTAAGGATCTTTTAATTTTACCTGGAGGGACTACTTGGAGAGAAGATATTCATCAACCTATCTTAAAAAAGATTGGCGAAGCCTTAAAGCTTGGTACTATTGTTGCTGCAATTTGTGGTGCAACTGAGGCCCTTGCCAATATGGGATACTTAGATTCTAGAAAACACACAAGCAATGACTTAGAGTATATTAAAATGGTCTGTCCTAATTATAAAGGAGAAAAATTTTATGAGATGAGACCTGCGGTATCTGGTGAGAATTTGATTACTGCATCAGGAGTAGCACCTCTAGAATTTACGATGGAAGTACTGAAAGAATTAGATGTATTTGCACCCGACACATTACATTCATGGTATAACCTAAATAAGACTCATAAACCTGAATACTTCTTCCAGTTAATGAATTCAATAAATAGCTGAGCTAAAAAATCAACTTAGCAGTTTTATATTAGTTCAAATAAAAATCATGCTTTAGACAATGTCAAAGTATGGTTTTTGTATATAACTTAAATATGTTTATGGAAGTAAAAAACTTACAAAGCACTCCTGAAGTTGTTATAAATAAAATTGGTAACTAAATCTCTTTTTAGTCTTATTGAACAACGGTGTGCTTTTTTCTTTGACAATAATGTTGGAACGATCTTCAACAATCGGGCGCTTTAGTTGAATAAGATAGACAATCCATTAGCAACAATCTTTGAGAAAACAACCTTTATTTTTATGACATATTCCTGTACACAAGTCACTTTGTTTTTAATTGCCCCAACCTAGCCAAATAACCCCAAAGATATGCTTTATTATGTTATATCCTGCAAATTAATGATAACTGTTCAAAAGAAATCGAAGTGTTGATATACAAGGTTTTATAGCTTGTTTTGTGCGCAACTTTGTTTCCTCACTAGCCTGTAAAGTTTGACTTGGAGTGGACACTGGGAGGCTCCTTGGGGACTAGCCGTCTCGGATGAACCCTGCAGCGAAGCGGCTCAACGAACGAGCTCGATCGGAACTGAAAATCAATTATTCATTATAATAGAAATGAGCAAAAGAGTAGTTCTTGAAACTTTTCATAATTAAACCTCGTAAATACATTTAAATGTTTTATTTATACATTAATGGGGGGCGTTGTTATGAAAAAGTTCAGTAGTCCAGAAGAAGTCATAGATACTTGGTTAAGAGAAGGTTACGAAAAAGTTTATGATGCTACATCAAATGATTTTCAGAATGTGGTCACTTTAGAACAATTCATCGAGCTAAGCACGTCAGTTAATAAGGGTGTTAAAAATTATCAATTAGAAACAAAGACGATATTACAAAATTTAACGCATTATGTATGGTCAGATGATAAACGGGAGAATTTAGTTGTAGCTTCCTTTGATGAACTCAATCAAATACAGCGTTTTTATATAAAGCCTTTTATTGCTTATCCAAAAACGGATCAACAATATACAAAAAATAAATACATAATGCCAATTAGCGATGAGTGGTTTGTTTTTTGGGGTGGTACGAATGAATTTGTAAATTATCATTATGTATATGAAAATCAGCGATATGCCTACGATTTAGTAAAAGTTCAAGATGGACAATCTTATCAAAATAGCTCAATTCGAAATGAAGATTTTTATGCTTTTGATGAGGATATTATAGCGCCAGCGGATGGTAAGGTCGTAAAGGTTGTAGATGGAATAAAAGACAATGTACCTGGTGAAATGGATGAACGTAATGCAGCAGGAAACTATGTTGTGATCGAGCATGCAAATAATGAATTTAGTATGATTGCACATTTTAAAAAGAACTCAATTTTAGTAAAATCAGGCGACACCGTAACAGAAGGGCAACTTATTGGGAAATGCGGAAATTCTGGTAATTCATCAGAAGCTCATATTCATTTTCAGGTAATGGATTCCCCGGATATTGTATATGGAAAGTCCATTCGTATTCTTTTTAAAGATGGTAATGAGCCAATACAAGGGGATACGATATTTTAAGCATATGCAAGTGAGGGCAATACGCCAGCTAAGGATGTTTTTTGTAACGTAAGTGAAACGCCAGTTACAAAAAAGTGTGCCACCTCTGAGATGAGTAAGGGTTTAAGTTACTCTTCAAAAAAATAATTCAAATCTTTAATTTTTATGTATTTGCGCAAGTATTCTAATCAAGAGGTGATAGTATAGTCTATATATTAGAATTACCACAGTGGATAGAGTATTTCCCTAATGGACTAGATTCCTTCAACAAGAAATTAGTAAAAATTTAATTTTAAGTCACATCCAATAGGGTGTGGCTTTTATTATGCACAAAAAGGCGATAGAAGGTAAAAAGTTTTGTGACAATTTAATAGGTAAAGTAAATACTGTTATCTTTGTAGTTTGTCTTTATTGACTCAGATCTAGAACCCAAATCAGATGTTATATTTTTACCAAGATGGGCATTTTACATAGGTTTATTATACAAGTACACATATAGATAACAAGACAATACTATTAGGAGGCTAAAAGAATGAATAAAGATCTTCTGCTTACGTTAATGAATAAAGTTGTAAGAGTGGATAGGGGAGGACCTGAATCACGTATTGGGAAGTTAATGGCTGCTGAAGACGATCATTTTGTATTATTAACAGAAAAAGATGGGATTGTTTATTACAAAACACAGCATATTAAAAGCATTACTCTAAATTCAAAAGATGGGATGGAATTTAGTGTTGAAGATCCTGCAACAGACTCGTACTTACTTGCACCTGATTTTAAAACAGTAGTAAGTAGTCTACGACATAATTGGGTTAAAGTGAATCGTGGTGGTCCAGAAATGTTAGAAGGAATAATGGATGAAGTTACGGACGATTATATTACTATCTTCTCTAAAGAAGAAATTATTCGTCTGGCAATGTATCATGTCCGTAATATTAGTTTAGGAACAACTAGTGAAAAAACTAATGACGGAAAGAAAAATCAAGAAAATACAAATGAAAATAAAAATGATAGTAATGAAAGTTCTAACAAGATGACAGAAAATAACAATAAATCAAAGAATGAAAAAATAGCGAATGATAGAGGAAGAAATACTAGAAATAGAAGAAGATGACGGTTTTGATTTATAAAACATAAGGCGGCCAATAGGAATGTTGGATAGTTCGATTACGAAATGATTCGATACATGCATTGTCATATGGACATTTTATTGGCTAAATGACGGAATCATTTCGTATTTCTGTAAGAGCTGGTCAAAACGATTCACTTGTATATTTCAGAACCTCAATCCGTGTGTACAATTAGTGTTGGTGCCGGCTTTACCTGTGCTTTTTTGACTTATTTCGGACACGTCCTCACTTATGATCAATTCTATAGATTTAACTGAGGTATGCCTATTCAACTATAATACATCCATAAAACAGAATGTCTTATATAATATGTGACATTTTAATAAAATGATTTGAAGCTGAACTAATATGAATAATTAGTTCAGTTTTTACTTATGACTGAAGATGAATCGAAATATTTAGATGTTTCAACTTTACATTGTGCTACTGACGCTACGCTTTCGTGCAAAGAATATCTGCAGACCTAAGCACAAAGCCGATTAGTGCAAAAACTTCAACAAATAGTTTCAATCTTTCCTAAGTCGACGCCCCCAGTTACTTCGATAAAAGGAACTAAAAACAATTTCTCTATTCATAATCAAGTCATCTTGGATATTACATTGCTGTAAAAAAATAATCAGAAAAGGAGACTTAGAAAAACCTCCTTTTCTGATTATATAGATCTTATACTTGATGAACAGTTTGAATATGTGAAAGGTTAAAATAAGTTGAATTCGATTTTCCATTTTGTATCTCAATAATTTGATCATTTACGTTTATTACTCTACCTATATAGGAAAAATCTTTTCCAAGATTTAATACAACAAGTTGATTTCTAAGTTGGTTAATTTGAGACTCAAATGTATTGTTTAGGGGCTGATTCTTAATAGCTGATAGACTTAAAAATTCATTTTCACTTAGTCCGTAAGGAAACTGATCCTTAGAATATGGTACGAGCCACTTTAAATGTTTTGTTAAAATGAACATTGTTTTGTAAATGGGAGACTCAAATACAAAATAATCATTCATAACAGACGTTATAACCCCATGTAGCGCTAAGTTTTTTGTTACAGAAATCTCCACATGTATTCCTTTTGCATGTGAAAGTATGTTTGTAAGAGTTAGGTCTTTATTAGACACTTGAGAATTAAATGTAGGTCTTTCTGAAGGTTGTTGAACATTATCTTCATTGTCATAATCTATTTCTAAAGTTTGAATATGGTCTATTGGTATATAGACAAACATATTTCCATTATATATCACCATAATGTCACTACTCGAATCAATCACTGAGCCTTTTAATATCTTTCGTCCTGAGAGTTCAATTACAACAATTTCTTTATTTAGATTTTGCAACATAATCAAATTTACCTCCCTTTCTTTTCAAGTACTAAAATATCCACAAATCCTAACTAATTAAATTAACCAATAAGCTAATTTAATTAATTTCTCGTGTTATTCAAAATGAACATCAACATTAGTGTCGCTAAGGAACAAACAGGTGTTGATAATGCACCTGGTATCTCCTCTAATTACATGTGCGAGACTTGTAATTTGTAAAAGTAACGGTTCTAATTCCAAAACCATAATCGTAACAAACCAATCATCACAACTTATTCATTTGAAATTGCTTTTATGTCCGAATTTTTAATGGCTATACGGTGCTAAAGCGCATCACAAAGTTAGCATAAATGCTTTTTCTATTTTCCGGCAAACTGATTTTTTAATCCTATAGATAAACTACTTTATAGTTTCTTTATCAATAAAAAAAGCGTTCATCCTATTCGGATAAACATCTCTGATCGTTTAAAAATGAACTATTTGCTCGGTTGAAATTAGGAATCTAACTACTATTGGAGAAATCTCTTTAACCAAAGTTTTTTTGGAAAATACGTGGCATTAGATCAGATCTTGCTTGAACTCATGATTTTTATATTCGCTTTCAACACCACAACAGTAAATCTTGTCTATTCTTTACAGAATACTATTTTAAAATTTGAGTAATTTAATATAAATATTAGAGAAAATAGGTGTAAAACTAAAGGAGTTTTAACTTTTTACATATTTATACTATAACAGCATCGCTAACCTAATGAATGAGAGGTAAGGGCCTATTATAACAAGTTATTTTCAGAATTAAATAATACTGCATGAAGGTGAAAATACTTTGCAAACATTCGAAATAATAACGATACTGACCTTTTTAATTACTCTTGGTTTCATTTTTTGGAGACCTAGAAATATGAATGAAGCTATTCCTGCATTGGTAGGTGCGATTATAGTAATACTTTGCGGTAGTGTGACCATGACAGATCTTTTCACGATTATACAAACTATCAGTGATGCTGCGATTACCATTATAGCTACAATTGTTATGGCGATTGTATTAGAAAGCTTTGGGTTCTTTAACTGGGTTGCAGAGCTGCTTGCTGAGAAAGCAAATGGATCTGGCATTCGATTATTCTGGTATGTCAATCTCTTATGCTTTCTCATGACACTCTTCGTGAATAATGACGGTAGTATTTTAATCGCAATACCAATTCTAATTATGTTATTAAACAATATGGGATTAGAAAATCATCAAAAGATTCCATATTTACTTTCTGGAGGTTTAATTGCAACAGCATCCAGTGCTCCAATCGGGGTAAGTAACATCGTAAATTTAATTGCACTAAAAATTGTCGATATGAGTTTGTATTCACATACAGCAATGATGTTTGTTCCTGCAACAATGGGTTTATTACTACTTGTTGGTTTACTGTTTTTATATTTCAAAAAAAACATACCTAAAACTGTTCCGACAAATGTAACAGGGATGTCACTGCCTTCTTATCATCCACTTAAACAAAATGCTCTAGAAGATTCGAAGAAAAAGCGTACTAGGTTTATGCTAAACGTACTTCTATTTGTATTTGGCGTTCGGATAAGTCTGTTCCTCGCCTCGTTTTTAGGAATTCCAGTTTCTGTTGTGGCGGTAATTGGATCTCTCGTTCTTTTAGGATGGAGATGGGCTTATTTAAAAATACCACCAGGTGATATGTTGAAAAAAACACCTTGGTATATTATCGTTTTTGCATTTGGTATGTACGTCATCATCTATGGTCTCAACAATATTGGCTTAACGGAATGGTTAATTCAATTTATGCATCCATTGGTTTCGGAAAACCTACTCAATACGAGCGTTTTAATGGGCGGATTACTTTCAGTGCTTTCCAATATCTTCAATAACCATCCGGCGCTTATGGTAGGAACTATTACGTTAACCAATATGGGGCTTGACCCTATTTCCTTGAAAGTCGCTTATTTAGCAAACATTATAGGAAGTGACATAGGTGCACTGCTACTTCCTATGGGTACCCTTGCAACACTAATGTGGATGCACATCGTAAGGAACGGTAAGGTAAAAATCACATGGTGGGAATACATTAAAGTTACTATCATCGTGATTCCTCCTACAGTCATCTTTACATTAGTCATTTTATACTATTGGGTAACATGGCTCTTTTATTAACATGGTGGAAAGGCAAACCTAGATTAAATATATGATTATCTAAAGAAAATTGTTATAACACGATTACAATATAACCAAATAGTTAGGGTAAATAACCATTTTAATTTGTAAACCAACGGTACTTTAGAATTGGTTTTTTAAGCTTTAACAATTGTGGTAAAAAGGTGACTTTAAATCATACATTAGGTGCTGAGTATTAAAAATGAGAGTCTACAATTTTAGTAGACTCTCTACACCTTTGTTAATTGTTTTAAACTGATTTTGAGTTTAACCTGTAACAGTAGTTGGGGGAGGCAATGTAAAGAGACAATATTTTATTCTAGTATTCAAGCCTATTCTTAGCAGGGGAAGGCTTTTTTTTTTTGGAAAAGAAATTGACGCCGAAATGTTGATTGGCTAACGAATTAAAGAAGATCATTCTACAACAAGGTGATTTTTTTACGCCATTTTCATAGTTTTAAATATAATGCTTCCTGTAAGGTGAGGGTCACTCATTGTAGCTAAATTTTTTATGGTATACGAGGTATTTGAAGAAATAGGGGTTACATAACTTGGGGGCTTGGGGCAATAGGGGTTTATGTTTGAAAGCGAAGCGAGCCAAAGCGTGTTGGTCACGAAGGAGTGGCCCAATCGTTTGAACTGAACCTCATTAAGTAAATAAATTCCAATGAAAAGCTGAATGATCAAAATCATTCAGCTTTTAGTATGTTTATTCTCGAATAACCAATAGTACGCCACTAAAGATTAATACAGTTCCAACCCAAAAGGATATGCCGATTTGTTCGCCTAGTAATAGCCATCCTAGGAAGGTGCCGACGATTGGTTGAAAGAAGAAAAATAAACCACCGCTTGCGGCATTGAGCATCTGTAATCCACGATTCCAAAGTAAGAAGCCACACGCTGTAGAGATAACGCCTAAGTATAGTAAGCCACCCCAGATTGATGGTTCTACCATTGCGTAGAAGTCTAAAATTTTTAATCGTGGGATAGCTAAGGGTGTTAAGACAATGATAGCGACAAGTGTTCCGTAGCTAGTGACAACGATTTGTGAATATTGCTCTGGTACCCGTTTAATAAGGACGGACATCAGTGACCAGGTTAGGGCAGCGATTAGTAGCGCAACTCCGCCTAATTGATGTGAGGAATCGATATGTGCACTACCGACGATCATATAGACTCCAAATGTCGCTAGAATAATAGAAACAGCTTTTTTTAAAGTGATTTTTTCTTTTAAAATGAACCTCGCAAAAACAACCATAAATGCCGGTGTTGTTGCAGTAATGATGGCTCCCATTTGAGCAGTAGACAGCATAGTACCTATCTCTTGGGCAACGATAGAAATCGTATTCCCAATTAGCCCAATCATAAAGATTAACAGCCAGTCCCGTTTATCAATTCGCCACGATTGTTTTGTAATAATGCCGATGATGAACAATGCAATAATTGCAATCATATAGCGTAGCCATACTAATTCTAAAGGTGGTACGATATCGACAACTACTTTAACTACTACATACATGCCGCCCCAAATGCTAGCAGCAAGTGATAAATATAAGGAACCTAATAAGGTTTTTTTCATTTTTTCCCCTCCGTTATCTCTAGACAATGCCTATCCTTAACGGAGAAATGATGATTCTCCGTTAAGGGAGAATAACTTCAGGTACATCATGTTCAAATAATGGTGAAAAGATCATAATATAGCCAGCTCCTTTTATAGTATTTCATTTATCATATAACATTTTTTGGATTTTGATTAGAAAAAAATGGTCTGAACTCGGTAAATTACCGAATACAGACCATGAAATAAATAGATTTCGCCTGGGCGTAATTTTTGTTGCTGTCGCTACGCTTTCGCACAGAAAACATTTGTTGCTGCCGCTACGCTTTCGCACAGAAGCAATTGCCAAATGGGGTAGATTATTGAGCTGTATAGCCGCCATCAACAAGAAGGGTAGTACCATTGACAAAGCTTGCATCATCGCTAGCTAAAAATAGCACTGCTTTTGCTATTTCCTCTGGTTTACCAAGTCTGCCCTGTGGATGAAGTGAAGCTAAATATTCTTTCTTTTGAGCATCTACTTCAGAGAGTAGGGGAGTGTCAATGTATCCCGGACATACGGCATTAACACGAATGCCTTCTTTTGCATAAGCAGTACATAAGTTTTGTGTTAACAGTTTTACGCCACCTTTTGCAGAGGAGTAGGCTGTTGGTGCCGGTAAGGAAACGAAACTATGAATGGAACCAGCGTTAACGATAACACCGCCTGTACCTTGTTTAAGAAACTGTTCAATGGCATATTTATCAGAAAGAAATACACCTGACAAATTAATATCAATTGTTCTTTTCCATTTTTCGTAGGATAGTTCATGTGCTGGAGCATCATCAGCTACACCAGCGTTTGCATACATAACATCTAGCTTACCGTATTTATTGACCGTTTCATTAATCATGTTTTGGATGTCTTCTTCTTTTGTTACATCTGTTTTGACGAAAAGAGTATCATATCCATTGCTATTTAATTCTTCTGAGATGCTTTGTCCACGATCTGAAAAATCTGCAATGACTACTTTTGCTCCTTCTTCAACAAATAGGCGAACAGTCGCTTCACCAATGCCACTTGCGCCACCTGTTACAATCGCTACTTTATCTTTTAGTTTCATATTTAATCCCGCCTTTTATTTTGCTGTTGCTCCACCATCAATGACGAATTCGGCACCTGTTGAGAAAGAAGATTCATCAGAGGCTAAAAACAATACCATCTTAGCCACTTCGTTGACTGAGCCTAAACGTCCTAATGGGAAGAGATTTTTACCTAATTGTTCTTTTGAGTTACCAGTTGTTTCTGATGCATAGTCTGCCATTCTAGTATCGATGTAGCCTGGATGAATAGAGTTTACTCTAACACCAGCAGAGGCATATTCCATTGCAGCATCCTTTGTCATAATACGAACTGCACCTTTACTAGCTCCATATAAAACATGTCCAGCAGCTCCAGTTAAACCTGCTATAGATGATGCATTAATGACAGAGCCTTTATTTTGTTTAGCCATTAGTGGCATAATATGTTTCATTCCAAGGAATACACCTGTCACATTAATGGACATTAAACGATTCCATTCGGCTAATTCAATTTCTGCTAGAGGTTTAATAATATAAATACCAGCATTGTTAAATAGAACATCAACTTTGCCAAAAGTATTGATTGTTTCATCAGCAACCTTTTTCCAATCATCTTCATTGCTGACGTCATGATGTACGAAAAGAGCTTCTCCACCAATTGCTTGGATATCCTTTACTGCCGCACTTCCTGATTGCTCGTTAATGTCCGTAATAACTACTTTTGCTCCTTCTTTAGCAAATAAAAGTGCAGTCTCTTTGCCGATTCCTGTACCTCCACCTGTGATAATGGCTACTTTGTTCTCTAATCTCATATCAACCACATGCCCTTCATTTTAGGATTCACAAGATTTAGTGATACTTCCATCATACCCGTTTCGTTCTGAAATACTATCCTATAAGATGCTGTATAATATTGAGTAAATATCGTCCATTTATAGGGTAATTGATTGTGAAGGAGCAGGATTTTTTATGACCCATTCATATGAAGAAGTTATATTCCAAGAATTCGCCTTGTTCATTAAAATCTATAGCAAACAGCTAGAAGAAAATATAAATATCTATCTTAATCTAGAGCCTTCTATTTCTGAGTCAGATCGAAAAAGGACTACGTTACTGTTGGATTCGTTTATTCTTCTGTTAACTAATATTGATATTGAAGATATAAATGAAGCAGATAGAGGTTATTTAGATACGTGGCTTCAATCACAATTATCTATTATAGATGTGAGAAGCTTTAACCTGTTTCAATTAATTTTTGAGAAGGCCTTGATTACCTTTATGATTCAACAGAAGCATAGCCGGATGAACGGCATATTAATGTATTTACTATCGATGTTTACTTATCTTGTTCAAAGTTATAACAAATATGAGGAAGATCATAAGACAAAGTTCAAATCACATGAAAGTTTGGAACTGAAAAATCTTCTATTGTTAGATCAACTTAATAAGCTACTGATTCGTTGCTCTGGATATCAAGATTTAGCCTATATATTAAAAAAATGTGAAGAGTATTTTCAATATAAAAGATGTGTCTTTTATGCATATGTCCCATGGTCAAATCAATTCTACGGGGTCATTGGGGCGGAGCTTTCAAAAGTACAGAGCATGAAGGGACAGATCACTGAACAACATTTAGTTTTTGGTTCAAAGAAACCAATTTATTTAAAAGACCCTAAAAATTATGTGAAAGAAGAGCATATAAAATTATTTAACTTGTCCTCTATTATCTTTATACCGATTATTCATGATGACCAATTGTTTGGGTGGCTGACATTTGATCAGCTAGGTGAAGAGTTTGATTGCACTAAAGATCAATTGCAGTTACTTGAACAAGTTGGGAAACGCTTGGGGTTATTTTTATCAAGAAAAGGTGAAAAAGTGGAGAACTCCTCTGAACTTCACTTAACGGAAAGGGAAGCTATGATTTTGGGCTTATTAGCAGAAGGGTATGACAATAAAAAAATAGGTAGCTTACTGTTTTTAAGTGAGCATACAGTAAGAGATTATGTCAGTAGTCTAATGACAAAGATAAAAGCCAAGAATCGTACACAGGTTGTCGCTTCTGCTTTTCGATTGGGGCTGTTGAAATGACTAACTCTGAATTGTTGTGGGGGATGGCGATACTATTTTTAGGTAATTAAAGGGAATACTATTGAAAACACAATAAAAAAGTAGTGCGAGAGGTGTGTTTTGAAGCTTTCATTCGAAAAATAAGTATAGTAATAAAACATTATTTACGAATATTACAAGTGAAAGCATTTAAGCTTACACGATTGTAATGTAATTGAAAGCCAATACGATAGAGTGTAATACATTATTTTGCGAGAATGTGTATAGAAGCAAGAACAAGAAGCGGAGGAATACACAATGAATGAAAAATTAGAAGGCGTATATGAGGAATTCAATCGTTACATATACCACTTATGTTTAAAACTTACTCGCAATAATGTAGAAGCTGAAGATTTAATGCAAGAAGTATGGGTAAAAGTTGTGCGCTATGAGGATAGCGTTGCCGAGGTGGAACATATTAAAGCTTGGCTTACAACAATTACAATGAATACATTTAGAGATCGCTATCGTAAAACAACACGACGCAGTAAATACATGATGAACCAACCTGAAACATTAGACGTACCGATATTAGATTTGGTTCCCAACAATGACATTTCAACAGAAGAAAAAATTGAAAAAGATATTGTTACTAAATTAGTACAGGATAAAATGGGTCAATTAGATACAATCTATAGTAAAACATTATGGTATTTCTACATAGACCAATTTTCACTTGCAGAAATCTCTTCAATTATGAAAGTGTCAATTGGTACTGTGAAATCTCGTTTATTCCGTGCAAAGGCTCGTTTAAAAGAAATGCTAATGGCCGATGCATCCATAGTAGAGTCTGTGCTGCCAGCATAATTAAATGCATTGGTCACACTAGCATAATTACTTAGACGGAAGTATTCGCTCGGCCAATCCAAGTAAAGATGCATTGCAAAAATTATTTTGCGATGCATCTTTTTTTTGTATGGATAATTTGTCGTCTGGAGAACAGAGGGTATCGCTGATAAAACCTTGAACATCGTTGGAAAAATCGATTTTAATTCTCATTCAGTTAAATGAAGGGCTAAATGAATTTCTAAATAATGTGCGGGATTGTGTAAATCTCGATCTAATAATTGCTCAATTTTTTCAAGTCGATGGTAGAGCGTATTTTGATGAATGTGTAAGGCGGAAGCTGTCTTCGAAATAGAACGATTTTGATGAATGTAACAACGAAGTGTTTCAAGTAAAGATTCATCCTTTTGTTTGTATAATGGAGCTAATATATCATGGACAAATTGTCCAAGCTCTTCCTCGCTTTGCTTGCTGAATAATCGATTAATACCTAACTCCTCATAGCAAAAAATTGTTACTTCATCTTCATTTTTTGTGTGGCGCAAAGCATGCCGGAGAGCTTGCTTACTTTCTTCTGCACTCTGAGCGACCTTTAGTAGGTGATCCTGTACAGCTCCTATGCCAATTGCAACCTGTTGATGATAAAACTGAACCCAACTAATGATTGCCTGTGTTAATTGTTGTTTTATTTTTTGACGAAACGCTATATCTCCTTGTAGTACCCAAACGACTGTTTCACGCTGTGTAAATATAAAATTCTGGCCTTTAAAATACTGCTGAACATGTTGAATAAATTGCATACTATTTTTATGAGAAAATTGTTTCAGCCTAAATTTTACGACGAATGTTGGCCTCTTAATATCAAGTCCTAATTCATCATAACGAGAATCAATGAGAGGGGCGCGTCCTGAGATAAGTTGTTGGAAAAGCTCGAAACGTTCTTTAAAATTTGTTTGTCCAGCAGCCTGTATTTGTAATGATTTTAACGTTAAACTCATCGACGCATTTTCAATAATCATACGTTGCTGACTCGTTAAATGCTCCAATTCCTGAATAATTAAATAACCAAAAGTTTCTTTTTCATTTCTAATTGGAAAAACATAACCTATATCAATTAATTGTTCTTTGTTAATTGTTGCAAGCTTGTCCATCTCTGCAAGCTGTAAAAATGTTTTACGATCTGCTAAATTTACATATTGAACGTCTAATTGTAATAATTCCTTGGTTGTTTGAATGATTTTTATTTCTTTGGCATTTTGTAAGGATAGTCTAATAAAGATTTGATGAATTTCATGTTGCTTTACAAAATAAGCATTTAACCGTTCTATTTCTTCATAGGCTTCAGCATTTCTTATAGCAACTGCCGCCTGCGATGCGAAGCTTTCGAGGAGTCTTAAATCACTTCGTTGAAAAGCGCGTTTATTTGTATATTGATGGACAATCATTATACCTAGTTTTCTTTCATTAAAAGTAATAGGAACAGCCATCGATGTATTATTCTCGATTTTTCCTATATGTACGGCTTCCATTAAAGCGTCTAGATTAAATTTTGAGACATTCCTCATGATCTCCATTGTTTCTCGATAATTGTAAATGCCTGGTACGCCTGTTTGGAATGTATAACCTGCCATTCCCTCACCTAATTGGGGAGCATAATCAAAAATACGCTCAGTCACACCCGCACTAGCTACTGTATATAAACGCTTCATTTCATGGTTGAATAACATTAAAAATCCACGATCAATTTCTGGAATAGCTAAAATGGCAAAATCCATGATAGTTTGCAAAAGTGTTTTTAATTTCAAAGTTGAATTCATCGCTCCCATGAGCTGTATAATTGCTAGTTTTTGCTCACGCTGACGTATAAGGATTTTCTGATAAAATGTCTTTTCTAGCTGCCAAACTAAAAATTGTTCATCATAGCATGTAAAATCTCCAAATATGATCCCTTGTACAATATACTCATTTGGCTCCAGTATGTATAACGTTGCACTGAAGCTTTGTTTATCCCAATGTATTCCTTTAAGATCGGGATTTATATCACAAGGCCGACCAGAAAATAAAGACCATTCCTTCGTTGCGCTATAAATATAAAAGCTACAATTGTCATCGTTCAATATAATTTCTTCATGTTCCCCTAGAGACATCGTTATTTCGACTCCATTCCCTAAATTTCAGAATATATTCTAATGAACTTTTATAAACATTGTAAGATATTCTAATGATTTCGTCCTTCGTTTTTCTTAATATTTAGATAATTTATCGAAAGGGGTGGATTTATGAATGTCGAACTGAAGAAACGCAGTAATTTAATTTTAGGTGTTTTATTCTTTGGATGGATGGTTTCTTACATTGACAGGACCGCTATTAGTCTAGCTTTAATTAGTATTGGCAAAGATTTGTCCTTTTCAGCAACTGAGCTGGGATTTGTGTTAAGTGCGTTCTTCTTTGGATATGCTGCGATGCAAATTCCTGGTGGATGGCTAACGGATAAGTACGGAACGATTAAATTATTAATTGGTGCAGTTATTTTTTGGTCAGTTTTCACTGCGTTCACAGGGCTAGCTTGGTCACTAACTTCATTGCTCTTAATTCGATTTTTATTTGGTATTGGGGAAGGTGGATATCCTGCCGCAAGTACGAAAGCAATCTCTATATATTTTCAGAAAGAACAACGTACAAAGGCTCAATCGACAATGATGTCATCCAATATGATAGGTGGTGCTATCGCTCCTATTATTTGTGCTCCTCTGTTATTGGTAATGGATTGGCGCAATGTATTTTTCTTAATTTCTGGTTTAGGAATTATTTTTGTGATCGCCCTTTTGTGGAGTACGAAAAATGCACAAACATTTATATCTGAGGAGCGAAAGGAAAACAAAGAGAAAGGCTCTTTTAGGAAAGTCTTAAAAAATACTTATTTAATGCGTGTACTTCTAGTTTTCTTTTTTATTAATATTGCAAACTGGGGATTAAACTCATGGATGCCAACATATTTAATGCAAGTGCATGGTTTAGATTTAAAAAATGTTGGATTCATTTCTGCTATACCAGCAATTTTCGCTACGATTGGAATGATTATTAGCGGGCGAATCATCACAAAGTTAGGGGGACGTTCAAAATATGGCGTAATTTTTGGAGCAGTTGTCCTAGCTGTCTGTTTATATCTCATGTCTACAGCCGCTTCTGCAGCACTAGCTATTACGTATCAATCAATTGCCTTTATATTTGTATCTTTTATGGCCTCGTTTATATTTACAACGCCACACCGTGTTGTCAATCAACAAAATGTTGGAACAGCTTTTGGCATCGTAAATTTTGGTGGTCAAGCAGCCGGGATAATTTCGCCAACAATTATGGGTTATTTAATTAATGTATCAGGTGGTTCTTTTAAAACATCATTTATATTTTTAGCCATTATGTGTGTAATCGCTGCTGTAATTGCTGTTACTTTACCGGTTAATCATCAGCAACAGACAAATATAAAATCTGTGGAGGGATACGAACTATGAAGAAGCAATTATTTGATTGGATGCAAAAAAATGAAGAAACATTTAGTCGTATGGCAAAACAAATTTGGGACAATCCACAGTTAGGTTATGAAGAAACATTTGCGTCTTCGCTGCAACAAGATTTTCTGAAAGAAAAAGGATTTGAAATTGTTACGCCGATTGGTGATGTACAAACTGCCTTTTATGCACAGTGGGGGTCGGGTAGTCCGATTATTGGGTTTTTAGGAGAGTTTGATGCGCTTCCGGGGTTATCGCAGCAAGTTAGTTCACTCTATTCGCCAGTAGAGGAGGGAGCACCTGGGCATGGCTGCGGCCACAATTTATTAGGAACGGCTGGAGTAGAAGCTGTAGTTGCCTTAAAAGAAGTGATGGAACTTAACAATTTACAAGGAACGATTCGCTATTATGGATGCCCAGCAGAGGAATTGTTGTCTGGAAAATCGTATATGGCACGTGCTGGTGTTTTTGATGATTTAGATGTTGTTTATACGTGGCATCCATGGACGTTTAACATGACAGCGAACTTCTCTATGCAAGCACTCACTGGCATTGAATTTTATTTCTCAGGTCGGACAGCACATGCTGCAAGTGCGCCACATTTAGGGAGAAGTGCGCTTGATGCTGTTGAATTGACGAATGTCGGAGCCAATTATTTACGGGAGCACGTGCCAGATGGTTCTCGTATTCATTATCAAATTACAAATGGTGGCTTAGCGCCGAATATTGTTCCTGATAAAGCAAGTGTCTATTATTATCTACGCGGTGCAAATCGTGATGCTGTCAAAGATTTAGAACGCAGACTGATTAAGGTTGCAAAAGGGGCTGCGATGATGACAGAAACTGAAGTACATTGGGAGCTGAAGGCAGGGTGTTACGATACATTACCGAATCTCACTTTGAATGAGCAAATGTTGGCGGCGTGGGACGATCTACCGCCACTATCCTTTACAGAGGACGAGCTTACTTTTGCAAAGTCGCTACAGGCCTCATTAGATTCTTCTGTTCTTGCAGGAACTGCCCAACAATCTTTTGTACCAAATGAAATAAGTAAAGAGGTATTGGTGGAACAGGTATTACATTTTCCACAAACTTTTCGCCAATCCATGCAAGGTTCTAGTGATTTAGGGGACGTTTCGTGGATTGCGCCACTTGGTCAGGTATTTACAACTTGTGCTCCATATGGGGTCCAAGTGCATACTTGGCAAGCAACTGCTGCTTTTGGATCTTCGCTTGGTATGAAGGGGATGCATTATGCGGCAAAAGCGATGGCAGGGGCTGCACTTAATTCCTTACTAGATCCAGAGGTTATTAAAAAAGCGAAGGAGGAATTTGTGAAATTAAGAGCTGGGAAACTTTATGAATGTGGTATTCCAGAAGAAGTGAAAGCGCCAAACATAGTTTTAGGGTGAGGCAGGGCAGTCTTTTAACACTCGCACAAAAAGAAAAACACCGTAAAAAGTTAGATGCATGTCTAACTTTTTACGGTGTGAAAATGAAGCGTTTACTCATATCGATTAGGTTCAGCATTGAGTAATTTTGCAAAAATATCACGTAATGTTTGTACTTCATCTGCTGATAGCATACCAAACATATTTTGTATAATTGCGCTAACTTGCTGACGAGATTCTTCTAAAATATCTTCGCCATCAGTTGTAATTTTCAATTGGGATGCTCGTCGATCTGTTGCATGCTGTGTTTTTTCAATAAAGCCAGCATTAATGAGCTTACTTGTTAAAACAGTGACACCACCTGTTGTCACTTTTAACCGTTCAGCAATAGCAGAAGGGCGTTTTGGTCCCTCCTGCGATAAGTAGTCTAAAATTAAAATATGGGATTTTGAAAAGCCGAGTACATTATGATTATTCCACTCGTTTGCCCACTTACGTTCAATGGAAGATACTACTTCAAACAATGAGGTAATGGCTATTTGTTTTTCTTGATCCATATAAGGTCAACTCCAAAACTGTTTTAACTTTCTTGTGCCAATCTTGTCATCGCGTTTAACTCATATGCACGTACTTTACGTGGAATAAAACGACGGATGTCCATCTCATTGTACCCAACTTGAATTCGTTTTTCATCAATTAAGATAGGGCTACGTAACATTCTTGGGTGAGCCTGGATGATTGCAAACAACTCTTGAATAGAGAGCTGATCGATATCTACATTTAAATTTTTAAAATCATTTGAGTTAGTTGCGATAATTTCGTCTGTTCCATCTTCCGTCATGCTTAAAATTTCTTTAAATTCAGCAAGTGTTAGTGGATGTGAAGTAATACGTTTTTCTTTATATTCGATTTTGTGATCTTTTAACCATTTTAATGCTTTTCTGGATGAAGAACAGCTCGCTTGTGAATAAATTGTAACTGTCATTCTTCATTCCCCGCTTTCTTTTTTAGGATTATATTTAATATATATCTTATTAGTAAGTTAATTAGGTTATACATATATCTTACTAGTAAGCTATATATAAATCAATAGTTATTTGAAAATTTTTAAACAGAAGTGAATTTTTTTCTACACTAAGATATACGCACAAAAGAGCGAAAAGTTTCGCAAATTCAGCTTACAATGATGTAAGTTTACTCAATATTAATAATAGAAGCTCAGAGCATAAAGAGAGCTGTTCTAATATAGAGAGAAATAGTCAGATTTAAAGAAGATAGATATATTGTTAATCCACTGATTATTAATATGATTTAATGCAGATTTTTATGCATAGATAAATAAATTTTTATTTGAGGTTGAGAAGAATATTGCTTTCAAAAGCTTGGCTAGGTAGGGGAAACTGCTCAGGTAGGCCAGAGAACTGATCGGGTAGGTTGGAGAACCAATCGGGCAAGTTGGAGATCCGATCGGGTAAGTAAAGGAACTGCTCAGGTAGGTCAGAGAACTGATCGGGTAAGTAAAGGAACTGCTCAGGTAGGTCAGAAAACTGATCGGGTAATCCAGGAAACTGCTCGGGTGGGTCAGAGAACTAATCGGGTAATCCAGGAAACTGCTCGGGTAGATCGAAAAACTGCTCAGGTAGGCCAAGTAACTGCCAGGTAGGCCATAGAACCGCCAAATTAATGCTACCCAATCTCTTTTTTTAAGCACAAAAAGAGGGCAGCCCCGAGTGATCCATCAATCACAACGGTAACTGCCCATATTGATATATATTTTTAACTTTGTTGTCCTGTAGTAAACCAGTCTTGGACATTCCAAACTTTTGTTGCTAAACCTTCATAGAAATCAGGTTCATGGCTTACTAGTACGATTGTGCCTTTAAATTCTTTCATGGCACGTTTTAGCTCATCCTTTGCATCGACATCCAAGTGGTTTGTCGGTTCGTCAAATACAAGCCAGTTTGCTTCATCCATCATGAGCTTACATAAACGAACCTTTGCTTGCTCACCACCAGATAAAGAATTAAGTGGGCGAGTAATATGCTCCGTTTTTAGACCTGCACGCGCTAATGCTGCACGTACTTGTGCTTGCTCCATAGAAGGGAAGGCATTCCATACATCGTCAATTGGCGTAATTTTTTCTGCTTTTACTTCTTGTTCGAAGTAAGATGGGTAAAGATAGTCACCACGAATTACTTTTCCATCTAGCGGATTTATTTTACCTAGCATCGTTTTTAACAATGTTGATTTACCGACACCGTTCATACCAACTAGAGCAATTTTTTCTCCACGTTCAATAGCAAATGTAAGAGGAGGAAGGAGTGGCTTCTCCTTGTCGTAACCAATGACTAAGTTTTCAGCTTCTACTACATAACGACTTGAAGAACGTGCCTCTTTAAAGCCAAATTCAGGCTTTACAGCTGTTTCAGGGCGATCGATACGCTCTAAGCGGTCAAGCTGCTTGGCGCGAGATTTTGCACGGCCAGTAGTTGAGTAGCGAGCTTTATTTTTCGCGATGAAATCTTCTTGTTTTTTAATGAATTCCTGTTGTTTTTCATAGGCATCGATATGCTGGCGCTTGTTGATTTCAGCAAGCTCTAAAAACTTTTCATATGTCGCTGTATAACGAGTTAATTTTGAGAATTCTAGTTGGAAGATAACATCCACTGTTTCATTCATAAACTCTGTATCATGCGAAATTAATAAGAAAGCATGTGGATAGTTCTTTAAATAGTTTTTCAACCATGTAATATGCTCTTCATCAAGATAGTTGGTCGGCTCATCTAGTAATAATACTTTTGGTTTTTCAAGTAATAGCTTAGCTAGTAAAACCTTTGTACGTTGACCACCGGAAAGAGCAGCAACATCACGTTCTAAGCCGATTGCATCAAGACCAAGACCGCGTGCAACCTCTTCAATTTTCATATCAAGAGAATAGAAATCTCCAGCATCCAAAGCATCTTGCGCCTCGGCCATTTGCTCTAGTAAAACTTCTAATTCTTCAGGTGTTGCTTCAGCCATTTTTCCTGTAATTTCATTAAGCTCTTCTTCTTTCTTGTATAAAGGAAGAAAGGCGTCACGTAATGCATCACGCATAGTTCGACCAGCTGTCAACACAGTGTGTTGATCTAAATAACCATAATGCGTTCCTGGAAGCCATTCAACCTTCCCAGTATCGTGGATTGCTTGACCCGTAATGATACCCATTAATGTTGACTTACCAACACCGTTTGCACCTACAAGACCAATATGATCACCTTCAACTAGACGAAAAGAGACGTCTTTAAAAAGCGTGCGGTCACCGAAAGAATGACCTAAATTTTCAACTGTTAATATTGCCATATATGTTCCTCCGAAATAGCGGCTAAACTTTTTTATGACCGCTTGATAATAGTATTAATCAATTGCCTCGGCATAACTTACGTTTGGAGGCATTAAAGTTATAGTTCTGCTAATTGTTTATTTAATTCCGCTAGCGTTGCTTCCATATTTGCAAGGCGTTGCTCTGCTTTTGCTACTTGATCATTATGACCTGTAGATTCAAGCTTCTCAATGTCGCCTTGTAAATTCATATAATCCATTTTTAGCTCTCTAATTTGATATTCAATATCACTTTTTGATGGCATGATAGTTGCTCCTTTATGTGTATATTTTTTATAACGAATGCGTGTAAAAGCGATGGAGGTTTTTTTATCCCCCACCGCTTATTAGTTAATATCAATCGGGTACTTATGTTGCTTGAATTCACTTCTTATAATGAAAGATAAGCGAAAGTGAAAAATTCTTCTATATTGTATCATATCCACCTTCAAAGAATCACTAAGTAGAAGCGATATTATGTCGATCGTGAGCGAAATCTAAAAGCAATGACTGTAGTGCTTCATTGTTACTTACTAGATTGAGCTGTCGCTGTTTTTTAACAGCTCGTTCGCTTCGGGCCTCATGTAATAAAAATTCCATGACAGCGTTTTGAATTTGTGATTGCTTCATTTTGCGACCTAGTCCAAGGTGAATAAAGCCGTTCTGTTCGCGAGGGAAGGCATGTAGTAGCTCAGCCTCAGTTTGTGCAAGAGTAATACAAGGTACACCATAAGAGGCGATTTTATAAGGTGTATAGTTAGCATTACAAATAATAACATCTGCTTTTGGTAATAGTTTTAGGAGTGCGTTTTTATCACGAAGAATGGCAGTGTTACGACGACTAAGCACCATCATTTGCAAATCATCTGTTGCGTGTCGATAGCTATCATCAATCATAACTGTAATTTGTAGTGGGATTTGTAGCTGCGTTAAGTGTCGAAGAGTACGGTAGGTTAAGTTATGCTCGTCCCCATCCTCAAAAGCAACAACGATATGAGGTGGGTTTTCAGGTATTTTACTGTCTGGTCTATCATCAAAATTTTGAAAAGCTTGTGGTAATGCGAAGTTGAAACTACCACCAATATAATGAGATGGTAAATAATCTTTAACTTCTTGATAGAGTGCTAGCAATACACAGTCACAGGCTTGGCCACCCTCACCCAAATCATCAAAATGAATAATTGTTTTGCAGAATGGTCGTAAATTTTGTACTTGCCAGCTTTCTGAGTTACGGCCATCTCTTACAATTAAATCAGGCTGAATACCTTTCATTTGCTTAGGTAGCTCATCGAAATGTTCAAATAAGATTGGCGAGAGGTTTTCATTCATTAAAATTTGAATCCCATCATTTGAAGGGGTTTTTACAAATATGAAAACTTGTTCATTTGTAAGTAGCTTTGCCAGCGTTGCAACCCGTTCAAAAGGATACAGCCCTTTATCAATACAGCTTTCAATAATGAAAACAATCGTCTTTTTTAGTTCCATTGCTTGAGTTTCGTTTTGCAAATGTATCCCATCCTTTCATCCGTCTATTTAAACTATGGTGAATGATGGGCAAGTATGTGTAAAAAATAGGATTATTAAATCAATTTAACCGTGGAATAATTGATAAAAACCTAAAATTAAATGAGTAAGAGCTCTTTCTTTGACCGATAAATAAAGTAGAGTTTGCAAGAAGATACATAGGGTTTTTGCAGTTTTTCAGCAAAACTTTTGTTCCGGCACTGTGACCTCTGGAGCAAATAAGCATAGAAGGGGGTACAACCAATGGGAATGCGCGCAGCGATTGTTGTAGGGGCTACTGGATTAACAGGTACCTCTCTTGTAGAACAATTATGTGAAAATGATGAATATGTTTCAGTTACGGTTATTGCACGAAGAGCACCGGCATATACACATCCAAAGCTAGAGGTGAAAATCCGTAATTTTGATACTTTAGAGGAAAAAGATATCGAATTTGCACATGAGCTTTATTGTTGTTTAGGAACAACGATTAAAAAGGCAGGATCTCGTGAGGAATTTGAGAAAGTTGATTTTGAATATCCGCTAACGATTGCCTCATTAGCTAAAAAACGAGGAATCGCACATATGCTGGTCATTACAGCAATGGGAGCAAATGAAAGTTCTCCATTTTACTATAATCGAGTGAAAGGAAAGCTTGAACATGACCTTATGGAGCTAGGCTTACAGAGACTTTCAATTATTCGCCCATCTTTACTTGTTGGGGAGAGAGAGGAATTTCGCCTAGGTGAAAAGGCGGGAGAGAAAGTTTTAAAGCTAGTAAAGCCGTTATTAGTTGGACCATTAAAGCGTTCAAGAGCTATAGAAGCTTCCCAGGTTGCGAAGGCGATGATAGTTATTGCGCTGGACGGCAATAAACAGCCAGTTACAATTTATCAATCTCAGGAATTGGCTAAGTTAGATTTCCCTGAAAAGCAGTATGGGAATGTTTCAAGGGAGCAATTATTTAATTGGGATAAGCGCAGGTTATCTGGTTTTGGCGATGAAGGCGATAAAGTAAATCGTGAAGTCGTGATTAATCGAGATAAATATAAAATAGAGGAAACCGTTGTTGATAAAGAAGTAAAATTCCAACGTCGTGAGGATAAATAAAGGTCCATCACTGAAATTAGGAATTATCTTTAATCAATTATGCCTTTGCATGATTCCATGACACCCACCAGAGACTTTAGGCCAACAGTTGTTTTTTGTACGATACTAGCATTCATCTCACCACCTATAAAGATGGGAGACTTCTGTACCTGTCGCTAGGCTTTCGGTACAATAGACATTTATAGCTGAAGGTTTGCTTTCGCTACAAAAAGTAATTGTAACTGCTTTTTCACTTAAGTTACATAAAACACTTTCTAAAAGAAGTTAAATGTATTTAATGCAGATAAGTTGATTGGAGTGGAGGCTGGGCGACTCCTTGGGGATCAGCGATAGAGGAACGAAGGCTAAAACCATCACATCCTGTGATAACGCCTTCGTGACCAACATCGTGTTGGCCCGAGACCCTGCAGCGAAGCGGATGTTTTCTGTGCGAAAGCGTAGTGCTAACGCAGCGGCATCAACAAAAGCGGCTCATCGGACGCCCCCAGGAAGCTCTGCTCTGCGCGAAAGCGAAGCGTCAGCGGCAAATGTTTTCTGTAGCGAAAGCAAAGCGACAGCTACAAATGTTTTATCTGTGCGAAAGCGAAGCGACAGCACAAAGCGCCCAGCCGGAACGGAAATCAACAACTCCACGTTATAAGTCGAATATTATTTTAATAACAAGTAATCCACATGCCAAAGTTTTTTCTAAAGCAAAATTTACTGTGTAGACTCCGTTCCGCCTAAAGACTGAATTTATAGTTTTAGCCACTACAATTCTTTCCGTGCCTCTTTTCATTTGTTACAATATTATTGTAGAAATGAATGTGGAGGCAAAGTGAAAATGAAAATTTTACTCGTTGATGGCACGATGTTTGGTCGTAAAACTGGTGCTATTTTAGAGCAAGTGGAGCAATATATTAAAGAATTAGATGCAAGTTTCGAGTTAGAAATTATGCATTTTAGTCAATATAAGCATCAAATTGTAGACGGTTCACCGTTAAATGATGACATGAAGGAAATGATTCAAAAGTTCGAGGAAGCGGATGCGTATATTATCGCTACACCGATCTTCCAAGCATCAATTCCAGGCGTTTTAAAAAATGCATTTGACTTCTTGCATCCGAAAACAATGCGTTATAAGCCAGTATCGATCGTGGCAAATGGTGGTACGTATCAGCACCATTTAGTAGTAGAAAATCAGTTGAAACCAATTTTAGACTACTTCCGTGCACTTGTAACTCCGAACTATGTATACACACACACATCTCACTTTGATGCAGATAATAATATTGTCGACGAAGATGTTCATAATCGTTTACGTGAATTGGCTCGTGTTTTTGTGCAGTATTGTGAAATGAGCAAAACATTGCCGAAAGAACCGATTGATCAACATTAAAATAAAATTCATCCCTTGTGCAGTGGAAGGAAATCACTGTGCAGGGGATTTTTCTTTTCAAGAATCCTTTTACGATGTGATAAAATAGAATTTTAGTGAAACGGAAGGGAGGGCTGCTCATGCAGGACATCGCTATACTAGAAAAACAACGCTGTAGTCTAATATTGACTAATAAGGCGAAGGAAGCGGTAGAGGAATGCTCAGCAAATGAGCATGCCTTTTTTGCCTTACAAAATACATTTACCGTCTATATCGAAAAGCGCAAAGCAAAAACAGTTGGTGAAACATTTTTATCGATTTATTTTAATGCGGAGCAAAATGAAAAGTTAACCGACGTCCTTGCTGAGAAAACAGCCATTATGGATTGTGTGCTAAAGGTTGAAGGATTGCTAGCTACAAATATTCGTTTTGTACATATGCGAGGTCCAATCAATACAAACCGACGCTTACCAGCAGCATTACACTTTGTTACAAGACCTAACAATGGAGCAGGGATTCCACTCGATCTTCATAAAAAAATAAGAGAGCTACCGATAGCTGAAGAGCGCACAGAATATGTGAAAAAGCGTATCTCGAGCTGGGAAGGCTATTTAAAAATTCAAGAACGCGATGCGACCGTAGATGATATTCATACAGAGTTTAAGCAAAGCTATTTTAATGAAGATTTTACTAGGCTGACAATTGTCTGCCCTTATATAAAATCGAAGGAATGGAAGAAGCTTGAAGGGTTAAGTGTGAACATTCAAGGGGTACGCGGTGAAATTGGACAAGTTTTAAAGGCTAATGCAGGAAAGCAGACAATAGAAATTGACTTAAAACCTTTTGTGCAGGATTTAGCACGTAAAGATCAACTTAACCTTCGCTCAAAGCAAGCGAGCTTTAGTAATTTTGCGACATTGAGTCAAATTAGACGTTTACGCAATGGTTTTACAAAGCTTGAAAAAGGCGAGGCAGTTAACCCTAATTTAGAGACAATATTATTTGAAAAACGTCCAACTGTCCGAACAGCAAAGCTTCGAGAGGATATTGTTTTTCACAATAATTTAAACGAATATCAAAGGCGGGCTGTTTTAGGAGCATTGTCTGTTGAAGACTTGTATGTAATTCAAGGACCTCCTGGCACAGGGAAGACAACCGTTATTTCTGAAATTTGTCAGCAAAATGTCAAGGCTGGCTTAAAAACACTCGTAGCTTCGCAATCAAATTTAGCCGTGGATAATGCTTTAGGACGACTTCTTTCCAATCAAGAAATTCGAATTTTACGCTACGGTAGAACAGAAAGCATTGAAGAAGAGGGTAAAAAGTTTATTGAGGAAAATGTTGCGCTTCACTGGCGTGAGCAAACTCTCGCAGCGATCGAAGAGGAAATTACAGCCTTTACAGAACGTGAACAAGAACTAAAATCAAGTATTAGCAAGGCTGAAGAAGAGCTAGAAAAGCTTGAGGCATGGCTTGAGGAGTTAACAAAGGAAATAGCTGCAAAAGAACAGGCAGCTATTGACGAGCCAATTTTACAGCAGGAAATACAAGCGTTAAAGAAAGAATTAAAGGCTGCAAAAGCTGAGCAGCAGGAGAGCGAAGCACATAAAGGGCATTACGAAAAACAGCTGGCGCAAATCGAGCCTGCTGTAAAGTCGCTTGAGCAAACACTTGCTGAAAGCCCATCTATCGAGCAGCTAAAGCTTACTATAGAAGAAACTACCCAAAAAATTGAGCAATTGGAAGCGGCTGCTCAATATAAAGAGCTACAAGAGCAAAAGCAGCATCTAGAAATGCAGTTCAAAGATATCCAATCGAAATATGAAGAGGAAAATAATCGTCTTCGATTAATGAAGGAAGCCGAACAATATGTCAGTAATTTAACGTCCTATGAGCGAATCCAACGATTTTTACAACATTATCAAATTCGCCCATCCTATGTGCTGTCACAGCAGATTAGTCGTTTGCAGCATTTAGAGGATGCCAAAGATTTAGAGGCATGGGCTACCATCAATTCACGTTTACAAAAAGCTATCGCAAAGCTTGAGTCGTTGGTATCTTATGAAGAAAAAGAACGTGCCCTTGCTAAAAGTAGAGTGCAGTCAGTTCAATCGTTTTCGTTGCAAAATCTAACAGGTGTTTTTGCCCAGCTCAATACAGCCTTTCAAGATGATCAAACGCCACCTACCGAGCAAATTGAGAGTTTCTTGCTCGGATTATATATGCGTCGTGATTTTGTCTGGCAAAAAGGTGTAGCTCTCAAACAACAACAAGATCATAAAGATCAAGAGTTTGAGTCCTTGCGTAAAGGTATTGGTGGTTTATTACATCAAGAGTGTGCGATTACAAGCTTCGACGTTCAAAGCTTACAGCGACAATTGCAGCCATTTTTACAGCATACAGAACGACTTCAGCAGCTAGCTGAGACATTCCAAATTGATGCTGAGCCAGAAGAGTCTGTAGAGCATTTAAAAATGCTTGTATCACAATCGAAATCTTCTCTTCAAACAGCACGTCAACAGCTTGAGGCAGTACAGCATGCAAATACACAACTCCTACCAAAGAGAGCAGCACTTCAAACAGCGCAGACTAGCTTACAAGAGATTGAACAACAGCTATCACAATTAGATGAAAATATTAAAGAAATTAATATAACTGGATTAAAGAAGGAGAAGCAGCTCACAGCTTGTACAAAGCTTCTTCAATCAACACCGGAGCGCACTTACGAGGAAGTAGAGGAAGCAATTGCATCCTCGAAGACAGCAATTTTGGAATTACAGCGTAAGGAACAGCAGCTACCTCTTCGAAAAAAATTACAAGAGCAATGGCGTGACAAGCTGCAAAATGCTACTGAATATGATTTAGATGAAATTCGTAAATTATATGTGCGTCATGCGAATGTTATCGGTACAACATGTGTCGCTTCAGCAAGTAAAGAATTTATGGAAAACTACCCGACGTTTGATGTTGTCATTATTGATGAAGTATCAAAGGCAACACCACCAGAGCTATTATTACCAATGCTTAAGGGTAAAAAAGTTATTTTAGTAGGCGATCATCATCAGCTACCTCCACTACTTGGAGACGATACGTTGGAGGAAACGTTAAAAGCAATGCTCGATGAAAATCCAAACTTTGACGGCGCGCAAGAATTAAAAAATTTACTGCGTGAATCTCTGTTTGAGCGTTTATTTAATAATTTGCCGCAAACACATAAGCAAATGCTTGCATTGCAATACCGAATGCATGAGAAAATTATGCACAGTATTACACCGTTTTACGCGAAAGAGGAAAATGGTCTGCAATGTGGTTTACCTGATTCAGATGCAGCACGAGACCATTGTCTAGAAGGACAATTTGTGAATCGTGATGATCATTTGCTATGGGTTGATATACCAACCGAAAAACCTTATTTAGAGGAGCAGGTAAAGGGCGGAACAAGTCGTTACAATGAGGGTGAATTACAAACAATTCGACGCATTTTAATAGATATGAATAAGGCTGTTATTGAAGCTAAAGCAGCGGGACGCATACCTCAGGATGCACAAAAAAGTGTTGGGGTTATAAGCTTCTACGGGGAGCAGGTAAAGAAAATTAATCGCCTTCTGCAACAGGAATTACAGCTACCACATCTTCAATTTAGAACCGGGACAGTCGATAAGTTCCAAGGTATGGAGATGGACGTCATATTAGTTAGTATGGTACGTAATACGCCTAAAGGGGGAGACGTTGGCTTTGCAAGAGATTATCGCCGCTTAAACGTTGCCTTATCTCGTGCACGAGAGCTATTACTACTTGTCGGAAGTGCTGAGATGTTTGCCAAACGGGCGAAGCATCCAGATACACGAGAGATGTACAGCAATCTGTTAGAGACAGTGAAATCCTATAACGGCTTGCGTAATCATGAAGGACAGGTGATGTAGATTGTCAAAATTACAGCAGCGCTTAATGCGAGAAATTCAGCAAAATCGGAATGTTAAAATCGTCAAAACCGATGAATGGAGCATCCCGATTCGAACGGTAGAAGTGACCTATGAGCCAGTTCGTCGTTCTACTATGGATGTCCTGATGACAATGCTGTTAATGAGTATACAGGAAGCGGATTTTGCAAACGCTCAGGAATTAAGTGAGTTATTGCTAGTCGACCCTTTATTTATTGAGGATCTAGTATCTTTAATGTCTCGAGTAAGTCTTATTGAGCAAACGGATGGCTTTTATAGACTAACATCTAAGGGACAGCAGCAACTGGAACGTGGCATCTTTGAAGAGGAGCTAGATGTAGAAATGTCCAACCTTTACTATAGTCCATGCCATCTTGCATTTCTTGCTGTTGACGAGGACAATATTGAAGAATACGACGATCTACCAGAGCTCTATCGCTATGTGGATGAAGAGGCGGAGAAGCAGGAGGATTTCGAAGAAGCACTGTTAATAGAAGCGTTACAGCAAGAGGATGAAGAAAAAGCTGGAGTTGGGGCATCTCAAAAATTAATTTCAAAAATTGTTCAAACAGACGCTAAACAAATTAATGATATCCCATGCTTTGAATTTGTCCTTCACGATAAAGAACAAGATATTTTGTTCGTTCGTATATGGAATGCGCTCTTAAATCAATGGGATTTGCACCTAGAACAACAGCTTACAGAAAAAGAACAACTACAATGGCGTGAACAATACTTATAAGAAAGAAACGAACGTGTGCAGCGTTCGTTTTTTTGTGCTTTTTGAGGTGTTTGTCGATAAAACACAAAAGTTGGGTGATAAATACAAAAAGTTAGGTGATAAATTATAAAAGTTGGGTGATAAATACAAAAAGTTAGGTGATAAATTATAAAAGTTGGGTGATAAATTCAAAAAGTTAGGTGATAAATTCAAAAAGTTGAGTGATAAATTCAAAAAGTTGAGTGATAAATTCAAAAAGTAAGGCAATAAAATGGTAAAAGACCTCGATAAATTTATAAGCTTGCATATATTATTACAAAAAAGGAGGGGACTGATGTTTACGATTAGTTTATGTATGATTGTCAAAAATGAAGAATGTATTATAGAAAGATGCCTAGACTCCGTTCAACATTTAGTGGATGAAATCAATATTATTGATACAGGCTCAACTGATCGTACAAAAGATATCGTCCGAAACTATACCTCTCGAATTTTCGACTTTACCTGGTGTGATGACTTTGCCAAAGCTCGTAACTTTTCCTTTCAGCAAGCAACGAAAGATTTTATTTTATGGCTCGATGCAGATGATGTGATCACAACAGAACATCAGCAAAAGTTCCTACAACTTAAACAATCGCTTTTTTATCCTAATGTCGATGCTGTTTCAATGGATTATTATTTAACGCTGGATGCTGATGGCTGTGTAGAATCAAGTGAAAAAAGATTTCGTCTCGTAAAACGTGAACGTAATTTTCAGTGGCGGGGTGCCGTCCATGAGTATTTAGATATAACAGGCCAGCTCTATCATAGCGATATAGCAGTTACACATTTGCCAAGAAAAAGTGATATTCATCGCAATATTAATATTTATGAGCGTTTGAAGAAAGAAGGGCACCCATTTTCAGCTAGAGAAACATTTCATTACGCAAATGAGCTAAAGATTCAACAGCGATTTTTAGAAGCAATCAATCAATATAATATTTTTCTAGATTCCACAAAAGGCACTGATGATGAGAATATTCAAGCTTGCTTAAATTTAGCGGATTGCTACCAACAGCTACACGATGCTAAACAAGCAACACAAGCTATTTTACAATCATTATTATATGATCGACCAAGACCAGAAACATGCTGTCGAATCGGTCATTTTTTTATGGAGCAAATGAAAAATAGAGAGGCTATATACTGGTATTCACAAGCATTACAGCAACCTATAGAGCAGACAATGGCTGTTCACAAGCATGCATACTCCACATGGCTTCCGCATTTACAGTTAAGTTTGCTATATAATCGCTTACGTCTCTATGAAAATGCATACCAGCATAATGAAGTAGCAAGAAAATTTAAGCCAAAAGATCAGCGCATACTAGATAACCGAAAACACTTGTTAAGTCAGTTAAAGAAGTAAGATTGTCATGGGAAGGGAACATCAATAAAATTTATATATATACCGTAACCAATTAACACCGATACAAAAACAATAATTGTCATACAAATCACATTCCGCGGTCTGAAAGTTCGAGCATCCATTAATTCATCCCCTTTCGAATTTGTGAACATTCTGTTAACTCAACATATGTTTTGAGAGTTTGAGTATGCAGTTCATCGTAAACATTTTTTGAAACATAGAAAAGAAGAGCAAATTCACGCTAATTGTGAATTTGCTCTTTACATTAGTTGTCTACCTGATCAGATTTCATCACTACCTAATCATTTCTCTGCCAATGACTATTATGAAGACTAAGTAGATGGCTCTAAATAATTTCTGCCCCGAACTTATGGTATATTAGACAGTACATAGTTAGTAAAGGAGTACGAAAATATATGGTTAAAAGTGTAGTTATTGCTGAAAAACCTTCAGTTGCACGTGATATAGCAAATGTTTTGAAATGTAATAAAAAAGGAAACGGATTTTTAGAAGGTGACAAATATATAGTTACTTGGGCATTAGGTCATTTAGTGACATTAGCTGATCCAGAAGCCTACGATAATAAATATAAAACATGGAATTTAGAAGACCTTCCAATGTTGCCAGAACGAATGAAGCTAGTCGTGATGAAGCAAACAGGTAAGCAATATAATGCAGTCAAATCACAGTTAACTCGTAATGATGTCAATGAAATCATTGTGGCTACTGATGCTGGGCGTGAAGGGGAATTAGTTGCTCGATGGATTATTGATAAAGCTAATGTGAAAAAGCCAATTAAACGTTTATGGATTTCATCTGTTACAGATAAAGCGATCAAAGAAGGGTTTGCTAATTTAAAACCGGGGAAAAACTACGATAATTTATATGCTGCTGCGGTTGCTCGTTCTGAAGCGGATTGGTATATCGGATTAAACGCGACACGAGCATTAACGACAAGATTTAATGCACAGCTGAACTGTGGCCGTGTTCAAACTCCAACTGTTGCGATTATTGCTGCACGCGAAGATGAAATTAAAAACTTCAAGCCACAAACGTATTACGGTATTGAAGCACAAACAGATTCATTAAAGCTTACATGGCAAGATGCAAATGGTAATTCACGTAGCTTCAATAAAGAAAAAATTGACGCTATTGTTAAAGCACTAGGCAATCAAGATGCAAAAATTGCTTCAGTTGATCGCAAGCCTAAAAAATCATTTGCCCCAGGTCTTTATGATCTAACGGAATTACAGCGAGATGCCAATAAATTATTTGGTTATTCTGCAAAAGAAACATTAAATATTATGCAAAAGCTATATGAATCTCATAAAGTGCTGACGTACCCTCGTACAGATTCTCGCTACTTATCATCTGATATTGTCGGCACATTACCTGAGCGTCTAAAAGCATGTGGTATCGGTGAATATCGTACATTCGCGAATAAAATTTTAACAAAGCCGATTAAAGCGAATAAATCCTTTGTAGATGACAGTAAAGTATCTGATCACCATGCCATTATTCCAACTGAGGGCTATGTGAACTTTTCTGCATTCAATGATAAAGAGCGTAAAATATATGATTTAGTAGTAAAACGATTTTTAGCTGTATTATTTCCAGCACAAGAATACGAGCAATTAACAGTACAAGCACAAATTGGTAATGAGAAATTTATTGCCAAAGGGAAAACAGTCACTATTGCTGGTTGGAAAGAAGTATATCAAAATCGTTTTGATGATGAAGAATCAACAGATGATGTCAAAGAGCAACTGCTTCCTCGTTTAGAACAAGGACAAGTGTTAAAAACAAAGCTAATTGCCCAAACATGTGGTCAAACAAAGCCACCAGCACGTTTTACAGAGGCAACATTACTATCAGCTATGGAAAATCCTACGAAGTATATGGAAACGAACGACAAGAAGCTTGTTGATACGTTGAAATCAACAGGCGGGTTAGGGACAGTTGCAACACGAGCAGATATTATTGAGAAGCTCTTTAATTCATTCTTAATCGAAAAACGTGGCGGCAAAGAAATTTACATTACATCTAAAGGTCGTCAATTACTTGACTTAGTGCCTGAAGAATTACGTTCTCCTGCAACAACAGCCGAGTGGGAGCAAAAGCTTGAGTTAATTTCAAAAGGTAAGTTGAAAAAAGACGTGTTCATCAATGAAATGAAACAGCACACGAAAGAAATAGTCGCTGAAATTAAAGCAAGTGATAAAAAATATAAGCATGACAATATCTCAACAAAATCATGTCCTGATTGCGGCAAGCCAATGCTTGAAGTCAACGGTAAAAAAGGTAAAATGCTTGTCTGCCAAGACCGTGATTGTGGACATCGTAAAAACGTATCACGCGTCACAAACGCACGTTGCCCACAATGTAAGAAAAAGCTAGAACTTCGTGGTGAAGGTGATGGCCAAATCTTCGTATGTAAATGTGGCTATCGTGAGAAGTTATCTGCATTTGAAGCCCGTCGTAAAAAAGAAGGCGGTGGCAAAGTAGATAAGCGTAGTGTACAAAAATACATGAAACAGCAAGAAAAAGAAGCAGAACCGCTTAATAATGCGTTTGCGGATCTACTAAAAGGATTTAATATAGATAAATAATTTTTTAAATGAGGCTGGGACATAACTAGCTTCATTAGTGAGAAATCCGAATTTGAGTTCATTCAAATTCGGATTTCTCTATTTTTTATGTTGTCTCCATATAGCTATTAGCTAATGGCTGTGAATTTTCTTAAATTCACGGCCATTAATGCGAGGCCCATCTCGTTTTCAACCTTCGATTTTCCTCTCACAGAAAATCGAGTGAAACGCAAATTAGCCTTCAAGAATCCAAAAACTGGTTCCACGTCAATTTTGCGTTGACGATAAATGGTACTCGTTTTTTCTTCTGAAAGCTTTACTCTTACATATTCTTTTTGTTGCTCCCACTTCTCATTCACGATTAACTTACGATTATTTCCCTCTTTTGCTTTCGTACATAACGAACGTAGGGGGCATCCGGAACAGTCCTCACATTCGTATATCTTAAATTCACGCGTGAAATCATACTTATCCGTTTTAGTGGAACGATATTTAAATACAAGCTGTTGTTGGTTTGGGCAAGTGTATCGACCATGTTCTTTATCATAATCCCAGTTCTCTGTATTGAATTCGTTTTGCTTATGCTTTTTCTTCTGTTCTTTTACATACATGTTATACGTGATTAAGGCTTCTCGCTTACGGTTCGAAAGGATATCATCATAATTTTGTTCACTGCCATATCCAGCATCTGCGACGATGTGTTTTGGTAACTTAAAATAATGTTGTTCGATTTCATCTAAAAATGGGATTAATGTACGTGTATCTGTTGGGTTCGGAAAAATGCTGTAGGCAAGCGCATACTGACCTTCTGTTGCCACTTGTATGTTATAACCTGCCTTCAATTGACCATTTTTCATATAGTCATCTTTCATACGCATAAATGTTGCATCCGGGTCTGTTTTCGAATAACTATTTCGTTCGTCAAAGATTTCGAAGTCTCTTTGATACTTTAGTTTGCGTTCAATATAGTCGATCAATTGTTTGCGAGCCTGCTTTGGGAATTTCCGTTCCGTTCTTAAAGCCTTTCGCTCTGCTACATCCGATGACTCTTCAATTTTTCGATCATATTCAGAAATCACTTCATCAACTTTTTCGACCATTTGAGCGAGGTCTTCCAATGCTAATTCCTTTTCATTTTCCCGTTCAATTTCTGGCATGATTTCTTTTTCAAGCAGCTCATCGTATAGCTGGTTTGACTTTTCAATTAGTCCGTTATGATATTTCTCAACCGACTTTTTCCACACGAATGTAAATTTGTTCGCATTTGCTTCAATCTTTGTTCCATCAATAAAAATAGCTTCCTGATCAATTAATTCTCCCTGTACCAGTTGGCAGCGGAATTGAACGAAGCATTGACGAATCAACTCTTTTACTTCTGGTTGGACACGGAATCGGTTGATTGTGCGGTAGGTTGGTTCATGCCCTTGAGCTAACCACATCATCCGAAGACTATCTTTTAAAAGCGCTTCAATTTTGCGCCCTGAGAAGACAGATTGCGTGTAGGCACATAAGATAATTTTAAGCATCATGCGTGGATGGTAGGCAGGACAGCCCTCATTTCGAAGGAATGGTTCAAACGCTTCGGGCGGGATACTTTCGACTAAATGGTGGACATGGAAGGCAATATCATTCTTTTGTAACTTCACTTCAAAATCTAAAGGCAAAACTAATTGATTCATGTTATAATCTTTAAACATAAGGATCCTTCTTTCTGTATAATTTTGTTATGGTGACTTAATTTTATCAGAAGTGGTCCTTATTTTTTATGAAAAAAATTTAAAGCCGGTGAAATTTTACTGATCGTAAAATTTCACCGGCTTTTTAGTTTAGAGATGGGTTTTGTCCCAGCCTCATTTTTGGGTTTACTAGATAAATGAGCACCATATTGTGGCATCGTGCGATTCGGATTATGAAATGAAGACATAGAATCTATAGTGGCAGTTGAGGATAACATTTTATTCATTCTTATGCTATTTGAATATGATTGGAATAGAGACTGAACGCCCCCAGGAAAACGCTCATCAAAACAGAAATCAACACCACTTCGCTAAACAATCTTTATTTTTTGGATATAAACAGAAATTTCAGAAAATATATTGAATTGCGAAAGTAATTATGCTACTGTATGTAACATGGAAATGAAGTTTAAGCTTCAAAAAAATAAAATAAGAAGGATGTACTTCTTTGATGGATAATCAAACAATTCAACAAGTCATTCAACATAACTATCAGGAGCTTTCAAAGAGTCAGCAAAAGGTAGCGATCTTCATTCTCAAAAATTTGCAGACTGTCGGCGTTCATTCAGCTGCATATGTGGGGGAGAAGGCAGGGGTAAGTGAAACGACCGTTATCCGCTTTTGCTACGCTATAGGATTATCAGGTTATGCTGAACTGCAGCGGGAAATTACGATGCAGCTATTCAATGAAGGTAATGCTAGTAGCTTGCACAATTATTTGCAATCAAAGCAGGTACTTTTCGAGACCCCACGTTTTTATGAAAAGACGATGGAAAAGGATGCATCGAGTATTTTAAACATTGCTAAGAACATTAACGAGGGAGATTTTAATCGTGCTTCACTACTTCTGCATACGAAGAAAAAAATCTATATTGTTGGAAATGGGTCTTCCCATTTAGCTGCGCAATGGTTGTATTTTACGTTAAATATGCTACGTCCTAACGTAGTGCTTTTAGATTTTGAAACTAGTGAAATCATTAGAGCTTTACAAGAAATTGATGAGGATAGTGTGGTCATTATTTTATCGTTCCATCGTTATTTTAAAGAACCGATACAATTTGCAGCAGAAATTCAAGAAAAAAATTGCGAGATTATTGGTATTACAGATTCTAAAATTGCACCTATCACGCAATATGCGACGATTACCTTTGTGAATGAACAACAGGAAATGTCTACGATTGATGCAATGCCAGCACTAATTTCATTTTTAAATACACTAATTGCAGGTATGACTGCACAAGATCACGACTATTATGAAAATCAACGCGTAAAATATGATGATTTCCAAAATAGCTTTTTAGCAAATCGATGGAGTTGAATACAATGAATCAAGTTTTACAAAACTTACAGCCTAGATTGGCTGATATTTTTACACATTTACATGAGCATCCGGAAATTAGCTGGCAGGAAAAGAAGACAACGCAATACATCGCCAATCTATTGAAGGAGGCACAAATGGAGCCTCAGTTGTTCGAGGATATGACGGGACTGTATGTAGATATTGGGGAAGGTATACCGAGAGTCGGATTTCGTACGGATATTGATGCACTATGGCAAGAAGTTGATGGTAAATTTCAAGCTAATCATTCTTGCGGTCATGATGGTCATATGACGATGGCTATTGGGACGGCACTAGTGTTAAAGGATATGGAGCATTTACTCCCCGGGGCAGTACGTATTCTTTTTCAGCCTGCTGAAGAAAAGGCACAGGGCGCTCGCGCATTCGTTGAGAAGGGGCTTATTGATAATCTAGAATACTTATTTGGTGTCCATGTTCGTCCGTTAAAAGAATTACAGGATGGAACGTATGCCCCAGCATTGTACCACGGTGCTGCAAAGCTTTTTACTGGGACAATTCTTGGGGAAGAAGCACATGGCGCACGACCTGAACTCGCCATTAATGCAATTGAGGTAGGGGCAGCAATTGTCGAAGGTTTACAAAAAATTTGGACAGATCCTAATGTATCTGCATCAATCAAAATGACGCAATTTAATGCAGGAGGAACCTCTACGAATATTATTCCGGGGAAAGCAACATTTAGTATTGATGCACGAGCTCAAACAAATGAAGTAATGCAAGCCATCACAGAAGGACTGGAACGTGTAAAGGTATCGGTAGAAGCGATGTACGGTGCGAAAATTTCATTGCAAGTTGATGCACATATTGTTGCAGCATTAGTGAATGATGAGGCATTACAACATATGAATTCAGCTATTGTTGATGTAGTAGGCGAAAAAGCATGCGCTTCACCAGTCGTCACTCCTGGAGGAGAAGATTTTCATTTTTATCCGTATGAGCGTCCGAACCTTAAAGCAACAATGCTTGGCTTAGGTTGCGGTGTAACGCCAGGATTACATCATCCGAAAATGACCTTTAATCGAGAGCGGCTTTTTACCGGTGTAAACATTATTACGAGAGCTATTTTAAGAGCTTTATAGACTCTAGTCGTTATTACGAGATAAAGAATAGAAAGAAGTGATAGCAATGATTGACATAAGGGAAATAAAGACAATCGAACAGTTAGAGCAAGTTCAACAATTGGAATATAACGTTTGGGGAATGCCTTCAATCCCCATTCATCAAACTTTAACTGCTGTAAAAAATGGCGGTATCGTTGTTGGTGCCTATGATGGTGATCAATTGGTTGGCTTTAGCTATGGCTTCTCAGGGTTTCGAGAGGGCAAAAGCTATTTATGTTCCCATATGTTAGGGATAGACGAAAATTACCGCTCCAGAGGAATAGGTGAACAATTAAAATATGCCCAGCAAGCAATTGCTATTGAGCGGGGCTACGATTTAATGGTGTGGACGTTTGATCCGCTGGAAACACGAAATGGTTTTCTCAATCTGTCCAAATTAAATGGTATTTGTAATAAGTATATAGAAAATTGCTATGGTGAAATGAAGGATGGCTTAAATAAGGGACTACCTTCAGATCGTTTTGAGGTGTGCTGGTATATAGCCTCTGATTACGTAAGTAAAAATGTTTCAATAGATGCGACGGATGCCATACCAGTGGCTAGCTGTATACTAAATGAGCAAGGATTTCCGCGTTTAAATATAACTGAAAATTTAAAATATAATGAAGACTTATATACAATTCCTGTACCAAAGGATTTTCAAGCATTGAAGGTGCAAGATCCAACATTAGCATTGGATTGGCGTTACAAAACGAGATATTTATTACAACGATTATTTGCGCAAGGTTATGCGGCAGTTCAATTGCAACAGCAAGAACATTACAACGAGTATGTTCTCGTTAAATTAGAAACTTTAAATCTGGAAGGGGCAAAACAATATGAAAATTACGGAAATTACCATTAGACATTTAAAAATGAAATTAAAAGAACCATTTACAACTAGCTTTGGCACATTTGAAGATAGAGATTTTTTAGTTTTAGAGGCTAAAGATGAAGCAGGAACAATCGGTTGGGGAGAATCTGTAGCGTTCCATTCACCTTGGTACAACGAGGAAACATTGCAAACGAACTGGCATATGCTAGAAGATTTTTTAATTCCTCTTATTTTAAATAAAGAGCTTCAGCATCCGGATGAAGTCAATGAGCTATTTAAACCAATTCGTAAAAATAATATGGCGAAATCAACGATAGAAGGTGCTATATGGGATATTTATGCCCAACAGACGAATCAATCCCTTGCAGCTGCACTCGGTGGCAAAAAGGACAATATTGAAGTAGGGATCAGTATCGGTATTCAAAAATCAATCGAGGATCTTGTGGCGTTAGTAGATGGCTTTGTTAAAGAAGGCTATAAACGAATGAAAATCAAAATTAGGCCAGGTTGGGACGTAGAAGTAATGCGTACATTACGTGAAGCATTCCCTGATGTGGCATTTATGGCGGATGCGAACTCAGCTTATAGACTGTCAGATGCTGAAACGCTCAAGCAACTAGATGCTTTTAATTTAACTATGATTGAGCAACCATTGGCGTCAGATGACATCATTGACCACGCAGCATTACAAAAATTAATCGATACGCCAATCTGCTTGGACGAAAGTATCCATTCATTAGAGGATGCACGGAAAGCTGTTGAGTTAGGCAGCACTAAAATTATTAATATAAAAATTGGACGCGTTGGTGGCTTAACAGAATCAAAGAAAATTCACGATTATTGTGAGGCAAATAACATTCCAGTCTGGTGTGGTGGCATGCTTGAGTCTGGTATTGGTCGTGCACATAATGTGGCATTAACAACATTATCGAATTTTATTTTACCTGGAGATACTGCAGGCTCAAGTCGTTATTGGGAAAAAGATATTATCGACCCAGAAGTTGTAGTGAAGGACGGTTATATTGAAGTTCCTCAAAAAGCGGGGATCGGCTATGAAGTGAATAGAGAGACAATCGATTTATTTACAGTAGAGCAGAAAACTTATGGATTGAGTTTGCTTAATTTCTTTCAGCGGTAGTCTCCCACCTCTATAGATGACGAGATGAACGCGGTTTTAAACCACTTATCAGCGGGTGTCCAAACATCCGCTGAAATAAAGGAACTCAGTCTAAGAACGCTACGTCCTGTGGCAATTTATCTGTGCGAAAGCGAAGCGACAGCAACACGGTTTTATCTGTGCGAAAGCGAAGCGACAGCAACACGGTTTTATCTGTGCGAAAGCGAAGCGACAGCAACACGGTTTTATCTGTGCGAAAGCGAAGCGACAGCAACAACAACAACACACGACTGAGTGACCAACATCATGCTGCTGACGCTACGTTAGCACTACGCTTTCGCGCAAAAAACATTTGTTGGCCCAAAGCCTCCGGCGGATGTCACGGAATCAGATAGGAGTTCTTTGTGCTAGCAAAAAGCCGATTCCGGACGCAATTATGCCGAGGCATAATTGATAAAATAGATAAGCAGGTGTTCTATGAAAAAAAGTTGGCAGATAGGTGGCGCATTTGTAGGATTAATCGTTGGTGCTGGCTTTGCATCAGGACAAGAAATTATGCAATATTTTACGAGCTTTGGACTTTACGGTATAGCAGGAGGAATTGTTGCAACAATCGCATTTGCCTTTTTAGGGATGAGTCTAGCGCAATTAGGAGCGGATTCACAAACGACATCTCATAAAGAGGTTATATATCAAATCGGTGGACGTTTTGTTGGGGTTATATTAGATATTGTCATTACATTCTTCTTATTTGGTGTGGCGGTTGTTATGTTTGCTGGATCGGGCTCAACATTCGAGCAAATGTTTAATATAAACCCGATGATTGGCAGTATTTTTATGGTAATCATTACGATTTTAACATTGCTATTAAATGTGAAAAATATTATTAATATAATAGCTTTAGTGACACCTTATTTAATGGGGATCGTTTTTATTATATTAATTTACTCCATTTTTACAATGGACTTAACAATTGCAGAACAGAATATGTTAGCGAAAGAGCAAACATCTGCGGCCTCAAATTGGGTAATGGGCGCACTTCTCTATGTATCTTATAACATAGCTGCTGGTACTGCGATGTTAATTGTTATGGGGGGAACAGTAAAAGAGCGCAAGATTGCTGGTTTAGGCGGTCTTCTTGGTGGTTTAATGCTCGGTGTTTTAATCATACTAATTAATATTGCTATGTTCGTTAAAATGGACGTAGTTGGCGGGGCAGCAATGCCAACATTAGAGCTAGCAAAACAAATTCATCCTGTAGTGGGTATCTTAATGTCCATTGCTTTATTAGGCATGATGTACAATACAGCTGTAGGAATGCTTTATGCATTTACAGTACGTTTTATAGCGCCTGATCATAAATATTTTAAAATAGGTATTGTGGTGATTGGTTTTATAGGCTTCGTTGCTAGTTTAGTAGGATTCACGACATTAGTTGGAAAGGTTTATTCAACAACGGGGTATTTAGGCTTTGCATTAATTATTGCGATCATATTCTCGTGGCTACGTAAAATACCAAAAGCTTCATAATCATGTTTTTGAGATTCTCTAGTGTTATTGTACTGCGCTAGGGAATTTTTTTGATTTTTTGTAATGAAAACAAGTTGGGAATCATATTAGTAAATGTATGTTTGTTTATCTTCATTCAGCAAATCTCTTTTGTACCGAAAGTAAAGCGACAGGTACAGAAGACTCCTCTGCAGGTGGTTAGATGAATGCGGATGTGGTTCCTTTTCAGTGGGGTAACTACTAAATGAAGATAAAGGCTCCGGACGCTAATTACACTAAGGCGAAAATTGATTTGCAGTGATTCATAGAATTCTACTTTGTGTAGTATAAATTCTCGTATTTTGAAATAAAATCTATTTATTCGCTAGACACTAATTTTTTCGAATGCTATATTAATGGTGTCATAGTTTTTTTGTAATTAGGAAAAAAAGGGATTTCGCCAATATAAAGAGAGATGGTATTTTGCTAAAACATTTGCCATATACGTAAGTTGATTGGAGTGAAGACTGGACGCCACCAAGAAGCTTTGCTCTGTGCGAAAGCGTAGTGCTAACGTAGCGGCAGCAACAAATGTTTTATCTGCGCGAAAGCGAAGCGACAGCAACAAAGCGCCCAGCCGGAACGGAAATCAACCACACATTATGGTGATGACCTGAAACTTTTCTAATTATAAAGAGTGATGGAGTAAAGAGTTATAAGAAGGATGATAGATGCCTATGGTAAAGAAAACGTTAAAACAACGCATTGTTGACGCTTCTGTAGTGCTATTTCAGGAAGATGGCTATCACAATGTCACTGTTGATCGCATTGTTGAATACATTGGTGCATCAAAGGGTGGATTTTATCATAATTTTAAATCGAAAGATGAACTGTTGTATGAAATTCACGATGTATTTATTTCATATGTTATTAAGCAGTCACAGGAGGCATATGACAAATACGATACACCGATTACACGTTTATGTGCAATGCTGCAAACACTGACCCAAGTATTTGATATGTACCAAGCACATATAACTGTTTTTTATGAGGAAAGCCGTTCACTGCCAGAGGAATATAGTGAAATTATTCATAAAAAACGAGATCAATATCGGGATATTTTACAAAAAGTCATAGAGGATGGTCAGCAAACAAAGGATTTTCGTACAGAACTACCTTGTACTATCGTAACGATGGCTATTGTTGGGATGATTAACTGGACATACAAATGGTTTAAGCAATCAGGTCCATTAACAATGGAGGAAATTACAGAAGTATTTACGGATATGGTATTGCGTGCGATTGTCACTGAACAAGCAATGGGAGAAGCAGTTCAATTTATGGTAAAGGGGTAGCCAGCAGTATGACTGGTTTTATTAATATTCAATACAAACCGACTAGTCGGTATTTATTGTAACTGTCATCTGAACGAAATCTGCTATGGCACATTAAACATTAGGGGGACTGGGGATGAACTTTGAACTAACGAAAGAGCAAGCAATGATTCGAGATATGGTACGTGATTTTGCTGAAAATGAAATTAAACCGTATGCTCGTGAAGTTGACGAGACATCGACGATGAGAATAGAGAGCTTTAAAAAGATGGCGGAGTTAGGCTTATTAGGTATTCCGTTTCCTGAAGAGTACGGCGGTTCAGGAGGAGATACTGTTTCCTACGCACTTGCTGTTGAAGAAATCGGTCGTGCGTGTGGTGGTACAGGATTAAGCTATGCGGCAGCAGTTAGCTTAGGTGCTTCGCCTATTTACAACTTCGGTACAGAGGAGCAAAAGCAGGAATGGCTTGTTCCGTTAGCGAAGGGAGAAACATTAGGTTCGTTTGGTTTAACAGAGCCCAATGCAGGTTCAGATGCTGGTGGGACTCGTACAACAGCTGTAATTGATGGTGATGATTACATCATTAATGGTGAGAAATGCTGGATCACAAATGCTGGCTATGCACGTCAAATTATTGTGACAGCTGTAACAGGTAAACGTGAAGATGGTAAAAAAATTATCTCATCTATCATTGTTCCAACTAATACTCCTGGCGTAACGATCAACTGCAATTACGACAAAATGGGCGTACGTGGCTCGAATACGTGTGAGATTATTTTACAAAATGTTCGTGTGCCAAGGGCTAATCTTTTAGGGGATGAAAAACGCGGATTTAGCCAATTCTTAAATACTTTAGACGGCGGGCGTATTTCTATAGCTGCACTATCTGTAGGGATTGCACAGGCAGCTTATGAAAAAGCATTAAAATTCGCAAAAGAACGTGAACAATTTGGTGCATCAATATCGAAACTACAGGCAATACAATTTAAATTAGCCGATATGGCAATGGAGATAGAGCTTGCACGTACGTTAGTACATAAGGCGGCATGGCTTAAAGATCAAAAGAAACCGTTCGGGAAGGAAGCGGCAATGGCAAAATTATTTGCTTCTGAAATGGGCTTCCGCACTTGTAATCAAGCAATTCAAATTCACGGCGGTTCAGGCTATATGAAAGAATACGACGTAGAGCGTCATCTGCGTGACATTAAGTTAATGGAAATCGGTGAGGGAACGTCTGAAATTCAACGTCTCGTTATTTCTCGTTTAATTGGCTGTTAATCGTCCATAAGCAATTATGCCTTGGCATAATTGCGTCCGGAATCGGCTTTGTGCTTAGGCCAGCAAATGTTTTTTGTGCGAAAGCGTAGCGGCAGCAACAGGATGCAGGTCAGTTAGCCGTTATCGCATGGATGCGATGATTTTAGGCTAACATCCTTTATTAACTCCTTTCTGATTCCGTGACATCCGCCGGAGGCTTTAACTTATTTCAGCGGATGTCTGAACACACGCTGAAAAGTGACTTAAAACCGCATTCATCTCACCACCTATAGAGGGTGGGAGATTTAAACTGAAAGAAGTTAAAAGCATAAATAAGGAGGATTTTCATGGCAGAACTTGTGTATCAAACTATTGGTCAATTGCTAGATGAACAATCTGAAAAGTATCCACAGCGTGAAGCATTAGTGTATGCAGATAGGGACTTACGAATGACCTACGAGGAGCTCAATCAGCAAAGTCGGTTAGTAGCTAGAGGGTTGATGGCTCTTGGAATAGAGAAGGGTGAGCATATTGCAGTATGGACGACAAATGTCCCAGAATGGGTGCAACTGCAATTTGGTACAGGTAAAATGGGAGCCCCAATCGTCACTGTAAACACTAATTATCGCTCAAGCGAATTGGAATATTTATTGAAGCAATCCGATGCAAAAACGATTATTTTAATTGAAAATTATCGAGACCATTCTTTTATGAATACACTGCAAGAGTTATGTCCAGAGCTTGAACATTGTGAACCGGGTAATTTGCAATCAAAGCGACTACCTTTATTGAAAAATGTTATTTTAATTGGCGAGACAAAATACCCAGGAGTGCTAAACTGGTCAGATGTGTTATCTGCTGCTGAGCAAATAACAGAGGAGCAATTAGATCAAAGACAGCAAGTACTTCATTATGATGATGTTATTAATATTCAATATACATCCGGAACAACAGGTTTTCCGAAAGGTGTCATGTTAACGCATTATAACTTAGTTAATAATGCGATTAATATTGCAGAATGTATGCGTTTAACTTCTGAAGATCGCTTGTGCATCCCTGTTCCTTTCTTCCATTGCTTTGGCTGTGTAATTGGAACATTAGCAATTACAACGAGTGGTGGGACGATGGTTCCAGTTCAGGAATTTTCACCTGCTGAGGTGCTACAAACGGTTGAAAAAGAGAAATGTACCGCGCTACATGGTGTACCAACGATGTTTATTAGCGAACTTAATTTACCGAATTTTTCGTCTTTTGATCTATCAACGTTGCGTACTGGAGTAATGGCAGGTTCTAATTGTCCTATTGAAGTGATGAAAGCCGTTATCGACAAAATTGGGATGACGGATGTTACTATCTGTTACGGACAAACAGAAGCCTCACCTGTTATCACACAAACGAGAGCAGATGACCCGCTATTGTTAAAGGTAGAAACCGTTGGCCGTGCATTGCCGAATCTAGAAGTTAAAATCGTCGTTCCTGGTACTGACGAAGAAGCTGCGCCGAATGAGCAAGGGGAGCTATGTACAAGAGGCTACCATGTCATGAAAGGTTACTATAAAAACCAAGAGGAAACGGTTCTTGCAATTGATGAGGCTGGTTGGCTGCATACCGGGGATTTGGCAACGATGGATGAGGAGGGCTATGTACGTGTAACAGGGCGTTTAAAGGATATGATTATTCGCGGCGGTGAAAATTTATCTCCACGAGAAATTGAAGAATTCCTTTACACACATCCAAAAATTGCAGATGTACAGGTTGCGGGCGTTCCTGATCCTGTTTATGGAGAGGAAGCGGCAGCTTGGATCATTTTGCGTGAAGGAGAACAGGCAACAGAAGAAGAGATTCGGGATTATTGTCGGGATAAAATCTCTAGACATAAAATACCACGACATATTTTCTTTATCGACGACTATCCGATGACTGCATCAGGAAAAGTTCAAAAGTATAGATTACGAGAGAGTTTTGTTCCAGCAGTGAAGTAAGAAGGGGGACGGTGTTATGTTCAAGAAGGTTTTAATTGCAAATCGTGGAGAGATCGCAAGGCGTGTTATAAGAACATGCAAACGACTAAACGTTCAAACAGTAGCGGTGTATTCCGAGGCAGACGCTGAAAGCTTACATGTTAAGGAAGCGGATGAGGCGTTCTGTATCGGAAAACCACCTGTTGCACAAAGCTATTTAAATATTGATCGTATTCTTGAAGTGGCGAAGGAAAGCGGTGCTGAAGCTGTTCATCCAGGCTATGGTTTATTATCAGAAAACGCTGAGTTTGCTAAACGTTGTACAGAGGCGGGCTTAGTTTTTATTGGGCCGAGCGCAGACGTTATTGCTTCGATGGGTAGTAAGTTAGAAGCCCGGAAAACAATGAAGGCAGCAGGTGTACCAATTGTTGAAGGCGTAGAGACACCAGTGAAAGACGTAACAGAAGCTATTGAAATTGCTTCTCGTCTAGGCTATCCGATAATGTTAAAAGCCTCTGCTGGCGGTGGGGGTATCGGAATGCAGCTCGTAGAAAATGCAGAGGAATTGGCAAAAGCCTTTGAGGGAAATCAAAAGCGTGCACAGTCATTCTTTGGTGATGGAACGATGTATATGGAACGATTTATTGCTAATCCTCATCACGTCGAGGTACAAATTATTGCAGATCATGATGGCAATGTCGTACCACTATTTGAACGTGAGTGCTCGATTCAACGTAGAAATCAAAAAGTGGTTGAGGAAGCACCATCTCCATTCATTTCTGAAGAAACAAGAAAAAGTATGTTAGATGCGTCAGTCAAGGCAGTTCAGCATATCGGCTATGTGAATGCTGGAACGATTGAGTATTTAGTAGATGCGGAGCAAAACTTTTATTTTTTAGAGATGAATACGCGCCTACAGGTTGAACATCCGGTGACTGAGGAAATTACAAAACTGGATCTTGTAGAGGAGCAATTAAAGATTGCGGCAAAACAACCATTAGCATTTACTCGCGATAGTATTCAAAGAAAAGGGCATGCAATTGAAGTACGCATTTACGCCGAAAATCCATCGACATTTTTCCCTTCTCCAGGAACAATTACGGCTTTTGATTTACCTACAGGTGAAGGTATTCGCCATGAATGTGGCGTAGAGGCTGGCACTACGGTAACACCTTTTTATGATCCAATGATTAGCAAATTAGTAGTGTGGGGAGAAACACGAGCAATTGCGTGTGAAAGACTCATTGAGGCACTTAAAGTGTATAAAGTAGAAGGAATTCAAACAAATATTCCGATGCTGTTGAAAACAGTCACACATGAACAATTTTTGAAGGGCTATACAACAACTAAATTTGTAGATGAATATTATCTACCTCAATTAGCAGAAACGAAATAAAGCCTCTGAACGTATTGTTTATCTGTGCGGAAGCGAAGCGACAGCAACAAATGTTTTCTGTGCGAAAGCGAAGCGACAGCAACAAATGTTTTCTGTGCGAGTAGCGAAGCGACAGCAACAAATGTTATCTGTGCGGAAGCGAAGCGACAGCAACAAATGTTATCTGTGCGAAAGCGAAGCGACAGCAACAACAACAATTACGCCAAGGCGAAAATGATAAAAAGCATTCGCACTTCACCATTAGTGCGAATGCGTTATATGAAAATCACATACGGTTATCCGTACATTCATACATTTGGAGGGATTTACAATGGCAACAGTTAAAGCGAGCATGGCAGGAACAGTATGGAAAATCGTTGTAGCAGAGGGCGAGAAAGTGACAGCAGGACAAGATGTGGCAATTTTAGAGTCGATGAAAATGGAGATTCCTATTGCTGCAGAAGAAGATGGCGTAGTCACAAAAATCATTGCGAACGAAGGGGATTTCATCAACGTTGATGATGATATTTTAGAAATTGAATAAGGAGGCTTCTTTATGCAGCTACCAAAGCATGTAACGTTAAAGGAAGTAGGTCCTCGTGACGGTTTGCAAAATGAGAAGACACATCTTGCGACTGCCGATAAAGTACAGCTAGTGAATTTACTTAGTCAAACTGGATTGAATTATATCGAAGTAACGTCTTTTGTGCATCCGAAGTGGATCCCACAGCTAGCAGATGCAGTGGAGGTGCTTCAAACCATTAAACGCCAAAAAGATATCACGTATGCTGCATTAGTACCGAACATGCGTGGCCTAGAACGTGCGTTGCAGGCTGAAGTAGATGAAGTGAGCGTGTTTATGTCGGCAAGCGAAAGCCATAATCAAAGTAATATTAATAAATCGATTAATGAAACATTTCCGATATTACAGGAAGTTGTGGTAGGGGCAAGGGCAGCGAATAAAAATGTACGAGGCTATATCTCAACGGTGATTGGGTGCCCGTATGAAGGCTACATACAACCAGAAAAGGTTTTACGAGTAACAGAAAAATTATTAGAAATGGGCGTCGATGAAATTTCACTTGGTGACACGATTGGTGTTGGTGTGCCGACACAGGTAGAAAATCTTTTAGAAGAATTGCTAAAAAGATACCCTGCGGAAAATTTTGCGATGCATTTCCATGATACACGTGGCACAGCACTAGCGAATATTGTTCAATCTTTAGAAATGGGAATTACAAAGTTTGATAGTGCGCTTGGTGGACTTGGGGGCTGTCCGTATGCCAAAGGAGCATCGGGTAATGTAGCCACGGAGGATCTACTTTATTTATTAGATGAAATGGGTATTAAAACGGGTGTAGAGCTGAGTAAAGTGCTAGAGGCTGCGCTATTTATTGAACAGAAACTAGGGAAGGCAGTTGCCTCTAAACAAATGGCGATTGCCCGTAATGAAAGGAGTGCGAGTCAATTATGACGCAGCTCGTTCGTTTTGAATTATTAGAGGGTTGCATTGGGCTTATTACACTTTCCAGACCTGAAGCTGCGAATGCAATGTCTGTACAACTACTCCAAGAACTTAGCACGACACTCGACAACATAAACGGTGATCCGGCAGTGCGAGTTGTCCTACTAACGGGGGCAGGGGAAAAAGCTTTTTGCGCAGGAGCAGATTTAAAGGAACGTAAAGGGATGCCAGACCGACAAGTAAAGCAGATTGTGCAATTAATCGGTGCAACAGTGGCAAAAGTAGAAGCGCTCGCTCAACCAGTTATCGCCGTACTAAATGGCGTTGCTTTTGGTGGAGGACTCGAACTAGCGTTAGCCTGTGATTTACGTCTGGCAGCTACACATGCAAAGTTAGGTCTTACGGAGACATCTCTCGGCATCATCCCAGGGGCAGGAGGCACGCAACGACTTCCACGATTAATTGGCATTGGAAAAGCGAAGGAATTAATTTATACTGCTCGTCGATTAAATGCGGAGGAAGCAAGAAGTTACGGTATTGTAGAGTACGTTCATGAAGGACATGAAGTACTTGAAAAGGCTCAGCAACTTGCGCTCGAAATGGCCAAAAATGCTCCACTTTCTTTAGTACAGGCGAAAATCGCCATGAATCAAGGGATTGAAGTAGATTTAGCTACAGGCTTAAAAATCGAATCACTTGCATATAATGCTCTGATTCCTACAGAAGATCGATTAGAGGGCTTACTTGCTTTCCAAGAAAAGCGAACACCGCAATACTTAGGGAAATAAAAGCTCTGTTGATAGATTTTGAATAGTTTTAAAGTAGGATTTTAAAAAATAGGCGTATCATCAAAAGTGGAGGCTAGTGACTTCTTGGGGTTAAAAGAAATCAAATCCACGATAGGGTGATGAGCCATACAAGTATTTTTAATAGATTTTGGTCCATCATCAGAAGTTTGAAACATATGCAATGCATATAAGTTGATTGGAGTGAAGGCTGGGCGACTCCTCGGGGATCATCGAATAGAGGAACGAAGGCTAAAACCATCACATCCTGTGATAACGCCTTCGTGACCAACATCGGTGCCGCTGCCGCTTCGCTTTCGCGCAATAAACATCTGTTGGCCCGAGACCCTGCAGCGAAGCGGATGTTTTCTGTGCGAAAGCGTAGTGCTAACGCAGCGGCAGCAAATGCTTTATCTGTGCGAAAGCGAAGCGGCAGCAACAACAAAAGCGGCTCATCGAACGCCGCCAGGAAGCTCTGCTCTGCGCGAAAGCGAAGCGTCAGCGGCAAATGTTTTATCTGTGCGAAAGCGAAGCGACAGCAACAAAGCGCCCAGCCGTAACGGAAATCAACCTCACGTTATGATAATGAACCGAGATCTAGGTATATTTATTAATTATCTGTGCTAAGGCGTAACCGAATGGGCAAAAGGAGGAATTAAATATGAGCAATGTACCGACAGAAAATACGACTAAAACAATGAAGGAACAAATTTTAGCAGGTGGTCTGCCAAAATATCACGATAAAAACGCACAGCAAGGAAAGCTGTTTGTACGTGAACGACTCGAATTATTATTAGATGATGGGCTGCAATCAGAAGATGGCTTGTACGCAAACTGCTTAGCTGGGGACTTACCGGCAGATGGAGTTGTAACAGGAATCGGTAAAATCCATGGCCGTACTGTTTGTGTATTAGCAAACGATTCGACGATTAAAGCTGGCTCTTGGGGTAAACGTACAGTAGAAAAAATGATTCGTATTCAAGAAACAGCTGAAAAGCTAAATTGCCCATTACTGTATCTAGTCGATTCGGCAGGTGCACGTATTACTGACCAATTAGAAATGTTTCCGGGTCGAAGAGGAGCTGGACGCATTTTCTATAATCAGGTAAAGCTTTCAGGTAAAGTCCCTCAAATATGCTTACTGTTTGGACCTTCAGCAGCAGGAGGTGCATATATCCCTGCATTTTGCGATATTGTAGTCATGGTAGAGGGCAATGCATCGATGTATTTAGGTTCCCCACGTATGGCGGAAATGGTTATTGGTGAGAAGGTAGATTTGGAAACGATGGGTGGAGCTAAAATGCACTGTTCTGTTTCTGGCTGCGGAGATGTGCTTGCTAAAACGGAGCAGGAAGCTATCGCCTATGCTCGTAAATATTTGAGCTACTTCCCGAACAACTATGCAGAGCGCGGTAAGGTTGAGGCTCCAAAGCCACCAGCTTCATTTGATAAATCGATTGATGAGCTAATTCCAAAAAATCAAAACGTTCCTTTTGATATGTATAAGCTAATTGAACGTATCATTGATGAAGATTCGTTTTGTGAAGTGAAAAAATTATTTGCTCCAGAACTAATTACGGGACTTGGACGCATTAATGGGCAATCCGTCGGAATAATCGCCAATCAACCACGTGTAAAAGGAGGCGTTTTGTTCCACGATTCAGCTGATAAAGCGGCAAAGTTCATATCACTTTGTGATGCGTTTAATATTCCGCTTCTTTTCCTTGCAGATGTACCAGGCTTTATGATTGGTACGCAGGTTGAAAAAGCTGGTATTATACGCCATGGTGCAAAAATGATTTTCGCAATGAGCGAGGCAACCGTTCCTAAATTAACGGTCATTGTTCGTAAGGCATATGGTGCAGGGCTGTATGCAATGGCAGGTCCTGCTTTTGAGCCAGACTGCTGTATTGCACTATCAAACGCACAAATCGCTGTAATGGGTCCAGAAGCTGCGGTCAACGCAGTATATGCAAATAAAATTGCTGAACTTCCAAAAGAGGAGCAGGCAAGCTTTATTGCCGAGAAACGCAAAGAATATCAAGAGGAAATCGATGTCTATCGTCTAGCCTCAGAACTTATCATTGATGATGTTATTGAGCCTAATGATTTAAGAAAAGTACTTGAATCACGTTTAGAGCTCTATATGTCAAAGTACTTATTATTCTCAGAGCGTAAACACGGAGTAAATCCAGTATAAAGTCTGAAATAAAGCTGTCTCAGTTAATTGAGGCGGCTTTTTTGTCCACCACTAAAAGCTAAGAATGGTATTTTGTTAGAATTTGTATAATCATTTTTTTTCTAATTGAACCTGGACAAACGTATAGTATAAGGGGGAGGAATTTAAGTACTCTGAGTATGTCCTAAAAAGCTTTACCCATCTTATTATTACCACTTGCTTGGGGAAGTTGAGCATATTAAAATGATGAGAGGATATAGGGAAGTAGGTAGTACAGGCATGAAAAAAAATAATATACATGGTAGTGCCAAGCTACCATTACCTTATCGTTCATTGATAGATACATATTATTTACCAATTAAGATAACAGGTTGGATATTTTTTAGTATTTATTCCGTTATAGCTTTTTATAAACTGGTCATTGACCGTCTAGTGAATGTAGTAATTATTTTATTTAATGGCGAATATTCTCTAGATGAATTAGGGCTGTTTGATTATAGTGACTGGCGTTTAACTACAAATTTTATTCCCTTTGATACAGTTCTTCGCTATATAAATTACTCTCAGTATTTTAATTTGGATATCATTATTATTAATTTACTAGGTAATTTATTAATATTTACCCCCATGGGCTTTTTACTTCCGTTATTATCAAAAAAGTTTCGTAAAGCTCGGACAGTTATTTTTGTAGGCTTCGTCTCTAGCTTAGCGGTAGAGACCATCCAGTTTATTTTTACGGTTGGGTCGGCAGATATTGATGATTTAATTTTAAATACACTTGGAGCATGGCTTGGTTATTTAGCCTATAAAAGTATACTTATTAAACCTAAAAAATAGATAGAAACAGTCCTTGCTAAAGGGCTGTTTTTTTTTTAGGGGTAAATTAACACTATTTTAAAAGTGATAACAGTAATATTTTTTATTGAAATTAAATATTGAAATAATAAATGAAAGGAATAATCGGTTTTGTTTAGGGTCTTTATACCTAATTAGTCGAAAATGGAATATTCCTTTAGGAGCTTAGTATTAATTTGCTCTTGAATTTGATAAAGAAAATTCCGATAATTAGTGTAAAGAAACTGTTCAGACGGAATAGTTATACTTAATAGAAGAAATTATCATATCTATTATTTATTTCGCATATTAAATTAGAAAGCCGAGGTGAATCATATGAAACTATCCAGTTTAATAGAACAAGAAAAAATTTCATCATACTATAATCGTAAAAAGATTTTACAGCGAAAACAAGCAGGGGATGCATATCGAAAAAACTCATTGTATTTTCAGCCAAAGAAAAATCCGCTATTGCTTGAGCTAGAAAATTTACTATTAGGGCATACAGATCAAGACCTCTACGAGCAACAAAAAGAGGAATCTAAAGAAGTCACGCCTCAACAGCAAGCAATCATTGAAGATTTGCAACAGACGAAAAAGAGTGTGCTCGCTCATGAGAAAACGCAAAAAGCTGAAGCTCTTGAATATTCACAGCTAGAGCATATAGATGGGGAAGCGTCTATAGTAGATGTGGAGACGTTACAAATTCTAGAACAGTTGAAAGATACAGCGCAGCCATCACCACAGGATTTACGTGTAGCGGCGAGTGCAAATGCTCAAATACAAAATGGTCAAGATCTAGATGAAAGTGAACTAGACGACAGTCAGCCTGCTTTTGTACGTGAAGTAATTGAAGTTAAAGTACCAGAACGTTTTTCGAAGGAATTGAAATTGGATCCATTTGCAGATACAATTTTCGGTAAGAATTATGCAGAGGCATATAAGGCGCGAACATTTAAATATGCTTCTGAAAAATATACCACTCATATTCAAATGGCGAAAGATGGCTATCTACCAGGAAATGACTCTATGTTCTCCATGATAGCCTAATGCTGCAGATGGGAGTTTTTTAATATGGCTAAGGCGAAGCATGCGAAAACGAATGCTATAAGATTATTGGAACAACAAAAAATTCAGTTCGAAGTAATTGAATATGAAACAGGTGACGGCCAAGTTGACGGAATTTCGGTTGCTGAAAAAATTGGTCACCCGGTTTCTCGTGTTTTCAAAACATTAGTAGCAAAGGCAAGTGCACAAAAGCTTTTTGTATTTGTTATTCCTGTAGCAGAAGAGCTTGATTTAAAAGCTGCTGCTAAGGTTATAGGAGAGAAGAAAATCGACATGCTTCCGGTTAAGGAGTTACTCAGCTATACAGGCTATGTACGGGGTGGATGCTCTCCAGTCGGCATGAAGAAGCTTTATCCTACTGTCATTGATACGTCAGCTCAAGAGCAAGGAAAGATTATTGTGAGTGCCGGAAAAATCGGCATGCAAGTCCACCTACAACTAGATGATTTAGTTGCTGCAACAAAGGCAAAGCTCGCACCAATTACTACTACCCAAGCATGATATGTTGGGTAGTTTTTTATTTAAGTTGCAGGAAGTAAGAGAAGAAAGCTCCGATAGGGTGAAGAACTGTAGGGAGTGTAAAAGTGATTGGGTAGGAAAAGAACTGCTCAGGTAGAGGAAAAGTTGCTCAGCTAAGCGGAAGAACTGAAAGTAGAATACTCAGGTGTTCAACTACATGAAAATTCCGCTTAGCAAAGTTGTTACTAGCTCTATTAGCGCTATATACACATTGCATAAGATGCTTTGCAGAACTTTTCTTCAACGGAGGTAGCCAAAACTCAAACATAAAATGGGGTACAGTTAGAACAATATTATACATAGAGAGAGAAGGATATGAAATGAGGAAAATTACGGGGTTGCGTTGGACGTTTTTTATTGGTGGCTTAATGGTGATGTCGCTAGGAATTACAATGTCCATTAAAGGGAAAATCGTAGGAACGAGCCCTTGGGATGTGTTACATGTGGGTTTATTTCAGAACTTTGGTTTATCAATTGGTACATGGTCTATATTAACAGGGCTTTTAATTGTTGTTTCAACTTCAATCGTTTTACGAGAATGGCCAAAAATCGGGACATGGCTCAATATGCTACTCATCGGGTCATTTATAGATGTTTTTAATTGGTTATTACCGTCAACAAATATTTATGGCTTACAGATAACTTATTTTGTGGTAGGTTTATTTGTTTTAAGCTTTGGTTGTGGCATGTATATTGCACCGAATATGGGAGCGGGGCCACGGGATACATTAATGATGATTCTTGTTGAAAAATTTGGCGGGACGATTAAAACAGCGCGAATGGGTATTGAAGTACTTGTAACAATTCTTGGCTGGTTACTCGGAGGTCCTGTTGGCGTTGGAACTGTGGTCATTGCTTTAACATCGGGCTATATTGTGCAATATTCGTTACCTTATTGTCGTAAGGTTTTAAAGAAGTGTATTGGGAATATAGAGGGCATGAAGCCATTCTATTAAATAGGAAGCTACTTTTATTTATAAAAAATAAAAGTAGCTCTTCATTTTTTAAAATGTTCCTTCATATAATGCAAGGCATAAGATAAAGGGGGAGCGTTATTGAACGGAAATGTGACCTATTATTATGGGCACGCACTGACTGGGCAAGGAATTAAACATTTATATAAAGAACTGATGGATGAGGCAGAATTAGTTTATATTTTGCAAGGTGCGCCTACGTTTAAAGGATCAGAGCTTATTAAAGAGCTAGGTTATTTTTATGTGAAGCAAGGCTTTGCGGTGGAGTGGTTTAAGCATGCTTTGTTGGAGGATATTGTTGAGGCAGTGTATGTTCAAGGATGTAATCGACTATTTGTATGGTCATCAGGGTGGGGGATTGAACCGATCTTCCTTGGAACAAAGCATCGGGTGATATCATTTTATGATTGTTTAGAAGAATTCCAACTTGAAAGGGTTGGCGAACAACTCGCTGATGCAGTGACGGAACGAGAGTCGTGGCGTGAGAAGTGTATTTCGAAGCTAAATAGTGCTATAAAGATCCATGATGATTGGGAAGTAGTCACACAAAGCTGTATGAACTGGCAGGCATTAAATGATCAGGTTGAAAATTTAAAGACAGATGTTTTCCAAACAATCGTCTTAAATAAAACAGGAATGCGAACACATCGCTTACTCGGAACATTAACACCGAGGGGGGCTGAAAATACAGTAGATAGCATAACAAAAAATATATCTCGAAGATTGATGATCAAAGGGAAGCCGGGTACAGGTAAATCTTCTTTAATGAAAGGTTTAGCAGACGAAGCAAATGCGAGAGGGCTCGATGCACAAGTTATTTGGTGTGGCTTGGATTCAAACTCTGTTGACATGGTTATTATCCCGGAGTTGAATTTCTGCATCTTTGATAGCACAGATCCACATGTCTTTGAACCTCAGGCAGGAAGACTTGGTGATGAAATTTTCGATATAGGGGAACATTGCGCAATTTCACAGGAAGCAGAAGCTAAAATTGAAGATATTCGGGCAAAGTATAAAGAAGCAATGCAGGATGCAATGGGTTATTCGAAGCGTTATGCGGAAGCAGAGTATACTGTCCGTCGATTAATAGATAATTGTATATCATCATCTCTTTGGCGAGAAAAAACTGCCCCACTATTCGAAAGATTAACAAAGTAATTTTTCTAATAGCGTGCTTGTGCTACACTAGGAACTAGAATAGTGTTCCTAGGAAAGGATGATACGCTTGTCAAAAGTATTGAATGCATTTTTAGATGAAAACCTACAAGCCTTACGCAATCAAGGCTTATACAACGAAATTGATCCAGTAGAGGGAGCAAACGGACCAGTTATTCAGGTACGTGGCAAAAATCTAATTAATCTATCCTCAAACAACTATCTTGGTTTAGCAACGAATGAAGATTTAAAGCGTATTGCCAAAGAAACAATTGAGACATACGGTGTGGGGGCTGGAGCAGTCCGTACGATTAACGGCACACTTGATTTACACGTAAAATTAGAGGAAAAGCTTGCTGAATTTAAAGGCACAGAAGCAGCGATCTCTTACCAATCAGGTTTTAACTGTAATATGGCAGCTATTTCAGCTGTTATGGATAAAAATGATGCAATACTTTCAGACCAATTAAACCATGCTTCGATTATTGATGGTTGTCGTTTATCACGTGCGAAAATCATTGCCTATAATCACTCTGACATGGATGATTTACGTGTGAAAGCAAAGGAAGCGAAAGAATCAGGCTTATATAATAAAGTCATGGTCATTACTGATGGCGTATTCTCAATGGATGGTGATATTGCAAAATTACCAGAAATCGTTGAGATTGCGAAAGAGTTTGATTTAATAACGTATGTTGATGATGCACACGGTTCAGGTGTAACAGGTAAAGGAAAGGGTACTGTGAAGCATTTCGGTTTAGAAAAAGAAATCGACTTCCAAATTGGTACACTTTCTAAAGCAATTGGTGTTGTTGGTGGATATGTAGCAGGTAAGAAAAATTTAATTGATTGGCTGAAAGTGCGTTCTCGTCCATTTTTATTCTCAACAGCATTACCACCAGGTGATGTTGCTGCGATTACAGCGGCAGTGCAAATGCTGATTGACTCAACGGAGCTTCACGATAAGCTTTGGGAAAATGGGGATTATTTAAAAGCGGGTCTTGCTAAGCTAGGCTTTAATATCGGTGAATCAGAAACGCCAATCACACCATGTATTATTGGTGATGAAAAGCTTACACAGGAATTTTCACGTCGTTTATTTGAAGAGGGCGTCTATGCTAAATCAATCGTTTTCCCAACGGTTCCAAAAGGTACAGGACGTGTTCGTAACATGCCTACAGCGGCACATACAAAAGAAATGCTGGACGACGCTCTAGCAATCTATGGAAAAGTCGGCCGTGAGCTAGGTGTAATTCAATAAAAAATTGAGGCTGGGACAAAACCCACCTCTTAACTAAAAAGCCGGTGAAATTTTACGATTAGTAAAATTTCACCGGCTTTAAATTTTTTTCATAAAAAATAAGGACCACTTCTGATAAAATTAAGTCACCATAACAAAATTATACAGAAAGAAGGATCCTTATGTTTAAAGATTATAACATGAATCAATTAGTTTTGCCTTTAGATTTTGAAGTGAAGTTACAAAAGAATGATATCGCCTTCCATGTCCACCATTTAGTCGAAAGTATCCCGCCCGAAGCGTTTGAACCATTCCTTCGAAATGAGGGCTGTCCTGCCTACCATCCACGCATGATGCTTAAAATTATCTTATGTGCCTACACGCAATCTGTCTTCTCAGGGCGCAAAATTGAAGCGCTTTTAAAAGATAGTCTTCGGATGATGTGGTTAGCTCAAGGGCATGAACCAACCTACCGCACAATCAACCGATTCCGTGTCCAACCAGAGGTAAAAGAGTTGATTCGTCAATGCTTCGTTCAATTCCGCTGCCAGCTGGTACAGGGAGAATTAATTGACCAGGAAGCTATTTTTATTGATGGAACAAAGATTGAAGCGAATGCGAACAAATTTACATTCGTGTGGAAAAAGTCGGTTGAGAAATTTCATAACGGACTAATTGAAAAGTCAAACCAGCTATACGATGAGCTGCTTGAAAAAGAAATCATGCCAGAAATTGAACGGGAAAGTGAAAAGGAATTAGCATTGGAAGACCTCGCTCAAATGGTCGAAAAAGTTGATGAAGTGATTTCTGAATATGATCGAAAAATTGAAGAGTCATCGGATGTAGCAGAGCGAAAGGCTTTAAGAACGGAACGGAAATTCCCAAAGCAGGCTCGCAAACAATTGATCGACTATATTGAACGCAAACTAAAATATCAAAGAGACTTCGAAATCTTTGACGAACGAAATAGTTATTCGAAAACAGACCCGGATGCAACATTTATGCGTATGAAAGATGACTATATGAAAAATGGTCAATTGAAGGCAGGTTATAACATACAAGTGGCAACAGAAGGTCAGTATGCGCTTGCCTACAGCATTTTTCCGAATCCAACGGATACACGTACATTAATCCCATTTTTAGATGAAATCGAACAACATTATTTTAAGTTACCAAAACACATCGTCGCAGATGCTGGATATGGCAGTGAACAAAATTATGATGATATCCTTTCGAACCGTAAGCGAGAAGCCTTAATCACGTATAACATGTATGTAAAAGAACAGAAGAAAAAGCATAAGCAAAACGAATTCAATACAGAGAACTGGGATTATGATAAAGAACATGATCGATACACTTGCCCAAACCAACAACAGCTTGTATTTAAATATCGTTCCACGAAAACGGATAAGTATGATTTCACGCGTGAATTTAAGATATACGAATGTGAGGACTGTTCCGGATGCCCCCTACGTTCGTTATGTACGAAAGCAAAAGGGGGAAATAATCGTAAGTTAATCGTGAATGAGAAGTGGGAGCAACAAAAAGAATATGTAAGAGTAAAGCTTTCAGAAGAAAAAACGAGTACCATTTATCGTCAACGCAAAATTGACGTGGAACCAGTTTTTGGATTCTTGAAGGCTAATTTGCGTTTCACTCGATTTTCTGTGAGAGGAAAATCGAAGGTTGAAAACGAGATGGGCCTCGCATTAATGGCCGTGAATTTAAGAAAATTCACAGCCATTAGCTAATAGCTATATGGAGACAACATAAAAAATAGAGAAATCCGAATTTGAATGAATTCAAATTCGGATTTCTCACTAATGAAGCTAGTTATGTCCCAGCCTCTTTTTTGAGGTTTAGACGGATTAAATGTTCGAAGCGACGGATGGAAGAGCCAAAGTGACGGAAAGAGAGGTCGAAGTGACGGATAGAAGATAGAGCGACGGAAAGAGAGGTCGAATCGACGGAAAGAAGAGCCGAAGCGACGGAAAGAAGAGACAGAGCGATGGATAGAAGGTCGAAGTGAAGGAAAGAAAGCAGAGCGACGGAAAGAAGAGACAGAGCGACGGATAGAAGGTCGAAGTGAAGGAAAGAAAGCAGAGCGACGGAAAGAAGAGCCGAATCGACGGATAAAAAGGTCGAAGTGACGGATAGAAGATAGAGCGACGGAAAGAGAGGTCGAATCGACGGATAGAAGAGCCAAAGCGACGGAAAGAAAGGTCAAAGCGACGGAAGGAAGAGTCTAAGTGACGGATAGAATAGTCAAAGTCGTGGATAGAACAGCCAAAATTGTGGATAGCCCCGCCAAAGCGACGGAAAGTCACCCCGAAATGCCGGGGTAGCTTTATTTCGAGTGAATGACTTTCGCTGCTTTTAGTTGTTCGATGTGTTCATCAGGTACATGCAATGATTTTAAAATATCTTCATTATGCTGCCCTAATGTAGGAGCGGCCTTCATTAGTTGCCCAGGCGTTTGCGAAAACTTCGCTGGGAAGCCGAGTGTGCGCATTGGGCCGGCGACTGGATGTTCATAGGAAAGCACCATGCCGCGTTCTAAAATATGGGGATCATTCAATGTCTGATCGTATGAATAGATGGGGCTAGCTGGAACACCATGTTCATTTAATCGCTGAAGCCAATGAGTTGCTGGATGTTTTATTAATTCGCTTTCGATTTCTGCTTCAAGTACTTTCACATTTTGAGCGCGGGAGTAGTTTGTCGCAAACAAAGGGTTGTCTAACCAATCGAGGCGATTCACGACTTTCGTGGCAAAAATCTCCCACAGCTTTTGATTGCCTGCTCCTATTAAAATATAGTCGTCTTTTGTTTTAAAGCCTTGATATGGAGCGGATACTCGGTGAGCAGTTCCTGTACGTTCAGGTAATTCGCTATTTCCGAAATATGCTGCAGCCTCCCAAACTGTCCATGCAAGCCCGGATTCAACTAGGGACACGTCGATGTATTGTCCTTCACCACTATGAAGTTTATAAATATATGCCATTAAAATAGACTGTAAAGCAGTTTGCGCAGCTGCAATATCGTTCACTGCAAAGCCAACTTTTACGGGTCTACCGCCAGCTTCACCAGTCATATGCATTAATCCGCTAAGCCCTTGTGCCATAATATCATAGCCGCCTTTTTGACTATATGGACCTGTTTGACCATAACCAGAAATGGAGCAATAAATAAGCCCGGGGTTAATTTCCTTTAATGTTTCATAATCAATACCAAGTTTTTTTGTGACGCCTGGTCGGTAATTTTCTACAAGAACATCTACAGATTGAATAAGTTCTTTGAATAATTCCAACCCTTCAGGCGTTTTTAAATTTATACAAACGCCTTTTTTATTACGATTGACCATCATATACATATGGCTTTCTTCATTAATGAATGGGCCCATCGCGCGTGTATCGTCTCCATTTGGATATTTTTCGATTTTTATAACCTCGGCACCCATATCCGCTAGCACCATAGTGCAATAAGGGCCGGCGAGCACTTGTGATAAATCAACTACTTTTAAACCTTCTAATGCTAATTTCATCTATGATCGACTCCATCTTTTTTCACCAATGTGATATCACGTAGTCCTTTTACAGATGTTGCCCCCGCTAATGCGATAGAAACTTTTAATTCATCATATAAATTCGTCATTACTTTTTCGACTCCTTGCTGTCCTTCTAAGGCAAGCCCATAGACGAAGGGACGTCCAATGGCAACAGCATCTGCTCCTAAAGCGAGTGCCTTAAGAGCATCCATACCACGATACACACCGCTATCTAAAATAACAGGAATTCGTCCCTTTACAGCTTTCACAATGTCAGGAAGTGCATCAAGTGAACCAATTACGCCATCCAATTGACGACCACCGTGGTTTGATACGATTATTCCATCAATGCCATTTTCTATAGCTAATTTTGCGTCTTTAGGATGTAAGATTCCCTTCAATAAAATAGGGAGATTAGAACGGCGCTTTAATTCACGTACATTGTCCCAATTTAATGTTGGATGGAAAACATTTTGTAAAACGCCTTGTACATATGACTCGAATGAATCGTCTGGTAAGGAAGCAGTAAAAACAGGGTCATTCATATAGTTTCCTCTCGCATACCCAAGCTTTAATGGTGAAAATTGATTGCGAACATCTTCTTCACGCCAGCCGAGCATGACTGTATCTACAGTTAAAACAATAGCCTCAAAACCAGCAGCCTCGGCTCGAGCGGCCATACTATATGCAATTTCTTCATTTGTTGACCAATATAATTGAAACCATTTAGTAGCAGCGGGAGCTGTTTGTGCTATATCCTCAAGTGCATAGCTTGAAACTGTACTTTGAATATAAGGAATTTTTAACTGATTAGCTGCACGAGCAACGGCAAGCTCTCCCTCGTCATGCGCCATTCTGTTCATGCCAACAGGAGCAAATAAGAACGGGGTTGGATGTACTTTTCCGAACAGTTCAATCGATGTATCAATACTCGAAACATCATGTAAAAAGCGTGGAATAATAGAGTATTTTTCAAAGGCAGCACGGTTATTTTTTAATGTTTGCTCACCTCCAGCACCTGAACGGATATAACCAAACGGACCAGCTTCTATTTTTTCTGCAACTGCCTTTTCTAAATCTGCAAAGCAAATAGGGAAGGGGGCTTGTGCGTTAATATTTTTTAACAGTAGATCTCCATCTGTTATCTTTGTCATCGTTATTACCTCCCTTATTTATTAAAAATGGGCTTTCTTTTATTTAAAAATGCTTGGATACCTTCGTTGTAATCATAAGAGCTAAATGAATCAAGAATCATTTGAGCTAACTCTTCACTTTCTTCATTTTCACCATCGACAATTGCTTGGATAATTTTTTTAATACCAGCATTTGCAACAGAGGATTTACTTAATAAATGATTAGCGAACTGAATTGTCGCGTCTTCAATATCCTCTGGTTCATGTAAGGCAGTAATTAAACCGATATTTTTACCTTCTTCAGCTGTGAATATATTCGCTGTATACAATATTTCCTTTGCCTTCGCAGCACCTACGATGTTCATTAGACGCTTTGTACTTTCAAGATTGTAGATGATACCGATGTTCGCAGCAGTGATGCCAAGCTTACTCTTAGGTGTTGCTAGTCGGAAATCACATGCGTTGGCTAGCTCTAAGCCACCACCAATAGCTAATCCTTGAATCATGGCTATTGTAGGGTGTGGAAATTTATAAAGAGCATCAATGGCTTTTAATGCTAAATCATTATAGGCTTTTGCGTGATTGGCTGCATAACGAACGTCTAAAAACTCGCTAATATCTGCACCTGAAGAAAAGGCAACTTCATTTACGCCACGAACAATTAAGATTTTGATAGAAGAGTCTGTACGTAAAGCTTCAAGATTATCTAAAATGGTTTGAAACATAGCTCTTGATAAAGAGTTGCGTTTTTCAGGTCGATTTAACACTAGGGTAGCGATATAGCCATTTTTCTCTACGTAAATTTCATTTGTCATCGTAATCCTCCTACTAATCTTTCTTTAGTTTCGCTGCAAAGCGATTACCTATTGATTGAATACTCTGAACAAGGATGATTAAGATAAACACAGTCGCATACATCACATCGACCTCATAGCGTAAATGACCGTAACGGTATGCAAGATCACCTAAACCACCAGCACCAACCATTCCTGCCATTGCTGTTGCTCCTATAAGACCGATTGTAGCAATCGTTAAACCTAAAATAATGGATGGACGAGCCTCACGTAGTAAGACATTCCAAATAATATGACGGCGTTTAATACCCATTGCTGTATAAGCTTCCACAACACCTGGATCAACTTCTAAAAGTGCGGTTTCCATAAGGCGCGCAATATAAGGCGCTGTATAAACAACAAGCGGTACAATAACACCTTTTACACCGATAGTTGTGCCAACGATTAGCTTCGTGAACGGTAAAATGAAAAATAGTAAAATAATGAACGGTACTGAGCGAATAATATTAATAAATAAATTGAAAAATTGATAGAGAAATTTATTTTCAAAGGATTGTCCCGGGCGAGTTAAAACGATTAAAAGCCCTAAAGGGATCCCAATTAAAATAGAAAAGAATAATGAAATCCCGACCATTTGGAAGGTTTCGATAATGGATTTCCCAATAACATCTGACCAATCTGCAAAGAAGCTTTGAATGCTATTCATTTAATTCGCCTCCTAATTCCTCGACACTTACTCCGTTTTCTTTAAAATACTTAAGTGCTTTTTCTACGATATGGGTTTTACCGTGTAGATGCACGACAATATTACCGACAATGCCGTTTTTTAATTCAATGATATTGGCTGTTAAAATATTTGGTTGTACATCATAAACTTTGCTCACTTCTGCAAGTAATGGTTTCCCTGTACTTTCACCAAGGAATGTTAAACGAATAACACTTCCCGAAACATTTAATTGCTCGATAAGGGAAGGAGATAAATTACGTTGAGAAATGGTATTTAAAAATTTTCGTGTCGTTGGATGCTGAGGCTTGGAAAATAGCTCAATCGCAGAGCCGTATTCCACAACTGCCCCAGATTCAAGAACGGAAACATCATCGCAAATTTTTTGAATAACATTCATTTCGTGTGTAATGAGTAAAATAGTGATGCCTAGCTCACGATTAATTTTCAAGAGAAGCTCAAGAATGGCGTCAGTTGTTTCAGGATCGAGTGCACTCGTTGCTTCATCACTGAGTAAAATCTCAGGCTCTTGGGCGAGGGCACGTGCAATAGCGACACGTTGCTTTTGACCACCCGAAAGCTGGCTAGGATAGCTATCTAATTTCTCTGTTAGGCCAACAATTTCTGCATATTTTGCAACACGTTCTTTTACTTCAGAGTCGTTATAACCTAGAAGCTTTAATGGTATCGAGATATTGCTGTAAACGGTCGCTGTTTTTAAAAGGTTAAAATGTTGGAAGATCATCCCGATTTTTTGACGTGTTTTGCGAAGGTCGTTTAGAGAAAGGGAAGTAATATCTACATTATCAATCAATACTTTTCCTGTAGTTGGACGCTCTAATAAATTGACACAGCGAATGAGGGTACTTTTTCCAGCACCACTGTAGCCAATAACCCCATGAATTTCACCTTTTTTGACATGCAAATTAATACCATCTACTGCTTTGACGATACCTTTTTTAGTTTTAAATTCTTTTGATATGTTTTCTAATTGAATCATACTGTGATATCTCCTTTCTAAGCCCATCTATAAAGCAAGAATCTGCTAGCCTTCCCATAGGAGTCTCGCAGATTCTTGATTTTATGAAAGGGTCTTACTCGTCACTTACCAGCTTGGAATTACAGAACCTTTGAATTCTTCTTCAATAAATTTGCGTACTTCATCAGATTGATAAGCTTCAACGAATTTCTTAATCGTTGGGTCGTCCTTGTTTTCAGCACGTACCACAATGTAATTTACATATGGAGAGTCAGTAGATTCTAAAAGAATGGAATCTTTTTTAGGATCAATACCAGCTTCAAGAGCGAAGTTAGTATTAATGGCTGCTACATCTACTTCACTTAGCTGCTTTGGAATTTGTGCAGCCTCTAATTCAATGAATTTTAAGTTCTTTTTATTTTCTTCCACATCACGAATAGAAGCAGTTAAGTCTGCACCATCTTTTAATTTTATATAGCCTGCATCTTGAAGGACAAATAGTGCACGAGCTCCGTTTGTTGGATCATTTGGTAATCCGAATGTTGCACCATCAGGAACGTCATCGAATGATTTATATTTTTCAGAGTATATACCCATAGGATTTAAAATTGTTTTTCCTACTGGCACTAAATCTGTATTGTGATCTTTGTTAAATGTATCGAGGAATGGCTTGTGTTGATAGCTATTTGCATCAAGATCACCCTCAGCTAATGATGTATTTGGTAAAACATAATCAGAGAAAGGTTTTAGTTCTACCTCTAAGCCTTTTTCTTTGGCAACCTTTGCAGCAACCTCTGCAATTTGTTCGTGTGGACCAGAAGTTACACCAACTACAATTTTATGTTCATTAATAGCCTTACTTTGACTTTCTTTACTATCTTCTTTAGTACCACAGCCTACTAATGCTGCTACTAATGTGAGACTCGCTAAACCTAGTAAAATTTTGTTTTTCTTTTTCATGAAACCTACCTCCAAAGTTGTTTTATCGGTTTTAAAATAAAAAAAACTCTCTTAAAAAATTAAGAGAGGCTCATGAAAAATTGTCCTCTCTTATCTTTCAAACGATTATCGTTTGCAGGATTTAGCACCTTCCTTAAAAAAAGGAGGTTGCCGAGCTTCATAGGGCCAGTCCCTCAGCTACTCTTGATAAGAGATTTATAATATTTTTTTGTAAATCCGATAGAACTAATATAAATTATAGGATATAGTAAGTCAATCGAATTTTTAAAATTTTTTATTTTATTATAATATTTTGTGTGAAAGAGGGATGGGAATGTCTGTTAGAGTGAATTATGGGATTGGCTCATTTGGAAAGGTAATTAGTGCACGTATTCTAATGGGAACAGATATCATTGAGGGGATCGAGGCTATCTGTGAAGAAAATGGTATAGAGTCAGCAACAATTGTTAGCTGTATCGGTAGCTTTCAAAAAAGTAGCTTTGTCTACTTAGTACCTGATGAATCCTCTAAAATTAAAGTGCGTTTTAGTGACGTAATTGAAAAAGATGGCCCACTTGAATTTATCCAAGGATCAGGTGTTGTTTGTATACGTGATGGAGGATATGAAACGCATCTTCATGGTTCTATGAGTGATCAGAGGGGTGGAGTGTCCGGCGGGCATTTGTTGAAAGGTGGAAATATTGTTATTACAGCTGATGTCGTTTTAGCAGAAATACAAGGGATTCAGCATATTCGTCAGTTTGATGAAGAAACAAGACATGTCCAATTTTATCCACTAGAAGAAGGGCTGAAGCAACCAAGGAAGATAGTAAAATGAAAAAACTGTCTCCAAAGCAAATATGCGCAAAGGGGACAGTTTTGATAGGGACTTACTTAGGTAGAGGGACTAAAATGCACATGAGCTAAATAAGTTTAACTTTTCGATTCTGCTGATTGCTTCACGTAAGCGGTCTTCGCTAACAAGTAAACCAACCCGCACATAGCCTTCACCATATTGGCCAAAGCCATTTCCTGCAGCTACTGCGATATCAGCTTTGTCTAGCAATAAATCGGCAAATTGTTCACTCGTAAAGCCTAATGGGACAGGTAACCATGCAAAGAAAGAGCCTCTCGGTGCTGTTACTTGCCAACCAATTCGATGAGCTTCTTCGATAAGGACGTTTCGTCGACTCTCATAAGTCGCTCTTAGCTTGTCAGCGCAATTTTGAGAAGCAGTAAGTGCAACTGCCGCAGCTTGTTGCACTGCAGGGAACTGACTACAAAATAGATGATCTTGAATAAGGTTAATGGCTGCAATAATATCAGGGTTACCAACTGCAAAACCAATGCGCCAGCCCGCCATATTATACGTTTTGGATAATGTATACATTTCAATACCGACATCTTTTGCACTGTCAGCTTGCAGGAAGCTAATAGGTTTATTGCCGTCAAAACCAATTGCCCCGTAGGCAAAATCGTGTGCTACGATAATGTTATGCTTTTTTGCAAAGCGTACTGTTTCCTCGAAAAATTCAAGTGTTGCAGTACCACCAGTTGGGTTATTCGGGTAATTCAAGTAAAGTAGCTTCGCCTTCTCTTTTACTTCATCGGATAAAGCATTATAATCAGGCAGGAAATTATTTTCTGCAAAAAGTGGCATGACTTCAAAATTAACATCGCCTAATACGACACCAGATAAGTAATCTGGATATCCAGGATCGGGTAAAAGCATTGTATCGCCAGGGTTTAAAACGGCTAAAGGTAACTCAACGAGACCGATTTTCGTACCACCGAGAATTGCTACTTCTGTTTCAGGATCAATGTCAACATTGTATTCACGTTTGTAGAAGTTTGCTGCTGCTTGGCGTAATTCTGCTATGCCACGAAATGGAGAGTATTTATGATTTTGAGGATCTTCTGCTGCCTCCTGTAATGCTTTAATAATGTGGGGAGGAGTGGGTTGGTCAGGATTACCTTGACCGAGATTAATAACATCACGCCCTTCAGCTAGAGCGGCGTTTACTTTTTGCACAAGTGCTGCAAAAAATTGAGTTGGGAGTTGCTGTAGTTTTTTTGAGAATTCCATGCATGTCCACCTTTTTCAGAATATAATAATTATTAAAGATATGATGCACATAATATTACTTTTTTTAGTAATTGTCTAGAGCATTTTCGAAAACTATAGGTAACTATAAGCGACCAAATACGTATATGGGGGTGGGAAAAATGAACAAAGTCTCATATTTTATCGTCAATGCTTTTACTACAGAGCTTTACAAGGGAAATCCCGCAGCAGTATGTTTACTTGATTCAGCAATACCTGAGTCGACGATGCAAAAAATTGCTCAGGAGATTCCCGTACCAACAACAGCTTTTGTCCAAAAGAAGGATAATGATTTTTTTCTTAGATGGTTTACGCCAGCAAAGGAAATACCAATTTGTGGACATGGAACAATCGCTAGCGCTTTTTTACTCTGGAAACAAGGGATTGTACCCGTCAACTCTTCAATTACATTCCAAACTTTAAGTGGTCCTTTGCAAGCAATTTGGTTGAATGAACTAGTTGAAATAACAATTCAAAAGTATCGATTAGAAGAGATTGAATGTCCTGTGGAGCTTGAAGAATGGCTTGGTTTGAAACCGACATATGTAGGAAAAACAGAATTGGATTATATCGTGGAGTTAAGTCACGAAGAGTATATTGCAAATTTCAAAGCAGATTTTCAAGCGATGAATCAGTTCCCTGTACGTGGTGTTTGTATTACAAGTCGTTCTAAGGACGAGGGAATTGATATTGTTTCAAGATTCTTTTCTCCAGCACAAGGTATTGATGAAGACCATGTAAATGGTTCCACTCATGGTGCGTTAGGACCTTACTGGTGTGAAAAGTTATCCAAAGAAAGCATCATTAGCAAACAGCTTTCAAGACGTGGTGGATTATTATACGTTACACCAAAAATAAAAGATGTAGCTATTGCAGGTTCTGCAGTTCGAGTATTAAGTGGAGAAATATTAATCTAAATATTGAGCTAAAACCGAGGAAGTAAGGTAGTTTTATTGTAGTATAAAAATATAGAAACGTACTGTCTAGAGGAGGAATAGCAATGAAAATTGGATGTATCCAACTAAATGTTGGCTTTGGCAAAGTAGAAGAAAATTTTGCTCGTGCTGAGGACAAGATTCGTGAAGCGGCAAAACAGGGTGCAGAAATTATTGTACTACCAGAGATGTGGAATACAGGCTATGCACTTGAAAAATTACCGGAGCTTGCAGATGTTGATGGAGAACGTTCGAAAGCATTTTTGTCAGATTTAGCGAAAGAGCTTGGCGTACATATTGTTGGTGGCTCTGTTTCAACGAAGAAGGGCGATAAATTTTACAACACGATGTATACGTTTGATAAGAATGGTGAGTTAGTAGGCGAGTATAGCAAGGCACATCTTTTCCGTTTGATGGACGAGCATTTATATTTAGAAGCTGGGGATGAAATGAATCGCTTTGCCCTAGGAGATATCGAGAGTGCAGGCGTGATTTGCTATGATATCCGCTTCCCGGAATGGCTACGTGCTCACGCCTTAGAGGGTGCAAAGGTATTGTTCGTACCTGCGCAATGGCCGACACCACGTATCGATCATTGGAAAACATTGCTACAAGCACGTGCCATTGAAAATCAATGCTTCGTCATCGCTGTTAATCGTATTTCTAGGAAGGTTGAAAACTTCAATGGTCAATCTATGATTATTCAACCGTGGGGTGAAGTGCTTTGGGTTGGTGCGGAAGATGAAGAAGTAGCTGTCATCGATGTGGACTTTTCGATTGTCGATGAAGTACGAGGTAGAATTCCTGTTTATGACGACCGCAGACCAGGATTATATAGCGGAGTAGTTACAGAAAATTAAAATCTAGTAGCACGCTCAAGAAGTAAAGCAGTATTGAGCGTGCTAATCAATCAACGTCGCTGATAAACTCCACAAAAACACTGTATTTTAGTTTTTCTCTTCAATCAATGAATTAGCAAGCAACATAAATTCAAGTGTAATTCGATTATGTCCCTTCATAAAATTTTCCCCTAATAGACTTTCAAGCTTTTTTAAACGATGGTAGAGCGTTTGTCGTACGATGAACAGTTGGTTGGCTGTTTGTTGTTTGGAGCCATTCGTTTGCAAGTATACCTGTAGAGTTTCTAATAGCTTACTGTTATATTTTTTGTCATATTCAATAACAGGCTGCAAATAATCTTGAATCACTTCCTGTAAATTTACTTGCATCTGTAATTTATAGATGAGGTGATGTAGATGTAAATCATCGTAAAAATAAGAAGTTGTTTGTACTTTACTGCAAATATACAATGTTTCGAGTGCGGTTTGATAGCTCTTTGGTATTTCTTCTACGTCTGCAACGACTTTGCCAATGGCTACTTGATAACCTTGAACCATTTGTTTTTTATATAAATCAGTTTTTTGAAGGGAAGAAACTAACGTATTTAATAATTCGCGGCTCGATTTGCTATCCTTTGTATGGAGTAAAATAAAAATGACATAGCTTTTTCTTTCAAATAAAAATGGTATAAATCCATTTTGTTCAAAAAGGTTTCGATAGTAGAGCTTACTATAGACAATATCTTCTTGTGCCCTAGAGGCTGCATTAGGAGTTGCTAAAATAAAAACAGCTCCGCTAGAAAGTTTATAATTAGAGTGATGGGTTACGATAAATTTATAAATTTCCTCTTTCGATAGTTTTTGATCTATCCAATCCGCTAAAATAGAGGCATCCTCAATGTCCTTTTTTTCTTCGATATAAAATTCTCTCATTAACAGCTGCGCTAGTGCAGTAGCCGTACGGTCTAAAATAAGTAATTCGAACTCTGAGAATAGACCATCCTCTCTATAGAGCGTTAAATCTGCATAATGCTGATCCAAAATAAAGATTGGTTCATTTTTAAAAACTGGTGCTGATTTTTTCATCGATAAAAGTAGTTGGCGCTTATGATGTGGCATGTTTGGAAAAAAGATAGGCTCTCGACCTTTAATAGAAAAGATAATTTGTGTCTTCAATTTATTATACATATTTTGTAAAACTTCTTCTGCGGTTTGCCCTAATAGAGCATTTTTATTTAATGTTTGAGAGTAGGATTCTAAAGTAGAAATCATTAAATATTGTTGATTCATAATTTGACTATGTAAATCCTGTGTAATACGGACAAAAGGAACAGTGTCATGAAAAACGATAATAGGGAAGCTGTGACGGTTAGCAAGAGCTACAATGACTTCCGGGATGGTTTGTATAGAAGTCCCATATTCAATGCACAATGCAGCACAATTTTTTTGGATTAAGGACTCTACAAAAAAGATAAAATCCTCTATGCTATGCTGAAGGCTTATCCCTGTTGTTAAAACCAATTCATCACCAGCTAGAAAATTATCTACTTGTATAATTTCAATGACATGAGCCCACTTTACTATTCGTAATAATCCATCCTCACCGGCTACGACCTCAGCACTTTGGAAGTATGTATTTTCTAATACATCCTTCACTTGAAGCTTAAATTGACTCATGTTTATCCTCCTCCCTTTCAACATAAATTGTTTTCCGGTCTTCTTATTGATGTATCGTTTCTGCTTAAATAAACGAAAATGTTATATTTTTAGAATCTTTAGTCTATTTTACAATATGTATAAAACAAAAGTATAGAATTTTACAGTTTGTCTATTACTTCGTTTCTATGTAACATGTAAAATTTTTGTAAGCGGTAATCCAATTTAACTTCTTTCAGCGAGTGTCAAACATCCGCTGAAATAGAGGAACTCAGTCTAAGAACGCCACGTCCTGTGGCAACGACTGAGTGACCAACTTCGTGTTGGCCTAAAGCCTCCGGCGGATGTCACGGAAATCGGAAAGGAGTGCTTTGTACATGTACAAAGCTGATTCCGGACACATTGTTTATCTGCGCGAAAGCGAAGCGTCAGCGGCAATTATGCCGAGGCATAATTGATTAAAAGAGGTGAACAGATATGGAGCAACAGACGCAATTACAGAGAGGGTTAAAGAAAAGGCATATGACGATGATCGCTATTGCAGGGGTTATCGGAGCCGGTCTATTTATGGGAAGTGGCTCGGTGATTAACTTAGCCGGCCCTGGAGCAATATTATCTTATATATTTGCAGGTATTATCGTTATTCTTGTCATGCGAATGCTTGGAGAAATGGCAGCCGTCAATCCAACAAGTGGATCTTTTGCGCATTATGCACATGAAGCAATTGGTCCTTGGGCTGGTTTTATGATTGGTTGGTTATATTGGTTTTTCTGGGTTGTTGCAATTGCTTTAGAGGCAACGGCAGCAGCTGCGATTATTCAATATTGGTATGATGGGATTCCTTTATGGCTACTAAGTCTTTTATTAACTGTAGCACTTACTTTAACAAATGTTCTTTCCGTAAAAGCTTTTGGTGAATTTGAATATTGGTTCTCTCTTATTAAGGTTGCAAGTATTGTAGTTTTCCTAGGACTTGGAGCATTTATTATTTTGGGTATCGCACCTAATTTTGATGCTGTAGGTACTACCAATTTAATAGGTGAGGGTGGCTTTTTACCGAATGGTTTTGGTGCTGTACTGATGGGAGTAGTCATTGTTATTTTCTCATTTATGGGTACAGAGATTGTTGCCATTGCAGCAGGAGAATCTGACGAACCGTTGGCAGCAGTGACAAAAGCTACAAATTCAATTACTTGGCGTATTTTGATTTTCTACGTTGGATCAATAGCGGTAGTTGTCACATTATTACCTTGGCATTCCTCAGATATTTTAACAAGTCCCTATGTAGCAGTATTGGATTACATTGGCATTCCCGCAGCTGCGCAAATCATGAATTTTGTAGTTTTAACAGCTGTTTTATCGTGCTTAAACTCCGCGCTTTACGCTACATCTCGAATGGTATTTTCTTTAGCGGAGAAGGGGGAGGCCCCAAAAGCATTTTTGAAATTAAATAAAAAGGGAGCACCTGTTAATGCCATATTAACAGCGACATTCTTCTCTTATATTGCCGTTATTATGAACTATGTTTCACCAGATAAAGTATTTATGTTTTTACTTAGTTCATGTAGTGCAATCACGTTGATTCTTTACTTAATCATTGCTTTTTCACAATTAAAAATGCGACGGAAAATTGAGAAGGAAAATCCCGAGCTATTAAAAGTGAAAATGTGGTTATTCCCATATTTAACGTATTTCACAATATTGGCTACAACATCATTACTGATCGCTATGTTCTTTATTGAATCGATGCGTTCACAAATTTTATTTACATGTATTGTAGTGGCGATCGTGATGATTTTCTATTTAGTTACACAGAGGAAAAAGTCGTTAAACTCAGTAGAGGATGCAAGTTCTATTTTCCAAAAGGAAGAATTAGACTTTGAACAACAATAGATGAGGAGTGGGGAAATTATGACAGTTCAGCAAAAAGTAAAAACGCTATCACATTTTATTAATGGTGTTGAAACAGCAGGTACTAGTGGCCGTTACTCGGAAGTTTATAATCCAACAACAGGAGATGTCATTGCGCAAGTTCCTTTAGCGACTAGAGATGAGGTGAAGCAGGCTATCCAGCAAGCGAAGGCAGCTTTCCCTGCATGGAAAAAGACATCGATTGGTAAACGGGTTGAAGTTTTGCACCGTTTCCGTCAGTTATTAGTTGCAAGACAAGATGAGCTCATCAAAATAATTTGTGAGGAAAGTGGGAAAACGAAGGAAGATGCTAAGGGCGAAATTGTTCGTGGCATTGAATCCGTAGATATGGCAATAAGTGCCCCGCAAATGCTGAAAGGGGAATACTCGGTTAATGTAGGCGGCGATATTAATGCTTTTTCTGCAAAAGCCCCGCTTGGAGTTGTTGCAACAATTGCTCCATTTAATTTCCCAGTTATGGTTCCATTGGCGATTACAAGTATGGCGGTTGCGGTTGGAAATGCCGTTATTTTAAAGCCGTCTGAGCGCGTACCAATCTCAGCCCTATATTTAAGTAACTTATGGAAAGAGGCAGGACTACCAGATGGGATTTGGACAGTTATCAATGGTGATAAAGAGGCAGTTAATGAACTGCTAGAAAATAAAGAGATACAAGCAATTTCATTTGTTGGATCAACGCCTGTTGCGGAGTATATTTACCAGACAGGGACGAAGCACAATAAGCGTGTTGCTGCATTCGGTGGTGGGAAGAATTTTATGATTGTCATGCCAGATGCAAACCTAGAGCAAACAGCTAATGCCTTTTTAGGTGCAGCCTATGGAGCAGCATCCCAGCGTTGTATGGCTATTTCAGGAGCGATTGTCGTTGGGAAAGATACTGAACAACGCTTTACAGAGGTATTGAAGGAGAAAATATTAAAATTAAAAGTTGGTCCATATACAGATGATGAGGTAGATTTTGGCCCAGTTATTACGCAACAATCAAAAGATACTATTCTTCGATATATCGAAGAGGCTATTGAGGAAGGGGCTAATCTTGTAGCAGATGGTCGAAATCCGAAAGTATGTGAAACATCGAAAGGCTTCTATCTTGGTCCGACTTTGTTAAATAATGTGACTCCAGAGATGACTATTTTTAAAGAGGAGGTTTTTGGTCCTGCTCGTATTGTTGTAGGCGTTGAAACCTTACAAGAAGCTATTGATCTGATTAATGATCACGAACTTGGGAATGGTGTCACAATGTTTACGGGTAGCGGTTCGGCGGCGCGTAAATTCCAAGAAGAAATTGAAGTAGGTATGGTAGGCGTTAATGTTCCTATTCCGATTCCAGTTGGCTATCACAATTTTGGCGGATGGAAGCGATCTAAGTTTGGTGAAGGGCATATGTTTGGACCAGACCAAGCGCGATTCTTTACGAAAGCGAAAACGATTTCTGAACGCTGGCCAGATGAAACAGAGGATACAACAAGTTCATTTGCGTTCCCAAGTAATAACGATGTGAATAAGTAAAAAAACATAAAGGGGTGTATAGATATGGTTCAAGTAAATCTTAAAAGTGATATTTTAAAGAAAGATGAACAATATGTATGGCATTCAATGAAACCCTACAATCCACAAGCGACATATGTAGTAGAAAAATCAAATGGTGCAAGGATTGTTGATACAGATGGAGTTGAATACATCGATGCAATGGCAGGATTGTGGTGTGTAAATGTAGGCTATGGTCGCAAAGAATTAGCAGATATTGCACATGAGCAGATGATGAAAAATGCATATGCTCCTTTATCGCAAGGACATTTACCAGCAGTTGAACTGGCTGAAAAGATTAATGAGATGCTTGGTGGAGATTATGTTATTTTCTTCTCTAATAGTGGGTCAGAGGCTAATGAAACTGCGTTTAAAATTGCACGTCAGTATCATCAACAAAAAGGGGAAAGCTCGCGCTATAAAATTATTTCTCGCTACCGTGCATATCATGGAAGTTCTTTTGGAGCATTGGCTGCGACAGGGCAAGCGGAACGAAAATATAAATATGAACCTCTATCTCCTGGCTTTATCCATGTAGCACCACCTGATCAATATCGAGAACATGAAAGTGATACACTTGCCCCAGCAGATTTAGCTAGCGTCAAGGCTGTAGATAAGACGATGACGTGGGAGCTAAGTGACACTATCGCCGCAATGATTTTAGAGCCAATTATTACAGGTGGGGGCGTCATCATGCCTCCGGAGAACTATTTAAGGGGCATTGATGAAGTGTGTAAAAAACATGGAGCTTTAATGATTGTAGACGAAGTAATTTGTGGCTTTGGTCGAACAGGTAAGCCATTTGGATTTATGAACTACGGTGTAAAACCAGATATTATTACAATGGCAAAAGGAATTACAAGTGCCTATTTACCATTATCAGCTACAGCGGTAAAACGGGAAATTTATGAGGCATTTACCGAGTCTGATGCATACGGTTATTTCCGTCATGTCAATACATTTGGTGGATCACCAGTCGCATGTGCGGTAGCATTGAAAAATATTGAGATTCTTCAGCGAGAAGCATTATTTGAAAGATCTAGTGAGGTTGGGGCGGCTACTCTGCAAGCGCTTCAACAAGCATTGAATAATCATCCGAACGTTGGGAATGTTCGAGGCAAAGGTTTATTAATTGGTATCGAATTAGTTTCAGATAAAACGACGAAGGAACCTTTACCAGTAGATAAAGTAAATGCTGTTATTGCTGCATGTAAGGAGCAGGGTGTTATTATAGGTAAAAATGGTGCAACTGTTGCAGGCTTTAATAACGTATTAACACTATCTCCACCACTTAATATTGTACAAGAGGATCTTGATACAATCGTAAAGGTTGTCATTGATAGTATTCATAAAGTGAAGCTTAATTAGTGAGGTCCTACTACTTGGGATAAAATCTAAAAGAAAAGCTGTCTCAAAAGTCTGTAGTAAAAACTTTTGAGACAGCTTTTTAAGTGTTTTACAGCATAAGAAAGGCGAGGCGAACTATGAGTATGAACAAAACTACTCCTGTCAGGAATAATAATAATAAAATTCTCTTTTTTAAAATATTGTTCATACGAGCCTTCACCTACTCTTTAGTTGTTTTAAACATGTAGCCACTATAAGAATTATAAATAATCATCACAATGCCCATTAACATGAAATTTGATATGAGTGAACTTCCACCATAGCTTAAAAATGGCAATGTCATACCTGTTACAGGTAAAAGCCCAATCGTCATACCGACATTTTGTGTAATTTGGAAGGCTAATAAACTAGAAATTCCTGCTCCCATCAGCGTCATAAATGGGTCCTTAGCTTCTACTGTAATGAGAACAATACGGTATATAACAAAAAATAAAAGAGTAATGACGAATGCCGCTCCAATGAACCCGAGCTCTTCAGCAATGTTGGCAAATATGAAATCTGTATGCTTTTCCACGACATAGACATCATTGTTCATGTAACCTTTTCCGGTAAACTGTCCTGAACCAATTGCTGAAAATCCCTGCCTTGTTTGAAAAGATGAGTCCGGATATTCATGAGGCTGTAACCAGCCATAAATTCGAGAAATTTGATGCCCTGATAATTTATTTAAAATTTGATCTGTGAAAAAATCATTAAACTTTACATAGAGAATAACCACAACGCTGAGAATTGATACTGGAACGGCTGTAAAGGCTATAAGTAATTTTCTTTGTATACCTGAAAAGAAAAGCATCGGTACAATCATCGACATATAAAGCATGACCATGCCTGTATCAGGTTGCTTATAAACAGCAAGCGTAGGTGGAAGAGTGATAACAGCAATGATTAAGAGGAGTCGCATATCTGTTAAGAAGGTTGGTTGCACATATTTCTCTCGATGTGCAACAATGACCTTACTGACAACGATTAAAAACGCGAACTTTAAAAACTCTGACGGCTGAATAGATCCTAACACTGGGATTTGGTACCAACGTTTTGCTTCATTAACAGTCCGAGCTATACTTTCGGGTGCAATAAATAAGCCAAATGTTAACAAGATCATTGCCCAATAAAATGGCCAGCCAATCTTTTTTAGCTGCTCAATATCAAGCGTTGCTACTCCATACATAATTAAAAATCCGATTAGGTAATAAAAAAACTGCTTTATAATGAACGAGCTTGTATACTGTTCAAACACCGTACTACTGGAATGGACAAAGAGACAACTAATAATACCGAGTAATGACAAACTAAGAACTAAACTTTTATCTAATTTATTAAACTGTAACATTCACACACCTCCCTCTTGAGCAATTTCGCCTTGGCGTAATTACCACTGTCGCTTCACTTTCGCTATTAAAAACACTTTGTTGGAAGATAAACCAAACTATTAATAGACAACGATAGTAAATACAGAAGGTTGCAAGTTAAATAATTATTATGATTATTAAAAATTATAACGGTAATGTGGAAGAACTGGTATGTTCCTGAAGGCATTTAGTGAGGACTAATATCACGTTACTCAGAGGAGGGTATGCGTCTATTATATTAGGAATAATGGGATTAATTTCATAATTATTCGTGCAATCTTTACAAAAACATAACACTAGCTTTATATCTTCATACTATCATTATTGGTAAGAGTTGGAGAAGGAGCCAAGAATAATGCATTTTTTTCGATACATAATGGTGAAGGACAAGTTACTTATACTGATGATTGTTTGTGTACTATCGAATGTATTGCTAGGTATTTTTAGTGTTGATTATTTACGGAAAATGTCATGGCATGCAAGTGAAAGTTATGCAGAAGGGCTTGTACCGATTGGATGGTTAAATGAACTAGAGGAATCACAAAGACAATTAGATTATTTAGTGGATTCAGCTGGAGATTATCAAGAAATGACGGTCATTTTAAAAAACGCTGAGCAGCCTTTAAATCATTTAGAAAGTCTAGAAATCGATAAAAAGACGAACCATCAGATGAAGAAATTTAAGACCATACTCGCACAGCAAGTAGAATTGATCGATAACTATAAGCAATTAAGCCAAAATGAACAACAACAATTTTATGCTCAGTCTTATTTACCTGTAAGCCAGCAAAGTCATTCATTATTAGAAGAAACTCAAAGCTATTTGGTTCAGAGGGCTAAGGAGCAGCAACAGGCATACCAGAAAGATGTGCAGTTTGGTTATTGGTTATTAGGAGGAGTATGTTTATTTGTTGTTTTGTTAGTAATCTGTATTGGATTTATAGCAACAAAAGCTGTGAATATACCGACACGTCAATTGAAATCATTATTAAAGCGTGCAGAGCAGGGTGATTTCACAGCGAATGCCAGTTATGTGGCACAGGATGAGCTTGGCGAGGTAGTATTGTCTTACAATCAAATGGTAAATGAGGTGAAAAGACTACTTCATACAGTATCAAATAGTGCACATGAGGTTGAAGAAATGACCGGAAAACTACAGGAATCCTCCGAGCAATCATCTAACACGACACGCAAAATTGCAAAGGATGTTCAGTCCATTTCACATTCAACTGCTGCTTCTACCCAAAAATTAGCTTCCAATACGGCATCTCTAGAGGAAGTACTAAATGGTGTGCAAGTAATTTTAGAAAAAGTACAGGTTGTTGAAAATTTTGCTTATAAAACTGCACGTGATGCAGAAAGTGGTACGGAAATAGTACAGGCAAATTTAACACAAATACAGGCTATTAAACATGCAGTTGAAAAATCGAATATAGCCATTTTTAATCTTGTAGAGAGAGCAGCTTCGATCGATCAAATGGTTGAAGTGATTGAAAAAATTACCGCGCAAACAAACCTCCTAGCCTTAAATGCATCTATTGAGGCTGCTAGAGCAGGGGAGCATGGCAAAGGATTTGCGGTTGTGGCTAATGAAGTTCGCAAGCTTGCGGAGCAAACGGTTCATTCAACGCAAACGATTACGTCTATTGTGCAAAATATTCATTTAGATTCTAGCTATGCTGTGCAAATGATGGAAGGTGTGTTAGTCGCAACTGAAAAGGGTGTGCAGGTTACAGGAGATACGGCAACAAGCTTCGATCAAATTTTAGAAAAAGTACATACAATTAAACCATATATAATGGAAGTATCTGCAACCATTCAAGAAATAGCTAACCATACGAAAAAGGTTAGTGAAGATGCGGTAATGTTAACATCATTTTCTGATACGAATGCGGCATCCACTAAACATGTTGCTACTTTAACAGCCGATCAATTAACCGCACAGCAGCAATTCCATGATTATATTAAAGAGCTACATAAGGTATCAAAAGTTTTACAGGTAGCCGTAAAGCGTTTCTCAATTTAATAGGAAATAACGGACCTACTTTGTATACAAAGTAGGTTCTTTTTTTGACTAGTGTCGAACAAAAATTAATAATGCTCATAATGTATTTTTGAGGCGTACATATGTATTTTATTTGTTTTGCTAGCACAATATTTTATAGGTCTCATATACTGATGATAAAGGATTTTAAGTGCTGTTTTTAAAAATTAAAAATATTATGGTTGTATTTTTAATGTGAGCAAATTATAATGAGATTCATCAGGAATGTTATTAAATCAATGTTTGTTTATATATTATTGTACTTTCCAGAAGTACAATTGTTCACAGGTGGAGGTTTGGAGAAATGGAAAAGATAATGGTTACAGGAGCATTAGGTCAAATAGGTTCTGAGCTTGTAGAAAAACTTCGTAGTATTTATGGAGAGGACAATGTATTAGCAACAGATATCAGGAAGCTTGAGCATTCTAAAGGTCCATTTGAAGTATTGGACGTGACGGATGGACAAAGAATGCATGATTTAGCGAAGGATTTTGGTGCAGATACAATGATGCATTTAGCGGCATTATTATCGGCAACAGCAGAAAAAAATCCTTTGCTAGCGTGGAATTTAAATATGGGTGGTTTAATGAATGCGTTAGAGGTTTCGCGTGAGTTAAACTTGCAATTTTTTACGCCAAGCTCAATAGGCGCATTCGGTCCATCGACACCGAAGGATAATACGCCACAGGATACATTACAGCGTCCAACAACAATGTATGGGGTAAATAAAGTTGCTGGTGAGCTGTTATGTGATTATTATTTCAATCGTTTCGGTGTAGATACTCGCGGTGTACGCTTCCCAGGGTTAATTTCATACGTAACTCCTCCAGGAGGTGGTACGACAGACTATGCAGTAGAGATCTTCTATGAGGCGATCAAGCAAGGGAAGTACACATCTTATATTCAAGAAGGTACGTACATGGACATGATGTACATGCCAGATGCATTGCAAGCTATTGTCGATTTAATGGAAGCAGATAGTAGCAAACTAATACATCGCAATGCCTTTAATATCACTGCAATGAGCTTCGAGCCATCTGAAATTGCTGAGGAAATTAAAAAGCATTTGCCACATTTCCGAATGGATTATAATGTAGATCCAGTACGTCAAGCGATAGCAGATAGCTGGCCAAATTCTATAAATATAGAAGCGGCACAAAAAGAATGGGGCTTTAAAGCACAGTATGATCTAGCAAAAATGACAGTTGATATGCTTGATAAATTAAAAATCAAACTACAGACAAAAGCCTGTTCATAAATGAAAATTTCCTAAAAGCGGACGAAGAATTTAGTTTTCTTCGTCCGCTTTTAGTGTTGGAAAACTAAATGGTTGGGAAATAATTGTAACAGCTATGCAACTCGAACTAGGGGAATAACAGTTTCAAATGAACGCTATACTACATCTTAAGCGAAAAGAATAGACATATAACAGTGAAACGATTGCGAATTTATTGTTGCTGTCGCTTCGCTTTCGCACAGATAAAACATTGTTGCTGTCGCTTCGCTTTCGCACAGATAAAACATTGTTGTTGAAATTCGTTTTTAAATTGGAGTAACAGATATAGAAGATACACGCTATGTGAAGTGGTTGATTGGAGTGGAGAATGGGCGACTCCTTGGGGATCAGCGATATAGAGGAACGAAGGCTAAAAGCATCACGTCCTGTGATAACACCTTCGTGACCAACATCCTGTTAGCCCGAGACCCTGGAGCGAGCAACGCGAGTGAAGCGGCTCATCGGACGCCCCCAGGAAGCTTTGCTCTGTGCGAAAGCGTAGTGCTAACGTAGCGGCAGCAACAAATGTTTTCATGTAGCGAAAGCAAAGCGACAGCTACAAAGCGCCCGGTCGGAACGGAAATCGACCCCTCATTTTGCCGAAGATCCTTACTTTATTCATTGACACAATAGTTTTTCAACAAAAGGGATGAAGAGAACAATTTAGTTTTCTGCATCTCTTTTTATTTGTTGTTTTAGAAAAAGTTAACAATAAAAAGAAAATTATTGGAATATATAGCTTAATTTATAGTTTTCAAATATAATCGTATTCAGAATATTAATAGTATTCAATTAAATATTCTATTAATATTTCACAAGGGGAAAGATAGGGAGTTCACAAGACGAAGGGATGGATGGTTTTTATGATGCAAACGCCGTTAGTATTAACAAGCTTCTTTAAACGAGCAGAAACTTATTTTGCTAGAAAGACTATTGTTTCGCGGACGAGCCCACAGAAAATTCACCGTTTAACATATGGGGAATGGGCGAAAAGAACACGTCGTCTAGCAGATGCGCTTACAAAGCTGGGGATGACAAGAGGAATGAAGATTGGCTCCTTTGCTTGGAATCAGCATCGCCATTTAGAGGCTTATTTTGCGGTACCGTGTTCTGGTGCTGTTTTACACATGGTGAATATTCGTTTATCAGAAGAACACTTAATTTATATTATTAATCATGCAGAAGATGAGATTTTAATGATTGATGTGGATTTGCTACCAATTATTGAAAACATTGCGCCTGAACTTAAGACAGTAAAACATTATATTATTATGACGGATGAGGATACTTTGCCAGAAACGACATTACCGAATGCATTATCATATGAGGATCTATTAGCAACAGCAGATGAAAACTTTGAGTTCCCAGAGGATATAGGGGAAGAAGAGCCTGCTGGAATGTGCTATACAAGCGCTACAACAGGAAATCCAAAAGGGGTTGTTTATTCACATCGAGGTCTAGTGCTACATAGTACGATGCTTAGTATGTCTGATTCAATGGGCATTTCCGAGCGTGATGTCGTGATGCCAATTGTACCGATGTTTCATGCAAATGCGTGGGGCTTACCGTTTGCAAGTGTCAATGTAGGTGCTACACAAGTATTGCCTGGTCCACAATTCACATCGGCAATCATTTTGGATTTAGTGGAGCAGGAGAAGGTTACATTAACAGCTGGAGTGCCGACAATTTGGATTGGTGCGTTGCAGGAACAGGAGAAGCGTGAGCGAGATATAAGTTCTCTACGTGCCATTTGTTGTGGCGGTTCTGCTTCACCTACTCGACTTATTCGTACATTTGAAGAGCAGTATGGCATTCCATATATAGTCGTGTATGGTATGACTGAAACAACGCCGATTGTAGCGTTATCAAATTATATGTCTTGGATGGATGATTGGCCAATTGAAAAGCGTATTGAATCGCGTGCGATGCAAGGAATGACGATGGCCGGTATTGAATCTAGTATTATTAATGATAATGGAGAAGTACCGTGGAATGGAGAGACAATGGGTGAGTTGCGCTTACGAGGTCCATGGATTTCACATGAATATTATCGTGATGAACGTACAAATGATGCGTATCGAGATGGTTGGTTGTATACGGGGGACATTGCGGTACGAACAGAGGATGGCTTTATTAAAATAACAGATCGTACAAAGGATTTAATTAAATCAGGTGGGGAGTGGATATCCTCAGTTGATTTAGAAAATACGTTAATGACACATGATGCTGTTTTAGAAGCAGCAGTTATTGCAATTCCACATGTCAAATGGCAAGAACGCCCGCTAGCTTGCGTTGTTTTGAAGGAAGGGATGTCAGCAAGTGAAGAGGAGCTTCTTGCATTTTTAGAAAGTCAATTTGCAAAATGGTGGGTACCAGATGATGTGGTATTTTTAGATGAAATTCCAAAAACATCAGTTGGAAAGTTCCTGAAGGCTAAGCTAAGAGATAATGTGGCAGAAATTTATCCTAAATTAGGTTCATTCGTATAGTTAAAAGAGCGATTTCTATAAAGGGAAATCGCTCTTTCATTTTATTTATTTAACATTTGAAATACTTGTTCTACGTCTTTGTCTCCACGGCCAGAGATATTGATAACAATGCTCTCTTCCGGAGATAATGTTGGCGCAAGCTTTAGTGCATGAGCAACTGCGTGGGAGCTCTCAAGTGCAGGGATAATTCCTTCAACCTTTGACAGCACTTGGAATGCTTCAAGCACCTCCTCATTCGTCACCGTTACGTATTCTCCACGACCAATTGTTTTTAAATAGCTATGCTCTGGACCAGCTCCAGGATAATCAAGCCCAGCGGCAATCGAATATGTTGGTAGTGGATTGCCATCTGAATCTTGCAGTACTAAACATTTGAAGCCGTGTAATTCACCGGGTGTTCCTTCAGTTAATGTTGCTGCCTTATCTGGTTCAATACCGATGAGGCGAACATCCTTATCTGCAATATACTCTGCGAATGCACCGATCGCATTACTGCCGCCACCGACACAAGCTAGTATTGCTGCTGGTAGCTTACCTTCTTTTTCTAGAATTTGTTCGCGACTTTCACGGCTAATGACTGATTGGAAATGCTTGACCATTGAAGGGAATGGATGAGGTCCAACAGCAGAACCTAGTAAATAGAAAGTCGTCTCATAGTTTTCAACTAAATCAGCAAATGCTTCATCCACTGCATCTTTTAGTCGCCCTTGACCTTTATCAACAGCTACTACCTTTGCACCAAGAAGTTCCATACGGAAGACGTTTAATGCTTGACGTTTCGTATCCTCTAAACCCATATATATTGTGCAATCTATCCCGAACATTGCACAAGCAGTTGCTGTTGCTACACCATGCTGACCTGCACCTGTTTCGGCGATCACACGATTAGCACCCATGCGCTTTGCCAATAAAATCTGTCCAAGAACGTTATTAATTTTATGTGAACCTGTATGGTTAAGATCTTCACGCTTTAAATAAACTTTTGCGCCACCTAATTGTTTTGTTAAATTTTCTGCAAAATAAAGTGGAGATTTGCGTCCAACATATTCATGGAAATAATAATCTAGCTCTTTATTAAAGTCTTCATCGTCTTTATATTTTTGGAAGTTTTCATCTAAAATATTTAATACATTTTGAAGCTCGTCAGGAACAAAGCTACCGCCAAATTCACCAAAATATCCTTTTTTCTCTACTACTATACTCATCTTCTCTCGACTCCTCTTATCTAATTTTTCCATAAAAAAAAGCCACTACAATCCTTCTGTAAAAAGGACGAGTAACCGTGGTGCCACCTTAATTCGCAAAAATTGCGCTCTTTCGTACTCCGGTAACGGGGAGTAAATTCGTCCTCACATTTGATGAGGCAGCTCCAAAGCCCATTCACAAGTATGTACTACTGATTTGCACCAACCATCAGCTCTCTTTAAGTACTATCGCTTGCTACTATTCTTTTTCCTAGCATTTATTGAAGAGAATTGTAAAGTATTTTCAGAATATTGTCAAGGTTATTGTGTCAGAATAAAAAAAGACGAATCTAATAAGATCCGTCTGGTAAATTAAATTAAATTTTTGAAGTTTAAGCGTTTATTCAATAAATACATAATCGGTGCACCGACTGCTAAGACAACAAATTCACCTGTAGCAACAGTCAACCATGTCCAGAAGAATGGTAATTCTAATGCTAAGTTCAATTCAAATGCAATGATAAACATAGTGCATGTAAATAAAAATGTATTGATGACTAAACGTGCCCAAATATTTTTAACAAATTTACAAATAAGAATGAGTAACCCAAGGGTAATCATCGAATGGCCTACACCGAAAACTAAATCGTAGATGCCGAGTGGTGAAAATAGATTAGAGATAAATACACCAATAATGATCCCTACGGCAAAGCGTGGATTAAAGGTAACTAGATGATTAAACATTTCCGATAGACGGAATTGCACCTCTGTAAAGCCGAATGGCGCGACTAACAATGTAACAGCAATGTAGAGCGCTGCAATAATGCCGCTCGTTGCTAAAAATTTTATTTTCATATTGTTTTTCTCCTTAGTTTTTTTACGTGGGAGGGTTACGAACCACGTGAAGCAAATGCAATCATATCAATGTTCATGCTTATTTGTAAATAGCGATGAGCAAAAAAAACACAGAAATACATAGTGCTAACGGTAATATTTAGTTTTTGTTCGTTGCTCATTTATTAGATATGTGTGTGTAACCAGGATTTAAATTTTGAAACTATAGGAAGGTGGCTTGTACATATGCTTCTTTGCAGGTGGAATGGATGAGAAGCAACAACTAAAGGGGAGTCCGGTCATATCAAAAAAGAACTGTTATAAGCAGTTCTTTTAAAGTGAACATTTCAATAGTTCTTTAATAGTCTAAAAGCTTGAGCAAATTTTTGCGCAAAAATTAATGGGGGCTCTATTGATTGAAAGTGAACGTATAAAATAGCGGGGTCCGAATATATCCAGTGATTATGAACAGCACTTATAATCAAATTATTTTCAGCAAGTACCTTAACAAATGGGGATAATTCCTCTTCTAGTACTACAACCTCACCTAAGTTAAGTGCATTTCCATATATATCGAGCGATTCGAATGTTATACCAGCATGAAGTGCACTACGACTTGGGCGACCTTGAATCATAACATTAAGATTTCTATTAAGTCTTACTGAGCATACGCCATGTTCCATAGAAGCTTTTCCGTTTGCAATCTGAGCAAATTTTGTACACATATCTTGAAAACTTTGCATTTAGACACCTCTATTATTAAACTTCTTTCAGCAATTATTTTCTGTAGCGAAAGCAAAGCGACAACTACAAACAAGCCGAGGCATAATTGATTATTTATAATGAGGATGCCTTAAGAGAAAGTAATAAGGTTTTTTTATTTGAAACTAATCCTCACATAACATTTTTAATTTCTTCTATTTCAACAATTAAATCGTCCAGTTGCTTTTTAAATTCATCCGTATATTCTAGTTCTTCATCTAAGTCTTTTGTATATTCTAAGGCATTTAAGGCAAAATCTAGAGCGAATTCGAATAGACTGTCACAAAGATTAGAAATGATTGTGTCAATATCTCCTGTTTTTGCATTTTGTTTCTCTTTTGAATAAGAAGGTTGATGATTTAAATTCCTTTCATCATTATTCATGGTATTCCTCCTTTTTGGGAACAGCACTGTCTCATTTGCATCATATGCATTAAATGCAAAAAAGGAGACTAAAAACATAAAGGGAATAATACGAGCTGATGATTCTAAAGTACTCGCAGGTTGTCTATATTTAGCCATTCAAGGTGTTGCTCAAACGCACGTATGCTTCCCGGATATCCTGTTACCTCAAAGTGGTTGGTTATTAGAGATCTTGAAGAAGTAAAAGCAAATACTGTTATAAAGGCCTGACATTTCTTATGGGGAATGTCAGGTTTTTGGATTTTTACATAAATTACAGAAAAAATTACATGACAGAAAAATAACTTCGTTAAATTGTCAAAAAAATTTTTGTTATGTTAAAAAAAGAAATCAATTTTAAAAACAGCGTAGTTTAGCGGTTTAAAGCGACAAATTGAGCGAAAAGATAAAATATTTCACTGAATATAAAAGTCAGAACATTCATAATGTTGTTGACGAACCTTGATAATAACGATAATATAGCGATACATTCACACTTTGTTTGGATAAAGTGCGATAAATATCAGAGATAATAGTCGGGGGGATTATTTGTGAAAAGCAATTTAAAAAAGCTTTCGTTCCTGTTATTTGGGTTAGTTTTAATGCTTGCTGCTTGTGGTAGCAGTGGCTCTAGTTCGTCAGATTCCAAAGGGAACGAAACGAATAATGCAAGTGAAGGCGGCAATGCAGATGACAAAACATATAAGATTGGGATTACTCAAATAGTTGAGCATCCATCTTTAAATGCTGCAACGGATGGCTTTAAAAAAGCAATTGAAGATTCAGGATTAAAAGTTGAGTACGATTCACAATTAGCACAAGGAGATAACAGCCTTAACACGACGATTGCAAACAATCTAGTAAGTGCCAACGTAGATTTAATCTTTGCTAACTCTACGCCATCTGCACAAGCAGCGGCGACAGCTACTAGTGATATTCCAATCGTCTTCACTTCTGTAACGGATGCTGTTGGCGCAGAGCTCATTGAATCTATGGAGAAGCCAGGGAAAAATGTAACAGGAACGATCGATTTACATCCTGATACTATTTCGAAAACAGTAGCATTCTTAAAGGAATTAGGTGCGAAAAAAGTAGGTATGGTTTACAACGCTGGCGAGCAAAACTCAGTAGCACAAATAAAAGAAGTGAAAAAAGTTATGGGTGAGCAAGGCCTAACAGTAGTTGAGGCATCTGCTGCAACTTCTGCGGAAGTAAAACAAGTTGCTGAATCATTAATCGGTAAAGCAGATGCATTCTATATCATTACTGATAATACAGTAGTTTCGGCTCTTGAGTCTGTAATTGATGTAGCAAATTCTAATAAATTACCATTAGTCGTAGGAGAGCTTGACTCTGTTGCGCGTGGTGGCTTAGCGGCATATGGTTTTGAATATTATGACATCGGTTATGAAGCGGGGCAAATGGCTGTGAAGATTCTAAAAGGTGAAGCAACACCTGCTGATATACCGGCCCAATACCCACAAAAGCTAAAACTATTAATTAATAAAAAAGTAGCGGATGATTTAGGAATCGAAATTAAAGATTCTTGGGGTGCAGAGCTGTTAGAAAAGTAATGACCTGACATGATCATCTTATGGAGCGAAGCGGGGGAGAACTAAAACTGCCCCCGCTTTATCTACTTTTAAGTGTTTTGTGTTGGTAGAGGATTTATGTGAATTCCTATTAAATCTTGCTCATTATCATAACGTAAGGGTTGATTTCCGTTCCGACTGGGCGCTTTGTAGCTGTGCTGATTCCCAAGGAGTCGCCCAGTCTCCACTCCAATCAACCTATCTACTTTTTAATAAATATCGTCTCCAACTTTTGGTGATGAGTCATTATAGCACTGAGTTTCATTTTGGCACACAGATGTTGGGCAAGAATTTATCATAGGCCGTCGCGCTAAAACCTTAAAATAATCAATTCTATTATGTACGAAGGACTTTATAAGTTTTAAGCTCCATTTAAAGGAATGGAGCTCAAGGAAAGAATTTTCAATAAAAAATTAGTAAAAGAAATTATTAGGAGATGATTCAACTATGTTTTTAGCAATATTTGGCGCGATGGAGCAAGGAATCATCTATGCAATTATGGCACTTGGTGTGTATTTAACATTCCGCGTGTTAGATTTTCCGGATTTAACGGTTGATGGAAGCTTTGTAACAGGGGCAGCTACAGCAGCGACGATGATTCTGCTTGGCTACCACCCAATCTTAGCGACTTTAGTGGCAATTGTTGCTGGATTTATTGCTGGATGTATGACAGGAATTCTTCACACAAAAGGGAAAATAAATCCTCTATTATCGGGGATTTTAATGATGATTGCTTTGTATTCTATTAACCTACGTATTATGGGATCAACTGCAGAAAATACGATAGGTCGACCGAATATTCCGCTATTAAATTCAGAGACTTTATTTTCAAAGTTTCAAGCGTTTTGGAGTGATTTAGGAATCGATGCTGCTTTAAATAACCTATTAAAAGGCTTCGGCGTTCAGCATCTACCTTCAACATGGAGTACGATAATCGTAGTATTGATCATCACGATTTTAATTAAGTTCATTGCAGACTGGTTCTTAAAAACAGAGGTTGGATTGGCTATTCGAGCAACTGGCGATAATAAACGCATGATTCGTAGCTTCTCGGCAAATACAGATACACTTATAATTCTAGGGCTAGGACTTTCTAATGCACTTGTTGCATTTTCTGGCGCTTTAATCGCACAATATTCGAAGTTCTCAGATGTCAGTATGGGAATTGGGATGATTGTGATCGGTCTTGCCTCTGTTATTATCGGCGAAGCAATTTTCGGTACAAAAACGATTATGCGCACTACTTTCGCTGTCATTGCGGGAGCGATCATTTACCGTATTATTTTAGCATTAGCATTACGAGTAGATTTCCTTGATTCAGGAGATATGAAATTAATAACGGCTATCATTGTTATTATAGCGTTGATTTTACCTCAATTTATTAATAAGAGTAAGGAACGCAAACGTAAGGTGAAGCGCGCGGCAGAGAGGACACGAGTAAAGACGGTTGAGCAGGGAGGGAAGGGCCTTGCTTAAATTAAACGGCATAAATAAGATTTTTAATGAAGGTACGCCTGATGAAAAAATTGCACTTGCAGAAATTAATTTGCACTTAAAGCCAGGGGATTTCGTTACAATTATCGGTAGTAATGGTGCTGGTAAATCGACTATGATGAATATGATTTCTGGTGCATTAACGCCAGACTTTGGCACAGTTTCAATTGATGGGAATGAGGTTACTGCTTTGCCAGAATATAAGCGTTCTCACTATATCGGTCGAGTATTCCAAGATCCGATGGCTGGCACAGCACCAACAATGACGATTGAAGAAAATTTAGCATTAGCTTACTCACGTAATAAAAGTAGAGGTATGCGCTTCGGTGTTGATAAAAAACGTCGAGAATTTTTCAAGGAATCGTTGGAGATGTTGGGCTTAAATCTGGAAAATCGCCTAACTGCAAAAGTTGGATTACTTTCGGGAGGGGAGCGTCAAGCTTTGTCTCTTTTAATGGCAACATTTACGAAGCCTTCGATTTTATTGCTAGACGAGCATACGGCGGCACTTGACCCATCTCGTGCAGAGTTAATCACTCGTATTACAAAATACTTAGTCGAGAAAGATAACTTAACGACATTGATGGTTACGCACAATATGCAACAAGCATTAGACTTAGGAAATCGACTGATTATGATGGATAAAGGTCAAATCATTTTAGAGGTTGGCGAGGATCGCAAGCATGAACTAACCATCCCAGATTTGATGGCAGAGTTCGAACGTATCCGCGGAGAGAAAATGAACTCAGACCGTGCGTTACTAGGATAATGATAACGAAGCGCTCATACATAGGTATGGGCGTTTTTCTGCTAGATGTCGATATTTTTTAGAAGTTGGGTGATAAATTAAAAAAGTTGGTAGATAAATCGAAAAAGTTGGTCGATAAACAATCAAAAGTTCTCGATAAACAAGCAAACTCTTACGATAAAGTGCATTATAATCTAGCTAAAGGAGGTGAAAATATGCTGCTGAAAAAACGGGAAGTCTCATCGAAGCAAATCACATTAGAAATGATTGAAAGGAGGTTGCCGAAATCTCACCCAAAGTCTACTTACTTTCAAGAAATGCTAAATAGAACAAGAGCAGGGTATGCAGGTGAGCAAAGAGTAGATCAGGAATGGCAGGAAATCTATTTGGAGCAAAGGCATTATTTATTGCATGATGTACAGCTTAAAGCTGAAGGTGGAGCAATACATCAAATGGATACATTATATATGTCGAGAAATTTTGTTTTAATAGTGGAAATTAAAAATATCGTGGGCAGTGTCGAATATATGGAAGATAATCATCAATTTGTTCGAATTACTTCTGATGGCAAAGTAGATGGCTTTAGAAATCCCTTTGATCAAGTGAAGCGGCATGCCAGATTTATGCGTCAGATTTTTCAAAAAGCGGGCTACCATATACCGATTGTATATATGATTGTCTCTGCAAATCCGAAAATGATTATGACGCCAAGTTTGTCAGCGCAACCGATTATTCATGTGAGTGGTCTGGCAGAAAAGGTAGAACAGCTGTTTTTACGACATTCAGAAATCTGTATAAGTGAAAAAGATTTGAAGCATATCGCTGAACACATCTTAAAGAAGCATGAACCAACGCAATGGCTACCAGATATTGACTGGGGTGAACTAAGAAAAGGGGCACTATGCTGGCAGTGTGAGTATCAGTATGCTTTACAGTATTCCTTTGGGAAATGGCGTTGTAGCAATTGTCAACGGACAGATAATAAATCGATGCTAGTAGCATTACAAGATTATCAGTTAATGATGGGAAACAATATTTCCAATGCTCAATTTCGTAATTTTTTTGATATAGACTCAGAGAGGGTAGCTTATTATTTATTGAAAAAGTTAAAGCTTAAAGTGAGTGGTGGAAAAAAGAATAGAAATTATGTAATTCCTGCTAAACTATTAGATTAAATATAAGCGACGAAACTATCAGTGCGGTCAGATAGTGTCGCATGTCGATATTTTTTGAAAGTTAGGTGATAAATTTAAAAAGTTAGTCGATAAATCGAAAAAGTTGGTAGATAAACTAAAAAAGTTGGTCGATAAACATAAAAAGTTGGTAGATAAGCAATCAAAAGTACCCCGATAAACCTAAAAAAGCCACACTTACATAGCAAGTGTGACCCTTTATATTAGACTAGTAAGCCAAATAGTTGAATGTCGTTGTTTACTTCTTTGTATTTGAAGCCGAATTCACTCATACGTGCTAGTAATCCTTCGTAATCTTCGCGATTGCCAAGCTCGATACCGACTAAGGCAGGACCACTTTCTTTGTTGTTTTTCTTTGTGTATTCGAAGGTTGTAATGTCATCATTTGGTCCTAGAACGCTTGTTAGGAATTGGCGAAGCGCGCCTGCACGCTGTGGGAAGTTAACGATGAAGTAGTATAGTAATCCTTCGTGAATTAAAGATTTCTCTTTAATCTCCTGCATACGGCCGATGTCATTATTACCACCACTAATGATGATAACGACTGATTTACCTTTAATCTCCTCTTTATAAGAGTCGAGTGCTGCTACTGATAATGCTCCTGCAGGCTCTGCGATAATGGCGTGTTTATTGTAAAGATCTAAAATTGTTGTACATACTTTTCCTTCTGGTACTAGTACGATGTCATCTAAGTAGCGACGACAAACATCATATGTGTGATTACCGACGCACTTTACGGCAGCACCATCTACGAATTTGTCGATCCAATCAAGTGCCACTGCACCGCCTTCTGCAAATGCAGCCTTCATACTGCCCGCCCCAGCAGGCTCTACACCGATAATTTTACTATTAGGGGAGAGGTTTTTCACATAGGCAGAAACACCTGACATTAAGCCACCGCCACCAATACTACCAAACACGTAATCAATCGGTTCCTCCATGTCATTCATAATTTCAACTGCGACCGTTCCTTGTCCAGCAATGACATCAAAATCATCAAATGGGTGAATAAAGATTTTCTCGTGTTCATCACAGTAAGCAAATGCACTTTCTGCAGCATCATCAAAGGTATCACCTGCTAAAATAATTTCTACATAATCACGACCAAACATACGCACTTGGTCAATTTTTTGCTTAGGTGTTGTTTGAGGCATAAAAATACTTGCTTGAATTTTCAATTGTGCACAGGCATAGGCAACACCTTGGGCATGATTGCCTGCGCTTGCGCAAACAACGCCAGATTTACGAGCCTCTTCTTCAATTTTTTTAATCTTATAATAGGCACCACGAAGTTTAAATGAGCGTACGTGCTGTAAATCTTCGCGTTTAAAATAAATATTAGCTCCGTATTTCTCGGATAAATAGTCATTTTTTTGTAGCGGCGTGTGCACCACTACGTCTTTTAAGAAATGATGTGCAATCAAGATATTTTCTACTTGCACAGTTCTAGTGTCAGCAGCTTCCATAATATTCATCCTCCGTTATCCGTATAAAACATTTATCTATGATAGCACATATTATAAGCATTTTGTTATTAATTTTTAGTAAATTCTAAATTTTCGGTGTCTATTTTATATATGTACCTACAAAAAGGAGAATAATTAAATTTCTTCGAGAATTTTTTGTAGAAATAAAGGATGCACACATTTCCTCATAACGAAAATGGTCAAGCATATACTAGAATACCTTAGGACAAGTAGGAGGGTATGTAATTGGAAATCATTCAAGGAATTCTATCTACATACATGCAATTTTTTAATTGGGAAATGTGGAAAGAGATCTTATCTGACCCTGTATCTTGGGGGTTAATATCAACACTAATTATAATAGAAGGTTTACTTTCGGCAGACAACGCACTTGTATTGGCGGTACTAGTGAAGCATTTGCCAAACAAGCAACGCAAACGAGCATTAATGTACGGTATGTTGGGGGCCTATTTTTTCCGATTTTTATTTATTGGGATAGGTGTTTATTTGGTAGAATTTTGGTTTATTAAATTACTAGGAGCCTTGTATTTAGGTTGGCTATGTGTCGCTCATTTCTTACAGATTGGGGAAGCAGATAGTGCCAAGGAGATGAAAAAAACAGGGTTGTTGGTTCGTCTTTTTGGAACATTTTGGGCTACGGTAATTTCTGTTGAACTGATGGATATTGCCTTTTCGATTGACGCAATTTTTGCCGCTTTTGCGATATCCAATCAAATTTGGATATTACTAATCGGGGGAATGTTAGGTATTTTAATGATGAGAACTATTGCAGGTTTATTTTTAATCATTATTGAAAAAATACCTGAATTAGAGGCGACAGCATTTATTATTATTGGAATTATTGCACTGAAAATGTTAGCGAGCGTAATCGGTATTCACGTTCCACATTATATGTTTTTTGTTGTGTTAATTATTATTTTCTCTATAACTTTCATTATTCATTTTTTAAAAAAGATGAGGGTCGCATAATATAAAACGGTTCTGTTCTCAATGAAGAAAGAGGACAGAACCGTTTTGTTGTTGTAAAAGCATTTATTGTTATTTTACATATTGATCAGGATTGATAATATAGAATTTTTCAATATTAAGCCAGCTTTCACTCATTGGCTCACCGTTATCGACACGTTTTTCTGTTTCTTGCATCATCCAAGCAGTTTGGGATGCATGTGCTTTTAATGCTTCAATTTTATCCATCTTCATTTCACGGATATCGTTGACGACATGTGGCTCACCATTTTTTTCAATTGTATCATTTGCGAAGGCACAACCTAATACTTGTGGACGTGCAGCTTTTGGCATACGACGAACAGCTTCTACTACGGCACGAGCTGTTGCCTCATGGTCAGGATGCACTGCGAAACCAGGTAAGAATGTAAAAATAAGAGAAGGCATTAATTCTTCTATTAAACCTTCAACAAGCTTTACCATTTTTTCATCATCTTCAAATTCAATTGTTTTATCACGGAAACCAAGCATACGTAAATCTTGTATTCCCATAGCCTCTGCTGCCGCAACAAGCTCCTTACGTCGAATTTCTGGCAAAGATTCACGTGTTGCAAAAGGTGGATTTCCTAAATTACGACCCATTTCACCTAAAGTTAAACAGGCATATGTAACAGGTGTATTCATCTTCTTTGTATAATAGGCAATTGTTCCGGCAACTGAAAAAGCCTCATCATCTGGGTGAGGGTAAACAATTAAAATATGACGTTGTGGTTGTAAATTCAAAAAGTCGTCCCCCTTAATAAGAAAATGGCGTTTCGCTAATTTCGAGTGCAATCGCCAATTTACCTGAGTAGTCTAGTCCAGCCATTAATAAACGGCCTAAATCATCTAATTCAAAATGTGTGATGCCTTGAGCATAAACCCAGCCATGTGCCATTTTTAATCCAACACGATGGGGTGAATCATCAACCACTTTAGCAAGCTCATAGTTGATTTTAGCATTGCGAATAAAAGCACCTGCATTGAAAAATTTCTCATCATAGTGTGCTGCATAAGAACCGTTCGTCGTCTCAAGATGAATATAAACGTCTTTGTTGGCGAAAGAATTCAATAATTCCTGCAACGTCTTTACTTCTACTTCTTGCATCTTAACACTCCTCTCGATTATTTCTCCTTTAAGTATAGTAAAAATAATTCACAAAGGGAAATTGAATGCCTATGTAGCACAACATCATCAATAAACTTCCCCTTAAAGGAGTCTCTAGGGCTTGTTCAACTTTTTTCAGCGGGCCTCAAACATCCACTAAAACTCAGGCTAAGAACTTCTTATCCTGTGAAACGCCTAGATGAAACTATGTTGTGGCTGCGCTCCGCTTTCGCAAAAAAATCCGCTGATCTAAAGTCTCCGAACGCATTCTTGATTGCATTTATTAATCTATGAAGATTTTTAAGCAATATTCTTGAAAAAAATATAGAAATATATCAATATAATGAGTGTGAAAGCAATTTTGTACAAAATGTGTCGTTTTGTTTTGTATACGGTTTCACAAATGAAAAGATACTGAACATGATTTCTTCCTTAACTGACGGAAAGGCAGCGCATAATGTTGAAGGGAATTTTAAACTAGGTAATACGAATTCTATCTTGGTACAATAGATGACGTTCCTTCAACATTGATATGTATAGCTGTAATTAGGGAAGAAGACTGAAAGCTCATTATCATAGTATGGTAAAAAGCCGCGATTCTCTTTTATGACGGAGAATCGCGGCTTTTTATAATTAGCGGTATTTTTGGGTATGTATTTATTAATATCGGTTCATTTTTCGTTCAATGGAATCTAGACGATTGTTGAGATGTGATAGATGCCTATGCATTTGTCTAAAAAGTACATTTTGATTTTGCGCGTCTGATGATCTTGATTGTTCCATTGCCTCTTCTTCCTGCAATGCTAAAATGTTGGAGAGGGTTGCTAATGAATACCCTATTGTCAAAACCATTGAAGATATTATTTCTACTTTCGTAGAGGTTATATTTCCACCTTGGACACCTGTGTCTTCACCTAGGAGACTTGCTTCTTGACCACCTAGGAAACTTGCTTGTGTATTTGGAGCTGCTGGATCTTGTTGTTGTCTACGTCTTGCCATTTTTCTCCCTCCCATATAAAGCTAATATATGACATATGAAGTAGTAGTGTATCTTGTCCTGAGCATTTGAAGAAATAAACCTTAAACCTCTGCCGAAAAAATATTCATAACTTTCTGGTATTTAAATTGATTTTCATGGAAAAATAAATCAATATGTAGAAATAAACAGTTGTTTTAGGGGGAATGGATGTGAACAAAGACTTTAAATATTGTAAAGAATCTAGAGTTATGCGTACAAGTCGAGTTTTTCCGAATGATATTAATAATCATAATACACTGTTTGGCGGTCGGTTAATGAGTGACATCGATCTAGTAGCTTCAATTTCCGCTGCTAAACATAGTCGTAGAGATTGTGTGACGGCCTCAACGGATTCTGTAGACTTCCTGCATCCAATACGCCCGACCGATTCTGTCTATTTCGAATCTTATGTAACGTGGACAGGGACATCTTCAATGGAAGTTTTCGTAAAGGTCATTTCAGAGAATTTGAAAACGGGAGAACGTAAGGTAGCGGCAACAGCGTTATTAACTTTTGTTGCATTAGATGAAAATAATAAACCAACCCCAGTTCCATTTGTCATTCCAGAAACAGTAGAGGAGACAAAGCTACATGAAACTGCATCTGAACGAGCAAAGGTGCGTGCAGAGCGTAAAAAGGAAAGTAAGGCATTGGCTCAATTCATTTCGATGAACGATCCATGGGATTGCTCGAAATGATTGAGAACTACTATATGTAAATGAGGCATCTGAAACTAATCAGATGCCTCTTCATATTTAAATTTCTGTTACTGTTACTTGTGGTGCGCCAAAACGAGATTTTGCACCGTGCATAACTGGTCCTACATAGTCATTCAATGCCCAACCGTGAGCGATTGCTGCTGAAACAAATTCTTTTGCTTCAATTACAGCCTCTTGTACTGAAAGACCGTTTGCAAGGTTTGCTGTTACTGAAGCAGCAAATGTACAGCCAGCCCCATGATTATAAGTAGAAGCGACTTTTTCAGATTCTAATAAGTAGAATTTTACACCGTCGAAGAATAAGTCAGTTGCTTTTTCAGTAGCTAACGCTTTTCCACCTTTAATCACAACAGCTTTAGCACCAAGGTCGTGAATTTTACGAGCTGCTATTTTCATTTCCTCGATAGTTTTTGGTGTTCCAGTTCCAGCTAATTGCCCAGCCTCAAACAAGTTAGGTGTTGTAACTGCAGCTAATGGTAAAAGATGTTGAATCATTGCATCCGTATTGCCAGGGTTCAATACTTCATCTTCTCCCTTACATACCATTACAGGATCAATGACAACATTTGTCGTACCAGATTTTGCGATAGCATCACCTGCGATACGAATAATTTCTTCCGTTGATAGCATACCAGTCTTTACGGCGTCAATGCCTGTTGAAAGAGCAGTATCAATTTGTTTTTGCAAAAGCTCTGTAGGTAATGGCGTTACGTTATGAGTCCAACCGTTTGGATCCATTGTTACGACAACTGTTAATGCTACCATGCCATATGTGCCGTGTTCCTGAAATGTTTTAAGATCAGCTTGCATACCTGCGCCACCTGATGTATCTGAACCAGCGATCGTTAAGGTTTTCTTAAGAGCCATGTGGAATATCTCCTTTATAGATAAAAGTTTTAAAATTACCATCTAGTATAGTCCTATTCTGATGCTATAAAAATAGTCAGAATTAGATATTTTTAGAGGGCCAGTTTAACTTCTTGATTCTGTGACATCCGCCGGAGGCTTTGGGCCAACAGATGTTTTTTGTGCGAAAGCGCAGTGCAACTTAGCGTCAGTAACATGATGTTGGTCACTCAGTCGTGTGTTGTTGTTGCTGTCGCTTCGCTTTCGCACAGATAAATTGTCACGGGACGCTGCGTTCTTAGACTGAGTTCCTCTATTTCAGAGGGTGTTCTGCCGCTGCCGCTACGCTTTCGCGCAAAAAACACTTTCAGGCCAAAGTACAAAGCCGATTCTAGACGCAATTATGCCAAGACATAGTTGGACTGGATACTTGAATTCAACATTATTTTTTTGTACCGTTGTAAGAAGAGAAAGGGGCTTATATTACGATGAAAGAAGATTTCCCGAATGATTGGCGAGCAATACTTACAGAAGAAATAGAAAAGACATATTACACAAAGCTGCGTCAATTTGTAGCGGATGAATATTCAACAGAAACAATTTATCCTCCGATAAATGACATAATGAATGCATTTTATACGACGGCTTATCATGATGTAAAGGTCGTAATTTTAGGTCAAGATCCGTATCATGGACCAAACCAAGCACATGGATTAAGCTTTTCGGTCATGCCGGGAATCCCACATCCACCAAGCCTCCGAAATATGCTAAAGGAATTACAGGATGATCTTGGCTGTCCAATCCCTCAAAACGGAACATTAACAAAATGGGCACAGCAGGGAGTAATGTTATTAAACACTGTATTAACTGTTCGAGCAGGTCAGGCGAATTCTCATAAAGAACAAGGATGGGAGCAATTTACGGATGCTGTCATCGATAAATTAGCATCTAGAGATAAACCTATTATTTTTGTACTTTGGGGTAAACCAGCGCAACGAAAAAAGCTATTAATTCGCAAATACTCAACACCGCATTTAATTTTAGAAGCGCCACATCCAAGTCCGCTTAGTGCTTATAGAGGTTTTTTCGGCAGTAAACCATATTCGAAGATCAATACACAGTTAGTGGAATGGGGAGAGCAACCAATTGATTGGAGTCTAACATAGGTTGGCACAAATCGTTTATATTCATTCAGAAATGTTTTTGTAGCAAAAACAAAGCGACAGCAACATTGTTTTTCTGTAGCGAAAGTGAAGCGACAGCTACAATTACACCAAGGCGAAATTGATGCACATGCATTCATCGTTTCATGTTACAGTTAATAATAGAAGAAAGTGAGGGACAACGATGAATGTAAATTGTTTCAAGTGTCAATATTTTAAAGTAACGTGGGACCCGCAAACTCCACGGGCCTGTGTAGCATATGGCTTTAAAACGAAGCAAATACCATCTGTTGTTGTTAAACAATCCTCTGGCACAGACTGTCTAAAATTTGTGCCAAAAACAGAAAGTGGGAGAATGCAATGATTCCTTATCAAGCCGTTATTCAACAACTTGAAAAACAATTATCTGGTGTCAAAAATACTGGCGACGAACAACAAATTCGTGAAGCCTTAACAGCAATCCGTGCATTATGTGATGTGGTATTAGACTCATCTGACGGCATCTCTAAAGCCCAGTCAAAACATGTGCCACAAATGCTAGTGTCAGAGCCAAAGCAAGCAAGCTTATATACAGCAAAAATTGAAGAAGAAGACGGAGCAAATGGTGATTCAATTTTTGACTTTTAATTATCTTCATTTAGCGAAGACTCCCACCTCTGAAGGTGGCAAGATGAATGCGGATGTGGTTCAATTTCAGTAGGTGTCTCAACACCTACTGAAATTGAAGAACCCAGTCTAAGAACGCCACGTCCTGTGGCAATGACTGAGTGACCACAAAAAACATTTGTTGGCCCAAAGCCTCCGGCGGATGTCACTGATTTTGACATGAATAAATACAAGGATGTTAGCCTAAATCTTCGCATCCTGCGAAAACGGCTAACTGACCTGCATCGGTGCTGCTGCCGCTACGCTTTCGCGCAAAAGACATCTGCAGGCCTAAGCACAATTCAAAATACGGACCATTGCTGCTCGAAAGTGTAGCGCAGGTGGAAAAATTTCTTGTAGGTGAAAGCAAAGCGACAGCTACAATACGCCAAGGCGAAATTGATAAAAGGTAGGGAAAATGATATGAAAAAATTTATCGTAACAGGTGCACTCCACGGCTTTTTAGCAGTGGCATTGGGTGCATTCGGTGCACATGCTTTAAAAGAGGTTCTAGACGATTATAGTCGCGGAATTTGGGAAACAGCTGTTCAGTACCAAATGTTTCATGCCACTGCTTTACTTGTGATTGGCATATTGATGAGCTCAAGACTACTAGGTGAAGTAAAGCAATTAAATTTAGCTGGAATCTTTTTCAACTTAGGTATCGTCTTCTTTTCTGGAAGCTTATATGTACTGGCAATCAGCGGCGTGAAAGTTCTAGGTGCCATCACACCAATTGGTGGTGTTCTATTTTTAGCTGGCTGGGTTCTAATTATAGTTTCTGCCCTTAAACATGCTCGATAAAAGTTGAATATACAAAGTTACTCCTTTGCACTATGTGTGAGGGAGTTTTTATTTTTTAGAAACTACTAGTAACGGATCAAGAGAATTTTTCTTCGTAATGAACAATATAATTTCTATAGAATGGATAGTTTTAATTCCTATTGTTTTTGTAAGGATTTATAGTAAACTATTATTATCAAATAAGTTCGACAAATCGGAAGTGAGGTTTTGTGATATGGAGAAGCTTTTTACTTTGCTAGATAATAATTATGATGAAATGGTAGCGATTCGTCGTCATCTACATGAATATCCGGAAGTATCCTTTGAGGAAGTTGAAACTCCAGCATATGTAGCTGCTTTTCATCGTGCGCTCGGACATGAGGTTCGTGAGCATGTAGGTGAACGTGGTGTTGTTGCTACTCTACGGGGAGGGAAGCCAGGTAAAACAGTGGCGTTGCGCGCTGATTTTGATGCACTGGCAATTCAGGAGGAAAATGAAGTCCCTTATAAGTCAAAAGTAGATGGTAAAATGCATGCATGTGGACATGATGGTCATACTGCAACATTACTAGGGCTTGCTAAAGCACTTAATGCAATAAAGGATGACATTGCAGGCAATGTAGTATTTATCCATCAGCATGCAGAAGAAATGGCACCAGGTGGGGCAAAGCCTATGATTGAAGATGGCTGTCTAGATGGGGTAGATGTTATTTTCGGTACACATTTATGGGCACCAACACCGTTAGGGGATATATTGGTGAGAGATGGAGCAATTATGGCTGCTGCGGATAAAGTGGAAATTACGATTCATGGCAAAGGTGGTCACGGTGCGGAGCCTCATCATTCTATTGATGCAGTTACTCTTGCTTCACAGTTTGTAGTCAATGCACAGCAGATTGTATCTCGACGTATTGATCCATTAAAATCAGCCGTCTTAACAATTGGTCATTTGGAGGCGATTAATCCTTTCAATGTTATTGCCGAACGGGTAGTATTAGCTGGAACAGTCCGTACTTTTGAAGAGCAGGTACGTAAACAATTGGAGCAAGAACTTGAGGCCGTTTTGAATGCCACTTGTTTGGCTTTTGGTGCAAGCTATGATTATCGTTATACAAGAGGCTACCCACCTGTTTACAACCATGTGAAAGAAACGGAATTTATTGCACAACTTGCAGCAGATGTACCAGGAGTAGAAAATATTATAACGTGCCCACCATTTATGATTGGAGAGGACTTTGCGTATTATTTAGAGAATGTACCAGGTACATTTTTCTTCACAGGTGCTAAAAAGCCAGAGTGGGAAGTGGCATATCCTCACCATCATGCACGCTTTGACTTTGATGAACGTGCAATGTTGATTGCTGCCAAAACATTAGGAAAAGCAACATTGCAGTTTTTACAAGAAAATTAATAACAAGCTCTCCCAAAGGCTTGAGCTTTACATAAAAATTGGCATGCTAGGAGGTATCCTAACATGCCAATTCTTTTGATTTAATGGCAAATATCCAAGTAGATTCCTCTTTTTCATTCGAAAAACATTTATGACGCAAACAAGGATACGAAACCCAATTTGGAGTCTAGCGAAACTTGCAATGCAACGCTACTCATTGATTTTGCTCTTTTCTTACTCTCGCATTTAGAGGAGTGGAATTTTACCATATAAGAAAATATGAATTAGAAGACTTTTGAAAAGTCACTTCAATTATGGATTTTGGTTAAAATAAGCCATTTCTTCATCATATTCAGCAAAATCAAAGTAAATCATTGGGAATAGGAAACGATGATTCGATTTGAGTTCCCGTAAAATAACATGGTCTCGACCAGCAGCTTCTACAACGCCTCGCACTATTTTCGTGTTTTTTCCTGGCTCAACTGCATGCTCGAAGGAAAAATGGAAAGTACCAGGCTTTCCGCGATTCAAACGAAAAATATTTTCAATATACGATTGCTCCCGTCCAGGTGGTCGTGCTCCAGTCGTCTGTGGAGGCATTACCTGTGGAGGCATTTGTTGTTGCGTTGTCGGTGTCCAATAATAAGGCATCATAAGTTATCAACCTTCTTTCTTTTAGATTTGAGGACAATCTTCTTCGGTTGGCGAGAAGAAGCAATGTGCTTTGAATCTTCCCGTGTTCCACTGACTATACCATTGTGCTGGACAATCTCCCTCAGGTCTGAAAAACCATAGCGAACAAGTCGCCGAATGGAATCTTTCGCCTTGAATAGCTCTCTTCTCTAATCGAAGGCTTTGGTCACGTGCTCGTTGATAAAAATAGCTTTTTTGTGTCGCTTCAAAGGCCCCAGAACGCTGAAAAAGCATTTGTTCAATTGTACGAACATCCGTAAAATCTAAACAATCGGCTCGTACACGATTGACGCCAACATTGCTGACCATTAGCAACCTAAAATTCCTTCACCTTCTGCCTCAGAGCGCATAAGCCTTGCAAGCATGGCTGTTTGTGCATCATTTGTCTTTATAACGGCGATTTTCACTCCTCCTCGCAGACAGTATATGCATGATGGTATTGTAGACATGTTCAATTTTAATGAAAGAAATTCACAATTAAAAAATGCTAAGCATATATTAGTAATAACGAGTAGTCTGTAAAAGAGGAACGGCTTTTAAAAAATTTTTTCAACACCAAACATATGCCATGTAAATCGAGTGGGGTTGGGTGACTCCTTGTGAATCAGCAATAGAGGAACGAGGGCTAAAACCATCACGTCCTGTGATAAAGCCTTCGTGACCAACTTCGGTGCCGCTGACGCTTCGCTTTCGCGCAAAAGACATCTGTTGGCCCGAGATCCTAGAGCGCAGCTGCTGCTACGCTCTCAGAGAAAACATTTTTTACCCTTACGCTCCGAGGAAACCTCCTGGCCAGAACGGAAATCAACCCCACGTTATGGTGATCAGCCTAAATTTTATAAAGATGGATAAAGAGAGAATAGAAAATATAATGGGGAACATGAGAAAGAAATTGCATGTGTAGTGAATACATGTGAGGTGAAAAGGTATGGAGATTGGTGTTTGGGTAGGTATTTTGTTAAGTGCGGTGCTGGCATTTTTAGTAGGGAGTGTTTACGGACAGCCACTCCATTGGTACCTATTTATATTAATAATCGTAATAGGATTTTTCATTAATACGATAATATTAATTTTGAAGGTTAAGGATGAAAGGTCTTAAGGTATGAAAAAATAAGAAAGTGTCATCGCAGTGGATGACACTTTCTTATTTTTTTGTTAAATTTTTTTGAATAAGAAGATAAAATCTAATGTTTTGCAAGTATATTAAAAATAAACTGTGACATACTAAAGTGGAAAATTATTTTTTGCTTTCATGAAGGAGTGTTACAATGCAGACTTTTGGTACATTTGTAGCAATTATCATAAGTGCATTCATGGCAATTGGTATAGCAGAATACTATCATCAACCATATAATTGGTATTTAGTTTTCCTTATGATTCTAGCTGGTTTTTTTATTCATACAATTATTTTAATATTGGAATCAGAGAACAGCGAAGAAAATGAATATTAAAAAATGCGAGTCCGCTACAATGGACTCGCATTTTTATCTTCATTATTCAGCAGAAGACTTTCACCTCATGAAGTCAGTGGGATGAAAGCCGATGTGGTTCCTTTTCCAAGCATCTACTGAAATAGAGGAACTCAGGCTAAAAACTTCACATCCTGTAAAACCCCTGAGGACCAACCTCGTGCCGCTGACGCTTCGCTTTCGCGCAAAAAACATCTGCCGCTGACGCTACGTTAGCACTACGCTTTCGCGCAAAAAACATTTGTTGGCCCAAAGCCTCCGGACGCAATTACGCCGAGGCGAAATTGATATTTAAAAGCGTTTTAGACAGTTAAGAATTTCACTAGTTTTTCGTTATCAAGAAGGTTACCAACGAAGAATGCACCGAACTCACCGTAGCGAGCTGAAACTTCATCAAAACGCATTTCATATACTAATTTTTTGAATTGTAATACGTCATCTGCGAATAGTGTTACGCCCCATTCGTGATCGTCGAAGCCAACAGAACCAGTAATGATTTGTTTAACTTTACCAGCATAGCCGCGACCAATCATACCGTGAGAACGCATTAGAGATTTGCGTTCATCCATTGAAAGCATATACCAGTTGTCATTGCCTTGACGACGCTTATCCATTGGATAGAAGCATACATGCTTAGCACGTGGAAGTTCAGGATATAGACGAGCTCGCACGTGTGGGTTTTGGTAAGGATCTTCGTCTGAATCACCTGCTAAATAGTTAGAAAGCTCAACAACAGATACATATGAATATGTAGGAATTGTAAAATCAGCAATCGCCAATTTATTGAATTCAGCTTCAAGCTCTTGTAGCTCTTCCATTGTTTCGCGTAATGTCATAATCATAAAGTCAGCTTTTTGACCAACAATTGCGTAGAATGCATGGGCACCTGTTTTAGCTATATCAGCCTCGTTTAATTTTTCTAAATACGCAATGAATTCTTCTACTGCTGCTTGGCGTTCCTCAGCGGAAACTAGTTTCCATGAAGCCCAGTCGATTGAGCGGAAATCATGTAAAGCGTACCAACCATCTAAAGTAATTGCTGCTTCATTCATTATTAAAAACACTCCTTTATAAGTGAATACCATTCAATTTTCAGTTTATCATAGTTTGTACAAAATCCCTAAGTTCATGATTGTATTTCACGAATTTGACACCTTCCATAGATAATGTATTCTAAAGAGAATAGATGTAAATAGAGGAGCTCCAATCATGAAAAGTATTTTACAACAGCCGATTTGGCGTTTTTACGATCAATCCATTAGCGCGAAGCAAAGATCGCCACTTGAATCCTTCGCGACCGACGATACTTTATGTCAGTTAGTTGGGCAATTAGCCTCTCCACCAACTATTCGTACATGGGTACATGATGCATCTGTTGTGCTTGGTATTCAGGATCACCGTTTACCATATGTGCAGCAAGGCATGGACTTACTCAAAGAACGTGGCTATCATCCTATTGTACGAAATTCAGGCGGATTAGCAGTTGTGCTTGATGAAGGTGTTTTAAATATTTCAATTGTTTTATCTGAGCAAACAGAAGCGCTAAGCATTAATGATGGCTATGATGTAATGGTAGCCCTAGTAAAAGGATTGTTCCCGGAAGTAGCGGATAAAATTGAAGCCTATGAAATTGTAGGATCCTATTGCCCAGGTTCCTATGATTTAAGTATTGAAGGAAAGAAATTTGCTGGGATTTCTCAGAGACGTTTACGTCAAGGGGTAGCAGTGCAAATATATTTATGTATAGAAGGAAGCGGTTCAGATCGAGCTGCACTCATTCGTGACTTTTATAATGAAAGTCTAAGAGGAGAGGAAACAAAATTTACGTATCCTAACATTGTCCCTGATGTGATGGCCTCATTATCCGAACTAATTGATGCATCATTAACAGTGGAAGCCGTTGGGATCCGTTTACAGCAGCTTCTTCACAATATGGCTGAAGAAATTCGAGTTGAATCTTTTCATGATGAAGAATTAACACTATATGCGTTTTATTTACAACGTGTTTTAGAACGTAATAAGAAAATGCTTGAACAAAAGTGAAGTTAAACTTTAATCAGTGAGGATACTACGCGAGATAGATTGTTTCAAAGAAAAAAGCGATGCTGCTAATTAAGCGCATCGCCATTTTCTTGTGTATAAGGGCTACTTGCAACAAGATTTCCGTTTTTCTCCATTTTGAAAACAGGTGCAATTCGTTCTTCCTCTTCATCTAGTGTTACTAGTCGTCTAGCACGGTTCATAATTTGAACAAATTGCTCGTAATCTTTTCGAATAGCTCTATTTTCCTCTTCTAGTTGTGTAATTGTTTTCTCTAGTTTTTTATTTTTCTCAGATGTTACGTGTACTAGTTGTCTCCATTTTGAAGACTCATTACCTATTTCACCAGAGTGTTGTAAACGTAGTAAATAGGCTATAACAATATCAAGATTTAATGCAGATAAAGGAATTGATTTGCCCTCTGCGGCACTACTATTGACTGTAAACATACTAGTAGCACGGCGTCTTGCAGGAGCTCCTAATACTCGCATTCTTTCTTTTCGTTCTTTTTTCGCTTCTGATAATTGTTCCTCGTATTCTTTACGAACAACAGCATTCCAACGAAAACCACATGCAGCAGCAGTACGATTTAAAGCATCACCTGCTTCTTCAAAGGCATTTAATTGTGTACTACCTTCCGTCACATGGCGAATTACCGCCTCTGCTAATAATTGATCGTTTTCTTCTAACCAAGCATCTTGTCTTATTTTACTCATATTTAAATCCTCCCACCTTTATTTGGAACTTTTATTTACAACTAGCATGACCAATCTTTTAACCTTTTATTCATCTATGTGAAAGGAATTATGCTTGAATACAAGGGGAAAAGTGCGATACAATACCCGATGTAGGTTTGTACGTATGCTACATACTTAAATATGTGAAAGTCATACGTTCCATAGAAACGACTTTTTGAATCAATTTTGCCTCGGCATAATTGCGTCCGGAATCGGCATTGTGCTTAGGCCTGCGGGATGCAGGTCAGTTAGCTGTTATCGCATGGATGCGATGATTTTAGGCTAACATCCTTTATTAACTCCATTCTGATTCCGTGACATCCGCCGGAGGCTTTAACTTCTTTCAGTGGATGATTGGATACCCGCTCTGAAAAGAGATTTAAAAACGCATTCATTTCAACACCCATAGAGGTGGGAGACTTTCAGCTAAAAGAAGTTACAAAAATACTATATAGAAAGGGTTGTTGACAAAATGGCAAACGAATTCAAAGTTTGCGATGAATGTCAGGCCGTTAACTTAAAAACGTTAATTCCAAAATTAAAGGAAATCGATCCTGATGCAACCATCGAAATTGGCTGTCATTCCTATTGTGGCCCAGGACGTAAAAAAACATTTACCTTTGTAAATAGCCGTCCTGTTGCTGCATTAACGGAAGAAGAACTAATGGAAAAGGTTTTAGCAAAGTTAAAAAAATAAGTAAAACAAAACGCTATCTTCACTAGTCTAGTTGGAGATAGTTTTTGTTTTTTTTTGCGTTATTAATATTTACTCATAGAAGAATTAGAGTGAAGGATAGAATGGTTGAAGCGATGGATAGAAGAGTCAGAGCGACGGATAGAATCATCGAGGTGACGGAAAGAAGAATCAAAGCGACGGATAGAATCATTGGAGTGACGGAAAGAAGAGTCAGAGCGACGGATAGAATCATCGAGGTGACGGAAAGAAGAGTCGAAGCGATGGATAGAATCATCGGAGTGACGGAAAGAAGAGTCGAAGCGACGGATAGAATCATCGGAGTGACGGAAAGAAGAGTCAGAGTGACGGAAAGAAGAGTCAGAGCGACGGATAGAACCATCGGAGTGACGGAAAGAAGAGTCGAAGCGACGGATAGAATCATCGGAGTGACGGAAAGAAGAGCCAGAGCGACGGAAAGCCATCGAGGTGACGGAAAGAAGAGTCAAAGCAACGGATAGAACCATCTAGGTGACGGAAAAAAGAGTCAGAGCGACGGATAGAACCTGCGGAGTGACGGAAAGAAGAGTCGAAGCGACGGATAGAATCATCAAAGTGACGGAAAAAAGAGCCAGAGCGACGGATATAATCATCAAAGTGACGGAAAGAAGAGTCAGAGGACGGATAGAACCATCGGAGTGACGGAAAGAAGAGTCAGAGCGACGGAAAGCCATCGAGGTGACGGAAAGAAGAGTCAGAGCGACGGATAGAATCATCGGAGTGACGGAAAGAAGAGCCAGAGCGACGGAAAGCCATCGAGGTGACGGAAAGAAGAGTCAAAGCGACGGATATAATCATTGGAGTGACGGAAAGAAGAGTCGAAGCGACGGATAGAATCATCGGAGTGACGGAAAGAAGAGTCGAAGCGACGGATAGAATCATCCGAGTGATGGAAAGAAGAGCCAGAGCGACGGAAAGCCATCGAGGTGACGGAAAGAAGAGTCGAAGCGACGGATAGAATCATCGGAGTGACGGAAAGAAGAGTCGAAGCGACGGATAAAATCATCGAAGTGACAGAAAGCTATCCGTCGCATGGGAATTAGGTCAATAGAATCCTAAATTAAGACGAGAATACAGCGAGTTAGGTTGATAGTCTCTATAATTAAAAGGAAATATGTATGCTAGTCCTATATTTATCGCATATAATAGAACAAATAAGAAACGGGGGTGCTGTACAATTGACACATTATGCAAAAGCTAAATTACAAGAGGAAAAAGTATTCAAGGATCCAGTGCATCGCTATGTGCATGTACGGGATCAAGTGATTTGGGATCTAGTTGGCACGAAAGAGTTTCAGCGATTACGTCGAATTCGCCAGCTCGGTACAACGTTTTTAGTATTCCATGGAGCGGAGCATAGCCGCTTTAGTCACTCGCTCGGCGTTTACGAAATTGTACGCCGCATAGTAGATGACATATTTGCAGGTCGTCCTGAATGGGATGAGGATGAACGACTGCTTGTGCTTTGTGCAGCCCTATTACACGATTTAGGGCATGGGCCATTTTCACACGCTTTTGAAAATGTCTTTGAGCTTGATCATGAATTTTATACAAGACAAATTTTGCTCGGCGATACAGAAGTGAATGCAGTATTAAGAAAAGTATCGCCTGATTTTCCAGAGAAAGTATCACAGGTAATTGAAAAAACATATCCGAATAAGCAAGTCGTCAGTTTAATATCGAGTCAAATAGACGCTGATCGTATGGATTACTTACAGCGTGATGCTTATTTCACTGGCGTAAGCTATGGTCATTTTGATATGGAACGTATTTTAAGAGTGATGCGTCCACGAAAAAATCAGGTTGTTATTAAGACGACGGGCATGCATGCGGTAGAGGATTATATAATGAGCCGCTATCAAATGTACTTACAAATTTATTTCCACCCAGTATCTCGCAGCGCAGAAGTTGTTTTAAATAATATTTTAAAACGCGCTAAACAATTAAGCTTGGCAGGTTACAAATTTAAGCACGAGCCTACACACTTTTTAGCATTTTTCCGCAACTCAATTACGCTTGAGGATTATCTTGCATTAGATGAAAGTATTCTTTTTACCTATTTTCAGCTTTGGATGCAAGAAGAAGATGCTATATTAAGTGACTTAAGCCGCCGTTTTGTTAATCGTAAGCTATTTCAATACATCGATTTAGACCCAGGTGTAGAGCTAGATAAATACCAAAAACTCCAAGAACTCTTCAGGCAAGCTGATTTAAATCCAGAATATTACCTTGTCCATGATACGACGGCAGATTTACCGTATGACTTTTATCGACCTGGAGAGGAAGAAGTGCGTGTTCCTATTTTCTTAGAAATGAAAAATGGAGAACTACGAGAGCTATCGCGTGAATCTATTATTGTTGATTCTATTTCTGGCCGCATGAAGCGTGATCATAAAGTCTATTTCCCACTAGATTTCTTAGAAGACAACAGTACCCATCCCGTTATTAAGAAGCAAATATTAACCTTGCTTCAAGGACAGGGGAAAAATTAAAAAAATTTTTTTTTATGTATAAAAGAGTGTATAAAAAACAAATAAATTAAATAGTATTCTAATATACAATGACAAAAAACAGTGAAAGTACTCTAATTGAGTTATTTTCGCTGTTTTTTGTCGTTGTATAAAGATGAAAAAAGTGGAAAACATATAAAAAGTTTCAGAAACTTATGAATAGAAAGTCCGTGATTGTTTAGGAAATGTTTAGTATTATCTCTTGTGATGAGTCGAAAAACCTACTATGGGTGAGACCTATTATTAAAGGTGTAATAAAAGAACTATGGATATATTCGAATTGTACATAGCACACATATAAGTCCTTATGAATACCTATTCGTGATTACTTATTTGAATATATTCATTTAGACGACAAATGAATAGAAGGAAAGAGGGACCAACTTGTGTTTGTGGCATACCTATACAAAAAGGGTGCAAAGTCGTCAGCAAACATCAACAGGTGTCTCCCTGAACTTAGAAAAGGAGAGAAATATGAAAAAATTAAAAAGATTAAACATAGCAATAATCCTAATGCTACTCGTATTCCAAACAGTACTATCACCGATTTCAGTGTTTGCAGTAGAGCAAGAACAACCTGTAGCACCTGCAGTTGAATCTGGAGAAGATGATGGTATTAGTACCACAGGTGAAGTCGAACAGCCTGAAACACCAAAAGAGCTTGGAAATGGTGAAGGGACTAGTATTGGCTCCACGGGTGAAGTCGAACAACCTGAAACACCAAAAGAACCTGGAAATGGTGAAGGGACTAGTACTGGTTCCACAGGTGTAGGAGAACAGCCTGAAACACCAAAAGAACCTGGAAATGATGATGTTAATGGTGAAGGAAAAAATCCAAATGGAGATATGGATAAAGAAACTACACCACCATCGTATAATCCAACTATGCCTGTTGATGTAATTAAAAATGTTGAGTTTACTGTGAATGAAACAAAGGTGAGTTCAAATGAAAGTATTAACGTTACTAATGGACAATCTGCAGAGTTTAAATTTCATTTAGAACTAGCAGCGGGACATAACTATGGTCCGGGCACAACATTAACGTACACTTTACCAGCTATTTTTGAAGATATCACTTTCCCGAATGGAACAGCTTATGGTGAGGTGGGTACTATTTCAAAAAGTGGAAATGACATTGTAATAACATTCAACGAAACTTTACGAGATGATGTAGGAACGGGTGTAGCCCTTGAGCAAGGTGCGTACTTTGAGGTACAAGCAAACTTTGCAAGCGGTAATACGGAGTGGGAAGAAACAATTAGTTTACCTGGCACTGAAAACATCAAGTTGAATTTCCAACCTAAAACGAATAGCGGTAAACCTGTTACTAAAGCAGGTGTAGCAGATAATAATGGGAAAAACAGTAAGTATATTGATTGGACAGTTGAAGTTAATACAGATTTAGGCGTTAATAAAGAGTCTGGTACTACAAATTTTGTTGATACACTAGAAGAAGCACATACATTTAAACAAGATTCTGTAAAAATTACAAAGTTAAATGTATCACCTAGTGGCACAATAACAGTCTCTAATGACCCTGTCGCTGTGACTCCAATCTTTGATGAAAACAGTATGACAATTGCATTACCAAATGAAAAGTATACAGCTTACCGTATTGAGTACCAAACAGAAGTTGGTGACCCAGGTAACGTTAAAAGTGCTTATTTTGAAAATAAGGCTACTTATAATGGGGAATCCGCTCCTGCAACAGTAAAAGTAGACTTTGGTGATCCATTAGCAAAAACGCATACAGGTCCTACTGCTAATGATTTAGCAACATACTGGACAATTAATTACAACTTCAATAATCGCAATATTTCACAGGATAAAGCAGTACTAACGGACATCTGGACTAATACTCAAGAATTAGTTGGAGAGGTAGCAGTATTTGAGGCAGATGGGACTCCTGCCACTATTTCTTACGAAGTTAAGAAGGAAGATGAACATAGCTTTAAATTAATATTTAATGCTCCTGTAACGAAACCATATGTTATCAAATATGCAACAAAGCCAAAAGATAAAGTGTATCCAACAGATAGTTTTGCGGTGAAAAATGAAGTATCACGCCCAGATATGTCAAAACCGGTAGAAGATACTTCTTATTATTTTAAAGAATATTTATTACTATACAAATCTGCAAATGGTATTGACTATCAAAACAAAACGATGTCATGGAAGATTGTGGCGAACCAAGCAGGCTATGATTTAGCCGCTGGTACGAAGTTTGTTGATACTTTTACAGATAAAAATCTATCTTTAATAGAAAATACTTTAGAAGTAAAAGTAGGTAAAACTAAATTAAAAGATGAAGATTACGAGTTAAGTAATAACAATAAAACTGGATTTACAATTACTTTAAACAAACCAATAAATGAACCTATCGAAATTACGTATGATACAGAATACGATATTCGACATGTTGGAACAAATACAATTGAATATCATAATACAGTAACAATGACAAATGATAACTTATCAAATTCGTCATCTGCTTCAGCTTCAGCTGAACAAGAGGTTCGAACTGAACAAAAAGCAAATGGTAAAAAAGAAGGTTATTATAATTACGAAACAAAAACTTTCTACTGGGATGTTGAATTTAACTTTAACTACAATTCTTTAAAAAATGCAGTGTTTGAGGATAAATTACCGGATACACAAGAAATTAAAAATATTGTAGTGCAAAAAGGTGAACTAGATGCAAATGGTGTTTTTAAAGGAACTGAAACAATAACTATTCCAAACACTTCAGGGAAAGCGAATGAAATTAAGCTTGTATTAGGGAATATTGATAGTCCTTATAAAGTGACATATGAATCAGAAAATACTGATGGCATTTTCCCACATGGTAAACCAGTAAGTATTACAAATACAGCTAAATTAACAAGCGATGATGGTGATAATGCATCGTTGTCAAAAACAGTTAATGTAAGCCATACAGACAAAATTTTAAACAAAAACGGTATTCAAGCAGAAAAAGGTTCTGCAGTAGCTAACTGGAATTTTAAATTTAACTACGCACAATCCAAATTAGACAATGTAGTCATTACTGATACAGTTGGTAAAGATACTGATGGTAACCCAGAACAAATGATTTTAGAAGATACATTTAAAGTATATAAGGTTGCATTGTCTGGAAAAACTCCAATTAATCCAACTGAAAATAAGACACTTTTAGATCCAAGTTCGTATACATTGAATGTAGATATGAAAAATGGTACGTTCACTCTTAATTTAGGTAATGTAACTGAAGCATACTATGTAGAATACGATACAGTATTTACAGGCGAATCAGGCTCAAATGCTGAAAATGAAGTAGAAGTAAGCTATCAAGGCAGCAGTCAAACAAGTGGGAAAGATAGTTGGTCAATTGCTGATTTTAAATATGGTAACCAAGCATCAACAGTTAAAGTACCATTTGTTATTGTAAAAACGAATGCTGCAACAGGCGAAGTAATGAAAGATGTTGAATTTACTTTATACAGCCAATACACAGGTGATAAACCATTAGTTAGTGCTAAAACAAAGGATAACGGTGTATTAGACTTCGGATTAAAATTAGCTGAGGGTGAATATACATTAAAAGAAACAAAAGTGGCTGGTTTTGAAAATCCGGATGTAAACTTTACATTAGATCGAGATGAAAAAGCAACGTCAGGTCCATTTGCTGGTAAACAAATTGTTGAAATCGCCAACAAACCAGAAAGTCCGTTGAAATGTTCGCTGTTTGAATTAACAATATACGATATTGACGGTGAATTAGTGAATGGAACAGTAACATTAGTAAGTAAAGTGACGGGTTTATCAGAAAATCATACTGTTGAAAATGGTAAAGTTACTTTTACTCCAGACCAAGTTAAAGCAGGTCAGTACGATGTTATTTATAATGGTGAGACGTTAAAAACGATTACTGTAGAGTACAGTGAAAACTGTAAGGAGAATATTCAACCAGCACCTAAGTGCGAAAACTTCACAATCGTGGTTGAAGATACAGAAGGAAATATCCGTACAAATATTAAAGAGTTAACGTTAAAATCAGGTACTACAGAAGTAGTAAAGGCATCAACTGATGCATCAGGTAAGTTTATTTTTGAATCAAACAAAATTAATCCTAATAATGGCGTGAAGCCAGGTGAATATACTGTATACGAAGGTAACCAATTCTTGGGGACAGTAACTTTAACGTATACAGAAGACTGCGGGCATGAATTTATTGTTAAACAGGCACCAAAATGCGAAGAATTTAAATTAACTGTAAAAGACGTTGATGGTAATAATATTACTGATGGTACTTCAACAATCGTTGTTAAAGATGCTAACGGTAAAGAAATTATTAACACAACAACTACGACAGGCGTTATTAAATTAACTGATTTAGAACCAAATACTTACACAGTTGAAGTAAATGGTGAAAAAATTGGTACCTTCCAAACCAATATCGAATGTGAAAAAACTGTTCAACCAGCACCAAAATGTGAACTATTCACACTAACAGTGAAGGATGAAAATGGCAATCCACGCCCTAATGTTAGCAATATCATAATCAAAGATATGGCAGGAGCAATTATTGCTACAAACAAAACGACAAATGAATTAGGTCATATTACTATAGACCCTAAAGAAATCCCTTCAGGTGACTATAGTGTGTATCAAGGTGATCTATTCATTGGTAAAATAACTGTTAAATATTCAGAACGTTGTAATGCAGAAGTATCAGCAGCACCTGCTTGTCCTTCATTTACATTAACAGTTCTAACTCAGTTTGGAACTCCTAATGCGAATGCAAAGATAACAATAAAAGATGCTAAAGGTAATAGCGTTAAAGGTGCAGACGATAATGAAGTTCTCGCAACTAGTATTGCAGGAACGGTTGTATTACCAAATGGAGCTATTAAACAAGGTACGTACAATGTATATGAGGGAAGTAGTTTAATTGGCTCATTTACTGTAAAAGATACATGCTCTGCAACCGTGCAACCTTCAACAGGTGGCGGTGGCGGGACACCTGACCCAGAAAAGCCAAAACCAGAACCGGAAAAACCGGTTGATCCAGAAAAGCCAAAACCAGAACCGGAAAAACCGGTTAATCCAGAAAAGCCAAAACCAGAACCGGAAAAACCGGTTGATCCAGAAAAGCCAAAGCCAGAACCGGAAAAACCTGTTGATCCGAACAAACCAAAACCAGAGCCGGAAAAACCGGTTAAGCCGAAGCCAGAGAAGCCGGTTGATCCAAACAAACCAAATCCAGATCCAGAAAAACCGGTTAATCCAAATAAACCAAACCCAGGTAACCCAACAACAGATTCGAAAAATCCAACAAACCCTGGAAAACCTGAAACAAATAAACCATCTGTAGAAGAAGTCATTGATCAAGGAAAAGAATTAAAGCCATACAATCCTTCTACAGCAGATAAAGACACATTAGATGCACATAAGGATCTCCTCGATAAATATAACAAGTTATCTAAAGAGGAACAGGCAGAAGTAGACAAATATCTTGATATTGACAAAATCAAAGCAGATGCTAAAGAAATGGAAGCGCAGTTAAACGCGCAAGGCAAACTGCCACAAACAAATGGAGCAAACCAAACAGCTCTTACACTAATTGGTGTAGCTCTTGTTCTAAGTGCATTATACTTATTGCGTCGTCGCAATACAGAAGTGAAATAATTTTCAATAAGAAAGCCCCAAGATCACAAAAATCTTGGGGCTTTTCTTATGCTAAAAAGTTTCTGATAGTTTTGCGGGTGCTTGATCGAATGGATATTGCTCAACAAATTCTGCTTGAACGGCAAGTCGTTTCGTACCCTCCTCAGCGCATGTCACGAGGGTTAAAACAGTTTTATCAGGGATGTCATCAATAACGTAAACATCCGTTGCAGCGATGATTTCCTTGGTCGTTATTTTGTACTCATAAATCTTCGTTAAATCCGTTAAATATATCGTATCTCCAATGCTCGCCTTGTATAAGGGGCCAAATAAAATATCTTTTTCCTCAAAGTAATGGCCAGCTAATGCGTAGTTTCCTTGTCCAAGTCTTTGATTAGGCTTCATTGTGCCTGCTCCAACTGCAAGAGAGGCATTACCGACTCCTTTGACGATAGGAAGTTTCATACCAACACTAGGGACTGCAATACTACCAATGACAGGCATTTTATTTGCGGTTGTTTGAGCTTTTAAAACTTCCGCAATGGATAGTGATTGCACTGCTTCAAATTCAAAATCAGCATCCGCATTATTGTTTTTTTCAATATCTTCTGCACTGTATTCAGTGGTATTTAATTGTTTACTCAAATGAGCGATGACTACATTTTGAATGGGATTAATAAAAATAAGTATGAGGCCGACGATGAGTATACAAATGAGTAGTGATAGTTTAAATTTATTCATTTCATAGATCACATCCTAGTATTGAAATTACGAGTTGCTGGAAGAAGGCCATGTTTCTCCGCTAGACGAGGAAATTGCCGGTAGAAGGCTATATTCAGCCGCTAAAACTGAAAAAGCTGATAACAAGGCAATTACAGCATTCTAAACGTTGCAAAGCATTAGTAAGGCCACCATACGTTAAAAATGGGTAGAGCTTTATATGCTCTACCCGTTCTAATCTTATTTATCGCTGAAGCGCACGCCTGCAACACCGTAATGGTTTTTAGACATTTCTTCGATGAAGACTGTTACATTTTCGGGTGGCGCATTAACTGTACGAGAAACGGCTTCTGTTACTTCTTTTACTAGTGCACGTTTTTGTTCTTCTGTACGACCTTCAAGCATTTTCACTGTTACGTATGGCATAATATTGCCTCCTTTATTGAATAATGTTGTATAGTTAGTTTAAGAAAGTATATACTTCTTTTTGCGCAATGCCAGTGTCGTGTTCATTGCGGCGCTAATGCGCTTAACTATGCTTTACTTTTATAATAGCAGAACGGAGGTAGTTAAAGTATGGCAAATGAAGAAAAAGCAAAACAAAAAATGGGCTTTACTATTATTAAAAATGACCCAACAGATGGACATAAGGGATTTGGTATCGGTTCGCTTTCACTTGAAAACGTATCGCCAGTCATTATCGATATAGAAGAGGGAACGGCATCAGTTGAAATTGGTGCTATGCATGCTCGCAGTGATGTGGAACGAGGTATTAAATTTACGACAGATCGTGCTGATTCAGAAGGTGGAAAACCGTATTGGTTGGTATGGGTGACAATAGACCATAAAGCGGATGGACCTTACTATGCAGGTGTAACTGCGTGTGAAATGGTAGTCAATCGAGAAAAACGCCGTGGTTATAAAATTTTAGCTGATCATGTGAATAAAATGGATAAATCTATGAAGCGTCACATTATTGTAGAGCATATGGATGCACCATCTAAAAAGGTGTTAGCTTCTTTCTTAGAAGAGCTTAATCCGGACTTGTGGGCACGTAGTGAGGAACAGTTGCGTCAAGATTTATTTGTTTAATAGACCTACAATGATTGAACAATCTGTGACATTTTGCAATCGCTTCCGATATTAGGTTGAAAGTAGGTTTGAAACAAAGTAAACTTGATGCAGAGCTTACATTTTAGTAAGCTAGGACGCTTGGTTCTGCGAATGTGATGAGCGCTATGCGGCATTTGAACAACCCAAACCCAAGCCAAATGCCCCATGATGCTCATCTACTTCGCGAACCATAAATAAGAAAAGCTTTCTGTTCCCACGGACACAGCTCCGGGGAAGAGAAAGCTTTTCTTTATATATATATGTCTGTTACTTTGTCGAGAGCCTTCGTAAGTTAAAACGTTTATAGCTGATAAAGGTTCCGCATGCGTTTAGTTAATTTTTAAAAATGGAGAACGGAAGCATGTTCCAGAAATTTCCCCACGTATCGGTATCGAGAATATCGAAGTTTGAGCATTTTTCAGTTGGTACATCTTTCTCATCCATATAGACAAGACGTTGTTTAGGGCAGGCATCTGTTGCTAATTTACCTGATTCAATATCGATGACCACACCTTTAACGTCTTTAGGTTTTGTAAAGTCTTCGTTCTTTGTACCTTTATTGACAGCCTCCATAAAGTCGATCCAAATCTGCTTTGTAGATGCAGTATCTTCTCTTTCCGTTAGATTTTTCCCTTGGTCATAGCCGTTCCACACGCCAGCAGTTAAGCTAGGTGTAAATCCAATTAGCCACTGATCGCTATTTGTAGAGCCGGATTTGGCTGCGTACGTATGCGTCATGCGAGAGCGAATGCCAATCCCTGTAGCTGGAGAATAATCACTAAAGACTGGATCGAAAATACCCGTCATCATTTCTGTTAAAATATACGTATTTTCCTTTGAGAGAACTGACTCAACTTCTTTATCAACTTCTTTATTTTCGTAGATGGTATCGCCATTAGCATTTTTAATAGAAACAATAGTAGTAGGCGTAGTTTTTTGACCTTGCGATGCTAAAATATTATAAGCATTCGTCATTTCATATAACGTTGTTTCAGTCGTGCCAAGCGCGATGGATAAATTGTCCTTCGTACCGATATTCACGTTGAAGCGATCAGCCATTTCATGAAATGCTTTAAATCCAATCTCCTCTAAAGTTTTAACTGCGTAAATATTATCAGAAATAGCAATAGCTTGTGCCATTGACATATCATGATTTGCGAATTTACCGTTAACATTTTTTGGTGAATATGTGGCACGTCCTTTATCATAAGTGAAAGTTGTCTCACCTACATTTAAATACGTTAAAGGTGTATAACCATTCTCTAAAGCTGCTGCATATAAAATAGGTTTAATGGTTGAGCCTGGCTGACGTTTTGCCTGTGTAACACGGTTAAATGAACTTGTAGCATAGTCACGACCACCAACTAATGCTGTAACGGCGCCTGTTTTGGATTTCATACTAACAAAAGCAGTTTGAAGATCATCATTAGGCATATGTTTGGCTACAGCTTCTTCTGCTGCTTTTTGGTGTTCTAGATTAAGAGTTGTTTGGATAGTCCAGCCACCTTCACTAATGTCGAGATTTTTCGATTTCAAAATTTCACTAGCCTCTTGCCATGCTACGTCAAGGAAAAATGGTGCTACAGATTTTGTTGCTACCCAGCTATCACTCTTTAAGACAAGCTGTTCACTTTCTGCACGTGTTTTTTCATCTTGCGTAATAGCACCTTGATCGGCCATCAGTTTTAAAATAACGTGTTGGCGATTAGTTGCCTTCTCTAAATTGACAATAGGGGAGTAAATACTTGGCCCTTTTGGAACCCCAGTTAACATTGCTGCTTCTGCAAGTGTTAAATCTTTTGCAGATTTTCCGAAATAAAAACGACTTGCAGCTTCTACGCCGTACATACCATGGCCGTAGTAAACAGTATTCAAGTAACCTTCCAGTATTTCATCCTTATCATAAAAAACTTCTAATCTATAAGCATACAGTGCTTCATTTAATTTTCGTGTCCACGATTTCTCGTGTGAAAGATATAGATTTCGAGCATATTGTTGTGTAATTGTACTTGCTCCTTGAACCTTACCTCCAGCCTTAATATCCACTAATAATGCACCAGCGATACGAGAAAAATCCAAACCGCCATGCTTATAAAAATCTTTATCCTCAACAGCTACTACTGCTTGCTTTAAATAGGGGGACATCTCATCAAGACTAACCCAATAACGTCGTTCATTCGTAAAGTGATCCCCAATATGGTTCTCATTTTCATCTAAGAAAATAGAGGCTTTAGGTACGGTTAAAGGCGGGGCACCAGCCACTTGAACATAGACGCGTAAAGCTATAAATGCTACTACAATTGCGGATGTAAAGGCGACAAAAAGGGTAAGTGCTTTACGTGTACGCTTTGAACGTTTTTGCTTACGTTGATAGCTTTTTCTCTTCATCCGACTTCACCTCGTTTTCTCACACTTGCGTATAGTATGTGTTTGAACATTCGTATTTAATCGAAATTATTGGTAAAAACTATTGCACTTTATTCAAAAACATCTATACTTTTTTTGTACTGTTTGAAATGCTAGCGTTCGACAAAAGAATACCACCTTGTAGATTTTAATCGAATTTTGCTAGACGTTCCAATAATGTATACGAGGATAGAAGGATAGAGGTTTCATTACATTCCTGTAAGTCCTTAATAGAGTAATGATAAAAAGGTTCATCACGGAGATTTTTGGATAATACTTTGCTATATGGATAAGTAGTGATGAAATAAATTTAATAGGATTTTTTAATAAAAGTGGAGGTTGAGTAATGAGATTTGATGAGGCTTATTCAGGAAATGTTTTTATAAAAAGTCATCCTACATATGAGGATGCTCAGGCGGTTATTTATGGTATGCCAATGGACTGGACAGTTAGTTATCGTCCGGGCTCACGCTTTGGTCCGCAGCGTATTCGTGAAGTATCTATTGGACTAGAGGAATATAGCCCATATTTGGAACGTGAGCTAGAAGAAGTGAAATACTTTGATGCGGGTGATATACCGTTACCATTCGGCAATGCACAGCGCTCATTAGATGAAATTGAAAAGTATATCGAGAAGCTTTTAGCAGATGGCAAGATTCCTGTAGGTATGGGTGGCGAACATTTAGTATCTTGGCCTGTTATGAAAGCTGTATCTGCAAAATATGATGACCTAGCAATTATCCACTTCGATGCACATACAGACTTACGTGTAGAATATGAAGGGGAGCCACTTTCTCACTCAACTCCTATTCGTAAAATTGCTGAACATATCGGACCGAAAAATGTCTATTCATTTGGTATTCGTTCAGGTATGAAGGAAGAATTCGAATGGGCAAAGGAAAATGGCATGCACATTTCAAAATTTGAAGTGCTAGAACCATTAAAAGAAGTATTACCGTCTTTAGCAGGACGTAATGTTTACGTTACGATTGATATAGATGTACTTGACCCAGCACATGCACCGGGTACAGGGACAGTAGATTGCGGAGGTATTACATCAAAAGAATTACTAGCGTCAATCCATGCGATTGCAGCAAGTAACGTCAATGTAGTGGGCTTTGACCTAGTTGAAGTAGCACCAATCTACGACTCATCCGAAATGACAGCAAATACAGCGAGTAAATTGCTAAGAGAAATGATTTTGGGCTGGGTAAAATAAAGCAAGAAGCACTAAATAATGCATTCTGCGACGAAAGTGTAACGTCAGTCGCAAATACAGCGAGTAAATTGCTGAGAGAAATGATTTTGGCTGGGTAAAATAATTAGGTTTTTTAATGTTTATATGAAGCGGTTAAAGTGGGGTTAGCAATGAGCTAGCCTCACTTTCTTTTTAACTCTGACTAAATACAGATACCGTTTGCGCCTTCATCTCTTTTAGAATGTGGCCATAAACTGTATGGATCATCTCAGGAGTATTTCCTAATCGTTCGGCAATCGCCTTGACAGGAATGCTGTTATTCATAAGTATGGTGGCATGTGTGTGCCTTAAACCATGTATCGTTGTCTCTGGCAGTCCGACAGCTTCTACAAAGCGATTAAATATTGCGTTTAACCCTGTGGAAACAAAAGGCTCTGCTGTGTGTGGCGATAAAAAGATAAATGAATCATCTTTTGCAATATCACTATGCAGCTTGAGACCATGTGAAAGTAACAATGCTTTAACAGCTGTCCGATAGCTCTGAAGCTGTTGTAACACCATATCATCTACTTTTATGGTACGCTTACTGTTTTTTGTTTTAGTGGGGCCTACAACGTTATTCCCTCTAGTTCGCTCAATAGTTATCGTTTGGTTGGCAAAGTCGATATTTCCCATTGAAGCTCTAAAGCCTCACCTTTACGCATACCTTTATAAGCAATCGTTAAAAATAAGCTTTAGTAGGCAATATCCTCATGCTGCTTAACATAACCCAGCAATATACTAAGTTGACCAGGTGTGAGATATTTCTTTTCCGTTTCCTTATCTCTTAAGAGGGGAGGGCGGCTCCGTGTAGCTTATTGCGTATTATGATTTCTTCCGCAACAGCTGCATTCATCGCAATCCTAAAAATCGAAAGCAAGGCACGAATATTAGAGGGCTTTAGCTTGTCCTCTTACACATTGATAAACGACATTTGATAAATAACCTTATCAAGCTTCTGTAACTTGTTAAGGGCGTTTTTTTGAGTAACTAAAGCCTAATTTCTCACTTACACTACTGAGAAATTAGGCTTTTTTATATTTGGCTTTCCTTAGCGTTGTAAATCCGCATTTACCTGATGTTACCCTTTTAGGTCTACTTATAAAAAAAGATTTCTTTCTCCTCCAATCCAAAAACAAACTTTTTAGGGGACCTTATACGTCTCACTTTTGTAGAGTCAAAAATGAATAAATGGAGGTTTAGAAAATGAAGAAGCAACACGTAAAGAAAATTTCTTATTTAGCATTGGCAGGTTTAATTTGTGCAGTTGGAATCGGGGCGCCACAAGTTTCGTTGGCAAAACAGGCAGCTTCAGAACCAAAAGTGGTGGCTCAGCAATCCGAAAAAACGTTGCCAAAAGTAGAAATTGGTCAAAAATTTAGAGTACCCGAACTTAAACTTAAGGAAAATACGTATGTACTCGACTACAAGGTGTCCGATATTGACGGTAATTCAGTTAAAGACAATGTAATATTGGTGGGTACAAAAGAAAAGATTGATGGCAAACTGGATGAGTATGCGAATGATTTATCCATCATCGTGCAGGAGGGAAAAACTAAAAGATATATAAAATATGATTGGATGTTCAAAGGGACGGATGGAAAATCGTATGGGGAATCCGCTCGAGAACCAAAATTGATTATTAGAAACGATATTATCGTAACGGCCCCTCAAGGAGGAAATGGTGGATACGTGGATCATCTGATCTTAACTTGGAAAGGAAATAAACTCAAAAATGTTTTGGCGGATAACCAAGAACTATACACGAATTCTCAGGCAAACTTTATTTTTAAATTGCCTGTTTCATGGAACGGACATTACAAAACAAGCCAATATTCAGGCAAAAATGCAAATCAAATCATGCCATCGGCTAAGCATGTAGTGCAGTTCGATTATACTGCAAAAAATGGAAAAGATACTGAGATGCTGCTGATGATCTCCGTATTTTCCAAAAATGATTGGAGTCGCCTCTCCAGCGAAGAAGGCCCGCCTGTAGGGAGCGTCATTACGAAAGCCAACGGCATGGTGTATGTGTATACGGTACCACAGTCCAATCCGTTTGATCCCCAGTCGAAAGACGGCAAGCTGTTTGATCAACTGTATGGTGATTTGAATATTAATAAATCTTTCAAACTGCTAAATTAAGTCTTTGTAGATTTAAGATTCCGATAGAATTCCTGTGAAACGAAAAATTTGGTCTATGAAAAAAAAACAAGCGCCTTGGTACGATAGGGTTGTATACAAGGTCGATGGCTCAAAAGCCAATCATCCAGGAGGACGCTCTACGATGAAGTTTAAATCGTAGGACAAGAAAATCACCTCATTGAAAACATTTCCTCGATGCATCTAGTTGTCGGTGGAGGCTCATGGACGATATTGTTGAATAAGACTTAGATTTTAAAACGACTTTATTATTATATTATTTAGTGGAGTGGAGTATCTTACATCAAACAAGCATAACCCCGTTCTAAATCTAGGACGGGGTTATGCTTGTTTGAGCTTTTAAAATTAAATAACTTTATTGTCACTTTACAGTACAGCTAACTATCTGAGCATTTGAGGATAATTAGCAATTCTACAGATTTAATTTGGATATATTCTAATTTTAAGCAAGAGATTTTTCGGTTTTACCACATATGTTCAATTGATTCTTTCAATTGAACATTATAAAAAGACTTGTGATAAATAATTTTTTTATAAGATCAACCTTTCGTTAATAATGTGCCATGAACCTTAGTTGGAAAGTATCCACGCGATGAAGTATTTGAGTGGATAAAAAATATTTCAATTTAACTTGATAAACCATGTTTCACCAATTTAAAAGTTTTGAAATCGTTAGTGAGATACTAGTGGATCTCCTATATCAAGGCGGGCGATTGAAATGCAGCTTCTATTGAGCATACAAGACGAATGGTCACCATAAACACAAAAAGCATCCGCTCCAGTCAGAGTAGATGCTTTTTGTGTTGCTATTAGATTTTGTCACCATTTTTTAAGAAGAAAAAGCCTTCAAATTCAACCGCTAACACGTTAGCAATTTTGCGTAAGTCTTGTTCGCTGAAATTATCTTTCTTCAATTTCGTATTAATATTTTGTCTTGATTGCCCTAGTAGTTCGGCTAAATCTTGAACAGACATATCTTTCTGATTCAAAAGAACTTTAATTTTTTCTCCCATCGTTAAAGACATTCTAACACCTACTGTAATGTAATTGTAAAAGAAGGAGGAAACGATATGTATTCTGTAACTGATCATCCACGTTTCAATGAATTGTGGGATACGAAAGCAGCAGCTTAAAACGCTATAACCGAAGTATTAGTTACTAATGGGTTAGAAGAGGAAATTAGCAAAGTGATAGCATACCGAGAAGCACACAATGCACTTATAGAAGTTTATGAAAAAATTGCCTATGATAATGGCGCGTCGGATACCAACAATGACATTAAAGGATTTTATTAGAAAAGAGAAAGACAACACTCGAAAAAGGGGAGCATGTGTAATGTACGAATTCAAATTAGAAATATCGAATGACAATAATTATTTAGGGCTATTAGAAGGCGACAAGGTGCTAGTTTCAACAGTTGAACAGCCTCGAAGCAACGGAAAGGATTTAGCAGTATTTGAAGCGGCTGGGGTGCGTTTTGTTAGTACCTTTATCCGCTTTGGGAATCAAATTATGAAGCGTTTGCAGACGCTACAGCCTAGATTGATTCATGCCCTTTGAAGTGCAGAAACAGTTTATCATACAGGCATTTAAAGGAGCCTTACACCTCAACGTAAGGCTTTTTCTTTTGCTTTGAAAACTGCATCAAACAGCCAAAGTGGGGTTTAGCAATGAGTTAGCCCGACTTTCTTTTTAACTCTGACTATATACAGATACCGTTTGCGCCTTCATTCTCTTGATTGTATATTTCAGGACTCCAAACTTTTTGGGATTAAAGAAACTTGGCGACTAGAGCAAAGCTGTCACCAACTCTAAATATTAGGTTAGTTGATAAGGGGCAATTTGGGACTCAGCAAAATTGCAGACTAAATTATGGCGACATTGAGCGACTAGGGCGGTTCTATAAGGAGACAAGAAAGGGGTTAATCCCTCAATCATTGTTTAATGATTTTTGGAATAACCCCGAAATATATTTTAATGCTTTGAAGTATAAACTTTACCGTTTATCGTTACTTTAGAAGCTGAGATTAGAATTTCTTTATTTGCTTCAAGATATGGATTTAGAATTTTGTCGATAGCATCCCATTTTTCCTTAGATTTTTCATAGTCACCTTTTTTATCAAGAGCTGTTGCTTCTTCATAAAGCTTTTTTAATTGTTTTTGATCATTTGACTTGATTTCGAAATCAAAGTCAGACAAGTAATCTTCAAAGCTAAGTGGCTTAAAATAAGGATTAATCATTTCATCGAATTCACCCCATAGCTTTTCAGATAATTGATCATTTTTATCTTTATCAGCTTTTTTAGCATCATTGTATAAAGTCTTTAGTTTTGGCATGGCTTCAGCCGGAATATCTAATTCCAAATCTGAGATGTATTCTTCAAATGTTAACGGTGGATTTAGAACTTCTAAGTAAGGTTGAAGAACCTTCTGGAATTCATCAAATTTTTCTTGTGCGTTTTCTTCTTTACCAGATTTCTCTAGTTTTATCCATTGTTGATAAATATCTTTCAATTGTTTTTTATCTTCTTCTTTAATAACTATATTTTTTTCACTAAAACCATACTCTTCAATAAACTCTTCAAAGGATACAGGTACCCAGCTAGCTAAAATATATGGCTTTGTGATTTTATCCATTTCAAGATTAATTTTTTCCAATTCATCATATTTCTCTTCTTTTTCTAACTTCTTCGTTTGATTAAACAACTTTTCTAATTTTGCTAGGTCTTTTTTTGTTATTTCTTTAGGTAAGCTTTTTTTATATACGTCAAACGTATAGAAGTCTGAATAATCTTGTACTAAGCTACCTTCTACGGAAATTTCCTGACCTTCTACTAAGTTCATTTTTTCTAATTGCTCATCTGAAAAGTTCTGAATTCCGATATAATAGTTTTTGCCGTCTTTCCCTTTAATTGTGATGCTATCTCCGTATACGCTTTTAATAATTCCTTTAATTTGTTGCTCAGCTTTAACTGTTATTTCGTTAGTTGTTTTTGCTGTTGTTGCCTCAGCTTGATGTGGTGTGAAGACAGCCATTCCTATTGTTAGTGCTGATACAATCATCCAAGATTTTTTAATTGTTTTTTTCATAATTATTTCTCCTTTTATTTAAATGGTTGAATTACTAATTATTAGACGTCTTACCAAATATAAAAAGTTAGTTAAATTTGAAAAAAATTTTAAAAATAGTTGGAAGGTATAGATCAATACTTAAACTTTTCCCTTTTGACTACCCGAACATTTAGAGGATGGCTGTTAAATCGAAGGCGAAAAAGTAGGGAGGGTTAGCTTTAATTCCTTTAAGCTCTAACTTCAGATACTGTTTGCTCACCCAACTCCTAGAGAAAGGGGTCATAAACTGTACGGATCTCATTGTTAAAAAAAACAAGGCGCCATCCAAAATACATCGGATAGCGCCTTGCTTTTTCAAATAGTTCTTTTAAGGGTTCGTTGACCAAAGTCCAGCATGTTTTAATACAACACGTGGATGAAGTTTTAGTTGTGCAACCATTAAATCTGCTAAATCTTCTGCTTGCATCACTTTTTCTGGATTGCCGTCTGTTAAGTTAAGCTCAACTGCCATATCTGTAGCAACTGTACTTGGCGTTAATGTCGTAACACGAATATTTTTCTTACGCACTTCAAGCATTAATGATTCACTTAGTCCGATAACTGCAGCTTTTGAAGCTGAGTATGCACTTGTAATCGGTGCGCCTTTTTGACCAGCTGTTGATGAGATATTAATGATGTCGCCTGTGTTGCGCTCTAACATTTCCGGTAATACAGCGCGTGTTGTATAGTACACACCTTTTACGTTAACATCGATAATATTTGTCCATTCCTCAGGTGTTAAGTCCATGAAGCTACCGAATTTTGAGATGCCGGCATTGTTTACTAAAATGTCGATGGCGCCAAGCTCTCCACGAATAGATTCAACGGCTGTGGTAATAGAGTCTAAATCCGCTACATTTGCCACGGCGATTGCTACCTTCACATCATACTGTTTAAGTTCCTCTGCTACTTGTTGTAAATTTTCAAGAGTACGTCCAACAAGACCTACGTGAATACCTTCTTGTGCAAAAGCTACTGCTGTTGCGCGTCCTATTCCACGCCCTGCCCCTGTAATTAACGCCACTTTTCCTGCGATTGTTTGCATGTTTTTCGCTCCTTTAGTTGAGATAATTTTATTTAGAAGAAAAAATATATTAAGATTTGTCTTTAAGACTATCCTCATTTTACTACCGTTTTATACATTGTGAAGAGTGCACTTTTTGGTGCGGAGGTTACTAAAAGTTACTTATAAGAAATAAAAGGGAGTTAGCTCTATGTCAGATAAATTAAGAGAAGAGATAAAAGAGAGAATATTAAATAACGATTATCATTGCGAAAAGGAACTTACCTTATCAATTATTAGTGGGAAATGGAAAGTTGTTATTTTGTGGCATTTAGGTGTTGAAGGGCCACATCGCTTCAGTGAGCTTCAAAGACTTTTTCCGAAAATATCTCATAAGATATTAACAAACCAATTACGTGAACTGATGGAAGATGGTATTGTTCATCGAGAAGTGTTTCCAGAAGTTCCTCCGAAAGTCGAATATTCCATGACAGAACTAGGGATGACGTTATTACCAATCGTTGAAATGATGTATGATTGGGGAAAACAGAGAATTAATCAAATTAAACAGGAAAGTAATAACGAGGTCATCGGCTGAACTTACTGTAATCTTTAACGTCTTTTTTGTAAAAGGGGTGAGCTAATGGGGGTTTGGTATATCTTAATCTTGTTTGTAGGGTTGTTTTTGATATTTAAAGGACTATTTATGAAAAAGCAGTCTTTGTTAATTATGAAAATCGGTATCGTGTTTGTAGGTTTATTTTGTATTTCATTCTCAATATTTATGTTTTCACCAGGAAGTGCAGAAATAATTTCTGATTTGCTAAATTGGGAATAAAGGATTCCTTACGCAAATATGCCGAGGCATACTAAAAGTGGGGAAGTGTAGTGAACTCACTTTTAGCCCCACTTACTTTTTTATTCCAGGTTTCATTAGTTATTAAGAGTTCGCGGACTTTCTTGGGAAAACAAGGCTCATTTACAAAGTGAGCTTTTTTTATTTCTTTGGAATTTTTTTGAATACCTTATTGACATTGGGAAGAAATTACTGTTACATTATAGGTAACAAGTGTTACCTATTAAAAGGAGGTAATTTTTTTGGCACCAACAGAGCGATTTACAGAGGAAATTTTAATGGATTGTGCTTTTGAAATGGTTAGGAAGAGTGGGATTGATAGTGTTAATGCAAGAGATTTAGCAAAAGAGTTAGGTTGTTCGACAAAGCCTATATTTCGATTATTCTCGAGTATGGACGATTTGAAGTATGCATTATATGAAAGGGCTGGCAATCTATACAACGAAAGAATGTTTCAAGGCTTACAAGAAAGTTCTTTTTTAGGAATGGGGTTAGCTTATATTAACTTTGCTCGCGAAGAAAAAAAGTTATTTGAGCTTTTATTCCTATCTAATAAATATAAAATCTCCAGCTTTTCGGATTTATTAAATGACGTAGAAAACCAAGGGATTATAGCAATAATTTCAAAATTAACAGGATTAACTCAAACCTCCGCTAGATCCCTATTTATCGATATATGGTTAACTGCACATGGTATTGCGACAATGTGTGCGACGAATACTTGCGATTTAGATAGCTCGGAAATTGAAGATATTTTAAAAAACGTATTTGAGGGCGTTAAACAAAAATTATTGAATGGAGAAGATAAATGAAGATGAAAAATTCACCTATTCTTTTATCAATATTATTTACTTTGCTTGCAATTGTTTTTCCTACCATAGCTGGTGTAATTATAGCTGTCAAAAATATAAGTAGTTTAAGCTCTATAACTTTGATTCAATTTATTGCCTTTGCAGTTGGTGTACTAGTTACTCTTTGGATCATGAAAAAAAGTAAATTCTCTTTCCAAGATTTCGGATTTAGAAAGTTTAAAGCAGAGGCATGGATGGCTGTTATCGTTATTTCTGAGTTGACTGCATTCTTTAGTGGTATTACAGAGCGAGATGGTTTTTCTGCGCAATATGTACTTATTTTGTTTCTATTTGTTATTGCCGTTGGTCTTTTTGAAGAGTTTATTTTCCGTGGCCTAATTCTCAAATATTTATCAGTGAAAGGGCTTAAAGCGGCTATTATCGGCTCCTCAATTTTGTTTGGTATCGGACATCTTGCAAATATACTTTCCGGTGCTGATTTATTTATGACATTACTACAAATAACTTTTGCATTCCTCTTTGGGCTAGTTTGTGCAGAGATTGTTGCAAAGACAAAAAGTATTATTTTCCCGATTGTCTGGCATGCTATGCACGATTTTATAGCTTTCTTGACTGACAGTGAGCCAAATGTACTTGCCGTTTCTATTTATGTTTTTCATTGTATAGTGTTAATTGGTCTAGCGATTTATTTCTGGAGAGCTTTATTTCCTAAAAAGGCTGTTATGAATTTAAAAAATCCTGAGAGTTACGTATAAACACGAAAAGCATCTACTCATTAAATTTGAGTGGATGCTTTTTTATGTCAAGGCTTATAATCCAACATTGCCTCCTGTAATAAGGAAGCACACTTTTTCATTTTTACGAATAGGTAAAGTTCCTTGCAGGGCAGCGCCAATGCCGATAGAAGAGGAGGGTTCTGCGACAATTTTACCCTCTGAAAGTAAGGTTTTCATCCCATGTTGAATAAGTACTTCATCTACACTAACAACCTCATCGACAAGCTGTTGAACAATTGGAAAGTTCCGTTCTCCAGGCTGTAAAGTTAGCAAGGCATCAGCCAAAGACTTTTGTTCCTCTAAAAGCAATCTTGCGCCAACTTCTAAGCTTTTGCTATAACGCGAAACAACAGCAGGCTCCACACCAATTATTTTGATATGAGGGGCCATAGATTTTATAGCAGTTGCAACGCCACTAATTAATCCACCACCCCCAATAGGAACAACAATAGTATCGACATCAGGAAGCTGTGCTAGTATTTCCAAACCTGCTGTTCCTTGTCCTGCCATAATATCGTAATCATCGTAAGGATGTATGTTGCAAAAGCTATTATCACGACTGAGTTTTTCTGTTAGAACATGTCTTTCTGTCAGCTTACACTGTATAACCTCTGCACCTAAGGCACGTATTCCATCAACCTTAACGGTAGGAGCTGAATCTGGTAGAACAATTGTCGCCTTACTATTTAGAAGCTTGGCAGCATAGGCAACACCTTTGCCATGATTACCAGAGGATGCGGCGACTACGCCTTTTTGTAATTGTTCTAACGGGATGGAAAGCATTTTATTGAGAGCCCCTCGAAGCTTAAAGGAGTTTGTTTTTTGCATATTCTCGGCTTTTATGTAGACGTGACATCCTAAAAGTTGATCGAGCCCATTTAATCGAATAATAGGCGTTTCATATATATGAGATGAAATTCTTCGTTTAGCAGCGTGAATTTGTTCAAGTGTTAACATAAAGCAACCCTCATTTCTTTGAAATAATTGAATATTCCAATTTCTTAATATAACTGTAGATTTACAGGCAATTTGTGTCAATCATTAAATAATAAACAAATTACTGCCACATCGGATAGAATACATACTTCTACCTTGAAAAAATATAAGGATTCATCCTATAATAAGAAGGTTATAGTAAAATCATTTAAAAGGGAGCGTCCATAATGGCGAACGAAGCGAGATCGCAGGTGAACATTAAGCTCATTTCTAAGATTCGCCCGATTGATGGGGAGTCTGAAGGTTATGAAATGTTGCTGACAGGGCAGCTACTCGAAAAAGCAGGAAGCATATATTTGAAATATGAAGAAGTGCAGGAGGATAAAACCATCCGCACAACTATGAAGCTAGGCAGTGAGCAGGCATTAATTATGCGTAATGGAGCAGTGAAAATGCGACTACCACTTAACATAATTGAACAACAAATGGGTCATTATGAAAGTGAATTCGGTTCAATGCCACTCGTCATAGACACGAAAGAAATGATGTTTACAAAGCAGGCAGTAAGCGGAGATTTCCATGTACAGTACGATTTACTAATGGGTGGGCAATCCGTTGGCAATTATACATTAGACATTACATTTACGGAGGTACAATGATGAACGCAGTAGAACAAGTACAACAAGCCATTAAAGCAGCGATTGCGCAGGCTGTTGAAAAAGCTGGCTTAGTCGATGCTGGCACAGAGTTAAATATTCACCTTGAAACACCGAAGGATAAAGCAAACGGAGACTATGCAACAAATATTGCTATGCAATTAACGAAATTAGCAAAAAAACCACCTCGTGCGATTGCAGAAGCTATTTTAGAAAATCTTGACACAGCAGGTACAGATATTGAGAAAATCGATATTGCTGGCCCTGGCTTCATGAATATTACTGTGCGTAAAGATTTCTTAACAGATGTAGTAAAAGCAGTGCTTGAGCAAGGTGCTGATTATGGTCGTTCTAATGCTGGCGCAGGAGAAAAAGTTCAAGTTGAATTCGTATCTGCGAACCCAACAGGTGATCTTCATTTAGGCCATGCGCGTGGAGCTTCTGTAGGGGATTCATTATGTAATGTGCTAGATATGGCAGGTTACGAAGTATCTCGTGAGTACTACATTAACGACGCAGGTAACCAAATTAATAATTTAGCTTATTCACTTGAAGCGCGTTATAAGCAAGCTTTAGGAATGGATGCTGAGATGCCAGAAGATGGCTACCACGGTCCAGATATTATTGAAATCGCTGGTAAACTAGCAGGAGAACATGGCGATGCAATTTTAGCAAAATCTGATGAAGAACGTTTTGCATTCTTCCGTCAACATGGTTTAGCGTTAGAATTAGACAAGTTAAAAACAGACCTTGCAAACTTCCGTGTAAACTTCAATGTGTGGTATTCAGAAACTTCACTATATGAAAACGGCAAAATCGAAGTAGCGTTAGATAAACTGAAAGCCAATGGTCATGTATTTGAAGAAGACGGTGCTACTTGGTTCCGTTCAACAACATTTGGCGACGATAAAGACCGTGTGTTAATTAAAAATGATGGCTCTTTCACATACCTGACTCCAGATATCGCATATCATGAGGACAAAATTGTACGTGGCTTTGATAAATTAATTAATATTTGGGGAGCTGACCACCACGGCTATATCCCACGTATGAAGGCTGCTATTCAGGCACTTGGCTACGACCGTGATACGCTTGAAGTTGAAATCATCCAAATGGTTCAGCTTTATAAAAACGGTGAGAAGTTCAAAATGTCTAAACGTACAGGGAACGCTGTTACAATGCGTGAGCTTGTAGAAGAGGTTGGCCTAGATGCAGTGCGTTATTTCTTCGTGAAAACTGCAGGTGATTCTCACATGGACTTTGACCTTGATCTTGCCGTATCTCAATCAAATGAAAACCCAGTGTATTATGCACAATATGCACATGCACGTATTTCTTCAATTTTACGCTCAGCTAATGAGCAAGGCTTTGCTGCAACAACAGATCATTTAACTCTGTTAACTGCAGAAAAAGAAATCGATTTACTGAAAAAAGTGGGTGACTTCCCGAAAATGGTAGCAGATGCTGCGAAGCACCGTACACCACACCGAATCGCCAACTATATTCAAGAAACAGCAGCTGCATTCCACAGCTTCTATAACGCTGAAAAAGTATTAGATGCTTCAAATAAAGAGCTAACAGAAGCTCGTTTAGCCCTTATCACTGCTGTGCGTACAACAATTGCCAACGCATTACGCTTAATCGGCGTTTCTGCACCGGAAAAAATGTAATAATAGAATTTTTAGCCCCCGGCACGACAATGTGCCGGGGGTTTTTTGTGTGGATATGGATTTGATAGCAAGAGCAGAGTTGTTGACGTGACGGGAAGAGCCACGGGGCGAGGGAAGGATCGCTGGAGGGACGGAATGAAATGCTGAAGAGACAGAAAGAATCGTTGGAGCGACGGAAAGAATCCGAAGTGAGGGAAAGAATCGTTGGAGCGACGGAAGGAACCGCCAGAGCGAAGGAAAGAATCCGAAGTGACGGAAAGAATCGCCAGAGAGACGGAAAGATTAGCCAGAGCGACGGAAAGAATCGTTGGAGCGACGGAAGGAATTCGAAGTGACAGAAAGAATCGCCAGAGCGACGGAGAGCTCCGAAGCGAAGGAAAGAATCGTCGAAGTGACGGAAGAATCGTTGGAGCGACGGAAGGAACCACCAGAGCGAAGGAAAGAATCCGAAGTGACGGAAAGAATCGCCAGAGCGACGGAAAGAATCGCCAGAGCGACGGAAAGAATCGTCGAAGCGACGGAAAAATCCGAAGCGAAGGAAAGAATCGTCGAAGCGACGGAAAAATCCGAAGCGAAGGAAAGAATCGTCGAAGCGACGGAAAGAATCAGAAGTGACGGAAAGAATCGTCGAAGCGACGGAAAGAATCAGAAGTGACGGAAAGAATCGTTGGAGCGATGGAAAGAATCCGAAGTGACGGAAGGAATCGTTGGAGCGACGGAAAGGATCGTTTGAGCGACGGAAGGAACCGCCAGAGTGACGGAAAGAATCGTCGAAGCGAAGGAAAGAATCGCCAGAGCGACGGAAAGCCCCACCGAGGCGACGGAAAGAGTCATCGAAGCGACGGAAGGAATCATTAGAGCGACGGATAGAAGCAGAAGTGTCAGAAAGCCCCGCCGAAGTGACGGATAGAAAAGGTAAATTGGATAGAATCAGCAAAGTCGTGGATAGAACCAGTAAAATCGTGGATAGAACCGGCAAAATGACGGAAAGCCTCGCCAAACTGACGGCTAGGATCTCCAAAGCAATGGAAAACCCACCCTAACTGAAGAACGGCACCATTGAAATATCTTGATTCATCTCCTTAAATCAATAATTTTCTTTAAAATTCAGATATCTTGTTGAAGTTTACGTTAGCGTCAATGGTATACTGAATGAAAATTGGAAGGGGGGATGATATTGAGGACGATTCAGGAAGTGGCTAAGGAGTTTAATGTTTCAACACGGACAATTCGTTATTATGAGGAGCTGGGGCTGCTTAATCCTAATCGATCGTCTACTAATCAGCGAACCTTTTCAAAAAAAGAATTAGCGAAGCTTAAGCTTATTTTCCGGGGGAAGCGTTACGGTTTTTCACTTGAGGAGATCAAGGAGATGGTATTGCTGTTTGATTATGATCGTACGGGCATTCAGCAGTTGGAGCGTACGGTCGAATATGGGGAGCAAAAAATTCAAGAGATTGATTGCAAAATTGCAGAGCTTGTACAGATTAAAAAGGAGATACAGCAATTACAAGGCATTTTTACAGAAAAATTAGCGACTTTAAAGGGAGAGATGGACGATGAATAGTTCGAATTTGTTAGCACGCAATGCGCGAAAGTACCCTATGAGTGAAGCTGTTGTTTGTCAGGGCAGACGGGTGACTTATCGTGATTTAGATGAGCAAGTGACACGTCTTAGTCATGCTTTGTTAGAGCAGGGGGTCCGGCAAGGCGATAAAGTAATCATTTTTATGCCTAATGTTGTAGAGTTTGTTGTTAGCTATTTTGCTATTCAGCGCATTGGGGCTATTGTCGTTCCAGTAAATGCGAAATTTACGCTGCAAGAGGTTGAGTATGTAGCGCAGCATGCTGATGCTAAAGCTATTCTAGTACATGAGGCAATTTTTGCAGCAGTCGAAAATATCGCGGTAATTCCTTTAAAAATCAAAACAGGTCAAGAGCAGGCTGGCTGGCTAAACTATGAAACTCTTATTCAACATGCAAGCATTCAAACAATTGATTGTCAGTTGAATGAAGATGATGTTTCAACGATTTTATATACTTCGGGTACAACGGGAAAACCAAAGGGTGTCTTGTTTAGCTATCGCAATATTTTAACTGTAGCGCAAATGATTGCAGTGGAAATGGAAGTAAAGCCAGAAAGTCGGATCCTTCTTATGATGCCGTTGACACATTCAGCCCCATTACATTTATTTTTAATGGCAGGAGTATTTGTAGGCTCGACCAATGTGCTAACGCCAACATTTACACCTGATTTATTTATTGATTCAATTGAGCAGGAAAGAACGACACATTTCTTTGGCGCACCTGTTGCTTATTTGTTAACTGCCCAACTGCCAAGATTGCAAACAACTGATTTGTCATCGATGAAATGGTGGGCTTATGGTGGAGCGCCGTTATCACAAAACGAAGTTCGCCATTTACAAAAAGCTTTCAGAACAGAAAATTTAACGTGTGTTTATGGCTTAACTGAGGCTGGTCCAAACGGTTCAATATTATTTGGTGAAGAGCATGCAACGAAGGCGGGGAGCGTTGGTCGGCGTGCACCACTGGGAGCAGAGCTTCGTATTATTAACGACAATGGAGAAGATGTCGGTGTTGGTGACGTAGGAGAAATTGTGATATTTGGTGAGGGCAATATGCTGGGCTATTACAAGGATGATACTGCAACGAAGGCTGCATTTATAGATGGCTGGCTGAAAACAGGTGACTTAGCTCGCCTAGATGAGGACGGCTATATTTGGATTGTTGATCGTAAAAAGGATGTCATTTTTTCAGGCGGTGTGAATGTTTATCCGAAAGAAATTGAAGATAGTATGTTGAGCTATGAGGGGATATTTGAAGTGGCTGTAATCGGTGTGCCACATCCTGAGTGGGGAGAAACGGTGAAGGCTGTTTATGCCGCTAAAACGGAAATTGACGAGGACAAACTTAAAACTTATTTGGAGGAGCATTTTGCTAAATATAAAGTTCCACGCATATTTGAACGTGTAGAAGCGCTACCACGAAATGCATCGGGCAAAATACTAAAACAATCCTTGAAGGGGCAAGAGGTGAGATAGCATGAAAGTTTTACAGCAGGAAGAAATGAAAACAAAAAACTTTTTTAAAGATAATGATACGCTTCATAAAGTTTTAGAAATGATGCTTGATAAAGAGTTTATGGAATATGCAACACGTGAGCTAACAGATTTCGGTGAGCTTTGTGCTGGAGATATTGATGTGAGAGCCAAACATACGGATAGAGAGGGGGAACCTCGATTACAAAGGTATAATGCCTATGGTGAAGAAGTGTCAGAGATTTGGGTCAACGATGGTTATAAAAAAACGATTGAAGAGACGTACAATACCGGCATTGTTGGTTATGTGCATAAGGATATTCCGCAATTAGGTAGAAAGGGCAATTATGTGTATAGCTTTGCTCAAGGCTATATACTTTCACATGCTGAGCCAGGTTTTTACTGTCCTGTTACTTTAACAATGGCAACTGCTTATTTACTTGATCATTATGCAAGTGATGAGGTGAAGGAGCGCTTTTTACCACATGTATGTGCAACAGGAGACACAGAGCTATATGAGGGAGCAACATTTTTAACGGAGCGACAAGGTGGCTCTGATGTTGGGGCGAATGTTGTAGAGGCAAGAAAGGACGGCAATCAGTATCGTTTATATGGGGAGAAATATTTTGCATCTAACGCAGGAATGTGTGGAGTAACCATGGTATTGGCACGAATGGAAGGAGCTCAGTCAGGTTCAAAGGGCTTAACATTGTTTGCAGTTCCATGGCGAAATGACGATGGCACTGTTAATAACCTGCGCATTCGTCGTTTAAAGGATAAACTTGGCGTTAGAGCAGTACCTTCTGGTGAGGTGGAATTTGATGGTGCGCTAGCATATGTTGTAGGTGACCCGAATAAAGGAATTTACTATATGTTAGAGGCGCTTAATTTATCAAGAATTTGCAATGCGGTTGCTTCTATTGGCATCATTCGCCGCGGCTATTTAGAGGCGAAGCATTATGTGACAAATCGACATGCCTTTGGTAAGCCTTTAACGCAATATCCTATGATTCAGGACACACTAGGGAAGTTCGCTGCAAAGCTTCATGTAGAAGTTGCCACGGTTTTTGATCTTATTCAGCTGTACGATAAAGTAACTAGTGGACAGGGGAATAAAGAAGACATCATTTTGAATCGCTTGTATATTGCTATCATGAAAAAAGAAACGGCAGAGCAAGCTGTACATTATGCTAGTGAAGCCATTGAATTACATGGCGGAAACGGCTATATTGAAGATTTTGTTACACCTCGATTATTACGAGATGCACAGGTACTTACTGTGTGGGAGGGAACTGCGAATATTTTAGCTTTAGAGCTTATTCGTTTAGTTGAAAAGTTCCATGTGCACGAAATGTTTGTTCGTGTCATGGGAGAACGTCTAGAAAAACTAGCTGACGATCCATTAGTTGAAATTGTAGTGGAGCAATTAGCAAAACTAGATTCAACTTTGCAAACATTTAGCCGTTTAAATGATGCAACGAAAACGTTTGAGGCAAAAAAAGTCGCAGAGAAAATGGCGCATTTATATGAAAGTGTGGTAGCAGTCGAATGGGCACAAAGATTCGGCGGCAAATATGAGAAACTAGCAGATATTTATTTAGAGGACACATGGGCATTGCGTGAAATGGGTGCACCAATGAAAACGGTGCAATATTTTTCAGATATAGTTTAACTTCTTTAAGTATGCCGGGCATAATTGATTGATTAGAAGTCGTCTCGAATGGAGGCGACTTCTTTAATTTTCATGTATAATACAATCAACTGAATATTATAAAGGTTCTTTACTTAAGTAAAGTGAAAAGGGAAATCGGTGTAATTCCGATGCGGTCCCGCCACTGTATGTGTGAGTTTTTTCAATCTGCGCCACTGAAAATTTCGGGAAGGCTTGAAAAAGCGTATGAAGCACAAGCCAGGAGACCTGCCTTTATAGAAAACACGTTATAGCCTACGAGGATAGGATGGTGGATTTTGTATATGTATTTTTGTGCAAATTTGACCCCCTCATTGTTTTATGATGAGGGGTATTTGTTTTGGAAGATGAATGTCGATAAATTTAAAAAAGTGGGCGATAAACTCACAATGTTAGTTGATAAACCCACGATATTAGAAGATAAAAATTAAAATGTATCGGTAAATCAGAAAAACAAGTCGTTAAAATCTATATGCACAAATAGACTAAGGAGGATTCACATGAAGAAAATTTGGAAAATAGGATTATCAGCATTTTTAGCTCTTGGCTTGCTGGCTGCATGTAATACTAAAGAGGCAACAAATGAAAAGCCGTCATCTTCTGAGCAACAAGAGACAACAAAAGTAGATCAAGCAACATTTCCAGTGACGATAACGGATGCTACTGGCAAGGATATTACGCTAGAGGCGCCTCCTGAAAAGATTGTCTCTCTCATTCCGAGTAATACAGAAATTTTATTTGGACTTGGCTTAAATAATGAAATAGTTGGTGTGACAGACAATGACGATTATCCAGCAGAGGCCACTAAAAAAAATAAGGTTGGCGGTATGGATTACAATGTTGAAAAAATTATTGCGTTATCGCCAGATATCGTTTTTGCACATGCATCGGGTATGGGGAATTCAAAAGGAGCAATTGAACAACTTGAGGCTGCAGGTGTAAAAGTATTTGTTGTAGCGGATGCAAAAAACTTTAATGAAACTTACACAACGATTGAACAGCTTGGTCAAGCAACAGGGAAACTAGAAGAAGCTAAAAAAATTGTTGCAAATATGAAGGCGAAAGTTAAAGAGATTGAAACGAAACTTGATGGTGTTGAGCCAAAGAAAGTCTTTGTAGAATCTTCTGATGAGCCACAAATTTATACAACTGGTAAAGGTACATTTATGAATGAAATGCTAGAAATGATTCATGCCGAAAATGTGGCAGCAGATGTTAATGACTGGTATCAAATTGATGCTGAACAAATTATCGCGAAAAATCCAGATGTCATTGTTGTGGCATATAATTATGTACCAGATATTTTAAAGAAAATTCCACAACGTGCAGGCTTTGAGACAATTACGGCAGTAAAAAATAAAGCCATAGTACAAGTAGATGAAAATATAACAAGTCGTCAAGGTCCTCGTTTAGCAGATGGTCTTGAGGAATTAGCGAAAGCCGTCTACCCTGAGGAGTTTAAATGAGTAAAACAATTGTAGCCTATGTAACAGCAATTACGCTTCTAATCATTAGCATCTGGTGTGGTGTAGCGATAGGCTCAGTTCATATTCCGCTAGAAGTATTGTGGAATAAGGCGGCTGATGAAACAGCTGCCAATATTTTATGGAAAATTCGATTACCCCGAGTCCTGCTAGCAGGGCTTGTAGGGGCGTCACTTGCAATTGCAGGGGCAGCTTTTCAAGGCTTATTAAAAAACCCTTTGGCTGATCCTTATACGTTAGGTGTTTCCTCTGGTGCATCAGTTGGCGCAGTCTTGACGATTTTTTTTAGTATATCTCTACCTGTAGTAGGCCATTTTACATTGCCGACCTTTAGTATGATAGGTGCCATATTAACGATGGTTGCTGTCATGGGCTTTGCTAGAATAGTAGACCGCTCGCTAAAAATGGAAACTCTTATTTTAACAGGGGTTATATTTAGTTCATTTTTAGGTTCCTTGATTTCATTAATGATTGCATTATCTGGTGAGGAGTTACGCCAAGTAATCGGATGGCTGCTAGGCTCAGTATCGATGCGTGGTTGGCCATACGTTCAGATGATTATCCCGTTTGTAATAATTGGCTCAATCATGCTTTGGACACAAAGACGCGAGTTAAATGTTCTGTTATATGGTGAAGAGCGCGCGAAGCATTTAGGTGTCAATGTTAAGCGCAGTAAATATATTATTTTAGTGGGTGGATCAATGTTGACAGGAGCAGCGGTAGCTGTTTCTGGAACGATTGGCTTTGTTGGTTTAGTTGTGCCGCATATGACGAGAATGGTTTGGGGTTCCGATCACCGTCATTTATTGCCATTATCGTTTTTAAATGGGGCAACTTTGCTGATTATTTGTGATTTAATAGCACGAACTATTATTGTGCCAAGAGAGCTACCGATTGGTGTTATTACTGCATTTATTGGGGCGCCCGTTTTTTCTTATATTTTTTATAAGCAACGTAGAAGCAAGGGGGTACGGGCATGATTGTTGTTGAACATCTTTCCGGCGGCTATGAAGACGTACCTATCGTCCAGGATATAAGTTTTTCCGTTGAAAAAGGCAAAATACTAGGGATCTTAGGGCCAAATGGTAGCGGAAAATCCACTCTGTTAAAAGTAATGAGTGGCATATTACCAGCAACTGCAGGCACTATATTAGTAGATGGTAAAAATATTAGCTCTTACAATGCTCGTGCATTAGCAAAAAAAATGGCGGTGCTACCACAATTACATGCTAATGCTTTTTCAAACAGTGTTCGGGAGGCAGTATCACTTGGACGTTATCCACATCAAACAGGCTTCTTTTCAAGCTGGACTGATCGTGATGAACAGGCAGTCCAACATGCTATGATGCAAACTGGTGTGAAACGCTATGAACACACACCGATGGAATTTTTGTCGGGCGGTGAACAGCAAAGAGTTTTTGTAGCCCAAGCTCTTGCACAAACAGCGGAAATATTACTGCTAGACGAACCGACGAACCATCTAGATATTGCCCATCAACGTCAGATTTTAGATATGGTGCGAAAGGAAGCAATTGAAAGTGGTTTGACCGTTATTATGGTACTACATGATATGAATTTAGCTTCCCTCTATTGTGATGAATTATTATTAATGGAGGAAGGGAGGATGCGGGCATTTGGGGCGCCGCATGAAGTATTAATCGCTTCGCAAATCGAAGACGTTTACCATGCCCGAGTTGCAACTTATGCACATCCAGAAATTCCAAAGCCTCAAATTACAATGATGCCAGCCTCAGTTGAACATCAGCAGCGTGCTGTCATTACAAAAGAAAATTTCACTGTTACAGATCGTTACATTAAGCTTCAATCAGAATTTCCTTTAAAAGCTGTGTCCTCAGCTGTCCATAATCCGGGTATCGGTTGGTATGATTGTCTGATAAATCGCTCTGTACCAATTGATTATGTTATTAGTGATGTAAAGAAAGAGGTCGCTGGATTTTTACTAAAAGAGCGTTTTTCATCTACAAGTACCGTGGTCATGTTAACAGCTGTCCCAACAAATCTTGTAGCTATTAATGAATTTAAAGCTTCATTTGGCAGCGTCCTTGTTGCTGTTACGGCCGGAGTTGGCAACGCCGTTGATGTGTCTCGTACACATGAAAGACAAGATGAACCACATATTGGTACTATAAATACGTGGGTTATTGTAAATGGTTGTTTATCAGAAGAAGCGTTTTTCCAAGCAATGATGACGGCTACTGAGGCGAAAACAAAGGCATTGCAATCGGAAAATATTCGTGATGAACTTAGTGGTACTATTGCGACAAGTACAGCTACAGATAGTTTATTAATTGCAGCGACACAAAAAGGGGAAGAAATGCTGTACGGAGGTCCCATTACAGATGTAGGTAAGATTATCGGTAAAGGTGTTTTTGAAACAACTGTACAGGCAATAAAAAATTATCTTCATTCAGCAGATAAACCTACTGTATGAAGGTAATGCCTCCGGCGGATGTCAGCCTCAAACCTTCGTATCCTGCGAAAAACTAACTGACCTTCATCGGTAAGAACGCCACATCCTGTGGCTTTACCGAAATCGTGTCGGTCCTCGTGCAGGACTGGACATAATTCAAAATCCGGACGCATTGTTTATCTGTAGCGAAAGCTGTGCCAAGGTGAAATTATTAAAATAATTTTAGGAGATGAGAGAAATGAAGCTTTACACAAAAACAGGCGATACGGGGAAAACAAGTCTTATCGGTGGACGCGTTGATAAAGATAGCTTACGCGTTGAAACATATGGGGCCATCGATGAATTAAATTCTTTTATTGGTAAGGCTGTCAGTGAACTAGATCGTGAGCTATTCAAGGATATTCTAATTGATTTAGAAACGATTCAGCATGAGCTTTTTGATGCGGGTGGAGACCTTGCTAACGTCATGAAGGAACGTCATTATAAGCTGGCAGAGCAGCCGATAGAAGTGTTGGAATCGCGTATTGATGCATTGTCAGATGAAGCACCACCGTTACAGCGTTTTATTTTACCAGGTGGTGCGCCGGCAGCTGCAACTTTACACATTGCTCGCACAGTAGCACGTCGAGCAGAGCGTCAAATGGTAACACTTATGAAGGAAATCGAAGACGTACCGAAAATTGTACAAAAGTATTTAAACCGTCTATCTGATTATTTATTTGCAGCAGCACGGGTTGTAAATCATCGATTGAATGTCGCGGATATCGAATATATTCGAAGCGGCAATGTTTTTAAAAAATAATTTGATCACCAAAAGTTGTGGATGACATTGAGCTGCGTGAGTGAAGCGGCTCATCGGATGCCCCGGGAAAGCGCTCAGCCGGAACGGAAATCAACTTCACGTTATTGTGGTGAATTAATTTTTTTGTAAATACTTTTAAGATTTATCGGAACAAAATCTTATTTTATCGGAACAATTTTAGCTTTTATCGGAATGTTTTCTCGTTTTATCGGAACAATTTTAGTTTTTATCGGAACAATTTCAGTTTTTATCAACTAAGAGCGACTTGGAGATCAGCGAATAGATGAACGAAGGCTAAAACCATCACGTCCAGTGATAACGCCTTCGTGACCAACATCGGTGCTGTTGTCGCTGCCGCTTCGCTTTCGCGCAGATAAACCCCTTTTGCTGTCGCTTTGTTGCACTACGCTTTCGCGCAGATAAACCCCTTTTGCTGTCGCTTCGTTGCACTACGCTTTCGCGCAGAATGAACCCCTATTGCTGACGCTTCGTTAGCACTACGCTTTCGCGCAAAAAACATCTGTTGGCCCGAGACCCTGTAGCGGAGCGGAATTCAACCACACGTTATGGTGAGAATTAGTATTATAAAGAAAGTAAAAAAGTAGTCACTTTGAAAAATTCAGGGTGGCTTTTTTTCTTGTAAAATGTAAGAATATAAAATTATCAGAAATATTTCCGTTTTATGTTGACTGAATGCTCACTCATTTATTAGAATAGGAATATAATGATAGAATGAAGTACATTTACGTATGAGCTAGAAAATTTATCACAAAGAGAGAAAATTACGACGAACTAAAGGGGGGACCAACCATGAGTCCATTAGTAATTGCAAACATTGTTCTAACAGTCGTGGTTGTGCTTTATGCAGTAGGATTGTTCTTCTATCTGTTAAAAACACGCTATAAGTTTGTGCAATTGGGGAAAAAGGTTGAGTTTGATGAAAGTCTTAAAGAACGAGTTGGTTATCTTATGGTCAATGTACTTGGCCAAAACAAGCTATTAAAGGATCCAAAGAGTGGTTTAATTCACGTCATGTTCTTCTATGGATTTTTGATGGTGCAGCTAGGTGCTATTGATTTAATTTGGAAGGGGTTAGTACCTGGATCTCATTTACCACTTGGCGTTTTCTACAGTGTGTTTACATTCTTCCAAGAGCTCGTAGTATTGATGATTTTAGTGGCTGTTGTGTGGGCGTTTTACCGACGCTATGTTGAAAAGCTAGTACGTCTAAAACGAGGCTGGAAAAATGGTCTTGTCTTAATTTTCATTGGCGGGTTAATGGTATCTACATTACTTGCAAATGGTATGGGAATAATTTGGCATGGGGAAGGACTAACTTATACAGAGCCAGTTGCTTCTGGCATTGCTGCTATTTTTAGCTTCTTACCAGCATCAGCAGCTGCTGTTGTTTTCTATGTAATGTGGTGGGCGCACTTATTAATTCTTTTGACATTCTTAGTGTATGTACCACAATCGAAGCACTTCCACTTGATTGTAAGCCCGATTAATGTGTACATGAACCGTTTAGATCGTACAGGTACATTAACTCCAATCGACTTTGAAGCATTAGAAAATGCTGAAGATGAAGAGGATATTCCGGCAATTGGTGTTGGACGTATTCAAGATTTTACACAAAAACAAATGTTAGATTTATATTCCTGTGTAGAGTGCGGACGCTGTACAAATATGTGTCCAGCATCAGGAACAGGGAAAATGCTATCACCAATGGATTTAATCGTGAAGCTTCGTGATCATTTAACATTTACAGGTGCTGTTGTAACAAAGCAAAAGCCTTGGGTTCCTTATCAATTCTTCGCTAATACAAAGGGGAATCAGTTAGCGATGGCAGCTGGCGCAGAGGGGGCAGTCATTGAAGATATCTACAACCCTTCTTTAATTGGCGATGTTATTACAGAATCAGAGATTTGGGCATGTACAACTTGTCGTAACTGTGAGGATCAATGTCCTGTTATGAATGAGCATGTCGATAAAATTATTGATTTACGTCGTTACTTAACGATGACTGAAGGAAAAGTAAATCCTGATGCACAACGCGCGATGACGAATATTGAGCGTCAAGGTAATCCTTGGGGCTTAAACCGTAAAGAAAAAGAAAATTGGCGTGACCTAGATCCAACAATTCATATTCCAACAGTGAAAGAGCTGAAAAAATCAGGCGAGGAAATGGAATATTTATTCTGGGTAGGTTCAATGGGTGCGTTTGATAACCGTTCGCAAAAAATTGCATTAGCTTTCTGTCGTTTATTAAACGAAGCAGGCGTGAAGTTTGCGATTTTAGGAAATAAAGAGAAAAACTCAGGGGACACTCCTCGTCGTTTAGGAAATGAGTTCTTATTCCAAGAGCTGGCAACAGCAAATATCGATGAATTTGAGAAAAACGACGTGAAGAAAATCGTTACGATTGACCCGCACGCATACAATATCTTTAAAAATGAATACCAAGATTTTGGCTGGAAGGGCGAGGTCTATCACCATACTGAACTATTGAATCAATTGATTGATGAAAATCGTCTAGCGTTAAATTACGAAGTTCATGAAACGATTGTTTTCCACGATTCTTGTTATTTAGGTCGTTATAACGATGTTTATGATGCACCACGCGAGATATTACGTGGCATCCCTGGTGTTAAGCTTGTGGAAATGGAGCGTAATCGTGAAACGGCAATGTGCTGTGGTGCAGGTGGCGGTTTAATGTGGATGGAAGAGCATGTCGGCAACCGTATTAACGTAGCACGAACAGAACAAGCCTTAGCGACTGATGCATCCGTTATCTCTTCTGGATGTCCTTACTGCTTAACAATGCTTGAGGATGGTACAAAGGCAAAAGAGGTTGAGGATTCAATCGGTACATTCGATGTTGCAGAACTATTAGAGCGTTCTGTATTTGGTGAAAAAGTGAAAGCTGTCGAGGAATCTGTTGAAGAAGCAGCAGATGTAATGGTTGAAGAAGTAGTTGCTTCTGTGGACAGTGTCGAACAAAACGAGAATGCAGAAACTAACGCAGAAAAATGATGTTTATTGCAGAAATATTTTAGTTATCTGAAAAATATAAATTGCACAATAAATAATTGTTTTGTAGAATAAGATTAAATGGAGATGGGAGTTGATCAAACTTCTTTCAGCGGGTATCCAAACACCCGCTGAAAGAAGTTAAAGCCTCCGGCGGATGTCATGGAATCGACTTTGTGCTTGCACAAAGTCGATTCCAGAAGCAATTATGCCGAGGCATAATTGATACTAACTCCCATTTTTCATCGCAAGAGGTCGAGCGAGCGTTCAGTCAACGCAGATGCTCTAATACTTCTTCTAGAACGTAAAACAAAAGGGGTGTTTTACTTGAATAGAGCTGTAATTTTAGCAGGAGCAAGAACTGCATTTGGTAAGTTTGGTGGTTCATTATCAGCATTAAGCGCAAGTGATTTAGGTGCAATCGCCATAAAAGGGGCACTTGAGAAAGCGAATATTTCGCCTGATGAAGTGAACGAAGTAATTTTAGGCTCCGTTTTACAAGGAGGACAGGGCCAAATTCCTTCAAGGCAGGCTGCGATCAAAGCAAATTTACCAATAGCAGTGAAAACAGAAACGATTAACAAGGTTTGTGCGTCAGGGATGCGTGCTGTAACACTAGCAGATCAACTAATTCGATTAGGGGACGAAGAAGTAATTATCGCTGGTGGTATGGAGTCCATGTCAAATGCACCGTATTATTTACAAAATGGTCGAACAGGGTTACGCATGGGCGACTCAACAATGGTGGATGGCATGCTATATGATGGCTTAACATGTGCTTTTAATAAGGCAAGGCCGCATATGGGAAGCTACGGTAATGTAACGGCTAAAGAATATTCGTTAAGCCGTGAGGAGCAGGATGCTTGGTCTGTTCGCAGTCATGAACGTGCACTTGCAGCAATTGAAAAAGGTTACTTTGCTGATGAAATCGTGCCTGTGGAAATTCCACAACGTAAGGGAGAACCGCTTCAAGTCAATACAGACGAGGCACCAAGAGCTGGTACATCAATGGAGGTACTTGCAAAACTCAAACCAGCCTTTGACAAGGATGGAACAATTACAGCAGGTAATGCACCTGGCGTTAATGATGGTGCATGTGCCCTAGTAGTAATGAGTGAGGAACGTGCAACTCGTGAAGGCAGAGAGCCACTTGCGGTTATTATCGGTCACGAAGAGATTGCTATTGAGCCAGAGAACTTCCCGCAAACACCAGGGCTTGTCATTAACAAATTACTGAAAAAGACGGGGAAATCATTAGCTGACATTGAATTAATTGAAATCAATGAAGCTTTTGCGGCAGTAGCTCTTGTCAGCAAGCAATTGGCGGATTTAGATGCTGAAAAGATCAATGTTAATGGTGGTGCAGTTGCGCTAGGTCATCCAATCGGAGCATCTGGAGCACGTATTATTTTAACGCTTGCTCATGAATTAAAGCGCCGAGGCGGTGGTATCGGAATTGCTGCTATCTGCTCAGGTGGAGGGCAAGGTGATGCAATTATGATTGAAGTACCGAAAACAGGGGGACACGAATGATGGGAATTCAAAAAGTAATGGTTATTGGCGCTGGGCAAATGGGCTCCGGCATTGCACAAGTTTGTGCACAAGCTGGTTTTGATGTCAAACTGAACGACATGAAGCAAGAATTTTTCGAACGCGGTTTAGGAGTAATTACGAAAAACCTGACACGTGATGTCGAAAAGGGTCGTAAAACTGAGGATGAGAAGGCGGCTATTCTAGGTCGTATTAGTATGTCACTAGATTTACAGGATGCTAGTGACGTAGATATTATCATCGAGGCAGCAGTGGAAAATATGGAAGTAAAGCAATCCATCTTTAAGCAAATTGATCAGATTGCACCGGCACATGCCATTTTAGCTACGAATACATCATCTTTACCAATTACGGAAATTGCAGCTGTAACAAATCGTCCAGAGCAAGTGATTGGTATGCACTTTATGAATCCGGTACCTGTTATGAAGCTAGTAGAAATTATTAGAGGGTTAGCAACAAGTGATGAAGTCTACAAAGCGGTTGAAGACATGACAGTAAAATTAGCGAAAACTCCAGTGGAAGTAAATGACTTCCCAGGCTTTATTTCGAATCGTATTTTATTACCGATGATTAATGAAGCGATCTACGCATTATATGAGGGTGTAGCATCGAAAGAAGCTATTGATGATGTGATGAAACTCGGAATGAATCATCCGATGGGGCCATTAACATTAGCAGATTTCATTGGTCTGGATACATGTCTATCCATCATGGAGATTTTACATGAGGGCTTAGGTGATAGTAAATATAGACCTTGTCCATTGCTTCGTAAATATGTGGCAGCTGGATGGCTAGGTAAAAAGTCTGGAAGAGGCTTTTACGTTTATGAATAATCCTATGGGGATGGGACGATTCAAACGAGGTGTAATGCAACGGGACAACATACAGGGGTGACATTATAGATGCATTTACAATTTACAGATGAACAAATAATGATGCGTGATATGGTTCGTAATTTCGCTCAGGATAAAATTGAACCATGGGTAGAACGTATGGAGGCAGGCGAGTTCCCTCGTGAGCTCCTTGCACAAATGGGAGAATTAGGTTTAATGGGGATTACGACGCCTGAGGAATTAGGCGGCTCAGCGATGGATTTTACATCGTACATAATTGCTATCAATGAACTATCGAAGGTTAGTGCAGTAATGGGGGTTATTTTATCTGTGCATACTTCGGTTGGAACAAATCCTATTATTTATTTCGGCAACGATGAACAGAAGAAACGTTATGTTCCAAAGCTTGCTGCAGGTGAATATTTAGGGGCATTTTGTTTAACAGAGCCTAGCGCGGGTTCTGATGCCGGCTCTTTACAATCCAAAGCTGTGCGAGATGGAGATGACTATATCATCAACGGCTCCAAGGTGTTTATTACAAACGGTGGAGAAGCAGATGTTTATATTGTCTTTGCTTCAACGAATCCTACTGATAAAACACGTGGTATTTCAGCATTTATTGTTGAAAAAGGAACGCCGGGCTTAATCATAGGTAAAGATGAACATAAAATGGGCTTACACGGCTCACGTACAGTTCAACTAACATTCGACAACTGTCGCATTCCGGCCACGAACCTTCTTGGGGAGGAAGGGGAAGGCTTTAAAATTGCAATGGCCAACTTAGATGTTGGACGTATTGGAATTGCAGCACAAGCTCTAGGTATTGCAGAAGCGGCACTAGAGGCAGCTACTGCATATGCAAAAGAACGTGTTCAATTTGGAAAGCCTATTGCAATGCAACAAGGTGTTGGCTTCAAACTTGCTGATATGGCGACTGCTGTAGAAGCAGCAAAATTATTAGTCTATCGGGCAGCGGATTTACGCACAAAAGGGTTACCGTGTGGAGCCGAGGCCTCGATGGCGAAACTTTTTGCCTCTCGAACGGCAGTGCAAACAGCGATAGACGCTATACAAATTTTTGGTGGCTATGGCTATACAAAAGACTATCCAGTAGAGCGTTATTTCCGAGATGCAAAAGTGACCGAAATATACGAAGGTACGAGTGAAATTCAAAAGCTAGTCATTAGTAAACATTTACTTAAATAAGGTCTGATGTTATGTTGCAATGTTGATTCTTCAAGGAAAAGCTTGGGTACTGATCAGTTTCCCGAAGCAATAACCCTGAAACATTTTCAAAAATTGAAATCAACAATCAAAGCACTAACAAAGTCTAACGAAAAAGGGGAAATGGACAATGAACTTTCAATTATCAGAAGAGCATGAACAATTACGCGAAATGATTCGTGATTTTGCTATTAATGAAGTAGCACCAACAGCAGCTGAACGTGACGAGAACGAAGAGTTTGACCGTGCAATTTTCGATAAAATGGCGGAGCTAGGCTTAACAGGTATTCCATGGCCAGAAGAATACGGCGGTGCAGGCTTTGATTATCTTGCATATGTCATTGCTGTAGAGGAATTATCACGTGTATGTGCATCAACAGGGGTTACTTTATCAGCACATACTTCACTTGCTGGTTGGCCGATTTATAAATTCGGTACGGAAGAACAAAAACAAAAATATCTTCGTCCAATGGCGGAAGGTAAACATATCGGTGCATATGGCTTAACAGAGCCAGGATCAGGCTCTGATGCTGGTGGCATGAAAACATATGCAAAACGTGATGGCGATGATTTTATTTTAAACGGCTCGAAGATTTTCATTACCAATGGTGGAGTAGCAGATACATATGTTGTATTTGCAGTCACAGATCCAGAAGCTAAACATGGCACAACTGCTTTTATCGTTGAAGCTGGCTTTGAAGGTTTCTCAGTAGGGAAGAAGGAGAAAAAACTAGGAATTCGTTCATCTCCAACAACTGAAATTATTTTTGATAACTGTCGCGTTCCGAAAGAAAACATGCTTGGAGCTGAGGGAGAAGGCTTCAAAATTGCGATGACAACACTTGATGGAGGACGTAATGGTATTGCCGCACAAGCTGTAGGGATTGCACAAGGGGCTTTGGATGCAGCAGTTGAATACGGTAAAGAGCGTGTACAGTTTGGTAAACCGATTACTGCCAACCAAGGTGTATCCTTTAAACTAGCGGATATGGCAACTCAAATTGAAGCATCTCGACTGCTTACATACCAAGCGGCTTGGTTGGAATCGAATGGTCTACCTTATGGTAAGGCATCTGCAATGGCAAAATTAATGGCTGGCGATACTGCGATGAATGTAACGACTGAGGCGGTTCAAGTCTTTGGTGGATATGGTTATACGAAGGATTATCCAGTTGAGCGCTTCATGCGTGATGCGAAAATTACACAAATCTACGAAGGTACACAAGAGATTCAACGACTTGTTATCTCTCGTATGTTGACAAAGTAACTTATGACAGAAAGAGATAAAAGACCCCAAGTACAGTCAACGGTAAAAGATGAAAATCTCATCGCCATTCGTCGAGAACAAATGATAGAGGGAGCCATTAAATTATTTAAAGAAAAAGGTTTTCATCGTGCTACCACGAGAGAAATCGCAAAAGCTGCAGGCTTTAGTATCGGAACATTATATGAATATATTCGTACTAAGGAAGACGTCCTTTACCTAGTATGTGATAGCATTTATCACCATGCGATGGAACGACTTTCAAGTTATGAGATTAAGGCAGGAACTATAGAAGAGTTAAAGGAAATGATTCGAGAGTATTTCTTGCAAATTGATAGTATGGTTGATGAGCTGACAATCATGTATCAGGAAACTAAATCATTATCCAAAGAAGCACAGCGTTATGTATTTAGTAAAGAGTTTGAAATGGTTGGTACTTTTGAGCGATTACTACAACGCTGTGTGCAATCGGGTGAAATAACGATGACGGATAAACAAATTCACTTGGCAGCAAATAACTTAGTCGTTTCTGGACAAAGCTGGGCATTCCGTAAATGGGCGCTCCATCGTCAGCACTCTATTGACGAATTTATTGAAATGCAAATAACATTGTTTATTTCAGGCATAAAGGGGTTCTAATAAGTTCCGTAAAGGGGTTGTCGGTAATTGCATAGAGCGACATTGCAATTATCGACTTTTTTTATGAATAATGGAGCTACTTCATTTAACTTCTTTCAGCAAGTATTTTATGTAGCGAAAGCGAGGCGGCAGCTACAGAAGTCTACCACCTCTATAAGTGGTGAGATGAATGCAGGTTTAAGTTACTTTTCAGAGGATGTACAAATATCCGCTGAAATAAGTTAAAAGCCTCCGGCGGATGTCACGGAATTCGGAAAGGAGTTCTTTGTGCAAGCACAAAGCCGATTCCGGACGCAATTATGCCGAGGCATAATTGATCACAAAGGTGTAATTGATTAAGGGGAGAAAGTGGGGATTTCATATGACAAAGGTAGAAGTATATCGTCCAAAAAATCACGTACGTTTTGTAACAGCATCGAGTCTTTTTGATGGACATGATGCTTCGGTTAACATTATGCGACGTATTTTACAATCAAGCGGTGTAGAGGTAATCCATTTAGGACATAACCGCTCCGTGGAAGAAGTCGTAAATGCTGCGATTCAAGAGGATGCTCAAGGCATTGCGGTATCTTCTTATCAAGGCGGGCATATGGAATACTTTAAATATATGTATGATTTGCTGCGTGAAAAAGGGGCACCACATATTAAAATTTATGGTGGTGGTGGCGGTGTTATTTTACCACGTGAAATTAAAGAGCTACATGCTTACGGAATTGCAGGGATTTTCTCGCCAGAGGATGGTCGTGTCTTAGGATTACAAGGGATGATTAATGAGAAAATTAAAGGGACTGATTTCCCAACAGCTACAGGTAACTATCAAGAAAAGCTTGATGCTCTAACGACAGAAACACCAGAAATATTAGCAAATTTAATAACTGCTGCTGAGTCGAATGATGATGAAGAAACGAAAAAGATGCTAGAAGAAGCCCGCAAACGCTCAAAAGTGACACCTGTATTAGGTATTACAGGAACGGGTGGTGCAGGTAAATCTTCCTTAACAGATGAATTAATTCGTCGTTTCTTAAAGGAGTTTCCGGATAAACGCGTAGCTATTCTTTCTGTCGATCCGACAAAGCAAAAAACAGGTGGCGCTTTACTTGGTGACCGTATTCGTATGAATGCGATTTTCAATAATCGAGTATATATGCGTAGTTTAGCAACACGTGGATCTCGTACAGAGCTTACTGCTTCAATTGGGGACGTGCTAGATGTAGTGCGTGTAGCGGGCTATGATTTAATCATTGTGGAAACAAGTGGTATTGGTCAAGGTGATGCGGAAATTACAAAATACACTGATTTATCCATGTACGTGATGACAAGTGAGTTTGGTGCTCCAACTCAACTTGAAAAAATTGATATGATTGATTTTGCGGATGTTATTGCTATTAATAAATTTGAACGAAAAGGCTCTGAAGATGCTCTACGTCAAGTACAAAAGCAATATCAACGTTCACGAGAACTTTGGGATGAATCACTTGATAATATGCCTGTGTACGGTACGATTGCCAGTCAGTTTAATGATAAAGGAACGAATGCTTTATTTGCTGCATTAGTAAATATCATTAATACGAAGACGGGAAGTACTTGGGAAACAGGCTATGAGCAATTTGCGAAAACTCAAAAACAAGATGTTATCATACCAAACGATCGCCGTTATTATTTACGAGAGCTAACAGATACTGTTCGTGGCTATCATAAAAAATCAGAGCAGCAGGTGGAATTTGCTCGACGTCTATTCCAATTAGAAGGAGCTATTGAAGCAGTTAAAGAAAAAGCTCCGAATGATGCACTTATCACATCTCTTACTTCTTTAGCGGAAGGTGTTAGAGATGAATTAACGGCTGAGTCTAAACGTATTTTAGATAATTGGCATGCTTTAAAAGAAGCGTATGCTGGAGATGAATTTGTCACGAAAGTTCGTGATAAGGAAATTCGAACAATTTTAAAGACAACAAGTCTTTCTGGTACCAAAATTCCTAAAGTTGCCTTGCCGAAATTCGTAGATTATGGTGAAATTTTACGCTGGGTTTATAAAGAAAATGTACCTGGTGAATTCCCGTATACAGCGGGAGTATTCCAATTTAAACGTGAAGGTGAAGATCCGAAGCGACAATTTGCTGGCGAGGGAACGCCTGAGCGTACGAATAAACGATTCCATTATTTATCGAAGGATGATGATGCAAAACGTTTATCAACAGCATTTGACTCTGTAACGTTATACGGTGAGGATCCAGATTACCGACCAGATATTTATGGGAAGGTTGGAGAATCGGGCGTATCTATTTGTACGCTAGAGGATATGAAAAAGCTTTATGCAGGCTTTGATTTATGTGCACCATCAACATCAGTATCGATGACAATTAACGGCCCAGCACCGGTTATTTTGGCGATGTTCATGAATACGGCTATTGATCAGCAAGTGAAACTACGTGAGGAAGAACTTGGCCGACCTTTGACAGTTGAAGAATTTACAGAGACACGAGAGAAAACATTACAGGTTGTACGTGGAACTGTGCAAGCAGATATTTTAAAAGAAGATCAAGGGCAAAATACATGTATCTTCTCAACAGAGTTTGCGTTACGAATGATGGGAGATATTCAGCAATACTTTATTGATCATAAAGTTCGTAATTATTACTCCGTATCTATTTCTGGTTACCATATTGCCGAAGCTGGTGCGAACCCAATATCTCAGTTGGCCTTTACATTAGCAAATGGCTTCACATATGTGGAATATTATTTAAGCCGTGGAATGAATATTGACGACTTTGCACCAAATCTATCATTCTTCTTCTCTAACGGACTAGATCCAGAGTACACAGTTATTGGACGTGTAGCCCGTCGTATTTGGGCAGTTGTAATGCGTGATAAGTACGGTGCCAATGAACGAGCACAAAAATTAAAATATCATATCCAAACATCTGGACGCAGTTTGCATGCACAGGAGATTGATTTTAATGATATCCGCACAACGTTACAGGCATTAATGGCATTACAGGATAACTGTAATTCATTGCATACAAATGCATATGACGAGGCAATTACAACGCCTACGGAAGAATCTGTACGTCGTGCAATGGCTATTCAAATGATTATTACGAAGGAACATGGCTTAGCGAAAAACGAAAATCCATTACAAGGGGCGTTTATCGTAGAAGAGTTAACTGACCTTGTAGAGGAAGCGGTACTAGAAGAGTTTGATCGTATCAATGATCGTGGTGGCGTGCTAGGTGCAATGGAAACACAATATCAACGTGGTAAGATTCAAGAGGAATCCATGTACTACGAGATGCTAAAGCATTCAGGTGAGCTACCAATCATTGGTGTGAACACATACTTAAATCCGAATCCACCTTCAGAAGATGAAATTGACAATATGGAGATTGCACGTGCATCAACGGAAGAAAAAGAGACGCAAATTCATAACTTACATGCCTTTTGGAAACAACATGAAGGGGAGAACGAAGCTGCCCTTGCTCGTTTACAACAAGTAGCTGTAAACAACGGTAATATTTTTGCGGAGCTTATGGAAACCGTAAAAGTCGCTAGCTTAGGGCAGATCACAAATGCTTTATATGAGGTTGGCGGACAATATCGTCGTAATATGTAACTTGTAAACATGTAAATTTGCTTGTTGTATAACATTTATTCTATTTTGTGCAAAATGTTTGTGAAGTTTTAAGTGTCTAGTCTTAGGATTAGGCACTTCTTTTTATTTCCGTTATAATAGAAATGTAAAAAAAGGGGAGGCGCAGTAGAATGATGAAATCGGCTATTAACTACATCATTGTTTTGGCTTTGGTGGTAGGAGTTATTTTCCTGTATGATAAGCAAATTGGCGCTGTCCCTTTACTATTATTATCTGTCTATTTGTTTTACTTAGGGATAAAAAAAATGCGTGATATAAAAAACAGTAATTGAAGCTAGCAAAGAGGATAAAACTTTGTATATAATGGGTATTATGCTTATGATATGGAAAGTTACTTTTGTGCGGCCTTTTTTTGCTGCGCTCCGAAAATAAAGCTATATATTTTAAAACGTCCATTGGATGAGGGAAAGGAAGTGCACGAATGAATTTTCGTGAAATGACAAAAGAACAATTAACGGAAGAGTCGTTAATTAACTTAGCTTATGCAATTTTAAATGAAAAACGTGCCTCAGTGTCTTTTAATGACTTATTAACAATTATTCAAGAGCTTGTAGGCTATAGTGATGAAGAAATGAAAGCTCGCCTACTACAATTTTACACAGATATAAATGTAGATGGCCGCTTCTTATTTAATCAGGAAACAGGCTGGGGCTTACGTGAATGGTATAAAGTTGAACAGATTGAGGAAGAAACAGCACCTTCTGTTAAAACTCATAAGAAAAAATCTAAAGCTGCCCTTGAGGATGAAGATGATTTAGATGAAGATTTAGAAGAAGAAGATATTGACTTCGATGAAGATTATGAAGAATTCGTTGAAGACGAAGATGATATAGATGAAGAAGATGAAGATAAAGAAGACATCGATTTTGATGAAGAAGATATCGAGGACATCGATGAAGAAATCGACGAGGACTTTATTGATGAGGATGAAGATGAATTTGAAGAAGAGGACGAAGTCTAACTTATTCCGGACGCAATTATGCCGAGGCATAGATGATAGTTACTCTTTGAAATTTTCTTACTTTTATCCTTGTAGTAAAAAATCTTGACTTCTATCACGGTTACGTTTAATCTTTTACTTGGGCTCCTTAATTAAAGGAGAAAGACCGTGTATGTAATACGCTCCCCCTGCAAACCTATGCAGGAGGAGCGTTTTTTTATTTTTTTTAACTATATTCAGTCAAGTTCTCCCATGTTTATAGCTACGGAATGAATATAAATGCTCTAAATTATTCATGATGTATAATAATCGGTGACTGAGTATATGTTAGGATGGATTTTTTAGGAAAGTAGAAAGTAGAAAGTAGAAAAGAGATAGAAACGATTACAGCTTCGAATCGACTACAATTTTGTAGGCATTCTCGGCTTTTCTTATTTTTAGGATAAGAAATATCAATTTTCATAGGCCGTAGAGACATTTGCACCAATGCTCAAGATTACTTAGCTTAGGACGTGAATGCACTTTTCTTACTAGTAATTTCTAGAACAATATAAGGAGGAATTTTTTCATGACGAAGTATATTTTTGTAACAGGTGGGGTTGTTTCATCACTTGGAAAAGGGATTGTAGCAGCATCTCTAGGTCGTTTATTAAAAAATCGTGGGTTAGAAGTAACGATTCAAAAATTTGACCCATATATCAATATTGACCCAGGTACAATGAGTCCTTATCAACATGGTGAGGTTTTCGTAACAGATGATGGCGCAGAAGCTGACTTAGACTTAGGTCACTACGAACGTTTCATTGATATTAACCTAGGAAAACATTCTACAGTAACATCAGGGCGTGTTTATCAGTCTGTATTACAAAAAGAACGCCGCGGTGATTATAACGGTGGAACAGTACAAGTAATTCCTCACATTACAAATGAAATCAAAGATCGTATTCAACGTGCTGGTCGCGAAACAAATGCTGACGTAGTAATTACAGAAGTAGGCGGAACAGTTGGGGATATTGAGTCATTGCCATTCCTTGAAGCAATTCGCCAAATGAAAACGAATTTAGGTCATAACAATGTGATGTATGTTCACTGTACGCTTATTCCTTATATTAAAGCTGCGGGTGAGCTGAAAACAAAACCAACTCAACATTCTGTAAAAGAATTACGTTCTTTAGGTATTCAACCAAATATTATCGTTGTACGTACAGAGCAAGAAGTGCCTCAGGATATGAAAGAGAAATTAGCTTTATTCTGTGATGTTCAGCCACACGAAATTATTGAATCTCGCGATGCAGAACATTTATATGAAGTACCTCTAAACCTTCATGCACAAGATATTGATGATATCGTACTTGACCATTTTGGCATTGAAGCACCAGAGGCAGATATGGAAGAATGGCGCGAGCTTGTAGCAAAAGTGAAGAGCCTATCAAATAAACGAAAAGTAGCATTAGTAGGTAAATATGTAGAACTACAAGATGCTTACATTTCTGTTGTAGAGGCATTAAAGCACGCAGGCTATGCATTTAATTCTGATATTGAGATTGACTGGATCAATGCAGAACATGTGGATGCTGATAATGTTGTTTCATTATTAAAAGGTGCTGACGCAATTTTAGTTCCAGGTGGCTTCGGTGATCGTGGAGTTGAAGGTAAAATTTTAGCGACGCAATACGCTCGTGAAAATAATGTACCATTCTTAGGTATTTGCCTAGGTATGCAACTTGCAACAGTGGAGTTTGCTCGTAACGTACTTGGTTTAAAAGGCGCGCATTCTACAGAACTTGATCCAAAAACGGAATACCCTATTATTGATTTCCTACCAGATCAAAACGACAGTGTAGACATCGGTGGTACATTACGTTTAGGTCTATATCCATGTAAGTTAAAAGAAGGCTCAAAAGCAAGCCAAGCCTATGGTAAAGAGCTTGTTTATGAGCGCCACCGCCATCGTTATGAATTTAACAATGAATATCGTGAAGCGATGGAAGCTGAAGGTCTTGTCTTCTCAGGTACAAGCCCTGACGGTAAATTAGTGGAAATTATCGAGTTACCAGAAAATAATTTCTTTGTAGCATGTCAATTCCACCCTGAATTAGTATCACGTCCAAACCGTCCACAGCCATTGTTCCGTGATTTCATCGGAGCAACATTCAAATAATGCAAAAAGAGTTGTCTCAAGTGTGAGACAACTCTTTTTTATCTTCATTCAGCAAATGTAATGACTATTGAATGGAGACAGCGGTTTTTTTCTTCTGCGCGACAGCTACAATGACACCGATGTGGAGTTGATAGAATCTACAACTCTTCGTCATCAAGGCCAAGCATTTCATCATACGCAATTTTTACTGCTTCATAGACAAAAAGGGCAGCAATAGCATGTGGCACGACTATGCGCTCGCCTAAATCGTTCGGTAATAAACCACCTCGTATGCGTGTTGAAATATACGTATACGCTAAATCTGCTAGTGGGTTTTCGGAATTAGCAACTTCGCTAGCAACTGCTGCAAATGGAATAAACTGATTATTTAATTGCTGTGCTAAGGCTAATGCATCCTCATCGTGTGCACTACGTGTGAAAATGCATACACGATCAGCTTCTGTGATAACTGTATCTTTTGTCCAAGGGACTACCTTAGTAAAACGTTCCGCAGCTTGACATGCATTTAATTCGACAACTTGCATTTCACCAAAGCATGCTAAATAGACATTGCCTTCACCAATACCCGCTTGTGCAAGTAATCGTGCTGTTTCTTCAATAGCTTCCTCTTCATTTTGTGTTATTCTTTGTAATAATCCACTCAATTGTGTTGTAAGTATTTTTGACATGATCCCACCTCAATCAATATTATAGGTTTGTAAAGAGCATAAAGCAAAAGCAGATAATTTATAATACTAGAAGGTATTAAAGGGTTAAAGGAGAATAATACATAATATAGGAAGTTTTATGCAAGAATAAAAACTCAGAAAGGGCGGAATGAGATGTGAAACGATTACTAATTGTCGATGATCAACCAGGAATTCGTTTACTTTTAAATGAAGTGCTGAAAAAGGAAGGGTATGTTACATATTTAGCAGCAAATGGTATGGAAGCGTTGAAATATGCTGAAGAGGAAATGGATTGTGTCTTATTAGACATGAAAATTCCAGGGATGGATGGCATAGAAATTTTAAGGCGCTTAAAAGAGAAGTGGCCACAACTCCCAGTATTCATGATGACTGCATATGGTGAATTGGAAGTTGTACAAGAGGCATTAGATTTAGGAGCAATTCGATACTTTACTAAGCCTTTCGATATTTTTGAAGTGCGTGATGAAGTTAATAAAGCATTAAATGGTTAGATGAACAGGCAGTGGTCAACACCGCCTGTTTTTCATGGTTGATATAAGATTTGTAGTATTTTTCTACCGTTTCATATTCACATACCGCCAAAATACATGGCTCATCATCATGACGTGAAGTTGATTTCCGTTCCGACTGGGTGCGTCCGATGAGCTGGTGAATACTACACTACGGCACTGCCACTCAGTTACACTCCGCTTTCGTGCAGAAAAGAATACACTGTCGCTGCGTTACACTCCGCTTTCGCGTAGAAAACAAGACGCTGTCGCTGCGTTGCACTCCGCTTTCGCGTAGAAAACAAGACGCTGTCGCTGCGTTGCACTCCGCTTTCGCGTAGAAAACAAGACGCTGTCGCTGCGTTGCACTCTGCTTTCGCGTAGAAAACAAGACGCTGTCGCTGCGTTGCACTTCGCTTTCGCGTAGAAAATAAAAGCCCCTGCTTTTCAGGGGCTGAACCTTCGTTCCGTTACACTGCACTGCGGTTGAGCACTGCCGCTGCGTTACACTCCGCTTTCGCGTAACCTTCGTTCCGTTACACTGCACTGCGGTTGGACGCTGTCGCTCCGTGCACTTCGCTTTCGCGTAGAAAATAACAGCCCCCGCTTTTCAGGGGCTGAACCTTCGTTTCGTTTCACTACACTGCGGTTGAGCACTGCCGCTTCGTTACACTCCGCTTTCGTGCAGAAAACGAGACGCTGTCGCTGCGTTGCACTTCGCTTTCGCGTAGAAAATAACAGCCCCTGCTTTTCAGGGGCTTTTATTTTTGCTATGATTAAATAGCATATCTATGTAGAAAGAATAGTCCTAAGAGGAGGATTTTTAGTATGGCATTAGTATCTATGAAAGAGATGTTAATTAAAGCAAAAGCAGAAGGTTATGCGGTTGGTCAGTTCAACATCAACAACCTTGAGTGGACTCAAGCAATTTTACAAGCGGCAGAAGAAGAAAAATCTCCAGTTATTCTAGGCGTATCTGAAGGCGCAGGTAAATATATGGGCGGATTCATCTCCGTTGTACACATGGTAAAAGGTTTGATGGAATCTTATGGCACTACAGTACCTGTGGCTATTCATCTTGACCATGGTTCAAGCTTTGAAAAATGTAAAGAAGCAATTGATGCAGGATTTACTTCCGTTATGATTGATGCATCTCATCATCCATTCGAGGAAAATGTTGCGACTACTTCAAAAGTAGTTGAGTACGCTCATTCGAAAGGTGTTTCTGTTGAAGCTGAGCTTGGTACAGTAGGTGGTGACGAGGATGGCGTAATTGGTGGTATTATGTACGCTGATCCAGAGGAATGCCGTAAAATGGTTGAACTAACAGATATCGATTGCTTAGCACCAGCACTTGGCTCTGTACATGGTCCTTATAAAGGAGAACCAAATTTAGGTTTTAAAGAAATGGAAGAAATCTCTAAATTAGCAGATCTACCATTAGTATTACATGGTGGTACAGGGATTCCAACAAAAGATATCCAACGCTCAATTTCATTAGGTACAGCAAAAATTAACGTTAATACTGAAAATCAAATTGCTGCTACAAAAGTAATCCGTGAAGTTCTTGATAATGATAAAGTTGTTTATGACCCTCGTAAATTCCTTGCTCCAGCACGTGAAGCGATTAAAACAACAGTTATCGGGAAAATCCGTGAATTTGGTAGTGCGCAAAAAGCATAATATTTGTATCTAAAAGCTACAAAAACACAGATGAATACACATAATAAGAGAAGTGTTGATGCTTTTATCGACCTTCTCTTGTTTTTGAAATAAAAAATTTTTGGCAAAAATTCAAATATAAGGCTTATCACCAAAAGTTGGGGATGGCATTTGCGTTAAAACGTATGTAATGTATAATAGTTGATTTCCACTTCGACTGACCGACCCTAGGAAGGCGCCCATTCGGAATGGAAATTAAACCAACGTTATGGTAATGAGCCAAAACAGTGATCAGGAGGGAATATTATGAAATTTTTCATTGATACAGCAAACTTTGAAGAGATTAAAGAAGCACACGCATGGGGTATTTTATCAGGTGTTACTACAAACCCATCGTTAGTTGCTAAAGAAGAGAACGTTTCTTTCCATGATCGACTTCGTGAAATTACAGAGCTTGTAGATGGCTCAGTGAGTGGGGAAGTAATCGCTCTAGATGCAGAAGGTATGATTAAAGAAGGCTTAGAACTAGCTGCAATTGCTCCGAATATTACAGTTAAATTGCCAATGACTCCAGCTGGCTTAGAGGCATGTCGCTTCTTTGCAGACAAAGGTATTAAAACGAACGTAACATTAATCTTCAGTGCAAACCAAGCATTGATGGCTGCTCGTGCGGGTGCTACATATGTATCACCATTTATCGGTCGTCTAGATGATATGGGTCAAAACGGTGTAGAACTAATTGAAACGATTGCAGATATTTTCACAATTCATAATATCGATACGCAAATTATTGCTGCATCTATTCGTCATCCACAGCATGTAACAGCAGCGGCACTTGCTGGTGCACATATTGCAACTACTCCTTTTAAAGTATTAAAGCAACTTTTCCATCACCCATTAACGGAAAAAGGAATTGAAGGATTTTTAACGGATTGGAATAAGAGAAAAGGCAAATAATAAGATTATATAGTGAGCCAATTGCAGAAAAAATTACTTTCCAATCATGAGGGAGAACGCGAAATGGATGTTTACAAAATTACAGGCGAAAATCGTCTAAAGGGTACAATAAAAGTTAGTGGTGCAAAAAACAGTGCAGTCGCCTTAATTCCAGCATCAATTTTGGCGAACTCTCCAGTGACAATTGGAGGGATACCAGAAATTTCTGATGCATGGACGTTAAAGGCATTATTAGAGGAAATCGGTGGAGAAGTTTCATTTGAGGATGGCATAATGACCATTAATCCGACAGAAATGATTGCTTTGCCATTACCAAACGGCAACGTGAAAAAGCTTCGTGCTTCCTATTACTTAATGGGAGCGATGCTTGGTCGCTTTAAAAAAGCTGTTATTGGTTTACCAGGAGGCTGTTTCTTAGGGCCGCGTCCTATTGACCAACATATAAAAGGCTTTGAGGCATTAGGTGCGAAAATTACTAATGAGCATGGAGCAATTTATTTACGTGCTGATGAATTAATTGGTGCAAAAATATACTTAGACGTTGCTAGTGTTGGCGCAACAATTAATATTATGTTAGCCGCTGTCCTTGCAAAGGGACGTACGGTTATTGAAAATGCAGCAAAAGAACCGGAAATTATTGATGTAGCAACTCTTCTCACTAACATGGGAGCTAATATTAAAGGTGCAGGTACAAGTGTTATCCGTATTGAAGGTGTAGAGGAACTTCATGGTACGGAGCATACGATTATTCCAGATCGTATCGAAGCTGCTACATTTATGATTATGGCTGCCGCTTTAGGTGAAGGCATCACAATTGATAATGTTATTCCATTGCATTTAGAGGCGATTATTGCAAAGCTTCGTGAAATGGGTGTCAAAATTGAAATCGGTGAAGAAAGTATTTTTGTGCCAAAAACGGATCTCTCCACATTGCAAGCTGTTGATGTGAAAACATTAGTGTATCCTGGATTCCCAACTGATATTCAGCAACCACTTTCTGTTTTAATGTCTCAAGCATTTGGTTCCTCAAAGATAACAGATACAATCTATACGGCTCGATTTAAGCATATTGATGAACTTCGTCGTATGAATGCCAATGCACGCGTTGAAGGAAATACAGCAATTATTGCAGGTCCTAGTAAATTACATGGATCAACTGTAACAGCTACAGATCTTCGTGCTGGTGCCGCATTAGTATTAGCAGGCCTTTTAGCTGAAGGTGAAACGGAAATTCATGATATCTATCATATTGAGCGTGGTTATAGCTCACTTATTGAGAAATTACGTGATTTAGGCGCTGATATTCGACGTGAAACAATAATGGCTCGCGTAGCAGAGGCAAAGGAATAATGAGAGCTAAAAGTTTTGAACTAACTATGTTACAATAGAGGTAATTTGAATGTTTCGGCGAAGAAATATGCCGATAACGGGAGGCAAATAAAACAATGGAACGTAGTTTATCGATGGAAGTAGTACGAGTAACAGAGGCAGCAGCAATCGCATCCGGGAAATGGATGGGTCGCGGTTTGAAAATTGAGGCAGATGATGCAGCGACGACAGCGATGCGCGTAATGTTCGATACAATTCCAATGCATGCTACAGTAGTGATTGGTGAAGGCGAAATGGATGAAGCACCAATGCTTTATATTGGTGAAGAGCTTGGCCTACGTAATGGAGGTCCTCAAGTAGATATCGCAGTTGACCCATTAGAAGGTACAAATATTGTAGCAAAGGGTACAAATGGTGCAATGACAGTTCTTGCTATTGCAGATAAAGGTAATCTGTTAAACGCACCTGATATGTACATGGAGAAAATTGCAGTAGGACCAGAAGCAGCAGGTAAGGTAGATATTAACGCTTCTGTTACTTATAATTTATTACAGGTAGCGAAAGCTAAAAATAAAGATATTTCAGACGTAGTAGCTACACTTTTAGATCGACCACGTCACCAAGCAATTGTTGATGAAATCCGAGAAGCTGGAGCACGTATTAAATTTATTCAAGACGGCGACGTTGGAGCAGCTATCAATACTGCTTTTGATGAAACTGGCATTGATATTATGTTTGGTACAGGTGGTGCACCAGAGGGTGTAATTTCAGCTGTTGCATTAAAATGTCTAGGTGGAGACTTCCAAGCGAAGCTAGTGCCGGAAGATGAGGAACAGTTAGAACGTTGCAAAAAAATGGGTGTAGACGTAGATAAAGTTCTTTATTTAGATGACCTAGTTAAAGGTGACGATGCTATTTTTGCAGCGACTGCTGTAACAGATTGTGAGCTTTTAAAAGGCGTTCAGTATAAAGGAGCTTATGCATTAACACATTCGGTTGTTATGCGAGCTAAATCTGGAACTGTGCGTTTTGTAGAAGGTCGTCACGCTCTTGATAAAAAACCTAGCTATTAATAAAAATTTCTTCTAAAATATACCTAGTGCATCTTTTTGCGCTAGGTACCTTCTTCTAAATTTTCAACCATCCCATAGTTTTATAAGGCTATGCTATGCTTCAATGTTCGCATAGCTAATTCAAGTACCTATCGCTTTGATTCATACTGCTTCATTTCTGACCTACGCATGAAAACGCTGGCAGGTACGAAAAGATTACAGAGCCTATCGTAAAAAACTTCTTTAATACCCCCAAAAACAGCAATTATATTTTGAAAAAGACTGGAGTTGTGCATATGTCTACATTGACAATCGCTCAATTAGAAAACATGACGTTAAAAGAGCTTTACGCCCTTGCACGCCAATACAAAATTTCATATTATAGCAAGTTAACGAAAAAAGAATTAATATTTGCTATTTTGAAAACACGTTCGGAGCAAGAGGGTTATTTCTTTATGGAAGGTGTACTAGAAATTGTTTCGCAAGAGGGCTTTGGCTTCCTTCGACCAATTAACTATTCTCCAAGCAAAGAAGATATTTATATTTCTGCTTCTCAGATTCGTCGATTTGACCTAAGAAATGGGGACAAGGTATCTGGTAAAGTACGTCCACCTAAAGAAAACGAACGCTATTATGGACTACTACAGGTGGATGCTGTTAACGGTGAAGACCCAGAAGTAGCGAAGGAACGTGTGCATTTTCCTGCATTAACGCCTTTATATCCTGACCGACAAATTAAGCTTGAAACAACTCAACGTAATTTATCGACTCGTATTATGGATTTAGTGGCACCTGTAGGCTTTGGGCAACGTGGATTAATCGTTGCACCACCAAAGGCAGGGAAAACTTCTTTATTAAAAGAAATCGCGAATGCTATTACAACAAATTATCCTGACGCAGAGTTAATTGTCTTACTTATTGACGAACGCCCTGAGGAAGTAACTGATATTGAACGTTCTGTGAATGCAGATGTAGTGAGCTCGACTTTCGACGAGGTTCCAGAAAATCATGTGAAAGTTGCAGAAATTGTGTTAGAACGTGCACGCCGCTTAGTTGAGCATAAGCGTGATGTTATTATTTTAATGGACTCAATTACACGTTTAGCACGAGCTTACAACTTAGTTATTCCTCCGAGCGGTCGTACGCTTTCAGGTGGTATTGATCCTGCTGCATTCCATAGACCAAAACGATTCTTTGGATCTGCACGTAATATTGAAGAAGGCGGTAGCTTAACAATTTTAGCGACAGCTTTAGTGGATACAGGATCTCGTATGGATGAGGTCATTTATGAAGAATTTAAAGGAACAGGTAATTTAGAGCTTCATCTTGATCGCCAATTAGCAGAGCGTCGTATTTTCCCTGCGCTTGATATCCGCCGTTCAGGTACACGTAAGGAAGAGCTACTGCTTGAACCTGAGCAACTTGAAAAGCTATGGGCAATTCGTAAAACATTCTCGGACGCACCTGATTTTGCGGAGCGCTTCATGAAAAAATTACGTACGACAAAATCAAATGAAGAATTTTTTGAAAAGTTAAATGAAGATATGAAAAAAGCTACTAAAGGTAAGGGCTTACTATAAATATGAATCACCGTCGACTATAACAAGTTGATGGTGATTTTTAAATACTGGTATAACATCACCAAAAGTTACTTATATGAGTTGATAGGGGTGGAGGCTGACCGACTCCTCGTGCGCCATCAGGAAAGCACCGGGTTTGAACGGATATCAACCCCACGTTATATTGATATGTCTTAAAATTAAATGAAAAATACTAATCGAACATTAAAAACTATTGTCAAATGTATATTATATATGGTATTATTGCAAAGTATGCAACGTGTACATATGTAGCCGACATATTCGGGCTATGTAAGGTACAGTTCGATAATACTCTGTTCCAGATGGTTCAGGGCGAGAGGAGAAAACGAATATGAAACAAGGAATTCATCCAGATTACAAAGAAGCAACAGTAACTTGCTCTTGCGGTAATTCTTTCAAAACTGGTTCAGTAAAAGAAAACATCGTTGTCGAGTTCTGCAACGAATGTCACCCATTCTATACTGGCCGTCAAAAATTCGCGTCTACTGATGGTCGCGTGGATCGTTTCAACAAAAAATACGGTCTTAAAAACTAATGTTAGTTTAATACCTGCCAAGCATGTGCTTGGCAGGTATTTTTTTCAGTAAAATCAATTGTGTAACGGCATAATTGCGTCACCATCTATAAAGGTGAGAGACTTCTGTAGCTGAAAGAAGTTAAATACGTTGATGCGAGTCTTTTCAGTATCCAGATCGACATGAAGAAAGGGAGAAGACAAAATGGCACAGCTATATTTTAAACACGGTGCAATGAATAGTGGTAAATCCATAGAAATTCTAAAAGTTGCACATAACTATGAAGAACAACAAAAACCTGTAATGATGTTTACACCAGGCATAGATACGCGAGATGAAGTAGGCTTTATCTCAAGTCGAGTAGGCTTACGTCAACAAGCCATTCCTGTTAATGACGATACAAATATTTTTGAGCTAGTAAAAAACAATGCTGTAAAACCATATTGTGTACTTGTTGATGAAGTACAATTTCTAAAAAAAGAGCATGTTTTGCAGTTAGCATATATCGTAGATGAGTTAGATATTCCGGTCATGGGCTTCGGTCTAAAAAACGATTTCCAAAATGAGTTATTTGAAGGCAGTCAGTACATGCTTACATATGCAGATAAAATTGAGGAAATGAAAACGATTTGCTGGTTCTGTCATAAAAAAGCGACTATGAATTTACGTGTTGATGAAAGTAGAAAGCCTGTTTATACAGGTGATCAAATTCAAATTGGCGGAAATGATTCATACTATCCTGTTTGTCGAAAATGTCACGCGCATCCGCCGCTATAATGCACAGAGCTTCAGTTGATAGAACTAAGAAAAAGTAGCATACATGCGGAAATTTCCTTATACTAAGTAGTGGAAATATAGAAAGTTCATAAATAATCCTTACGCGCTTTAGCGTAATTCTGATGAACGTTTCTCTTTTCAGTAATGATTGTTAAAAAGAGCAAACGTCATAAAAAACTAAATAGAGGTGAAATCCAATGTTCGATCGATTACAAGCAGTGGAGGATCGTTACGAAAGGTTAACAGAACTTTTAAGTGATCCCGATATTGTGAATGATAGTAAAAAATTACGTGAATATTCCAAGGAACAATCAGATATCCAGGAAACTGTAGATGCTTATCGTGAATATAAAAGTGTAAAAGAGCAATTAGCTGATACACGTGAAATGTTAGATAGTGAAAAAGATCCTGATATGCATGAGATGGTGAAAGAAGAATTCAACCTACTAAAAGAACAGCAAGAAGAGTTAGAAGAACGTTTACGTATTCTATTAATTCCAAAAGATCCTAATGATAATAAAAACGTTATTATGGAGATTCGTGGTGCAGCGGGTGGAGACGAGGCGAATATTTTTGCGGGAGATTTATTCCGTATGTACTCTCGTTATGCTGAGACACAAGGCTGGAAAATTGACGTAATGGAAGCTACTCCAAATGCAATGGGTGGCTATAAAGAAGTTATCTTTATGATTAACGGTCAAGGTGCATATTCAAAATTCAAATTTGAAAATGGTGCACACCGAGTACAACGTGTACCTGCAACAGAATCTCAAGGGCGAATTCATACATCAACAGCGACAGTAGCTTGCTTACCTGAAGTTGAAGAGGTAGATGTTGAAATCCATGAAAAAGATATCCGAGTAGATACATTTGCATCTTCTGGTGCAGGTGGTCAATCGGTAAATACAACGATGTCAGCTGTGCGTATGACTCACTTACCGACAGGTGTTGTTGTATCGATGCAGGATGAACGATCACAAATTAAAAACCGTGAAAAAGCAATGAAAATTCTACGTGCTCGTGTTGCTGATATGTATCTGCAAGAAGCGCAAAAGGAAATCGATGCTACACGTAAATCAGCTGTAGGTTCGGGCGATCGCTCTGAGCGTATTCGCACATACAATTATCCACAAAACCGTGTGACAGACCACCGTATTGGTTTAACGATTCAAAAACTAGATCAAATCGTCGAAGGTAGACTAGACGAAATCATTGATGCGCTTATTTTAGAGGAACAAGCATCAAAGTTAGAGCGATTAAATGATGACCTATAATAATGTAATGGAGGCCCTTCAATGGGCTTCTTCTTTTTTAGTGGATAATGGTCGTGAGGAAACGGCAGCACGTATTGTCATGCAGCATATACTTGGCACTAGCTATTCAGAAGTCATGTTACGCCTTCAAGACGTATTAACAGCTGAACAAAAAGAAAAATTTCAAGAACTCATCGAAGAGCATGCGAGTGGACGACCTGTACAGTATTGCCTCGGTAGTGAAGAATTTTATGGCCGTTCATTTATTGTCGATGAGTCAGTACTTATTCCTAGACCTGAGACCGAGGAATTAGTGCTTGGAACAATTAATCGTATGAACAAAATATTTAATGATCAAACAGTGAAGCTTGCAGATATCGGAACTGGTAGTGGTGCAATTGCTATTTCTATGAAGCTAGAATGTCCAGAGCTAATGGTCGTAGCCACTGATTTATCCGAAGCTGCTTTAACTACAGCACAAAGAAATGCTCAAAGATTAGCGGCGGATATTGATTTTCGACTAGGGGATTTAACGAAGCCTCTGGCAGGCGAGAAATTTGATATCGTGTTATCGAATCCACCGTATATTGCTTTTGAAGAGGCGAAAGAGATGTCAAGTACCGTGCTAGAGCATGAACCGCATAGTGCGCTTTTTGCAGAAGAAGACGGACTTATTTTATATAGAAAGTTGGCTGAGCAGCTTCCGCCCCTTATGAATAAACCAGCGCTCATTGGTCTTGAGATCGGTTATACACAAGGGGAGCAGGTGGCTCAATTCTTTAAAAATAGTTTTCCACAGGCTACAATTTCGATAGAAAAAGATATAAATGGTAAGCCTCGAATGATTTTTTGTGAAATTCATGTATAAAGTATCTACTTCTTGCCAACAATGTTGAGCAAGGAGGGATTTTTATGTTAAACGAATACAAGATTATTAGATTACCTAAACGAAATATTTTTCTAGCTTTTGCGAGATTAGTATTTATTGCGATTGCTTTACAATTATGTATTTTATATATTCCATCATTAGTAGGTTTTGCGAAAGAGTCTATCAATCAGGAACAAGAAAATGATTTTCGTATACGCGTTATTGCTAATAGCAATACGACTCAGGATCAGCATGAAAAAGAGGAGCTTGTCAAAAATTTAAAGCCCTATTTTAATCGATTAGTAGCTAGTGCTGGACCGAAAACTGTGGATAACGAGCAAATACTTTCATTAAAACAAGAAATTGAAACAGAAATAAAAGAAAATTATCCACAGCTGCATACACAAGTTGTAATTGGGGATAACTTATTTCCGCCAAAGCGAAAGGACGCTGTACTTTATCCACAAAATTTATATCAATCGATTGTCGTGAAAATCGGTGATGCACGTGGTGATAACTGGTGGTGTAGCGTATTCCCATCAATTTGTGAGCCTACTAAAGCAGAAGCGAAAGAAGAAGTAAAAGAAGAAGTAAAAGAAGAGAAGGAACAAGTTACATTTTTTATATGGGAATGGATTAAAGGTCTTTTTGAATGAATTGTTCACGAATTCAGATAACTTATGCACAATTTTTAATAAGTTATAAACATTATGTGGATAATTCAGTAAAAACGAATAATTGAAGGAAGGTTTTAATTATGGAAACCGTTTGCAAGATTGTGGACAGTAATGTGAATAGTCAGACAAATTATACACAAGCTGTGGATATCTTAAATGCGGGTGAGGTCGTGGCATTTCCGACAGAAACGGTTTATGGCCTAGGGGCTGTTGCAACGAATGACACTGCAGTCAAAAAGATATTCGAAGCAAAAGGTCGTCCTTCTGACAATCCGCTAATTGTCCACATTGGCACGAAAGAGGAAGTTGAACTTTATATAGAGCATATTTCTGAAGTAGCCAAAAAATGCATGGATTTATTTTGGCCGGGTCCACTGACACTTGTAATGCCTGCAAAGCCAAATGTGCTGGCAGAAAGTGTGACAGCTGGTTTATCGACTGTCGGCATTCGTATGCCAGATCATCCAGTTGCGCTCGACTTACTTCAACAATTAAAAAAGCCACTTGCTGCGCCGAGTGCTAATCGTAGTGGAAAGCCAAGTCCTACAGAAGCAATACATGTTCAGGATGATTTGGGAGGGTACATACCTTATATTTTAGATGGAGGCTCTACTGGGATTGGACTCGAATCTACAGTGTTAGATGTTACACACGAACCTCCAGTAATTTTGCGTCCAGGCGGAATTACGAAGGAAATGTTAGAGGCTAAGATTGGTCAAGTACTTCAACCTTCAAAAATAGAGCAGAAATTAGAAGCTACTCCAAAAGCCCCTGGTATGAAATATACACACTATGCTCCTAACGCCCCTGTACTATTAATTGAATGTAATTTGGAGAAAGTACATGAGGCTGTACATCAATTACAAAAACAAGGGCATAAAGTAGCGTTACTTGCACCAGCTAGCTTTGTTGACAGCGAGGCTGATTTTTATTTCTCGGTAGGAGAGGCCGGTAGTAAAGAAGAAATGGGTGCGACATTGTATCATGCTCTAAGAGCTTGCGATAAAACAACAGCTACAATTATCCTGGCGACTACTACATCGACTGAAGGTGTAGGGGCTGCAATTATGAATCGTCTTGAGAAAGCAGCTGGAGGAAAATGGTATACTCCGTAAATAAAATAGCATGCTAGAAGCTACTTCTGGCATGCTATTTTTGTATTGGAGATAAAGTGAAGCTTTAATGATTGTTTTATATAACGAAAGTATAGCATCAGCTACAAGTGTTTGGCACAGATCTAATACTGCCATTAATGCGGGATAAAATCTGCTTAGACTTTTTTACCTGAGTAATAGCTGTAGCGAGCCTAGAAAGTTTTTACTATAAATGATGGTGATTGTTCATTTTTGGAGTGACTTTTAACACCTACTTGTAAGTAAAATGTAATATGATAATACTGTATTTTCGAGCATAAAATGATAAAATATTAGAGAGCGAAGGAGTGCTTTCTTGCAGGGGATTCTTGCAGGTATATTAACGTCTGTAGATGTGATTGGTTTATATGTATTAATACCAAATGTTAGATATCGATTTTTTTTATCAGTTTGGACAGCTGCTTTGCATATGCTGTTCCCGTTGTTAGGCTTCGAATTAGGAAACTATTTAGTACGTTTCCTTTTAGAATGGGGACAATGGATTTCGAGTATATTATTATTTTGCATGGGCTTACATTTATTGTTATTTTCGCGAAGAAATGAAAGGGTGACAATTTCACCAATACTTTTAGCTGTGACTGCAAGCCTAGATGCCTTTTCAGTAAGTGTTTCTTTTGGTATGCTAAACTTAGAGAAAACAGTATTTATGTTAAGCGCAGGTGTAAGTGCACTTATTTGCTCTTATGGGTCATTAGTCATTGCACATAGAAGTCAGGTTTTACTCGGCAATAAATTTCAAATCATTACAGGGGTTTTTTTTATCATTATGGGTTTCCTAGCTATCCGACAATAGAGAAAAACGTGGAGGGTGATAAGTATGAAAATACTATTTGTTTGCACTGGGAATACTTGTCGCAGTCCAATGGCAGAGGTTATTTTAAAACATAAACAAATGGCTGATGTTGAGGTCCGTTCAGCTGGTATTTATGCCATGCCAAATGCGGAAATGTCTGCACATGCACAACAAGTATTATATGAAGCAAATATGACGCATCAGCATTTAGCAACACAATTATCAATAGCTGAAATGGAGTGGGCTGATTTAATTTTAACAATGACTACAGCTCACAGGGATACAATAATCGCTAATTATCCAAATGCAGAAAGAAAAGTCTTTACTTTAAAAGAGTATACAAGTGAAGGTAGCGGAGGAAATGTTGTAGATCCTTATGGTGGTAGTAAAGAAATATATATAGAAACATTTGCAGAATTAACAGAATTGGTAGAACGATTGGTAAAAAAAATAGAAGAGAATTGAGGGTCGCTATGAATAAAAAGTTTGGCTTACGACTTAAACTAGTATTATTTGTTAGTATTCTTGCACTAATCACCTACAGTATTAGTTTTATATTTATCGAATATTTACAACCTACCTTTTTCCCAGATATCGATCGTAAACTATTTGAAATTTTTACTTACGTATCAGGGATAGTATGGTCAGGCATTTTGGCTGCAGTTTTCAGTGTAATTTTAATTAAACCTTTACAGCAGCTCGAAAACTCAGCTTCACGAGTAGCAGAAGGGAAAATTGGACAGGATGTAGAAATGCCTAAAACAAATGATGAAATTCGTTCTGTTGCAGAGGCATTCCAACAAATGGTGTTAAACTTAAGAGGAATGGTGGAAAGCATAGATAGTAACTTCCAACAAACCAATCAATCAATTATCCAACTATCTGATGAAGCAGCCGTTGCAACAAAAAAAGCAGAGAATATTGCTTATACAGTAAAGCATATTTCTTCTGGTGCCGAGACATCTGCAACGGCAGTTCAAGATACAGCTGAAGCAATTGAAGATGTACGAGCTCTCGCGACAGAAGTCAATAGTAGAGCAGAGGCATCAGCAACGCAATCTAAAGAGATTTTACATAATTTGACGACAACAACAACAGCGATTGAAACGTTAGTGAACAGTATTCAGCAAATCGCGGCTGGCAATACTGAGGCATTAGAAAGTATCCGTCTATTAGAAGAAAATGCTGGACAGGTAGAACGCATCATTAGCTTAGTTGGCGATATCGCAGCACAAACAAATTTACTAGCTTTAAATGCTTCGATTGAAGCAGCTCGTGCTGGCGAACATGGCAAAGGCTTTGCTGTTGTAGCTGAAGAAGTTCGTAGTTTAGCTGATGAAAGTGCGAAAGCAGTACAGGGCATTACTTCCCTTATTCAATCCATGCAACAAAACGTTGAAATTGTTGTAAAACAAATGAATCAACAGGTGGCATTTGCGACAAAAGAAGCTGCGCGAGTATCAGAAACTACGACTGCAGTAGAGGGAATGTCTTCAAGTGTTCATGAAATGGCGACATCGATTGTAGAAATCTCTACACTAATTGAACAGCAAATGCATAATATTGAAACAACTGCTCGTCAATCACAAGAAGTTGCAGCAATTGCTCAGGAAACGTCAGCAGGTGCACAAGAAGTTCGTAGTGCGGCAGAAGAACAAGCATTCGCAATTGAGCAAGTAGAAAAATTAGCAGAAGGCTTAAAGCAACAATCAGAAGAACTGCATAAGATGATTCAACAATTTGATAGACAAGCATAAATATGAAGATTTTAGACTGTAGATAAACTCGGATGAGGTCCGAGTTTGCTACAGTTTTTTATATTTTATATGAAGGTTTGTACATAGTGCCTGTAGAGATGATCGTGGCGGATTGAAGATGAGCGGAAGTGATGGATAACGCACCGAATGACGGAAAGAATAGGCAAAGCGATGGAAGGAAGAGCAGTAACGGCGGAAAGTCTACCAAGCGACGGAAAGGAAAGCGGCAACGACGGAAAGAACAGCTGAAGCGACGGATGGAGAGTGGAAACCGACGGAAGGAAGAGCTGCAACGAAGGAAGAGTTGCAACGACGGAAAGTCCACCAAGCGACGGAAAGGAAAGCGGCAACGACGGAAAGAACAGCCGAAGCGACGGATGGAGAGAGGAAACAGACGGAAGGAAGAGCTGCAACGAAGGAAAGCCCGCGAAGCGACGGAAAGAAAAGCAGCAACGACGGAAAGAACAGCCGAAGCGACGGATGGAGAATGGAAACCGACGGAAGGAAGAGCTGCAACGAAGGAAAGCCCGCGAAGCGACGGAAAGAAAAGTGGCAACGACGGAAAGAAAAGCGGCAACGACGGAAAGAACAGCCGAAGCGACGGATGGAGAGAGGAAACCGACGGATGGAGAATGGGAACCGACGGAAGGAAGAGCTGCAACGAAGGAAAGCCCGCGAAGCGACGGAAAGAAAAGCGGCAACGACGGAAAGAAGAGCCGAAGCGACGGATAGAGAGAGGAAACAGACGGAAGGAAGAGCTGCAACGAAGGAAAGCCCGCGAAGCGACGGAAAGAAAAGCAGCAACGACGGAAAGAAGAGCCGAAGCGACGGATGGAGAATGAGAACCGACGGAAGGAAGAACAGTAACGAAGGAAAGTCCACCAAGCGACGGAAAGAAAAGCAGCAACGAAGGAAAGCCCGCGAAGCGACGGAAAGAAAAGCGGCAAAGACGGAAAGAAGAGCCGAAGCGACGGATGGAGAATGGGAACCGACGGAAGGAAGAGCTGCAACGAAGGAAAACCCACCAAGCGACGGAAAGGAAAGCGGCAACGACGGAAAGAACAGCCGAAGCGACGGATGGAGAGAGGAAACCGACGGAAGGAAGAGCAGCAACGAAGGAAAGCCCGCGAAGCGACGGAAAGAAAAGCAGCAACGACGGAAAGAATAGCCGAAGCGACGGATTGAGAATGAGAACCGACGGAAGGAAGAACAGTAACGAAGGAAAGTCCACCAAGCGAAGGAAAGAAAAGCAGCAACGACGGAAAGAACAGCCGAACCGACGGATAGTACATCAAACTAAGAAAGCCTCACATCTTTACGCCACACTCGCATTTTGCATAAAACCTCTCTGTAATACTAACTATTGGTAATACATAGAAAAAATATTGATATAGCATGTCCACTGCAATTGCAAAGCTAAAAAAACTTCAGAAGATAGAATATTACAACAAAAGACTATTATCCGAATTTATCAACATGATATTCACAATATCCTCAGGAAAATGAGTTTAAAGGTGAATAATTTTGTGCGTGCTTACAATAAATGTTCGTCTTTTAGGAGAAATCAGCATAAAAATGCAAGAAAAATCATGTTAATATTGAGATAGAAGTGGTACACTAGTGTTGACTATAATTTCGAAATGAGGGAACCCAGTGAGAATAGCAATTTCTTCTGATCACGGAGGCAATAATTTACGTCGTGAGATTATGCAGCTGTTAGATGAGCTAAATATTAGCTACGAAGATTTTGGTCCACAATCTGCGGATTCAGTAGACTATCCTGATTATGCAAAACCAGTTACTGAAGGTGTTGCTAGCGGGGAATTTGATAAAGGTATTTTAATTTGTGGTACAGGCATTGGTATGTCTATTGCTGCAAATAAAATTAAGGGGATTCGTTGTGCTTTAGTACATGATTTATTTAGTGCAAAAGCAACGCGTTGCCACAACGATTCAAATGTTTTAGCAATGGGTGAGCGTGTTATTGGGCCAGGCCTTGCACGTGAAATCGCTAAAGTATGGCTTGAAACAGATTTTGAAGGTGGTCGTCATACGCGACGCATTGAAAAAATCTCAGAGCTTGAGCAATAAGAAAAGCAATTAAGTTTGTTAACATATGTCCTAAGCTAGAAAGTTTCGTCAAAGAGTGCTTTTTAGCTGTTGGACATAAATATTAGAATAAAAAGGGGCTGAGCATAGTGGTTGTACAACAAATACGAACACATTTGACTCAGTTACTCAGTGAATTTGAAGAGCAGGTAACCCTACGACCAAATACTATTTTTGTTGTAGGCTGCTCGACATCTGAAGTGATTGGTCAGAAAATTGGCACAGCAGGCGCGCTTGAAATTGGAGAGGCGATTTTTGAGCCGTTGCAGGTATTTGCAAAGAAACATCAACTACATCTAGCGTTCCAAGGATGTGAGCACATTAATCGTGCTATTACAATGGAAGCAACAACTGCAGACCAATTTGGTTATGAGCCAGTAACCGTTGTACCAGTTCGTACAGCAGGTGGCTCGATGTCTGCTTATGCGTTTACGCAATTTACAAATCCAGTTGTTGTGGAATCTGTGCAAGCAAATGCAGGTATTGACATTGGTCAAACACTTATAGGTATGCATTTAAAAGCAGTAGCTGTTCCAGTTCGTACTTCTGTGCGGATGGTAGGAGAAGCAGTTGTTACCATTGCAACAACACGTCCAAAGCTGATTGGCGGAGAGCGTGCAGTATATAAATAAAATTACCTCTGAAATCAGTGGTATACAAATAACGATTATACTTAGGAGGCTTTTTCAAACATGGCATACGAAAAATTAGCAGTACAAGACAAAGCAGTATTAGACGGAATTCTTGCGGAAAAAAAACGTCAACAAGCAAATATTGAGTTAATCGCATCAGAAAACTTTGTATCTGAAGCAGTAATGGAAGCACAAGGTTCTGTTCTAACAAATAAATATGCTGAAGGTTATCCAGGTAAACGCTACTATGGTGGCTGTGAACACGTAGATGTTGTGGAAGATATCGCACGTGATCGTGTGAAAGAAATCTTTGGAGCAGAGTATGCAAACGTACAACCACACTCTGGTGCACAAGCAAACATGGCTGTATACCACACAATTTTAGAACCAGGTGATACTGTACTTGGGATGAATTTATCTCATGGCGGTCACTTAACACATGGATCTCCTGTAAACTTCTCAGGGATTCTATATAACTTCGTTGAATATGGCGTAACAAAAGATACTCAAGTAATCGATTATGAAGATGTACGCCAAAAAGCGTTAGAGCATAAGCCAAAACTAATTGTTGCGGGTGCATCTGCATATCCACGAGAAATCGATTTCGCTAAATTCCGTGAAATCGCTGATGAAGTAGGAGCATATTTCATGGTGGATATGGCACATATCGCTGGTCTAGTAGCTGCTGGTGAGCACCAATCACCAGTGCCATACGCTGATTTTGTAACATCTACAACACATAAAACATTACGTGGCCCACGTGGTGGTCTAATCCTTGCTTCGAAAGAATGGGAGCAAAAGCTTAACAAATCTGTATTCCCAGGTATCCAAGGTGGACCATTAATGCACGTAATCGCTGCAAAAGCTGTAGCATTCGGTGAAGCATTACAGCCAGAATTCAAAGAGTATGCAAAACAAATTAAAGCTAATGCTAAAGCTTTAGCAGAAGTATTAATTGCAGAAGGTGTTGAAATTGTTTCTGGTGGTACGGATAACCACTTGTTACTTCTTAATGTGAAATCTCTTGGCTTAACAGGAAAAGTAGCAGAGCATGCACTTGATGAAGTAGGCATTACAACAAATAAAAACACAATCCCTTACGATACAGAATCTCCATTCGTAACTTCTGGTATCCGTATTGGTACACCGGCAGTAACATCTCGTGGCTTCAATGAAGAGGACATGAAAGAAGTTGGAGCAATTATTGCTACGGTTCTTAAAAATCCAGAAGATGAAGCAGTCAAGGCTGAAGCGAAAGCTCGCGTAACAGCATTAACTGACAAACATCCATTATACGTATAATTTAATAGATAAGGCTGTGGTTAAAGTGATAGATTGCACTTTAATCACAGCTTTTTTATTAGTTAAAAGCAATTACAATGAAAGCATCACCGATGAGACCCCAGCAGCGAAGTGGCTTATCGGACGCCCTTAGGAAAGCGTCCGGTCGGAACTGAAATCAACAATACATTTTTAAAACGGGCCTATTTTTTATTAAAATGGAAATAAAATACTCCTATTTTTGAATTTATTTACATAAACTTAGTATAAAAGGGTATGAATAAATTGAAGCAAGACATATAATGTCCTTTTGTAGAAGGAATTTTTATAAAAGTGACAACTTATTGAATTTTTTATGTACAATGTAAGAGGGATCTAAAGTGATTTAGGGAGGAGGGGTTGGATGGTTACTAAAGCAATAATCAGAGAACATGAAATGCTATTAAATACAATTCGTAGGTTAGGTAATAATTCTAAAGAGAGTTACGTTATTTTTGATGCAACAAAGAATCATTGCGTAGTAGAATGTAATGATTTTTTTTGTACGCTTACAAATACTACACGTTCGCAAATAATAAATAGCGATTATTTTTCACTGATGTCAAACGAAGAAAAGACAACGATTGAAATGATTAAAGATAAAATACATAGCGGAGTCATGGTACAAGCGAAATTGCATCATAGTTGCTTCGATAAACCTCCTTTTTGGGCAGAGATACAAGCACTCCCATTTCAAAATAATAATAATGAAACATTATTTGTACTAGTAGTTGTGAAGGATGTTACTTACTATCATATCGAAGAATTTTTAATACACCTTGAGAAAGCTATGTACGAAGCGATTGAAAAGGATTATACCTTTGATAAAAAGATGAGCGTTATTTGCAGTAGTCTAGATGAATTCTTTATGCCGAAAATATCAAGTATGGTACTTGTCAAAGCGGAGGCAGATCAATTACAAGTTTTTAAAGGGAATGACAAAATAAAAAATTTGCCGGAGCGCTGTGAAAACAAAGATTTTTTTAAGAGAGTTATGCAAGGAGAGACATCTATTCTAGTTAAGAGTTTGGATGAAATAGATATTCCAATAGATCATAAAATGTTTGCCATTTCATCTGAAATGTCATTTGGATGGTTTATGCCAATATACAATCAGCAACACCAAGCAATTGGATTGTTTGCGATATTTTTAAAGCATCATTCCAGCAACCAAAAGTTTTATGAAAATATGTTCCAAAAAATCGGTGCTCTTGTTGCATTGGCATACTCGTACGAAAAAATACAAAAAAAGATATGGGATTTAGCCTATATCGATATTACAACGGGGCTGCCTAATCGACATGGTTTTTTAAACAAGGTAGAAAAAGAATACGGTCAAAATGGCAATATCAAAATCTTAAAGCCGAGCGAATTCCATCAAATTGTCGAGTTATATGGTCGTGAAGCGGGAGATGAGCTTTTGAGACAAATCGCTAAACGTCTAAATGAAGAGAAGAATGATGATAACGAATATATTGCTAGATTTACAAGCTCTAGTTTGATCATTGTAAATGCCACATCCGATGAAGATTTCTTCTATTATAAGAGGCGTATAAAAGAGATTATTCGTCAGCCTTTTATTGTGGGTGGGAAGCAAATTTATATTACACTGAAAACGGGAATTGCTTTTTATAATAATGAGATAAAAATTGCTGATGCGATTCGCTTTGCAGATAATGCTGTATCGTTTGCAGCCAATAAACCAGGTACTCATATGGAAATATTTACACTAGAAAGAAATGATGTGCTTGAGCAGCAAATGACAGTGTTAAACCATTTGGCACAAGCAATAAAAAATAAAGAAATCTCGGTGAATTTACAGCCAAAGGTTGATTTACGGACAGGTGAAATTCAAAGTATTGAAGCGCTTGCCCGCTGGATTTCCCCAAAACTCGGTTTCGTGTCACCGGCAATCTTTATCCCAGTGGCAGAAAGTGCAGGAAAGGTACGCGAAATCGATAATCAAATATTAGAGATTGTTCTTTCGTGGCTAGCAGAGCGCAAAAGATTAGGGAAAAATTTAGTGAATGTAGCAGTAAATATTTCGCCTGATCATTTTTACTACCCTGATTTTGTACAGGATACACTGGAGCTCGTTCAGAAATACGATATTGATCCGAGATATATCATTTTAGAAGTAACAGAAAATATAGGCCTAGTTGATTTTCAGACTGCTTTTTCTATTATCAAGGAATTAAAGGAGTACGGCTTTAAAACTTCGGTTGACGATTTTGGAACAGGTTTTTCATCACTAAGTTATTTACAAAGACTACCGTTTACTGAATTGAAAATAGATCGAAGCTTTATTAATGATATTAATGATGCAGCGACACTTGCTATTGTCCGATCCATTATTCAATTAGCATTAAACTTAGGAATGACATCGGTCGCTGAGGGTATTGAAAATAAAGAACAGGTTGAAATTTTACGAGCACTTGGCTGTAAAGTAGGACAAGGTTATTTCTATTATAAACCGATGACAATAGAACAGTTAGATGCAATACTCGATAAATAATTGCTATTATATGTAGCAAACATTCTTGAAAAGGAGTTGTCCCAAATTTATTTTTGAGACGACTCCTTTTTTCTGTTATACTAGGTGAGATATAAAATGAAATCCGAACGGTTAGGAGAGAATCCCTTTGAGCAAAGTATACGTATTTGATCATCCACTAATCCAACACAAGTTAACTTATATTCGTGATAAGAATACAGGAACAAAAGAATTTCGTGAGCTAGTTGACGAAGTAGCAACATTAATGGCATTTGAAATTACACGTGATATGCCAGTAGAGGAAATTGAAATTGAAACACCTGTTACAGTTGCTAAAACAAAAGTACTTTCTGGTAAGAAAATTGCGATTGTACCGATTTTACGTGCAGGTATCGGCATGGTAGATGGCGTATTAAATCTAATCCCAGCTGCTAAAGTTGGTCATATCGGTCTTTATCGTGATCCTGAAACTTTAAAACCTGTAGAATACTATGCAAAACTTCCTGCAGATGTAGAAGAACGTGATTTCATCATTGTAGACCCAATGCTTGCAACTGGTGGATCTGCAGTGGAAGCGATCAATTCACTGAAAAAACGTGGTGCGAAAAGCATTAAATTTATGTGCTTAATCGCTGCTCCAGAGGGTGTTAAAGAAATTCAAGAACATCATCCAGATGTAGATATTTATATTGCTGCACTTGATGAAAAACTTAATGACCATGGCTATATTGTCCCTGGTTTAGGTGATGCAGGCGACCGCCTATTCGGTACGAAATAATACTGAATAGTTTTCAACGGTAATAAAAAGGATCACCACCTGAAAGTTTAGTAAGTAATTTTTGGGAAACTTAAAACTTTTGAGAGCGTCCTTCAATATTGAAGGACGTTTCATAGTATGTTAGGCGAACTACTTCTCTTGAAGTCCGAATCTTGCTTCATATGATGCCGATCAATGGGAGTAAGCACTTTTCATACAAATAAAAAAAAGGACGGTGCAAATCGTTTTGACAAAAAAATGGAAAGTAATGACGATTTTCGGTACGAGACCGGAAGCTATTAAAATGGCTCCACTTGTATTGGAATTACAAAAGTATCCTGAGCAAATAGAATCGATTGTGACGGTAACAGCACAACATCGCCAAATGCTCGATCAAGTTTTAGAAACATTTAAAATTACACCAGACTACGATCTAAATATTATGAAGGATCGTCAAACATTAATTGACGTGACGACTAATGCATTACAAGGCTTAGACAAAGTTATGAAAGAAGCAAAACCGGATATTGTTTTAGTACATGGCGATACAGCAACAACTTTCATTGCAAGTCTAGCTGCATTTTATAACCAAATTGCTATCGGACATGTGGAAGCAGGTCTTCGAACTTGGAATAAGTATTCACCATACCCAGAGGAAATGAACCGCCAGTTAACAGGTGTTATGGCTGACCTTCATTTCGCACCAACGGAAGTCTCAAAGAAAAATCTTTTAGATGAAAATAAAAATCCAGATACAATTATTGTTACTGGTAACACAGCTATCGACGCATTAGCTACAACAGTAAGTGAACATTACACACATCCTGTTTTAGAAAAAATAGGTTCAGATCGTATGATTCTATTAACAGCACATCGTCGTGAAAATCTTGGTGAGCCTATGCGTCATATGTTTAAAGCAATTACTAGAATTTTAGCTGAGCATGAGGATGTACAAGTTGTTTACCCAGTCCATATGAATCCGGCTGTACGAGAAATAGCTAATGAAATTTTAGGAGATCATAAGCGTGTACATTTAATTGAGCCTCTTGAAGTCTTCGATTTCCATAACTTTGCGGCTAATTCTTATATGATTTTAACTGATTCTGGTGGCGTTCAAGAAGAAGCCCCTTCATTAGGTAAACCAGTTTTAGTACTTAGAGATACAACAGAGCGCCCAGAAGGTATTGCGGCAGGGACTCTAAAGCTAGCAGGAACGGAAGAAGAAACAATCTACTCTCTAGCTAAGCAATTAATAGAAGATAAAAATGCCTATGAATCAATGGCAAAAGCATCAAATCCTTATGGTGATGGACATGCTTCAGAACGTATTGTGAAGGCTCTTTTAGCGTTTTTACAAAAAAGCAAGTAATAGCCCTTTTTTGAATCAAAAAATGAGTCTAATGTACTAATCGTGAACGGCAAGCTAATTTACGAGCATATATGCGTCGTAAATTAGCTTTTTTTTGCACGAACGTGAACTTTGATTTTAAAACTATGAATTTTCATACACAAATTTGTCAACAATTTGACAAGAGTATAGTGTCTGTGAAGTTTTTCTCCTTTACTAATTGACTTCAAATATCTCCTATTGTATGCTTACAAAGGGTAATAATGATAAGGGTTTCTAATCGTAAATAGAGGTTGAAACACTTGTTATATCAAGTTTCTACTAAATTGACAGTTCAAACCAATGGCTGTCGATTTGCAACGTTTTGTGCGTTTCGGGGTGTAAGATATTTTTGGGGATTTACACCTGTAATTTCAAAATGACTCTCTCCCGTTACTATTCCGCTGTGAGTAGTGTTTTTCACTGCTCTTTTCTGATTTCACGTAGTGGTCAGCAAACGTTTCTTTACTCGAAAAAATGATTCAGGAGATTATAAACCAATGCTAGATTTGCATCACATTATTGCTGTGCAGAAGAGAGCGTTATTTTTTTTGCTCGCACTCTGTGCATTAGGCTGGGGATTTACACCCTATCAGACGGTTTTTGCGGGCATCGCAATCGGTGCATTCTTTGGTACCTATAATTTTTGGATTCTAGTTCGCCGTATGGAGAAGTTTGATCGAGCCATTAGTGAAGGGAAGAAAGTAGGCTCACTTGGTACAGCGCTTCGCTTTGCATCAGGTGTAGCGGCAGTCGCTTTAGCCATTTCGTTGCCAAACTATTTTCACTTGATTAGCACGGTCATAGGGCTAATGATTCCGTACGTTTTTCTCTTTGTCGAGAGAATTGTGTCACATGTAAGGAACCGCTAATGTGCTTTAAATTAGAAAGAGAGGTGAAAAATAACAATGAATCATGAAGCTCCATTAAGAGTAGTTGACTTTGGTTTGTTCACGCTAACGTTCAACCTTTCAACTGTTATGATGTTACTAGTTGCAGCTGTAATCGTTTTCTTAATCGCATTTATCTCAACTAGAAGCCTAAAGTTAAAACCTACAGGTATGCAAAACTTTATGGAATGGATTATGGATTTCGTAAAGAACATCATCAAAAGCAACATGGACTGGAAAACTGGCGGTCGATTCCACATTTTAGGTATCACGTTAATTATGTTTATCGCTGTATCTAACTTATTAGGTCTTCCGTTCTCTATCATCTATGACGGCGAACTTTGGTGGAAATCTCCTACAGCTGACCCAACTGTTACAATGACGCTTGCAGCAATGATTTTAGCCTTAACACATTTCTATGGTATTAAAATGAAGGGGACAGGCCATTATGTTGGTACATTCTTCAAGCCAATGTCATTCATGTTCCCGCTAAAAATCGTTGAAGAATTTGCGAACACTTTAACATTAGGTCTTCGTCTTTACGGTAACATTTATGCTGGTGAGATTCTACTTGGCTTAATCGCAGGTTTAGCATCATCAGGTGCTGTTGGATTCATCGGAGCAATTGTTCCAATGATGGCATGGCAAGGTTTCTCTATTTTCATCGGCTTTATCCAAGCCTTTATCTTCACAATGTTAACAATGGTATACATGGCTCATAAAGTGAGCGATGACCATTAATATAAAGCATATATCTTATGCTTGAACCAAAAAAAAAACAAACAATTCCAAGGAGGAAATTTTCAAATGGGTTTATTAGCAGCAGCAATCGCAATCGGTTTAGGTGCACTTGGTGCAGGTATCGGTAACGGTCTTATCGTTTCAAAAACAGTAGAAGGTATCGCTCGCCAACCAGAAGCTCGTGGCGTTCTTCAAACTACAATGTTCATCGGGGTAGCATTAGTTGAAGCCCTACCAATCATCGCAGTAGTAATCGCATTCATCGTAATGAACAAATAATTCAGTTGTACACTGAATTCTAGTAGTGGCGAAGCAGGAATCTCCAGATGAAACTTCGCCCTTCATTTTGGAACTGATAAAAGCTATGTGTAAATATAGCTTTTTAAAATAGGTAGTTTTTAAGTAATTAAATTATTATGTTGAAGTTAAAGCTCTTGAAGGGAGTGAAACAATCGTGTTTTTAGATAATCTTGTACTAGGCAGCGCTGGTGCTGGTTTCAATGGTGGTGATATCGCCGCAACATTAGTTATCTTCTTAGTGCTAATGCTATTACTTAAAAAGTTCGCTTGGGGTCCACTTATGGGCATCATGCAACAACGTGAAGAATTAGTAGCTAGTGAAATCGAAGCAGCTGAAAAGGCGCGCAAAGATTCGCACCAATATTTAGAAGAACAAAAGAGCCTTCTTAAAGAAGCTCGTACGGAAGCACAATCGATTGTTGAGGGCGCTAAGAAGCAAGGCGAAATGCAAAAAGAAGAAATTCTTACTGCAGCTCGCAATGAAGCAAACCGCTTAAAAGAATCGGCTTTACGTGAAATTGAGTCTGAAAAAGAAAAAGCTATTGCAGCTGTACGTGATGAAGTCGTTTCATTATCTGTACTTGCAGCATCTAAAGTCCTTAGCAAAGAGATTTCTGAGGCAGACAACCGTGCTCTAATTGAAGAGACGATTGCGAAGGCAGGGGAAGCTCGATGAGTAATTCAACTGTAGCAAAACGTTACGCTCAAGCGCTTTTTGAATTAGCGCAACAAAAAAACATTCTTGCAGAAGTTGGAGCAGACTTAAACGAACTAACAAAGGTTGTCAAAGAATCTCCTGATTTTTTAACACTTTTAAATGCTCCTAAGTTCTCTATCGAACGCAAGAAACAAATGGTAGCTGAAATCTTTGCTGGTGCAACTTCAGAGGTTTTACACACAGTTCAACTACTTGTTGAGAAAAAACGTATAAACGAAGTGAAGCTAATCGCAACAGCATATGCTGAACTTGCTGCACAAGCACAAGGTATTGCAGATGCTACAGTATTCTCAACTCGTGCACTTTCTGCTGAAGAGAACGCTAATATTTCGGCAGCGTTTGCGAAACTTGTTGGGAAACAATCATTAAACATAACAAACGAAATCGATCCATCTTTACTTGGTGGGATTCGTGTTCAAATCGGTAACCATATTTATGATAGCTCAGTAGCGAACAAGCTTGAGCGTCTAAAACGTGAATTAATCGGTTAATAATTTAGAAATGTGAGAGGTGACATACATGGGCATCAAGGCTGAAGAAATCAGCAGTCTGATTAAACAACAGATTGAGAATTATGAATCTGAACTTAAAGTAAGCGAAGTTGGTACAGTTATCCGTATTGGTGACGGTATCGCACTTGCTCATGGCCTCGACAACGTCATGGCTGGAGAGCTTTTAGAGTTCTCTAACGGTGTTATGGGTATGGCACAAAACCTAGAAGAAGGTAGCGTTGGTATCGTAATCTTAGGTCCATACACAGACATCAAAGAAGGCGATGAAGTTCGTCGTACAGGTCGTATCATGGAAGTACCAGTTGGTGAAGAACTAATTGGTCGTGTTGTAAACCCACTTGGTCAACCAGTGGATGGACAAGGTCCTATCAACACAACAAAATCTCGTCCAATCGAAAGTCCAGCTTTCGGTGTAATGGCTCGTAAATCAGTACACGAACCACTACAAACTGGTATCAAAGCGATTGACGCTCTAGTACCAATCGGTCGTGGTCAACGTGAGTTAATCATCGGTGACCGTCAAACTGGTAAAACATCAGTAGCGATCGATGCAATTCTTAACCAAAATGACCAAAACATGATCTGTATCTATGTTGCAATCGGTCAAAAAGAATCTACTGTACGTGGTGTAGTAGAAACTCTTCGTAAAAATGGTGCTTTAGATTACACAATCGTTGTGACAGCTTCTGCTTCTCAACCAGCTCCATTATTATTCTTAGCACCACTTGCTGGTGTTTCTATGGCAGAAGAATTCATGTTACAAGGTAAGCACGTATTAATCGTGTATGATGATCTTTCTAAACAAGCATCAGCTTACCGTGAACTTTCACTTCTTCTACGCCGTCCTCCAGGTCGTGAAGCTTACCCTGGTGACGTTTTCTACTTACACAGCCGCTTACTTGAACGTGCTGCGAAGTTAAATGAAACATACCAAAATGGTTCTATTACAGCTCTTCCATTCGTTGAGACACAAGCTGGGGATATCTCTGCATACATCCCAACTAACGTAATCTCAATCACTGATGGACAAATTTTCTTACAATCTGACTTATTCAACTCAGGTGTACGTCCAGCGATTAACGCCGGTCTTTCTGTATCACGTGTAGGTGGATCTGCTCAAATTAAAGCGATGAAAAAAGTTGCGGGTACACTACGTCTTGACTTAGCTGCATTCCGTGAACTTGAATCATTTGCTCAATTCGGTTCTGATTTAGATAAAATCACACTGGCTAAACTTGAACGTGGTAAACGTACGGTTGAAGTTCTTAAACAAGACCTTAACAAACCTCTTAAAGTTGAAAAACAAGTTGCAATCCTTTATGCATTAACTAAAGGTCACTTAGATGATATTCCAGTACAAGATATCGTTCGCTTCGAACGTGAATTCTTAAGCTGGTTAGATACAAACCACACAAACGTTTTAGATCATGTTCGTACTACAAAAGAACTTGCTCCTGATGCGGATTACGTAGCAGCTTTAACTGAGTTCAAAAAAACTTTCGCTAAATCAGAATAAGTTCGAGCTAGTCACTTGATTAAAAAACATAAGGTGGTGAAATACCAGTGGTAAACTTACGCGAAATAAAAGGTCGTATTACTTCTACAAAGAGTACGAAACAAATTACGAAAGCGATGCAGATGGTTTCTTCTTCAAAGTTACGTCGTGCAGAGCAAAACGCTAAAGCGTACGTTCCTTACATGGAAAAAATCCAGGACGTAGTAGGCGCGATCGCTTCAGGAACAAAAGACAGTGGACATCCAATGTTAACTGCTCGTCCTGTTAAGAAAACAGCTTACTTAGTCATTGGTTCTGACCGTGGTCTTGCAGGTGCTTACAACTCAAGTATCTTACGTCAAGTACAACGTACAATTGACGAGCGTCATAGATCAAAAGACGAATACGTTATTTTAGCGGTAGGTCGTGTTGTTCGTGATTACTTTGTGAAACGTGATCATAATGTCATCAGCGATGTTGTCGGTCTTCCGGACCAACCATCATTTGCTGATATTAAAGAAATCGCTCGTAAAGCTGTTGGTATGTTCACTGATGGTACTTATGATGAACTTTATATGTACTACAATCACTTTGTCAGCGCAATTGCTAGCGAAGTGACAGAGAAAAAACTTCTTCCATTAACGGATCTTGCACCTGCTAGCAGTAATACTTCTTACGAATTTGAGCCATCTGGTGAAGCAATTCTTGAAGTATTACTTCCACAATACGCGGAAAGCTTAGTTTACGGCGCATTATTAGATGGAAAAGCAAGTGAACATGCTTCTCGTATGACGGCTATGAAAAATGCAACTGATAACGCTTCTGATCTTATTTCAGACCTTTCATTGCAATATAACCGTGCGCGTCAAGCGGCGATTACACAAGAAATTACAGAAATCGTTGGTGGAGCTGCAGCCTTAGAATAGGCCAGCTTCCCAATGTCGTATAAGAATACGATAGGAGGGTACACAGTAATGAATAAAGGACATGTTATTCAAGTAATGGGTCCAGTTGTTGACGTAAAATTTGACAATGGCCAATTACCAGCAATCTATAACTCATTAACAGTTAAGATTGAACGTCCTAATGAAGAACCAACAATTCTTGCATTAGAAGTTGCTCTTCATTTAGGTGATGATTCTGTTCGTACAATTGCAATGTCATCTACTGATGGCTTACAACGTGGAGCAGAAGTTACAGACTCAGGAAAAGCTATCTCAGTACCAGTTGGTGAAGTTACTCTAGGTCGTGTATTCAACGTACTTGGAGAAGTAATCGACTTAGGTGAAGAGATTCCAGCTGACGTTCGTCGTGATTCAATTCACCGCGAAGCACCAGCTTTCGCTGAACTTTCAACTTCAGTTGAAATTCTTGAAACAGGTATCAAAGTAGTAGACTTACTTGCACCATACATTAAAGGTGGTAAAATCGGTCTATTCGGTGGTGCCGGTGTAGGTAAAACTGTATTAATCCAAGAATTAATCAATAACATCGCACAAGAGCACTCAGGTATCTCTGTATTCGCTGGTGTAGGTGAGCGTACTCGTGAAGGGAACGACTTATTCTTCGAGATGAGCGATTCAGGCGTTATCAAGCAAACAGCGATGGTATTCGGTCAAATGAACGAACCACCAGGTGCACGTATGCGTGTAGCTTTAACTGGTCTTACAATGGCAGAATACTTCCGTGATGAGCAAGGTGCTGACGTACTTTTATTCATCGACAATATCTTCCGTTTCACACAAGCAGGTTCTGAGGTTTCTGCCCTATTAGGTCGTATGCCTTCTGCGGTAGGTTACCAACCAACACTTGCAACTGAAATGGGTAAATTACAAGAACGTATCACATCTACTAACAAAGGTTCTGTAACTTCTATTCAAGCGATCTATGTACCAGCCGATGACTATACTGACCCGGCTCCAGCTACAACTTTCGCCCACTTAGATGCAACTACTAACCTTGAGCGTAAATTATCAGAAATGGGTATCTACCCTGCGGTTGACCCATTAGCTTCGACTTCTCGTGCTTTATCACCAGAAATCGTAGGCGCTGAGCACTACGCAATTGCTACTGGTGTACAACGTACAATCCAACGTTACCGTGAATTACAAGATATCATTGCTATCTTAGGTATGGATGAATTATCTGATGAAGATAAACAAACAGTAGAACGTGCTCGTCGTATTCAATTCTTCTTATCTCAAAACTTCCACGTTGCGGAACAATTTACTGGTCAAAAAGGTTCTTATGTACCTGTTAAAGAAACTGTTCGCTCATTCAAGGAAATCCTTGATGGCAAATGGGATCACCTACCAGAAGATGCTTTCCGTCTAGTTGGATCTATTGATGAAGTAGTTGAAAAAGCGAAAAGCATGGGCGTAGAGGTTTAATACTAGGGACGAGGAGGAAAAAATATGAAGACAGTTCTAGTCAATATTGTCACTCCCGACGGCCCAGTATACGATTCTGAAGTATCAATGGTAATCGCTAAAACTACTTCAGGTGAAATCGGTGTTCTTGCAGGCCATATTCCTATGGTTGCTCCACTTGCAATTGGTGCAGTGAAGCTTAAAAAAGAAAACGGTTCAACTGAACTTGTTGCTTTAAGCGGTGGTTTCATTGAAGTTCGCCCTGAAAAAATCTCAATTTTAGCTCCGTCTGCTGAAATTGCTGAAAGCATCGATGTTAAACGAGCTAAAGAAGCCGTTAAACGTGCTGAAGGTCGTCTTCAAGGTAAACAAGATAACATTGATTTCAAACGTGCTGACCTAGCATTAAAACGTGCGTTGAATCGTATCAACGTTCATGAGGGTAATATCTAATTCAAATTTTAACGGGCAGATTCAACATCTGTCCGTTTTTTAACATTATGCTACCTTTTGAGAGTATCGCTTAGGAATTAATATGGAGGAACCAACATGGAAATTTATGAGGCATTAGGGCAGGAAGCTTTTATAGGGATTTTATCGCATTTATTTTTTATCGCTATTACTTTTTATGCGCTACAAGCGTTTATGTTAGAAAAGATTTTTAAGAAGAATAAAGTTTTTCAAATCCAATTAATTTATATTTTATTGAGTATAGCGATAGGATCAGCCGTCTCTAATTTCTTTCTGCAAATTTCAAACTGGTCAGGGAAGCTTCCGTATTTATTTTAATAGCCCCATATTACTATTTTTATGTTAGTAATTGAATCTACATGTTTCACAGGACTTTATAACATAATTTATGTGGTCCTTTGAAATATGTAAAAATACTTTCAACAAATGTTTACGTAGCGAAAGTGAAACGTCAGCTACAGATGTTTTGGTAGCGAAAGTGAAACGTCAGCTACAGATGTTTTTGTAGTGAAAGTAAAACGTCAGCTACAGATGTTTTCGTAGTGAAAGTGAAACGTCAGCTACAGATGTTTTAGTAGCGAAAGTGAAACGTCAGCTACAGATGTTTTGGTAGCGAAAGTGAAACGTCAGCTACAGATGTTTTAGTAGCGAAAGTGAAACGTCAGCTACAGATTTTTAGGTAGCGAATGCAAAGCGTCAGCTATAAATGATTTCATAGAGAAAGTAAAGCTTCAGCTACAAGTGTTTTTGTACCGAAAGCGTAGCGACAGGTACAGTATCTCTCATCTCATAAGGATGATGGGATGAATGAAGCCTCAGCATAATTGATATATATCCATTAGATTTGGTTTTTGTTCACAAATTCTTGGGTATATACTAGAAATTAATGCTTTTCTTCCATGTTATTGGTCATTCACAAAAAAATAAATCATGCGTACAATAAATAAATAGCAAAATATTAATAAATGACGTAAAATAGTGATTTGGATGCTTGAACGAGCGTCAGAAAAGTTGTACTATAGAGTTGTTTGTTTACTGATTATGACATTATACTTCTTTTTAAAATAAAATTTTGATAGGTTAATAGATTGAATTCGGAGGGACATAGGGTGGAAAAAATAATAGTGACTGGCGGCCAAAAGCTACAGGGGAAAGTGCGCGTAGAGGGCGCAAAAAATGCGGTGTTACCAATCCTAGCAGCGGCTTTACTTGCTTCTAAAGGAGAAAATGTAATTAAAGAAGTCCCTAATTTAGCAGATGTCTTTACTATAAATGAAGTACTTAAAAGTCTAAATGCGGCAGTTACATATATACCTGAGGATAATACAGTATATATAGACACAACAAAAGATCTTTCAAGTGAAGCTCAATTTGAATTTGTCAGTAAAATGCGTGCATCGATTTTAGTGATGGGTTCCTTACTTGCTCGAAATGGCTATGCTCGTGTTGCTTTACCAGGGGGCTGTGCTATCGGTTCCCGTCCAATTGAGTTACATTTAAAGGGCTTTGAAGCTATGGGAGCAAAAATTTCTTTTGGTCATGGATATGTAGAGGCGAAGGCAGAGGGACGTTTAAAAGGCGCAAATGTGTATTTGGACTTCCCTAGTGTTGGGGCAACTGAAAATATTATGACAGCTGCTGCCTTAGCGGAAGGAACAACTGTAATTGAAAATGCTGCAAAAGAACCTGAAATTGTAGATCTTGCAAACTTCATTAATAATATGGGTGGTCGTGTCATCGGTGCAGGTACGAATACGATTCGTATCGAAGGAGTCGATACATTATATGGAACAGAACATCATATTATTCCTGACCGTATTGAAGCTGGCACATTTATGGTTGCAGCAGCAATTACAAAAGGTGACGTAACGATTGAAAATGCTGTTCCTGAGCATATGACAGCATTAATTGCAAAAATGCGTGAAATGGGTGTAGAAGTAACTGAGCTAGATGAAGGAATCCGTGTACGTGCTCCTAAAACATTAAAAGCTGTTGATATTAAAACTATGCCACATCCAGGATTCCCGACTGATATGCAATCTCAAATGATGGCATTAATGTTAACTGCTGAAGGTACGAGTATTATTACGGAAACGGTTTTTGAAAATCGTTTTATGCATGTTGAGGAGTTCCGTCGCATGAATGCCGGTGCTAAAATAGAAGGACGTTCTGTGTTTATCGAAGGGCCTGTAGATCTTCAGGGTGCTGAAGTAATGGCGACTGATTTACGAGCTGCGGCTGCACTAATTTTAGCAGGTCTTGTATCTGAAGGTGTGACTAGAGTGACAAAACTTCATCATTTAGATCGTGGTTATGTCAATTTCCATGGTAAGCTGGCTGCACTTGGCGCACAAATTGAACGTGTACCAGTTGAGGAAGTTATCATTAAAGAGAAAACAACTGTTGAATTACCAACAAACTAAATAGATTTATAAACCCTTTGCTTATGAGCAGAGGGTTTTTTCTTTGTTAATTTGTTCGATGTCGGATGTATATGAGCGCTTTGGGACATTTGTTCTGTTTTATCGGAATGATTTCGAGATTTATCGGAAAGATTTTATATTTTATCGGAATGATTTTTGTTTTTATCGGAACAATTTCTTGCTGTCGCTACACTTCGCACAAAAACTTTATATCGAGGCTTACTTCGCCAACTGCAACATATTTTGAAGATTTCTAGCATATTATTCCTTATGAAAAAATGGATAATGAGTATAGGCATAATTTGTTTGATTGGAGCATTATATATGCTTCCTGTGGCATTCGGTGAGAGACTTACGGTTAAAGAGGATTCGCCTGCAACAACAGAGCAAGCTTGTGAAATATTCATAGAAGTGGAGGGACAACAGGAGAAAATCCCTTTAGAAACGTATGTAACTGGTGTAGTAGCTGCAGAAATGCCTGTGTCATTTAAAAAAGAAGCTTTAAAGGCGCAAGCTATTGCAGCAAGGACATACGCGTTGCAATCGACAAATTACGGTAAAATAGCTATTGCTCCTACTGTTGCTAGACAAGTTTTTTATAATAAGGAGCAAAGAAAAGAGAATTGGACTAGCAATTTCCCGGGGAATGAAAAGAAAATTGTCGAAGCTATTAATGAAACGAAAGGACAAGTTCTTCTATATAATAATGAATTAATTACGGCAATGTTTCATTCTACGAGCAACGGGAAAACAGAAAGTGCCTACGATTTTAGTGGCAATGATGTACCTTATTTACAAAGTGTTGCGAGTAAGTCGGATCTATCATCACCAAAGTTTTCAGCGATGAAAGAATGGACATTAGCTGAATGGAATTCATTGTGGCCTGTTAAATGGCAAGTAAGTGACTTCAATCGTGTACAGTTTTTTTTAAATGATTCAGGACGTGTTGAGCGCATGCAGTTAGGTAAAAATGTATGGTCAGGGCGAGAAGTCCGAACACTTTTAGAAATACCATCAACGGATTTTAAAATTGCATATAATTCTACCGCTGGGAAAGTGCAAGTGAGTACGAAAGGATACGGGCATGGTGTAGGAATGAGTCAATATGGAGCAGAGGCTATGGCAAGTGATGGGAAAACTGCTGACGAAATTTTACACTATTATTATCAAGATATTGAAATAAAAAAGATAGATGCATGTTTAAAATAACTTCTAGTTGTTCACACTGCAACTAGAGGTGATGAAAATGAGAGAGGATAAAAATAGTAAAACTTCTCAAAATCAACAAGATGAAAAAGTTCAATTACAGAAGAAACCGTGGTTTTGGCCAGTTGTTTATGCTGGTGGGGCTCTAATGCTAGCAGGTATACTGCTTGGTTACAATAGTCTCGTATCAAAAGTAGAAGAGGCTCCTTCCACAAATGTAGCAGAAGTAGATTCAGGTCCTGTAGTTGAAACAAATGCAAAAACAGAAACAATGAAGTACCCATTCAAGGAAGAGAATCTTAGTAAAATTCAAATTTCACAAGAGTTTTATGAAGTAGAGGCTAATGCAGAGTCGCGTGAAAAAGCACTAATGGTATTTAATCAAACATTTACGACATCTTCCGGTATTACTCTTTCTATGAATGGTGAAGAATTTGAAGTACTTGCTGCGCTAAGTGGTAAAGTAAAACAAGTAAAACTTGATGCATTTACAGGCAATAAAATTGTTATTGAGCATGCAGATGGTAAGGTAACACAATATAGCTCTGTAAAAGACATTGCTGTCAAGGAAGGCGATGAGGTAACACAAGGTCAAGTACTTGGAAAAGCGACTGACAATGAGTGGAACCAATCAGCTGGCGTTAACTTGCATTTTGAAGTACTAGAAAACGGGAAATATATTAATCCGAAAAAATTACTAGCCTTTTAATTTATTTCAGTAGAAGTCTCTCACCTCTATAGGTGGGAGACTTCTACTGGTTTAAGTCACTTTTCAGAGGGTATCCAAGCTGTGACATAATTGATGATAGGAAAATTCGTAGATTTTAAATATAGTAAACGATAGTTTTACATTGGAAGATACGAATACTAAAAAATGCATAAAAACACGGTATTTTATCGTGAAAATGTAAAACGTGTTCTGAATAGCTTTGTCCTCACATAAGGTGAAGAAATGCGCAGACGTGCATCTGATGCCATTTGTGAAATTGTGTGGAAAGGACGAAGAACGTGCACGAGCACATTCGGAAGCGCTGCATACGCCTCGGTGAATTATTGATTGAGACGCGTGAAACTGTGCGTGTCCTCGCGAAAATGACAGGTTATTCAAAAAGTACGGTGCACAAAGATTTAACAGAGCGACTGCCAACAATTCATGAAGGATTAGCTGAGCAAGTAAAGGAAATACTCGCCTACCATAAGGCCGTACGTCATATTCGTGGAGGAGAGGCAACGAAAAACAAGTGGAAGGAAAGAACGAGTCAAGAATGATTCGTTCTTTTTTTGATTCAAAGGACAAGCTAGATACTTATTTTAATTCCCTGACATAATTGAGAAATAGCTAATTCTCCTCACCATAACATAGGGTTGATTTACGTTTCGATTGAGCGCTTTCATGGAGGCGAAGGCGTTATCACAGGACATGATGGTTTTAGCCTTCGTTCCAATATTGCTGATTCCCAAGGAGTCGCTACTTATTCACATAAATAAGTTTAAATATGTTATCCCAAGCCATCGATAATGAAACCATACAAAAAATTGTTTAAACAATTTCTTCTTTTCAATAAGTGTTCATATAATTGAGAGAATACAGTTCCATTAACTAAAATTAGGTGTAATTACCAATGGTATATGATAAAATATTCTAGATAAACAGATAAAAATGAACGTTATGTAGTTGGAAATGGCGGGAAGGAGAAATTATAAAATGTTTTCGAAAGATATTGGCATTGACTTAGGAACTGCGAACGTATTAATACACGTTAAAGGTAAAGGAATCGTCTTAAATGAACCATCAGTTGTGGCGATTGATAAAAAAACAAATAAAGTATTAGCGGTGGGAGAAGAGGCTCGTCAAATGGTAGGGCGTACACCGGGTAATATTACTGCAATTCGTCCACTACGAGATGGTGTCATTGCAGATTTTGACGTTACGGAAGCGATGCTAAAACATTTCATCAACAAGTTAAACGTCAAAGGATTTTTAGCTAAGCCACGTATTTTAATTTGCTGTCCAACAAACATTACTAGTGTTGAGCAAAAAGCTATTCGTGAAGCTGCAGAAAAATCAGGTGGAAAAAAAGTATACTTAGAAGAAGAACCAAAAGTTGCAGCTATTGGAGCGGGCATGGATATATTCCAACCTAGCGGCAATATGGTAGTCGATATTGGCGGCGGAACAACAGATATTGCAGTCCTATCAATGGGTGATATTGTAACGAGTGAGTCCATCAAAGTAGCAGGAGACATTTTTGATAATGATATTTTACAATATATTAAAAAAGAATATAAATTGCTAATTGGTGAACGTACTGCAGAAGCCATAAAAATTACAATCGGAACAGTCTTTAAAGGTAGCCGAAATGATTCAATGGACATCCGTGGTCGAGACATGGTAACAGGTTTACCACGTACAATAACGATTCACTCGGAGGAGATTGAACGTGCATTACATGAATCAGTTGCTATGATTGTTCAATCTGCAAAAAATGTTTTAGAAAAAACACCACCAGAGCTTTCGGCTGATATAATTGATCGTGGGGTTATTATTACTGGCGGTGGTGCTTTACTACACGGTATGGACCAGCTATTAATCGAAGAGTTAAAGGTACCTGTGTTCATTGCAGAGCAACCTATGGATTGTGTAGCAATTGGTACAGGCATTATGCTTGAAAATATTGATCGAGTTCCAGCGTCCTTATAAAAATATAATGAGGTGATTCCTTTGTTCAAAGGGTTTTATACAGTTGCAACTGGTATGATTGCACAGCAAAGAAGAACAGAATTACTAACCAATAATTTATCAAATGCAAATACACCAGGATTTAAAGCAGACCAATCAACAATTCGTTCATTTCCCGACATGCTTATGTCAAGTGTAGGAAAAACGAATGCACCTGCTAATCAACAAGCTGGCTCTCAATATATGAGTCAAGTTGGTGCTTTAAATACTGGGATTTATATGCAAGAAACATTACCAAATTACATACAAGGTCAAATCTATAGCACAGACTTCACGACAGACATGGCTTTGATTGATGGAAACTTACCGCAAAATGAAGACGGCACTGCTGGATCAATTTTCTTCCGGTTAGCACATCCAGATGGTGGCGAAGCATATACACGTAACGGGAATTTTACATTAGATGGTAAAGGCTATTTAGTAAATCCACAGGGACTGTATGTGCTATCAGACAGAGGTCAACGCATCCAGCTACCGAATGATGATTTCCGCTTAGATGAAAATGGAGCAATTTATGTTAATAATCAGCAAGTAGCTCGTGTTGGAGTATCATATGCAGCGGATCCGAACATGCTAAGTAAGCAGGATAATGGTTTAGTTCGAACTGAAAACGGTGAGAACTTACCGACAGCATATGGTGCCAATGGCGTAGCCTTTACACTACGTCAAAATTATCTAGAGGGCTCAAACGTAGACTCTAGTCGTACAATGACTGATTTAATGACAGCATATCGCGCTTTCGAAGCAAACCAAAAAGTGTTACAGGCTTATGATCGCAGCATGGAGAAGGCTGCCAACGAAATCGGGAAAGTATAATAGGCGAACTGGAGGCATTTGAATATGCTACGTACAATGATTACAGCAACAAACACAATGGGGCAATTACAAAATAAACTAGATACAATTAGTAATAACATTGCCAATAGCAGCACACTCGGCTATAAATCACAAGAAGCTACATTTAATGAATTGCTTTATCAGCAATTTAATAATGACAAGCTAGACCGAGCTGACCGACAATCACCTGTTGGCATCCGTTATGGTTCAGGTGCAACGCTTGGACAAATTCAATCAAATCAAAAGCAAGGCTCTCTACAAACAACAAATCGTGACCTTGATTTTGCTTTTACAAAACCAAAGCAATATTTCAATATTTTAATGCCAGATGGTGAAAATGGTACAAAAACAGTGTATACTCGTCAAGGTGACTTTTATTTATCACCATTAAATAATGGAACAGTAATGGTTGTAACTGCAGATGGATATCCATTGGCAAACTCAACAGGACAAGCTATTACATTACCGGACAATGTAAAAAGTTTCGCGATCCGTGATGGAGGCGTATTAGAGGCATCATATCCAAATGGAGATGTTATTCGTACTGATGTAGCAGTGACAGAGTTCCAAAAGCCACAGCTTATGGAGAAACTTTCAGGCTCCTACGTTGGATTGCCAGATAACCTAGCTCAGCTTGGATATACACAAGCTGAAGTTGTCACTGAATTACGAGGAGCAAATCGTCAGCAAATTGGCATGCAGAGCGGTTCGCTAGAAATGTCGAATGTAAATCTTTCTAAGGAAATGACGGATTTAATTCAGACACAGCGTTCTTATCAATTCAATGCAAGAGCTGTAACTTTAGCAGACCAAATGCTTGGGCTCATTAACGGTATTCGATAGTAAATCCATTATTACTGTTTAGTAAGTAATGAAGAGGAGTACAATCTATGACAAACGATTCAAGTCGAGGTTCTATGCAAACAAAAGAAACCGATACGCCACCAGAAGAGAAGGAACACGGCTCAAATGGAGAGCAACGAGAGGTTCGATGGGTGCAAATACGGCTGATTCCGATTTGGCTACGCGTTGTACTTATTATCATCTTAGTTGTTGTTGCCGCAGTTTTAGGTGCAATGTTTGGCTATAGTGTAATTGGACAAGGTAGAGCCATGGACGTTTTCAAACCAGAAACATGGCAGCATATATTTGATATTATGAATGGTAAAGAATAATTTTATTCTTTACCTTACTTTGTGTTTACATATAATATCTACATTCAGTAGGTGTTGGATATTGAATGAAGATATAGCCTCCAGCGGATGTCACCGATTTTGAATTGTGCGTGTACATTTCAAAATCCGGACGCAATAACGCCGAGGCAAAATTGATATAAGGGGGAAAAGAAAATGTTAACAGCAGAACAAATTCAAGCAATTTTACCGCATCGTTATCCTTTTTTATTCGTTGACCGTATCGTTGAATTAGAAGAAGGCAAGCGTGCAGTAGGTTTAAAAAATGTCTCTATGAACGAGGACTTTTTTAATGGGCATTTCCCTGGCTATCCAGTAATGCCTGGGGTTTTAATTGTAGAGGCGCTAGCACAAGTCGGTGGTGTAGCATTATTAAACGCAGATGAATTCAAAGGTCGTCTAGCTTTCTTGACGGGTATTGATAATTGTCGTTTTAAGCGCCAAGTAGTACCGGGAGATCAACTTCGATTAGAGGTAGAGTTCGTGAAACTACGTGGAGCAATGGGCAAAGGTCACGGTGTGGCGACAGTCGATGGAGAACTAGTATGTGAAGCGGATATTCTATTTGCCATTGGACCTGCACAGCCAAAACAGGTGTAATTTGCAATTATAGGCTAAAAGATTTAAAATAATCATATCGAATAATGTCTTTACTGTTAATCTTTTAATAGTTTAGTCTATAAGTTGTGCAGTAAAAGAAATTACGATGTTTTATAAAAATGTATATGGCGTTATATGTGATTGTGAATTAATACATGTAGTTTTGCTTTTAAAACGTAGGAGGATTATATAGATGTATAAGGAATTGTCTTCAGGTGTTAAAATTAGCATTACGCGTTCGATTTCAACATCTTTTGAATCATACTTAGCAGGTATTGATTGGAAAGAGGAGCGTTTTTCTATGGAAGACTTCATTGCTAGCTGGCAAACTTATTTTAAAGAAAATGCCGCATGGATCGAAAAAATCCCAGCAGATGTTTTGATGAGTACTGAATTCCATGAAGAGATGGCGCAGAAAATCGATGAAGTAATTGCAAAAATTTTAAATGAAGAACCCACAGCTAAACAAATTGAAACAATCGAGGCATTGCAAAAAGAGCTAGGTACAAATTATAGCTACAACTGTAAAGCAGAAGCAGCATACATTGAACAATTGTTAAAAGAAAAACAAAAATAGTTTGTACAAAAATCGGATAGTTCCCTCCTTTCCCGGGCAATCTATGTAGGATCACAAATACAACACATTGTATTTGTTGACATAGCATCGAGAAAGGAGGATTTTTCTATGTGGAGAATGTCATTTTTGGCAATTATTCTTGCTGCTTTATTCCTTGGAGGTTGTAACTGGGGAAACAAGGCTGTTGAAACAAGACCAGTGGAGAATGTTAAACACGACGTTCGCCGTGGTGTTGACAGAGTGGAAGACGTTGTAGAGCCGTCTAGAAGAAATGACGTTTACAATCGTGACGTAAATGGTGTTAACCGTAACACTGTTCTTCCTGAATCAGCAGCACCAGGTACAACAACAGTACCAAGAACTACAACACCAGGTACAACGACAGTACCAGGTACAACAACAGTACCAAGAACTACAACGCCAGGAACAAATGCTGATTTAAATGGTACAAATGGTTATAACAACGTACCAAATGCAAATGGCGTAGTTAAAGAAAAGATCGTTGAAGAGAAAGTAACGCGATAATTATAAAAAAGAGTGTTTCCATCTAATGGATGGAACGCTCTTTTTTTCTTTATGAAGGGGGAATAATACCGAGTGGAGGAGAAGCGAATACTCGCGAAGGAGAAGCGAATACTCGCGAAAGAAAAGTGAATACTCGCGAAGGAGAAGTGAATACTCGCGGAGGAGAAGGAAATACTCGCGGAGGAGAAGGAAATACTCGCGAAGGAGAAGTGAATACTCGCGGAAGCGAAGGAAATACTCGCGGAGGAGAAGCGAATACTCGCGAAAGAGAAGTGAATACTCGCGAAGGAGAAGTGAATACTCGCGGAAGCGAAGGAAATACTCGCGGAAGCGAAGGAAATACTCGCGGAGGAGAAGCGAATACTCGCGGAAGCGAAGGAAATACTCGCGGAGGAGAAGCGAATACTCGCGGAGGAGAAGTGAATACTCGCGAAAGAGAAGTGAATACTCGCGAAGGAGAAGTGAATACTCGCGGAAGAGAAGGAAATACTCGCGGAAGAGAAGTGAATACTCGCGGAGGAGAAGGAAATACTCGCGAAAGAGAAGCGAATACTCGCGAAGGAGAAGTGAATACTCGCGGAAGCGAAGTGAATACTCGCGGAAGCGAAGGAAATACTCGCGGAGGAGAAGTGAATACTCGCGGAGGAGACGGAAATACTCGCGGAAGCGAAGTTAATACTCGCGAAGGAGAGGGAAATACTCGCGGAAGCGAAGCGAATACTCGCGAAAGAGAAGCGAATACTCGCGGAAGAGAAGTGAATACTCGCGGAAGCGAAGGAAATACTCGCGAAAGAGAAGTAAATACTCGCGAAGGAGAAGTGAATACTCGCGGAAGCGAAGGAAATACTCGCGGAAGCGAAGTGAATACTCGCAGAGGAGAAGAGAATACTCGCGAAAGCGAAGTGGATACTCGCGAAAGAGAAGCGAAGTGAATACTCGCGAAAGCGAAGTGAATACTCGCGAAGGAGAAGAGAATACTCGCGGAAGCGAAGTGAATACTCGCGGAGGAGAAGGAAATACTCGCGAAAGAGAAGCGAATACTCGCGGAGGAGAAGTGAATACTCGCGGAGGAGACGGAAATACTCGCGGAAGCGAAGTTAATACTCGCGAAGGAGAGGGAAATACTCGCGGAAGCGAAGCGAATACTCGCGAAAGAGAAGTGAATACTCGCGGAAGCGAAGGAAATACTCGCGAAAGAGAAGTGAATACTCGCGGAAGCGAAGTGAATACTCGCGGAAGCGAAGTGAATACTCGCGGAAGCGAAGGAAATACTCGCGAAAGAGAAGCGAATACTCGCGAAAGAGAAGCGAATACTCGCGGAAGCGAAGTGAATACTCGCGGAGGAGAAGGAAATACTCGCGAAAGAGAAGCGAATACTCGCGGAGGAGAAGTGAATACTCGCGAAGGAGAAGTGAATACTCGCGGAAGCGAAGTGAATACTCGCGGAGGAGAAGTGAATACTCGCGGAAGCGAAGTGAATACTCGCGAAGGAGAGGGAAATACTCGCGAAAGAGAAGCGAATACTCGCGGAAGCGAAGCGAATACTCGCGGAAGCGAAGCGAATACTCGCGGAAGCGAAGTGAATACTCGCGGAAGCGAAGGAAATACTCGCGAAAGAGAAGCGAAGTGAATACTCGCGAAAGAGAAGTGAATACTCGCGAAAGAGAAGTGAATACTCGCGAAGGAGAAGAGAATACTCGCGGAAGCGAAGTGAATACTCGCGAAGGAGAGGGAAATACTCGCGAAAGAGAAGCGAATACTCGCGGAAGCGAAGCGAATACTCGCGAAAGAGAAGCGAATACTCGCGGAAGCGAAGCGAATACTCGCGGAGGAGAAGTGAATACTCGCGGAAGCGAAGTAAATACTCGCGAAAGTGAAGCAAATACTCGCGGAGGAGAAGTGAATACTCGCGAAGGAGAGGGAAATACTCGCGGAAGCGAAGTGAATACTCGCGGAAGCGAAGGAAATACTCGCGGAGGAGAAGTGAATACTCGCGGAAGCGAAGCGAATACTCGCGAAAGAGAAGCGAAGTGAATACTCGCGAGCAATATGGCGATACCGCACGAAGGTGAAAAACCTGTTAAATATTCTCAGGAAGAGCGGAAAAATGGCTTCATATATTCCACTAAATTTTCGGGTAATCGGTAAACACGATTTTTATAAGAACCTGTATAGGGAAATTGAAATTTTCTAAGTAAACGATTTGCAGCATCAATGGAATGAATACCGAAAAATTCACGTAGTTGTTTATTGGTGATTGTTGGTCTAACTAAGTATTGATAATCTTGTAAGGCTTCAGCGAAAATTTCTTCGCTTGCATATTGACAGTATAAACATCTCCATATTCCGCGAGCATAATGCATTTGAGATTTGTATTTGCATTTCGGACAAAGCACGCCTTGGCGAAATCGTGATGAATCAATTGCAGCCGGAATTTTCGATGGCTGATGTTTACTAAGAAGTAGTTGAGCAATTCCTGTTAGCTGTTCATCGCTTAAAATTGTTTGTGTATAATGGTTAAATAGGGAATGAAGATGTTTTTGAAGTCCTGAAACATGGAAAATCGGGATTGTATTTGGATGATTTGCAATGATAGCAGAGGAGTTAGCAATGATAACCGCACCCTCAATGGGGAGAGAATAGTTTTGGAAAATAACTTTAAGAAATTGCATATGTCGTTGGGTCTGAGTAATTGCATTGGGGAATCCTTCAACAGTTCCATCCGGCTTCGTTCGAATACATTGATGAGTAATATCGTCAAAATCGAGACGGCCGTTAATATTTTTTATTTCAACAACTAGCATAAAATTACTGCAAATGAAAAGCGTATCGAGTTGATGCGAATGCTGAGCAGAATTCATCAGAATTAAATTATGTAACACTAAAAAAGTATAGGGACATACTAATTCAAGCCATTCACGGTCTACTCTTCTTTCACCAGCAAAGCCAGCATCGAATCTTCGGAATTGCTCATTATAAAAGCTAAAATCAGGATCGTCTTCGAACAAACGCCTCTTTAAAGCCTCAAGCCATAATAATTTTACAGGCTTTTCTCTAATAGCAATTTTCAAGTGTAGTTACCTCCTATAATTTTTACATCGTATTTTACCTTAAAATCTCTACCTGTCCAATAAAAAAATAACGATGCAAATTTTTGCATCGTTAAATCAAGTTCAATCATTTTTGAGTTTTGGTCGTTCTTTCATATCGTGTGAGAAGCGGTCCAATAACTTATCTAAAGTAACGCCCTCAGCTAGTAACTCGGCTAGTAATTGCTCGGCATATTTCGAGCGTTTTGTCTTTAGCGTCCCTTTTAAAAGGACAGAGATGTGCTCGCCAATTTCTTGAACTGTATGTACGACAACCTTAAAAGGGGCAGGCTCATTATCTGGAAATGAAATAACTGCACGTACATTAAAGACAGTAGCATTCGCTAATAGTTCATCAAAAGTTGAACGATATTGCCGGTCCATAAACAGTTCGAGAATCCAAGATTGATGGCTGTTTTCCTGGTTAATAATTATACCATCGACTAAAGGGAAAGGTTGTATGCCGTCTTTTGTGACAAGGTCAAAGGAAAGCATCTTAAATGTTTTCATTATGTAATATCCTCCTAAGTCGGTCATCCTTTTTAGTATAACATATTCAATTAGCCCTGGTTACGATAGTGGCAATGCTGTGTTTTTGCACAATCTGCAAAAACAGCGAAATTGTATATTTCAACAATTAGCATTTGCTATTACAGCGAGAAGCATTCAGCCCGAAAAATCTTTTGAAAAATGAAAAGTAAAAGCCTTAATATACCCAATTTATGATTGAAAATTAAGGGAAATGATAAAAATCGACTTTTGCCAATGCTGGATTAACTTTTGTAAGATGAGAGCAATCGAAAGCAAAGGAGGTGAATCAATGAACCAAGTCGGACTGGTCGGAAGGTTAACAAAGGATCCAGTGTTACGACACTTATCTGGGAATCGCGTGCAAGCACATTTTACTCTAGCCATTAATCGCAATTACAAAAACAGTCGTGGGGAAGTGGATGCTGACTTTATTCTTTGTACAGTTTGGGGAAGGCTTGCAGAGCATATCGTCAAATATTGCGGAAAAGGCTCATTAATTGGAGTGAATGGTCGAATTCAATCAAGATCATTTTTAAATGAAGAAAGCACAAAGGTTTTTATAACAGAAGTAGTCGTAGAAGATGTCCGATTTTATCGGCTTAAGCCAAGGGATAGCGACGGGGCAGTTGTGCCTCCAAAGCCACCAGATGAGCAGGAAGGCTTAAAGGATTTTGTGCTACCTGAGGCAGAAGTACAATTGCCGGTAATATAGCAGTTCTAATTGGTACATACGGGGCAAGGAACAAGTTGTCTGATCCGCCATTCTCCTTATTACTTGCGCCGTAATCAAAATTTAGAAAGGAATGATGTCTAAATTTCATAACGTAGTTCATTGCTGAAGACCGCACAGCAATGAGCATTATTAACACAACTAAATATAAATATGAAGTAAGTAGGGGAAGAAGTAACAGTAATATCCGCTGAAATAAAAGAGCGCCAAGAACGTTGTGCTCTTGGCGCATCTACTCATTATTAAAAATCGAGCTTCATTAAATCACGAAGTTCGTCATCTTCTAACTCAGTTAACCATTGGCTTGATTGAATTAGTTCTTCTGATAATGCAGATTTTTGGGTTAGCATTTTATCGATTTTTTCTTCGATAGTACCAATTGTAACAAACTTATGCACTTGCACAAATTGTGTTTGGCCAATTCGATATGCACGGTCAGTCGCTTGATTTTCGACGGCAGGATTCCACCAGCGATCTGCGTGTAATACATGATTTGCCGCTGTTAAATTTAGCCCTGTGCCACCCGCTTTTAATGAAAGGATAAATATTGGGAAATCTCCTGCCTGAAAAGTCTCTACTAAGCGGTCACGCTGCTGCTTAGGCATTGCACCTGTTAAGAACGGTGCATCAATATTATATAGTTCACTAAAACAATGTTGTAGTAATTGCCCCATTCCGATATATTGTGTGAAAATGAGGCACTGCTCGCCGTTGTCCACGATTTCTGTAGCCATTTGCACAATACGTTCTAATTTCGTAGAACGAGTGAGCATTGATTCGGCATCCTCGAAAGGTTCTTTTAAATATAAGGCAGGATGATTACATAATTGCTTTAACTTACTGAGCATCTTTAAGACGCGTCCCTTTTTTTGAAAGCCTGTTAATTGCTCCAGCTGATCGAGCGTCTCTAATATATATCCCTCATATAGAGATGCTTGTTCAGTTGTTAATGGGCAGTACTCATGAGACTCTTGTTTATCTGGTAAGTTGAGCTGTAAGTGTGGGTCACGCTTTGTACGACGCAGTAAAAATGGTTGAATTTTTGCACGTAGCTTTTGTTTATGTGACTCAGACTCATCTCGTTCTATCGGTAAAATAAATTCTTCATTAAAGCGACCAAAGCTACCTAAATAGCCTTTATGGATAAAGTCAAAAATTGCCCATAGCTCCGATAAACGGTTTTCTACTGGTGTACCCGTTAAAGCAATATGATGCGTCCCTTGTAATTTACGAATAGCCCTTGATTGTAGCGTTTGCATATTTTTAATATTTTGAGCTTCATCTAATACAACTGTTGACCATTCTACTTCCTGTAAAAACTCTGCATCCTGTGATACCGTGCCGTAGGTAGATAAAATGACATGTGGTTTTTCTCTTCCTACTAGCTGTTTAAAAGCTTCCTCTTTTGCTCGATTCGCCTGATAATGCGTATGCACATTCAAGGAAGGAGCAAAACGAGCGAGTTCCTTTTGCCAGTTGCCTAGCACGGACGTAGGACAAATAATGATGGACGGTTTTGTATCCTCAGTTGTTTCATAAAGATGAAGCAAATAAGAAATTAGCTGAACCGTTTTACCAAGCCCCATATCATCAGCTAGGCATGCACCAAAGCCTTGCTCTCGCATGAAGACAAGCCATTCAAAGCCCTCATGCTGATAAGGGCGTAATTCTGCCTGCAAAGATGTAGGAACCGGTACTATAGGCAGTCCTTTTTTCTCAGAAAGCTGCTCCATATAGGATTTAAGCGATTTTTGCAGTTCAAATGCAAAAATAGGGTCATCTCGCATTGCATCATCGGCATCTTCTTCTTCAAGCGGTAAGGATAAATCCTCTGGTAGTTCACGGAATAACAATTCACGAACAGTCCAGCTTTCATCTTCAGCTTGCTGCATCAATGCACGCATTTCTTGCATCCAGTTTGCATCGACTCTAAACCATTCTGTACCAATACGAATGAATTCGCGTTTCTCATCTACAAGCTTTTTAAATTGTTCAGGTGAAATGGACTGTCCATTCATAGAAAACTGCCATTTGAACGTTAAAATATCATCTAGTCCAGCAACCTTCTTTGTCGCTACATTACCAGTACTGACACGAACACGCATTTTTGACTGTTTTAAATCTTTAAGCCAAGCAGGTAATACAACGTCAAAGCCGAGTGCTTGTAATCTTGCTAAATCCTCACGTAAAAATGTTCGAACTTGTAAATCGTCAAGCATAATACGGATGAAAATATCGTTACGTACATCTTCGATAGAAAGAAGATCTACAATTTGTCCTTGTTGTTGTTCAATAACTTCAGCATACATTTGCCATTTTGCCGGTAGAGCGTCAGCGATTTGTAGTGACTGCTTTCGCATGGCAGGCGTCCAGTAGTTTTTGGCTGTAGCCGTACTAAGTACTGTTTCTAAAAGCCAAACATCTGAATCTTCCTCAGGCTCACTTAAGCGTAGGGAGACAGTAACTGCACCTGCTTGTCGTTCTTGCTCTAGTGGCCAGCCACCACGCAAGAAAAATGGCATTAGCTTTGGTAAATCAGACAGTACAAGACCTGCTTGAGCTAGTTTTTGCTGTACTGCCATTTCTAATAAAGCTGTATCTTCACCCTCTATAGGGAATGTTAGCGCGGAAAAATCATCCGCAATAACTGCGTGTGACCAAAGCGAGGGCTCCTGCCAATACTTTTGTATAGAAGACGCTTTTTCTAGCCACACCTGACTTTCTGCGTTCGCACCTTGCCATTCAATAAAAGGATGCAGATAGCGCTGTGAAAAAATATCAAGGAGCTCAGAGGTTGTAACATCAATCGTACGCTCTGAACGGTTGGTTAATAAACCATAGACATTCGCTTCATAGTTAAAAAATAATGAAGAAATGAGTGAGTCTGCTTCTATTGCTGCACCATCAGCAGTAAATCCCTGTAACGTAAAATATCCTTCCTGTGCTGCATGAATACGAAGCTGTAGTTTTTTTGAAAACGGGGAAGGAGCATTTATAGTCATCATACTAAGTTTCCTTTCTCAATTTCTTCCTGTAATGCACGAAGTCGTTTATACTCTGCACGAATTGTTTGCATATATGTCTCAAAATAAGCAGTTTTTCCAGCACGTTTTGCTGCACTGCGCATACTTTTCCATATTCGTACAGCCTGCTTATAGTTCATACGTGATTTTTGTGTAATTTCAGTCATGGCGTATAGATGATATAAGGGCAATACTGTTGCAGGCGCAACCTGAAGAACATCTTTTAATCCACACATTTCTAAATAAGAAAGGGAGGAGAGATTTAACTGATGGAGAGCTGCCCATTCACGATAACGTCCTTTTTTAATAAGAAAGAACGAAAACGGTTGGAGCCCGTAAACACCAAATGCACTATATAATGTAGCTTCCTGTTCTTCCGTAAGCTGTATGTCTTCGTATAAAAGCTGAAATTGCCTTACATATTGAGCGCGTTTTACAACTGGCACTGTTTGCTGTAAAAAGACTTCGGAAAATGGTAGCATCGCACGTAAAATAATTGACTGTGCATGTGATTCACCAGCACGTTTTGCAAAAGTAGCTAGCTCAAATAGGTCCTGCATATGTTGACCATCTACATGCGCAATGCTTTCCTGTAATAAATCTTCTTTTTGTAGCAACACATAAAATAGCAGTTTTAATGACTCCAAGGAAATCTCAGGTGAAGGATTCTCAAGGTTATTTATAAGTGCTAATTCCTGTTCACGACGCGGCTTTTCATAAAAAAGCACTGCCCAAAGCAGCATATATATTTGTAATCGATCAGCAAATAATCCTTGTCGTTCCAATAAAAACTCTCGAACTGATTCCTGAATCGCATCATAAAATGGATCAGTGGCAAAAAGTCGTGATCGACCCGTTAGCTCTGTCAGTATACTTTCGAATGATTGAACACTTTGATCAATAAAATATTTCATATAAGGAGAATCCAAAGAATGTCCTTTTGTCTCATTTAAATGACGCCATATTGTATTAAAGATCGATAGCTCCATAAAAAGCTTATAAAGTGGCTGCCACTCACGTTCAAATGGCATATGCCGTTGGAGTCGCTCCATTGCATCTGTCCGTATAGCTGAGAGGCCATACCCTTCTAGAATACGCCCAGGTGGTAGTAAACGTTTCATTACTTCATTGACCATTAACTTCCAGCTTTCTGGACTTCGTTCTTCTGCTAATGATTTTAATTGCACTGATTTTTGAGCGCGCCAAGCACTTGACCAATTTTGCACCGAATCAAAATACTGATAAAGAGCAAGCAATGCGCCAACCTGATGTCTACACCATTTCAGCTGGGGACAGTTACAGCGTAGCTCCTCTTTGGCAAAATCAATTTCTACAGTAGCAGGTCTGACATCCTGTACGCTAGCATATAATGTAGAACTTGCTCCATTAAAACGTTCAAAGACAACTGATTTATTCCGTACTGAAAAAACGGCACGACGCACTAGCTCTTCGTCTTCAGAAGAGGAAGGATGTAACGCCTGTTCAGCTTCCTGTAATTTGGCAAGGATAAATTCTTGATGCTCTTTAGCTAATTGGGCAATAGACAATGCCATAACCTCACTCCTTTCAAAATGTATAGCTAGTGAGTATGTGTAAGTATGAATAAAAAAAGACTGTCCTTCCATTATACGATTAAAATGCGTACATGATAAGCTGAATGATTTGAAATAAAAAATTCAAGGGGAAGATAGTTAACAAGATAATTGATTTGTGTTAAAATCTGAATAATCAGATAAATAGGGAGGGATAAGGATGATGCAAGTTCAATATATGAAGCCATTTTACACAAAAATCACGGGAGACAAACTACGTCTCGTGTTTGCTTATCAATATTTCTCTATTTTAAAAGAGAATGAGATTTTCCATTTCATCCCCATCGAAGGTAAAGAGATGATTATCAACTTGAATACACAACAAATCGAAAATATATCTGAGGTATTTGTTTTCCAGAAAGGGAATCGTTTTATCAGACTGCCATTATATCAATTATTATTAATTACAAATGTTCATGAGCATCTAACACCGATTCTTGAAAGCGCTACTCCAAAGCCTCAGTTACCACTTGTATCTTCAGTGACTGTTGGCGAAGTAGATAATCTCATTACAGAATTGGAGCAGAAAAACATTGATTATTTAATCGATCAGGCATTACTAGATCATAATAAAGATCTCTTTTTTGAACTACTACAACAAAAGAACCATCAACTCGGAGGTTTCGAAAATTGAATACACAGTACTTTATTTAAGCACCCTTTTCACATATGAGAAGTGGGTGCTTTTATCTTCATTAGCAAGCATTTTTGTAGCGAAGGCAAAGCGTCAGTTACAGAAGACTTCCACCTCTGTGAAGATGGTGGATTTTTGTGGGTGTCCTGAAATAGAATAGCCTAGGATAAGAGCTTCACATCCTGTGAAAACGCCTTAGTGACCAACATCATGCTGATGCTACGCTTACTCAAAAACAAAACTATGTTTCTGACGCTATGCTTTCGCACATCTGTTGGCCAAAAGCCTCCGGCGGATGTCTCGGATTTTGAGAAAAATGATTCGCGCAAGCACAATCATGCCAATGCGGAATTGATATGGGTCTAAAGTCGAAAATGTAAAATTGGATTAAAAATCATTACTATATAGGACTTATTAAATTGGCATACATTACTAAAAATAGGTTAAAAGAATTTAACATAGACCGATATACATAACAATAGGGGGTGGTGAAATGATGCTTGGAAAGTGGTCAGCGACGGGGATGTCAATTTTAAATAATATGAATAGACATTACGGTGCTATGAGCAAGGCGATGCTTCGAATTTCTTCAGGCTACCGCATCAATAGTGCAGCGGATGATCCAGCGGGACTTGCGATTTCTGAAAAAATGCGTGCGCAAATTCGCGGCTTGAACATGGCAGCGAAGAATATCCAGGACGGTATATCACTTGTTCAAACAGCTGAGGGAGCACTAAATGAAGTACATGATATGATTCAGCGCATGCGTGAGCTCGCAGTCGAAGCGGCCAACGACACATTAACAAATAGTGATCGGGAGCAGCTCGATTTAGAATATCAGGAATTAAAAAAAGAAATTCAGCGCATCTCGAAGGACACTGAGTTTAATACAAAGACATTGCTAAATGGGGATTATGCTACAAATGGTATTAAAATTCAGGCAGGTGCCAACGCAGGTCAAAACATTGAGATGTTTATTGGCGATATGGGTGCTGGAGCACTTGGCTTGGACGATAAGACATCCATTGCAACTCGTGAGGATGCCAATACAGCCATTACCACAATGGACGAGGCATTAAAGCGTGTATCAAGCGAGCGCTCAAGACTAGGCGCCTATCAAAATCGTCTAGAGCATGCTTATAACGCGAATGTAAACACGGCAGAAAACTTGCAAGATGCCGAGTCCCGCATTCGTGATGCCGATATCGCCAAAGAAATGATGAATATGGTGAAGGCCCAAATTCTAATGCAAGCAAGCCAATATGTGCTTGCCATGCATATGCAGCAGGCGCAATTCATTTTAAAATTATTAGACCCACAAAAAAAATGATGAATTTCAATTTTTATTGAAATTCATCATTTTTATTTTACTTTGTGAAAACCTCTAATGCTAATTTTGCTGTTTTCTCTGCTGCATCTTGGAACGCTTGGACTTTTTGACGCATATTTTCTTGGACGGTTGTTAATTGTTCAATTACTTTTACAGTTTGTTCAAACAATAAAGTCCCGTTCCAATCATCCACTTCAACATGTCCAATAATTGGTTGATCTACAATTTCAGCAAATGCATCGATTTTTGGATCATAAGAAATCGCAATAAATGGAGTAGAGTAGATGGATGAGAAAATTAATGAATGCAATCTCATACCAATTAGCAATTTAGATTGACCAATTACCGCAATTTTTTCTTCAATTGATAAATCAGCAGGGGCTATCATACTCTTTTCCTTCATAAGTGCTGCTACTTCTTGTGAAGACTTTGCATCATGCTCACCATGCATCGGTAAGAAGACAATCTGTTCACCATGACGTACTAATTGATCTAGGCTGTCCGCTATTTTTTGCTTGTAATCTACCGTTGATGGCCAGTCACGAACACTTATAGCTATATAAGACTTTGCTGATAAGGACTCATCTGCTAGCCAGTTAGTATGGAAGGTGCTACCGTTAAGGCCGATAACTGGATCTGGCACCACTAAAGACTCGTTTTTGACACCAATCTCTGTTAAAAGAGACTGTGAGGCTTTATCTCGTACCGTTATTTTTTCTACCTTATTAAAGGCTTTGCGGACAATCCATTTACTTAAAGGATGATTGATTGGACCCATACCTTGGGCGTAAACAAATACAGGTTTTTTTAACCATTTTGCTATTTGAATGACACCCGCATAGTAAGGAATCGTCTTCATTCCTGTTTGGTCTTGCATGAGGCTACCGCCACCACTGATGAGCCCATCTGCTGTTTTTAGTACTTGTCTGATTTCGTTCATTTTCCAACGATTCACGGCCTTAACACCATATGTCTTTTCAGTGGCCGCTGGATTGTTCGATAATACAGTAATGTCTATATCACTTTGACATTTTCTTAACGCCTGGATAATGGAAAGCAGTATCGCATCATCGCCAACATTATCGAATCCGTAGTAGCCAGACAATACAACATGCATTATGACCACCTCGCGATTGCTTTAGAAATAAAACGGTAACCTATCTTGAAAATTAAGATAAACACTAGTCCTACGACAAAACCAAGTGAAACGCTATAAAGTGTACGTAATGCCGACACAGCAACAGGGATGTGTAAATGTGTAAAGGTATTAACGATAGACAAGAATCCAATAACTCCTGGTACTAGAAGGATACTGCCCCATTTTCGATTAATGCCCATCACATATAGCGCTAAAACAAAGAATGGGAAACCAATTAAGAATTCCTTAGTTCTTGGTCGAACATATAGTATATTCTCAAGCCATTGTCTAAATGCTAATTCTGCATTACTAACTGAACCAGAGTTACCTGTTCTACTGATATAGAATAATCCAATACCTGCAACGACAATTAGCAGTAAAACATGCCAATATTTTAAATCTCTATTTAATAAAGTAACGGTATTCGAAAGTGTTTTCTTTAGATTTTGATCAACTATACGGTTTAGTTCCAGCATCACAAATAATAATACACCTGCAATTGGAACAACATAAACAAGCTTAACGCCTTTAAATGCTTCAAAGCCTGTCATAAATGCATTGCCGTTTAATAACCCAATGACAATAACGATACCAATGACGCTAATACCTACTGCTTTCAGATATTGTAGTAATATCGAAGCAATATTAGTAGAGCCCTTAGCTGCTTTAATAACTGCATACGTTGGAGCCATAACTGCAATAATTAACGCGAATGCTTGTAAGAAAATAGTACTTTTCAGAAGGAAGTATCCTATGGCTAGAGCACTCATAAATACAACTGCTGTTATACGAAGAGGCATCCATTTCACTAGTTCTGACATAAGGTAAGTAAATAGTATACCTGCTAATAAGACAAGTGCTGTTACCCATGTTGGTACTTTAACAACATCAAACAGTTCTGGAGTGCCAGACTTGAAATGATTTGGCATCTGTTTTTGAACACCAGTTAAATAATCAATTGTTTCCGCCAAATTTTTCTCGGCATTACCTTTTGTTTTAATATGATAGAAGATAGATCGAATATTACGCTCTTTCACTGCACGTGTTGTACGATCAATGCTCGCATTAAGCTTTAGCTTTGTCTCTCTGTTTACATTGATGCTGTGCAAGCGAATCATATTATAATTTGTACTTTTTGCAATTTTGTCTTCGCCCTTAAGGGGATTGCTTTCAATTGTGTAGAAATAATAGCCTGCCTTACTTAGCTTTTCAACCATTGCATTACCTGAACTCTGTCCAAATCCGATTGCCTCAGTACCTGAACCGAGTAAACGGCCAGCAGAGGAATCTTTTAATTCAAGTAATTGTTTAACGATTTTTTCGTTGGCCACTTTATTAGTCGCATTTTCTACTTTAAAGATGAGGGACAGATCGTGCTTGTTGATCATGTCCATTGCATGCTTATCGTAACCAATTGGTGTTTTTAAATCATAACGATGGTTTGAACTCGGAAGAAAATAGAAAGACTCATCTCCTATTTGTACTTCTTCTGGCTGAATGCTGTCCTTAATGAGCTGTTGATAGCTTGCATCTTCAGGAACGCTAATATAGTATCCACCCTTATTAACATCAACAGCACCTTTATAAGGTGTGAAACGTAGTTGTGCCGCTAATTCACTTTCATTGTAAGTGGAAATTAGTCCTTGATGTTCCATTTCCTTTAATGTAAAAGGCTCAAGGCTAACTGATGTAAGCCCCGCATCTTTTAAAGAGGAAAGGATTTTATCCATTGTTAAATCGCTTTCCTTATTTACTGTTTGTATTTCGTCATAGGGAATAACTATTTCATATGAATTATTCGATTGCTCAGCATTCCAACGCATCATGATTCCTGGTGAAGCTATGATGAGCAATAGGACCACGATTCCCCAAAGCCATTTCTGTTTCGACATAAATTTTCTACCTCTCTTATTTATGAAAACCTTTTTCCGATAATCGGGATTTTCTTTAAATCTTGTTTATTAATGGCTTTCATTAGCCATAATAATAGGAAATAAATAACACTTCCAATTACAATTGCAACAGCTAGATAACCTGTTGCCCACACTCTTGACCACTTCTCAATATCAAACCATAGTGTAGGTAATCCGACTGCAGCTCCCATTAGGATTGAAGATAGGATGATTTTGATTGTATCTTTCCCAAATACAGTGAAGCGAATTGTACGATAAATAAAAATAGAATTTACAATAAATAAAACAAAATAAACAAATAGTGTTGCATATGCAGCCCCATCTAATCCGAAGCCTTGGATAAAGAAGATGTTTGAAAATATCTTTAGTACAACACCACTAATAATGATGATGGCTCCTGTTTTTGCAGCATTCATCCCTTGTAAAATCCCTGTACCAAGTAGTGTCAAAGATGTAAATACAGAGCTGAGGTTAATAATCGCTAACATTAAGCTTCCCTCTAAGTCTGTGAAAAGAGCAAGGTTTAAAGGTAAGGTTAATGCTAGTAACCCTAAAGCAGCTGGCCAAGAAATAAGATTTGTAATACGGTGCGTTTGCTCAATAATCCCACGTGTTTCATCTAATTTACGTTCTGCTAATTTTGTCGTAATCAGTGGAACAAGCGGTAAAATGATAGAAGACGCAAAAACAGTTGTAATTTGAACAAGCGTTAAACCTCGACCGTAAATCCCATAAAGGAAACTAATTTCGCTTGAGTCAGCTCCAGCACTTCTTAAGCCATACGTTACTGTAAAGGAGTCAACAAAGTTAAATAGTGCCATTGTGACAGAACCGATGGCAATCGGAATCGATATTTTTAAAATTGTCTTACCAAAGGATGAGAAATCGTTAAATGTATATTTCTCCTTGCTGGTCACTTTTACAGATGAGCGGAAATATTTCAAGCGTAAATAGAAGAGGGATGCAACAGCCCCAATTACAGAGCCTGCCATAACACCCCCAGCAACAATATCATTGGAATAATCCATTGCAACTAGGAAATAGGCAACAATTAAAATTAGAGCAACTCGCACTAACTGTTCAATTACCTGAGAAATCGCAGTCGGACGCATATCCCCATAGCCTTGGAAAAATCCACGATAGACAGCCATATAAGGAGCAACGAGCAATGTTAGAGCAACAACAATTAACGCAATTTTTGTCGATGGGCCCCCTAAAGCATTTGCGATTTCAGTTGAAAAGCCAAAAATGATTGCAAAACTTAAGACGCCAAAGCATAGTGCTAGGATGCTTGCCGTGACATAAATTTTCTTCACTTTATCTGTGTCTTTTTTTGCATTGGCCTCCGCAATAAGCTTTGAAATGGCAATAGGTATTCCAGCTACCGATAAATAGAGTGCCACCATATAGACTGGATACACTAAACTGAATATACCAAGTACCTCATCACCGGCTATATTTTGGAGCGGAATTCGGAAAATACTACCGATCACTTTAGAAAGCAACGTAGCAACTGTTAGGACAAGTGTGCTTTTGACAAATGTTGACTGACTCATTTTGGTGCACCCTGACCTTTAATTTTTAATGCAAAAACCTTTAAAGCAAATCGAGGAAGGACAAGCATTCTTCCAAAACGACTTGGCTGACGAAGTAGTCGGTAGAGCCATTCGAGATTTAGTTTTTGCCAGATTACAGGAGCACGTTTGACTGTTCCTGCAATAACATCAAAGGAACCACCAACACCCATAAATACACCTTTGCTAAATTGATCTAGATTTTCAGTAATCCATTTCTCTTGTCTTGGCACTCCTAATGCAACAAATACAAGGTCAGGCTTTGATGCTGCAATTTCATTCGCAATATCATTCTTGTTCCAATCAAAAAATCCATCATGATAGCCTACTATATCGACATTTGGATATGTTTGATTGATATTTTTTACGGTCTTTTCGAGCGTTTCATTTTGCGCGCCTAACAGATAGATTTTAAAGCTCTTTTTATTGCCGACTTCCAAAAGTCGTACCATCGTGTCGTAACCAGTGACACGCTCAGGAAGCGGATCACCTAGTATTTGTGCAGCTTTCACAACGCCAATACCATCTGCACAAATGTAAGTAGCTTGCTTCAAATAATTCATGACAGTAGGACTTTCATTTGCCTGCATCACGACTTCGGGATTTGCTGTAATAACGAATGTCTTTTCTTCATGTTCAATACGATTAACGAGTAAATCAACAAACTCTTGCTGATTACTATGTAAAAAGGGTACGCCCATAATCGTTACATGCTTCATATAGTGTTCAAACCTTTCTTTATTTCCTTTTTCACTTCTTTCGGCGGATGTCACGGAATCGGAAAGGAGTTCTTTGTGCAGGCACAATGTCGATTCCGGACGCAATTATGCCGAGGCATAATTGATCTGCAATCTATAATACCACAAAAGCAATATTGACAGGAAATTTTCGGTGATTGTTTGGCATTGCCGTCGGGGACAATGGTATTAGGTGAATCGTGGAGAAGAAGGGGAAGGGAAAGCGCAAATTGCATTTTTAATGTTACCTTTCAAAAGGCGGTAGAAGTAATAAGATATTATGAGTACATAAGCCTAAAAACATGAGTTTCTTCTATTATATATAGCATATAAATGTTATAGGGAAATATTGCGTATCAACATGGGGGAATCAGAGCTTTTCGTGGGTGAACATAAAGAAAGAGTGCGAATTGAAATATTCGCACTCTCTCATCTTAAATTTTTTTTGAATCAAGAGATTCATTTTTTACAATATAATCACCATGAACCCATCCAGTTTTACCATTAAAGATAACCTTATACCAGTTACCGTTTTTTACAAAATCACCATTGTCATCTACAACACCAATGATAAAGCCCTTTGGTTTTACTGTACCTAATATGGAAGACGTAGTAGATGGCTCGCTTCTTACATTTAGAGTGATGTTCATATCGACAATCTGTAATCCATTTTTCAGGCTTACATAATCATCAAATACCCATCCCTCTTGTCCATCCACTTTGACTTTGTACCAACCGCCATTTTCACCGAGCACAGTGAAAGATGTATCTTTTGGTAATTTCTTGATGATGGAAGAAGCATCCGCTGTATTCGGGTAAGTTCTCATATTTAGGTCGTTAACTGTAGCCTGTCCTGTGGCCCCAGCTAAAGCTGTATCTACCGCATATTGCTTTGCAGGAGTAGGTAACGAAGCGGGGGAAGACTGGTTTTGATAGACAGGAACGTCAAATACTAAGTTAGTCGTAGTATTAGCACCAGTTATTTCATAAATGTCATAAATCTTTTGCGCTTGGAGCACTGCCCACATAACATGAGTTGCATACTGATGGATTGTTGGGTTATCAGGATTCCAACGCATTTTATACAATGTGTCCTGCCCAGTACTAATATATTGATCTTTCACAAATTGTGCCCCACCAATAATAGCATCATTGATCGTAAACCATCCATTAGTATAAGCACGTTCAGCACCATATTTATTGGCGTTTGCATCAATGGCCCCAATGCCATATACATTGTATGTTTTCTTAATAGCAGTCAGGCTATCTCGATTTTCAGTCGTTACCATTACTGCTTTACCGTCCTTATCGAGTCCAACTTCAATACCATTTGCCAGTGCTGAAGCTCCATTGGCTGTTTCATGCAATGCATGTGATATCAAATAGATGGCATTCACACTATGATCAACACCTGACTGAATAAAGGCGTCTGCTGTACCGACTAAGTTTCCTTTATTATAGAGAACTTTTTCGTTGATCGCTTTTGCATTTAAATTAGTAACAGCCGACGATAATTTTAAAAATTGATAATAGGAAGGACTATCCTGCATAAAACTTTTAGGGTGAACATAGTATGACACTAGTGCCTCGCTGGCTGTGAAAACGCCAGCACCATCTACTTTTGGATTATTCTTTGCCTGCTTATCCACCACTGCCGTGAAGTTCTGTGAGTAGTTGGTAGTGGTATATTGCTTGCCGCCAACTTCAGGAGCAACTAAATGTATCAATCGATAGAGTACAGTAGCTGACTCAGCACGTGTTGCTTGGGCAAGTGGCGCAAATGTATTGTTCGGTTTACCAACAATCAGCCCTAACGACACGACTTCTTGTACATCGGCATAGGCCCATTTAGCGATACTAGCATTGTCATTAAACTTAAGAGGGGAAGCGGTCGTCTTAATGTTTTGGTAATCGAGAGCTCTTTTTAGCATGGAAGCCATTTGCTGACGATCAATGTTAGCCTTTGGATTAAACTTTCCTTTATCGTCGCCTTTGACTAATTGATAGTAACTGGCTTGCTTTATGACATCGTAATACCAATCTCCTTCACGTACATCTGAGAAGTTAGGTTTCGTAGATACTTCTGGTAAGTCAAGTGCTCTCACTAGAAATGCGGTGAATTCAGCACGAGTAACGGAATCATTCGGACGATAATTACCAGAATCATCACCTTTCATTAAATCGTGGGTAATAAGATAGTTCATTTCATAGTAGGCCCAGTGCTTAGATATATCTTCTGCTGCTACATTTGTAGGTGCTAAATATAACATTGCTATAAGCATGGCCCCGAAAATAGAGAATTTACTTTTCATTCTTTAGCTCCTTTCAATAGTTGATAGGATTCTATCAAGCTACCAAAAGTTTAGCATAAAAATAGGCAATCTATTGTTACAACATGGGAACAGATCCGTTTTTACAGTAATAATAATGAAGGAAAAAACATTCCTGCTTTCGTAATCACGTTATATATTTCTGTTTCTTTACAATTGTGACTAGTTATTTACGGAAGTCTTTAAAATTTGACAATTTCGTATCTATTCCAGAAAATGCTTGGATAATGTTGAGAGTCAGGTATAATAGGAAATGGTACTATATGTTACCAACCTAAATAAGGTAAAATTATTGGTGCATAATGGTTTCCATAATATTCACGGTAAAAAAATCTTCTATATCTAAATTTATGTTATAATGCTTGAATTTAGAGAAAGATAGTGTTATATTATTGGAGAAAGTGAATAAAATTACTAGAATGGTATTCTAATACTCATTTTCTAGTAAATTTACTAAAAAAATTTGCTTGTAGGTTTTTTATTATTCAATGAAGCTATAATACATACATTTTGTTAACAAGCAGTACTATAGTTTTCGTTAGGATAATACCAATTTAAAGGAAATGTTAGGGAGGAATACAATAATGGCAAAGCAAAACAAAGGCCGTAAGTTTTTCGCGGCATCAGCAACAGCAGCACTTGTTGCATCAGCAATCGTTCCTGTAGCATCAGCTGCAACAATCAAAGACTTCGACAAAGTAGCACCTTACGCTAAAGAAGCAGTTCAAGCTCTAGTTGACGCTGGAGTAATCACAGGGGATGAAAAAGGAAACTTCAACCCAACTAACACAATTACTCGTGCAGAAGCAGCTAAAATCTTCACAGGCGCGTTAGAATTAAAAGCAGAAGGTTCTGTAGATTTCAAAGACGTTAAAAAAGACGCTTGGTACTATGATGCTATCGCAGCAACTGTAGAATACGGAATTTTTGAAGGTGTTAGTGCAACTGAATTCGCACCAACTAAACAATTAACTCGTTCAGAAGCAGCTAAAATTCTTGTAGAAGCTTTCGAATTAGAAGGTGAAGCAGATCTTAAAGATTTCGCTGACGCTTCTACTGTTAAACCATGGGCTAAATCTTACCTAGAAGTTGCTGTTTCAAACGGCATTATCAAAGGTACTGAAGTAAATGGTAAAACAAACCTAAACCCAAATGCTTCAATCACTCGTCAAGAATTCGCAGTAGTATTCTCACGTGCTCTTGAGCTTGCAGATACAACTGTAAAAGTTGACAAAGTAGAAGTAGTTGACGCTCAAACTTTAAACGTAACTTTAACAGATGGTACTAAAGAAACTGTTAAATTAGAAAAAGCTTTAGAACCTAACAAAGAAACTGAAGTTACTTTCAAAATCAAAGATGTAGAATACAAAGCAAAAGTTACTTACGTTGTAACTACAGCTACAGCTGTTAAATCTGTATCTGCAACTAACCTTAAAGAAGTAGTAGTTGAATTCGACGGTACTGTTGATAAAGAAACAGCTGAAGATGAAGCTAACTACGCTTTAAAATCAGGTAAAACAATTAAATCTGTTTCTTTATCAGATGATAAGAAAACAGCTACTGTTACACTTACTGATAAACTTACAAACAACAAAGCTGATGCTATTAGCATTTCTAATGTAAAAGCTGGCGATAAAGAAATCAATGTGAAAAATGTTGAATTTACAACAGTAGATAATAAAATTCCAGAAGTTACTGGAATCAAATCTTTAGGAACTAAAGCTGTAAAAGTTACATTATCTGAGCCTGTTGAGAACTTAAGCGCAACAAACTTCACGTTAGATGGAAAAGCGTACTTCGGAAATGTTGTTATGGGTGCTGGTAATAAATCAGTTATCTTAACACCTTACACTACTTCAACTCTTTCTGTTGGCGATCACAAACTTACTGTTTCTGGTGCAAAAGACTTCGCTGGTTTTGTTTCATTAAATTCAACACATGAATTTAAAGTTGTTGAAGATAAAGATGCACCAACAATTACTGAAGCTACTGCAACACTTGAAACTGTTACATTAACATTCTCAGAAGATGTTGATATGGATACAGTAAAAGCTTCTAATGTTTATTGGAAATCTGGAGATTCTAAGAAAGAAGCATCTGAATTCGAGCGTATTGCCGATAATAAATACAAATTCGTATTCAAAGGCGCTGATAAAACTCTTCCAACTGGAAAAGTAGATGTGTATGTAGATGACGTTAAAGATTACTCTGATAACAAAATTGCTAAAGATACAAAAGTTACTGTAACTCCTGAAATCGATCAAACTCGTCCAGAAGTAAGAAAAGTAACTTCTGTTGATGAAAAAACTATCAAAGTTACATTCTCTAAAACTGTTGATAAAGAAACTGCAGAAAAAGCAGGCAACTACACAGTTACAGACAAAGACGGCAAAGTAGTTTCTGTTGATAAAGTAACTGTTGATTCAAAAGATTCTAAATCTGTAATTATTGACCTATACTCAAAAGTAAGTGTTGGTGAAAATACAATTACAATTAAGAATGTTAAAGATGCAACAAAACTTAACAATACAATGCTAGATTACACTGGTAAATTTACAAGATCAGATAAAGAAGGTCCAAAATTCGAAACTGTAATCAATGCTGATGCAAAAGCTAAAAAAGTTGTTTTAAAATTCGACAAAAAAATGGATGCAGCATCTTTAGCTGACTCTTCAAACTACCTAGTTCGTATCGATGGTGCTTTAAAAACATTAACAGATGATGTTGCTACACTTTCAGTTTCAAACGATGCTACAGTAGTAACTATTACTTTTGCAGAGACAATTAAAGGAAATGATGTTCAATTTGCTACTGGTAAAACATCTGGTAAAGCTAATATCGGTGAATTACAAGTTATGGGAGTAAAAGATACTTCTGGTAACGTTCATGATAAATTTAATGGTAAAGATAATATCATTGATTTAACAGTAGGAACTACGAAACTAGCACTTGCTAAAATCGACAAAGATTATGATGCAAAATATACAGCAGAATTAGTTGATAGAAAAACTGTAAAAGTTAAATTCTCAACAGTTATTAAATCAGCATCTTCGAATGCATTTACTTCTAATACACATAAAATTGATTCAATTCAAGTGGATGGAACTTCAACTGTTACAGTTAAATTCAAAGATGAAATTAAAACAGATGGTTCTGATTTAAATTTAGTAGCGAATTTATCTAAATTTGTTGATGTTGCTGATAACGAAGGTCCAGTTAGAGAAGAAACAATTTCTCATACTACAAACTTATTAGATTCTGTTAAACCAGTTCTTGATGGAGAACCTGTTGTTAAAGATGCAACAATTACTTTCACTTTCTCAGAAAGTTTAAAAGCTGGTGGTACTGCAGATGTTTTAGCTACAGACTTAACTGTAACTCGTGTATCTGATAATAAAGATTTAGCAATTACAGATTACAGTGTAGCTGTAAATGATAAAAAACAAGTTGTTATTACACTTAGTGACAAACGTGAAGCTGCAACTGCTTATAAAGTTACAGTGAAAAATGCTAAATATATCATTGATTCAAGTGATAAAAAGAATGCAATTGCTGATTTCAGCAAAACAACAGCTGATAAAGTTCTAACTAATGGAGCTATCGATGATAACGCTGCTGCTGAAGCAATTAAAGCATTAAACAAAGCTATTGATGCAGGTACTGCAACTACAGCACAATATAATGCAGCAAAAATTACAAAAGTTACAGATGCTAACTTAGCAGCTGTGAATAAAGCAGTTCAAGCTGGTAAAACGGCAGCAGCTAAAGACTTAACAGTAACTGAAATCCAAGCATTAGTTGATGCTCATTTAGCAGCAGAAGTTGTTGCTGGTCAAGCAATTAATAGCTTCAAACCAGTAACATTTACACAAACAGGTACTGTAGCTGGTAATGATGTTCAATATAAAACAGCAGCAGATGTAATTGCAAAGCTTCCTACTTCTGTTGAAGTTACTCTTGTTAACGGTAAAACTGTTGCTGTTCCTGTAACATGGACAGATGGTGGTACTTATAAGAGTGATGCAGTTGGTAAATATACATTTACAGCTACTTGGGGTACTTTACCGACTGACGTAAACAATAATGCTAAAGTAGTAGCTCCAACTGTTGAGTTAGAAGTAAAATAAAACTAAACAAAATGCTACTCTATAAGCTGATTTGATTCAGTGAAATGAGTGAAAATGAAAACCCCATGTCTTGCATTTAGCAGGAAACATGGGGTTTTCTTTCTAACTAATACTTCTGATTTATAGGTGAAATACCTTTAATTGGATACGGTTGATTTGCAAGTACCTAATACTTCTGTGTTCAATGCCTTTGCTGAATTACACAAAAGGGATAAAGTTAAGTAAAGTCTTACTCTGGTGGGGATCGAAGAATTGACTGTTAAACTGGTCATTCTTATAGTGGGAAACCAAAAGAATTAAAATGCAAGATGGTAGTAACCCATAGAAAACCTTGATTGGCTAAATGCCTTTTAAGGTTTTCTTTTTTTGAAGAACTATCTAATGCCGAGTAATCTCTTTCGATAAAGGAAATAAGGATAACCATTGTTACTTTAGGACGATGTTTATAGATATGCCTATAGATTATATTTCGAATGAACATTTTAAACTTTTCCTTTTATATAACTATCCCATTTTAATTTATAGGTTTAAAAAATATAAATTTGGTAAATAACTATACTAATTTATTAACCTGAAAGGAGTTAAAAGACTAAAAGTGACACAGAAATACTGGGAAAGCACTCGAGAAGATATCCCGATATTAACAAGAAAAGTTATAAATGAATATTTATTGAGTTTAAAGTTGACTAATAAGGCAGAAGCCACTATTACAAAATATCGATGGATACTAGAGAGATTCTTTTCGGAGTGTTTAGTTTCTTTGGAAGAATTAACATCGGAGGATGTACTTACATGGTTGAATAAGTTTTCAGCTGGCAAGAATACAAAAACATTAAATCTCTTTTTATCAACTCTTTCTTCATTTTTTCGATTTTGTCTAGAGGAAGAGTATTTAGAAAACATGGTAATGAAAACAAGGTGGAGACTTAAAATACCTCAAGGATTACCAAACTATTTACCTGAGCAAGAATATGCTCAGGTAAAATTGGCCGCAGAAAAATTGCCTCTTCGTGATCGAGCGTTAATTCTTTTTCTATTTTCTTCAGGATGTAGGAGGGCAGAAGTCGCGAAACTATGTATTGAAAATGTTAATTTGGATCGCAGAACAGCTGAAATACTAGGAAAAGGGAATAAATATAGACAAATACATTTTTTGGTGGAATGTGCCATTGTTTTAAAAGAGTATTTATTAACTAGAACATATGAAAAAAAAGATCCTTTATTTATGAATAAATTTGGTAATAAGCTTCAATCGAATGGGATCTATAATGTTGTCAGAAAGCTAGGGAAAATGGCCGGACTTTAAAATGCGTATTAGAATTAATCCTAAAATTAATTTTCTATCATTTAGAATAGGATAGCATGGCGAAATTAAAAAACAAAAAAAACCCCCTATCAGTCCATGTAAGAACTAATAGAGGCATTAACTTAGTAAATAGTATAGTTGATATTACAACCTGAATACCGATAAAGTAAATTATCATAGGTTTCCTGAAATTTCCTGAAGGTCAAAAATAAAAAGAGCGTAAGGAACTGCCCCATCTTCAGCGAGGAACTAGGCAAAGATGAAAAAGAAACAGGAATTTTTATAAATGGCGATATCATAGCCCAAAAATATAGTGTCCAACAGCTTTGTTCAAGTATTTTTACTTGTATTATAGTAACTCCTGAAATTCAAATCATAAGCCATTAGCATTATTTATTGGTTTATGTTTATTTTCATGAGTATCATTTCACATGATTTTTATTGATTATTTCCTGTACTGTAGTTTTAATATTGCGATCATATTTTATATCTTTAAAAGTACCTTCATATGTCTTTTTTAAAGAATCACTATTTATATCGTATAGTTCAATCGTATAATCACCTGAAGCCTTACCATTAGCAATAGTTCCATCTAAATACATATAGGCATCATATGCATTAGGAAATCCTGTACCACCGTTTGATACTTGAACGGAATGTTGAGAAAGGAACTCTTGAGTATTATCTAGGTATGAAGTAAAGATAATATCACTTACAATTTCACGGGAAGGATTAAATATATCGTCTTCCTGATAATAACGGTCTTCCGAAATAAGATCTAAATTTAGAGTTGGTAGATTTACAAAATAGTATCTATCAGAAACTTCAAATGTAGTAATAGAAACTGTTTTCGTTTTATTATTCCAGTCAACCTTCGCACCAAGTGCTTCACTAATAAAACGAAGAGGGACAAGAGTTCTACCATTAATAATCTGAGGAGGAACGTCTAAAGTAATCTTTTGTCCATTAACAGTTGCAGTCTTGCTACCAACTACTAAAGTAATTTTTTTTGTACCACGATTAGCTGTAATCGTCTTTGTTTTTGCAGTCCATTGAACTGTTGATTCTAATTCCTCGAAAATTGTTCGCATTGGTACTAAAGTTCGTCCATTAATAGCTACTGCACCTTGGTCAAATTGTATAACATCACCATCAATTTCTACTTTAATAGCAGATGCAGCTTCTGTAGAAGGTGCGAATGCGAAACTAATAACTAATAAAATAAGTGCTAGAGTTAGTCTAGTTGTAATTTTTCTGATCACTTTAAATCTCCTTTAAGCATAATTAAATTGGGTAAATAATAGACTGATAGTCAGCTAATAGCGCTGATTTAAACTGACTGACACTATCCCTTCAGTCTCTGTAGGGTGTTTTTTTGCTGTTCATTCACATAAAGGGGTTGTTTAATTAAGGACTTTCGATAGTCTCTTTTGAGGAGGCTTGAAGCCTAATTCTCCTGTTGGTTGTTGATTACTCTTATTTGTCTTTGACATGTGAGAGGTGGTAAGTTCTTTTGCAGTTCCTTACGCCTTGTAATTATTTCGTCCATTATTTCAGTTATGTATCCAACCTTTCTCTAACGCTTATTGTATTTATTATATAAGTGTTCCTCAAGTATTATTATCTTCCTACAATGGTTCTATTTAGATGGCGCCATTTGCCTATATGATACTTTAAGAAGCACTACCACCCGTAATCGTTTGTTCTTTGCACATTATATTTGGGAAAAGGGTTCGTCTATAACTTCTTTTTAGCTTTCTAGCACTACATGCAATTCAACTGAACGATATGAATGATATTTATTAAAACTTATGCTATATAAATAAGTTGATTGGAATGGAGACTGGGCGACTCCTCGGGGATCAGCGTCACAGATGAGACCCTGCAGCGAAGCGGATGTATTCTGTGCGAAAGCGTAGTGCTAACGTAGCGGCAGCAATAAAAGCGGCTCATCGGACGCCCCCAGGAAAGCGCCCAGTCGGAATGGAAATCAACCACACGCTGTGGTCTAGGCTTACAGTACCTAATTCTACTTTTTTCGATATTAATGCCACATTTTGGGCATTTTTCATGTTAAAATGGTAAATAGTGATTAGAAAAATTTATATAAAAAAGGAGATAGGAATGTTAAACAAATTAAAAGCTTTATCTATTGTTGCAACTGTTGTTTTTGCTTTTATATTTTCTGGACAAACTTCTGCGTCAGCTGCTACTGACAAAGGAATTCAGATACGAAATAATGTTACGATTAATATCGATGGAGAAACGATTCAAATCAAGGATCCAATTTTAAATAAATCGGATTTTCTTCTTTTGCCAATGAGAGCTTTGTATGAGGCGATTGGTGCGAGTGTTGAATGGAACAATGAAACACAAACTGCCACAGCTAATCGCAATGGCAAGGTTATTAATTTAACAATTGATTCTATGACAGCCTTAGTAGATGGATATGAGGTTTCAGTGGATGTTGCACCATTCATCTATAAGGAAAGAACATACATGCCATTGCGCTTTGTTACTGAAAACTTTGATGGAAATGTCAATTGGGACCCTATTACACAAACTGTTAATATTTTATTAGATGATCCTGCAGAGATCCCTCAAGAAGATCCATATATCTTACATGTAAATAATAAGCGTATTGTGATGTCAGATCCAATTGTGACGAAACAATCTAGATCTTATATTCCTGCTGATTATTTAACTGATTATTTAGATAATTCAGCGGGTAATTGGTTGCCAGATAAATCATTTGAATTACAAATTGCTGGCATGAGCTTTGTTTTCAAGGACGGTAGTAATAACGTTCTGATCAACAATGAATCTGTAACAATAGAAGAACAGCCGTTTATTCAAAAAGGGAAAATGTACATTCCTATTACTTTTGTTGTCAATTCATTAGGAGGAAACCTACGTTATATTAGCGAAAAAAGAGAAATGTATATTTATGTTTATCGCGCTATGTATACAAGTGACTTCCTAGAAAAATCTTTTGGATCTACATCTTATCCTCAACCTGTTCCTTCTGCTCGATTAGAAGGAGACCGTGATTTGATGATCAGTGATAATCCAGAAAATTTAACGCACGATCTACTACCTAAATCAAATGCTACGCTTGCACAATATCATGTAACACCTACTTCAGCTACAAATAAGCATCGAATATTTGGCTGGCATTTAAATAAGCTAGGAGAAACGGTGAATATTGGTATTACGATCGAGAATACTTCAAGCTCTGAAAGTATTAAGGTCAGCAGTGCTAAAGGTATTACTCAAATGTCTGGGAATAATTGGGTAGGTCATGATATTGGTTTATCGATTGCAGATGCAACGTTAAATGGAAAGCTTAAAAAATCTGACAGTACAGGTGTTGTTATCGCACCAGGAGAAACAAAGGTGATCGAAACGTTCGAGATGTTCCCTGATTATGTCGTTGGATTTTTACATGATATAGACATCCAAGCAGTTAATGGTGGAAGTCCAGATTATATGATTCGAACAGTATTAACGAAGACTAATAGTGATTTAACAAAGATCAAAACGGACGCTGTGGCAATTGATGAATATGCGAAGCATCCACGAGGTGCTTGGCCGAGTGCTACTATTCTAGCAGATTTTCCAGCCTATACAGTAGATACACCAGAGGTTGGTTATAACATTTCAAATGGACGAACAGATCATTTGCAAACGACAGAAAATTCACTGTCACAAATCAATGGTGCACTAGGGAATCCTGGTCACTTCGGTATGAATTATAAGGTATCGATCCCACTTATCAATGATACTGGAGAGTCAAAAACGATCAAGGTTAAGTTAACTGGTCGAGGTGGCTTATACAGTGGTGCAGTGAAGTTCAATGGCAAAGTGTACTTAGTGCCTTCGTTGCGATCAAGCTCAGAATATGTTGAATTTGAATATAAGATGAAGGGTTCTTCAGAAAAGATTGAGCTAGAATTAATGCATGCAGGTGGAGTAAATCTTCCAGTAGCTATTTATGTAGAGACAAAATAAATGAAGTTCCTGGCACGAATGTGTTTCACAACATGTTTCGTGCCATTCTTTTAACTTCTTTCAGCAAATGTATTATGTAGCGAAAGCGAAGTGACGGCTGGTAGACTGATTGTTAATTCTATGCTTCCTTCTCAATATATGGCGAAACCTATAAGAAAAGAATTAATAGACATATTTAAGTGATTAAAGAAGAAGCTCATAGGGTCTTGGAAAATCCTAAGATTTCCATACATCTTTTGCAGGAATAGTATTTAGGTGCCAGTACCTAAATCGACTTTTTTCGATAATGATACCACGTTTTGGACTTTTTTCATGTTAAGATGGTTTGTAGATTAATTATGGAAAAAGGAGTTTAAGATGTTTAGTAAATTTAAGGCTTCATGTATGATTACCACAGTTGCTTTGGCCACGATATTACCTGTACAACCCTCTGCATCAGCTGCTAGTAACAATGGGATTCACATCAAAAATAATGTTTCTATTAATATCAATGGTGAGACTCTCAAAGTGGCTGATCCGATTGTAAATAAATCTGATTATCTTTTTTTACCAATGAGAGCTTTGTATGAGGCGGTTGGTGCCAGTGTGGATTGGAAGAAAGAAACACTTACTGCGTCAGCTATTCGAAATGGCAAGTTGGTTGATTTAACAATAGGTTCAAATACAGCCTTAGTTGATGGACAAAAGATGCCAATGGTTGTTGCACCATTTATGTATAAGGACCGTACTTACATGCCATTGCGTTTCGTCAGTGAAAATTTTGGTGGTAACGTGAACTGGAATCCTACTACACAAACTGTCGATATCTCATTAACAGATGAGACACCAGGAAAACCTCAAGGGGATCCATATATTTTACATATTAATAATGAACGCATTGTGATGGAGGATCCAATTATCGTAAAGCAATCGAGGTCCTATATCCCGGCTAAATATATATATGATAACTTAGAAGATTCTTCTGGCACGTTGTTACCTGATAACTCGTTTGAATTGCAAATTGCGGGAATGAGCTTTGTTTTTAAGGAAAATAGTAGCCAAGTTCTAATAAACGATGAAGTTGTGACAATGGAAGCAAAACCATTTATGCAAAATGGGAAGATGTATGTTCCTGTTAGTTTTATTGTCAACGCATTAGGTGGGAATTTACGTTATATTGAAGATAAAAGAGAATTGTATCTTTATGTCTATCAATATATGTATACAAGCTCCTTCCTTGAAAAATCTTATGGTGCTACATCAAAGCCTGGTATTGTTCCTTCTGCTCGTTTAGAAGGAGATCGTGATTTGTTAATTAGTGATAATCCAGAAACGTTAACGAGTAAGCTGATTCCTAAATCTACCGCTACGCTTGCCCAATATCAAGTGAAAGCAACATCAGCTACAAATAAACATCGAGTATTTGGCTGGCATTACAATACGTTAGGGACAGATGTACAAATCGGTATTACAGTTCAAAATACTTCTAGTACTGAAAGCATCGAAGTAATCGACTCTAAAGGTACTAGCCAACAAACGGGAAATAGCTGGGTTGGCCATGATATTGGTTTAACCATTGCTGATGCAACGTTAAATGATAAGCTTAAAAAATCTAGTAGTAAAGGGATTGTCATCGCACCAGGAGAAACAAAGGTGATCGAATCATATGATTTGCTCCGTGATTATATCATTGGTTTTTTACATGATTTAGATATTAAAGCTGTCAATGGTGGGACTCCAGAGTATACGATTCGAACAGTATTAACAAAGAATAATAGTAATTTAACAAGCATTTTATCAGATCCTGTTCCGATTGATGTATCTGCGAAGCATCCAAGAGGTGCCTGGACGAGCTCTACTATTCTTGCAGAACTTCCTGCTTATACAGTAGATTCACCAGAAGTAGGCTATAACATTTCAAATAGTAGTACAGATCATTTTCTAACAACAGAAAATTCACTTTCTCAAATCAATGGAGCAATCGGGAATCCTGGTCATTTCGGAATGAACTATAAGGTGTCGATTCCGCTTGTTAATCAAACTGGAACAACAAAAACGATCAAGCTTAAATTAGCTGGTCGAGGCGGCATATACAGTGGTGCAGTAAAGGTCAATGGCAAAGTGTATCTAGTACCTACATTGAGAGTTGGTACAGAATATGTTGAATTACCGGATTACATTATGCAAGGTTCATCAGAAAAGCTTGAGTTAGAATTCATGCATGCGGGCGGAGTAAATCTCCCAGTAGCTATTTATGTAGAAACAAAATAAATGAAGTCCCTGGCACGAATGTGGTTCACAATATGACTCGTGCTATACTTTTTGATTCGGAGTGAAAAAATTGGTAAGAAAACTAGTAACGATTGTTGTAGTATTTTTCGTTTTAATGCTATCTGTAAATCCAAGTTATGCAAATGCAGCCGTTTTTGATAATAAAATAAAAGAAGAAAAGAAAGAAGTATCGCCACAAGTAACTCATATACAGCAGACCTATAGTTCTAATAATATTCGTGAGTTTGTAAATGTGTTAGATGTTAATTTAAATAATACATATACAAAACTTGAAGTAGGTGTACCAAAACCTATTAACTCACTTCAAACAACGACGAATATGGCAAAGCAAAACACATATGATGGACATCGTGTTGTTGGAGCTGTCAATGCTTCATACTTCTTAGGAAATGGCATGCCTGCCAACTTGTTAGCTGAAAAGAATGAAATCATTAACTATGGTATTTTGGGAGATACATTTGATAGTCCAACACAAAAGCCTGTTGCTTTTGGGGTATCAAAAACAGGGAAGGCGATAGCAGGCTATTATTCTACTAAGCTATCCTTTCAAGTAAATGGTAAAAGTTATCCGATTGATCTTATTAATAGTGAAAGAACGACTAATAAAACAGTATTATACACACCTGATAAAAAAACAACAGGGTCAAATAATTGGGGTATAGAAATAGTTGTCTCAAATGCTAGTCAAGATATGAAAGTATTACATTTCGGAGATAGCCTCTCAGGGACGGTTTCAAAAGTAACTGCGTACGGTGCAGAGGGGAATTCAGCAGTACCTTCAGATGGCTTTGTTATTTCGGTGCAAAATAAAGAGCTGGCAACTGAACTTAGCCAAATTGCTGCAGGTACAAACATTGACGTGAATCTAGCTATTGATGAAAAATGGATGGATGCTCAGTTTATTTTAGCTGCAGGACCTATGTTAGTGAATAATGGTAAAATAGACATTTCTATGCCAACGAGTTCTTCATTTGCATCAGCTCGCAGTCCTCGTACTGCAGTGGCAGTAGATGCAACTGGTACAAAAGTGTTTGTTGTTACAGTAGATGGTAGATTAACTGGTCATAGTAATGGCGTTAATTTAACAGAGTTAGCTTCATATTTAATCTCAATGGGTGCTACTTCGGCCATCAACCTTGATGGAGGCGGCTCTACAGCGATGGTTGTTAGAAATCCAGGTGGCAATTTTGCGAACCTTGTGAACGTCCCTTCAGATGGTGGTGAACGTCGTGTATCAGCCATTTTACAGGTTGTCAATACAGCGCCTCTAGGGAAAGCAAAATCCATTACGTTAAACAATGTGAACCAAGTCATGAAAGGTTCATCTGTTGACATGAAAGTGGTTAGTGCCTACGACCAATACCTAAATCCTATGACAATCAACCCGTCTAACATGAAATGGTCGGTTGAAGGCAATATCGGTAAGATGGATGGTGCAACCTTTACAGCTACACAAAAAGGGGAAGGCAAAATTATCGGTGAGTATGACGGTGTGCGAACATCAACAACTGTGAAAGTTGTTGATTTATCACAAGAAAAACCTATTTTACTAGATAGCTTTGATAATGCTTCATCATGGACGGTGGAAGTTGCAAAAGCAAATGCTTCCATCACAAATGCTAAAGACTATGCTAGACAGGGAACTGCTAGCTTAAAGCTAAATTATGATTTTACAACATCAGGAACAGGTACAAAAGCAGCATATATGGTAGCTAAAACACCGATTTCTATTACAGGAAAGCCAAATAACATAGGCGTTTGGGTGTTTGGAGATGCTGGGAAGCAGTGGCTTCGAGGGGTGCTTGTAGATGGTTCAGGAGCAAAGCGCACAATTGACTTCACTAGCCAAGGCGGTATGGACTGGAATGGCTGGAAGTACGTCACAGCGAAGATTCCAAATGATGTTACACTACCATTGAAATTCGAACGATTATACGTTGCACAGCCTACAGCCTCTCTTCAAAAGAAAGGACAGCTATATTTCGATCAATTACAGGCTGTGTATCAAGACAATCATGAGGAATTAGTCTATACAGATGTAACGAAAGGCCACTGGGCTTTTTCAGATATCCAAAGTTTGAATAATAAATCCCTTATTAAAGGATACTCGAATGGAACATTTAAACCAGAAGCATCTATTACGCGTGCAGAGGCAGCTACTATTATTGCAAGGGCTCTCAATTTAACAACAACGAAGGCACCAAGCTTTAAAGATGTCAGCAAGGACCATTACGCATACAATGCCATTGCTGCTGTAGAGCAAGCCGGGATTATTAAAGGGCAAGAAGTAGGGAAGTTCAATCCGAACGGACAGCTTACACGTGCTGAAATGTCAGCGATTTTAACAAGAGCTTATAAATTAACAGGCACAAGTAAAGTAAACTTTACGGATATTAAATCGACGCATTGGGCGTATAGCGATATCCAAGCGCTTGTAGCAAATAACCTAACAAGCGGCTTCCCAGATAATACATTCAGACCAGACATACAAATTACACGTGCACAATTCTCAAGCTTCTTAAATAGATGCTTAGAATTAAAATAATAAAAGCACTTCAAACAAAACCCTGTAGGATTGAACTACAGGGTTTTGTCATGTAGCAAGGTTTCAAAAGCATTTGTGGCTGTCACATAAAACACTCATAGCGAGCTATCAATTTATCACTGTTTTAGTTTTGTGTGTGTATCTTTTTTGCTCTTTTGCAGGTGGATGTCGATAAATATTAAAAGTTGGTTGATAAAACGAAAAAGTTAGTCGATAAAATTCAAAAGTTGGTTGATAAAACAAAAAAGTTAGTCGATAAAATTCAAAAGTTGAGTGATAAAACGTAAAAGTGTTCGATAAAACACAAAAGTTGGATAATGAATTATTAAAACGTGCTGTCGCTTTGTTAGCACTACGCTTTCGCGCAAAAAACACTTATGGCCCGAGTGGCTCATCGAACGCACCCAGCCGGAACGAAAATCAACCCTCCTTTTGCCGAAAAGCCAGCCATACTAGGTTTTGTTTATTATGGAGAGTAACTAAATATTTATTTACAATCACCAATGAAAAAATCCGCCTAGATTTCTGTGAGAAGAGCAAACCGTTGCTGCTCTTTTTTGCCCACAGAAATTGAAGCGGATTTTTATTATATGCCGTTTGCTAACTAGCAACACTTAGTTAAAAAATAATATATTTAACATAGTGTTTCCAATCTAAGTCCTTGAAATGTTTCCATTGGATTTTCTCGACAGGCATTGTACGGAAGGCATAGGCTGAAAGATTACGTTTTTCATCGGATAGCATAGGTGTTCCTTCATCTAAACTGTCAGTAAAAATAGCTGACTGTGCAGTTTTGAAGTCAACATGAATAACCTTTTGCTCAATTTTGCCGTCCTGTCCAATAATGTATATTTTTTTACCTTTCTTTTTAGTAGCTTGCACCCACGATTTATCTATTTTATAAGAATCAGATGCTTCGTTGACAATGATGGAGGCTTTGCCAGTAGTCGAAAATGGAATGTCCTCCATTGCATCATCTTGTTGCAACACTACTTCATAATTCGTTGGTTGAGGTAAGGCTGCTGTTTTTGCAAGTTCGTTACCCCAAATAGAAGAATCGTTTGAAGCTATCATTTGTTTTTCTAGTACTGTACCAGATAAGGAATCCTTCAAATGTTTTACTTTAAAATCAACGGTTTGTCCTTCCGACACTTTTTGCCATTCATCCTCTGATAAATATGCGAGCATCGTTTTTTCAGTAGAATAGATTTCAAATGTGACTGTTCCAGCTTCCTCCTTAATGCTTGCAATAACACCGTCCACTGGGCTAACCATACCTTGGCGAGACTGTATTTGTTCAATTTGTGCATCCATTAGCGCAATTTGACGATTTGTTTCGGCAATATGTTGATTCAAAATGGCTACTGCTGCCGATGGTGAACTTTGCTGTCCTAGCTCCAATTTTAGTGTGACAGATAATGTGCCGTTTATTTGGTCCGTATTGACGGAACTTTTCGGATCAGATGTATCACTATAATCACTCTCGATTTGCGAGAGTGCATCTTCTAAATCACTTAGTTCACTTTCATAGGCTGTACGTTCTGCCTCAAGCTTTGTTAACTCACTATCTACTTCTTCTGTTTTATAGGTAGCCAGTAAATCAGAAGGTGTTACATTTTGGCCACGCTTAACATTCACCGCTGATAAGCTTGTCGCATCGGCTGTGATCGTGTATGTTTCAGCGGGCGCTACAATCGTTTCTTTATTGACACGTTCTGTATTTGTACCTTTATAGGCTCTTTGAAATTCATCGATAAAGTAGGATCGTGTAATTTTGCTATCGTCTTTAAAGACAAAATAAGCATTTACGCTGACTAATAGCATTGTCAACACGATGGCCAAGCTTGTCCAAGGTTTTGATTTGAAAAATGCCATTATCCTAACCCCCTAGTAATCCATTCTTTAATTGGTAAAACACTAATCATACCGACAAATAAGGCCATAAATAATTGTATACCAATAATTTTTACTAATAATATTTTTCTACTCGCCTCTTCTTCCCATTTAGAAAGGAAAGTGAATTGTACAACAATTGTTAGCATAGTTGCCACTGTCAACTGATTGAGTGTAAATAAGACGTAATCTGTACTCATCACCTGCACTGCAAGGGGAGCTAAAGAAAAGAATGAAAAGAGTGTTGTATAGCCAGTTACATAGAAAACAGCAAATAATATTGTTTTTTCGATTAATAAAAATGTGACAACATATAATTGGACTTTTTTAATCCATGTATACGGAATGTCTGTTAAAAGGTGTAAAAGGTAGGTAACACCGTAGTAATGGAAGCAAAAATAGACAATAGCCCACAAAATGGCACCAAGCATCGAAAGTAAACGAGCTACGTAGTATTCATTATGTAAATCCATTGCGAACAATGACGTTAAATTTTCAGTACCCATCCCCCAAAACTCACGTGCAGTGAATAACAGAATGAATAAAATGAAAACCGTCAAAGAACGTTTTTTGTATCCAATAATCTCGCCTTCTTCTACGATTTTAGTAAAGTAGGTTGGATTTTTTAAGCTATGCCAAAATTTATAGTGGTAAAACATATACAGCTCCCTTTCTTTCAAAATAGTAAATATCAAAGTTGTAGTATACACCTTGTTAAACGATATTGACATATAAAAATAGCTGTTTTTGTCCAATAATTCCGTGAAAAAAACACTTTATGAAACTACATGTCGAATGGTGAAAAACATCATATAAAACTATTGTATAGTATAATTGAAAAAACTTCCTGTATTTCTAGCTAGTTATTATGAAAAATTATTTTGTTGCGCTTTATATTGTAAATAATGGCTTGAAATCGCATGAATTACACCGATACAAAAGTAATGAATTGTAATGAAAATGACCACAATCATTTTCCTATACATAAAAAATGAAAGGGTGGTTCCATTGAATCGAAAATTGACGGCGGGAGTCATAACGAGTCTATTACTAGCACCTACGGCTATAGCGAATGCACAGGAAAGTGATGCACAGACTCGTGTACCACAAACAGAGCAAGTTGCCAACTTTAACGGGGTAGCTGCAGCAACGACAAAAGAACAAATGATAGCACAATTTGCGAAGCTTTCTGAGAATTCGACAGCAGATGAAATGGTTATTGCAAAGGGTGATGTAGCAAACCTAAGTACGACAGATTTTAATAGTGAGGAGATTACGTTTATTCAAGCGAAGTATGACTATATTGTCGCGCAACGTCAACTTCTAAGCAAATTAAAGGAAATCGGGACGAGTATCAATGGGTTATCCTATACAAGTAAGACATTTATAGGTGATGTTGCAACTTTAGAAGATGCATATGTTAAATTTTTAGGCAGTGAATCAGAAACTAATTCATACCTAGATGTCCAAAAAAAATTCGCAACAGCTGTCAACTCAGCACTGTCAAATGGAGCTAAAGATATTGCTTCGACTATTCGTGGCACAGCCTTACAATATGGCTATGATGAGGCTGCACGCAATGCCTATTTTAAAGCAAAGGGAGCAGATATTGCTAAGCTGTTTAAATTAAAGGAAGACGCAGCTGCGGTATTACCAGCAACTAAAGAACTTGAGGATTTCGTAGCTCAATTAAAGCAAAATCCAAATGACTTTGCAGCCATTTCAGCTGCGTCGGAAAAAGTTACGACAGCTTATAATGCACTAACAGCGGATCAAAAGAAAGTGATCGTAGCCTATAATCCAAATAACGATTCTGTAACACCTTATAAAAAGTATACGGATGCCTTATCAAATTTATCTTCGGCTACTAAAGCGGTGCAAAGCGTGGAAAAATTAATCGATGGCTTAGATCCTGGATCTTCTACTTTTGAAAGCAAAACACTTGCTGCCAAGGCTGCCTTTGACAAGCTTGGTGAAGGTGAAAAAGCATTAGTGCAAAAAAGAGATAAATTAGAGTTATTTTTCCAATATGCTGATTTATCGAAGCAAGTAAATGCACTAAATTCATCGATGAAGGATTACAAAGCACAAGTAGAGGCATTACAAACTAAAGTAGCTGCGTTAAATGCCGGGAATAGTAGCGATGCAGCAGCGTTGGATGCAATTAAAAACAAGCTAGAGACTAAATTGTCCCAACTTGCAAATGAAGAAAAAGCAGTAGCAGACGTTATCGATCAAATTGCTAATTTAAGTAGCTCTAAAAATCTAGTAGTGGATATGCTAACAGCACGCTCCGCCTATAACGCACTTCCTTCAGGAGCTAAAAGCCGTGTGACAAACATTAAAATCCTAACAGATTTAGAGAAATCACATAAGGCTGTTGTCAATGTTATTGATCTTTATGAAAAATTAGATCCAGCATCTAAAAGTTATATTTCAAAAGCGAAATCTGCTTATACAGCTTACGCAAAACTGGACGAGACAAAACGAGGGTATGTCAGAAATTATAATAATTTAAATGATGTGATCACTGTAACAGAAGTGATTGTTCAAATAAATGCCCTAAATCCATCTCAAAAGACGTATAAAGACAATGTGGCGAAAGCAAATGAAGCGTTTAATAAATTAGCCGAAGAACAAAAATTGAAGGTAGTAAATAGTGGTGAATTAACAAAAGCACAGGGCTATATCGATACAGCCAAGGCATTTGATGATCGTGTCTTAGCATTAGCAAATGAACACCCAGATACTTTTGTGGCGAAGGTAGCTGCATTATCTGCAGAGTACAAAATAATGGATAAAAATGCGAAGAAACTAGTAGAGCAGGCAAAAACCTTAACCGATTACGAGAAAAATAATAAAGCTGTTATTAAGGTTATTCAAATGATCGATGCCTTAAATCCAACAAGTAAGGATTATACAAAAAAAGTACTCGCTGCGCGTAAGGCATATAATGCATTGGATGAAGTATCGCAAAAACGTGTGACGAACTATGCGAATCTAACTGCGGTTGAAGATGTGGCTTCATTGATTGGCCTAATTTCATCAATAAAGCCATCAAGCAAGACATTCTTCCAAGATATGAAAACAGCACGTGAGATGTATGATGCGCTACCTCAAGAGAAGCAACAAGTGATCATTAATTACGATGCACTAGTAGCAGCAGAAAATGAGCAAGGAGTAGCACATAAGGTTGTTGAGCTTATTGATTCAACTAAAGAGCAGGGTGCAGACTATTTAACGAAGCTTATGAATGCGCGTGTTGCGTATGATGAGCTAACTTCTAATCAAAAGAGATTAGTGACAAATATTAAAGATTTGACAGAACGTGAAAAAGCGGTAAAACCTATTTTAAATGTGATGGTGCAAATTAATAATTTGGATCCGTCCTCAAATAATTTTGTCAGCAAGGTCAATTCTGCGCGTAAGGCGTATGATAATTTAAGTAAAGATCAGAAAAAATATATCAATAATATTGATATTCTACAAACCTATGAGCCCGTTTCAATGGTTATTGAATTAATTAGTAAACTGAAATCTTCAAGTAATACATACCTTGAGGATACAATTCGTGCACGTTCGCTTTATGATGCGCTAGCGCCAGATATGAAGCAATATGTTACAAACTATTACTTATTACAAGCAGCAGAAACAAGCATTTTAGGTGCGGGTAATGTTATGCAGATGATTAATGATTTACCGTCTGTAGATCCGAAGCAGTATGTAAAACGTATTCAGGAAATTCGTGCAGCTTATAACGCTTTACCAAAGGATCAACAAAGAGCCGTACAAAATTACAAAGTGTTACAAGATCAAGAGAATCTTTTGAAACCTGTCATAAGTGTTGTAGAGGATATTGATAGACTACTTACTGCCAAAGACATGAATAGTCAATATCAAAAGATCTTAAAAGCCTTTGATAAGCTTAATGCCGAACAAAGACGATACGTTTATAATGACGACCTATTATTATCATTAGATAACGTAATAAAAGTATATAAGAACATTGCTAGTTTAAATCCAAATGACAAATTTTACTTTGGTATGGTTGAAGCAGTACGAAAAGAGTACGATAGCTTAAATACGACAGATAAGCAAAGGATTACTAATTATTCGATCTTGTTAGAAGCGGAGAAAAGTATGGCCGATGTAAAGAAAGTCGTTGAATTAATTGCTGGCCTCTCACCTACCTCTTCAACGTATTTAGAGGATGTAGCGAATGCAGTCGCAGCCTATAAAGCTTTAGATTCAAAATTAAGAGGGCAAGTCATCAATTACGATGTATTAAAGAAAGCTGAAAAGGATGCAGAGGCTGTTCGAAAAGTAGTTGAAGCTATCTCTGTTATTGATCCAGACAACTCGTCATTTGAGAAAAAGGTGTTAGCCGCTCAAAAACTATATAACTCACTTACGCTGGAGCAACAGGATTTAGTATATAACTATCGCATTCTTGAAGAATATTTAAAAATGATTTAACTTCTTTCAGCAATTGTTTTATGTAGCGAAAGCAAAGCGTCAGCTACAATTGTTTTATGTAGCATTAGAGAAACATCAGTTACAGATCTCCCATCTCTATAGGTGATGAGATGAATGCAGTTTTAAGTCACTTTTCATCGGGTGTCCAAACATCCATTGAAATAGAGGAACTCAGTCTAAGAACGCCACGTCCTGTGGCAACGACTGAGTGACCAACATCTTGCCGCTGCAGCTACGCTTTCGCACAAAAAACATCTGTTGGCCCAAAGCCTCCGGCGGATGTCACGGAATCGGAAAGGAGTTCTTAGGGGATGTTAGCCTAAAATCATCGCATCCATGCGATAACGGCTAACTGACCTGCATCGGTGCCGCTGCCGCTACGCTTTCGCGCAAAAAACATCTGTTGCTGCTGCTGCGTTAGCACTACGCTTTCGCACAAAGAACATTTGCAGGCCTAAGCACAAAGCCGATTCCGGACGCAATTATGCCTAGGCATAATTGATTATTATTAATAAGAAGGAGTTTTCCCAATGCATATTTTGGGAAAACTCCTTCTATACTATATAAAACTAATTAATAAAGTTATAGCCTATGAAATTCCCAAAAAAAGTGAAACTTTATCAATGAAGAAATCGTATGTAATAGGGAGTATTATTACAATGTTTGAGGGTTCATTTAACTTCTTTCATCGGGTGTCCAAATATCCGCTGAAATAGAGGAACTCAGTCTAAGAACGCCACGTCCTGTGACAATTTATCTGCGCGAAAGCGAAGCGGCAGCAATAGGTTTTCTTTCTGTCGGAAAGCGAAGCGACAGCAACAACAACAACAACAACACACGACTGAGTGACCAACATCACTTTGGCCCAAAGCCTCCGGCGGATGACACGGAATCGGAAAGGAGTTCTTAGGGGATGTTAGCCTAAAATCATCGCATCCATGCGATAACGGCTAACTGACCTGCATCGTACAGGCCTAAGCACAAAGCCGATTCCGGACGCATTGTTTATCTGCGCGAAAGCAAAGCGGCAGCGGCAAATGTTTTCTGCGCGAAAGCGAAGCGGCAGCGGCAATTATGCCGAGGCATAATTGATACAATATAAATATAGGAGGTAGCCATGTTTAAAAGGATTATAAGTATATTGGTACTTTCAATTGTTTTACAAGCTACAACTATTGGGAATTTATTTGGGATTAGTAAGGCAGACGCGGCATCCACTAAAGCTGTTGATGTGTCTAGTTCATACTGGGCAAGTTCGTCGATTCAACATATGCTATCGAAGCAATATATGACTACATATACAGACAATACATTTAAGCCGGAGCAAGATATTACAAGGGCAGAGGCTGCATCTGCAATTGCTCGGTCTATTCAAACAAACTCAGATACTTCGATTTCATTACATTTCAAAGATGTTTCTGCTTCACATCCATATTACAAGGAAATTCGGAAACTTGTAGAATTAGGTGTTATACAAAACAGTGATGCCTTTCATCCAAATGAGCCTTTAAAGCGTATGGAAGTTGCAAAAATGCTAGCACTAGCCTATCAGTTTAAGGTGGATGATAAGAATAAAAGTAAATTTAACGATGTTACTCGAACACACTGGGCAAAAAACTTTATTGAATCACTAACAGACATGGGGATTATTGGAGGAATTGATTCCAAGCATTTTGCACCCGATAAATTAGTGACACGGGCACAATTAGCAGTTTTTGTTGAACGCAGCATAAATTTTCAGCAAAAAATAAAGCAGCTTGAAGTAGCTTATGATTATTTATCAAAGGATTATATACCAACACTAAATCTTTCGACAGCTTGGTCAAAAGAGGTAATTCGGTTAATTAATGAGGAAAGGGAAAAGAATAACCTAGCGCCTGTTGTCTATGACTCGAAACTGACGCAAATTGCAATTATAAAAGCGCAGGACATGGTTAAACGTAATTATTTTGAGCACGTGTCCCCTTATTATGGCGCCCCTTGGGATTTAGCGACATTATTTGATTATTCCTACACGAGCTTCGGGGAGAATATTGCAAGATATATCAATTCGCCTGAAACAGTAGTAAAAGCTTGGATGCTTTCTCCAAATCATCGAGATAATATTATGAAGGAGCATTATACAAATACAGGTGTTGCAATTTCACAGGATAGCAAAGGAAATTATTATTGGGTTCAAATGTTTTCGAGTCAATAATTGGTTATGTAACAAAGAGTTGCTAATATTACATTTGTGTTACGGATGTTAGAAATAACCAATAAATTTTACCATTTTTAACGCTGATGATGCCAAGAAACGTTGGTATATCAGCGTTTTTATTCATTCTAAAATCGTTACACAATTGAAAAATTAAAATACCACCTTTTATGATAGTCTATTTATAGGCAAAAAAGTTTAGAGGGGGTATAACAAAAGTATGAATAAGAAATGGTTATTACCGATTTTTGCATCTTTCATGTTATTTTCAACAACTCATATAGACTCAGCTGAAGCAGCGACTAAATCAGAAGTCACTGAAACAGCTTCTAAATACTTAGGTACTCCATATAAATACGGTGGGACAACGACAAGCGGTTTTGATTGCTCGGGCTTTACTTCTAAAGTATTCGCAGATTTAGGCATCACATTAAACCGTACGTCAGGCGGTCAATACCAACAAGGAACAGCAGTTGCTAAAAGTGATCTTCAAGTTGGAGATTTACTATTTTTCAATACAAGTGGCAGTGGTATCTCACATGTATCTATATACATAGGTGACGGTAAAATGATCCACTCTCAAACTAATCAAGGCGTTAGTTATTCGAATGTAGACGATCCATATTATTGGGGTTCTCGTTACGTAGGTGCTAAGCGTGTGGCTACATTTGATGAGGAACAAAAAGCTGAAGTAAAGCAAGCAGCGATTGACTTTACAGTATATGCTTCACGTGCGGAAGTTGCTGGGCAAATTGCGAAGGCTTTAAACTTAGATACATCTGATAAAAATAGTGGTTTTATCGATGTAAAACCAACACATGAGCGTGCAGGTGCTATTGCAGCTGTTGCAAAATTAGGTATTTTTGAAGGTGATGTTAATGGTAAATTCAATCCTTCTTCACCAATTACTCGTGCACAAATTGCTAAAGTATTAGTTTTAGCTTTCGGACTTGAGAATGCTAGTCAAGAAGTAACATTTAGTGATGTACCAAAAGATAGCTGGGCTAATGAATATGTTTCTATTCTTGCATCTAACGGTGTTACAAACGGAGATGGCAATGGCCACTTTGGTATGGATGAATTACTAAAAATCAAAGAATTAAAAGTGTTTATCGAAAGATTACAACAATAATTTTTTAGAGAATTTTCATTGATTGCAAGAAAAGATCTTTTAAATAGCTTATAATTAGAGGAGAGTTTGCAATAGCAGACTCTTCTATTTTTATGATAATTTCACAAAAAAGGAAGTGATTCAGAAAAAGAGCCTTGAACAGTGCTAATGTATGATGAATTATTTAGTTAATTTTGTTAGAATGAATACTTTAAGAGAACAGGAAGGGAGGAAATAAGACAGTGAACTTTAAAAAAATTAGTCTTATTTTATGCGTCTTATTCATTTCAGCTTCTATGTTTACTATACATAGTGCAAGTGCAGATACAACTACAAATATAACATTTGCAGATGTAACTAAAAATCACGAAGCTTATGAAGAAATCAATTATTTAGTAAATTTGGGTGTAATACAAGGATATTTTGTAAATGGGAAAAGAGTCTTTGCCCCAAATGAATCTGTAACAAGAGAACAAGTGGCAAAAATGGTTGTCGTTGCCTCAGGGAACAAACCATTAGTCGTGAATAAATCTAGTTTTTCAGATGTAACAGCAGGTACTGAAATGTCCGGCTATATCGAACGTGCCATACAATTAGGATTATTTTCAACGAATACACAAGGCAAGTTCTTACCAAAAAAGCCTATAACTCGTGATGAAATGAGTTATGTATTAACAAAGGCATTTAACTTGGATACAAGTGAATTTGAAAACATCGATTCACCATTTTCTGACGTAGGTATTACAAACCCTTTCGTTAAATATGTAAATACAATTTACTATAATGGTATCACAAATGGAACTGGTGATAAGTACTTACCAAACAATACTGTTACACGTGCACATTTTTCATTATTTGTAGCACGTGCAAAAAATGAGAAATATCGTTTAGAGCTACCTGTTAAAGGGACATCTGTACCTGACACAAAAGAGGTTATAGGGCTTGTCCAAGTGACGACAGATGGTCTAAATATCCGCAAAACGAAGGATAGTTCTTCAGAAGCAAACATTGTTGGCAAAGTCAATAAAGGCGGAAAACTATCAGTATATCAAGTTGAGGACAATTGGTTAAAGGTAACATATAAAGGTGCATATGCTTATATTTATAAAGATTATGCAAAATTTTTAGATGCAAATGGCAATGAATTAGGGACTGTCCAAAAAGAAGTGACAACTAAAGGAGCTATTAACTTATATGTTAAAGCAACCTCGTCGTCAAAAGTAATTTCAACTATTAAAGGTAATGTAAAGTTACCAGTTTACAATACTGTTGGTGGCTATTATTTAACGCAAGTAAATGGTTTACCAGGTTATATTGTAGCGAACAGCACAACAGAAACAGAAGAGCAACCAAATCCAAATCCAAATCCAACACCGACTCCACCTACAGCCTCAGGAGATGTTTTAGGACGAGCTACTGTTGGAAACCTTAATGTCCGTAGTGAAGCAAATACAACTTCTTCCGTGTTATTTAAGCTTAACAAGGGAGACTCTGTAAAAGTTAACGAAATTAAAGGTTATTGGGCGAATATTGAATATAATGGTAAGACAGGTTATGTTCATAAATCCTTTTTAAAATTATTAAATCAAAATGGTAAACCGTTGCAAAATCGTATTATTATCCTAGATCCAGGTCATGGTGGTAAGGATCCAGGCACGGTAATGGGTTCTAACTCTGAAAAGAACATTACATTAAAAGTGAGTACACTTGTTAAGCAAAAGCTTGAAAATGCTGGCGCAAAAGTATACATGACTCGTACTGGTGATACGTATCCTACCTTACAAGATCGAGTAGACTTTACGAATGCAAACTATGGTGAGATTTTCGTAAGTGTGCATGTAAACTCTGCTGCTAATACCTCAGCGCAAGGTACTGAAACATATTATGCTATTTCAACAGGAGATATGTATCAGGAAGATATTGATTTAGCCACATTTGTAAATAATCAAATTGTAAACAATTTAAATATGAAAAATCGTGGCGTTAAAGAACAGCAATATTATGTAATTCGTAATATGATCATTCCATCTATTTTAGTGGAACTCGGCTTTTTAACAAATGATGAAGACCGCAATAAAATGACAAATGATCAATACGTAAATTTATTTGCAGATTCTATTTATAATGGAATTTTGCAATACTACAAAAAACAATAATCGATAAACAGAGAAACTGTCCCAAAGGTGATTGACTCACTTTTGGGACAGTTTTTTATTGTTATGTTTTTTAGTAAGAGAGCCAAAAGGATATGGGCGTGCTATGAAGACTTTTTTAAGTTTATCCATTTAATGAATATTTCAATTTGCATCGGTTTCGGTACAGTTTAGATTTCCTGTACACTTATTCTCATCGAAAAAGGCTGTCCCGAAAATAATCGGAGACAGCCTCTAATTGCTACTTCACGGTATTAATGATTTTAACATAGTCTTTACTGATGTAGGCTGATTCCGGATGGATTTTATCAGAAATTACCTGATACCAGCCATTAGCTTCTATGCCTGTTACAATAATCGGCATTCCAACTTTGTTAAATGTGTAAAGTGGACTTTGACTTGTTGATGCATCTGGACGAACATTTAGGCCAGTTGTTGTCGTAATGCCAATTTTGTATGGATTTTTTGCATCTTTATAACCTAATGCTTTTTCGGCACGGTAGTAGTGTCCGGCAATTTTAGCACCCCAAAATGGATCTGATGCATACTTAACGTTAAAACCGACTGCCTTAGAGCCAACCACTGCACCATTCGTGTAGGGACCACCTGGTGTAATGTAATTTGGCTGCAAGAACTTTTCAACAAGTTCATTAATATTGGCTTTAACACTATCAAAGTGTTTATTTGCTGGATTCGTGTCATATACATATAAACCAAATAAGTTGTTGAGATCTTGAGCCTGGGCACTCATACCATATGCACTCTCATGCTGGGCAAGCGATAAAATTGTCATGGCATTAATGTGAGCATTTGCTTCTATTTCTTTTAATACTTCCCCTAAACCGATTAACTTACTTTTCTTTGTCGCATCCTTATAAAGACTAGCCCCTGAACTTTCAACCTCAGCTAACTTTTGCAAAATGTAATTATTTATTTCCTCTGCTGTATATTGAGTTTTTGCACGCGCAGGTAAAAATTGATAGTAATTATAGGCTTCACCTTTCGAAGAGCCACTAGCATTTGTGAAATTAAAGCCATTCCAGCTAAAGTATTTTTCGCCTTGCTTCATGAAGTCTGGCGCTTTTCCATACACATAGCTAGATGAATATTTGTTTGATTTATAATCATATAAAGTATGTTTAATTTCACCATTCTCGTTCGTATAGTAAGAACGACCCTTACTTAAAGCAGATGGGATTAGTGTGACATCGGCATGTTTTAAATACCCAACATGACCTGCTAAACGAACTTTTACTTGTGTCGCATCACTGCTTAAATACTCCATTTCTGTATTAGCAGCAACAGCGATTTGGTCTTTAATTGTTTCAGATTTTAGTGCTACATAATTATTAGTTACAACATAACCTGATGACATTTTCATAATCTTATCATTGAGTGTAATGACAAGTGTATTTTTTGACAAAGCTTTTTCAGCAGCGTCAAAGCTAGAGAAGGCTTGGTTACCAACAAGAGTGCCATTGGAAATTTCTTTTACGATGAACTTAGTAGAGTCACCATTACCAGTATCACCGTCAGTATTGCCATTGTTTCCGTTGTTTCCGTTATTCCCTGAATTGCCGTTATTGCCGTTGTTGCCATTATTACTAGAGTTACCACCATTATTTTTAACATCGTCAGCTAGATGTATCAAGCGTAGTACAAAAGTAGATGCCTCGCCAATTGTGGCATTATCTTTTGGTAAAAATAAGTTATTAGAGCTACCTTTAATAAGCCCTAATTGTGCACCTATAGCAATGTCTTGGCGGAAGTCTTTAAAAATAGCTGCATTATCGTTAAAAGTGATGGATGACGTACCTTTAGGGATTTTTAGATAATCAACAGCTCTAATTAGCATAACAGCCATATGCTCTCTTGAAATATGTGCATCTGGTTTAAATGAACCATCTGTATAACCTGTGATAATACCAGCAGTAGCAGCTAGCTTAATATCCGTTGCAAATAAATATGTATCTGGAACATCTGTAAAAGTAATAATATCTTTTTTCTTAAGGTTTAAAGCTTTTGATATGTAGGTAGCAAATTCACCGCGTGTGACAGTGTCATTTGGACGATAGCTTCCATTTGCATCTTGCTTTAATGCACCTTTGGAAATTAAATAACGTAGACCACTTTCATGCATATGTCCTGAGAGCTCATCAGCATATGCCATGTTGGGTTGCCAAATGAGCAAGCTAACAAGTGCCATTACCACCGTTATTATTGATAGTTTTTTCATAGTTTTTTTAACCTCCTAAGCTCCTATTATTTTACCAAAGTTGGAGAATTAAGATAAGGGTCAAATGTTAGATATAACATAAAATATACCAACAAAAATTTACCATTAACTATACTTTTGAGCTATGTTTATGGAAATCGATAGAGGCTTTGTAAAACAATGAATCAATTCGGAAGAATAATTTATGTTGAAGGTATTCCATTGTTTTAGTTAAAAGTGTACGAATAGTTGCTGCAGCTTTGAAAAATATGTCCGCACGAAAGCAAAAAAACTCTCTCACCGATATTAAGTTATGAAAGCTACTTAAATGGTGAGAGAGTTTTTTTAATTTTTCATTGTTATACGTTGATAAAAACCTTGCTGCATTTTGTTAGTTTTTTGTGTCTTTGGATGGGCAAGGAGCATATATTCTCGCCCTGCAGATAAAGGTTTTGATGGGGTTACAATTAATGAATGGCCATCTACTTTAGCTGTAATAGGCACTTCATTACCACCTAAAGCAATTAGCTGAATCTTATCCTCAGATATTTGTGAAGAAAGTGCAAAAGGTACTTTCACAGTTAATTTTTTAGTATCCGAAACATTTTTTAAACTTGCAAGCTCTTTATAATCTGTATACTGTGCTTTAATTGCATCATAATGTGCCTGGAAAATAGGAGCAGTCTTTGTTTGGATGTTCGGTTTTACCCCAACGTCATTAATTGTTTTCCCTAATGGACCTGTAAAATTACCGATTGTAAGCTTTAAATAGCTACCATCCTGCAGTTCAAAAAAGCCTTGCATACAGCCTTTTCCATATGTAGTTTCTCCATATAATATAGCAGATTGCTGATCTTGTAATGTTGCTGCTAACATTTCAGAGGCGCTAGCACTATAGCGGTTTACGAGAATACGTGTATCAGCTGGGAATTTTTCATTTTGATTGACTGCACGTACTTTATATGAGGCATGTGCTTCTTCCAGTAAAAAGGCAATTTTCGCTTTTGGGAAAAGCCCTGTAATCTCCTGAGCCGTTGTTACATAGCCTCCGCCATTGTTTTGTAAATCCAATATAAAAGAAGTTGCGCCACGCTGTTTTAACTGAACTAGCGCATCCTTTACAAGCTTTGCACCATCTTCTGAGAAGGATGACATAGCAATATATCCAACATTCCCAAATAGTAATCCAGATTCCACATTCGGTAATGTGAATTTCTTTCTTGTAATGGTTGAAGTAGAAGTAGTACCATCTGCATGTCGCAGTGTCACTTCTATTTTAGTGTTTTCATCACCAACTAATAGGGATGAGGCTTCTTGAGTCGAGCTTCCTGCTACGGATTGCCCGTTAATGGCAATAATAGTGTCTCCAGCAACTAAACCAGCATCAAAGGCACCGCTATTCTCAAACACTTGTAAAATATGAATGCCATCTTCATGCTCTTCCATGATTACACCAATCCCAATTGTTGAAAGTTCGATGCTATTGATAAATTCCTCAAATTCCGTTTTCGTAAAATACGTAGAATAAGGATCTAGCATATCGATAATTTCAGGAATTGTTTTAGCTTTTTGCAAATCACCATGGATAGTTCCAACATAATTTTCCTCAATAATTCCCTTAATTTCCTTTACAAGCTGTTGTTCATTGCTTGCAGCAGAAGCATTTGTAAATGGAAAGATGAAAAAGCTTAGAACGAATACAAAAGACCACAATACTTTTTTCATAGGACACCTCTTTTCAAATTATCTTTATTATACATGAATTTCCATATAACCGTTAATATTAAAAGAAAGGGATTACCTACAAAAAAAGAATCTGCTAGCCTTTTGCGAAAAAGAAAGTTTATGCAAGATTCCTAGACAGTCGTTGTCTACAAGAAGCTTGAGACTTATTCGCAAAAAGAAAGCAGATTCTAATTAGATGAAAAACTTTTATTTTTTTATTAGCTTATGAATAATAAAGCCGATAAGCGCTCCGATTATTGCAGGTACAAACCATGCCAAACTTTGCTCGTATAATGGTAAAGCTTTTAAAATGTTCACATAAGGTGTGATTGTAATTTTCATTTCCTTTAAACCATCATTCAGACTAACGAAGAATGTAGGAATTAATGCTAAAATGTATACAATTTTTCCACCTTTAAAGAAGTTATCGAAAAGCGACAGAACCATTAACACCATCGCTAGCGGATAGATGATTAATAATACAGGTAGTGATGCGCTAATAATTGTAGAAAGACCTACGTTTGTTATAGCGGCACTGAATATTGTGAAAATTACTAAAAACGTTTTATACGAAACTTTAGGAAATAGTTTATTGAAAAATTGAGCATTAGCAGTCAGTAAACCTACAGCAGTAGATATACACGCTAGTAAAATTGTTGTTGATAATATGATACTTCCAAGATTACCAAAAAGGGCTTCAGCCGACTTCGCAATAATAGTACCACCATTATCAAAAGTACCAATTGCATCAACACTAGTGTTACCAATTTGTCCAAGTGAGATATAGACAAATGATAAGCCAAGAGCGGCAACAATTCCCGCGAAAATTGTCGTTTTGACTTGCTTTTTAGTATCTGACATACCCATGTCGCGCAATGCTTGCAAAATAACAATTCCGAAAACAAGTGCACTTAGTACATCCATTGTTAAGTAGCCTTGAACAAAGCCTTCTGTCAACGGTGACGAAGTGTATTTTCCAATAGCTGCCCCTGGTTCACCCATTGGGGAAATAAAGCTTTTAATCGCTAAAAGTAAAATAACGGCTAAAAGAGCAGGCGTTAAAATTTTCCCTACACGATCGACAAGCTTTGAAGGGTTGATAGCTAAGAAAAGTATAAAGGCAAAAAATATTACAGAAGTAATGAAAAGTGGTGCCCAATGATCAGTTGCTGCCTCTGGGAGAAATGGGGCGATCGCAATTTCATAGGATACAGAACCTGTACGGGGTACTGCGAAAAATGGTCCAATCGCTAAATAAACGACTGATGTAAAAATAACACCAAAGGTAGGGCTGACACGATTAGCAAGTATTTGAAGATCGCCACCTGCTTTCGCAATAGCAACAATTGCCAATAACGGTAATCCAACACCTGTTATTAAGAAACCAATCATTGCTGTCGTTATATGTTCACCAGCTTGTTGACCTAATAATGGGGGGAAGATAATATTTCCAGCACCTAAAAATAAGGCAAATAATAGTAAACCTACTGCCAAATTTTCCTTGATGAAATGCAAAATATTTTTCATAAAAATTAAAACTCCTTTAAAATTGAAAAGATTAAACTTTCTAAAAATTTTAAATACAGAAGTGTATGTTATCATACGAATACTAATCTTGCAATTAATATTCTATTATAATTTGTAAGAATCTGTCGGAATCGGTAAGATTCATAAATTGTTTGAAAAATAGTCACTTTTTCCGATATCTGATTTTTAAAATATCTAGTATGATAGACACACAAGGAAATATTTTAGCACGAACGGAGGCAAATTGATATGAAAAAGACAAAAAAATTAAGAATCCTTGCTTTAAGCACTATTGCTACTTCTTTTTTAGCATTACAGACTGCAGAAGCAGCTACATATACCGTGCAAAAAGGAGATACTTTAGCTAAAATCGCTTCAAACCATAAAGTAACAGTACAAGACATAAAAACTTGGAACAATTTAAAGAATGATATGATTTATGTCGCACAAAAGCTTGAAATTTCAAACTATGCTACTAATGACACGGTAAAACCTTCAAATCCATCAACAACAAATCCATCAACAACAAAACCGACAACACCATCAAAAACGACAGCTGTTTCCCATACAGTAGTGAAAGGCGATTCATTATCCAAAATCGCTAAGCAATATAATGTGACAATAAAGGAAATTAAAGACTGGAATGGACTAACGGCAGACACTATCTACATTGGACAGGTGTTAAAATTATCTTCAGAGTCTTCAGTATCCGAGAGTGAAACAGTACATAATAACGGAACTTCAGGTGCGGGAACATCATCAGGAACGTCTAAAGATTCTACAGCTAATGGACAAGCTGTTAATAAGAAAACAGTAGATGTAGCTAATTCATTAGTAGGAACACCATATCTCTACGGTGGCAACACACCTGAAGGTCTAGATTGCAGTGGCCTTATTTACTATGCCTTTAATCAAGGTGGTTTAAAAATTGGAAGAGAAAGTAGCGAAGGATATTTTAACGGTAATACAACACAAGTTAACAATCCGATAGCGGGAGATTTAGTGTTCTTCCAAAATACGTATAAAGACGGTATTTCTCATATGGGAATTTATATAGGTAACAACAAATTTATCCATTCCGGGACAGACGGTGTTGAAATTTCGGACGTTACATACTCTTACTGGTCTACAAGATTAGTAGCTTATAAACGATTCGACGCAATAAAATAAAGTAAAAGCGATTTTTGCAAATACATGCAGAAATCGCTTTTTTCATGGAGCTAGTCAGGATCGATGAAAGGAGATCAACACCTTTACGGGAGAGATGTGAATACTCGCGCGGGGAGATCGAATACTCGCGGAGGGGAAGGAAATACTCGCGGAGGAGGAGTGAATACTCGCGAAGTGGGAGTGAATACTCGCGCGGTGGGAGTGAATACTCGCGGAGTGGGAGTGAATACTCGCGCGAGGGAAGGAAATACACGCGGAGAGGGATCGAATACTCGCGGAAGGGAAGGAAATACTCGCGAAGGAGAATCGAATACTCGCGGAGGGGAAGGAAATACTCGCGGAGGAGGAGTGAATACTCGCGCGGGGGGATCGAATACTCGCGGAGGAGGAGTGAATACTCGCGGAAGGAGAGTGAATACTCGCGCGGAGGGAGTGAATACTCGCGCGGGGAGAGTGAATACTCGCGGAGTGGGAGTGAATACTCGCGGAGTGGGAGTGAATACTCGCGCGAGGTGATCGAATACTCGCGGAAGGTGATCGAATACTCGCGGAGGGGGATCGAATACTCGCGCGGAGGGAGTGAATACTCGCGGAAGAGGAGTGAATACTCGCGCGAGGTGATCGAATACTCGCGGAAGGGGAGGAAATACTCGCGCGGAGGAATCGAATACTCGCGAGGGGAGTGAATACTTGCACGGAGGGAGTGAATACTCGCGCGAGTGATCGAATACTCGCGTGAGGAGAGTGAATTCTCGCGGAGTGGGAGTGAATACTCACGCGAGTTGATCGAATACTCGCGGAAGGGAAGGAAATACTCGCGAAGGGTGATCGAATACTCGCGGAAGAGGAGTGAATACTCACGCGAGTTGATCGAATACTCGCGGAAGGGAAGGAAATACTCGCGAAGGGTGATCGAATACTCGCGGAAGAGGAGTGAATACTCGCGCGAGTTGATCGAATACTCGCGGAAGGGAAGGAAATACTCGCGAAGGGTGATCGAATACTCGCGGAAGGGAAGGAAATACTCGCGAAGGGGAATCGAATACTCGCGGAAGAGAAGCAATAATCGGAAGGCAGAGAAATACCCAACAAGGGAAGTAAATACCCACGCAAGGCAATAAAAAAATCCCTTCTTTCTATGAAAAAAGAAGGGATTTCAATATTTATTCCGCATTAACGGGCAGTAATTTGTACCGAAAGCGAAGCGTCAGGTACAAGTCTCTCCTTCAAATGCAGGGAGATTAACTGCCCGTATAATCGGATTGGTGAAGTACTGATTAAAGTTTCATTTTATTGTGTTACGCGTGCTGTCCAACGAGAAAGGTCGGCATCTTTTGCGTCAACAAGCTCTGCAGGGAAGACAAATGTCCAAGGCTTTGTTGAGTTCGGTTGTACAGATAAAACCGGATCCATTGTAAATGAACCATTAGCGATTTGTTTACCTGTTGCATCTATAATTTCTAGCGGTAATTGTTCTAGATTAATAGCTTTATTGTGTCCATTACGGATAAAAATCGATACATTGAGATTGCCATTATCAGCTAGTTTTGCTTGTAAGCCAGTGAAGTTTACTTCAGTTTCACCTAACTTTGGTAAAGTATCGACGATTTTGGCTAGCTCTTCTTTTTGAGCTGCAGGTAATTGTTTTTCCCATGATGGATCTAATTCTAATTGATGACCACGAAGGGAAACAAGATTGAAGGCAATTTTCCAACCATCTTCAGGAACTTCATCTACTTTAATTGTAGATTTTTCAAATTCAAACACCCATGGGCGAGCGCTTTCTGCTGGAATTGTGCCAAGTGCTTTAAAATCGAATTTTTTAGATGCTACAAGCTCATCATTTTTATCCATGATGAAAAGCTCAATTTCTCCTAGCTCGATTGCTTGTGCTAAGGATGAGCGGAAAAATGCACGAACAAGCCATTTACCAGAGCGTTTGCTTTCTTCAATACTAATAGAAGAAAGAGATAATTGATTTGGTTTCAATGGTTCTAGCTCATTTGCAAGGAAGTTGAAAATGTATTTTTGCTCCTGTGGTACATCCCAATCTGGATGGAATGAAAGTTTTGTCTCAACATCGCGATTGTCGCCTGAATTAGTTGAAGCGTTTCCTAGTAAGTCTTTTGAGTCAATTGTGTTTTCTTGAACGATTTTGTCTGATTTTTTAAAGAATGAAAATAAGCCCATTATTGTACCTCCTGTTGTGCTTCAATTGTTTTCATGAAGCCAGTAATCTCTATAATAATAGAACGACGTAATTCTTGGAAATTCTTACCGAATAACTCAAGTCCTTCACGTTGGTAAATTCGCATTGGATCTTCTTGTTGGTAATGACGTAAACCAATACCTTCTTTTAAATGAGCCATTACCTCCAAATGTCTCACCCAGCCACTATCTATGTGACTAAGCATGATTTGTGGAAGAACAGCTATTACTTGTTCATTTTCAGCGAATTGCTCTATACGATTGAGCAGTTCTTGTTCAGCAGGTTGAATGTCAGCTAAAATTTGTTTTACTTTGCCCACTTCTCGGTCAATTGTGACAGGTGTAATGAAAAGTGAGTTAAGTGAGCTCTCCATTTGATCATAATCCCATTCAATGGAACTAATTTCTTCTGGTGCGGAGTCAAGAACAGCAAACTCAACCGTTTCACGAAGCATTTTTTTAAGCTCGCCCATCAAGTCTTCCCCAGCTAAGATTTTGTCTCGTAGACCATAAATAACTGTACGTTGGTCGTTGATAACATCGTCTAATTTTAGGTTGTATTCACGCATACCGTATTGGGAGCCCTCAACAATTCGTTGTGTACGGTTAATGAGTTCTTGAGCATCTTTATTTTGAATAATGCCGTCTTCGTTGACAATCATTTTTGCTGAGAATTTTTCAACTTCGTCTTTTGCGTAACGGCGGAACATATCATCTTCAATAGAGAGAATGAAGCGGCTTTCACCTACGTCGCCTTGACGACCTGAACGACCACGTAGCTGATTATCTACACGGCGGCTTTCATGCTTTTCGGTACCGATGACATATAGACCACCAAGTGCATGAACTTCATCGCCTAATACGATATCTGTACCACGACCAGCCATGTTGGTAGCTACAGTAATACGACCTTTTTGACCTGCTTGAGAAATAAGCTCAACTTCTTGTTCCACTGTTTTTGCATTTAGTAATTGGAATTTTAAGCCTGCTTTTTTCAAGGAATCAGCAACTGTTTCAGATTGCAGTATTGACGTTGTACCAATTAAAACAGGTTGTCCCTTTTCGTGACGACGTTTAGCTTCAGCTGCCACATACTTATACTTATCTTCTTGTTTGTTGAAAATAATATCAGGCTGATCGACACGTTGACGAGGACGGTTTGTTGGAATTTGAATAACTTCCATGCCGTACACTTCTCGAATTTCTTTTTCCTGTGTTTTCGCAGTACCCGTCATCCCAGAAAGCTTCGGATACATACGGAAATAGTTCTGAATTGTGATTTGTGCCTGTGCTTTATTTTCTTCAGTAATCGTTACACCTTCTTTAGCTTCAATCGCTTGATGTAAGCCATTAGATAGTGAACGACCTTCTAAAATACGACCTGTGAACATATCAACAAGCTCGATTTTGTCATCCTTTACGATGTAATCAACATCACGTTCAAACATGACATGTGCACGAACTGCTTGGATAACATAATGGAAAAGTGATTGGTGCTCTAAGTCATACAGATTATCTATATTGAATGCAGCCTCAACCTTTTCAATACCTTTATCTGTTAAGGAAGTAGCTTTCGTTTCATCATCAAAATCATAATCTTCATCTTTTTTAAAGCGTTTTGCTAACATAGATGCGATGCGATGTAATTCATCGTTAGATGGCATTTTACCAGCGATAATCAGTGGTGTTTTTGCCTCATCAATAAGCACACTATCTACTTCATCAATAATGGCGAAGTGATAAGGACGCTGTACTTTATCAGCTAAGCTATATGCCATATTGTCACGCAAGTAATCGAAACCGAATTCAGTCCCGACACCATATGTAATATCTGCATTATAGGCTTCCTTTTTTTCGTCTGCTTCCATCATTGGTAAATTTAAACCAACTGTTAAGCCAAGGAAACGGTGAATCTGTCCAACGAGCTCATAGTCACGTTTAGCTAAGTAATCATTAACAGTAATAACATGAACACCTTTGCCTTCTAATGCACGTACATATGAGGGAAGGGAAGCAACAAGCGTTTTACCTTCACCTGTAGGCATTTCAGCGATATTGCCTTCAGTTAAAACAAGACCACCAATAAGCTGCACGTCAAAATGACGCATTCCTAATACACGTTTTGAGGTTTCGCGTACAACAGCAAATGCGTCTGGGATGATGGATGTAATAGGCTCACCTTGTTGTAAGCGATCTTTGAAAATAAAAGTCATTTCTCGTAATTCCGCATCTGACTTGTTGACATATGTTTCTTCGAGATTATTAATTTGTTCTACTATTTTATAGTAGCGTTTCAATTGACGAGCACTTGTTTGCTCTTTATTACTTTTGAAAATTGAGAACATGGATATACGCTCCTTTAAAGTTGTCTAAATGCTAGACACTACATTATTCTATCAAATTTTACGAAAGGTGACTACATTTGGCATGTAGCATTCTTCCAATCTAAAAAAAGAGGGATAATATTTGTGAAATGGTGGAAAATAAATAGAAAAAGTATATTTCGGCGACTGTTCGTGCTATAATCAATTTGGATTTAAATGTAGATTATTTTTTGAGGAGGAGAGACATGCTCTACGTGTCTATAATAGCAGCTTTTGTTGCTTCAATTTTGTTAACTCCACTAGTTAAACGATTAGCGTTCAAAATAGGTGCTGTCGACGCACCGAACTACCGAAAAGTACATGCACGAATTATGCCAAGACTTGGGGGATTGGCGATCTTCCTTTCTTTTTTAATAGCTGTAGCTATATTTCAGCCGATTTTGATAATCAATGAAAATGGTAGTAATTTTTTACTTGCAATTATTATTGGTGCTTGCATTATCGTAGCAACAGGTGTCGTAGATGATATGCGTGAAATTTCCGCAAAGGCAAAATTAGTTGGCCAGCTTATTGCGGCACTTATCGTTATTTTTGTAGGTGGCATTCAAATTGATATGATTACCTTGCCATTTGTAGGTGAGTTAAATTTTGGAATGCTAAGTATCCCTTTGACAATTCTTTGGATTGTTGGAATTACAAATGCCATTAATTTAATCGATGGCTTAGATGGTCTAGCGGCAGGTGTTTCAACGATTGCCCTTATTACTTTAGCTATCATGGCAATTATTATGGGGAATATGTTTGTTTTAGCAATCGCAGCCATTTTAGCAGCATCAACATTTGGATTTTTATTTTACAATTTCCACCCAGCGAAAATCTTCATGGGTGATACAGGAGCCTTATTCCTTGGCTTCATGATATCAGTGCTCGCGTTGCTTGGATTTAAAAATGTTACAGTCGTTTCATTAATTATCCCAGTTATCATACTAGGTGTGCCGATTTCTGATACATTCTTTGCGATTGTACGTCGCGTGCGTATGAAGAAAAAATGGTCTGACCCAGATAAATCACACTTACATCACCGTTTACTAGATATGGGCTTCACACATCGTCAAACAGTACTCATTATTTATGGGATTGCCATCATGTTTGGTTTAGCAGCCATCATCTTCTCAATGGCGAAAGTATGGGGTGCGATTTTACTAGTTGCAGTTATTTTAACAGCCATTGAAATATTTGTTGAAGTCATCGGACTAGCAGGTAAAAACTATAAGCCGTTATTGAATTTTGTACGGATATTTAATAAATAATAAAGTGAAAGCAATCATACATTTTTGTGTGATTGCTTTTTTTGTCGACATTTTTTAGGGCGATTTTAGAGGGATAACCGCGGGAGGGAAGCGGATACTCTAGCGAGGGGAATAGGATACTCGCGGAGGGCGTGAGAATACCAGCGAAAGGGAAGAGAATACTCGCGGAAGGCATGGGAATACCCTCGCGAAGGGTATGAGGATACTCTAGCGAAGGGAAGCGGATACTCGCGGAGGGCATGAGAGTATACTCGCGGAAGGAAGAGGAATACTCGCGGAAGGAAAGCGAAATACTCGCGGAAGAGAAGAGAATACTCGCGAAAGGAAAGCGAATACTCGCGGAAGGCATGGGAATACCCGCGAAAGGGAAGTGGATACTCGCAGACTCGCGGAGGGCATGGGAATATTCTCGCGAAGGGAAGCGGATACTCACGGAGGGCATGAGAATATCCTCGCGAAGGGAAGCGGATACTCGCTGAAGGTCGAGGAATACTCGCGGAAGGAAAGCGAATACTCGCGGAAGGCAGTGGAATACTCGCGGAAGAGAAGCGAATACTCGCGAAAGGAAAGCGAATACTCGCGAAAGGAAAGCGAATACTCGCGAAAGGAAAGCGAATACTCGCGAAAGGAAAGCGAATACTCGCGGAAGGCAGTGGAATACTCGCGGAAGGCAGTGGAATACTCGCGGAAGGCAGTGGAATACTCGCGGAAGGAAGAGGAATACTCGCGGAAGGAAGAGGAATACTCGCGGAAGGAAGAGGAATACTCGCGGAAGGAAGAGGAATACTCGCGGAAGGAAGAGGAATACTCGCGGAAGGAAGAGGAATACTCGCGGAAGAGAAGCGAATACTCGCGAAAGGAAAGCGAATACTCGCGAAAGGAAAGGGAATACTCGCGGAAGGAAGAGGAATACTCGCGAAAGGTTGAGGAATACTCACGGAGGGCATGAGAATATCCTCGCGAAGGGAAGCGGATACTTGCGGAGGGCAGAGGAATACTCGCGAAAGGGAAGAGAATACTCGCGGGAGAGAAGCAAATACTCGCGAAAGGAAAGCAAGTACCCGCTAGAAGCAGAGATATCCTTGGAAGATAGAACGTTCAAGCAAGAACGTTTTGAGAAGCTAGGCACTGTGCCTGTAGATGAAAGTTGCTTTTGCTATATAATTTATCTGAATGATCTATCTGTCTAATATGATTTCATAAAAAAAGCCTTTCCACGATTTGAAAGTGGAAAGGCTATAAGATTTATTGAGCTAGTTAATTTACGGAAGTTTCTTCACTTGAATCACTATCAGAATCAGTATCGTTGTTTGTAAGGCTTGATGAAGTTTTATCTAAGCCAAGATGGTTTTTCAAAGTTTCTGATATTTCATTAACAGATTCTTGATTTAATTGATAGTAATATATACCAGTAGACATATCATCAGAACCATCTAATGTTAATGTGTCAATGCGTGGTACACCACCTGATAAATAAGATAAGAAGGATTTCATTTCATCAAATGTCATATCAGTCTTCATGTTATTACCAAGTGCCTTAATGACATCATCGTATTTTGTGATAGAACTAGCGGAAGCGACTTTTGTGATAATTGCTGAAAGAATTTCTTGTTGACGTTTACCACGTTCAATATCGCTATCTTGTTTACGTGTTCTTGCTAGTGCAAGTGCTTCACTACCGTTTAAATGCTGCATACCTGGTTTCAGGTTGATTGTAAACTTGTCGAATTCGTCTAATTCATGTAAAGCATAAGGTACTTCAGCTTCAATGCCGCCTAATGCATCGACTACATCAATAAAAGCATTGAAGTTCATGCGTACATAATAGTCAATTGGAATATCTAATAAATTTTCAACTGTCTTGATTGTTGTCAGTGTACCACCCATAGCATGTGCATGAGTAATTTTATCTTTATATCCTACTTTAGGAATATAAACGTAAGAATCACGAGGAATACTTAGCATTTTAATTGTATGAGTTTTATTATTTAATGTAGCTAAAACTAGTGCATCGGAACGTGAATGATCAGAACCTTGCCCACGATTATCACTATCGTCAACACCGACAAATAAGATAGATACATTATCATGTATTGGCTCTACTTTAGTTTCACGGAGTGCAGAGACTTCGCGGCCTTCTAATTTTTCATGTGCTGAGTCTGCGGCATGTTCCACTTGTTTAGTAAGGTAAACACCATAAGCAGTTACACAAATTGCTAAACTAGCTATGAGAAGTAGAGAAACTTTTATAATTAAGGAAGCTTTAGAAGACCTTTTTTTGTACTTTTTAGTAGCTTTATTTTTCATTTATATTCTCCTCTAAGTTATGGGGATTATAATACGATAAAACTAAATTTTATTCATATACAAGTAATAATATGCAGTTGATAAAATTAGCTTAACGTTAGAATTATACTATGCATATTTTGTTTAGGCAATTAAAACTATTTATCTCACAAAAAATTCAATAAATTGCGCATTCTCGAAAGTAATGTTTGCTTGTCCGTTTGTCATTTCTGTTACCCAGTTTCGGAACTGTTCTTCTTCCTCTTTTAACACGGATACAATAATTTCGACGCCTTCTAAATAGCGAATTTCCTCTAAAGTATACGAAGAACCTCGAATTTCATTTTCAACTTTGCCAAGCCATGTGTAATCAACGGTAATTTTCATAAGATGATGTAGCTTGCGTTCGACAATCTGTGCAGCAAGTAAACCTTCTGTTGTCGCTTTTCCGTACGCACGAATAAGACCGCCACCGCCAAGCTTAATGCCACCAAAGTAACGTGTAACGACAACGACCGTATCCTTTAACCCCTGTTTTTTTAGGACCTCTAACATAGGGACGCCAGCCGTGCCACTAGGTTCCCCGTCATCATTGGCTTTTTGTATATGGTCATGCTCCCCAATAATATAGGCTGAACAATTGTGTGTTGCGTTATGATGCATTTTTTTTATGCGTTCAATAAAAGAAATTGCATCCTCTTCCGTTTCTACACGTTCTATATAAGTAAGGAAGCGAGATTTTGAAATAACAATTTCACTTTCTCCATATCCTTTTACTGTTAAATAGTTTTCTCTCATCAGTATCAATCTCCTTTAAGGTAGAGTTCTATTCTATAATTTTCATAAAGAAAAAGCATTAAATTTTAACATGGGGATGCTATAATAGGTGTAGACTATGTAATTGGTCTATTGAAATAGTAAGTAATCATAAGACATTAGACTGGGGAGTATACTATGTTTTCAAATGATACCTTCGATTTAAAGTCGCTTGATGACATATTTAATCGAATGTTAGAAACAATCATGAGCTCAAAAGATGATATCTTTATTATAAGCGAACAAAGCCGAAGAAGCTTCGAAGATATGAAAATAGAGCTAGAAATTGTTCGAAAACAAGTTTCAATTGTTATTGATGAAGGCGATGCTTTAGAAAAAAGTACACAGCTTGCTAAGCAAAGACTTGTGTTGGTGAGTAAAGCTTTTGATAATTATACCGAAGAACAAGTTAGAGAAGCGTATGAAACTGCACAAGATTTTCAAGTGAAGCTCTCAGTTATTAGAACACAAGAAAAGCAGCTCCGTGATAAAAGAGATGATTTAGAGAGAAGATTAAGAGCGTTACTCGATACGATTGAACGTGCGGATCATATTGTCAATCAAGTAAATGTCGTTTTGAATTACTTAACTTCAGATTTAAAAAATGTTGGTTTAGCACTTGAACAAGCAAAAATGAAACAAGATTTTGGTATACGTATTATTGCAGCACAAGAAGAGGAGCGCAAGCGTCTATCTAGGGAAATTCATGATGGACCTGCTCAAATGCTAGCAAATGTACTAATGCGCACTGATTTAATAGACAGAACGTATCGTGAAAAGGGCATTGAATATGCTTTGGCTGAAATGGCTGATTTAAAGAAAACGGTACGAAATGCATTATCAGAGGTGCGACGGATCATCTATGATTTAAGACCAATGGCACTTGATGATTTGGGAATTGTTCCGACATTAAAAAAATACTTATCGACAGTGACTGAATATAATCCTGGTGTTGACGTTCATTTCCAATCGAGAAGCAACGAAAAACGTATACCATCAAACTATGAAGTATCTATTTTCCGTTTAGTGCAAGAGTGTGTTACAAATGCCATGAAGCACGGGAAATGTAAGGATATTTGGGTGAAACTTGAGTGGTTGAAAGATTCCGTAAATATCGTTATAAAGGACGATGGCATAGGTTTTGATCCACAGAAGGTTAAAGAACATTCCTTTGGGATTTTAGGTATGAAAGAACGTATCGAAATTTTGGGTGGTACAATCTCAATTAAAAGTGAGATCAATCGAGGTACGACGGTATTATTTAAAATTCCGTTAGAAGTATAGTAAAATGATTGTTGGAGAAATTTAGGGGGTAAAGACAAATGACGAAGATTATTATTGTAGACGATCACCAACTATTCCGCGAAGGAGTAAAACGTATTTTAGATTTTGAAGATACGTTTGATGTGGTAGCAGAAGGTGACGATGGTGCAGATGTGGTTTCTTTATATGCTGAAAATCAACCAGATGTTGTACTAATGGATATTAATATGCCGGGGAAAAATGGAGTAGAGGCAACGGCAGATTTAATTAATGAATTCCCAGATGCGAAGGTTATTATGTTATCTATTCATGATGATGAAACATACGTAACACACGCGCTAAAATCTGGTTCACTTGGCTATATGCTAAAAGAAATGGATGCTGACGAAATTGTTGAAGCCATTAAAGTCGTTGCGAATGGTGGATCTTACTTACATCCAAAAGTAACTAAAAATTTAGTAGCGGAATTCCGTCGTCTTTCTGAGCATGAAAATAAAGGTAACTTCCATCAAACAGAAATTCGTCGCCCATTCCATTTACTAACAAAACGTGAATGTGAAGTATTACAATTATTAACGGATGGACAATCTAACCGTACAATTGGTGAGACACTGTTCATTTCTGAAAAAACAGTTAAAAACCACGTTTCAAGCATTTTACAAAAAATGAATGTAAACGACCGTACACAAGCTGTTGTGACAGCTATCAAAAATGGCTGGGTTGAAGTACGCTAATAGTATACATTAAATTACTTCTTTCAGCAGAACTGAAAGAAGTTGAAGCCTCCGGCGGATGTCACGGAATCGGAAAGGAACAAAGCCGATTCCTGACGCAATTATGCCGAGGCATAATTGATAGACTGTTTTTAAAGGCTACTATATTATTTAGTAGTTTTTAAAGCAGTTTTTTTAGTATGCGAAAATATAGCATTGTCTACAGAAGACTCCTGTAATATTCACATCTATTAAAACAACCGACATTAGCAAATATAAATATGTAACAATTTATACATAAGTGATCATTTAACTACTATCAGAGGAGTCTCCCAACGCTATAGTTGGCGAGATGAATGCAGGTATTATTGATTTAGTGCAACATTTTAAAACCATGGGCGTCATAAGGAAGATGTAACACCTAAATGTTGAAAATGCACAACAAAATTCCTACAACGGGATTTATATGCTACAATATGCGCGGGAGGTTTTTTGATGTTAAAGAAAAGTTTTCTAGCAGTTTTTACCTTATTAATGTTAACTGCATTAATGTTAACTGCCTGTGGTAATAAAAAAGATGAAATGAGTGCAGAAGAAAGACAAAAAATCATTGATGATGGAACTGTTGGTTTTGAAATGAATGGTGGAAAAATAACAAAGGCAGAAAATATTCCTGCTGAAGAAGAAAAAGCGATATTAGCAGCCTTTAATGAATATAATGCAGCTTTCAATTCAAAAGAAATTGATCGTTATATGCAAACACTTTCGAAGAATCCAAAAGGTTTCAATTATGAAGAAGAAAAAAATTACACGACAGAAGTATTTAAACAGTCTGACGTTAAACGAGATGCTAAAGATACTACGATTATAAAATATAGCGAAAATGAAGCACAGGTCTATTCAAATGTAACATTGCATTTAGTACAAACTACAACAAATGTGAAACATGAAAGTGCAGGACAACAAGTTACAGTATTCGTCAAAGAAGATGGGCACTGGAAGGTCACTAGCGTCTTCTATACTGGAGATGACACAAAATCAAGCACTGGCAAATAAAAATGAGGATATCTTCATTCAGGCTCATCACTAAGAATTGAGGTTGGTGATTTTCTGAGATTAGCGTCAAGAGCGAGCTAAATAGAGGAACGAAGGCAAAAAGAAGCACGCCCTACGTCTCATTGGACTTGCCTAGCTGGAACAGAAATCAACCCCAAAGTTAGGTGATGAGCCTTTATTTATTTAAAAGAATGATTAATTGAATGAAGATAAACCTTTGGTGTATTAGTTTTGCTAAAGGTACTATACATAGAAAATGAATGTGAAATGGATGCTAAATCTAATAATTTAGCAGATGTCTAGAATGATGAAAGATGGGAGTGTACTCGCTCCAATTCGACATTCTCGTAATTCATTTCATATTCATTTCTTTTTATCTGTAGCGAAAGCAAAGCGGTAGCAACAACTTTTTTATTTGTGCGAAAGCGAAGCGGCAGCAACATTTTTTTTATTTGTGCGAAAGCGAAGCGGCAGCAACAAATGTCTTCTGTAGCGAAAGCAAAGCGTCAGCTACAATTGCGCAGAGGCGCAATTGATTGTAAACTAAGTAGAATAGGAGAGTGGACATGGATGAGGACAGCAATCGTAACAGATAGTACTGCATATATTTCGGCTGAGGAACGAGGACGCTTAAACATTCATATGATTCCGTTAAGTGTAAATATCTCAGGGCAACTATTTGCAGAAGAAGTAGATATCACAGCATCTGAATTTTATGATAAAGTACGCGGGGCAAAAGAATTCCCAAAAACAACGCAGCCCCCAATTGGAGAATTTGCCTCTCTTTTTGAAGAACTGGCAAAAGAGTATGATGAAGTAATATCTATTCATTTATCAAGTGGAATCAGTGGAACATATCAAGGTGCAATTCAAGCAGGCGATATGGTTGAAGGCATTGATGTGTACACTTTTGATAGTGAAATATCCTGTGCGGTACAGGGTTTTTATGCTTTACGAGCGGCTGAAATGGCGGCTCAGGGCTTTTCTGCAAAAGAAATTCTTCCTAAATTGGCGGACATGAAGCAATCAATTCGTGCTTACTTCATTGTAGATGACTTAGCGCACTTACAACGTGGGGGACGTCTGTCTTCAGCAGCGGCATTAATTGGCGGCTTATTACAAGTAAAGCCGGTACTTCATTTTGTTGACAAGGTTATTGTACCTTTTGAAAAAATTCGTACGCGTAAAAAAGCATTAAAGCGTGCGGAGGAGCTACTAGCTGAGGATGTTCAAAAGTATGAAGCACTGGAAGCTGTCGTGATTCACGCCAATTGCGAGGCTGAAGCAGAAGAATGGTTAGCACAACTAGCAGCAACCTACCCGAACGTTAATTTTAAATTAAGCTATTTCGGTCCTGTCATTGGCACACACTTAGGTGAGGGCGCAATGGGACTAGGCTGGACAAAAAAATAATCTTAAGTGAGACAGTCTCTACAGTAAATTTGTAGAGGCTGTTTTTTATTTTATTGCCGGGTGAAGCGGAGAATCGCCGGTAAATCTTGAACATCACTGATAAAAATCACCCATACGAAAGGAGCGAAACAATGAAATACAAAGGCTGGATGTTGCCACCTGCATTACGAGATTTTCATGAAGGACGTATTTGGTTAAAGGAGCACGCCCCATTTTCAAAGGAAGATATCGAGAAATCAATTAATCGCAAATATATTCATGTAATAGAAGGAATTCAAAAAGAACCACATCTAAAATGCAATCGTTGCCATAATGAGAATCCTCAGCAATTCACAACATTTGATTGTTCAAAATGCCAGAAGCAATGCGTATATTGCAGACATTGTCTGAATATCGGGAGAGTGAGTAGCTGTACGCAATTGATGATTTGGACAGGCCCTCGTGCAATTAGAACAAGAAAGCATTCACTCAAATGGGCAGGGCAATTTACAGTGCTTCAACAGCAGGCGGCAAATGAAATGCTAGAAAGTGTTAAAGCAAAACGTTCTCATCTTACCCATGCTGTATGTGGGGCAGGAAAAACAGAGCTGCTTTTTCCAACTGTGCATTATGCGTTAGAGCAGGGCTTACGGGTATGTATCGCTACGCCGCGTACAGATGTCGTGCTAGAGTTATATCCACGTTTTCAAACAGTTTTTCCGCAAACGATGATCCATGCACTATATGGTGGATCACCAAAGCAGGATGGCTATGCACAGCTTGTGTTGGCCACAACTCATCAGCTTTATCGTTTTGAACGAGCGTTTGATGTCATGATTGTTGATGAAGCTGATGCATTTCCCTATACATTTGATGAAACCTTACAAAGCTCTGTGCAAAAGGCCAAAACTGCAAACGCACCAATAATGTTGGTTACAGCAACACCTTCGCATAAATTACTGACTCAGTACCAAAATGAAAGCTATTCATTTATCCCAAAGCGCTATCATAATCGTCCATTACCAGTCCCTCGATTTAATCCCCTATGGAGCTATGAAAAAAGCTTAAAGCGAGGAAAAATTCCACGCAAGCTTAAACAATGGACAGAGGAGCGCCTTGTACGCAAAGAGCCTTTTCTATTATTTTTTCCGAAAGTAGAATTAATGAAAATAGCTACGCCACTTTTTCAGTTATTAGATGGAAGCATCATGGCGGTGCATGCTGAAGATCCTGAGCGTAAAGAAAAAGTGCTTAAACTACGCCATGAAGAAGTTCCAGGTTTACTGACAACGACCATTTTAGAAAGAGGAATTACGATAAAGAATGTTCAGGTCGCGGTTATTGGGGCAGAATCAACAATTTTCACTTCAAGTGCACTTATTCAAATCGCTGGGCGAGTTGGACGAAATGCTGATTTTGCAGATGGAGACGTCGTATTTTTTCATCATGGTATTACGACTGAAATGGATGATGCGCGTACTAAAATTCTTTATTATAATAAGAAAGGATTTTCACAATGAATAAAATTGAAACACTTTGCTTATTATGCTCACAGCCTTTGCAATCAGCAATATCATGGAAAATACTTTTAACTAAACAATTTCAACCTACCATCTGTGATAGGTGTTCAGCTCGATTTGAACATTCCTCAACAGCAACAGCACTTTACCAATATAACGATGCGATGAAGGATTATTTGCATCAATATAAATTTCTTCAGGATGTCGCACTTGCTAAAGTATTTCGGCAGGAGCTACATGCACGATTGAAACATGAAAATGCAACCATAATTCCGATTCCTATGCATCCCCTTAAGCAAAGGGAACGTACCTTTTCGCATATGGAGGAGCTATTAAAGGCCGCTACTATTCCTTTTGTACAACTTTTAGAAAAGACAACGTCAGAAACACAAAGCTCCAAAAATAGAGAGCAACGAACCCAAGCAGCTCCCCTTTTCCGTCTGATGACTGAAGCGCATGTAGAGCATAAAGAATATCTTCTTTTTGACGATATAAAAACGACAGGGACTACATTGCAGCATGCCACCGTGATTTTAATGAATGCGGGTGCTAGAAGTGTCAAAAGCTTCACATTAATTAATGGATGAAAATGTTAATGCATTGTGTATAATAGTTTACGAGTTTATAAGATTTATTTAGCTGTTATTATCTTTATACAAATGAAGATAATGCCTCCGGCGTATGTCACGGATTTTGAATTGTGTGGACACAATTCAAAATCCGGACGCATTGTTTATCTGTAGCGAAAGCAAAGCGACAGCTACAATTACGCCAAGGCGAAATTGATTTAAGAGGAGGAATAGTAGATGGCAGAGGTTCGTAATTGTCCGAAATGTAATGAGTTTTTTAATTATATAGGGGTCAGAGAAGTATGTCATAAATGTGCTCAATCTGAAGAGGATTTATATCAAATCGTTTATCGCTTTTTACGTAAACGTGAAAACCGTGCGGCGACAGTAGAGCGTATTGTTGAGGCAACAGGAGCTGAAGAAGAGCTATTGTATAAATGGGTACGCAAGGGGCGCTTACAAACTGCAATGTTCCCTAATCTTGGCTATCCATGTGATAACTGTGGTCATCTAACGACAAAAGGCAAGCTATGTACAAAATGTCAGGATGAATTGAAGTCGGAGCTACGTACATTTGAAGCGGCGAAGGAGTTCCGAGACAGTGTGGCAGAACGTGATCGTGTAACATATCACGCAGAACGAAAACGCTAAAGGCTCAAAGTGTGTTAATTTTAAACAAAATTAGCACACTTTTTTATATTTGAAAACTTAACATTATGTGAGACAATCCGAAATAATAGGAAGATAAGCTTTTTAGATAGGGGGGTATAAAATGAAAATTACATCTTATGGGATTAATGCAGTGAACGCCTATAAAAATCAGGTGCGCAATGTAAAATCAGATACTAATAAAGCATCCTTCGCAGATAAAATTGAAATTTCAAAGGCTGCACAGGAGATGCAAGGGGTTTCAACATACAGCACAGAGCGTGCAGAACGCGTAAAAAAATTAAAAGAAGATATCGCTTCTGGTGAATACAAAGTGGACGCTCGCAAAGTTGCAGAAGATATGCTGAAATATTATCGTTTCTAAGGAATATCAGAAAGGGTGCTTAGCAAAATGTCTATAGAAGCGATCTGTTCTACATTAACAAAGCTAGAAAGAATGCATAAAAGCTTACTTGAACTAGCCATAAAAAAAACTGAAATCATTACAGTTGGGAATATCGAAGCACTGGACCAAATGCTCAAGGATGAGCAGGCGCATGTAGCGGCCATCGATAAGCTCGAGCAACAGCGTCAGAAACAGGTAACGGACTACCTTGAAGCAAAAGGATTTGCTTCAACTGACAAAACAACTGTTGCTGATGTCATCGAGGCTGCTGAGCAACAGACTGACAAAGACACGCTCTCAGCAGTTCGCAATCGATTATTGCAAATAATCAACGACTTAAAAAAACAAAATGATCAAAATCAAAAACTAGTGTTCCAGTCGCTACAATTTGTCAATCTCACAATGGATACTTTACGACCTCGTACTGAGCAAATGAACTACTCTGGCAGTGAGGTTCGTGGCACAAATACAATGGCAAAAAAATCATATTTCGATTCTCAAGCATAGTTTTTAAGAAATCAATTGCTGAAAAACGGTTACTAAAGGAGGAAAAAGAATGCGCTCAACATTTATGGGCTTAGAAGCTAGTAAACGTGGTTTATTTACACAACAAACAGCTTTATACACAACAGGACATAATATTTCCAATGCAAATACATTAGGTTTTACTCGCCAACGAGTAAATATGCAAGCAACTCCTGGTTTTCCAACAGCAGGCTTAAATCAGCCTGTCTATCCAGGGCATCTTGGAACTGGGGTTGAAACTGGATCAATTCAACGTATTCGTGATGAATTTATTGATCGCCAATATCGTCAAGAAACAAATAAATTTGGCTATTGGGAATCCAGAACAAAGGCCATCTCTCAAATGGAAGATGTTATGAATGAGCCTTCTGAGTTTGGTTTAGATAAAGCATTCGAACAGTTCTGGAAAGGGCTTCAAGATGTTGGGAGCAAGCCTGCAGATGCGGCATCACGTAAGGTTGCTATTGGCCGTGCAGAGCATTTAGCAGAATCCTTAAACTATCAGGATAAACAATTAAAGATGATTCAAGGTAATCTTGGGAACGAGATTGATGTATCTACTAAGCAAATTAACACGATTATAAAGCAAATTGCGGCTATTAATAAACAAATTCAAGAAGTTGAACCAAGTGGACACGTGCCAAATGACTTGTATGATGCGCGGGATGTTTTAGTTGATAAGCTAAATGAATATATCCCGGTTTCTATCGAGCGTGTTCCTTCAGGTGGTCTTGCATCTGAAGTTGCTGAAGGTAGTTTGAAAATTACATATAAGGACGCTACTGGAGTTGTCAGAGACTTAGTAAATGGAAAAGATTTTGCTCAATTCACTGCAATGGGGAGTAAAGGTAGTAAGGTGACAGGAGATGACATTTCAAATGTATTCTCTGAGTTGCAGTTAACAGGGGTTGCATCTTTAGAAGCTCATGAAGCGGGGACTGTAACTACCTCACAAACTGCGATTAAACAACAGGACTTTGAAGCATCAAAAGGAAAATTCCTATCTCTAGTTAATTCCTATGGCTATCAAAGTGCAAATGGTGATACAAAGGGCTACTATCCTGAGACATTAAAAAAATTAGACCAGCTAGCCGATGCCTTTATTCAAGAATTTAATGACCTGCATGCAAAAGGCTTTACATTAGAAGAAAAAGATTCAAATGGAAACATTACAAAGCCTTCTACTAATGGAGGAGTGTTCTTTGTAGGTTCTGGTGCAGGTGGTATTAAACTTAATGAGGCTATTAAAGATAATCCAAATCTGATAGCCGCATCTTCTGGGCAAACGGAAGAAGGGGACGGTAAACATGCTTACGAGCTTGCGAATATGCAACATAAATTGTATGCATCTATTGGAAATGCAACTTTGCAATCGTTTTATCAAGGAATCATAGGAAAAGTTGGTGTAGACGGTGAAGAAGCCCTTCGTCTAGCTGCAACTTTTGAATCTCAGCGTTTGATGGTGTCAAAAAGCCGTGATGCTATGAGCTCCGTTTCTTTAGATGAAGAGATGACAAATATGATAACTTTCCAACAAGCGTATAATGCAAATGCCCGTATGATTACAGTTGTGGATGAAACATTAGACAAAATTATTAATGGTATGGGCCGAGTTGGACTATAACAATAATTGATTACTTTTAGAAGGAATTACTGGAGAAGTCACTCTCCGACTATAAGAAGGGAGTTTTTATAAAATGCGCGTAACACAATCAATGTTATCAAGTAACATGCTACGAAATTTAAATAATAGCTATGGCAAAATGTCCAAGCTTCAAGATCAACTTGCCTCTGGCTCAAAAATTTCTCGACCATCAGACGATCCAGTAATCGCAGTAAAAGGTATGGGCTATCGCCGCGATTTAGCAAAAGTAGAACAATACACTCGCAATATGATTACAGCAAATAGTTGGTTAGATTCTACAGATGAATCCCTTAACCAGGTTGGCGAACAAATGAAGCGAGTACGTGAGCTTGTTATTCAAGCAGCAAATGATACAAATACATCTGAAGAACGAGAAAAAATTAAAATGGAAATAGACCAAATTCGCCAACAAATTCAGGATGTTGGTAATACAAACGTAGCAGGTAGCTATATATTTAGTGGAACGAATACAAATCAACCTTTATTTACACCCGCAACAGGCGGAGGGAAGGAAATCAATCCTAACCTTAACGCTGCAGATAAAGCTGTAAATATAGAAATATATGATGATATTCAAATTCAAGTAAATACCCCAGGAAAAGATATATTTAAAAATATAGATGATATGATGGGTAAAATTTCTAATTTGCTTGGTAATCCAAACGTAACCGGGCCTGAGATTGGAGCTATGCTTGGTGGTGTTTCATCATCAAGTACAAATGATGATATTACAGCTATGCATAACAAAGTTCTAGAAGCACAGGCTGATGTCGGTGCCCGTCAAAATCGTGTAGAGATGATGGAAAATCGTTTAAGTATTCGTGAGGTTAACGTTACAAAGCAACTGAGAGATAATGAGTCTGTTGATTATTCAAAAGCTATTACAGAGATGGTTACGCATGAATCAATTCACCAAGCTGCACTTTCAGTTGGTGCTAAAATTATTCAACAAACCCTTGTGGATTTTATCCGCTAATAATCAAAAGCGTTTGGACATTCTGTTCAGACGCTTTTCTTGAAAGGAGATGTATAGATGAGACTCCCGCAAATCCAAATTCAAACAACAGATGCGAAGATAGATCTTCATATTGCTAAACCACAACAGCATATTGAACAGCCAAAAGCTTCACAACATATTGAACAACCAGCCGCTCTCATAGATATCAATACGACAAGAGGTGTTTTGAAAATTGATTCTTCACAGGCAAGACGCGATTTAGGTTTGATCGGTCCTCTTGAATCTAGCGCAAACTATGCAGAAAAAGGTAAACAAGAGGTTCTGAAGGGAATGGCGAGAAGAGCGAGAGAAGGGCATCAAATAATGGAGAACTCTGGGAAAGGACAAGGCCGTGCAATAATCCAAAATATTGCTAAACAAAACCATGGTCCACACCGTGTGCAATTCAACGTTAAATTTGTCCCATCTGTAGGATCAGTGAAAATCGACTATACACCAGGTACGACAGATGTCAATATCGAACGTAGAGAGCCAATTATTGACGCAAAGGTAAACAAACCAATTCATGAATACACACCAGGAAAAGTAACTGGTACAATGGTACAGAGACCAGATGTTAACATCGATGTCATCATTTAAAGGAGCGTATAAAATGAAAATTGTTACTAAATTTTTAGGAGAAATCGAAATTGTGGAACAGGATATCTTAACGTTCGAACATGGTTTACTTGGATTAGAGAACGAAAAAAACTTCGTATTACTACCTGTCGATGCAGATCTTCCTTTAGCAATACTACAATCTGTTGATAATGCAGAAATTGGCTTTGTGGTCGCATATCCTTTTGCCTTTAAAAAAGATTATAGCTTTGACATAAGTGAAGATGATCGTGAGCAACTACATATTGAAAAAGAAGAGGATGTTCTTACGTACGCTATTGTTACAATGAAAGAAACATTTCAAGAATCTACTATTAATCTACTTGCACCGTTAATTATAAATATGGATAAAAAACTCGGTAAACAAATCGTTCTTCAAGATAATAAATCCTACCCATTACGCTTCCCAATGCAATCATTGGAAGGAAGTGCGAAATAATGCTAGTACTTTCGCGTAAAAAAGATGAATCTATTATGATTGGCGATCAAATTGAAATTAAAATACTCGCTGTCGAAGGTGAGCAAGTAAAAATAGGCATTGTTGCACCAAAAACAGTTAAAGTACACCGTTATGAAGTTTTTGAAGCCATTCAAGCTCAAAATAAAGAAGCTCTTTCTACAACAGCAAGCTTCTTAGAGCAATTAAAGAAAAAATAAATAATATATGCCTTAGCTATTATTTTATACTAGGAATCTATTACATAAAAAAAATAAAAAAACTTTAAAAAAACTTTAAAAAAACTATTAAACTTTGCCAACTAATTACGATATATAGATTGTAAGGTGCAGGAAGTACATACTACCTAATCCGAAATTCCACACGGATGTGGAATAACAAAAACAAACATTCAAGGAGGAATTCCAAATGAGAATTCAACACAACATTTCAGCTTTAAACACACACCGTAACTTAGCTTTTAACAACGCTTCAGCTTCTAAAAACCTTGAGAAGTTATCTTCAGGTTACAAAATCAACCGTGCTGGCGACGACGCTGCTGGTCTTTCTATCTCTGAAAAAATGCGTGGTCAAATCCGCGGTTTAGAAATGGCTTCTAAAAACTCTCAAGACGGTATCTCATTAATTCAAACTACTGAGGGTGCATTAAACGAAGTACACTCTATTTTACAACGTATGCGTGAACTTACAGTACAAGCAGCAAACGACACAAACGTAACTGAAGATCGTAAAGCGATTTCTGATGAAATTGATCAGTTAAACCAAGAAATCGTACGTATTAAAGATACTACAGAGTTCAACACGAAAAAAGTATTGAATGGTACTGCTGACAAAGTTACTTTCCAAGTTGGAGCAAACAAAGACCAAAAAATGGAATTCGACTTTAAAACAGCTGGTATCGATTTAACTACTGTTGCAGATGGAACTAAAGCAGCTACTCTTAAAGTAGATACTTTTGCTGATGCAACTAATTCTATTGATTTAATCGATAAAGAACTTGCAAAAGTATCAGCAGGACGTTCTCTATTAGGTGCTGCACAAAACCGTCTAGAACATACAATTAACAACTTAGGTGCTTCAGCAGAAAACCTAACTGCTTCTGAGTCTCGTATCCGTGATACAGATATGGCTAAAGAGATGATGGGCTTCACTAAGAACAATATCTTAATGCAAGCTGCACAATCTATGCTAGCTCAAGCTAACCAACAACCACAAGGCGTTCTTCAATTATTACAATAATAAACATTTGAGAACTACTGTGAAGGCATGAATTCGGTATTTTACCGAATTCATGCCTTTTAAATTTACTATTGAATTTCGAATAAAAAGGAACATTGTAGCCAACATACTTTAAAAGCTTTCAATGTACAGGTGGAATTGCGAGAACACTTGTTGTTCAAGTTGAGACATCAATATTAATCAACAAACATTCAAGTATATCAAAAAAATCGTCTTAACGTGCGTTCAATTATATTATTGTTTTCAGTGTAATTCGTGTAAGAATTACCCAAGAATCAACTTGGTTATGAAGTTGAAAGAAGTAGGTAAAACATGTTTACCTTAGGCTGTCTATCAAGGTGAACAATCAGGAATCAAATTAAATTTAGTATTACTAAAAAAACACGATTGCCCTTAATCTTGTTCTGATAGTAATTTTGTACATAGATCTTGAATCATACTATCTGCTAAATTACCATGAACATTAAAAAAGTAAATAAAATCACTAGCTGTTACAAGATGCTTCCTTTTGATAAAACCAGCTTCCTTTACGATTTCATCCACTCTTTCAGGACGAATGATTCAATAACTTTCTGAGTATCTATACATTTTTCGTGTCGTCATAAAAATACTCCCTTCAAAGAAAATGGCATTTATCTATATCAATTTTTTAAAAGGAGTACACTTTGCTTAAATTTACAGCTATGGGCTTACACCACGCCTTCGAAAAGCCCCTCCTGCAACGGAATGCGCTGTTAAATACACATTTTAGTAATAAGCGATAATTACATTACATTATTTTAAAAACTAAAAGATACTATTCACTCATATCCTCTCATTAAACTTCGAATGCTAAGTAGGCAACAATAATTTAACATAAGCAATGTTTAATGGATATATATGAAAAAGACTGTGAAGGTGTCATCGAATCTAACCGTCTTATAAGGTGTGTCGAAGGGAATGCTGGATTTAAGCTAGAGTACAGAGGCACATATAATTGTGATAATGAGAAAACTATCATTAAAAGTAGTTTACTGTAAAAGGTGAAACATTCTTATTTACTTCCGATAATAGTTATAAGAATATGAAAAGTTTAGGAGGTATAATAATGCGTATTGAAACTCAATTAAATGAGTCAGTCACTAAGTCATCTAGTATTTCTAAGCTCTCTGAAACTAAAATTGCCGAAAATTCGGTAGAAAAAGATCAATCTATAGAAAATTCAATAGGAACTGGTGTAGAACAAATTCCCAAAGAGAAATTGCAACAGGCAGTTGACACAATCAATGATTTTTTACACATAAATCATAATACTTCTAAGTTTGTTCTCCATGACGGTTTAGATCGTTACTTTGTACAAGTTGTAGATGTTCAGACTGATGAAGTTGTAAAAGAAATTCCCCCAAAAAAACTTTTAGATGCATTTTATGAGATGCAAAAGTTACTAGGCATGATTGTAGACGAAAAAATATAAGAAACTTTAGGAGGAAAATACAATGGTAAATAGAGTCGGTGGTTTAGTATCCGGAATGGATATCGATGAGTTAGTAAAAAAAATAATGTCTGCGGAAAGAGCACCTTTAAATAAACTATATCAACAAAAACAAAAGTATGAATGGCAACGTGACTCATATCGTAGTGTAAATACAAAAATTAAAACATTTGATACGTATATTGCAGATAATTTAGTACTAAAAGATTTAAATTCTAAAACTGCTACTAGTTCAAATTCTAATTTAGTTTCAGTAACTGCAACAGGAAAAGCAGCGGGCTCACTTTCGATTGAAGGTGTTTCACAGCTAGCTTCGGCTGCTCGTTTGGTTGGAGACCAAAAAAATGCAGTTGGTTCTACTAAAATGGCAGATTTAGGTGCAACAGGAACAATAGAATTTAAAGCAATACAAAGCAATGGACAACTAGCAAGTGAGGCAACAAAAATTGAAATTACAGCGGATATGACAGTGGACCAATTCATTACTAAAGTAAATAGTAGTAATGCAGGGATTAGTGCTATTTTTGAAAATGGTCGTTTCTCATTTGCGACAAAAAATACTGGAGATATCAAGGGTGAAGACGAAATTCAAATTGTTAATGGACAAAACATTTTTAACAATTTAGGCTTTGCTGATCCAAGCAAAGTTCAAAAAACGGAAGGAAAAAATGCAATTTTCACTGTGAATGGGATTGCAACTGAACGTACAACTAACACTTTCTCAGTATCAGGATACAATGTAACTTTAAAAGATACATTTAATCAGGGTTCTACAATCGCAAATAAATATAATGCTGCATGGAATGAATGGAATAATGCTGCTAATAATACAGATTTTACTGATTTAGCTAACAAAAAAAGTGCTGCAATAGGTGATTACGATGCAGCTAAAACAAATTATGAAAGTAAATTTAATTCCGTTTTTTCTAACGCTACATTAACGGAAGAGCAGCAAACAACATATAATAAAATCAAAAATCGTAATTTGTTAATGAACTTAACAGATGCCAATATTAGCGAATTACGCTCTTTAAATGCAGATACTTCTTCTGATGCAGCCTTTAAAACGTGGCTGAAAAATGCTACACCAACTGAAATTTCCGATGATTTAAAAACAAAACTAACAGGAATTTCTTTAGAACAGTTTACAACATTGAAAGATTTAGATGATACGTCATTAGAAAAAATGAAGAGCGCTGCAGAGTTAAAAACTTACGAATTATTAGGTGCTAACTTTATAAATAGCTTAAGTTCTAACGAAGTAGGCAAAATCAAAAATATGCTTGGGCAATCTGAAGAACAATTTAACGCTTCAATTGATGCTTTGAGAAAATCTACCGATGAAGCTGATAAAGCATTGGCAAGTAAATTAAGCACATTAAACGGAGAGCAAAAACAAGCTTTACGTCAGCTTTCGACTACCAAATTCGATAATTTTAAAAGTGTAGCAACAGCTGAGGTAGAAAAAAACGGGAAATTACAGTTGAAAAATACTGCTGAAGCAAATGAAACTGCTGCTCTAGATCGTAAAACGGCCGCCGAAGCAACACTTAGTGCTGCCTATCAAGATTATAAAATACAAAATGGTAGTATTGCTGGTGTTGATGAATCTGATTTAGGTACATATAAACAATCAGTAACTGTTCCTGGTAATACTACAAATGCTGTTACAATGACAGCTACAACAAATGTAGATGAAATGATGAATAAAATAAAGGACTTTGTCACAACTTATAATGGATTTATTAAAGACTTAAATGACCAATTAAAAGAAACTAAGTATCGTGATTATACACCATTAACAAATGAACAAAAAGAAAAAATGTCTGAGAGCGAAATTAAGCTTTGGGAAGAGAAAGCGAAAAGTGGCTTACTTAGAAACGATACTCTTATTCGAAAAGGCGTATCAGATATGCGTTCTTTAATCTATCAATCAAATCCAGCAATTGATGACAAAAAATATAATTCGCTCTTTAGTATAGGTATTACGACATCTAAAAACTATAATGAAGGCGGAACATTGGAAATCAATGAAACTAAATTACGTAAAGCTTTGGAAGAAAACCCAGATGCAGTAGAAATGTTGTTTAAAAATAGTGAAGGTAAAGCTGAAGACACAGTAAATGGTAAGACAGTTGATACACGTGGTTATGTAGATAAATTACGTGCTTCAATGAAATCGTTCCAGGTTGATATTGAGAAAAAAGCTGGACGTTCTACGATGACAGAAAATCAGTATACTATCGGTAAAAGTTTAATTGATACAGAAAGTCGAATAGACACATGGAAGAAAAAACTAGAAACTATTGAATCTAGATATTGGAAGCAATTCACAGCTATGGAACAAGCCATAAACAAGGCAAATCAGCAATCAGGTATGTTCACACAAGGAGCAGGGTGAGGTTTTTGATTAGCAAGGTAGGAGAATGTTATGCAACTAATTGATCAATTATTACAAGTATCGGCTAATTTATTTAAGCTTTTGGGTGATAATTCAAATGGTGAAGAGCGTGATGAATACATTGACAACATCAATAGTATGTTGGATAAGCGTGGAAAAATTATTGAAGATTTGGTTCAAGAAGGCTTTAAATTCGACGAGCAGAACCGCATTCATCGAACGTTACTTGAATTAGATAATGGGATTAAAGAACGATTGGCTACTGTTATGAGCGCCGTCAAGCAGGATATGGCAAACCTACAAAAAACGAAAAAAAGTGAACAGCAGTACTTCAATCCTTACTCAAATGTTCGAGTTATGGACGGGATGTATTATGACAAAAAGAATTAACATTTACCGATTAGCTTTTCTTCGTAAGATGGTTTAAAATAGTAAATAAGTAACCTTTCAAAGGAGTTGTCCTTTATTGGCAGCAAATTTAACAGCACAAAATGCGTATAAACAAAATAGTGTTACCACTGCTTCTCCTGGCGAGCTAACTTTAATGCTCTATAATGGATGTTTGAAGTTTTTGCATAAGGCTAAACTAGCAATTCAAGAAAAGAACTTCCAAGAGAAAAATACAAATCTTCAAAAAGCACAATCAATTATTAGTGAGCTTATGGCGACATTAAATATGGACATTGAAATATCAAAAAATATGTTTGCTCTCTATGAATATATGAATCGTCGCTTAGTCGAGGCAAATATTCAAAGTGATATCACTATTATTGAAGAAGTTGAGGGATTAGTGACGGATTTCCGCGATACATGGAAGGAAGTTATTCGCATCAATCGACAACAGCAATTCGGTCAGGGTAACACTGGACAAATTTAGACAATCTAATGAGGCCATCAAATGATGGTCTCTTTTCTTTGTGGGAAAAACGAAACACGAAATTCATATCATACATAAAGGGAACCATTTAAGTAGTCATAAATTAGTCCTTTATAGGGTAAAATATGTTACTTATTCCCTCTAGATGTAAAACATGCATCGTGTCATAATCAAGCTAATTAGATGTTTAGAATAGTATTGGGGTGGGTATATGAAATTTAAACGCCAAGAAGGCTTTCGATTTAAGTTCGATGAGCCTGTTAAAATGACTTTTGCAGTATATGAGGATGGTAGAGTCAATCAAGCGCAAACGGCAATGGCTGACTTGCTTGATATTAGTCCACGAGGTTTGAAGATGTTTACTGAAGTGGATTTAGGTGTTAATCCTTCTCCTTTGGATTTACGTTTTATTCTTGATACTAGAGAGGTACGAGCTTATGGTGAAATAATTTGGAGCCGTCCTTTTGGCAAGGGCAAGCAATATGGTGTGAATTTCAATGATCAAGAATCGGTTGAGGATTTGATTGTCGAAGAGTTGAAACTGCGCCGAAGAAGAGAAACTGATGAGGCAAAACTAAATAGTATTAATTCATAAAGTAAAACATTCATCAGTGGGGGATTTTGTTCATTCCACACCTAACTTCTTTGCTTTCGCAGATGCTACACATTATTGTAGAAAAAATTTTTTTAAAAAAAGAATTATTTTAGAGGAATTTCGCACACTTGTGTAGAAATATAAAGTATAGCAGTTATAAAGGAGGAGTTTACATGTTAAACTTTAACATTCGCGGTGAAAATATTGAGGTAACTCCAGCTATTCGAGAGTATGTTGAGAACAAAGTCGAGAAAGTTGAACGTTATTTTAACGAAGATGTTAACGCCAACGCTAACGTAAATTTAAAGGTTTATAATGACAAGCAGACTAAAGTGGAAGTTACAATTCCAATGAAGAATTTAACTCTTCGTGCAGAAGAGCGTCATAATGATATGTATGCTGCAATTGACTTAATCGTTGATAAATTAGAACGTCAAATCCGTAAGCATAAAACAAAAGTAAACCGTAAATTCCGTGAGCGCGAAGGTACAGGCCTTTATTTTGCTACTTCTCAAGCAGCAGCTGATGCAGTAACAGAGGAAGATGAATATTCAATTGTTCGTACAAAGCAATTTGATCTAAAACCGATGGATCAAGAAGAAGCTGTTTTACAAATGAATATGCTAGGGCATGATTTCTATATCTTTACGGATGCAGAATCAAACGGCACAAATATTGTCTACAAACGCAAAGACGGTAAATACGGCTTAATTGAAACAACTTGAGATTTTTAATAGAAAAAAGAACTCTCGTATTGGCGAGGGTTCTTTTCTGATGAAACTAAAATGGATAATAGGAAGTGTTATAAATGAAACGAGAAGTATTATTTCCTGAGTATTTTACCAATTTTTCATGCTTAGGTGATGCTTGTGAAGATACTTGTTGTGCAGGCTGGAAAGTGAATGTAGATAAAGCAACCTTTCAAAAATATCGTAATATTAGAAAGTCTGTAATAAAGGAAGAATTAAAAAAAAATGTAACTCGCATACGTTCAAATTCATCTGATTCTGCTTATGGAAAAATTAAAATGAATGAAAAAAACGTATGTACAATGCTAACAGAAGATGGTTGGTGTAAAATCCATGCGGAGCTAGGTGAAGAGTATTTATGTAACACATGCGCAGTATATCCTAGAATCTATAATGATGTTGAATCACGTATAGAGAAAAGTTTGACACTTTCTTGTCCAGAGGCTGCACGATTAACCTTGCTCAATGAAGAAGGTATTGGATTTATAATTGATGAAGAGCACATGAATACAAATGGATTGATGGCGGGGAAAGTACAAGCTAAGGAGGAACAATATTTTTGGGATTTACGATTGTTTACAATAGACATTTTGCAAAATCGAAAACAATTATTGGAAAACCGGTTGATTGTTTTGGGGATGTTTATTCATAAGTTATGTGAAATACCAAGAGAAGAGTGGTCAACTCAATTACAACCATTGATGCATCGTTATAAGAATATTTTAGATGATAATGATCAAATAGAATTAGTAAAGAATTTGCCACAAAATCTAGCCTTTCAAATGAATATGGCAAAAGAGCTTATAAAACATCGATTAACGGGTGGAGTTTCAAGCCAACGATACTTAGACTGTTTGAATGATATGTTAAAAGCCTTGAATTTGAATGATGAATCGAATATTGATGAATCAAAAGAATTATATAAAAAACATTACGATAATTACTATTCACCATTTATGAAAAAACATGAATACATACTTGAAAATTATGCTGTGAATCAGGTCTTTAAAAATTTATTTCCTTATGATCAGCCGGATATGTTTGAAAGTTATGTAATGTTAATATTAAATATTTCTATGATCAAGTTACATTTAATAGGCATGGCAGGTCAACATAAAGGATTATCTACTGAGTTGGTCATTAAATTGATTCAATCCTACGCTAAAACAATTGAGCATAATTCGAGTTATTTACAAAATGTTCGTAAATTGCTTCAAGAGTGTGGGTACTCAACGATGGCTCATATGATTGTTTTATTGAAAAGTTAATATTTGTTAGAAATGACCTTCTTAATTTTGAGAAGGTCATTCTTTTTAGGTATGACAATTTGCACCATGTCCATACACAATGGTAAAATGGAAGCTGAGACTATATAGGAAGTGAAAAAATTCATGGTAAACCTATTAAATAAATTATTTGATTTCAATAAACGTGAACTAAAAAAATTAGAAAAAATCGCTGACCAGGTTGAGGGATTCGCTTCTCAAATGGAACAGCTTTCAGATGATCAATTACAAGCGAAAACAGAAGAGTTTAAAAAACGTTATGCGGACGGAGAGAATTTAGAGTCTATTCGTGCGGAAGCTTTTGCCGTTTGTCGAGAAGGATCAAAGCGTGTGTTAGAGATGTACCCATTCCGTGTGCAAATTATGGGTGCTGCTGCATTAGATGAAGGTAATATTGCGGAAATGAAAACCGGTGAAGGTAAAACGTTAACGGCTACGATGGCTGTTTACTTAAATGCTATTACTGGTAAAGGCGTTCATGTTGTGACAGTCAACGAATATTTGGCAAGTCGTGATGCTGAAGAAATGGGACATTTGTATAATTTCTTAGGCCTAACGGTTGGTTTAAACTTGAACAGCCTGTCAAAAGAAGAAAAACGTGCAGCCTATGAAGCTGATATTACGTATAGTACAAACAATGAGCTTGGCTTTGACTATTTACGTGATAATATGGTGCTTTATAAAGAAGAACGTGTTCAACGTCCGCTACATTATGCGGTAATCGATGAGGTTGACTCGATTTTAGTTGATGAAGCGCGTACGCCATTAATAATTTCAGGTCAGGCTGGGAAATCAGCGCAGCTTTATAAACAGTCTAATGCGTTTGTTCGTATGTTAAGTGCGGAAACGGATTACACATATGAAGAGTCAACAAAAGGTGTTACGTTAACAGATGCTGGTGTTGAAAAAGCAGAGAAGGCATTTGGCATTGATAACCTATTTGATTTGACACATGTGCGTTTAAACCATGCGATTAACCAATCGCTGAAAGCGCATGTAAGTATGCATAATGATGTTGATTATGTTGTACAAGAGGGCGAAATTATTATCGTTGACGGCTTTACAGGTCGTTTAATGAAAGGTCGTCGTTACTCAGATGGACTGCATCAGGCGATTGAGGCTAAAGAGGGCGTAGAGATTCAAAATGAATCGATGACGATGGCGACAATTACGTTCCAAAACTACTTCCGTATGTATCAAAAGCTTTCAGGTATGACAGGTACAGCGAAAACAGAGGAAGAGGAATTCCGTAATATTTATAATATGAATGTTGTGGCGATTCCTACGAATAAGCCGATTGCTCGTGATGACCGTCCGGACTTGATTTTTGCTTCGATGGAAGGGAAATATAAAGCGGTGGCGGCTGATATTGCAGAGCGCCATAAAGCAGGACAACCTGTTCTTGTCGGTACTGTTGCAATTGAAACATCAGAAATTATCTCGAATTTATTGAATAAATATAAAATCCCACATAACGTATTAAACGCGAAAAACCATGAGCGTGAAGCGGAAATTATTGCAAATGCTGGTACGCAGGGTGCAGTAACAATCGCTACGAACATGGCAGGTCGTGGTACGGACATTAAACCTGGAGAAGGTGTAATGGAGCTTGGTGGTTTAGCGGTAATTGGTACGGAGCGTCATGAATCTCGTCGTATCGATAATCAGCTGCGTGGTCGTTCTGGTCGTCAAGGGAACCCAGGGATTACACAATTCTATCTGTCACTAGAAGACGAATTAATGCGTCGTTTTGGCTCTGATAATATGAAGAACATGATGATGAAATTAGGGATGGATGATTCACAGCCATTACAATCTAAAGTTGTTTCAAGAGCCGTAGAATCAGCTCAAAAACGTGTTGAAGGTAATAACTTTGATGCTCGTAAACGACTATTACAATATGATGATGTCTTACGTCAGCAACGTGAGATTATTTATAAAGAGCGTTATGACGTATTAGAAACAGAAAATATGCGTGTACTTGTTGAGTCTATGATTCAAGAAACGATCGATAATGTTGTCGCATTGTATACGCAAGGTGAGCAAAGGGATTGGAACTTAAAAGCAATTGATGACTTTGTCGCAGCAAATCTATTAGATGAAGGCGATCTAACGGTGGAAGATTTCCAAGGTAAATCTGCAGAAGAGATTAACCAGCTAATTTCTAACGCTGTCCAAGTACGTTATGATGAAAAAGAAGAACAGCTTACACCAGAGCGTATGCGTGAATTTGAAAAGGTTATCTTACTACGTTCAATTGATACGAAGTGGATTGATCATATTGATGCGATGGATCAGCTACGTCAAGGTATCCACCTTCGTGCATATGGTCAAAATGACCCGCTTCGTGAGTATCAACAAGAAGGCTTTGCTATGTTTGAGGATATGGTCGCTTCCATTCGCGAAGATGTAGCAAAATATGCGATGAAGGCAGAAATCCATAATAATTTAGAGCGTGAGGAAGTTGCAAAAGGCCAAGCTGTTAATCCGAAAGAGGATGGCGGCGGTTCAGCTCCGAAAAAGCAACCTGTCCGTAAGGCTGAAAATGTCGGACGTAATGATTTATGTCCATGCGGAAGCGGTAAGAAATTTAAAAACTGCCATGGTGCAGGTCAATAATATTCGAAAAAGACCATTTTACTATATGTTAAAATGGTCTTTTTTATGTTTTAGGACATCTTTACGATACGCCTACTGCTAGTACGAACATAGTGAATCTGTGAACAATCGCCAAAATCAGAGTTTTGTGAACAAAAAATATTAGAAAATTCAGAAAAAGATACATAATACTACAACAATAGGTAAATAGTTCAATGAAAAGGGTAATGTCTATAACTTTTTTCTAATTTATTATGGATATATAAATAGTTTGAAAGTTTCGGAAACAGAACCAACTCTTTGAATAAAGGGGGTGATTCATGGGTGGATATAAAAAATCCTCGAGAAAAGGAGTCCTGGTTAGACCTTCTCGAGGAAATTCATTGGAGTATACCAATATATTTATTAGTATACTCCTCTTTACTAGATAAAATAAATAATATTTTAAGGAGGATTGACATGCGTAGTGATGACATTATGAGTAGTAAGACGATGCTGTATATACCGAAGTATGATGCCCATGGTAATTTGTGTACACTTGTAATAGAAAGAGATTACGAATATATATCAAAACTAGCACCGACAAAATTAATGGATTATAATCTACGTTATTTTGGTTCAAGCTTAAGAGGAGCTTTCGATGGATCGAGAATGATACTTGGAAAGCTGAATAAAAATCCAATAGTTGTTCATGAGCAAAGTAATATTGTATGGTTTCCGAGTAAGTCTTATTTACGACGTGAATGTATATGGTTTGCTGTTCATCATATTCAGGACTATCTAGCTGTCGATAAAAAGAATACAAAAGTAATTTTTGTGAACGGCTATGAAACTAATGTGGATCTAAGTGCTAGAGCATTTGAAAACAGAATTCAAAGAGCTTTTTTACTAAAATATAAACTGGAGAAACGAACAAAGAATTTATTAGTTCAATATGATCAAGGTAAAGTATTCAAACGAATGGCCAACGATGTTATCTTTGAGGATGAAGCTGAAAAAGACTGAAACGAATCCTATGTTTTAAAAAAGTATGTTTTCCGCCGTAAAAACGTTATAATAAAGAGATCGGGGCTTTAAAAAATGAAGTATCAGTATTTACAAGTTTGCCCCATTAATAACGTTCGGAGGATTTAATAATGATTGAATTAGCAGATGTACGTAATGCGTTAGACACTTCAGCCAAAAAATTGGCGGACTTTAGGGGGTCTCTTTGACTTAGAAAACAAAGAGGCACGCATTCAGGAATTAGATGAAATGATGCTTGAGCCAGGCTTCTGGGATGATCAGCAAGGCGCACAGGTGATCATTAATGAGAGTAATGGCTTAAAGGCAACTGTTAATGAGTATAAAGATTTATTAGAAACATATGAGAACCTAGATATGACGCTAGAGCTATTGCGCGAAGAGCCTGATGAGGAATTGCAGGAGGAGCTAGGCAATGAATTAGTAGAATTCCAGCAAAAAATGGGCGATTTTGAGCTGCAATTACTATTAAGCGGTCCATACGATCAAAATAATGCGATACTAGAGCTTCACCCAGGAGCAGGTGGTACGGAATCTCAGGACTGGGGCTCAATGCTGCTTCGTATGTACACACGCTGGGCGGAAAAACGTGGCTTTAAAGTTGAAACAGTTGATTATCTTCCAGGCGATGAAGCTGGGATTAAATCTGTAACATTGTCCATTAAGGGTCATAATGCTTACGGTTATTTACAAGCAGAAAAAGGTGTCCATCGTTTAGTACGTATTTCACCGTTTGACTCTTCTGGTCGTCGTCATACATCTTTCGTTTCTTGTGATGTTATGCCTGAATTCGATGATAATATTGAAATTGATATCCGTACAGAGGATTTAAAAATTGATACTTATCGTGCAACAGGTGCAGGTGGTCAGCATATTAATACGACAGATTCAGCTGTTCGTATTACGCACATTCCAACTGGTACTGTCGTACAATGTCAGGCAGAACGTTCACAAATTAAAAACCGTGAAAAAGCAATGACGATGTTAAAAGGTAAACTCTATCAATTAGAGATCGAAAAGCAACAGGCACAGCTAGATGAAATCCGTGGTGAACAGAAGGAAATCGGCTGGGGCTCACAAATTCGTTCATATGTATTCCATCCATATTCAATGGTGAAGGATCATCGTACAAGTGAAGAAACAGGTAATGTAAGTGCGGTGATGGATGGTGATGTAGATCCATTCATTAATGCATATTTACGTTCAAAAATCGGGTAATGAAAGCCCCTCAGATGCACAATGATATTGTGCTTTTGAGGGGATTTTTTATGGTTCAAATCAAAAAGGTGGGTGATATGGAGTGTCTTGGCTAATCTCCTTCCGTTCATTCATGTAATGTTTATAGAGCATCGAAGCATTGACAAATTGCTTGCTAATCGAAGCATATTGAATCGGCATTTCAATCTGTTTATTATTTTTCAATGTAACAATACAGCCCATTTCACTCGGTACAATATTCGAAATGGCGTGAAGTCCGATCCAAATATTGTGGATAGAGTTTGGCGAATATGTTGGTAGAAAAATACAAGGATAACCATAATCATAAGCAACAACGATTGGAAGCTTATGTTGATTGCCGAAAAAGCGTTTGGCGGAATGTCTTGCTGCTTCATAGGTTGTTCCTAGTGAGACACAAGATTTTCGTAATATATGCATTGGTTTCCGTGTGACGGTAAGTTCATTATGCTTATCAATTACCCGTGTAAAAATTTTAGAGTCATACTGAATTGGCTGAAGTAAATAGGTGTTGAAAGACATTATATATCCATTGACGTAGTTTGCTGACATCTATGTAAGCCTCCTTTTTCTATTTGTTATTGAAGTGTAGAACACAAATTCAAATTCAGAAAATATAAATAAAAGAAGAAAACCATTGATGTATCAAGCAATTGCATAGAGGAATTGCTTGAAATTGCATGAGATTAATAGTAAATCGAAGTGATTTTCAGTTCGTAAGCATTGCATTTTAATTTTAATTTTCTTATAATTTAGAAAAGGATCGAGGTGAGATCGTTGGATAAATATTATTCGTATACAGATTTTCTAAAAGCCGTTGGTCAGTCAAAGAAAGTTGATGAGGCAGAGAAATTATTAAACGAGATTTATTTAGATTTATTTTTAAATCATATCCAGCGTAAGCATCGTGAAGAGCAGCTCATGGTTCTGATAGATAGAGCACTCGACGAAAAAGATGAAAAGGCATTTCATCTATACGCAACCGAACTAGTAGCTTTACACCAAGACGCAAGTAAATAATATGACGAACCCGCCCTCTGTTATTGGAGGGTGGGATTTTTTTGCTATTTTATTTGGATACCTCGAATGGTAATCTAATCAGATATTCAATCTACTTGATCAGTTTTCAAACTAAGCTGATCATATCTCCAAACAACCTGATCATTTCTTCAATCAACCTGAGCGATCCTCCCCTTACTTAATCAAATCTCCCTAAAATCTGCTCTTTATTAGACCCTATTTCGATGAGCAATCCATCACCAAACAATGAAATTCCTGCAAAGGTCATGTATTTACATTTTCCCATCTCGATTAGCTAACATTTGGAAAGGGTAATCTATTGATAGAGATGTTTCTATTAATTGCTATAGTACATACGTTCTGTCGAATTCATCTCAAATAGAGCAAATGAAAAAATATTTACAAACATTCGTTCGTTAAATGTTCGAAATTTTAATAGCGCTATGCTAAAATATATGTATCAAATTGGTAGGAAAGGGCGGGGACATGTATGCAAACATTTGATTTACAAGCGCCATATACACCTGGTGGAGATCAGCCACAGGCAATTGCGGAATTAGTGGAGGGTGTACGTGCCGGTAAACGTCATCAAACGTTGCTCGGTGCAACCGGAACAGGAAAAACGTTTACGATTTCTAATGTCATTAAACAGGTAAAAAAACCGACACTTATTATGGCACACAATAAAACATTGGCGGGTCAATTATATAGTGAGTTTAAAGAGTTCTTCCCTAATAATGCAGTTGAATACTTTGTCAGCTACTATGATTACTTCCAGCCAGAGGCATATGTACCGCAGACGGATACTTATATCGAAAAAGATTCAAGCATTAATGATGAAATTGATAAGTTGCGTCACTCTGCAACATCTGCATTATTCGAGCGTGATGATGTCATTATTATTGCATCCGTGTCCTGTATATATGGTCTAGGTTCTCCAGAAGAATATCGTGAAATGGTCGTGTCAGTGCGGACTGGAATGGAAATTGAACGTAATCAATTGCTTCGAAAGCTAGTCGATGTACAGTATGAACGAAATGATGTGAGTTTTACACGTGGGACGTTCCGGGTACGTGGCGATGTAGTGGAAATATTCCCTGCTTCTCGTGATGAGCATTGTATCCGCGTGGAGTTTTTCGGGGACGAGATCGATCGAATTCGCGAGGTGGATGCGTTAACTGGTGAAATATTAGCGGATCGTGATCATGTAGCTATTTTCCCAGCATCCCACTTCGTTACACGAGAAGAAAAAATGCTAAAGGCCATTGAGAATATTGAAAAAGAGTTGGAGGAGCGTTTAGCTCTTTTACGTGCAGAGGATAAATTATTAGAGGCACAGCGTCTAGAGCAACGTACTCGCTACGATTTAGAAATGATGCGTGAAATGGGCTTTTGCTCAGGTATCGAAAACTATTCGCGTCATTTAACATTGCGTGAAGCGGGGGCAACTCCGTATACGCTACTTGACTATTTCCCTGATGATTTTTTACTTGTTGTCGATGAAAGTCACGTTACTTTGCCACAAGTTCGAGGGATGTATAACGGTGACCAAGCACGTAAAGGTGTACTAGTCGAGCATGGATTCCGTTTGCCATCAGCACTAGATAACCGCCCTTTACGTTTTGAAGAATTTGAGAAACATATGCATCAAGCTATTTATGTATCAGCAACACCTGGCCCATATGAGCTTGAACATTCTCCGGAAATGGTGCAGCAAATTATTCGTCCAACAGGGCTGCTTGATCCACAAATTGACGTACGTCCTATTGAAGGGCAAATTGATGATTTAATCGATGAGATTCAAGGTCGTATTGCCCGTGATGAACGAGTCCTAGTTACAACATTGACGAAAAAAATGTCAGAGGATTTATCGGCTTATTTGAAAGAAATGGGCTTAAAGGTGGAGTACTTGCATTCAGAGATTAAGACGCTAGAGCGAATTGAAATTATTCGCGAGCTGCGTAAAGGTACTTACGATGTTCTAATCGGCATTAACTTATTGCGAGAAGGACTAGATATTCCTGAGGTTTCCCTTGTGGCGATTTTAGATGCTGACAAGGAAGGGTTTTTACGTTCAGAGCGTTCACTCATTCAAACAATTGGACGTGCTGCTCGTAATGCTAATGGTCATGTCATTATGTACGCAGATAATATGACGGATTCGATGAAAAAGGCGATTGAAGAAACAAAGCGTCGTCGAACACTGCAAATGGCGTATAACGAAGAGCATGGCATTACACCGAAAACGATTGTGAAGAAAATTCCTGATGTTATTCGTGCGACACAGGTTGCAGAGGAAGAAGAATCCTATGTAACGAAGGCAACAAAAGGTAAGAAGCTGACGAAGGCGGAAAGAGAGCAGTTACTTGCTACTCTAGAAGTAGAAATGAAGGAAGCAGCAAAAGCACTCGATTTCGAACGTGCTGCTGAGCTGCGCGATACAATATTTGAATTGAAGTTAGAAGGGTGAATGGCTTGTGAAAAATACTGAAATAGTCGTGCAAGGCGCACGAGCTCATAATTTAAAAAATATCAATGTCACAATTCCACGCGATCAATTAGTCGTGCTAACGGGTTTATCGGGCTCAGGGAAATCATCATTAGCGTTCGATACGATTTATGCCGAGGGGCAGCGTCGTTATGTAGAATCCCTTTCAGCCTATGCCCGTCAATTCCTTGGTCAAATGGATAAACCAGATGTCGATGCAATAGAGGGATTATCTCCTGCTATTTCAATCGATCAAAAAACGACGAGCCGTAACCCGCGTTCTACAGTTGGGACAGTAACGGAAATCTATGATTATTTACGATTGCTCTATGCGCGTATCGGTAAGCCTATTTGTCCGAATCATGGTATTGAAATTACTTCCCAAACGATTGAGCAGATGGTCGATCGTTTATTAACTTATCCAGAAAGAACGAAAATGCAGTTACTTGCTCCGATGGTATCCGGGCGTAAAGGAACGCACGTAAAGCTACTGGAAGATTTAAAAAAGCAAGGCTTCGTTCGTGTACGTATCGACGATGAGCTACGTGATTTAGATGATGCGATTGAACTTGATAAAAACAAAAAACATTCAATAGAAGTAGTCATCGATCGTGTTGTGATGAAGGAAGGTGTCGCGGCACGTCTTAGTGATTCTTTAGAGACAGCGTTACGTTTGGCAGATGGGCGTGTACTTGTCGATGTGATGGAGCATGAAGAATTATTATTTAGTGAGCATCATGCTTGTCCATTATGTGGATTTTCAATCGGTGAGCTCGAGCCACGCATGTTTTCATTCAATAGTCCATTTGGAGCTTGTCCTAGCTGTGATGGATTAGGCTCGACCCAAGAGGTAGATCTTGATTTAGTAGTACCAGATTGGGACCGTAGTTTATTAGAGCATGCTATAGCACCATGGGAACCAACAAGCTCTCAATATTACCCACAATTATTAAAGGCTGTGTGCGATCATTATGATATCCCGATGGACGTCCCAGTAAAGGATATTCCGAAAGAGAAGATGGATAAAATTTTATACGGTTCAGGTAAAGATAAAATCCACTTCCATTATGAAAATGAGTTTGGCAATGTGCGAGATCAAATGATTGAATTCGAAGGTGTTGTACGCAATGTGGAGCGCCGTTTTAAGGAGACAACGTCTGATTACGTGCGTGAGCAAATGGAAAAATATATGGCGCAGCAAGCATGTCCATCTTGTAAAGGTTATCGCTTAAAGCCTGAAACATTAGCTGTAAAACTAGCAGATAAGCATATTGGTGAAGTTACACAGTATTCGATTCAGGAAGCTGATACATTTTTCAAAGAGCTAGATTTATCAGAAAAGGATATGAAAATTGCTCGACTTGTGTTACGTGAAATTGAAGAACGACTTGGGTTCCTTGTCAATGTAGGGTTAGATTATTTAACGTTAAGTCGAGCAGCAGGAACACTTTCAGGGGGAGAAGCTCAACGAATTCGCCTTGCGACACAAATCGGCTCGCGTTTAACGGGTGTCCTCTATATTTTAGACGAGCCATCAATCGGCTTACACCAACGTGATAATGACCGTCTTATTAGTACACTGCAAAATATGCGTGATATTGGCAATACGTTAATTGTTGTCGAGCACGATGAAGATACAATGCTGGCGGCTGATTATCTCATTGATGTTGGTCCTGGTGCAGGTGTGCACGGTGGTCAAATTGTAGCGGCGGGAACACCGCAGGAAGTAATGGACAATGAAAAGTCTTTAACGGGGCAATATTTAAGTGGTAAGAAGTTTATTCCATTGCCAATTGAGCGCCGTAAACCGAATGGGCGTAAATTATCGATCAAAGGTGCAAAGGAAAATAATCTTAGAAATGTGAAGGTTGATGTACCACTTGGCTTATTCGTTGCTGTAACAGGTGTTTCGGGGTCAGGTAAATCAACACTTATTAATGAAATTTTATATAAGTCATTAGCTCAAAAGCTTAATCGTTCAAAAGTGAAGCCGGGCGAACATAAAGAAGTAACGGGGATTGATGAGCTCGAAAAGGTAATTGATATTGACCAATCACCAATCGGTCGTACACCTCGCTCTAATCCTGCAACGTATACAGGTGTTTTTGATGATATTCGAGATGTTTTTGCAACTACAAATGAAGCGAAGGTACGTGGCTATAAAAAAGGTCGCTTCAGCTTCAACGTTAAGGGAGGCCGCTGTGAGGCTTGTCGTGGTGACGGTATTATAAAAATTGAAATGCACTTCCTACCAGATGTTTACGTGCCATGTGAAGTCTGCCATGGAAAGCGTTATAACCGTGAAACACTTGAAGTGAAATATAAAGATAAGAGCATTGCAGATATTTTAGATATGACGATTGAAAACGCAGTAGTGTTCTTCGAAAATATTCCAAAAATCCAACGTAAGCTACAAACGATCGTGGATGTAGGATTAGGCTATATGAAATTAGGCCAACCAGCTACAACTTTATCTGGTGGTGAGGCACAGCGTGTAAAATTAGCCTCTGAATTACACCGTCGTTCAACAGGTAAATCATTCTATATTTTAGATGAGCCTACAACGGGCTTACACGCACATGATATTGCACGTTTACTCGTTGTTTTACAGCGCCTTGTAGAAAATGGCGATTCCGTACTAGTAATCGAACATAATTTAGATGTCATCAAAACAGCTGACTACATTATCGATTTAGGGCCTGAAGGTGGAGACAAAGGTGGTACTATTGTTGCAACAGGTACACCAGAAGAAGTCGCTGAAGTAAGTGGCTCTTATACAGGAAAATATTTAAAACCGATATTAACAAGAGATCGCATGCGTATGGAAGCTGTATTAGCAAAGGCTTCTCAATAATTATAAAAAGTTCGCAAACTCCATAAGGGGAGTTGCGAACTTTTTTTGTATGCACGAAGGCAGATGTCGATAAAAATCGGAAGTTGGGTGATAAAAGTCGAAGGTTTATCGATAAAATTCAAAAGTTGGGCGATAATACTTAAAAGTGTTTCGATAAAATTCAAAAGTTGGATGATAGTACGTTAAAGCGTATGTCATGTGGATATGTTGATTGGAGTGGAGGGTGGGCGACTCCTTGGGGATTAGCGTCACAGATGAGACCCTGGAGCGAGCAGAGCGAGTGAAGCGGCTCATCGGACGCCCCCAGGAAGCTTTGCTCTGTGCGAAAGCGTAGTGTTAACGTAGCGGCAGCAACAAAGCGCTCAGCCGGAACGGAAATCAACCCCACGCTATTGGTAATGAGCCTAAAAAAGATATATACCCATTATTTTCTTTTTTGGTGAAACTTTTCACAATATGAATCGTATAAATAATATAACGAACTGAGGGAGGCTATTTTAATTATGCAAAATGAACGTCAACGAATTTTAGAACTTGTGGAAAGAGGAACAATTTCAGCGCAAGAGGCGATTACATTATTAGAAGCATTAGAACAACCTACTAAGTCCACTCAAAATGTTATGAATGATGTGGTAAATGAGGACCATAATTCTTCAACAGAAAAAGAGTCAGTATATAAAGATAAAAGTCAACAGGATCAACAACCGCAAAAAGATGAAGATGTCTCTAAATACTTCCAAGAAGAAATGCGAGACTTCCGTAAAGATATTTCACAAATTGGTTCACTCTTTATGGATATGATGAATACGGCAGTAAAAAAGGTCAAAGAATTTGATGTGTCTTCTCCATTTGGTGATAAATTCGAGTTTACACATACGGAAGAAGTAGCAGCTGAACATATAGATAAAATAATTGCAGAATTACCAAATGGCAACTTTTCATTAGAATCTGCTGAAGGAGATAGCTTCCAAGTCATTTGCAAAGTAAAGGCACCACTTGTTAATGATAGTGAGGAAGAAACGCGCGCTAATTTCCTAATGCAATTCGTTGTCGATGAAGATGGAGATTCACTACGAATTTTAAGTCAACTTAAGCTTGTTCAAGTAAATGTTAAAGTACTTGTTCCAAAGGATAAATTAGAAAAATTATCAGTACGTTTAATGAACGGTAGTGTTACTTTACAAGATACGGATTTTGAGCAATTAAAAGTAAAAACATTAAACGGTGCGATTAAAGGCTCAAAGTTTAACTTTGGAAAGGCAGAAGTAGATTCTTCTAATGGTTCCATTGAATTAACAAATGTTCGTGGTAAAGATTTAGAAGCTGAAACATTGAATGGTCGTGTTTATTTAGATGGCGCATTGGATGAAGTTGAAGCAAAATCGGTTAATGGACATGTTGTTGTCACAACTTGTTCTACTAATTCGTCGAAAATCAAAGCACAAACAGTAGCAGGAGCTGTTGAATTGTATGTGCCACGTACAATATCGTTAAGTGGTAAAATTGTAACGAATTTTGGTAAAGTGGATGTTGGTATTCAAGACGCCTCAAAATTAGAATCACAGGATCAATTTTTATCAAAAGTAGTACGTTTTGATAAAGAAGTAGAGAATGCTAATCGTCTATTTATCGAAGGTGAGTCAAAAACAGGTGCAGTTTTAGTACGCTATACAACAACTGACGAACAGCAAGTTTAACCTAACAAAAAGCATTCAGGCTATGCAAAACAGCATAGCTTGAATGCTTTTTTACTGTTTAAAAAAAGAAGAAAAGCAAAAATCGACTTTCCGCTATTTGGCTCGATTTCTGTTCTCTTATATGTCGAGTTTATGATATCTTTATGGCAATCAAATAACGAAATAACAGGAACTACCACGGAATGAAATGAAACTGTAATAAAAAAGGGAGAAATAGAGTGTTATAATAGAGAATGAAATACCTCTTACAAAGTAAGAGAATTAGGTGGTCTAATTATGATAGAAATGAAAAATGTGACAAAGAAGTACCCAAATGGCGTTGTTGCGACAAATGGGATTTCCGTTAACATAAAGCAAGGTGAATTTGTCTATGTTGTAGGTCCAAGTGGTGCAGGTAAATCAACTTTCATTAAATTAATGTACCGCGAGGAGAAAGCTACTTCTGGAGAAATCACTGTTAATGGCATAAATTTAGCAGAATTAAAAAATAAAAAAGTACCTTTTCTACGCCGTCAAATCGGTGTTGTTTTCCAAGACTTCAAACTGTTACCCCGTTTAAGTGTTTATGAAAATGTAGCGTTTGCACTAGAGGTAATCGAGGAAGACCCAATTGAAATTCGCCGTCGGGTAATGGAGGTTCTAGAGCTCGTGGGACTAAAGCAAAAGGCAAGAATGTTCCCTAATGAACTTTCAGGTGGCGAACAGCAGCGTGTTTCGATTGCACGATCTATTGTGAATGTGCCGAAGGTCGTTATTGCGGATGAACCTACAGGGAATCTTGACCCAGAGACATCTTGGGACATTATGAATTTATTCGAAGAAATTAATGCAAGAGGTACAACTATTGTGATGGCAACCCATAACCGTGAAATCGTAAATACGATTCGTCGTCGAGTAATTGCAATTGAAGGCGGAATGATTGTCCGTGATGAGCACGGAGGTGACTACGGCTATGAAGTTTAATACAGTAAAACGTCACTTCAGAGAAAGTGTAAAGTCTCTTGGCCGTAATAGCTGGATGACTATTGCCTCAGTAAGTGCAGTTACAGTTACATTAATATTAGTAGGTGTCTTCGCGCTTATTATGATGAACTTAAATAAAGTAGCATCTGATTTAGAGAACGATGTTGAAATTAAAGTGTTAATCGATGAAACAGCAGATAAAGCTGCTGAAAAAGCGCTCATGGAAAAAATAAAGAATTTACCAGGTATCGAAGAGATGAACTATTCGACAAAGGAAAATGAATTAACGAAATTAGTAAAAGATTTTGGGGACGATTTCAAACTATTTGAGCAAAGTAATCCATTACGTAATGTTATTTATGTGAAGGCTTCTGATCCTCAGCAAACAGCTACTGTTGCTAAAAATATTGATAAATTTAATTATACATATGACGTTATGTATGGTGAAGGCAAAGTAGAAAAACTATTTAATTTCTTAAATACTAGCCGAAACGTAGGGATAGTGCTTATTTTAGGATTATTATTTACAGCGATTTTCTTAATTTCTAATACGATTCGAATTACTATCATTGCACGTCGTGATGAAATAGAAATTATGAAACTTGTTGGAGCAACGAATTCATTCGTGCGTATCCCGTTTGTACTAGAAGGAATGTGGCTCGGAATTTTAGGATCTATAATTCCGATTGCGGTCATCGCAACCCTTTACCACAATGTATATAAAATTATTGCGCCTCGATTAAAAGGCGAACTTGTTCAAGTACTTGATTTCTCACCTCTTGTGTACCAAGTAAGCGGTCTAATATTACTCATCGGTGTACTAATTGGTATTTGGGGAAGTTTCATGTCAGTGCGTAAGTTTTTAAAGATCTAGATTTCGTTAGGCTTCTGTTAGCAGAATGATAATCAAACCAAAATAATAGTCGAAAAGGAGTTCAACCGGTGAAAAGTATGGCGAAAAACTCATTGAAAACACTTGCTGCAGCATCTGCACTATTTCTTTTTATCCAAACTCCATCAGCGTATGCAACTAATTTATCGGATTTAAAAGATGAAAAAAAACAAGTTGAATTAAAGAAGGATGGCTTAAATTCATCCATCAAAAATAAATCAAATGCTATTAATGCAAATGAAAACAAGCAACAAAAAATAATAGATCAAATTCAAACATTAAATGCTGAAATTGATAAAACGAATAGCAATATCAATAATGTAAGAGCAGAAATTCAATCTACAAATGCAGAAATAAAGTCTTTAAAAGATGACATAGCAAAACTTATGCACAAAATTGAAGAGCGTGATCTATTGTTAGAGGATCGTGCTCGTGCCATTCAGGCGGGTGGTTCCGTTAGCTATTTAGACGTGCTACTTAGTTCTAATAGCTTCGTAGATTTTATCGATCGATTCTCAGCTGTTAATGCATTACTTGAAGCGGATCGACAAATTATCCAGGATCAAAAAGAGGACAAGCAAAAATTAGAAGAACAAAAGCAAGTCTTAGAAAGTAAACGTCAAAAGCTTGAAGATAAAAAAGCTGAGCTTGATCGTTTAAAAGCATCATTGGATGGACAAAAAGCTGAGAAAAACAAATTAATTGATCAATTAGAAAAAGAACAAGAAAAGCTAAAATCAGAAAAAGTATTACTTGAGAAAGAGTATTCTGAGGCACTTGAAGTTAGTGAGGAATTACAACAAAAAATCATCCATGAACAAAATCGATTAGCTGAAATTGCTCGTCAACAAGAAGCAAAACGTAAGGCAGCCGCTGCTGCCGCAGCCAAAGCAGCTAATACAAGCAATAGTGGTGGCGGATCTGGATCTGGATCTACAACAGTCGATGCCCCACAATCGAATGGTACATGGATTAAGCCAACAAATGGTCGTTTAACATCACCTTATGGCTGGCGTAATATTGGTGCAGGTCCAGAATTCCACTATGGAGTCGATCTTGCAAATAGTACAGGTACTCCAATTTGGGCGGCTGCTGACGGTGTTGTTGCCTATGCCGCACCACTTAGCACGTATGGTAATGTTGTCATCATTACACATTCCATCGACGGGCAAATTTATACGACAGTGTATGCACACTTAAATTCTTTCAATGTTAGTGTGGGTTCAGAGGTATCCCAAGGTCAGCAAATTGCAACAATGGGTATGACTGGACGTGTAACAGGACCGCACTTACACTTCGAAGTGCATATTGGCGCTTGGCGTGGACAAGCAGTCGGTAGTGTAAATCCATTAAAATATATTCCAGTATAAAATTATAGAAAGCTATACATTAGGATTCCGCTAATGTATAGCTTTTTTTTATTTCCATTAAGCTTTTATAATATTGATTGGGTACCGACACATTAAGATGAAAGCGAAAGTTCGACCTTCTGCCGAAAAAAATATTTAGTCAAGATTACTTTATGTCAATAAATAGAGGAAGATTGGCAAGCGGTCAGCGCGAAATGTTGTAATAATAAAGGCATATAAAAAAGGCAAAGTGATGGATAGAATCATCGGAACGGTGGATAGAACCTGCGAAGTGATGGATAGAATCATCGAAAAGGTGGATAGAACCTCATTAAGTTCATGAATGTAGGAGCGGTCTGAATAACATTTAAGAAAGTATCATAATATACTCATCTCTAGAACCTGGAACATGAATTTTTTTAGCCGATGAATTATTTGGAAGACTTTTTCCTAGTATGCCATCATTTTATGTAATATATTTGTAGTATGAATACCTATATGGGTATTTCGATAGAATTGTTTATAAGAGTCTATCTTTGCATGTTTCAGGGAGATTTTTTGAACACAGTGTGAAATGACATTTCATATAAAGATTATATGCTATGCTGTAACTATCTGGAGGATTTATTAGATGAATAATACAGAATGGTACTCTATTCGGGCACTAACATTACCAGCTACAGCTGTCGCTCTTCTTGTGGCCTTTTTTATTGCATGGCTAGTTTTACGGGTGCAATTTCCGAAGAAGTGGGCGGGGGTATATGGTGACGCAGTCTTTACCTTCATTGTCGTTTGGAAATTTAGCGTAATTGTCACTGATTTTAAAGCTGTTATCGCTCAACCATTTGCGCTCCTTTATTTTAATGGTGGAACTATTGGTGTTTTTTTAGGGGTAATGGCAGTATCGCTACAGCTCTGGTGGAAGCGGCAAAAAATTCAGTTTGACGCATCTGGGATTGCTGCCTATAGCTGGGCAATCATATTAACGCAATCGATCTATCAATGGCTTGTAGTGTTACTAAATGATAACCAAACCACTAGCGAAGTGATAACTTTACTTGTGCTAAGTACACTAACAGTCTTCATATTATGGAAAATAACAACTACCAATCGGGCTTTAATTTTATATACGATTGGTCTTATAATTGTTGCCCTTTTTCAGCCACATGGTTTATGGCAACCGGCTGTAGGTGTGAGCGTCATATTACTTATATTAGGTATAGTGATTCAACGTGCTAGACGTATATAAATGAAATTAATTAAAAGAAAGTATAAATTAATGGGAGGTAAGGAATGAAAAAAAATATTGGGCTTCTTATCGTCGTGTTACTAGTAGCCGCGATGATTGGTACATATGTAAAACAGCAAATTGATAAAGATCGTGAAATTGAAACAACTTCTCTAGGAAAAGAAATGGATGAGCGAAAGATTGGTTTGAAAAATGGAGATACGCCACCGGATTTTACTTTAACAAGTTTGGATGGTAAGGATGTGACATTGAGTGAGCTTCGTGGAAAAAAAGTAGTGTTAAACTTTTGGGCAACATGGTGTCCACCGTGTAAGGCAGAAATGCCACATATGCAAAATTATTATGAACAATATGCAAAAAAAGATAATGTAGAAATAATAGCTGTCAATTTAACACAGGCTGAACGAGATATTACAGATGACGCAAAAGTAGATTCTGTAATGACGTTTAGAGATAGCTTCGATTTAACATTTCCTATTTTACTTGACCCAAAAAACTCAGCCGGCGAAGACTATCAAATCTTAACGATTCCTACAACTTACTTTATTGACTCCAATGGATATATTCAACGTGCTATTAAAGGGCCAATGAATGTGGAAATGTTAAAACAATATGTAGAGGCATTAGACTAATAAAATAAATTAAAGAATCTGCTCGTTTTTTTATAGAAACGGAGCAGATTTTTTCTTTGTTTAAAAAGCGCGAACGATTCGTGAATGAATACCCGCGGTAGTGAGGCAAATACTCGCGATTGACGATAGAATACTCGCGGAAGGAAAGCAAATACTCGCGATTGACGATAGAATACTCGCGGAAGGAAAGCAAATACTCGCGATTGACGATAGAATACTCGCGGAAGGAAAGCAAATACTCGCGATTGACGATAGAATACTCGCGGAAGGAAGGCGGATACTCGCGATTGACGATAGAATACTCGCGGAAGGAAAGCAAATACTCGCGATTGACGATGGAATACTCGCGGAGGGAAGGCAGATACTCGCGATTAGCGATAGAATATTCGTGGAGGGAAAGCAAATACTCGCGATTGACGATGGAATACTCGCGGAGGGAAAGCAGATACTCGCGATTGAAGATAGAATACTCGCGGAAGGAAAGCAAATACTCGCGATTGGCGATAGAATACTCGCGGAAGGAAGGCAGATACTCGCGATTGACGATAGAATACTCGCGGAAGGAAAGCAAATACTCGCGATTGACGATAGAATACTCGCGGAAGGAAAGCAAATACTCGCGATTGGCGATAGAATACTCGCGGAAGGAAGGCAAATACACGCGATTGGCGATAGAATACTCGCGGAAGGAAAGCAAATACTCGCGATTGACGATAGAATACTCGCGGAAGGAAGGCAGATACTCGCGATTGAAGATAGAATACTCGCGGAAGGGAGGGAGATACTCGCGATTGACGATAGAATACTCGCGGAAGGAAAGCAAATACTCGCGATTGACGATGGAATACTCGCGGAAGGAAGGCAGATACTCGCGATTAGCAATAGAATACTCGCGGAGGGAAAGCAAATACACGCGATTAGCAATAGAATACTCGCGGAGGGAAAGCAAATACACGCGATTGGCGATAGAATACTCGCGGAAGGAAGGCAGATACTCGCGATTGACGATAGAATACTCGCGGAAGGAAGGCGGATACTCGCGATTGGCGATAGAATACTCGCGGAAGGAAGGCAAATACTCGCGATTGACGATAGAATACTCGCGGAAGGAAGGCTACTACCCGCGATAGAAAATAAATACCCACATTACGCAATAGAATACTCTCGAAACAAATATCATAGTATTCAACAAATTATTTTGAAAATTAATCTTGTATGTTTGAAAAATAAACTTCATACAGTAGAAGAGACGGAGGAGGGAAGGTTTGCGCAAAATAATGGCTGGTGTCGGCGTACTTGCTAGTAGTCTATTGCTAGGTAGTGGAGTTTATTTTGACTGGTTTAATTTAGGGGATAAAAAGGAGCCGGTCGTCGCAGAGGTTGATTCGATTAATGAAGCGATGAATTTAATTGAGGAGAAATCTGTATACAGTACTAAAAAAGATGCATTGGTGGAGGGGGCACTTCGTGGTATGGCAGATGCTATAAAGGACCCTTACAGCACCTATTATTCGAAGGAAGAGGCCGAACAACACCGACAAATGTTAGCCGAGGAAAGAGTGGGCATTGGGATTGAGCTATCGGAAAATAACGGAAAATTTATTATTGTGTCTCCAGTCCGTTCTTCCCCAGCAGATAAGGCAGGAATGCGCTCTCTCGATGAAATTGTACAAGTTGATGGCGTTCGAGTAGATGGTAAAACGATGAGTGAATTAATGCATTTAATTCAAGGAGAGAAGGGGACGAAAGTAACTATTGTCGTCTATCGTCCAAGTGAAGATAAACATATTAAAATGACGATGGAACGAGCAGCAATTTCTAATAAAACAGTTACGAGCGAAGTAGTGAACGTAGAAAATACTCAGCTAGGTTACGTGGAAATCTCACTTTTTGGTGAGAAAACGGCAAATGAGTGGGTTGCTGAAACGAGTAAGTTGCTTCGGCAGGATATAAAAGGGTTAGTGATTGATGTGCGGGATAATCCAGGTGGTTATTTACATAGCGTCGCAGCTCTGCTAAGCACAGTATTGGAGAAGGGCAAAGTGTTTGCCTATATGCAAAATGCTGAAGGTGCTATGGAACCATTAAAAACGGAATCAAAAAGCTTTGATGAAAAATATTTACAGACAATGTACAAAATACCGATTGTTGTTCTACAGAATTCGGGCAGTGCATCTGCTAGTGAAGTACTTAGTGGCGCTTTAAAAAGTTGGGGACGTGCCTCCCTTGTTGGTGTTAAGAGTTTTGGAAAGGGAACAGTACAGGAGTCTTGGTCACTGAAAAATGGTGGAGAGCTTAAACTGTCCACAAATAAATGGCTGACACCAAAGCGCGAATGGATTCATGGGCAAGGTATAGAGGCTAATTTAGTAGTTGAACCAAATGAATTATTCGCTTTCCAAATGCATCCACTATCAGGGAAGTTTAAAGAAGGCGATATGAGTGAGGAAATTGCTTATACGCAAAATGCTATGAAAAAGCTAGGCTATAAAATTGCTCGTTTAGACGGTTACTTGGATGAATCGACGGAGGAGGCTGTTAAGCTTTATAGGGAGGATAAGAAATTGAAAAAGGCAGAAGATAATTTTAATATGGACACTACCTTCTTTAACAGCTTAAACGAAACGTTGAAAAAATATAAAGAGGATCGTCAAAATGATTTACAGTTCCAAATGGCTACAAGTTTTTTATTGCACAATATTGAAGGATAAAAAATATTAAGTATGTTGAATTTGGAAAGACTTGTAAAAGGATTTATTTGTTGATGTATCCCTGTAATTAGCTGATAGTAGTGGAGGGCTACTTAGTGTTCCGGTCGCAGAGCAAAGCTTTCCACAAAAAGCGAGTAGCCCGTTATAGTTTTGTAATTAAATTTGATTAAATTAACGGGAACATATTGAAAGGGCATGTTTTGAAAAAGATTAATCAAAACATGCTCTTATTTAATGTGATAGATTAAGCTCAGATTGTGAGTCAAATATAAAATTATTTTCTTAACATTATATTAATAGGAAGTTTCTCGAGGGAGTGAAAAAATATAAACTTTTTTTCGCAAAAGTGTTGACCTTTTTAACTCAATAATATAATATTATACAAGTCGCTAAGACATCTACTTGAAACAATTAAATTAAATAAATTAGTTGTTGACATAGAGTTTACGACATGATATTATATAAAAGTTGCCACTGAGAAAGCGGCGACGAAATGAACCTTGAAAACTGAACAAGCAAAACGTAATCAATAAAGTTTTTAGTAGCTAGCCTTGAGTTAGTGAACGAAACAAAATTTTGGACATCAAACATGATGCCAGCAAAACAATTTGAGCTAATCAAATTTCTTTTATGGAGAGTTTGATCCTGGCTCAGGACGAACGCTGGCGGCGTGCCTAATACATGCAAGTCGAGCGAACAGAGAAGGAGCTTGCTCCTTCGACGTTAGCGGCGGACGGGTGAGTAACACGTGGGCAACCTACCTTATAGTTTGGGATAACTCCGGGAAACCGGGGCTAATACCGAATAATCTATTTTACTTCATGGTGAAATACTGAAAGACGGCATCTCGCTGTCGCTATAAGATGGGCCCGCGGCGCATTAGCTAGTTGGTGAGGTAACGGCTCACCAAGGCGACGATGCGTAGCCGACCTGAGAGGGTGATCGGCCACACTGGGACTGAGACACGGCCCAGACTCCTACGGGAGGCAGCAGTAGGGAATCTTCCACAATGGGCGAAAGCCTGATGGAGCAACGCCGCGTGAGTGAAGAAGGTTTTCGGATCGTAAAACTCTGTTGTAAGGGAAGAACAAGTACAGTAGTAACTGGCTGTACCTTGACGGTACCTTATTAGAAAGCCACGGCTAACTACGTGCCAGCAGCCGCGGTAATACGTAGGTGGCAAGCGTTGTCCGGAATTATTGGGCGTAAAGCGCGCGCAGGCGGTCCTTTAAGTCTGATGTGAAAGCCCACGGCTCAACCGTGGAGGGTCATTGGAAACTGGGGGACTTGAGTGCAGAAGAGGAAAGTGGAATTCCAAGTGTAGCGGTGAAATGCGTAGAGATTTGGAGGAACACCAGTGGCGAAGGCGACTTTCTGGTCTGTAACTGACGCTGAGGCGCGAAAGCGTGGGGAGCAAACAGGATTAGATACCCTGGTAGTCCACGCCGTAAACGATGAGTGCTAAGTGTTAGGGGGTTTCCGCCCCTTAGTGCTGCAGCTAACGCATTAAGCACTCCGCCTGGGGAGTACGGTCGCAAGACTGAAACTCAAAGGAATTGACGGGGGCCCGCACAAGCGGTGGAGCATGTGGTTTAATTCGAAGCAACGCGAAGAACCTTACCAGGTCTTGACATCCCGTTGACCACTGTAGAGATATGGTTTTCCCTTCGGGGACAACGGTGACAGGTGGTGCATGGTTGTCGTCAGCTCGTGTCGTGAGATGTTGGGTTAAGTCCCGCAACGAGCGCAACCCTTGATCTTAGTTGCCATCATTTAGTTGGGCACTCTAAGGTGACTGCCGGTGACAAACCGGAGGAAGGTGGGGATGACGTCAAATCATCATGCCCCTTATGACCTGGGCTACACACGTGCTACAATGGACGATACAAACGGTTGCCAACTCGCGAGAGGGAGCTAATCCGATAAAGTCGTTCTCAGTTCGGATTGTAGGCTGCAACTCGCCTACATGAAGCCGGAATCGCTAGTAATCGCGGATCAGCATGCCGCGGTGAATACGTTCCCGGGCCTTGTACACACCGCCCGTCACACCACGAGAGTTTGTAACACCCGAAGTCGGTGGGGTAACCTTTTGGAGCCAGCCGCCGAAGGTGGGATAGATGATTGGGGTGAAGTCGTAACAAGGTAGCCGTATCGGAAGGTGCGGCTGGATCACCTCCTTTCTAAGGATATTTTCGGAATACAAACCTAGGGTTTGTAAGATTACGTTTTGCGTTCAGTTTTGAAGGTTCATCATACGATGAAATACTTCAAAACTTGTTCTTTGAAAACTGGATAAAACGACATTGAAATTGTAACAAACACATTTATTTTTTAAGTTTTTTTATAGGCTTAATAACTTGGTTAAGTTATTAAGGGCGCACGGCGAATGCCTTGGCACTAGGAGCCGATGAAGGACGGCACTAACACCGATATGCTTCGGGGAGCTGTAAGTGAGCTTTGATCCGGAGATTTCCGAATGGGGGAACCCACTACGTTTAATCGCGTAGTATCTTGACGTGAATACATAGCGTCTTGAAGGCAGACCCAGGGAACTGAAACATCTAAGTACCTGGAGGAAGAGAAAGAAAAATCGATTCCCTGAGTAGCGGCGAGCGAAACGGGAAGAGCCCAAACCAAGAGGCTTGCCTCTTGGGGTTGTAGGACACTCTATACGGAGTTACAAAAGAGCGAGTTAGATGAAGCGACTTGGAAAGGTCCGCCAGAGCAGGTAAAAGCCCTGTAGTCGAAAGTTCGTTCTCTCCTGAGTGGATCCTGAGTACGGCGGAACACGTGAAATTCCGTCGGAATCCGGGAGGACCATCTCCCAAGGCTAAATACTACCTAGTGACCGATAGTGAACCAGTACCGTGAGGGAAAGGTGAAAAGCACCCCGGGAGGGGAGTGAAAGAGATCCTGAAACCGTGTGCCTACAAGTAGTTAGAGCCCGTTAATGGGTGATAGCGTGCCTTTTGTAGAATGAACCGGCGAGTTACGATTACGTGCAAGGTTAAGCTTTAGAAGGCGGAGCCGCAGCGAAAGCGAGTCTGAATAGGGCGAAATAGTACGTGGTCGTAGACCCGAAACCAGGTGATCTACCCATGTCCAGGGTGAAGGTGAGGTAACACTTACTGGAGGCCCGAACCCACGCACGTTGAAAAGTGCGGGGATGAGGTGTGGGTAGCGGAGAAATTCCAATCGAACTTGGAGATAGCTGGTTCTCTCCGAAATAGCTTTAGGGCTAGCCTCGTGATGAGAATACTGGAGGTAGAGCACTGTTTGGACTAGGGGGCCATCCCGGTTTACCGAATTCAGACAAACTCCGAATGCCAGATATTTATACACGGGAGTCAGACTGCGAGTGATAAGATCCGTAGTCAAAAGGGAAACAGCCCAGACCACCAGCTAAGGTCCCAAAGTAATCGTTAAGTGGAAAAGGATGTGGCGTTGCACAGACAACCAGGATGTTGGCTTAGAAGCAGCCATCATTTAAAGAGTGCGTAATAGCTCACTGGTCGAGTGACGCTGCGCCGAAAATGTATCGGGGCTAAACGATTCACCGAAGCTGTGGATTGACATCTACGATGTCAGTGGTAGGAGAGCGTTCTAAGTGCGTTGAAGTCAGATCGGAAGGACTGGTGGAGCGCTTAGAAGTGAGAATGCCGGTATGAGTAGCGAAAGACGGGTGAGAATCCCGTCCACCGTATGACTAAGGTTTCCTGAGGAAGGCTCGTCCGCTCAGGGTTAGTCGGGACCTAAGCCGAGGCCGATAGGCGTAGGCGATGGACAACAGGTTGATATTCCTGTACCACCTCCTCACCGTTTGAGAAATGGGGGGACGCAGTAGGATAGGGTAAGCGCGCTGTTGGATATGCGCGTCCAAGCAGTAAGGCGTGTGTGTAGGCAAATCCGCACACTGTAACGTTGAGCTGTGATGGCGAGTCCGTATGGACGAAGTTCCTGATTTCACACTGCCAAGAAAAGCCTCTATCGAGGTGAGAGGTGCCCGTACCGCAAACCGACACAGGTAGTCGAGGAGAGAATCCTAAGGTGTGCGAGAGAACTCTCGTTAAGGAACTCGGCAAAATGACCCCGTAACTTCGGGAGAAGGGGTGCTCTTGAGCGTGCAAGCGCATGAGAGCCGCAGTGAATAGGCCCAGGCGACTGTTTAGCAAAAACACAGGTCTCTGCAAAACCGTAAGGTGACGTATAGGGGCTGACGCCTGCCCGGTGCTGGAAGGTTAAGAGGAGTGGTTAGCGCAAGCGAAGCTGCGAATTGAAGCCCCAGTAAACGGCGGCCGTAACTATAACGGTCCTAAGGTAGCGAAATTCCTTGTCGGGTAAGTTCCGACCCGCACGAAAGGCGTAACGATCTGGGCACTGTCTCAACGAGAGACTCGGTGAAATTATAGTACCTGTGAAGATGCAGGTTACCCGCGACAGGACGGAAAGACCCCGTGGAGCTTTACTGTAGCCTGATATTGAATTTTGGTACAACTTGTACAGGATAGGTAGGAGCCAGAGATCTCGGAGCGCCAGCTTCGAAGGAGGCGTCGGTGGGATACTACCCTGGTTGTATTGAAATTCTAACCCATGCCCCTTAGCGGGGCAGGAGACAGTGTCAGGCGGACAGTTTGACTGGGGCGGTCGCCTCCTAAAAGGTAACGGAGGCGCCCAAAGGTTCCCTCAGAATGGTTGGAAATCATTCGTAGAGTGTAAAGGCACAAGGGAGCTTGACTGCGAGACCTACAAGTCGAGCAGGGTCGAAAGACGGGCTTAGTGATCCGGTGGTTCCGCATGGAAGGGCCATCGCTCAACGGATAAAAGCTACCCCGGGGATAACAGGCTTATCTCCCCCAAGAGTCCACATCGACGGGGAGGTTTGGCACCTCGATGTCGGCTCATCGCATCCTGGGGCTGTAGTCGGTCCCAAGGGTTGGGCTGTTCGCCCATTAAAGCGGTACGCGAGCTGGGTTCAGAACGTCGTGAGACAGTTCGGTCCCTATCCGTCGTGGGCGTAGGAAATTTGAGAGGAGCTGTCCTTAGTACGAGAGGACCGGGATGGACACACCGCTGGTGTACCAGTTGTCTTGCCAAAGGCATCGCTGGGTAGCTATGTGTGGACGGGATAAGTGCTGAAAGCATCTAAGCATGAAGCCCCCCTCAAGATGAGATTTCCCATTACGCAAGTAAGTAAGATCCCTCAAAGACGATGAGGTAGATAGGTTCGAGGTGGAAGTGTGGTGACACATGGAGCTGACGAATACTAATCGATCGAGGACTTAACCACAATGTTTGAAACATTCAATGAACCGTTTATCCAGTTTTGAAAGAATAATTCTTTCAATATGTCTAGTGATGATGGCAAAGAGGTCACACCCGTTCCCATACCGAACACGGAAGTTAAGCTCTTTAGCGCCGATGGTAGTTGGGGGCTTCCCCCTGTGAGAGTAGGACGTCGCTAGGCACCTAAAAAAGTCGAGGGTTTATTCCTCGGCTTTTTTTATTTGTGATTTTTTAACAAGTTAACCCAAATGATGAAAGCTGATGGCAGTTCAATCATGAATATTTCTACAATGAACAGCTTAGTTGCTGGTGCTGTAGGTTACGCAGATACAAAATTCGCAGTACGTGGGATGACAAAAGCTGACTATCTATCTTGCATCATTGGGCATTCGTGTACTCTGTACACCCAGGCGTTATCGCAACACCAATAAGCTGTACAAGAAGATACAAAATCGGCTGTAGAAGCATTCTCTCAACGTATTCCATTGAAACGCGTAGCACAACCAGAAGAAGTTTTAAATATGATATTGTTCTTGGTTTCTGATGATACTAGCGTTATCGATGCGGTTTAACTGCACAGTAATAACAGTACATGAAAAAATCATTCTAGGATTTATTAAGGCAGATTTTCTATTAGTATAGAAAATCATCTGCCTTATTTTTTATTTAATTAAAAAACGTACTTATTCGTGGAATTGTTCATCGTGATATATCTTAGTGCGGTTCTTATTTGACACCTACAGTTCACTCTAAAGTGATACTATTATAGTCGAATTTTTGAATAAAAAAATGACCATACTTAAGGTACCGTTCTAGCTTAAAAGCGCTATCAGCGTAAAACTGACTAGATAATGCTCTCTTGAAAATGAAAAAGCTCCTTACATATTTTCAAACTGCAATAAATCAACTACAATGGATTATAAATGGTAGAAATTCTAAATTCTAATCATTTAACTTTATTTATACAAATCTACTAAGAGGAGCACGAAGATGAAAAAGAAGTTTTTATCCTTACTCATGGCCATTACAATGGTCCTATCAGTTAGCGTATCGGTGTATGCCGATGAAAAGTCGCCACCAGCGACAAGAGGAGAGATCGTAAAAACCTTGTTGACGGCAGCAGACGCCTATCAACCAGGAATTAATAAAGAAGCCGTTATTCAAGGCTCTAAAAACGGAGATTTAAGAGAGAATGAGCCAGCTAAGAAAGTTGAAGCTTTAGTCATGTTGAGCAGAGCATTCGGCAAATTACCAAAGCCTGTCGGAAATGATCTGCGTAGTGGCACATTTGGCGTCGAGTTCACCGATGTACCTGCTTGGGCTAAGAAAGATATCGATAACTTGGCAAACGCAGGCGTATTGATGGGCAACCCTGACGGCACATTAGGGGCAAATGACACTATTACGATCGATGAGTTCCAAAACATTATCGCCAGAATTTGGTCGCTTAAAGGCTCCCATTTAAATGACGATTTTTATGAAGCAATCAATAAGGAATGGTTAAATAAATCGACAATTCCGGCAGGAGAAATCATGGGCGGCGTATTTTCCGAGCTGTACAATCAAAATAACGATAAAATAGAAAAAATAATAGAAGAGCTCGCTGGCAAACAGTTTGCTGAAGGAACAAAAGAACAAAAAATTGCCGACTTCTATTCGACAGCATTGGATTCAAAAAATAGAAATAAACAAGGGATTGAGCCAATCCAAAAATATTTAAAGGCAATTGACGGGGCTAAAACGCTTGATGAACTCGTTCAAGCAGATCTTATCTTGGAGAAAGAATTGGGTCTAACCTCATTATTCAACTTTGCAATCATGAACGATGCAAAAAACAGCAGTGAATATGCTTTGTATTACTCTGGATTAACTACGGGTCTGGATAAGAACAGCTTTGTAACGGAAGACTCGAAAGCGAAAAAAGCATATATTCAATATATGACCAGACTTCTTGTGGCATCGGGCGAGGAAAAGTCCGCTGCGAATGCACTTGCCGAAAAAGTATATGATATGGAGAAAAGCTTAGCTGCCGTATCACTTGAACCTCATGAACAAGGCGACGTCAATAAATACTATAATCCGTATACAATAGAAAAATTCAATGACATGTTCAAAACAGTAGATATGAAACAAGTCTTGAAATCACTGAAAGTCGACAGTGCTGATAAAGTGATCGTAACCGATGTGAAGCTGGCGCAAAAAGGTGCGGATCTCTTTACTGAGTCTAATCTTAATGTACTTAAAGGGTACTCCAAAGTGCAATTGCTTATGGCAACAAGCGGTTCGTTGTCAGATGAATTCAAAGATGCTGCTATTGAGTTTGACGCAACGTTATTAGGCGTTACAGGTGAAAAAACAGCTCAAGAAATCGCAGTAGCCAAGACAACTGGTACAATGGGCGCATATTTGGAGCAAATGTTTGCCGAGAAACATTTTTCACCAGAAGCTAAAAAAGATGTTGAACAAATGGTAGAGAAGTTAATTGCTACGTATGAGGAAAGAATCAAATCTCTAGATTGGATGTCAGAAACAACAAAAGCTAAAGCAATTAAAAAGTTGGATACGATGATTGTTAAGATCGGTTACCCAGATAAATGGGATACGACATTAGATAAAGTAGCTATCAAGACATATGACGAAGGTGGTTCGCTATTGTCTAATACCATCACAGTAAACAAAGCATACATTGATGACATGAAAGCCAAGCTAGGAAAGCCGGTGGACAGAACGAAATGGTCAACGAGTGTATATACAGTAAATGCTTTCTACAATGCTTTTAATAATGATATTACTTTCCCTGCCGGTATTCTCCAAGCGCCTTTCTATGATATTAATGCTAAACCTGAAGCAAACTATGGTGCCATTGGTATGGTCATTGGACATGAAATCAGTCATGCATTTGATAACAATGGATCTGCATATGACGAAAATGGAAATGCAAATAACTGGTGGACAGAAGAAGATTTTAAGAAATTCAAAGAGAAAAACCAGAAACTGATTGAGTTCTATAATGGAATTGAGATTATTCCGGGTGTGTTGAGCGACGGTCAGCTTACACAGAGCGAGAATGTTGCTGATTTAGGTGGAATGGCGGCTTCATTGCAAGTTGTATCCAACATGAGTACTCCGGATTATAAAGCATATTTCGAAAGTAATGCAAAAATATGGAAAACTACAACTACAAAAGAATTTGCAGCGATGCTGAGCAAAAACGATGTACATTCAGCCGCTAAAATTCGGGTAAACCGCACGATTGTGAACTTCCAGCAATTTTATGATACCTATGGAATTAAGCCTGGAGATGGCATGTATATAGCACCGAAGGATCGAGTTTCTATCTGGTAATAATTAGAGCAGATAGAGCTAATTCCAATAGCTCTTACATCCGTGTATAAAGGCAAGGAAAAGAGGATGTCTAGGTAGTCCTTTTTAGAGTAAGGCTGTTTTCTCAAAGATTGTTGCTGTTAAAACAAAAAGACAGATTTAATCTACAAAACGTGTAGATTAAATTCTGTCTTTTTTTTCGATATTACGTGTATCGAAAATGTAACTATAGCGCCCAATATTTAACTGTATTCATTCTCAAACTAAGTTGATTTTTCATAATCATATTTTTCTACTATTATATTTTTTAATGATAGTAATTAAAATTGCAAGAAGAAATACAATAAGACTATTTATTAGTAAATAGTAAGCAAGATTCAGTCCGTAGAATACCGCAAAGGCATCACGAATAATAAATAGGGCTAAGACGCTTCCAAGTCCGCCAAATACACCTGCTAGTAGTAATATTATGAAAGCAGCAAAATATAGATCTTTCTTTTTTTGGAAGAATACAAACCCAATAACATTTGCAATAACGATAAAAAAGCCCATAAGTATTAAGAAATAACTCTCCATTTAACTCCCTCTTTTCAAAAAACGGCTTTTCTTAAAGGAATAACTATCCCTTTGATTACTTTTCATTCTCGACTCACGCCTCATTATATACAATAAATGTAATTATGATAAAGTGATGTAAAAATTTATCTAATAATACTATCATCAGTTTTTTTATTATAAGAACCAAATTGCCAATAAAAAATGTCAGCTATTACCTAAGTATTCGTCTATTTACAGAATAAACTCATTCCTAAATAGAATATTGTAAAGAAATTACTGTATTTTTACTTTGAACGCATCCGTTTGAAGCCATTATATTTCTCATAGGAACATTGTCAACTTGAGTCATCCCTAAATAAGACATAGCTTTAAACTCATTTTTCAATCTGTATAATCCTATTGAATGTAAGTTTTTTCCCAATCCTGTACCGAGAAAATTAGGATGAATGCCGATCCAAAAAATGCGGCCTTCATTATCTGTATTTGGTTCTATATGAGGAAAAACTACACCAACAGGTTCATTGTTAACTATATACACTGTAAACATATCCTTTACTTGTGACGGGAGTTCGGTCCTCATACTAGTTAAAAATTTCTCTGCATCACTAAAACTTGTACCCATCACTTCAGATAAAAAAGTGATAGAGTTATTCTCAGATAATGACCATACTTCATAATCAGGTGTTGAAACATTTAATGGTGTCAGTAAAGATCTCTTATATATAACCCTTTCACCAATAACCTCCATTTTACTCCTAGTGCAATTTAAACTATTTAAAAGAATTTTAGGGCATTCAAATCTAACTTTTTTCAGTCTACTACTTTGTAATTTATCTAAAAGTTCATTTATAAGCACATCTATTTCAGAAGCAAGATGAAGTTTATTCTCTAAAATTTCTAAAATAATTACACTATCACTTTTTAAGTAATGTACGCCAACTTTTTGTAAATGTTGAAGCAGTTTATCCACGAATTTTCACCTCATGATTGTAGCAATGCAAGTTTTATTATATTACTGGTATTATTTTTTTAGATTTGATAATTCAAAGTTTATAACTTCCTTTATCGTATCGTTTCCAATTGCTCCAAAATGGAATGTATTAGAATCGCTCCAATAAAGCCGCCTAAATGAAACACCATTATTAAGTTCAATCTCCAAAAATATACGCGTACCTTCTAGCTTACCTTCATCAATTAATGATTGTACATCTTCTAATTTTAAATCATTAAATGCGGCTAGAAACTTATCCTTAGAAGACTGAGAGAATGTGTGAATTCTTTTTCCATCTTCAGTGCTTTGAAAATAGATATTCTTCACCAACTTATCCATAGGGTAAAGTTCTCCTGCCGTTTTTGCATTTTTATTTGTGTTGGCTACATAAACAGCATCATCTGCAGCAATAATCAAGGAAGTTGGATATCCTTTTATTTCAGAAATGATTGTTCCTTCTTTTAAAAATGCCGCATCACCATTTTGCATCTTGTGATTACTACATGCACTGTCAGCCATTCTATATGTCACTTTACCTAGTTCTTTACCTTTTTCAATCGTTATAGGAAGATTTTCATTCGCTGGCTCTAGAGAATGATGCTCATACTTTATATCATTAATCATCAGCACATCCACCCATTCAATTTCTGCATCAGGACATCCTTTAAGAAAAGTGAAGTTGCTGCAAGAAGATAATAACAAAGCAAATACAGAAATAAATATCATGTATTTAAAAACTTTCAACATAACACCTCCTAGTTATTAGACGCTTACTACAAATTTCGGTTACTAAATAATGTAAATATTCAGAGCGGTTTATAAAATGGTAACTGACACACCTGCAACATTTAAAAATAAAATCTAGGATTTCTGCTGAATTCGATAAAAAATTAAGAATAGAAAGCTTTCTTCTAGTTTGTACTACGCAAGAGTGTAGTCGTTTGATACAATGAAATCATAGTATTCAAGAAAGAAACGGCGGGTGTTCGTATGGTTAGTGATATTTTAATAGAAATTGTAACAGCGATTGGCCGCTTTTTAATCAACCCATTAATGTATATCGCAATTTTATTTGCGGTTTTATTAGGTTATAGTCGTGTAAAGCAGGAGCGGAAATTTTTTAATAGGCGTATTATTTGGGGTTGGACAGAGCTAATTGGTCAATGGAAATATGGTTGGCTAAATGCCCTCCTCATTTCACTTATAAGTGTTGGTTTAGGTTTATCAGTACCTAAAGCTTTTTTAATGATTTTAATCGCTATTTCTGCGGTGGCACTAGTATTGTTCTTCATTAATGCACTTTCACCTATTTATATGATGGGGCTTGCGACGCTGGCAATGTGGTTAATGTACCATTACAATTGGACATTTTCTTGGTGGAAAATCTCAATAGAAGGTGTAAATTTATTAGATGGTTCCATTATAACGATTACCATTTTAGCAGGTCTAAGTGTGATTGCTGAGGGGATGTTAATTCGCCGAGCAGCAATGAAGGTAACGACACCACGAGTTGAAAAGACAAAGCGAGGTATGCAGGCAATTGTCTATCGTTCAAGAAATGTATGGGTATTGCCAATTTTCTTTGTAATACCTGGTGATATTATTCCTGTAGATTTCCCATACTGGCCGCAATTTACATTAGGAGAGAGTACCTTTTCACTCGTACTATTTCCACTTGTAATAGGTTTTTCAAAGATTACTAGAAAGGAATTACCGGCTTTACAATTGCCGAAAATTGGCCGAGCGGTGCTAATACTAGGGCAGTTAATTTTAATAGGTGGACTCGCTGCAGCCTTGTTGCCATTCATCGGCTTTATCACGTTGGCAATTGGTGCGGTGATTCGTATCGGTATTTCAATCTTCTATGCGCTGCAAGATAAAACGGATATTTATGCGGTTGCACCAAGTTCAAATGGTGCTATTATTGCGGCAGTCTTACCGGATTCGCCAGCTGAAAAAATGGGCTTACTTGCAGGAGAATGTATTCGTAAAGTAAACGGTCAGGCAATTTTTACTGAAAATGACTTATATGAGGCTTTGCAATTAAATGCTGCGCATTGTCGTCTAGAAGTAGTAGATCGTAACAATGAAATTCGCTTAACACAGCATGTTATCTATAGCACTGATCATTATCGTATTGGATTATTACTAGCTGAGCAGAGGGATATTTGATGGATGTTTTCGGGAAAATGATGTTAGCGTTGTTTTTACCAGCATTACTCGTATTATTGTTTACAAGAATTACGTTTAATCGGTATGTTGCTTTAATATTGGCAATTGCGCTTATTGCGGCATCTGTTTATGCAGGTCATACGTCGCCACCTATTATATTCGTAATCGATGCATTTTCGTTAACAGTAGGCTTTTGGCTAGCAAGTAAAATGAAAAAAAACAAAAATTAATATAAAAGGTCAGTCAAAAGTGATAGCTTTCTCACTTTTAAGACTGACCTTTTTACATGAAAAATCTCACGGCTGCCATAATGATAACCCCTGCTACAACTGTAATAGATAAGCTTTTGGTAACAAGTGCAATCACAAGCGTTGGCACAAATGTAATAAATACAGGCCAATTGAGTGTAACAATTTTTCCGCTTTCTGTATCCAATAAGTTTTCAATTACAAGAGCACTCAAAATACAAATTGGGATAAAGCTTAACCATTTTAATACAACCTCTGGTAGCTTCACATTTCGAACGAATATAAAAGGAATAATACGCGGTAGCCAAGTTACAAGTGCGCAGCCAATGATGAGGCATACCATAGTAGCAGTTGTCGTCATTTATCTGTCACCACCCCTATAGTTGCTACAATAACTGTTGAAAGAAGAACAGCCACATGTGAAGGTACAATATAAGAAAGACCATACATAATGACAACCATATAGCCGATTAATATAAGATAATGCATTATTTTACCTTTGCCTACACTGTTAAGCTGAAGAACAAGAAGTGCCACAAACATAGCAATCAATGCGAAATCTAAGCCCCATTTTTCAGGAGTTGCTACCCATTGTCCTAAATAGGCACCAGTCACACAAGAAAGTATCCAAAATAGATAAGCAGTTATATTCAGCCCATCCATCCATTTGCCGTGTAGCTTACCAGTTTGCATTTGCTTTGTAACAGCTACACCAAATGTTTCGTCAGTTAATAATGTGCCGAAACCAATATTTCTTAGCATGGAATAGCGTGTAAAATGAGGAGCTATTGTTAAACTCATTAATAAATGGCGTAGATTTACGACGAAAATGGTTACAATAATAGCAGAGGCAGGGCTATTTGTTAAAAGAAGTGCACAAAAGATAAATTGTGCGGAGCCTGCATAGATGAGTATAGTTAAAAGTGCAATTTCGAGTACAGATAACCCAGACGCGGAACCTACAACACCGAAAGCGAGTCCTATGCTAATATAACCGAGTAAAGTGGGGATACAATCTTTAACGCCTTGTAAAAAGCTATCGTCTGGCGTGATTGCTTTTTCATTCTGAAAATCTGTTGTACTTGTCATAAATAGATCGTCCTTTCTTAAAAATTTCCATGTATACTAATAATGGAATAGTCTGATAGTTCATGATGTTTATTAAAGTATACATATGTCCGATAAAATAAACAATAGAAATTGGTGAATATAAATGGAGCAAATGAGTCGAAATTTGGCATTTCAATTAAAGAAGATCCGACAGCAACGTCATTTAAGCTTAGACGATGTTGCCAAAGCTACAGGGGTAAGTAAAGCGCAACTTGCTCAAATTGAAAAAGGGGAGGCAAATCCTACAGTATCAACAATTTGGAAAATTGCTGCGGGAATGCGAATTTCATTTTCTTCGCTATTACAATCACCAACAGCGCACTTCATGAAATATAGTAGTAAGGATGCGCTACATGTAGATGAAGATGAGGGTCGATATCGTGTGTACTCCATTATTCCTTATAATCCAGAACGTGGTTGGGAACTCTATAAGATAGAGATGGAGCCTGGCGCCTTTAGCAGAAGTGAGGCCCACACAGAAGGGGTAGAGGAAACCGTAACGGTTATCCAAGGACAAGCCATCATTTCTGCCGGGGAGATGCATGAATTACTAGAAGAAGGGGATACACTAGTATTCTCTGGACATCAGCCACATGAGTATAAAAATACTTCGGAAAAGTTAACGATTTTACATTTAATTTTGCAATATAAATAGAGGTGTCGATTTTGAGTGAATGGTTTACTGTAGATAATATTGAGCAAATTGCGGCGCAATATCGAACGCTTGGCCCAATCATTGGTTTGTTACTACCTTTTATAGAGGCATTTCTGCCGTTTTTACCGTTGGTCGTGTTCGTTGTCGCCAATGCGAGCGCATTTGGCTTATGGTTAGGTTTTTTATTATCATGGATAGGATCTGTAGCGGGTTCGTATGCAGTCTTTTTGCTTGTCCGACATTTTGGCAAGCATCCAAAACTTCGATTTGTAACAGGCAGTAAAAAAATAGAGAAGCTAATTAAATGGGTAGATATGAATGGTATTAGTCCTCTGTTCGTGTTACTTTGTTTTCCTTTTACACCTTCAGTCATTGTAAACATTGTAGCGGGGCTATCTCATATTCATAAAAAGTTTTATTTAGTAGTGTTAATGGCAGGAAAGTTTGTAATGATTTTAGGAATGAGCGTGCTTGGTTATGATTTAAAATCGCTCCTAACAAGCCCTGTAAGACTGATTATTGCGGCTGTTGCGATTGTCGTGCTTTGGTGGGTTGGTAAACTTATAGAGAAACGATTAAACACGCGTGTAGAGAGAGATTTGAAACAAGCGCGAAAATTGACGAAAAATCACCACCGTTGAAAGTTGAATATACACAACTTCCCCCTTTTATCATGTAAAATGAGAGAAGGGGTCTTTTTATCTTCATTAATTAAAGGTAAGGCAATGCTCAAGTTTATGGAGTAGCGCTTAGATAAAATAGTAAAATGCACAATAGAGCAGCAAAAAGCTCGGGGGTACCATCAAAGTGATGGGTCCATGCAAAACCTGCTCGGGTAGACTGGTAAAGTGATCGGGTCAAAGAGAAAACTGCTCAGGTGAGGGCGCAAAGTGATCAGGTCAAAGAGAAAACTGCCCAGGTAAGGTCGCAAAGTGATCGGGTCAAAGAGAAAACTGCTCAGGTAAGGTCGCAAAGGATCGGGTCAAAGAGAAAACTGCTCAGGTAAGGTCGCAAAGTGATCAGGTCAAAGAGAGCCCAGGTGAGGTCATAAAGTGATCGGGTCAATGTAAAACCTGCTCAAGTACAACAGCAAAGTGAACAGATATAAAAGATTACAACCCATGTTAAGTAGCAAAGCCCAAATATCTACGACAAACATTTATATAACTTCTTTCAGCAGATGTCTTTTGACCGAAAGCGAAGCGACAGGTACAAATGTTTTTTGTAACGAAAGTGCAACGGCAGTTACAGAAGTTTCCCATCTCTATAGGTGTTGTAATGAGTTCGGGTTTAAGTTACTTTTTAGCGGGTGTACAAACATCCACTGACATAGAGGAACTCAGTCTAAAAACGCCACGTCCTGTGGCAATGACTGAGTGACCAACATCTTGTTGGCCCAAAGCCTCCGGCGGATGTCACGGAAATTGGAAAGGAGTGCTCTGTGCCAGCACAAAGCCGATTCCGGACGCAATTATGCCGAGGCATAATTGATATAGATTATTAACAGGAGGAGAAAAGTACATGACATTGCGTATTGTATCAGGACGTTCAGGGACGGGTAAATCAACGTTTATTCATCAAGAGATTGTCGAGCAACTAAAATCAGAGCCGTTAGGTCATCCAATTTTTGTGATTGTACCTGACCAGATGTCTTATTCAACGGAGTATGAGCTTACAAATAAGCATGGCTTGCAAGGCTTAATCCGTGCGCAGGTCATGACATTTAAACGATTAGCATGGCTAGTATTACAGGAAACGGGTGGTATTGCTCGAAAAGAAGTAAATGGCTATGGTTATCGAATGCTTATCCGCAAACTTTTAGAGGAACAAAAAAGTGAGTTCTCATTATTTCGACAAGCAGCTGGGAAACGAGGCTTTACGGAGGAAATTGAAACGCTATTACGAGAGTTTAGTCGTTATAGTGTAAATAGTTCGGTGCTAGCTGAAGTGTCAGCGTCTTTGCAGGCCATTGATGCGCCGAATACATTGCAAGCGAAGACGAATGATTTACAAGTCGTTTTACAGGCTTTGGAGGAACGACTTGGCACGACGTATGTCGATAGTGAGGGGTATTATCCAATTTTAACCGAGCAGCTAAAATACTCCGAGACGATGAAGCAGGCGGCAATTTATATAGATGGTTTTACAGCATTTACGGTAAGAGAATTAGAACTTGTAAAAGAGTTATTAAAGGTAACGAAGCAGGTAACCGTAGTTCTTCCCTTTGACCATATCGAAGAGGTTAATGATGAGCAATCTTTATTCCATGAAGCAGCTTCTACGAATCAACGTTTACACGACATTGCACATGAAGAAGGCATTGAAGTTGAAGCACCATTGCACTTCTACAATACGTATCGTTTTCAATCTGATGATTTACAACATATGGAAGATCGATTTGCTGATATGGTGCCTCAAACGAAAGAAACTTCAGGTGATGTAACGGTATTTGAAGCATCTAATCGACGTGCGGAGATACATGCCATTGCCCGGGAAATAACAAAGCTGACAAGAGAGAAGGGATATCGTTATCAAGATATAGTACTTCTTTATAGACAAGCAGAAGTATATGACCCGCTCATTTCAACAATTTTTCAGCAATATGAAATTCCTATTTTTACAAATTCGAAAAAGACAATGTTGCACCACCCTTTAATTGAGCTTAGTCGCTCTGTTTTAGAGATTATTATTTCTAATTGGAAATATGAACCAGTTTTTCGTAGTGTGAAAACAGATTTATTTTTCCCGTTATATGCTGAATTAAATGTTTGGCGAGAGCGTGCGGATCGTTTAGAAAACTACTGTTTAGCACAGGGTGTCTTTGGTGAGCGCTGGTTTGAGGAAGCTAGGTGGTTTTTCAAAAAGTATCGTGGACTTGAATTCCATTCACGCGTACAAACAGACGAAGAACGTGCTATGCAGGCAGAAATCGAGGCCATTCGCGATGTAATTCGTCAGCCGCTTAAATTATTACAGGACAAGCTGGAAGTGGCGACAACAGGGCGAGATGTAGCGACAGCTTTATTCGAGTTGATTGAGAGTTTAAATGTTTTTGAAAAGCTTCAAGCAATGAAAGACCGTGAACTTGATCGAGGCGATGCATTAGCTGCAAGTGAGCATGATCAAGCGTGGAAAGAATGGATAGCGGTGCTCGATCAGTTTGTTTATATGTTTGGTGAGCAGGAGATGTCCGTGGAGGAAGCGGCGAAAATTTTAGATGAAGGCTTTGATACATTAGAATTTTCGCGTATCCCACCTACATTAGATGAGGTCATGGTAGCGACAGTTGATTTAGCTCGTTTATCGAATATAAAAGTTGCTTTTGTCTTAGGAATGAATGATGGAGTCTATCCAACTCGTATAGATTATGAGGGATTGTTGTCAGATACTGAACGTGAGTGGTTTGGTCAAATTGGCTATGAGCTAGCGCCGACATCTAAAAATCGTTTACTGCAGGAGAACTTCTTGCTATATCGAGCTTTAACGACACCATCCGATAAATTATATATGTCCTATCCTACGGCAGATGAAGAAGGCAAGGCGTTATTGTCTTCACTCTATATAAAGAAAATTATCGGCAATGATAAAACAGCAGGACTTTTGAGCGGTGTTGAGGTAGAGCGAGTTGTGATTGACCCAATTGAATTACTGGATGAAAGTGCTTTACCGTATTTACGCCATCCACGTACAGCTTTAGCACATTTAATGGTGCAAAAACGTCAAGCTGAGCATAGCCGAGAGCTAGCGCCAGAGTGGCTTGCTTTACAAAAATATTATAAACAGGACCCTTATTGGGCACTTATTTATGATCGAGTGTTACATCCAATCACTCATAAAAATGAAGCAGAGCCATTAGAAAACTACATCACCCAGGAATTATATGGTCAAAAGCTAACATCTAGTGTGTCTCGTATTGAGAAATATTTCCGTTGCCCATTCTCTCATTTTACAACGTATGGACTTCATCTAGAAGAACGGGCAGAGTACAGACTAGAAACATTTGCAATGGGCGATTTATTCCATGAGGCATTGAAATGGATTACGGAGGAGACACACCGTCTGCAACTATCATGGATACGTTTAACACAGCAGCAAATTAAACAATTAGCACGCCAAGCTGTAGAGCAAATTGTGCCGGTATTCTCTCATCAAATCTTACTGTCAAGCGCACGTTATCGTTACATTCAACGCAAGCTTATTCGTATTGTCGAACGAACAATGACAGCACTTACGCAGCATGCGAATGTATCCCACTTTAAGCCAATTGCCATTGAGGCATCATTTGGACCGGGACAAAATGAACAGCTTCCTCCACTTGAAATTGATTTAACAGGTGGTAAGAAAATGTTTATGCGAGGTCGTATTGATAGGGTGGATAGTGCGTCTATTGATGACCGCTCTTATTTACGGATTGTCGATTATAAATCATCAGCTCGTGATTTAGATTTGAATGAGGTTTACCACGGATTGTCTCTACAGGTATTAACGTATCTAGATGTGGCGATGGAAAACTCGTCTTATTGGCTGCCAGGTGAGGCGGAGCCAGCCGGGGTTCTTTATGTACATGTCCACAATCCAATGCTAAAGCTTGATAAGGATTTAAGCGATAGCGAAATTGAGGAAGACCGTTTAAAACAATACAAAATGAAAGGTCTTTTGTCAGAAAATGCAGAGGCTATTTTATCGATGGACGAGCAATTAGAGGAATCTAGTGGGCATTCGAAAATTATTCCTGTCTATATGAAGAAAGATGGGACACCGTCAGAATCTCAGTCACGGATTGTACCTGTTAATGATATGAAAAATCTACAGCATTTTGTACGGCGCAAGCATCAAGAGGCTGGTAATGGAATTTTAGCAGGGGATACTTCCATTAGTCCTTATAAACTTAAAACAAAAACAGCATGTGACTTCTGTCAATTTACAGCGGTTTGTCAATTTGACCCATCTGATGGCAAGCAAAGCTATCGTCAGTTACAGCAAGCAAAACCGAATGATATCGTTGAGAAAATTCGGAAGGAGATGAAGTAAGTTGGTACAAAAAATACCCGAAAAGCCAGCGGAAGTGACCTGGACCGACGACCAGTGGAAGGCTATCTATGCAAGCGGTCAGGATACACTAGTATCAGCTGCGGCAGGTTCTGGTAAAACGGCAGTACTTATTAATCGCATGATTGAAAAGGTAGTTGCGATAGAGGATCCCATCAATGTGGACGAGTTACTTGTTGTAACATTTACAAATGCATCCGCAGCTGAGATGCGTCACCGTATGGCGGAGGCACTTGAAAAGGCTATTGCAGAAAATCCAACTTCCAACCATTTACGACGCCAGCTAAGCCTTGTCAATAAAGCACAAATTTCAACGCTGCATTCCTTCTGTTTAGCCATAGTTAAACAGTATGCCTATATGTTAGATATTGACCCAGGCTTTCGTATAGCAAATGAGGCGGAGGTTGCTTTGTTAAGGGACGATATATTAGCAGAAGTATTAGAAGATGCTTACGATTCTGAGGATGAGGCTCAGGTTCAAGCAATCTACCGTCTTGTTGATAGCTTTACGTCGGATCGTGATGATCAAGCTATCGAAACATTAATGAGCAAGCTTTATGATACGTCTCGTGTTCATACAGAGCCTCAAAAATGGCTTCGTAGTCTACCAGAGACATATGACTTAGCAGCGGACGTGACCATTGATGATTTAGAGTTGTCGAAATATGTGAAGTTAACAGTAAAGCATAGTCTTGAAGAGGCATTCGTATTAATTTCTGAAATGCGTGCCATTACGCTACAGCCCGAGGGACCTGCACCATATGCTGAAACCGCAGAAATGGATTTTGCTATGATTCAGGAAGGCATTCGCATTAGTCGCGAAGGAACTTGGCAGGAACTCTTTGATTATTTTGGTACGGTGAAATGGTCAACTTTAAAGCGTGTATCAAAGGATGCTTTAGTGGATGTGGAGCTTCAGGAGCTTGCCAAGAAAAAACGTGAGGCAGCTAAGAAAATTGTGAACAAGCTGAAAGAGACTTATTTCGTTCGGACTCCTGCTCGCTTGCTTGAAGAAATACGATTAATGGGTCCTACGATAGGGACATTAGTCGAATTGACAAATGTTTTTAGTGAACAGTTCCGCATGGCAAAATTAGAACGAGGAATTATTGATTTCTCGGATTTAGAACATTTCGCATTGCAAATTTTAACAATAGAAGTCGAAGGTGAATTACAGCCTTCACCTGTTGCTCTAGATTTGAAACAGCGTTTTAAAGAAGTACTTGTTGACGAATACCAAGATACAAATATGTTACAAGAGACAATATTACAGCTTGTGAAAACAGGTAGTGAGCAAGAGGGAAATCTTTTTATGGTTGGGGATGTAAAACAAAGCATCTACCGTTTCCGTTTAGCAGAACCGAAGCTTTTTATGCGAAAGTACAGTGAGTTTTTAGAGGCCCCAGATTTAACGGGAATGCGTATAGATTTAAACGCTAATTTCCGTAGTCGAAAAGAAGTGTTGAACGCTACAAACTACGTATTTGCACAAATTATGGGTGAGCGTGTAGGGGAAATTCTTTATGATGAAAATGCTTCATTAAAGCCAGCAGCGCCGTATGATGATAAAGAAGTTCCGGTAGAGCTAGTCATCATGCATCCTCCCGGGGATGAGGAGTTGGACGAAGAGGCGGAAGACATTACAAGCGACGTCTCTGAGCTAGAAGAATTAAAAAAATCGCAGTATGAGGCACGTTTTATCATTGAACGTATTCGGCAAATGATGGAGGATGGGACAACCGTATTCGATACAAAAACGAAGACTGAACGTCCATTAAAATATAGTGATATTGTGATTTTAATGCGTTCAATGACTTGGTCAACTGATTTAGTTGAGGAATTTAAGCTTGCGGGAATCCCTCTCTATGCGGAGTCCTCCAAAGGATATTTTGATGCGCTTGAGGTCATGATTATGCTGAATGTACTTAAGGTTGTTGACAATCCATATCAGGATATTCCTTTAGCTTCAGTATTACGCGCACCATTCGTTGGCTTAACAGAAAATGAGCTAGCAAAAATACGGCTAGCAGATAAAAAAGCACCATTTTATGATGCATTAAGGCAATTTATTCGCAGTGAGGGGCATGGTGTGCAAACTAACACTTTTGTGAAGCTTCAGCGATTTATGCTAGCATTTGAAAACTGGCGAGATTTAGCACGACGTGGTTCACTGTCAGATTTAATTTGGAAAATTTATTTAGACACGCATTATTATGAGATGGTAGGGGCGATGCCGAATGGTAAGCAGCGTCAGGCCAACTTACGTATTTTACATGACCGTGCTTTAATGTATGAGAAAACAGCCTTTCGAGGACTATTTCGCTTTTTACGTTTCATTGATCGTATGCGTACGCGTGGGGATGATTTAGGGACAGCTAAATCGATTGGAGAAAAGGATGATGTTGTGCGTCTTGTAACTATCCACTCTTCAAAAGGTTTGGAATACCCTGTTGTCTTTGTTGCAGGGATGGGGAGACCGTTTAATAAAATGGATTTCCACAATCCATATTTATTCGATCAAGATTTTGGCCTTGCCGTGAAGGCAATTGATCCAGAAAATCGTATTACGTACACATCTCTTCCATTTTTAGCTTTGAAGGAGAAAAAGGAGCTTGAAATGCGTGCTGAGGAAATGCGTGTATTATACGTAGCGATGACACGTGCAAAAGAGCGACTTATTTTAGTAGGCTCCGTGAAAAATTGGAGTAAAACGCTCGATAATTGGCAGGATGCTCAAAGTTTACCAGTGGATGCCCCGCTACAGGAGTATTTACGCGCGAGAGCTAATAGTTACTTTGATTGGCTTGGACCTGCAGTTGCTAGACACGGGGATTTTGCAACACTTGCTTCTTCTTCCTATAAGGCACCTGATGATGTATCGCATTGGTGGGTACGTGCTGTTGAAACAAGCCATTATGCGTATGACATACAGGCGTTAGAGGATGATATACAGCCATTGCTAGAAACGACAGAGGACGAAGCTTTGCTGTCGGAAATTACGATGCGCTTTCAAGCACACTATGCATTTCAGAAATCAACACAAAAACGCTCAAAAACATCTGTAAGTGAAATAAAGCGTTTAGAAAATCTACAGCGACAGGAGGAGCCTGAATATTACTTTTCAGTACCTTCTAAGCAAAAAACGACAACTATTGCACCACGTCCAACCTTTTTACAGGACAAACAGCTGACAGGTGCAGAAATAGGAACAGTTGTCCATACAGTCATGCAGCATGTGCCTCAAAACGGCTTTAAGGATGTACAGGAGGTTAAGGAGTTTGTCGCTAATTTAGTTGCAAGGCAGCTTCTTACAGAGACTGAGGGCAAGGTTGTTCCATGGAAAAAAATATATAATTTCTTTACAACAGACATTGGACAACGCTTTAAAAAAGCAAAAACAATCCGGAGAGAACTGCCATTTACGATTAGTAGAGTAGATGAAGATGGCGACGCTCAAATAGTACAAGGGATTATCGATTGCTTGTTTGAGGATGAGAATGGTGAATGGATCTTGCTTGATTATAAGACAGATCGTATCCAATCATATTTTGCTGAGGAGCCTGCGCTAACGAAGGAACTCTTAGACCGATATGGTGTTCAGTTGAGAGTTTATAGTGAGGCGATTGAAGCTATCCTTCAAATTAAAGTAAGTGATAAAGTTCTTTATTTATTCGATATCGAACGTGCTTTACATGCATAAGTAAACGCGGTGAAAACAGGGCAATCTGATATAGTTTTATATAAGGGAATGAATTTAGAGAGCCCTGTTTTCGCCATATACATAGAGGAGGCTATTTTGTGGAGTTAAAACCGACAATGTTGCAGGAACGCATCGCAACATTAGATATTTTACGTGGTATTAGCTTACTAGGCATTTTACTCGTTAATATGTTTGCCTTTTATTTGCCAATGCCATACATTGATTTGGCATCATGGTTTACAACACCGTCAGATATGGTGTGGCAGCAAAATTTAGATATATATGTACAAAGTAGCTTTTATCCACTGTTTGCCATGTTATTTGGCTATGGGCTCGCTATTCAATGGCAGAAAGCACAAAGTCGAGAACAAAATTTTTATACGATAGGACTGCGAAGACTTTCTGTATTATTTGTATTTGGTTTAATACATGCTGTGCTTATTTGGTGGGGCGACATTTTGATGATGTATGCATTTTGTGGCATTTTTTTATTGCTTTTATTACGTCTCCACCCTATTTGGTTATTGTCAATCGGTATTATGATTAACGGTGTTATGCAAGTTTTTATGTTATTTATTGTAGGATATATTAATTTTAATATGAAAATTGATGAGTATTTAGATATTACTTCGGTAGAGCAGGCGATAACTGCTTACGGAACGGGCAGTTGGGTAGATGCATTTATGCAACGTTTAACCGATTTATCTGTTCAGGCTGAGATCGGCATGTGGTTTGTGGCGTTATTTACAATTCTACCATTTATGTTAATTGGTGCAGCGGCCTCTAAATGGCGTTTAGTGGAACGAGCGAAGGAGCTAAAATGGCTTTGGCTTGCATTAGCAATAGCTGGATTAGCAGTTGGTATATTAATTAAGAGCTTACCGATAATGTTTACACGTACGTATTTATTAGACTATTTGAAAGTTTACATAGGTGGTCCAATTTTAGCAGTTGGCTATACGGGGCTCATTGTTTTACTTTGTTTACTTCCAGTTGTATCAAAGTTGCTTAGTCCTTTTGCAAAAATGGGGCGCATGTCATTAACGATGTACATACTTCAATCGATCATAGGAACGTGTTTATTTTATCAATTTGGATTTGGCTGGTATGGAAAAGTGAGCGTCGCAACAGGTGTGTTAATTGCAGTTAGTATTATTATTGTCCAAATGATTGTGGCGGAAATTTGGCTAGCGAAATGGCGACAAGGTCCGTTAGAGGCTTTATGGCGCAAATTAACATATAAAGCGAATGCTAAAGTAGGTTAATGTTTTATCGATATAAGGTATTCGATTCTCATGCAATCTAGCAATCTACGGTGGAAATCAGCCTTCATCTTCTATGTGGTGGAAACATATAGTTAATAATCACGTCTTGTATTATAAGAATAATTTATTGCGATTTGGCTCATCATTAAAGTTGGTGATGACATTTGTTAAAACATATGTCATGTATATAAGTTGATTGGAGTGGAGGCTGGGCGACTCCTTGGGGATTAGCGATAGAGGAACGAAGGCTAAAACCATCACATCCTGTGATAACGCCTTCGTGACCAACATCGGTGCTGCTGTCGCTTCGCTTTCGCGCAAAAAACATCTGTTGGCCCGAGACCCTGGAGCGAGCAACGCGAGTGAAGCGGCTCATCGGACGCCCCCGGGAAGCTCTGCTCTGCGCGAAAGCGAAGCGTCAGCGGCAAATGTTTTCTGTAGCGAAAGCGAAGCGACAGCTACAAATGTTTATCTGTGCGAAAGCGAAGCGACAGCAACAAAGCGCCCAGCTGGAACGGAAATCAACTCCACGTTATGGTGAATGGCCCCGCGGTTGATTAGGAATAAAAAATATTGTCGCAAAAGTAAGGCAATTTCTATTATTTTGTTGTATCATGTAGAAAAAAGAAGGAGCTCTGAAAATCATGAAAATTTTATCGTTTAAATTAGGTGGACATGTAAGCTTTGGACCAAAAGTAAAAAAAGAAGAAGCGGTATGGGATGTACTCGCTATTCAAAATGAACTTCAAGTTCTCCCTTCTTTTTCAAGTTCAATTGTAGATGGCATTGCTCTAGGCTTTGATTTTGTTGAACAGATTCGTAAATTAGTAGAAGCCGCTGAAAAATCAGACCGTGCAGAAAGCTTCAAACGTGAATTTACAGTGATCGAGTGGTTATCACCGATTCCACGTACACCAAAAAACATTATGTGTATTGGGAAAAACTATGATGAACATGCTAAAGAAATGGGTGCAGAGGCAGCTCCGGCAGACTTAATGGTATTTACAAAATCTCCGACTGCTATTGCAGCTGATGGCCAAACTATTTCTATCCATGCTGATCTTTCATCGAAAATGGATTATGAAGGCGAATTAGCAGTTGTCATTGGTAAACGTGGTAAAAATATTCCGAAAAACTTAGCATACGATTATGTATTTGGCTACACGATTGCCAATGATATAACAGCTCGTGATTTACAAGAAAAACATAAGCAATTCTTCTTAGGAAAAAGTTTGGAAGGAACCTGTCCACTTGGACCTTACCTTGTGACAAAAGATGAAATTCCAAATCCACAAGAATTAACAGTGGTAACAAAAGTAAACGACGAAGTGCGTCAAAACGGCTCAACAAAAGATATGATGTTCACTGTAGAATCATTAGTATCGATTTTATCTCAGCATGTAACATTAGAGCCAGGCGATGTTATTTTAACTGGTACTCCAGCGGGTGTTGGCAAAGGCATGAATCCGCCTCAGTTCTTAAAAGCTGGTGATACTGTGAAAGTGTCTATCCAAGGCATCGGTACTTTAATGAATCATTTTGAATAATTTTTCAAATCCGCGTGAGTTTACCTCCGCGGATTTTTAACTTCTTTCAGCGGATGTCCAACCATTCACTGAAATAGAGGAACTCAGTCTAAGAACGCCACGTCCTGTGGCAATGACTGAGTGACCAACATCGTGTTGCTGACGCTACGTTAGCACTACGCTTTCGCGCAAAAAATATTTGTTGGCCTAAAGCCTACGGATGCAATTATGCCGAGGCATAATTTATGTAAATTACATGAACACTATTGTAATGTTTGAAACCCTTTCCATCACATGGTAGGATAGAGTTTGATAGAAAAAAGAATATGAGGTGGGACAATAATGGATTTCTTAACTAGCCAAACGCATTTGCATATTACTACTTGGGTAATTGCAATCGTAATCTTTTTAATTGCAGCATTGGGCAAGCAGTCAAAAGGCTTACATATGACTTTACGTTTATTCTACATTTTAATTATCATTACTGGTGGGGCACTATTCTTTAAGTACCAAGCCGGAGATCCAATGTTATATGGTATGAAATTCTTATTTGGTATTTTAGTTATTGGCATGATGGAAATGGTGTTAGTACGTCAGAAGAAAAATAAACCAACGGGACTATTTTGGATTTTATTTGCGGTATGCTTATTTATCACAATGTTCTTAGGTTTTAAACTACCATTAAACTTCAATTTCTTAGCATAATTATTTGGAAAAGTCGTGAAGATTTCGCTTCACGGCTTTTATTTTTGGGGAGAAGGTAAATCGCTCAGGTAGCTGGAAAAACTGCTCAGGTAAGCTGGAGAAGTGATCAGGTGGGTCCGAAAACTGCTCGGTTAAGCCGGAGAAGCGATCGGGTAGGCCAGAAAACTGCTCAGATAAGTTGTAGAATCGCTCGGCTCCCCCTTCCAAGCCGCCGAATAAATTTATTGGTGAAGTTGACACCTTTTTGCCGTAATTAATTTTGCATTTTCGGAAAATATTTTTAAATGATAGCGACGTGACTATTTTATTTGGTAAAATGACGATGGATTGGTTTGAAAGAGAGGGAAAAAAAGTGAAATTCAAGAAGTGGATAAGTGCGACAGCTGCATCGCTTTTACTAGCAACTTCATTAGTGAGTACTACATCAGTTGCACATGCTGATGAAGCGCCGACAAGAACGATTGCAGAAGAAAGCATCTATGATTTACTCGTTGACCGTTTCTTTAATGGTTCGGGCACTAACGATTTTGATACAAATACGCAAGATCCTACTAAGTTTGCAGGAGGCGATTTTGCAGGTTTACAGGATAAACTAAAATTTATCGGAGAGATGGGCTTTACAATAGCTTCTATTGGTCAGATTTTTGCCACTGAGAAATATGATGGATCGATGCCGACGAGCTACTCATCAATTGAACGTCATTTTGGTACAGCTGAGGAGTTTCAAAGTGTCATTGAGACCTATAAAGCAAAAAATGTATCGATCATGGTTGATTTTCCACTAAACAATGTAAGTCCGAATCATGAGTGGGCAAAGGATCCAGCGAAAAAGGACTGGATTGCCTCAACGAATAATGGACAAGTACAGTGGGACTTAACAAACAAAGATGTACAAGAAGCACTTATTAAATCGGCAACAGATTTTGTTTCTACATATGATATTGGTGGGATGCGTTTAACAAATATTGCTGGTGTCGATAAAGGATTTATCAATGAAATGATTAAAGCATTAAAGGATTCGAAAAAATCGCTCTATGTGATTTCTAATGAAGAAAGTGATGCAGACTTTGATGCAAGCATTTCACCGGCTACGGCTGATATTTACCGTAATATATTTAAAAATGTTGATATGGATTCTTCTAAGTTGATGGAACCTCTTACAGGTGAAAAGCCAACTCAAATTATGGTGGATTCGCTAGAAACACGTCGTTTTACATTTGATTCTGCAGCTGAAAATATGTTCCCACCGACGCGTTTGAAAATGGCGATGGGTGCTTTATTTATGATGCCAGGAATTCCAGTTGTGCAATATGGTACAGAAATTGCGATGAACGGGGAAACAAAACCAGATACGCACCAAATTTTTAACTTTAAAACAGATGAAGAATTGATCGATTATATTAAAAATGTTCAATCTTTACGTAATAAATCTGAGACATTACGCAACGGTGATTTTGAAGTTATTACAAATGAAAATGGCCTACTTGTATTTACAAGAACATCTGATAAAGAGAAATGGGTCATCATGGTTAACAACACTAGTAAAACACAACGCGTTGATTTAACACCTGCTCAGCTTGGAGAAGGTAAAATGTTAAATGGTATTTTACACGAAGAAAAAGTTCGTATTAATGAAAAAGACGTGTATCCGGTTATTTTAGATCGTGAAATGGTAGAGATTTATCAAGTTAGAGATGATGAAGGATTAAATGTACCTTATATGGTAGCACTAGGATTAGTATGGGTTATATTCATAGGATTTGTAGTAGTTATTATTAGACGAGGTAAAGTACGACGTAAGGAGCAAGATGCTCAATAATGAAGAGGGGCTGCATCCCTCATTGATTTTACGGGCAGTTAATGCAAGATAAAATGATAATCCCCCTCAACACTTTTTAAGTGCGGAGGGGGTTTTTGTTAAGCTTGATAGCTTTTATTCGTAAAGAAGATGGCAATTGTACCTGGTCCTACGTGTGAGCCGATAGCTGAACCAATCATTGTTACCTGAATGGCTTTTGGTGAAAATTTTTCTTGGATAGAAGCTTTTACTTCGTTGGCAAAGTCCACATCATCACTGTGACTAATACCAATAATTTTCTCTGAAAAATCACCGCCGCGCTCTTGCATTAAATCTAACATGCGAGAGATAGCTTTTTTGCGTCCGCGAGATTTTTCAATCGGCACAAGCTTACCGTCCTCTACATTTAAAATAGGTTTAATGCTAAGGAGTCCTCCTAGAAATGCGCTTGCCTTTGATACACGCCCGCCTTTAGCAAGGTAATCTAAATCCTCTACTGTAAATAAGTGTTCCATTTGTGGAGTAAGTGCTGTAATTTTTGCTTCGAGTTCCTCCAATGAAGCACCTGTATTTCGGAGTCGAACGGCTTCTTCGACTACTAGGCCAAAACCTAGCGAAGCACATTTAGAATCGATGATAGCTAATTTAAGGGAAGGATATTGCTCCTGAACTTGATTGCGAATCATGACCGCCGTATTATAGGTGCCTGATAATTCTGATGAAAAGGCAATATAGATACCTTCCTCTTCATTCTTTGCTAGATTTTCGAAATGCTTGATAAAAAGCTCTGGTGATACTTGGGATGTTTTTGGGCGAGCACCTTGACGAATAGCATCGTAAATTTCTTTGGAATCAATTGAAATGACATCATCATATTCATTATTGTTCAATTGCACTCGTAGTGGAAGAAGTTCAACATTGTTTTCTTCATAGTAAGACTTTGGTAAATCGCATCCACTATCAGTAAAAATTTTCATCATTTGTCCCCCTAATTTAATATTCTATATGAGAAGTTTTCAAATACCTATACTACATAACAGGTGAACAAGTGTCGAGCTTTCACTTTCCACTCTATGTTTCTCTAAACTATTCCTAAATGAAATGTTATATAGATATATTATCATATCGAGTTTCAGTATAATTGCAACTCAGGAATACTGATGTATTTTTAACTTATTTCAGCGGATGTCCAAATATCTGCTGCTGACGCTACGCTTTCGCGCAAAAAAACATCTGTACCTGTCGCTACGCTTTCGGTACAAAAGATATCCGCTGAAAAAGATGAACTCAGTCTAAGAACGCCACGTTCTGTGGCGATGACTGAGTGACCAACATCGTGCTGGCACGAAGCCTCCTGACGCACTATGTCGAGGCATAAGTGATCTTTATTCAATAAGTACCCATTAAATAAAAGATACCCCTGAATAAAGTTAAACTGAAAAGAATGAGCTCATCACTATAACGAGTGGTTGATTTCCGTTCCGACTGGGCGCTTTGTTGTTGCTGTCGCTACGCTTTCGCACAGAGCAAAGCTTCCTGGGGGCGTCCGATGAGCCGCTAATCCCCAAGGAGTCGCTTAGTCTCCACTCCAATCAACTTTCATAGGTTTTAACAAATGTCATCCACAACTTTCGGTGATGAGCTGAATAATAGGAAATCACTACTTCACTAGGATAATTTTAAGCGATCGATGAGTATTTTAGCGATTCCATCGTCATTATTGGTTGTGGTAATTTCATTGGCAATATTTTTTAAAGTAGGAATTCCATTGCCCATTGCTACACCTATGCCGGCGTAATCAATCATTTCTAAGTCGTTATCTTCATCACCGAATGCAATAATACGCTCGCGTGGGATACCTAAATCTTTTGCCACATGGGCGATTCCCACTGCTTTATTTAAACCGCGGCGAACAATTTCTATAATGTGAAGCGGCGCTCCCCAACGACGATGTTCAATGACTTCAGCGTGAACTTCCTGTAAATGATCACGAATAATCATAGAATTTGCTTCATTAGCTTGAATCAGTAAACTAGTTGGGTTATCAAGTAAATGGGTATAGAGATCTCCAAGAGTAATTTTTGGATTCCCCATGTTAAAGATATTTAATATACGTTCATCCTCTGTATGCACGTAAATATCGTCCTTAACCTCTGCGATAATATTTTCGTATTCAAAGCTATTAATGGAGTCGACGACATTATGCACTACGCCTAAATCAATAGGAGTATGCATAGTCTGCCAAGCAGCATTTTTTGGGTGGTGGACGTAAGCACCATTAAAATTCACGATGGGCGTTGTAAGGCCAAGCTCGTGATAATATATATCACTCGCACGATAAGGACGACCAGTAGCAATCATAACTTGATGGCCTTGTTCCTTTGCCTGCAATAATGTTTTTTTAGTTTTGGCTGAAATTTGTTGTTGGTCCGTTAATAACGTACCATCTAAGTCTAAAACGATTAAATGCGGTTTCATAGCTCATTGCCCCTTTCCTATAATTTGAATAGTATCTCTTTGTAAACCATTCGTCAAAATTTTGTCACATCGAGAAAAGTTTGCTAACATAAAGATGAGACAAAAGTTGGGAGTGACAAAGATGATTGTTGAGAAAGAATTGTGGGGGAATATTCCTTTATTACATATACATACAGAAAATATGAATGAAAGAACCCCAGTAGTGATTTTTTTACATGGCTTTATGAGTGCAAAAGAACATAACTTACATTATGCATATCAATTAGTAGGCAGCGGGGTGCGTGTCCTACTACCAGATGCAAAATTACATGGCGACCGTAGTGAAGGCCTATCTGAGATGAAAATGAGCTTACATTTTTGGGATATTGTTTTAAATTCTATTCATGAAGTTGAACAATTATATAATGAATTAAAGAATAAAAAATTATTAGTGAATGATAAAATTGGCGTTGCTGGTACATCAATGGGTGGAATTGTAACATCAGGCTGTTTAAAGCAGTATGATTGGATCAAAACAGCTGCCGTATGTATGGGCGCACCAGGTTTTCTTAAATTAGCAGAGTATCAATTACAGCAATTCGCTAAAAGCGGTGTGGATTTGCCTATGACCGAAGAAGAAGTACATCAAACGAATGAGCTTCTAGCTAAATACGATGTTAGCCTAACACCAGAAAAATTCGCAGGACGACCTGTGATATTTTGGCATGGGGAATTAGATAAAACTGTACCTTTCAATGAAACGTATGATTTTTATTTAACTTTACGCAAATACTATGAAACGAATCCAGAAGACTTAAAATTCTTAGCAAACAAAAGAGCAGGCCATGCTGTATCGCGAGATGGTATGTTAGCAGCAACTGAATGGCTTGCACAGCATTTGGCATAATAAGATGCATCTGCTATGATTAAGTTAACACTGTGACGGAAGGAGAAATACAGATGGATCAAGATATGAAAGACAGCATGTTAGGTGCATTAGAAAATGTAATTGACCCTGAGCTTGGTATTGATATCGTCAACTTAGGTTTAGTATATGATGTAGAGTTAGATGAAGAAGGTGTAGCAACTGTTACAATGACATTAACTTCTATGGGCTGCCCACTTGGACCTGTTATTGTTGATCAAGTAAATACAGCTTTAGGTGAGCTTCCTGAGGTAAAAAGTACAAATGTCAACATTGTATGGAATCCACCTTGGTCAAAAGATAAAATGTCACGCTATGCAAAAATGGCATTAGGTGTACGCTAAGTCCACTTAAAGCACGATAAAAAATCCCCGCTTGCAACAGTAAGCGGGGATTTTGCGTGTAAAGAATTAATCGATACGACATATTTGTAACGGACAATTCTCACAGGCGATTTCATCCTTTAAAAATTGTAGGTCGTGAATTGTAATATAACCTTTTTCGAAGGATATGATATTGTGGTTCTTCAAGTCATTAAGCATGCGATTAATCATCTCTCGACTCGTCGCACATAAATTAGCGATTTCTGTATTTGTTAATGGTAGGTCAATATAGATAGTATCATTTTCTAAAGGCTTACCATAAGTATTCGAAAGGCGAATGAGTGTTGAAAATAAAGCGCCCTTTTTACCATTTAAAATCAAATCACGTAAACGACTTTGATGCTTTAAATTTTCTGTTTGCAACCACTTCATATATTCCACCATTAAATCTGGTTGTTCCACTAGTAAAAGTTCCAATGATTCACGGCTTAGTACATATAAACTAGAGGGTTCTAAAACTTTAGCAGTCATGGAATTGTAAGTAAGGTTACAAAATAATGAGCCTTCTCCAATAATACTGTCTGGACCACAAATACGAATGGTTAATTCCTTTCCATTCTCCGTTTCCTGACTAATTGAGATAGTTCCTGTTTTTATATAATATATTTCTTTCGCACGTTCGCCCTCTAAAAAAATTTTACTACCCTTATTCACTTTAATAAAAACACCGTGCTTTTGAAAAAGATCGTGAAATTTTTCTTGTATATTATCCTTTATAACCATATCTCCAACACATCGCTTTCTTTTTGTAAAAATGTCTTATTATTACAAAAGGATGATGAACAATTTTCGATACTAAAACTAACATAGTTCTATTATAACGTAATTTTCCAGTTATAAGGGAAGAAATTTTAGGACTAATTCTTTGCGAAGGTTTGTCGTATGTTGTAAAATAAAGTTAGTCAAAAAAGGTCAAACATTTTTTTGTGAAAAACAGAATGGCAAACGGGATTCCGCTTAACATTATTGAAAAGGAGTGCTAAATATGCAATTTCAACAAACTAATGATAAAAAACCATTAGAACAATTTGGACGTAATTTAATTGAAGAAGTAAAAAACGGCAAAATGGACCCGGTAATCGGTCGTGATGAAGAAATTCGTAATGTTATTCGTATTTTAACACGCAAAACGAAAAATAATCCTGTCTTAATAGGTGAGCCGGGGGTAGGTAAAACAGCAATTGTAGAAGGGTTAGCCCAACGTATCGTAAAAGGCGATGTGCCTGAGGGATTAAAAGATTGCATATTGTATGAGTTGGATATGAGTGCCTTAATAGCAGGGGCTAGTTATCGTGGACAATTTGAAGAGCGCTTAAAGGGTGTTTTAAAAGAGGTAAAAGACTCAGAGGGGCGTATCATTTTATTTATCGATGAAATTCATACAATTGTTGGTGCAGGTAAAACGGATGGTGCCATGGACGCGGGGAATATGTTAAAGCCAATGCTTGCACGAGGTGAGCTACATTGTATCGGGGCTACGACATTAGATGAATACCGTATGTATATTGAAAAAGATCCTGCTTTAGAGCGTCGTTTCCAACAAGTACTTGTACGTGAGCCATCTATTGAAGATACAGTTTCCATTTTACGTGGCTTGAAAGAGCGCTTTGAGTTACATCATGCGGTACGTATTCATGACCGTGCGATTGTAGCGGCAGCAGAACTTTCAAATCGCTATATTACTGAGCGTTTCCTGCCAGATAAGGCCATCGATTTAATCGATGAAGCATGTGCGATGATTCGAACAGAAATTGATTCCATGCCGCAGGAATTGGATGCAGTTACACGACGTATTATGCAGCTCGAAATTGAGGAGCAAGCACTACGTAAGGAAAAGGACGAGGCAAGTAAAAAGCGTCTAGAGCAACTCAGTGAAGAATTAACAAAGCTGAAAGAATCCTCTGAGGGCATGCGCAAACAATGGGAAACCGAAAAAGAAGCGTTACATGGCATTCAGAAAAAACGTGAAAAACTTGATAAATACCGCCGTGACTTAGATGAAGCAGAAAGTAAGTATGATTTAAATAAAGCAGCCGAACTACGACATGGGAAAATTCCTACACTTGAAAAAGAAATTCAAGAGATGGAAAAACAATTAGAGAATGCTACGGAATCACGTATTTTACGTGAAGAGGTAACTGCTGAAGAAATCGCATCTATCGTTTCACGTTGGACAGGAATACCAGTGACGAAACTAGTAGAAGGTGAGCGTGAAAAATTATTGCGCTTGAAAGAAACATTGCATGAACGTGTAGTCGGACAAGATAATGCTGTACAGCTTGTTACAGAAGCGGTATGGCGTGCTCGAGCTGGTATCAAAGACCCGCATAGACCAATTGGTAGCTTTTTATTCCTAGGGCCAACAGGTGTTGGTAAAACAGAACTTGCGAAGGCACTAGCGGCACAACTGTTTGATTCTGAGGATCATTTTATTCGTATTGATATGAGTGAATATATGGAGAAGCATAGTGTATCACGTCTTGTAGGGGCACCTCCAGGCTATGTTGGCTATGAAGAAGGTGGGCAATTAACAGAAGCTGTTCGTCGAAATCCATATTCAGTTGTATTATTAGATGAAATTGAAAAAGCCCACCCTGATGTTGCGAATATTTTACTGCAAATTTTAGATGATGGACGCATTACTGATAGCCAAGGTCGTATGGTAAACTTTACGAACACGGTGGTCATTTTAACTTCTAACATTGGCTCAAGCTATTTAATGGAAGCAAAAGAAGACGATGCAGCAGTGGAGGATTTAGTAATGGCTGCGCTGCGTCAACATTTTAAACCAGAGCTGTTAAATCGTATGGATGATATTATTATGTTCCATGCACTATCAGATGAGCACTTTACAGCGATTGCTTGGAAATATGTCGAACAGCTTGTCAAACGAGTTGCAGAGCAAGATATTTCTTTACAAGTAGAACAAAATGTAATTGATTGGGTTGTAGAACAAGGAGCAGATGCTCAGTTTGGCGCACGACCACTAAAACGCTTCGTGCAACGTTATATTGAAACTGCGGTTGCGAAAGAATTGCTTCGAGGTGAAGTATTACCAGGAGAAACATTGCACATTAGAATGCATGATGGTCAATGTATTGTTGAAAAATAACAAAAAAACCTGTTCCGCATTGAGCGAAACAGGTTTTTTCTAGTTGAATTAATGATTGTCTGCAGCTTCTGGAGTTGACTCGTTTGGAATAACCGCACCGATAATGAAAACAAGAATTGTAAATACAACTGATGTTACAACAGCAGTTTGGAAATCAAAATCTACACCAAGTACAGAGCTTACTACGTAGTTTAACATTGAAACTAGTAGGAATGACCAAAAGAATGTTACGATATATTGCATTAATTTCACCTCAACCGAACTTTTTTATATCATAAAGTTTTACTACATATTCATTATCATATCATAACATAAATCGAAAAAAAAAGAACCATTTCTATGAAACATGGCGAATTTGTCACAACGATAATCTTATTTTTGTACTTTTATGCAATTTCAGTAGGATCGGCGAAATTTGAAGACGTCGTAAATGCTGATTGCTAGGGAGTTCCGTGGTTGTTTTAATCTAAGGAGAAGTCGTTCTATTCGTAGTCGAGTCGATTAAGGCAAAAAAGCATTAATTTTAATTCGCCTTGCCGCTGTTCTTTAAACTAATGTTTATCTCATACCGAGGTGGCTTATTGGGATTATCTGTGCGTTGGTCATTTTTAATTTGAAACTTTTTTACGTATCATTCGTATTATAACTAGACAATTCGAATTGATAGAACTGAAAAAAGGGAGAAATGAATTTTTGAACCATTGAATGAAACAATTACTTTTTGTGATTTACTTGATTACCATTGCGGATGCGTATTACTCAACGTTGTTTATTGAACCAAAAACACCACCGCAACACCAGACGATTAAAGCGTCAGCTATTACGTTGACACAACTACGGTAGCAAACCAAATAAAAGGAAACTTACAACTCGTCGTTTGAAACTGCAACCCATCAAGCGATTTCTTCAGAGCATTAAGCGTTCCAAGGAGAAAATGATTCTTAATGAGCTATTAGAAAAAAGATTGGACGTACGCAGAATCATGCGAGTGCCACCTTTCATCTTTTTACGATATCAACTTTTACGTTGTTGATAATATATGCTAGCAATTGTCAGGCTAAAGCTGCAGATTTATTTGCAGCTTTTTTTCATTAACCTGTCATTATTGAATTTTTCAGCCTCACCTAAATATGCTTTTTCTTGCATCAGCTCTAAAAGTTGGAGATGACATTTGTTAAATCGTATGCCATGTATATAAGTTGATTTTCGTTCCGTCTGGGCAATTTCTTAGGGATTATTGGACGCCAAAAGGGAACAAAAATTAACCCCACGTTATCATGATGAGGAACGTTAAATTTAATTCATCTTGCACCAATACTTCATTATGAGTTATAATTAAGACCAGTTACTAATAATTGATAGTAAGAAAGCAGAGGGGTTGCTAAATGAACGCTGGTATTATAGGAATTGGCAAATACGTTCCGGAGAAAGTCGTTACAAATTTTGATTTAGAAAAAATTATGGACACTTCGGATGAATGGATTCGAACTCGCACAGGGATTGAAGAACGCCATTTTGCCGCAGATGACCAAGAAACTTCAGATTTAGCAGTAGCTGCTGCAAAAGAGGCTATTGCAAAAGCAGGTATTACACCAGAGGAAATCGGCTTAATACTTGTAGCAACAGTAACACAAGATCAAAATTTTCCAAGCGTAGCATGTATGGTTCAGGAGCAAATCGGAGCAGTTAATGCAGCTGCGATGGATCAAGCGGCTGCTTGTGCAGGATTTATATATAGTTTAGTGACAGCAAAGCAATTTGTAGAATCAAATGCTTATAAATACGTCTTAGTAGTAGGTGTTGAAAAGCTGTCGAAAGTACTTGATTGGGAAGATCGTAATACTGCTGTGTTATTCGGTGACGGTGCAAGTGCAGCGATTGTTGGTCCAGTATCAGAAGGTAGAGGTATTTTATCATTTGAGCTTGGAGCTGACGGTACAGGTGGAAAGAACTTGTATTTAACACAGCAGGACACGATCGCTATGAATGGCCGTGAAGTATTTAAGTTTGCAGTTCGTCAAATGGGTGAATCTGCAGTAAACGTATTAGAAAAAGCAGGTTTAACAAAAGAAGACGTAGACTTTTTAGTGCCGCATCAGGCGAATATTCGAATTATGGAATCTGCTCGAGAGCGTCTAGAACTACCACCGGAAAAAATGTCGAAAACGATTCACAAATATGGTAATACGTCGGCAGCGTCTATAGGTATTTCTTTGGTAGATGAGCTTGAGGCAGGTAAGATTAAAGATGATGATATATTAGTACTTGTAGGATTTGGCGGTGGCTTAACATGGGGTGCCGTTACAATTAGATGGGGAAAATAAAAAACGAAAATGCTTGAGGGGAGTAATACAATGAGTAAACGACGAGTAGTAATTACAGGAATTGGCGCAGTTACACCACTAGGAAATAGCATCGAAGAAACATGGACTAACATTAAAGCAGGAAAATCAGGGGTTGGCGAGTTAACACGTTTAAATAAAGATCTTTTCGCAGCAAAAATTGCCGCTGAAGTGAAAGACTTCAATATTGAAAAGTATATTGAACGTAAAGAAGCTCGTAAAATGGATCGCTTTACACAGTATGCCTTAGCAGCGTCCATCATGGCGATGGAAGATGCACAATTAACAATCGATGAAGAGCTAGCACCACGAGCAGGTGTCTGGATTGGCTCAGGAATCGGTGGTATGGAAACATACGAGCAACAATTTTTAACATTCCAAGAGCGTGGAGCAAGACGTGTAAGTCCATTCTTTATTCCAATGATGATTCCGGATATGGCTTCAGGCCAAGTGTCGATTCACTTTGGAGCAAAAGGCATTAACTCTTGTTCAGTAACTGCTTGTGCTTCAGGTACAAACTCCATTGGGGATGCTTTTAAAGTAATTGAACGTGGCGATGCAGATGTTATGATTTCTGGTGGTGCAGAGTCACCAATCGTTACGATGGCAGTAGCAGGCTTCTGTGCAAATACTGCATTATCTTTAAATACAGATCCAGAAACAGCTTGCCGTCCATTCGATAAAAATCGTGATGGTTTCATTATCGGTGAAGGTGCTGGTATTGTTATTTTGGAAGAGTATGAGCACGCAAAAGCACGTGGTGCAAAAATCTACGCAGAAGTTCTTGGCTATGGTGCAACAGGAGATGCGCATCATATTACAGCTCCAGCTCCAGAAGGAGAAGGTGCTTCTCGTGCAATGATGCAAGCTTTAACTGATGGCGGCGTAGAAGCTTCACAAGTAGACTATATTAACGCACACGGAACAAGTACACCATATAACGATTTATTTGAAACACAGGCAGTAAAAACAGTCTTTGGTGAACATGCCTATAATCTTGCAATGAGTTCTACAAAATCAATGACAGGTCACTTATTAGGTGCAGCTGGTGGTGTTGAAGCTATTTTCACAGCACTAGCACTTAAAGAAGGTATTATACCACCGACAATTAATTTAACAGATCCAGATCCAGATTGTGATTTAGATTATGTACCGAATGAAGCTCGAAAAGCAGATATTAAATATGCTATGAGTAACTCACTTGGGTTTGGTGGACACAACGCTAGTCTACTATTCAAAAAAATCGAGGAATAATAAAGTAAAACTATAATCAGTGGGAGATACTTCATCTTCCACTGATTTTTTTATATTCACCAGAGCTTCTGTAAAACGAGAGGTTGATTTCTGTTCCGACTGGGCGCTTTTATCGCTGCCGCTTCGCTTTCGCGCAGAGCTTCCTGGGGGCGTCCGATGAGCCGCTTGGGCCAACCGAAGTTTTTTGCGCGAAAGCATAGTGCTAACGAAGCGGCAGCGGCACCGATGTTGGTCACGAAGGCGTTATCACAGGACGTGATGATCTTAGCCTTCGTTCCCCTTTCGCTGATCCCCAAGGAGTCGCCCAGTCTCCACTCCAATCAACCACTTTGCAGCAAAATGCCTTTATATGCGAAACAATAGAGGTAGTAATAACAGATGTACAATCATTTCAATGTTATAAGTCTATTCTGTTAGATTTGTCTTTCAATAACATAAAAAAAACGTCAGCCCATTTTATTTACGTGGCTGACGTCTTTTTTTATAGTTTTGTGAATAGATGATAATTAAGAAGAAATAGAAAGGATGCTCTTATCTTGTTCCGACTATTTTTATTTTTAATGAGCTATGGTTTATTGATTCTCTCAGTAGGGAATCTCATCTTGTATTTAAATTATCGTACACTTGGATATACCTGGCTAGTGGTTTTTAAGTTCATGGCACAAACATCAGCATTTTATCTGGCCATTGGATCAGCCGTTGTGTTATGCGCTGTTGTACTTGATCTTGGTTATGATAAAACTTTAAATGAAAAGGATAAGATGTAACTCTTAAATTACTCTCTTTTTGGCCAAGCTCTTCTAATTATCTCTATGATAAATTTTTATTTTTAGCGACGAGCACGACCAAGGCCCATTGCTTCTTCCATGCGTTTTAAAGTAGCACTTGCAATTGCATTTGCCTTTTCAGCACCTGCATCTAAAATAGTATCTAATTCTGAGGATTCTACTAAATTATAGAACTTCTCTTGAATTGGAGTCAGGTGATCAATAACCGCTGTTGCTACACCTTGTTTGAAACCACCATAGCCAACGCCTTCGTATTTTTTTACAAGATCGTCAATAGATACACCTGAAATGGCAGATTCGATTGTTAGTAAATTAGAAACACCAGGTTTATTTTCCACATCAAATGCCACAAAACCATCAGAGTCAGTAACAGCTGATTTGATTTTTTTCTCAATATCTTTCGCTGAATCTAAAAGCTTAATTGTCGCTTTTGTATTTGGATCAGATTTACTCATTTTCTTTGTTGGCTCTTGTAGTGATTTGATACGAGCCCCTGCTTTTGGTAATTGAATTTCAGGAATCGTTAAAACGTCACCATAACGTTTGTTAAAGCGCTCTGCTAAATCACGAGTAAGCTCAATATGCTGCTTTTGATCATCACCGACAGGAACAATGTTTGTATTATACAAAAGGATATCTGCTGCCATTAATGGTGGATATGTTAGTAGAGCAGCAGATACGCTTTCCTTACCGTGAGATTTATCCTTGAACTGTGTCATACGTTCAAGCTCACCGATCGATGCAACACATTGTAACATCCAGCCTGCCTGTGCATGAGCGGGCACTTCTGATTGAATAAATAATGTAGATTTTTTAGGATCGATACCAGTAGCGATATACGTAGCTGCTAGGTTGCGAATATTTTGACGTAATTCCTTTGGATCTTGTGCCACTGTTATTGCATGCTGATCGACGATACAATAAACAGCGTCTCCTTCATCTTGTAATGCTGGGAATTGTTTAAACGCACCTAAATAATTCCCTAGAGTTACAATACCTGTTGGCTGTACGCCTGAAAAAATAGTTGTCATTGTCATTTCCTCCTAGAATTTTGTTGCCTTAGATAGTCTTTACATAAGGCCTAGTCGATTTTTCCAAAATAAAAAACATCATGCGTCCTCATTAGTTTTCTAATGAAGGGACGAATGATGTTTGAATCCGCGGTACCACCCAGCTTGCCTAAATAGGCCACTTTACTTCGTAACGTGAAGGGACGAGCTCTGCTAATAGACTCCAGTAAGGAAACTAAGACGTTCACAAAGCTAACTCGGAAGTCCATTCCAAATGCTTACACGATCTGTTTGCAGCAACCACAGACTCTCTAAACGTGTAAAGTGCAAATGTACTACTCTTCGTCAGCGTTTTTTATTTAGTTCAATAATTGTCTTCCAAGTGTATAGATGAGGTGAACTCACCAAAGACATAATTGATTGATTGCAAAAAATTATATTATAAAGGCTCAGTGAAATGCAAGTGTGCAAAGTCAGACTTTTGGCGGTGGTCATTCTGGGAAAAAAATTATATGCTATTTTCGCTGCTTTTTTTATCTATTTAGCATTCTAGAAAAGCTCCCAGTTGGTATGGAAATTAACCAAACATTATGGTGTTGAGCTATTTACTTGAAAATGCAACCAATATTAGTAAATATACGTCTATATTGTACACACTGAATTGACAATATTCTCGTTTAAATTTTTTAAATGAGAACAAAAACAATCAGAGATGAGTGTTTAAAATGCGCTACGAATGGGAATGTTATTAGTAGTTCATTAGACATGACAAGAAGTAACTGCTGCTTTTAAAAGTAAAATAAATAGACAGAAAATTTAGTGTGATAAGGTTATTCTTTTTTTTATTGGGACTATATTCAAACATCACAGAGTACTGTATAATGATATGTAGATTACATTACATTAATTCTAATTTAACACACTGGTTATAGATAATGATTAAATGGAAAGGATGTGTCAGTATGATAGTAACTTTATTTACATCACCAAGTTGTACGTCTTGCCGAAAAGCGAAAGCATGGTTAGAGGAGCATGAAATTCCATATACAGAACGTAATATATTTTCCGAACCATTAAGCATTAGTGAAATTAAAGAAATTTTGCGTATGACAGAGGATGGTACGGATGAAATTATTTCAACTCGATCAAAGATTTTCCAGAAATTGAATGTTGATGTTGAAAGCTTACCATTACAACGTTTATATGAGTTAATTCAAGAGTATCCAGGTTTATTACGTCGTCCAATCATATTAGATGAGAAACGTTTACAAGTTGGCTACAATGAAGATGAAATTCGTCGTTTCCTACCTCGTAAAGTTCGTGCGTATCAATTGCAAGAAGCACAGCGTATGGTGAACTAATATCTCCGTATTCTGCATAGAATAAGTATTAGATGTTACATATGCATCAAGCATATTGTGACATCTATTTTTTTATGTTTTACTTATGTAAAACCTTCTATTTAAAGTATAATAAATAATAGGGAAAAGTCATATATTTCCGTAAAGTATGTTAAACTTGATTTAAACTTAATAGTTTACTACAATTTCAATAATTCAAATATCTTCTGTGAAACGGTGTATATCCTTTTCATTTTATGACAGAACAGCATACAATATAATTAGAGACAACTGTGGACAATTAATTTTATTTTTGATTTCGGTTGCTCAAGAGTTTTACTGTAGTGTGGTCAAAGGTTGAAAAACAAAAACGGAGTATGAGGTTAAAAACAATGAATAAAAGCATACTAATGAAACAAAACTGTTTTTCGACAAATGACAGTGAAGGGAGATGAGGTCTAGTGGACATCGAACGTGTAAACGAAAATACACTCAAGCTCTTTATTACGTACAATGATATAGAGGATCGCGGCTATAGTCGTGAAGAAATTTGGTACAATCGAGCAAAGGGTGAACAACTTTTTTGGGATATGATTGATGAAGTAAACACGGAGGATTACTTTGATGTAGAAGGTCCTATTTGGATTCATATCAATGCGTCTGAAGTAGGCTTAGAAATCATTGTCACACGTGCACATATTTTAAAAGACGGTGAAACCTTAGATGGTTCTTCGCAATTTGACGAACACAAAGAGATGTTTGCCCCATTCGAGGACGTTGGAGAGGATCTTCTCAGTCAACTAACTCAGTTTGGTGACTTAGATGAGTCAGAGTTATTTATGGATACAGACATTTATGTTTATAAATTTAAAGATATTGATGAGTTAATCCCTGTAGCGAAACGCATGACAGATGAATTAGTGGATTCCTCATTATTTAAATATGAAAATTGGTACTATTTGGTAGTAGACTTTGCGAACGCAGATGAAGAACTGAATCATCACGATAGAAATGCCGTTATTAAAGAATTTTTAATACCATCAAATTTCACAATCCATCGCTTAGAGGAATATGGCGAAAAAATTATGGAATTTAATTGCTTTGAAACAGTACGAAAATATTTTATTTAAAGTAATGAGTACTTGATTCAGTGGTTTAGACTGTAAACAAACTTGGTGATTATCAAGTTTATTTACAGTCTTTTTATTTAAAAGGATTAAAAAGATTGCAATTTTAACTTCTTTCAGCGGTGTCCAAACATCGCAGAATCTGAAAGGATTTCACATAGGGTGTTAGCCTAAAATCATCGCATCCATGCGATAACGGCTAACTGACCTGCTTCACGCAGGCCTAAGCATGACGCATTGTTTATCTGCGCGACACGGCAATCGAGGCAAAATTTATATTTCAAGAAAAAGCCGTTCTTTATTTGTTGCTATAAAAACACTCCTTTACAATTAGGTTAAAAAGGAGATGATTATATGCTTATGGCCTATAATGAGCAGCAGCAGATTTTCCTTCCATACCAATATTCAAGGGAAGCTTTACAACGATATAGGCGGCAGATGAAATTTTATTGTCCCCAATGCCAACAGCCTGTTCAATTAAAGATAGGTAAATATAATGTGCCTCATTTCGCTCATATTGCTAATAATAGCTGTGTACAGTTATTTGCAGAGGGTGAATCAAAACTTCATTTACAAGGGAAAGTCCAATTATTTGAATGGCTGAGAAAACTCGGGCATACAGTAAAGCTGGAGCCTTATTTACAGAAACTTTCACAGCGACCAGATATGCTTCTGATAAAGGAGCAAAAGCAAATTGCCATTGAATTTCAATGTAGTACAATTTCACATGAAAAGTGGCTACTGCGTACATCTGGATACGAGAATAATTCTATACAGCCATTGTGGCTTTTTCAAACACCTCAAAGACAATCTACACAAGGTATTCGAAAAATTTCCATTTCTCCAATTATGCAAAAGATGATAATTGCCACAGCACGAGGCTTGGCTTATTTGGTGACCTATGATGCAAACACATCTAGTTTTATTTATTGGACGAATCTTCTTCATGTTCATGGGCATACTTTTATAGGTAAAGTACAGGAACTAACTATTCATAAGCAACATTTTCCTTTTTATGAGCCTAAGTCAATTTCAAAAGAGGAATTTCATCTTTATTGGCAGCTTTATAAAAAGCATTGTAAGCAATTCGTATATCAACGTTTATTACATAGTAAAAGTGGGGTACAAGATTCATTTTTACGAAGTTGTTATGAGTTACGTTTTGCTTTAACCGCTTTGCCTGATTACGTAGGTGTTCCGGTAAAAGATGCGGAAGCGATACCGATGTTTTCTATTGAGTGGCAAACGATCTTACATCATTTTTGTCGTCGTTTACAATTAGCACCTCATGAACTAAACGAGGGAAATATTCGATCGTTTTTAATTCAACAAAATGTAGAGGTAACAAATCAAACAGTACAAGCAATCAAAAATTATGGAATGGTGCTGGCAAAAAGTTATAAGGTAAATGATTGTTTTCCGGATATTTGTGAGCAGGTGTACGCACATTTATTTGCAATTGCCACAATATACTGAGAAAATATGAGAGTATAGGAAAAACTCACATATAAAGGGGGCTGGCACATGGCTAGTAATAAAGTTTTAGTAAGAAATGAAGTTCCAGAAGAGTTAACTTGGCGCTTGGAGGATATATTTGCTACTGACGCTCTATGGGAAGAGGAGTATAAAGAAGTTGCAGAAATTGCAAAAAAGGCACCTAGCTTTGCAGGTACTTTAAAAAACGGAGCAGATGCATTATTAGCAGTTCTTACTTATCACGATGATATTTATCAACGTACAATGAAGCTTTACACGTATGCTCATATGCGTAATGACCAAGATACGACAAATAGCACCTACCAAGATATGAATAGTCGTATTCAAACATTAGCGACTAGTATCTCAGCTGCCCTAGCGTTTTTAACTCCTGAGATTTTATCGTTGAGTGAAGAAACAATAGAACAGTACTTAGCAGAAAACAAAGATTTACAACTGTATAAGCAATCCTTATTAGAAATAACGATGGCACGTCCGCACGTTTTACCAGCAGAACAGGAAGCATTACTTGCACAAATGTCTGAGGTTACAGGTACCGCTTCCAATACATTTAGTATGTTAAATAACGCTGATATGGTCTTCCCAAAAGTAAAAAATGAAGAAGGGGAAGAAGTACAGCTAACTCAAGGTAACTACATTAAGTTTCTAGAAAGTAAAGATCGTACTGTGCGTGAAAATGCCTTTAAAGCAATGTATGAAACTTACGGTAACTTTAAAAATACGTTTTCGGCTACATTAACTGGCAATGTTAAAAAGCATAATGTTAACGCCCGTATCCGTAATTATGATTCCGCACGCCACGCAGCAATGTCTAACAATTTCATTCCAGAAAGTGTTTATGATCAATTAGTAGAAACAATCCATAAGCATTTACCAGCTATGCAGCGCTATATTTCATTACGTAAGAAACTTTTAGGTGTGGATGAGCTGCATATGTGGGATTTATTTGCTCCACTCGTTAAGGAAGTAGATATGAAAGTCACTTACGACGATGCTAAGGATATTTTAGTAAAGGCTTTAGCGCCACTAGGTGAGGAATATCAAGGGATTGTTCAGGGTGGTCTTGATAACCGTTGGGTGGATGTCTTAGAAAACAAAGGGAAACGTAGTGGTGCGTACTCTTCAGGTGCTTATGGGACGAATCCATACATTTTAATGAACTGGCAAGACAATGTTAATAATTTGTTTACACTAGCTCATGAATTTGGTCATAGTGTACACAGTTATTATTCACGTAAAAATCAGCCGTTTGTTTATGGTGATTATTCTATTTTTGTAGCTGAAGTAGCTTCGACATGTAATGAAGAACTGTTAAATGATTATTTACTAAAAACAATTGAAGATCCACAACAGAAAATTTATTTATTAAATCATTGGTTAGATGGCTTCAGAAGTACTGTTTTCAGACAAACAATGTTTGCTGAATTTGAACACCTAATCCACCAAATGGATAAGAATGGTGAATCTTTAACAGCAGAGCGTTTAACAGAGGTTTATTATAATTTAAATAAACAATACTTCGGCGAGGATATAGTTGTAGATGAGGAAATCGGCTTAGAATGGGCTCGTATTCCACACTTCTACTATAATTACTATGTGTATCAATATGCTACAGGTAAATCAGCTGCAACAGCATTAAGTAAACAGATTTTAGAAGAGGGTACACCAGCTGTAGAACGTTATATTAATAACTTCTTAAAAGCAGGTTGCTCTGATTTCCCGATTGAGGTATTAAAGGCAGCGGGTGTTGATATGAACGTTGCTAAACCGATTGATGATGCATGTAAAGTATTTGAAGAACGTTTAAATGAGTTAGAGAAATTATTGTTGAATAATTAATTTTGAAGGCTGTAGGTATTTCACTACAGCCTTATTTCTATGGTTAGTTGAGTGATTAACAATAAAAGAATAATGAATTTTTTTGATTTCTAAATGTTTAAAAGTGCGTATCTTGAAAAAATACTGTTTGAAATCGCTTTCTATTTGACAAATTTGTGAATCTACCATCGGATTTATTGCTATATTTACTATCCCATGATAAAGTAATTCATGTGAAATAAATCACAAAACAAACATACACCCCTTTGTTTGAACGTGAACATTTCTCCCATCCCCTTTGTGAAAAAGAAGCGTCACTATCTGTCGAGGATAGTGGCGCTTCTTTTATTTTTTATAATTCTTGATCAAACGGCGAAATATTCCGATAAAATTCAAAAATGTTCCGATAAATCACCGAAACGTTCCGATAAATTACTAATTTGTTCCGATAAATCACTAGAACATTCCGATAAATATTTAGAGCCTTATCGCTGATTTTCTAAAAATAAAATGAATGCAACCAGTTGCATTCGTTTTATTTTTTCTTTATAATGCAATCAAATGGTTGCATTTTGAGGAAAGAGGCTAGAAAATGGAGAGTAAACAAAGTTATATTATGCCGGTAATTGCTGCGGCTCTTGGTTTTTTTATGGCTTTATTGGACACCACAATTGTGAATGTATCTTTGCCAAAAATTACAGCATACTATGAAACTACGATTGATCAAATTTCCTGGGTGATTGATAGCTACAACATTGCATTTGGAGTTATCTTGCTAACAGCGGTAAGATTTGCAGATCAATTTGGAAGGAAGAAAATATTTCAAATAGGGCTTATTTTGTTTGTAGTTGCATCAGTTCTATGTGGAATATCGCAATCTATCGAGTTATTAATATTATTTCGGGCGATTCAAGGTTTGGCGGCAGCAATGATTGTTCCTGTATGTGTTCCTTTAGTACTTGTTCATACTCCGCCTGAAAAGGTTGGTGTTGTAACGGCACTATTTGGAATTATGGCAGGTGTATCGACTGCATTGGGACCGACAATTGGAGGAGTAATCTCAGAGAATTTTTCATGGCAGTGGATATTTTATATTAATTTACCAATCGGTATTTTAGCAGTGTGTTTAATTCATTCTTATGTACATGAATCGTATGATCCTACTGCATCTAAGAAGATAGACTGGATGGGTATGATAATAATTAGTATTTCATTGTTTGCACTCATATACGGTCTTTTACAAGTGAAGGAAGTTGGGTGGTCATCACCACTTGTTCTTAGTTGTTTAATTGGTAGTGTTATAGGATTACTATTGTTTGTAAAGATTGAATCAAAAAATAAAGATCCAATGCTTCCAGTTCAGTTGTTTAAAAACTATCAATTTGCATGCGGGAATATCGCACTGCTATGTTTAGGAATTGGTATGATGTGTGTCTACTTTTTAATGGCATTTTATTTAACAACAGTAAAAGGCATTTCTCAAATACAGGCGGGCTTAATTCTTAGCTCATCTTCTATAGCAACAATGCTCATTACACCTCTTGCAGCTAAAGCAAATAGATGGGGGACATTGTGGTTTGGTGTCATTGGTTATGTACTATTTAGTATAGGAACATTCTTGTTAGGTTTTATTTCACCAGATCAATCGGTTTGGGCTATTGTTGGAGTTTTAATGATTGTCGGTTTAGGATCAGGTTTAATTTTTAGCCCATTATCAATAGCACTCATTTTGCAGGTTCCCGAAGAAAAGGCTGGGATTGCTTCAGGGCTATTTCAAGTAAGTCGTGTAATTGGTGCTGCGGTTGGAGTGGCGATTTTAGTAGTCATGCTACAGCATATGATGCAGAACGAAATGCAAACTGCAAAAAATGAAATGATTGAAAAGGTTGAAATAAGTAAACTTAGTGATAATACTAAGGAAAAGCTAAAGCTTCAATTAGAAAAAAATAAAAATGAACAAACAGAAAATAAATCGTCACTACAGGATGTTTTACATATGCTAACAGACGAAGAGGAAAAAGAACTAAAATCTTCACCAGATAGCGTACAAGCCGAAATTAAGAAGACGTTTGTCACTGAAAGAGGAGAAATAATAAATCTTTATCTAACGCTAGAAAAAATAATTAAGGATCATATTTCTTTAGCATATAAAGCAGTCTTTAGATTTGGAGCAATTGTCATGTTAATTGGTGCTGTTTTCGCTTATTTAAATGGCATAAATGCAAGAAGAATGAAGAAATATATAAGAGAACGGAACTTTGAGGTTTCATTGAAACGATAACGTTTTTGGTACCAAAAGCGAAGCGACAGGTACAGAAGTCTTCCAGCTCTATAGGTGGTGAGATAAATACTGAGTTAAGCCACTTTTCAGCGAGTGTCCAAACATACGCAGAAAGAAGTTAAAGACTCCGGACTCAATTATGCCGAGGCATAATGGATTAAACTGAATGCAACTGATTGCTATCACTTTCTGAATCCGATATAATATTGAGCAAATTATGTTCGGAGGAGGAAAGTGGGCATAATGGCAAAGTTGAAGACAAGAGAAAAAATTCTAAATGCTGCATTGACGCTTTTTGGTGAAAAGGGTTTTGCTGGAACTTCGACACGTGAAATTGCTGAACGTGCTGGTGTAAATCACATTACACTTTTTAGACACTTTGGAAATAAAGAGAATTTGTTTCGTGAGAGTGTTATTTCACATAAAACGGACAGAGATTATTTTCCTAAAATAGAAAAGGCGTTTACAGGTGATATAGAGCATGATCTTAAAATCTTGGCGCAAGCTTATTTTGAAGAAAACATTCCTGTCAAGGAAACTATTTGGGTTCTTATGCGTGAGATTCAACAAGATAAAGAATTTGAAAAAATGTTTTTTGAATATCCAAATAAGTTATTTCACCATTTAGAGAATTATTTAATTAAATTACATGAGCAAGGGAAAATTCCAAAAGGTAACTTTAAATATACTGCGAATTTTTTCTATTCTTTGCTGTCGTCAATTTTAGTTTTCCAATTGACATTACCCTATATAAATGAGCATATTAATCCGGATATTGATGAGATGATAGATGAGGTTGTGCATTTATTTACATTAAGTTTGTATAATCCGAAAGAAAGTTAAGGCTGAGGCTAATAAAAGACAAATAAAAGCAAGTGAAGAAAACTTCACTTGCTTTTATTCTTAGAGCTTAGAATAATAGAATAATTGCATTATTTAATACGCCACAATGTAGCGTGATCTGTCTGAATTCGTTCAATCTTTTGTTGCAGCATACGCTTTTTTAATTCGCGTTCAGCTGTTTGTTCTGTTAATGAGTAGATAGAAGCTACTTCATTTGTTGAAAGTGTATGGAATTTTGTAAATAATTCTTCCAATGTTGGTAATGGTTGACGAACAAGCTGTTCATCCATTATTTCTTGTAAAATATGTTCATAAACTTCATAGGAATAGTTGCCACTAACTTTAAGACCCTCATCTTCAATACATTCATTGAAAAACACAATACTAGGTACTTCATCAACTTCCATTTCACGTTTAATATATAAATCGCATTGGAAGGCACGTGCTGCTTCCTTTGAACCAAAGTCTGCAGAAAACTCATTCATGTCTAATTGAACTTCTTCTGCAATTTTTAACAGCGTTGCATATGAATTGACATCTTGCTGGTTTAGTAATACATATTCTTGTAGTTTCGACAAATAGCGTGCTCCTACACGTTTGCCCTGTAATTCTGCCGCTTTAATAGCGATAGACGGTAAAACAGGGTGATTAATGTCGAGTTCAATACCTGAAATACAACCCTTTACACGTTTGCTTAAACAATTCAAAGAGGCTAGCTCTGTGCTTAGTACAAAGCGCCATGTAAAGTAATGGTTGTACTCAAGATGTAACTTACGAAGAATGGCTTGCATATTAAATGCTTCTGGACAAAGTGGATCTACGAAAATATACAATTCAATAGGCTTATTAGCAGTAGGAATCTCAGGCGTTGGCTTCTGCAGCATTTGAATATTATTCACGTAACAATTCCCCCTCATCGTCATTTGGTGTATTAATCATGTGATGAGCTGTTAATACTAAACGTTGATAATAAGTTTCACGGAACTTCCCTTCCAACCCAACTTCATCCATCGCCTCGGACATACATTCAAGCCAAGCTTGAGCACGATCAGGTGTAATCGGAAAATTCATATGGCGTGCACGCATCATCGGATGTCCATGCTCCTCAGTAAAAAGATTTGGTCCACCTAAATACTGTGTTTGAAATTGAATTTGCTTGCGAGCTGTCTCTGTTAAATCTTTCGGAAAGATTGGAATAAGATCAGGATGCTGAGCAACTCTTTTATAGAATGCATGGATTAGCTCTGAAAGCTTTTCAGCCCCCAGCTCCTCATAAGGAACAGTGTATTTTCGACTCATATGTTTAATGCCCCTTTTAATTCTTTATATCGTAAAGTATATTTTTATACTTGGTCATCTTTACAAATGTGAATTTCTTGTGACTACCTTCATTCTATCAACGTCTTTTCGTTAACACAAACAAACCGCTTTCCGAAATGTTTTTCGCTAGAAAAGCACAAATTTCACCACGAGGGTGAAATTTGCCGAAAAAGACTGTATTAACAATGTTTATGCGATTAGACTGTGTAGTAATTCATCACTTTTTTGACATAATTCTGTGTTTCTTTGAAAGGAGGAATGCCACCGTACTTTGTTACGCGTGAAGCGCCTGCGTTATAAGCAGCTAACGCTAAAGTAGGATCATTATCAAACTTATCTAGTAATTGGCGTAAATATTTTGCCCCTGCCATAATATTTTGCTCAGGATCAAAGGCGTTTGTAACTCCTAAATACTGCGCCGTTTTTGGCATTAATTGCATTAATCCTTGTGCTCCAGCATGACTAACCACGCTTGAATTAAAATTAGACTCTTGCTTGATCACTGCGGCGATAAGTTTCTCAGGTACATTATATGTAGCTGCTGCCTTTTGAATAATCGAAGCGTATTGGTTCGCACCTGCTAATGAATTGGCATACGCTGTTGAACCAATTACATTATCCGAAACATAGGAGTCGAGTTTTGTACTAGATTGTGTATTTGCTAATGCCGTCTGTACAGCAGAAGGTATAAAGACGTCATTAGAACCATTATAAAGTAATGATTGATACGCACTATTTTGCATGTTTTCAGCTAACCCATTTAAACTACTAAACTGGCTCATCATTGACGAAGCGCTTGATACGCCCCCGAGTAGACTAGATAATTTTGCATTGTTAGTAGTAGTTGAATCGCCGAGCAATTCGCTAATCATATCAGAAAATATAGAATTGCTGTCTGTCAGATTGTTTGACGATGAATTTTCTGAGGATCCTAGTGTTTGTAATGCTTGAATTTCAAGTAAAGTTCTGAGTGATTGGATATCCAAGGAATTCCATCCTTTCTTGTAAACTAGTTAGGCTACTGTTAATTATTCATTTGTAACGCTTTCATGAAACGTGCGATTTTTTTATCTGTAACCCGTTTTTCAATACCATATTGCTGTAGAAATTCGTCGAAGATTGCATTTCCTTTTATTGCATCTTTTGATTCATATTCTACCTCATAATCGTCGCACTGCAAATAGAAAGAATGATCGAATACTAGAAGGCCATCCCTATAAGGAATTTCGACACGATCAGTTGTAAGTGAACCAAAAACCGCTAATTTTTCTAAAGAAATGTTGAAGAGAGCTAGTCTTTTTGCAACTTCTGGGGCATAGAAACCTTCTCCAGCAAGCATTTTCTTAGCTTGTTCAGCAGTTAATTCGTCAGTTGTCTCTAAATGAGCGTGTTCAGCATTTTTTTCTTTTAAAGTACATTCAAAATATTTGTCGATTTGTCTAATACGAAGCCCGCTTTGTAGTTTCCGAATAGCTTGAGAGGGTGTGTCGAAATAATGATTTGTTTGACGATGAATAGCATTTTCTGGAATGTTGAAAGCTTGCAGTAAATGTTCGTATTGTTGTTTTGTTAAGAGATTTTTAAATTCTATTTCAAGTTGTTGTGCCATTTTGCTCACCTGTCTATTTAAATTTTTTTACGTGTGTTAATTAAGAAAGATCAGTCGAAAAACACTGCGTGCCAACATGCCGCTACGCTTTCGCGCAGATAAAACCCTTTTGCCGCTGCCGCTACGCTTTCGCGCAGATAAAACCCAGTTGTTGCTGTCGCTACGCTTTCCCACAAAAAACATGTGTTGTCCTAATCGGATCATCGGTTGCCAATAGGAAAGCGCTCAGTCGGAATGGAAATCAACCCCACGGTATTGTTAGGCGTAAAAAGGTTTAATTCATCGTTAACTTCTTTCAGTAAGTCTCTCACTTCACATGCGATAACGGCTAACTGACCTGCATCCTACCGGCCTAAGCACAAAGCCGATTCCGGACGCAATTATGCTGAGGCATAATTGATTTCATTGAATTAATATTTACACACTGCAACTATTTACCCTCTATGATAAAATAAGAGGAAGAGTACGACGAAAAGGGGAACCGCGTGTGCGTAAAATTTATACAATAGAAACATTAAAATTTGAAAACGAGCAACTTCATTTTAGTTTAAACGACATTGAAGCAAATTTACAGTTAAAACCTGCTTCACAATTAATAGCAGATTCTGATGACTTTGCGTTTATTTATTTACTTGATGCAGGGGAGAATTATCATTACTTGCGTTTTCCACCGAGTAGTTGGGATGGACTTTTACATATTTTACAAAAAAAGCAAAATCCAAAGCTACAACTAGGTGCAGAAGTTATTGAGCTGACAAATTTTTACGATGAACTAGAAATGCTCGTATATAATATTGAAGGAAATTACAATTATGGGGCGGAATTTGTCCAAGAGGTGGAGCAACACTTCAAGACATTTCTTGCTGAATAAAAAGACAAAACGAACAGACGGTGTTGGTTTTGTTCGATACCGAATGTCGGGAGGTTTTTGTGATGGGACAATGGGAAATATTTTTAAGTCCTTATAAACAAGCAGTAGATGAGTTAAAAGTAAAATTAAAGGGTATGCGTTCACAGTTTGGTATTGTTAATGCAAATTCACCAATTGAATTTGTGACGGGACGTGTAAAACCTTTAGCAAGTATATACGATAAAACTTTAGAAAAAGGACTGTCATTTGAGCCTTCTAAACAGCTAGGTGATGAGCTAGGGGATATCGCAGGCTTACGTATTATGTGTCAATTTGTAGATGATATTTCAACAGTTACAGAGCTAATACGTCAACGTAAAGATATGCGTGTAGTGGAAGAGCGTGACTATATTACACATAATAAGCCAAGTGGCTACCGCTCATATCATATGATTGTCGAATATCCTGTAGAGACGATACAGGGGAAAAAAGTGGTGTTAGCTGAAATTCAAATAAGAACACTAGCAATGAATTTCTGGGCTTCTATTGAGCATTCTTTAAATTATAAATATAAAGGCATGTTCCCAGAGGAAATTAAAAATCGCCTTCAAAGTGCAGCAGAGGCCGCCTTCCGATTGGATGAGGAAATGTCGTCCATTCGTAGTGAGATACAAGAAGCGCAGGCCTATTTTAGTGAATACAAAGAAGCATCGAATCCTAATTTACTATCGGAGAAGGAGCGTGACTCAAAATGAAATTTTCCATTCAATCACGTAGAGATGCACAGTCGAACGAATTAATGGAGCTAGCCAGAACGTATTTGCAGGACTTTGGGTTAACTTATGATGAAGAGGCTCCTGAGATAGTAATCTCTATTGGAGGAGATGGCACTTTACTACATGCCTTTCATCGATATGCTCATTTGCTAGATCAGGTTGCTTTCGTAGGTATCCATACGGGACATTTAGGATTTTATGCAGATTGGAAGCCATCTGAATTAGAAAAGCTTGTTTTGTCCATTGCCAAAAAGGACTTTAACGTTGTGGAGTACCCACTACTAGAGGTAAAGGTGGAGCATCATAATGCGGAATCCAATACGTATTTAGCGTTAAATGAAGCCACTGTGAAATCACCTGATGTCACGCTTGTAATGGATGTGGAGTTAAATGGTAATCAGTTTGAACGTTTCCGTGGAGACGGTCTTTGTGTGTCAACTCCTTCTGGTAGTACAGCTTATAATAAAGCCCTCGGTGGAGCAATTATTCACCCAACTTTAGCGGCACTCCAAATTACTGAGATAGCATCCATCAATAACCGTGTCTTCCGTACAGTTGGTTCACCACTCATTTTACCAGCACACCATCACTGTGTTTTACGTCCAGTAAATGAACAAAACTTTAATATGACAGTTGATCATTTACAAGTCACTCAAGACGATGTAAAGTCGATTTCATTTAATGTAGCAACTGAAAGAGTACGTTTTGCTCGTTTCCGTCCATTCCCATTCTGGGAACGAGTACATGAATCATTCGTGGCAAATGAGTAAAATGGATACAAGATTTACATTGCATTTTATAGCGGAAAAGGAAGGCCAACTACTAAGGGAAGCATTATCTGAATGGCGCATTTCCAAGCGAGCTTTAACGGCAATTAAATTTGATGGAGGCTTGCTGACAGTGAATGATGTTGAGCGCAATGTTCGACATCCTCTTCACGTTGGAGATCGAGTTGAAGTTAAATTCCCTCCTGAAGAAAAAAGTGAAGGTCTTGCTGTTGAACATGGTGAACTTTCTATTGTTTATGAAGATGAAGCCATTTTAGTGCTTAATAAGCCAGCATATCAGAGTACGATTCCTTCGCGTGAGCATCCAGCACATAGCGTAGCTAACCTAGTGTGTGGTCATTTTCAGCAGCAAGGTTTAGCATCCACTGCTCATATCGTAACGAGACTTGATCGTGATACTTCTGGCTTGTTATGCATTGCCAAACATGCTCATATTCATCATTTAACGGGGCTCGCACAGCGCAGTGGAGAGATTTCTCGACAATATGAAGCAATTGTACATGGACATGTTGCACAAGATGTACAATCAATCATTGCTCCAATTGGACGCAAGGAGACAAGTATTATTGAGCGAGAGGTACGTGAGGATGGTCAATTTGCACATACAGATGTGACGATTTTAAGGCGCTTTTATTTACAGGATGAACCGATGACACATATACAACTAAAGTTACACACAGGGCGTACACATCAAATTCGTGTGCATATGGCCTATGTGGGACATCCACTTGTTGGAGATGAACTTTATGGTGGAAGTCGTGAGTATATAAATAGACAAGCATTACATTGTGTATCCTTAAAGATGCTTCATCCTCTGACAGGTGAGAGTTTACAATTCTCTAGTTATTTAAATGAAGATATGCAACGATTAATGAATGACTCCTTAGTTTGAAGATCCGCTATTGTTTTTCTAAACCTATCTATGAACGAAGACTTCATTAGTTCACTAAGAGTGAAAACTATTACTGAATATGTTATATATTTAAGGAGATGTTCGCACAAACGGGCATCTCTTTATCATTTTTATAACACTATTAAAGTAATAAGTTTTTCTTAACAGCACGTTAACAGAAAAGAAAGTGATTGTAGGATATAGTTGAGTAGAGGGGTAGTTGGCTCAGTACCACAAGTTGAGAATGACATTTTTTAAGTAAGCGTAGCGACAGGTACAAAAGTCTCCCACCTCTATAGGTAGTGAGATGAATGCGATTTTAAGTCACTTTTCAGAGGGTGTGTAAATATCCGCTGAAAGAAGCCTCAGGCGGAAATCAACCCCACGTTATGGTAACAGGGAGAAAATAGAAAAACTTGCCAGAAGGTTTATCCAATTAGATATTGGTAATGATGTAGGTTGCTACGTAGAAAAAAAAGGGTTTGCAGAAAAGGCACAATACATTCTATTATATATAAGGTAGATTTACGGCATTGCCCGTATCAAATCAATTATATTTAACTTATTTCAGCAAATGATTTCTGTACAGAAATCAAAGCGACAGGTACAAATGAATTTACTTTCGGCGGTTGGTCAAACATCCGCTGAAATATAGGAACTCAGTCTAAGAACGCCACGTCCTGTGGCAAAGACTGAGTGACCAACATCACGTTGGCCTAAAGCCTCCGGCGGATGTCACTGAATCGGAAAGGAGTTCTTAGGGGATGTTAGCCTAAAACCATCGCATCCATGCGATAACGGCTAACTGACCTGCATCGTGCAGGCGCCTAAGCACAAAGCCGATTCCGGACACAATTATGCCGAGGCATAATTGATTGCTCGGAAGGAGGGGACAAGCATGATAGAGGAAAGAAAAGAAAAGGATGATGTGCAGTTCGACGAGGCACGTTTGCGAGAAATGCTCGAAGCACATGAAATTAACGCATTCCGTGATGAGTTTTTAGAGCTTCATCCATATGATCAGGCAACGTTTTATGAGAAGGTGGAGCCTGATATAAGGAAGATCATCTATTCGTTCTTGTCTCCGACGGAAATGGCTGATATTTTTGAGGCAATCGAAATAGATGATGATGAATACACAGCGTATCTAGCTGAAATGGATCCGTCATATGGTGCAGAAATGCTTTCTCATATGTATGCAGATGATGCAGCAGACGTTTTAAATGAGTTGGATACGAAACAACGTGAAAGCTATTTAGGCATGATGGATGAGGAAACAGCTGAAGAGATTAATGAGTTATTAAGCTATGACGAAGGTACAGCTGGTTCTATCATGACTACTGAATATGTTGCAATACCAGAAAATTCAACAGTTCGTTCAGCGATGGCGATTTTACGGAAAGAAGCGCCAGATGCCGAAACTATTTATTATATTTTTGTCGTTGATGAAGCACATCGACTATCAGGCGTTATTTCGCTTCGTGATTTAATTATTGCTGATGAAGATACCCTTATTCGTTCGATTATGAATGAACGTGTTGTGATGGTGCACGCAGGGGATGACCAAGAAGAGGTTGCTCAAATTATGAAGGACTATAACTTCTTAGCGACACCAGTTATTGACGATAAGGGAGAATTACTAGGGATTATTACAGTCGATGACATTATCGACGTTATTGATGAGGAAGCATCTGAGGATTACTCTAAATTAGCGGGTATTTCCGATATGGATAAATTTGATACAACCTCGTTCCAAGCGGCTAAGAAGCGTTTACCATGGCTTGTTATATTATTATTTTTAGGGATGTTGACAGCAAATTTGATGGGACAGTTTGAGGCAACGTTAGAAAAGGTTGCGTTACTCGCAGTGTTTATCCCTCTCATTTCAGGTACTTCAGGAAATAGTGGAACACAGGCACTAGCGGTAGCTATTCGAGGAATTGCAACAGGAGATGTCGAAGAACATAGTAAGCTAAAATTACTTCTACGTGAAGCCGGTACAGGCTTAATGTCTGGAATTGTTTGTGGACTAATTGTGATCGGAATCGTTTATGTTTGGAAACAAGAGTTGGTTCTTGGAATGTTGGTGGGAGCAGCGCTATGTGGTTCTATTTTAGTAGCAACACTTGCAGGTTCTTTTATTCCACTACTAATGCATCGCATGAAAATTGACCCGGCTGTTGCATCAGGTCCATTTATTACAACATTAAATGATATTACAAGTATTTTAATTTACTTAGGTTTGGCAACAGTATTCTTAAATCAGATAGGCTAAGAACCAAATATCTTCCTTTTGCATATTGTATGAAAAAAAGGGAAGTGAGTAATGTGGGTCATGAGCCACGCTTGTTTATTAAGTCACCATCTTATTTTCTAAATATTTCTAAGATGCTACATGAACTTGAATTAGATGAAAGTACGTCAGTGTATACCAAGGACGGCTATTTCAATGAGCAAACTTATGAAGAAAAAGAAGAATTGATTAAAAAAGCACAAATAGATCCGTATTTACTAAAGCAGCTTCAATTTTTAGAGAAGCCTTTTCGTCAAAAAGCTTATCAACCTTTACTTATTTGTTTAAAGGATGGTAGAGAATTACGTGGTAGTGCATCTGATGTACAGACTGATTCATTGATGCTTACTTCTTACGAATTAAAGACACAAGAGATTATCTATTTTGAGGACATAGATAAAGTATTATGGCGAGGTAAACAATTACCGACCTTATGAAAAAAGTGTACAGCAGAGGATGCTGTACACTTTTTTTTATGTGTAGTGTGTCAAAGGAGAAAAGATTAGTCACAAATTCCTAAGTCAACATCAGCAATACATTGTACAGCGCAGAAGCATGATAAATCTACAGTGATACAGCTCTCAGTTGAATTCCAATCATCTACTTTACATATTTTTTTCATATTGACACAGCAGCCATCTCGACTTAATAGATCTACTGTACTTTCGCTGGAGTCAAATGAACATAAAGGCTCTAAAACACGCAAAGTAGCGCAGCACTCATCAAACATATCTTCTACACGGAAAAATACTGATGTACATATACATGGATCTGCTGTTGGTGAACTGAAAAATGCTTTAAAAGGAGTACCGTCTTTCGTAATTAACATGAATACACGTGTATCTGCATGAGAGCGTGCAGGACTTACAATGCCTCCAAGTGGTTCTAAGAAACAGTTAGCTGTACATGGTTGACATTCATCTCTCACCGCTTGATTCTGAATGTCTAAAATAGCGCGTACTACGTCACAAACGCAGCCTGCTGAATGGATTGGTCCAATAGGATTTGTTGGCTTGCCACAACCCATATTGTCACCTCCTTTCCTTGTTACTACTTCTACAATATGTGCTTCTGAAAAATGGACTCGGGCTTTCGTATATATAGTTAAATGAATAGTTTTTTTATGTATGGAGAAACTTTAAAGAAAAGGAGGGTAAAACTTGAAGCTCTTAGGAATGATGTTACCTCTATTAGTCAGTTTATCGCTTTTAAGTGGTTGCGGTGAAAAAGAAAAAGTTATCGTCTACGGTTCACCGGAAAATGAAAAGGAAGTTGAAGCCGTTTTAAAAGAAGAGGATTATGTAGACAAAACAACGGTTATCCAATATGACAATAGTATGCTTGTGGCAGTGCAAATTAAACCATGGGATAAGTGGAAAAAGGCTAAATTAGAGAAAAAGTTGCAAAAGAAATTTGATGAAAAATATCCAAGCAAAGATGTTTTTGTCTCAGCTGATTATAAAATATTTTATGAAGCCAATAAAATAAAAAGGGAACAAGTTGAAGATAATAAACTGAAAGATAAAATTACGAAATTGAAAAAGCTTGCAAAGGAGGAAACATAGTGGAAAAAGAACAATACCAGCAATTAGAGCAAAATGTCACGCCGAAACCGCCCTATTTTAAAAATGTTGCAAAGGCGTTTCTAGTAGGTGGACTTATTTGTACAATCGGACAGGCCGTATCCCTTTTTTATATAATTTTCTTTGATTTTACCGAAGCGACTGCCGGAAATCCAACAGTTGCAACAATGGTATTTTTTGCTATGATTTTAACGGGTTTTGGCTTATATAAGAAGATTGGTCAATTTGCTGGAGCTGGATCAGCTGTACCTGTAACAGGGTTTGGTAATGCTGTTATTTCTGCTGCTATTGAGCATAGATCTGAAGGATTAGTACTTGGTGTCGGTGGGAATTTATTTAAATTAGCCGGATCAGTTGTATTATTTGGGGTTGTCTCCGCCTTTTTTGTTGCACTTATTAAATTCATTCTTGTGACGATAGGAGTGGTTTCATGGTAATTGTCTTTCAATCGAAGCCTTCCTTAATAGCAGGTGGTGTGGTAGCAGGTCCACTAGAGAAACGTAGTATATTTAGTCAGTATTTTGATGCAAACTACGATGATGAACGTTGGCAAATGAAAACAAATGAACAAGGTCATCGAAAAATGGTTGAAGAAGCCTGTGAATTTGCAATGAAAAAAGCAGGCGTGAAAAAAACGGACATTGATTATTTTATGGGCGGCGATTTAGTTAATCAAATGACACCAACCAATTTTGCTGCCAGAGATTTGGACATTCCTTTTATCGGATTATTCTCAGCTTGTGCTACCTCTATATCTTCAATAATTGTCGCAAGCCTTTTGACAGAAGTAGGTGCCTCCAATTTTGCTCTAGCTGGTGCATCTAGTCAACACAATGCGGTTGAGCGACAATTCCGCTATCCAATCAATTATGGCTCGCAAAAGCCCCAAACTGCTCAATGGACAGTAACGGCTGCTGGATATGCTCTAATTGGTAAACATCATGAGGAATACCCTTCTATTGAAGCAGCAACTGTTGGAAAATCGGTTGATTACGGTATGGATGATCCATTTCACATGGGCGCAGCGATGGCACCAGCCGCTTTTCAGACGATTCAATCACATTTAGAACAGCGTAATCAAAAAATTTACCACTATGATTTAATTTTAACAGGTGATTTAGGTCAACTTGGCTTAAAACTTCTAAAAGGAATGTTTGTTGAAAGTGGCATAAAGAGTGAGGAGTTAACGCCTTTACGTGATGCAGGCGCGGAGTTTTATGGACAGGATGAAACATTCCAATCAGGTGCAAGTGGTGCAGGTTGCTCGGCAGCTGTTTTTTTAAGTTATGTAATCCAACAGATGCGAGCAGGTACTTTTAAGCGAGTACTTCTAGTGGCGACAGGAGCATTACTGTCTCCGCTTACGTTTCAACAAGGCGAAACAATTCCATGTACGGCACATGCAATTGAAATTACAATGAAATGAGGCGAAAATCATGGCTATGACATTTGTGTTTGCATTTTTTGTAGGAGGCATTATTTGCGCCATAGGTCAATTATTAATGGATTATGGTAAATTAACACCTGGACATACATTAAGTACTCTAGTTGTAGTTGGTGCAATTCTAGACGGAATGGGTTTGTATGAACCACTTATTAATTTTGCTGGTGCCGGTGCAACTGTCCCTATTACATCTTTTGGTAATTCCTTAACGCATGGTGCGCTTGCTGAGGCGGAAAGACATGGGCTTGTAGGTGTGTTAACTGGGATGTTTGAGGTGACAAGCTCAGGAATCAGTGCTGCTGTTGTTTTTGGCTTTATCGGAGCATTAATATTTAAACCTAAAGGAAATGTTGACTAGACGAATACCCCACCCATTTTTACAACTCTAACATATTATAGGTTGTAGAAGGGAGGGGTATTTTTATGGGATATCAAGGCTGGGGTGCGCATTCTTATGGAGGGCATGCTGATGGCTGCTACGGAGGAGACTATGGCGGTTACTATGGTGGTTCCCATTGCGGTTACTATGGCTACGGACATGGTCATAGTTCAACATTTGTCTTAATTGTTGTCCTATTCATTCTTCTGATCATTGTCGGTGCTGCTTGCATATAATTTGATTAACTTCTTCAGCATATCTCTTTTGTACCGAAAGCGAAGCGACAGGTACAAATGTTTTATGTAACGTAAGGCAGAAGTCTCCTACCTTTATAGGTGGTGAGATGAATACGGGTTTAGCTATTTTTCAGCGGATGTCCAAACATTTGCTGAAAGAGAGGAACTCAGTCTAAGAACGCCACGTCCTGTGGCAACGACTGAGTGACCAACATCATGCTGTGTTGCTGTCGCTTCGCTTTCACACAGACAAAAACACGCTGCTGACGCTGCGTTAGCACTACGCTTTCGCGCAAAAAACATTTGTTGGCCCAAAGCCTCTGGCGGATGTTACGGAATCGGAAAGGAGTTCTTAGGGGATGTTAGCCTAAAACCATCGCATCCATGCGATAACGGCTAACTGACCTGCATCGGTGCTGCTGCCGCTACGCTTTCGCGCAAAAAACATCTGCAGGCCTAAGCACAAAGCCGATTCCGAACGCAATTATGCCGAGGCATAATTGATTGTGACAGTAGATAGAGGCTTTAGCTTTTCTTCAGAGTGCTTCATTTTCTGAATAAAGTTTAAAGCCTTCACTAGTTGTCGTATGTTTCATGCATGTGAACAATAGTGGGAATAATTTTGAATTTTAACTGATAGGAGGGGGAACATGAATCGCGGATTCTTTAATTCAATTGAACAAAAAACTGGGGTATCGATGGATGAAATTTTCGCATTAGCAAATGAAATTCAACATGCTGATTTTACAAATGAAAAACAAGTAAGAAAAATCGTACGACGCGTAAGTAAAATGTCCAAGAGACAAATTACGCAAGAGCTTGAAGATCAGTTAGTACAATCTATTATTCAAGATGGTAGTTCACTAGATTTAGATAAAATTACTAAGATGATGAAATAACATGAATCTACTATGCAAAGCAAATATCTAAAAGGTTGATTTAAATGGATTTTCATTTTTAAATCAACCTTTAAAGCATTGTAGTGCAATAAAAAAGGTGTTACGATATGCATCTGCATTCGTAACACCTATGGCTTTGTGCTTGCACAAAGAACTAATTGATAGAAGTTAAATCAATTTTTCCATTGCACGATGTGGGATACCAGCATCCATAAATTCAGGAGATGTTACCGTATAGCCAAGCTTTTCATAAAACGGAATAGCATAGCTTTGTGCATTAAGTTTCAGTTTTTTCTTATTGATTAAAATGGCGTGCTTTTCCATTTCTTTCATTATTAAAGCACCTAGTTTTTTGCCACGTTGATTTTGTAAAATACAAACGCGTTCAATTTTTGCAGCATCGTCCTCGATACTTCGTAAACGTGCAGCACCTACAGGGTCATTGTCTTCGTACATAATGAAATGCGTTGAAGATGCATCCTCAGCATCACATTCTAGATGAAGTGGCACACCTTGCTCTTCAACAAAAACTTGCTTGCGGACTGCAAACGCATCCTCATGTTCTTTTGCTGTTTCAACAATCTTAACGTTATACAGTTTACTCAGCTCCAGTCAATCGGAAAGTTTCATATGTTGTCCACGAGCCGTCTTCCAATTGATATAAAAGATGAATACGATCAATTGTATCTTTTTCGTCAACACCTGTCATACGTAACTGCCCAAAGATATCATCGTGCTCGGAATCTGTCATTTTTTGAGCAATAGTAATATGTGGTACAAATACGTGTTTTGACTCACCGAAAGGTACTTTTTCTTCTAGAACTTGGTGGAATGTTGTTAATTGTTCAGTTGGTTCAATACGGAAATAAATCGCATTTGTTGTTGGGAAAAATGAACTTATGCGTAATGCATGAATGTTTAAAGGTGCATATTTGGCAGCAAGCCCATCTAATTGTTTTACGACAGATTGAATATCTTCTTCTGTTGCATCGAAGCTGTCCTTTAATGTTATATGCGGAGTAATCTTCGCATAATGAGGATCGTAACGTTTGCGATAAGTATTCGCTAAATCTTGTAATTTTTTTGATGGAAATGCCACAATACCATACTTCATAGGCCATTACCTCCCGAAAATAAACAATTTTTTATTTAAGTATAACAGAAATTTCCGATTTCGTAATTTGAATCGTCTTAATTAATTAAAATTTTCAATTAATGCCCGGCGTAGATCAGGTTTCCAATATTTCCATGTATGATTACCATCAAATTCTTCATAAAATGTAGAGAATCCTTTGTTTAACATGAGATTATGAAGCTGACGATTTGGTGTTAAAAAATCTTTAATTGTTTTATCCATCGTAACAACTTTATCTTCTTCTTTTCCGACAATATGATAAATGGAAATTGCACCCGGATCTTTAAAATTTTCAACAGCTTGCAAAACATCTTCATCAACATAAGGTGATTGTAAAATGACCTTGCCAAAAATACTTGGGTATTTTAATGCGGCCATTAAGGAAGCGGTTGCAGCCATTGAGTCACCAATAACCCCACGACTCATTCCCATTTGATATGTTGCATATTCAGCGTCTAGATATGGCACAAGCTCATGTGCTAAAAAACGAAGATATGCTTCATGTTGCTCTCCACTTGGAATATATTTATGACGTCGATCCTTAATATCCTTATAAGGAACGAAGGCGATGATTAAATTTTCGATTTCATAGTCATCAATAAGTTCATCAGCAAGTTTTGTAATACCTCCAAGTTGGAAATAATCTTTTCCATCTGATGCAATTAAAATATTATATTTATATAGTGGAGAATAATTTGCAGGAACATAAATATAGAGCTGTAATTCCTCCTGTAATGCTTCACTATAGAACTTTAAATCCTGTACAGTTCCCTTATCCAATGATGACACTCCTTCTCGTGTTTGTAACAAAATTGTACCATATACCCAAAGTAAAGGTATAATAGGTTGGGCTAGCACTATTCTAGCAATAAAATCGAAGTGAGGGATAGTTATGCATGATAAAAGTTCTCGCGTACACTCTGATGAAGTAGCGAAAGCAGCCCAAGCTGCACTTATTCGTCGCGGTGTATCGCTAGAGGATATTGCTAAAATTGTTTATGAAATGCAAAAACCCTATAATGAAGGCTTAACTTTAGACCACTGTGTTCATTCTGTCGAACGTGTATTACGTAAGCGTGAAGTTCAACATGCTTTATTAGTAGGGATTGAATTAGATGAACTTGCAGAGAAAAAGTTATTATCGGCACCATTACAGCAAATAATAGAATCCGATGAGGGTTTATTTGGTGTGGATGAAACAATCGCACTTGGATCTGTATTTACATATGGTAGCATAGCGGTAACGACTTTCGGACACTTAGATAAGCAAAAAATAGGTATAATTAAGAAGTTGGATACAGAACCTGGCCATCATGTAAATACGTTTTTAGATGATTTAGTTGGCAGTATTGCAGCTTCTGCCGCTTCCCGTATTGCACATCGTATGCGTGACTTGGAAGAAGAAGGCGAGACATTTGCTGATATTGAGCCAGAAGAGCTAGGACCAAAACCAAAATCACATAATGAAATTTAATAGAATATATAACAAAGCCTTCTCAATAATTTGGGGAGGCTCTTTTTAAGTTGTAATGCGAGATATGCAAAAAAAGATGGGCACTTCAATCATATTAATTACACATGATTTAGGTGTTGTTGCGTTAGGTTTAGTAGGTGAATCAGGTTCAGGAAAATCAACGACAGGTCGAACTATTTTGCAGCTTCATCAGCCTACGAATGGAGAAGTCTTGTATCAAGATGTTCCGATTACAAGACTGACGAAAATCAGCTTAAAGCAATGCGTCGTCATATGCAAATTATTTTCCAAGATCCATACTCCTCATTGAATCCTCGAAGAAAGATAATAGATATTATTGGGGAAGCATTAGATATTCATAAACTTGTTAAAACGAATGAAGAGCGTCAACAGCGTGTGGAGGAATTACTTCAACTTGTAGGTTTAAATAAAGAACATGCAATGCGCTATCCACATGAATTTTCAGGCGGACAACGACAACGTATTGGTATCGCAAGAGCTTTAGCAGTGGAGCCAAATTTTATTGTTTGTGATGAACCACTTTCAGCACTTGACGTTTCTATTCAAAAGCAGATTGTAGACTTGTTAAAAGATTTACAGCAGCGACTTGGATTGACCTACTTATTTATTGCAAATGATTTGTCTATGGTTAAACATATTAGCGATCGTGTAGCTGTCATGTATGGTGGGAAAATTGTAGAGCTTGCAGAAAGTGAGGAGCTGTACTCTAATCCACAGCATCCATATACACAAGCTTTATTACACTCAATACCGATTCCAGATCCGACAATAGAAAAGCAAAAATATATGGATACCGAAAATAAGGACATACAAACAAACTATGAGATAGAAAATAGTCAGCTTGTAAAAGTATCCCCAAATCATTGGGTGGCCATTGTATCTACATAGCTTGAATGTAGTAGCCCGATATTTTACAATAGAAACATCGTGAAACTTTTAAGGACTTTTGATGAGTTAAGGATTCTTTTAGGAGCTTCCTTAAAGTGTAATGAAGATGAATAGTTGTGAGGGACCTACTACATGAAAATGCAAGATATAAAAACGTTAATTACGAGTGGTACAATCATTCTTGCTGTTGCATTGTATATGATTTTTGGCAGATCACCAGCCCAAGAAAAAGATACAACATCTACTGACCAGAATGGTGCTATTTCGATTGAACAAGTTGAAGAAAAAACAGGAAATAAACGCTTTGATATAGATTATATTAAAGCATATGATGGTGATACAATTCAGGCAACAATAAATGGCAAGAAACAGAAAATTCGCCTATTGATGGTAGATACACCAGAGATGAACTATAACAAAGGTGAAGCACAGCCTTATGCTAAAGATGCGAGAGATTATACGATTAAGTTGTTAGAACATGCCAAAAAGATTGAAGCGGTTTACGATGTTGGACCAGAAACAGATAACTACGATCGTTTATTAGCTTATGTCTTTATTGATGATGTAATGTTGCAAGAATCATTATTAAAAGAAGGTCTTGCAGCAGTGCGCTTTATCCATAAACCAAACAATACGTTTGAGGATGAATTTAGAGACATCCAGCAAGATGCGGAAAAAGAAAAGTTAAATATTTGGTCACATCAAAATTACTTCCAAAAAGATGGTTTCCATCCGGAAGTATTAAAATAGAAGATATTAATCAAGGGACTGTCCCAAAAGGTAATGAAAATGACTTTTTGGGGCGGTCTTGTCTTAAATTTGAACCAAAACGCTTTCAAAAATTATTAGAATCAAATGTTAAACAATCGCAGCAAAAATCAAAAAAGTCGATTCCATATTGTACTGGGAATCGACTTTTTAATTGCATAGAGTATGTTTTTCGGCTGAACCCCTAACGACAGAATTTCAACGTTTTAATTATTTTCTAAATACAATCAACTAAGTGAAGAAGGTATCTTGTTGTATTTAATTCTATTCCTAATATGTAAAAAGCTAGACGAGTATATGAAACTCAGCATTTGCTTATTTTGCATCTTTTGTCCACTCTGAAACTTTATCTTCATTGTCTTTAATCCATTTTTTTGCTGCCTCTTTAGGATTAGTTCCTTCCATAATATCAAACATGACACTTTCAATATCTTCTGGAGTCCAGTGGAAGCTTTTAAGAACACTATATGCTCCCGGATTATCTTCTTTCAATCCTTTACGTGCAAATGTACCAATATATTCTTCGGCTCCGTAAATACCTTTAGGGTCATCTAAATATTTTAAATCGAAAGCGTTAAATTTCCAGTGTGGAGACCAACCAGTCACTATGATTTCTTCATTTTTCGCAATGGCTTGAGTGAGGGCTGCTGTCATTGCGCCTCCTGATGAGGTAACTACATTCCAACCTTCAAGGTTACTATATTCTTTATAAGCATTTTCTGTAGTTGCTGTCATATTTGCTCCTGGGTCAATGCTAGTTATCGTTTTACCGGCTTCATTTGTTAAATCTTCGATAGAGTTTACATCCATATAACTAGGGACAACTAATCCAATTTTTGCACCTGCAAGGTTTTCACCCAAATCGACTATTTTATCTTTGTACTTCTCAACTTGTGGGGCATGTGTTTGTGGTAACCAGGCTGACACCATACCATCAACCTCTCCTTTCGCAAGAGCTTCCCACATAATTCCATTATCTAGTGGTGTAAGTGTTACATTATATCCTAGATCCTCTAGAACTTGCCCTACTACGTTTGTAGAGGCGATTTCAGTATCCCATTCAACATAGGCTAAGTTTACTTCATTTTTTTCTTTATTTTTCGCGCCTTCACCATCTGAACTACAAGCAGTTAATACTAACAGTAATGCAAAAGCCAATCCTATCTTCACTAAATTACCGAATTGCATAAAATCTCCCTCTCTTTATTAATAGGATGAGAAATATCTAAATATTAACAAGTAACAACTTAAAGTTATCAAAGGGTTGTTACTTTTGTCAAATCGGCTTGTTTCTCAATTTGTAAATCTTAAAGGGAGATTTGAGATAGGACAAGTTAAAAAGTTCATGTTTAAGAGCCGTTGAATCTTTTAATTTAAGGCTGTCGTAAGACTCACTTTAGATTTGAGAAAGGTAAATTCTTTAATGTTTGAGTTGAACAGAAATTAAAAGACTTGAACGGAGATGATTTTTTCCTATGAATACTTCGGCTATTGTACAAACACAGAATCTTACTAAAAAGCATGGATCTATTAATTCAGTAAATAAAGTGGATCTTTGTGTTCAGGAAGGAGAGATTTATGGGTTTTTGGGCCCGAATGGTGCTGGAAAAACAACTACGCTAAAAATGCTGCTCGGACTCATCAAGCCTTCTGAAGGGACAATCAATATATTTGGGGAAAGTTTAAGCAAATGTCGGTCATCCATTTTACAACGTACGGGATCCTTAATCGAATCACCTTCTTATTATGGGCATCTGACAGGACTCGAGAATATGAGGGTCATGCAACGACTAAGAAATGTACCAGATAAAAACATACATGAGGTACTTCGTATCGTACGTCTGGAGAATCAGAAGGACAAAAAAGCTGAACAATATTCTCTAGGAATGAAGCAACGATTAGGTATCGCAATGGCCTTGCTCGCCTTCCCGAAGCTACTTATTCTAGATGAACCAACGAACGGTCTTGATCCCGCAGGCATTGGTGAAATTCGAGAACTCATTAAATCATTGCCAGCACGCTATGGGATAACTGTATTGCTCTCTAGCCATATGCTCTTAGAGATTGACCAAATTGCTACTTCAGTAGGCATTATCTGCGATGGGGATCTACTGTTTCAAGGAAGTATGGAAAGTTTACGAAAAAAAGGTAGAAGCGCAATCAGTCTTAAAACCGGAGACAACACTAAAGCAGAGGAGTTGCTCCTCACGCAAGGCTATAGTTTAACAAAAGGCGGTAGCCGTCTTGAATTCGACAATCTTGCGGACAGAGAGGTTGCAGAAATAAATAGACTACTTGTAGAACATTACATTCCTGTCACTAGGATTGAAGAGCAAAAGAAAAGCTTGGAGGACATTTTCCTGGAGCTGACAGGGAAGGAGCGAAGCTTGTGATTAAAACATTAGGACTAGAATATTACAAAATACGACGTAAAAAAATATGGATCATGATTACATTATTTCTTGGCGTGGAGATGCTGTGGGCATTCATGTCTATTAGCCGATCCATAGCTAAAAATCCGGAACACGCTGTGTGGGAATCTATCATTTTCAATATATCCTCTATGAATGGGCTTTTTCTGCCAATTATTTCTGCCATTGTTGTCTCTCGTATTTGTGATATGGAGCATAAAGGGGCGACTTGGAAATTGCTTGTTGCTACTAATGTGAGACGTGGCAATCTCTACGCAGCGAAGTATATTTGTGCGAATAGTTTGCTCTTATTTGGCATTCTTACACAGGCCGTAATGATGATTATATTCGGATTGATGAAAGGTTTTCCTGGTACACCCCCTATAGAGATTCTACTCCAGTTTATTGTAGTTAACTTGCTGACGACTCTCGCTGTTACGGCTCTTCAGCAGTGGATTTCTTTAGCCATTAAAAACCAAACATTTGCGCTGTGTCTAGGTATGTTAGGGGGCTTCGTCGGGATGACAGCAGGATTATTCCCGGCTGAAGCAAGACATATTTTTATTTGGTCGTATTATTTGGATCTCAGCCCGGTAACTTTTCTTTACACGGAGTCTACAAGTCTCTATATAACACAGTCTGTAGGGGCAGGTATTGTATTGCTTGCACTAGCGATGACTGTTCTATTTTATATTGCCGGAAGCATCCATGTATCTCGGCAGGAAATTTGAGGTGAGAAGATGATGAAACAAAGTATTTCTGCTGAATTGCTCAAGTTGCGACATTCTCGCATTGGTCTTGTACTAATTGTACTTCCCAGCATAAGCCTGATGATTGGATGTGCAAATTTTTATCTTAATCAAGGCATTTTGGAAAATGGATGGTACAGCTTATGGAATCAAATTTGCATATTTTACGGGGAGTTCTTCCTGCCTATTTTGATTGCCATCTGCTGTTCCTTTGTATGTAGAATGGAGCATTTGAACCGAAATTGGAATATGATATTGACCTCTCCTGTATCGATTGCGAGTGTTTTTTTTGCCAAATTGCTTGTAGTTAGCATATTAATTCTGTTCACACAAGCATTTTTTCTAGGGTTGTACTGGTTAGCGGGCACCTTGTTTTCCTTACCTGGTCATTTTCCTGTAGAGACGATTGGTTGGTCCGTTCGTGGTTGGTATGCCACTTTGTCCATTAGTGCTCTACAATTGGCCATATCGTTACGAATTCGTAGCTTTGCAACACCAATCGGTATTTGTCTTTGTGCAGTTTTTATCGGTTTGGGGATGTATACTGCTAATCTAGGTATATTTTTCCCATTTTCACTTCTCACGATTGGTATGAGTGCCTTGAATCAAGATCAGCTGACTGATATACAGAATATTTTATTTTGGGTGGCGAATTTATTTTTCATCATTATTTTTACATCGATATCTATTCGCCGCTTGAAGAAAAAAGATATTGTTTCATCCTAATTGTTTGGAGGAATTTAAAGATGAAAAAAATATTGTTGATATTGGGACTAATCGTTGTGCTTGTGGCATGCTTATTACTGTTCTTTTTTACCCCAGAGAAGTTGACTCCTGAAAATCCTGCTGGAAAGACTATCTATTATGCAGTGATAAACGATTCAGGTGTTCAAGATAATAATAAACGATACGACTATAAGGTGACTGCTTATAGTAAGAAAGGAAAGGAAAAAAAGCTTGAGTTTTCAGCCGGAAAACAATTAAGAAAAGGAGCCTATGTTCTGCTGTATTACACACGTATTCGGGGTGTAACTTATTGGGAAGAAGTCCCTTATGATGAGTTGCCAGTAACGGTTCAACAGAAGTATAAAAAATAACGAAAAGAATAACGGCTGGAAATAGGAAAATACTGATAATCCTCCTATTCATGTATAATAAAAGTCAGGTGATGTAGCGTGGAAAATTTAAAAGATAAAAAAATATTAATTGTAGATGATGAACCAGAAATCAGAAAAATGATTGAAGGTTTTTTGAGAAAAGATGGTTTTTTCCGAATTTATAGTGCAACTGATTGCAGCTCGGCCCTGTCAATCTGCCAAACAGAAAAGCCGGATCTAGCAATTCTTGATGTCATGCTACCTGATGGCGATGGATTCTCACTTTTGTCTTCCATCAGACAATTCTCGGAAATGCCAGTCCTTTTTCTTTCGGCACGGGGCGAGGACGAAGATCGTTTACTTGGACTCGGGCTAGGAGCAGATGATTATATTGTGAAGCCGTTTTTACCACGAGAACTAGTATTACGGCTTACAGCAATTCTGAAAAGGGTTTACTCCTCTCCTATTTCGGAGAAGTTGTCTGTTTTCGCACTCGGAGAACAGACAATTAATCTGGAAAGTGCAGTCGTATACAAGAATCAAAAGGAGCTACCATTGACGGCAAAGGAGCATGCTATTCTTGTGAAATTGTATGAAAATCAGGGGAGAATTGTTACAAGTGATGCCTTATGTCAGGCCGTTTGGGGAGACGACAGTTACGGTTATGAAAATACATTGATGGTACATATTAGGCGAGTTCGTGAAAAAATCGAGATGGACCCATCCAAACCAATTTATCTTCTCACTGTTAGGGGTCTAGGATATAAACTGTTAGTGAAGGAGACAAGATAAGTGGAAGGTGTAAGTCGCATATTACGACGATTTGTTGCTGCCACTATCTTAATCTCAATATTTTTACTTATTTTTAACTTCGCAATGTTATGGGTGCTAGTATTCACAGAAAATAATCAGTCTCCGTCCCCGGAAGAAGTAGTAAAGCTAGTAGTGCAAGGTATAAATAAGCAGGGCGACAACTATCAATTGAACGAGCATACCGCTGAGCTTCTACAAAAAAATAATGCATGGACTATGTTAATCGGTGAAGATGGTCGTGTGCAATGGGGCTATCGTCTACCAAATGATGTTCCGCAATCGTATAGTCTAGTCGAAGTAGCCAAGCTTTCACGTTATTATCTTATGGAATATCCAGTTTATACTTGGGAGCATCAAGATGGTCTTATTGTGGTAGGATATCCAAAGAAAAGCCACTGGAGGTATCAATTTGATTATCTTTCAGAATGGGTAGGGACTCTCCCTTTGAGACTTATACTGTTGCTGATTTCTAACGTAGTACTTGCATTGCTGATATCTATCATAATTGGAACAAGACTTATAAGAAAGGTGCGTCCTCTTGTAGATGGGGTTCATAGTCTTGCTAAGGAAGAAGTGGTTCAGCTGGACTCAAAAGGATTATTTGGTGATTTGGCACAGAGTATTAATTCCACGTCTACTATGCTTCAACATAAAACGGATGCGTTGAAGCTACGCGATGAGGCACGCTCCAACTGGATTGCTGGAATTTCTCATGATATTCGGACGCCGCTCTCCCTAGTTCTCGGCTATGCAAGTGAAATGGAGGAAAATTCAGACTTACCAGAGGAGCAGAGACATCAAGCTGGCATTATCCGGCGTCAAGGCGAGAAGCTACGATCACTTGTAAGTGATCTGAATTTGGTCTCGATGCTTGAGTATGAAATGCAACCTTTACATTTGAAGAACATCCGACTATCAGTTTTGGCGAGACAAGTTGCCACTGATTTTTTTAATAGCGGAATAGATGAGCGCTATTCTATTGATTTAAAACTGGGCGCTGAAGCAGTACAAATCATGGGTGACGAGAAATTGCTATTTAGAGCAATTAACAATCTTATTCAAAACAGTATGCATCACAACTCAGAAGGATGCGAAATCATACTGGAAACCACCGTATCTAAGGAAAGCTCCAAGTATCGATTTATCGTAACGGATAATGGTCAAGGTATCCCGCAAGATCAATTAAAGGATATTACCGAGCTTCCTTATTCACCAAAGAGAAAGGGAACTATCAAGCAAGGGCACGGTTTGGGGCTTCCAATGGTAGCAAGGATTACGAAGGCGCACCATGGTCGCCTAATTCTTGAAAGTGGTGTAGATCAAAGTGGTCTAAAAGTTATTATGGAATTTCCTTTGAATCAACAAAGTGTAGAAAATTAGGAAAAAATAAGAGGCAATTAAAATACTTAAGAGAGATTAAAAGAGGCATTAGTTATAAAAACTAATGTCTTTTTTTTATAGAATAATTTATCTCATATTATCTGTACGTAACCCTTACTGGTTAATGTTGCACTTTATCTTTTGTAGAAGGCTACCGCAAGTAATGGTTAGCAAGTGTTTTGTATTCAATATATCGCTGGACTTAAGGGGAAGGAATAAGCCTTGGTTGAAGTTATGGTGCAGATTTTGATGAAACACAAAATTGCAAGAAAAAAGATTATCAAAATTTGCTCAAAAACTAACAAATTTTGATTTTTTCAATTTTTTAGGTAATGCTATAGTTTCGAATATGAAAATATTGATATTCTTTATTGCTTACTATTGACTATCATACTTGTGATAGTTTTTAACTATCACTGTAATCTATCTACTCACGAACACAGTGATAGTGAGAGGAGAGTTTGGGTGTAAGTGTTACCATTGTAGGATTAAGGATGATCAGAGCGTGTATGGGAGATGTTATTACAAGGTTGAGTGTTATAAAGGTTGGAATCAACTTCAAGTGTTAAGAAAATTGAAGATTCATATGAACTTAACACGCGCACAATTTTCAGCGTTCATATACCGAGCGCTTGATTTACAAGTCTAAACATGCAGGGGGGCAATTTGCTTTTTCAATTTTTAGCTAAGAAAGAGGGGGGAAATATGTATACCACCGCTTGGATTTTACATCTAACCTTGTGAAAGACTAGGCATTGAGAACGATAGAAATTCTATAGGTGGTATGGTTTTAAGATGAAAAATTAGAAATTGAAAATCCCTAAAAGATAGATGTTTTAGATGGATTTATAGGATTATCAAGTTTTGCTAAAAAACGAACAAAAAGTGATTTTGTTTGTTTAAAAATGCCTGTTATAGTGTAAATATCCTTAAAAACTAAGGATTTATTCACAGTTTCTCAAAATGAGTGAATATGATGAAAATAAGATGTAATTGTTGTATAAAAGGGGATTTTCTATTCATTAACATTTGCTTTATTAACAACATTTATTAACCAGAGTAGTTATAAAGTATCGAAAATAATGCTTTTTAATGTTTAGTGTCATAAAAATCGGGAATAGAGATGTATTGATAAGAATTATATAAGCTTATCTAACTTTAAATAAATGGATTATTAGTGTGACACAGTTGGGGTTTACCGGTGGCAGACATTGAGGTGTTTTTATGTATAATTTTTTGGATCGTTTATCTTTACAAAAAGTGAATTTGTTACATCATATTTACAAAGAACGGAGACAATTTTCAAGTTTAGAGTTATCTCAAATGATGGATTTGTCTGAAAGAACAATTTTGAAAATAGTAGATGAGTTGGCAATTGATTTGGAATTTATCACCGAATCTGCTGTTATCCAAAAAGAAGAGCTTAAGTATTTTCAATTAATTTATAAAGATAATTTTTCTATGAAGACTGTAGAAAGATATTATTTACAAAACTCATTAACATATAAGGCTTTTGATGAGATGTTTTACAATAAATTTTTTGATATAAACATGTTTGTTTTGGATAATTTCACTAGCCCTGCATCCGTATATCGACGAATAAAAAAAGTTAAGCCTTTGTTAGATCAATTTCACTTAAAGTATACATCTTATGCGGAAATCAGTCTTGAAGGGACTGAGAAGCAATTACGTTATTTTTATTTCTTGTTTTACTGGAATTCATGTTGGGGAGAGGAATGGCCATTTACTCGAGTTTCAAGAGAAGAAATACTTGAACTAATGGAGGAAGTAGATATAGCCTATTCCGAGCAACTTTTATATTGGCTGGCTATTTGCTTAACACGCGCAAAACTAGGTTGCTTAATTGAATATCATCCAATGTATGCAAACTTTACGAAACATCATCATAACTATGAACAATTATCGAAAAAAATTAAGTATATATTTAGGGAATTTACTGATTTAACAGATGAAGAAATTGAATTAGAAATAATGTTTTCATTCTCTATCATTAGTTGTATGCGACATTATCAGAAGAAAGATAGTGCAGTAAGTTTATTGATGAATTTTGCACAGCACCATAATCAGGAATTGTTTGTACAAGCAACTTTATATTGGATGGAAATATTTATGGAGCATTTTTCAGTTACTTTAGATGTAGAAGAATATGGGGCACTCTTTGTAAACTTACTGCATCTTCATTATTTTATTTTAACCTTTTCTGGTCCAGTTAATTTATTCAAAGACGATCTTTATAAAAAGCGGTTAGAAATGCATGAAAGTGCTCAAATAGAAATTATGAATCAGTTTTACGATCGGTTATTGGAAAATGAGGCCTTCGCTATCGTATTTAAACACAAAGAAATATTAATTGGTCGCTATCATAAATTATTAAAACAAACAATTGATTTTATAAATAGAGATACTATTAAAATAAAAATATATTCAATGATTAATGATGTTCCTTATCTATTCAGTCAAATAAAACGTCTTTTTGTCCATGTTGAGTTATGTTCTGAAGACGAGGAGGCGGAACTAATTATAACAGATCGCTTATACTTAAATATTTACAAAGACTTAGAAGATATATTTGTATGGAATACAGTTCCGCAAAAAGGCGATTATGAAAGGTTATCAATAAGACTACAGGAAATCTATTTTACTAAGTATCAACAGCCAAATAAGCTACTATTGAAAACTTTATTAAGTGAAGTTTAAAGAAATTAATCGATATTTTTGGGGGATTAGTTTTGCTAATGATTAAATAATTGATGGGGTGTCGACCAAATGAATAAAAATATACCAAATGAATTAACGTATTATTTGAAATTGAGTGATGCTGTTGTAATCGTTGATGAAGATCAATTTATTATCGATGTAAATCAACAATATGAAGCGATCACTGGCTATAAAAGAGAATTTCTTATCGGATTATCATTAGAGTGTTTAAAATCGAGTGTAACACCATTTGTTATGTATAAATCGTTAAAGAGAGCATTAAGAGAAAGACAACCATGGTCTGGGACAATGGTGAATGTCAACAAATCATTAGAGCTAAGGTACTCATTTCTAACGATAACTCCAATTGAAATAAAGGGAATTGTTTATTACATTGGAGTAATGCGCTTTGCGGAACAACTATTGATAGAAGAAATGAATCAGAACAAAGTAGACCAAAAGGAGCTATTTAAGTTGTTAGCTTTATCAAGTGAAATGCGCGATGTAAATATAGCAGAACATCTTTTAAATGTGCAAAAGTTATTAGAAGAATTCTTGCTAAGCCTCTTTGAAGATAAAACTTATAAATTATCGTTAGAGTATGTTAGTAAAATTATAGAATATAGCGTATTACATGACATTGGTAAATCAGGAATACCAGAATCTATCCTATATAAAACAGGGCCACTATCAGTCTATGAGAAAAAAATTATAAATATGCATCCTCTTATGGGTGTAGATGTATTGAATAAACTGTCAAATGAAATGAGCAATAAAGTTTTTGATGATATAAAAATAGCTGAAAATATTATTAAATATCATCATGAGAATTGGGATGGAACAGGGTATCCAATAGGTTTAAAAGGAGAAGAAATTCCTTTTGAGGCGAGAGTCTTATCAATAGTAGATGTATATGACGCTTTAATTAGTAATAGGGCTTATAAAAAAGCTTGGACAAAAGAAGAAGCTCTTTCTTATTTAAGAGAACAGAAGGGTATTAAGTTTGACCCTAATTTAGTGGAAGTGTTTATCGAAAAAGTTGCTCATAAAAATAGTATTTATCTATAAGTCCAAAACTATGAGTTATCGGGAAAACTACAATATTCATTTCCATATTTAATCTTTTTTGTTAAAAAGGACTAGTTGAAAGGCTGGGTGACTCCTCGGGGATCAGATTTACTGATTCCCAGGAATGCGTGCAGTCGGAAAAGAAATCAATCCCCAAGTTATGGTGATGAGCTTAAAAAATTATATGAGTATGACGGAGGATTCAAATGAAGTTTTTCAAAAATACATCATTGGTTGGGAAATTCGGAATATTGAACACTGTTATGTTAATTGCAATTGTCATCATAGGTTTTACTGGGGTATATGGTGTTAAAGAAATGAATGATAATGCTAAGCATATTTATGAAGAAAATTTAACATCTGTCTATTTATTAAGCAATATTTCAATTAACCAGCAAAAAATAACGAATTTAAAGTTTCAAATTTTTTATAATTCACAAGATAACGACGAGAAAATCGAATATTACGAAAAAATAGCAGCTTTAGAAGAAGAAAATAGTCGTACTTTTCGAGATTTAAAGAATACAAAAATGAGTAGCGAGGAAAAGAAGCTAAGTAAGAATTTAGAAAAAGTGCTTGAAAGCTATAAAGGTACATTAGAGTCTATCTTTCAACAAGTTATCTCTGATGCGAACATGGAAAATGCTGATGCATTACTAAAACCTCTATTAGAAATAGAAAAGCAAAGAGATGATCTTATGGAACAAATAGAACAAATAAATATTAAAAGTGCTGAAATAAAAAGCGAAGAAAATAATACAGCATATACTAAAACTCTATATAGAAACATCGTTATTATGGCTATTGTTTTAATATTTAATGTAACTGTTTTGATTTATTTAAGCAGATATGTCAAAAAAGCAGTCTCCAATATTCAGGATGTGATAACTGCACTAGAAAATGGTGATTTAACTCGACAATCCCCGGTGATATATTCTGATGACCTTGGAAAAATCACTGAAGGGTTGAACAATTCTATTTCACATATTCAGGAACTTGTTTCTAGTGTTAGTAGCACATCAGCAAAAATGAGTATTTTAAGTGAAGATTTAACTGCCACTATTGAGGAAATTACTGCTTCAATGGATGAATTTGATACAACTACAAAGGATGTTGCTATGGGTAGTACCACATTAAGTGCTACAACCGAACAATTAAACTCGACAGCAAATGAAGTGCTTGATAGTGCGGAAAAATTAAATGAGAAAACAGAATATAGTCTTGATTTTTCACAAAAAGTAAAAGATAGAGCGATTGATATTAAAGAAACAGCTATTCAAGCTTATAGTACAGCTCGTAATCTATACAATGATAAACAAAAGCTAGTTTTAGATGCAATTCAACCCGGGAAAATCGTATCAAAAGTAAAAGTCATGTCAGACACAATAGCAGATATTGCAGATCAAACCAATTTATTAGCATTAAATGCAGCTATTGAAGCTGCAAGAGCAGGGGAGCAGGGTGAAAGTTTTGCTGTTGTAGCTGATGAATTACGGAAACTAGCTGAACAATCATCTGAGACTGTTCAAAAAATACGAACTGTTACTAGTGAAGTTGAAGAAGCATTTACGAATGTGTCTATTAATGCACAAGAGCTATTGCACTTTATTGATCATAAAGTAACACCTGACTATGAGCTTTTCCAAAACAGTGGAATTCAATATGAAGAAGACGCTATGTACTTTAATAAATTAATAACTGAAGTGACAACATTTGTTGGAACGATGAAGTATTCTATGCTAGAAATACAAAAAGCAATTGAAAATGTATCAAATGTTGCTATAGGGTCATCTGATCAGTCAAATGATATTGCGAAGAGTATTTCAGAAACATTACAAGCTATACAGCATTTAGCAGAGTCATCCGTTGAAACTGCAAATATTGCTGAAAATATTTCCAAGTATTTGAATAAGTTCAAGCTATAAGATAACAGTGCCCGCGGGGAAAAGACGAAAAAACGTTAGTAATTTTGAGTCTTCCGCGGGTTTAAGTATGTGAAATAGTCATTGAATCGAGAGCAAACTTAATTTCTCCACGATTAACTCCGTTCAAAACATAGATGAACAAAAATTTTTTCCCTTCATATCCTATGTGAGAATGGATTTTACGTTATTGAGGAGGAAAAGAATGCATTGGATAGCCATCATTCTTATTGGGATAGCTGCCAACTTAGATAATTTAGGGATTGGTCTCGCCTATGGTATTAAGCGAGTGAAAATACCCGTATTATCCAATGCGGTTATAGCTCTAATTTCAATGATCGTCACATACGCTGCAGTAACAGCTGGAAGCGTAGTTATTAATTTTATCTCTCCAGATTTCGCAAACTTAATAGGAAGTCTTTTACTTTGTGCTATTGGGATATGGACTTTATTATCTAGTCGCTTTTCTAAACAAGGAATATTGGGAAATCCCGAAGTATTTGACGAGGATAAAAATTATATAATTTCAATTCGAGAAGCAATGACGCTCGGTTTTGTCTTATCTGCCAACTGTTTAGCTGGAGGAATAGCACTCGGAGCCAATGGTATTTCTGCGATCTGGACAGTTATTTCTATCGGTATTTTTTCGTTTATAACAGTAGGTGCTGGCGTTCATTTTGGAGCATTGCTTACCAAGACTTTTATCGGAAAACACTCAACTGCTATTTCAGGGTGGTTACTTATTCTAATAGCGATCATTGAAATAGTTTCTTAAATACCCCTGGTACGAAAGTCTCCAACCTATCGTCACAATCTTCGAAAACAATTGGTATCAACGATTTAAAAAAATTTAAAAATAACTTGACGTAAGTAAATTATTAATATATATTAAGTTACAGAAAGTAATCAATTACTTTTCGTAACTAATGTTAACTAGGATGTACAAAAGAAGTAACTACGAATGTTTGACCCTTAAAATATGGGGAACATAATTTATGTAGTTGCTTCATATTATAAAATATATCTCGAAATCGAGATAAAATCAACTTCATTGGAGGAATTTATAATGGCAAAATGGAACATTGATTTAGGACACTCAGCAATTAACTTTCAAGTAAAACACATGATGGTTTCAAAAGTAAAAGGTGTATTCGATACTTATTCAGCAGACATTGAAGCGGCAGATCTTGCAGATTTAACAACAGCAAACATTAGCTTTACAATTGATCCAGCTAGCATTAATACACGTAGTGAAGATCGCGATAATCACTTAAAAGCAGCAGATTTCTTCGATGCTGAAAAATATCCGGCAATTACATTTAAGTCAACAAACATTGCAAAAAAATCAGGTGATGAATATGCAATTACAGGTGATTTAACAATTAAAGACGTAACGAAATCAGTAACATTTGATACTGAATTTAATGGTAAAGGTACGAATCCTTGGGGCCAAGAAGTTTATGGCTTTGAATCTACAACATCAATCAATCGTGAAGATTTTGGCTTAACTTGGAATGCTGCATTGGAAACTGGCGGTGTTCTAGTTGGGAAAGACATCAAAATTACAGTTGAACTGGAAGTAAACCCAGCTTAATTTTTTTAAAAGTGCTCGATTTATATCGGGCACTGAAAAAGTCTATATCTTCTCACATTGCGAGGTATTCAACGATTTAATCGTTGAATACCTCGCTTTTTTCATTTGGCACTGTGACTCTACTGTTGTTTTCCGAAGCATTCCGCTCGCTTTCCGCGGGCGAGCGCCGAGCCTCCTCCTACGCTTCGTTGCTGTCGCTACGCTTTCGCACAGAAAACATCCGCTTCGTGCGGGGTCTCGTCTGTCTCGCTTTCCCGCAGGAGTCGAGCGATGCTTCTCCAAACAACGCAATGTATTATTTTAGTTACGCTTTCTTTTATAATAAAAGAATTAATGTGCAGGTGGTGCCCCCAATGATTTCAAATTAAGAAACCCTTAATTTAAGTCCATATATAGCAATCTACGATATTGTTGTGCCAAAAGATAATATACTTCGCCAAATCAATGAACTTGTTGATTTTTCATTCATTTTAGAAGAGTTAAAAACAATATATTGTTTAGACAATGGACGTAAAGTTTTTCAGTGCCCTCATTTATATTGGGCACTTTTTTTACAAATAAAAAAACGCTGCCCCAAAAACACAACAAATAAGTTATTTGCATAATTTTAGTAATTACTGCATATAAAACATCATATTGTTTTTGGGGGCGATGGGATGAATGTATTAGTGACAGGCGGCTATGGTTTTATTGGTAGTGCAGTGGCGAGGCGTTTTTTTAAAGAGGGTGCAAATGTTTATATTATTGATAATTTAAGTACCGGTCATTTACGCAATGTCGACTTTGAGCATAAATCTTATCTTTTGAATGTAGAAGATGAAGTTTGTGAGCATCTCTTTAAAGAAAAATCATTTGATGTAGTAATCCATTGTGCAGCGCAAACGAGTGTTCAAAAATCGGTGCAAGAGCCAGTGAAAGATGTTTTAACTAATATTGTAGGGCTTAGTCAGATGCTCTTCTTATCGTCAAAATATAAGGTGAAGCATTTCGTTTTTGCCTCGTCAGCAGCTGTTTATGGAGATAGTCACTATCCTCCATTAGAAGAAACAGATGTTAGTGAACCGATTTCGATGTATGGATTAAACAAGAGTATTGGTGAGACATACTGTGAAAAATGGCAAAGGGATTATCGTTTACCAACATTAATTTACAGGTTTGCTAATGTATTCGGTCCAAGGCAATGTATGCGGGGGGAAGCTGCGGTAATTCCTAGCATGCTAAGAAGCAGTATTGAAGGAAAGCCATTTACGATATATGGAGATGGAGAGCAAACAAGAGATTTCATATATGTAGATGACATTGCAGATGCTATTTATGCTGGTGTACAGGCTAGATTACAAGGCATTTATAACGTATCAACAAATGAGGCATGGTCGATTCATCAAGTCATTTTATTATTACAGCATTTAAATCATCCTATAGAAATTCAATATGCCCCTGCTAGAGAAGGGGATATTGAACATTCATTTTTAAATAATGAAAAGTTGGCGAAAGCAATAGGATGGAGACCAAAAACTACTTTTGCGGAAGGCATAGAGCGTACATTGCAAGCATTACAAAATGAAAAGATAGTGGAGATTTAATTTAATTGTAAAAATATGTACATGTTATCAAAGTGTACATATATCATTTAGCGTCACAGATGAGACCCTGGAGCGTAGCGGAAATTAACCCCCATTATTGTGATGAATTCATTATACTTTGAAGAGTTATATGAACAAAATCTCATTTTATCGGAACAATTTCAGTTTTTATCAACTATGGGCGACTCCTTGGGAATTTGAACTGCCCCTAGGAAAGCGCACAGTCGGAACGGATCAAAGTAGCACTTAAATGTAATATTTGACGATTTTCCCTACTAAAAGGGGAATTATGTTTACCGTTCAATGTGTAATCTTCTATACACTAAGCTTCCTTGTTAGATTATACACTTACCTGTGTAAAACCTCTTGAAAGTCTCATACTTCCAAGAGGTTTTACATCTTACGAATTTTTATCCTTAAGCTGCGTGATTTTCGAACTTTGAATTTGTTGAATATATTGTTCAAGATCATAAATCCGTCGCTTAAAATTTAAATTCTCTGTTGTTAGATTTGCGTTTTCAGTCAGTAGAGATTTTTTATCTTCTTTAAGTTGTTTATTTTCAGCTCTTAGCTTTTCAATTCTTTCAGCTTGTAATGTACCATTTTGTCTTTTAGAGCGCGTAGGAGGACTAACAGGAGCTTTTAAATCACTTTGTAATGATATTGCTTCCTCAACCATTGCTTTTAAATCTGGACGATTATAAAGTGTTTTGCGAGATATTTCAGCTTCTTTAGCTACACTTGCTAATGAAATAGGCTTATCAGCCTTTTTAAGTACCTTTAAAGCTTCCTCAACCTTCATCGTAGATTTTGCTCTATTAAATTCAGGTAACGACATCTTTTTATCCTCAGTCACTTTTATTGGCCTCTTTCATTGCAATTTTTAGCTGTAAGTCACTAATGTACTTAATCAGCTTTCCTTGTTGGTAGTGTAGTTTTGTTGAATAGACGCTATCGGCAGGAGAGTCACTTAACTCTTTTTCCACTTTTTCTAACCGTTTTTCATACACCGGTAGGTGGTCAGCTGAAGCTATAAATTCGTTACACCCTAAACATACGCCATCTTGCGCACAAGGTTCGCCCCGCATTGGATGATGTAAACATAATCCGTGTGGTAGGAGTTCAATTTTCAATGCTTTACGCATTTTTTCGACTTGTTCGACTGTCTTGCCTTTAAACGGGTTTTCATCGCCTTCAATTGATTCTAAGACAATTCGGTTTGTTGATGAAATTGGTGTTTCGCCAGTTAAAATCTTTTCAATCACTTTTTGCTTCTTACCTTTTGTGTGGTCATAAGTTTCCGTCATAATAATTGATTCGTGATTTAACATTTCTGCTACGTCGTGAAGCCTCATACCATCTTTTAAAGCGTATGTCGCAAAAATATGGCGGAAATAATGTGATGTTAATTTTAAATGGTTTTCTTTTTCATCTCGAATGTTATATTTCTCAATAAACTTCTTTAAATTGTTTCGCGTCCAATTGTTGTGATCAGCTAAACAGACTGGCTTATCTTTGGTTATCGGGTCATAGTGTCTTGATTTATATAGAAATAAATATGGCATTCCAGAAGCATCCCTTAAGGGCTTTGAATACTCTTCTAGCTTTCGAACCGCATTTACGACCAATTCATTGGCTGGTCTAGTGACTTCAGTTTTATCTTTTTTGGTTTTTCTCGTTGTATAGACGATTTGGTATTCACCATTGATTACTTTCAAACAGCCAAATTTAATTGTTAAACATTCACTTAATCTGAATCCTAATTGTGTCATAAGAATAATACTCAGCGCTGTTAAGTAATCCCTTGTTTTAAGATACTTGTATGTCGCTAAATTATCAGACTCAAACTCATCGTGATTCTGCGATATGTGTTCATTAGCTGTGTTGATAAGCAAATCAACTATTTCACTTTTAGGTAAAACTTTTTTTGTTGCACCAAATTTTGTGTCGTCTTTAATTTGTTTGTTTTGAATAATCAATTCATCATACAAACGTTCAATACCTACGGTATCTACAACGGTGTCCCAACTACGCATAGAACCTCTAAGTAAAAGTTCCTTCATTACTTGACCTATCTTCTTTTTCGATACACCCGATAAGGGTAAATCTACCGTGAAATCAAGGTACAATTTAAACTCATTCGCAGTGAAATCTTTAAACGACTGTATATGCTCGTTTTGATTTAAAAAAGTAGGTAAGTGAGCGAATCCAGCTAACTTTCTCTTAACGGAATTAAAAGAACAAAGAGTTAACTCGCTTAAAATGTAATGTTTAATAACTTTTTGAATTCTAGGGTAGGGGGCAAACTCACTAAAATTAAGTCTTAATTTCCCGCCTTTAAGATGTTCAAAGTCTTTTGCTATTACATCTTTGAAGTCCCAAATATCGTCGGAAAATGTGCCACTTCCAATTCTGAAATCATCTTCTGTGCTATTTTTAATTGGTCCTTGCTTAGTAATCAGAAGTTTTAATTCAGCCAACAATCTCACCACCTTCCAAAGCCTTCAAACGACTTATAATCGTTTCTAAAGCTTTTTCCGTTTGGTTTAAGATGTGCTCATTACCAAAAAGGTCTTCTGCCATATATTTTTCTTTATCAGCTCTTATACGTTTTAAATGGTCTTCGTGAACAGCCAAATACTCCGGTGTTGTAATGAATTTTCGGCAAAACAGACAAGCATTAGGTTTTTTACAATTAGGAACTTCTTTTTCAAGAGGTTTCCCACAAGCCCCATCTGGTAGTTGAATAACCAATTTTGTTTGTTGATTTAAATTTTCTCCAGAAGAGTCCTTCAAATCTTCGATGGATTCCTTGATTAATCCTATAAAACCTAATTTCTTATATTCAGCCGTTAATTTATCGTTTCGGACTTTAGCGTATAACCTCGTTGAATGCATTGATTCGTGACCAAGATACTGCATTACTTCGAAAGGGGACATCTCATTGTTCAACAACTCTGTTCCCAATGTGTGTCTAAAACTATGGAAAGTAATTGCTGGATCTAATTGGTGCATTGAAAGCCAAATATCAAGCTTACTTCGGGCATCCGATTGACCTAATTGAGCTACGTCTCTTCCACTTAAGTAAGAAAACAAAGATTCTGCTAACTCGCTTAACCCGCGTTTCTCTTGTTCATTTAGTAAATACTGAACAGCAGCTTTAACTTTATTGTTAACGGGTATATAACGTTCAGTTAAATTCTTTGGACTTATAACTTCTAAAAGATTTTTCCCTAGAATATCCGGTTGAAGACAGTCCTTTTTAAGAACTAAAGCTTCTGAAATCCTAATGCCTGTATGCCTTATTATCGCAACTAACGGCGGTAATAAATAACCTATTCGGTCGTTACTTCGAGTAGGGAAGCCCTGATTTTTAAAAGGGAGTTTGAGTACATTATCAATTTTCTCAAGCTCGTCATCATCAATAACCATTGTTTTAAGAGTATCTTGTGTTTGTAACAATCTAAATTCAGTTCCATCAAAAACTGTGTGCCTTGGGAAACCTGGAGTTTTAAAAAATACACCATAATCTAAAATGTTTTTAATGGCTGCTACACATACAGCTCTCGTACTTGCTGCCTTACCACTATCTAATAAATAGAATACAAATAGCTCAGCTAGTTCGTAATCAAAATCCTCAAATGTTTTAATTTCAACCTTTGTTTCTTCAAGAAAGTTGAAAAAATGCTTTAGAAAATAGTTATAGCGGTGTTGTGTTGAAACAGCCTTATTACCGATAGTAAGGGTTTTATAAGTAATCTCCTTTATTGTGTCTCGAAAATACCCATCGGGTATGAACTCAAAGGAGAAATTAAATTTTTTACCTGAACTATCAATTGACCAGTAATCAGTTTTGATATCAATTAAATAGTTGACCATCTTACTCTTGCCCCCTTTGCGCTAAAAATCTTTCATAGGACAGCGAGAGGGTTTTTACAGAAGGTTTAGCATATTTAGCTGATGTTTCAATGCTGCCGTGGCCTAATCTTTCTTTAATAACATTAATATCGACGCCCATATCCTGTAGTTCGGATGCGTGAGTATGTCGCAGTGTATGCGCGGTTAACTTTACGCCTTTGATATCTACAGCGGCATCTAAATCACTAAAGAAATTAATTATGGTTTGTCTTGTAATAGGTTCCCCTAAGTTGTTAGTCGAATGTGAAACGAAGATATATTCAACACCTGTTTTGTTAGGTCTGTGATATAGAATGTAATCATCAATCTCTTGTAACAATTCATCAGATACAGGCACTGTACGTTCGCCTGTCTTCAATTGCCTATCTTCTAGTTCATTGTCCCGTTCAATAAGATATAAGTTTCCGACCTTTTTATCCGGATCTGGATAATCAAAGTCATCCATTCTTAAATGCAACAGTTCAGATGTTCTAAAACCTGTTTCGTATAAGAGTTTAAAGATTAATTTATTTCTAATTAATAAATCTTCATTACCACCATATAAAGAGCTAATCGCCTCGTAGTACCTAGAAGCACTATCATCGTATAGTCTTTTCTTGTCGGTTTTTTTAGGGTTCTTTTTCTTGTAATAACTTTGGAAATTACCCCATTTAGGCGCTATATGCTTTAAGAATCCGTATCTTCTATTGTTGTTACTATCTACCGTTACAACAGGGGACTCTTCAATATATCCACCAATAGCTTCTAGGTGTCTATAAAAAGAACTAAGTGTTGCTAAATAACGGTTCCAAGTAGCAGGAGATATTTTATTATTCTTCCTAGTATCTAGATACTCTAAAAAACCAAGCAATTCTGATGGCTGAACATTATAGAACTTTAAGCCTTCTTTTTCTAACCAAATATAATAAAGTTTCAAATCATCCAAATAGCTTTTAATTGTATTTGGTGATAAGCCTTTTTTCTCTAACGTATTCGTAAAATCTAAAACCTCTGGAAGTATCCTCATATTGGAATTAACCAATACGTATGAGGTTAGTGTTCTTTCTATTTTCAAAAAAAGCGCCCCTTTATGAAACGAGTGATGGTTACACACCTATAAAAAGTAAGTATACCACCAAACCATTGATACATAAAGGTTTGCAAAAAGATTACACACACTGAGTTAACAGTGTACATAATCTTTCTTTATTCGCTTTCTTAGTAGATCTATATTACACACCTTAAAAACTACATAAACTGCGGTATAACAGTGGTTACACAGATTACACACTTTTGGTTATTATGCACTTTTCAGAAGGGGAAATCGTCTTTTCTATTTTCGATTACTTAATCATTCTTCAGCAAATAATTGTGCATAAATAGGTGCTTTTTTACGAATATAGTATAATTTCTTTTAAAGGAATGTTGCGGAGTTAAACGGGGGGATTACAAATGCTGGTAGATTTCAGAGTGAAAAATTGCTTAAGTTATAAAGATGAAACGCTATTTTCAATGGTGGCGGGAAGCCGAATTCGAAAATTAAAGGACACACATACGATGAAATTTGACTCGTTTTACCTTGTAAAAAGTGCTTTTATTTTCGGACCAAATGGAAGTGGAAAATCGAATTTATTCACTGCTATTAAAATTTTACGTTCTTTATTGTTTAACTTTGAAAATCTTAATAATGTTAAACAACTACGATTGCCCTACCAACCGTTTAAGCTAGGGGCTCGGCAAGAACAACCGACAGAATTTATGATTTCGTTATTATTAGATGGGGTGCTGTACGATTATGAGGTACAGTATAATGCATCGCAGGTTCTTTATGAAGGTCTAACTAAAACGACAAAATCTATGAAAGAGCAACTCTTTAATAGACAATGGGATGGGACAGAATATTTGTATGAAACTGCCCAAAGCACAGCGCTAGAATTGACAAAATATACGCGTAATAATACAGCTTTCTTATCAGTATTAAATGTCTTTAATGACCCAGATGCTACGAAAATATTTGATTGGTTTTTACATAAAATACTGTTTTTAGATGAAGCAAATCGGTTATCAAGTCATCCGCTTATTCGTAAACTTGAAGAGGAGCCCTTTAAAAAAGAGGTTATAAAGTTACTAAAGATTGCAGACTTTTCTATTCAAGATGTGACGGCAAGACGCGTTGAGCGAAGAGAGAAAAATACTATTGGCTATGATTTTGACACTCCGGAGGTTATTCAAGAGGTAGATATCGATTTGCACTATTTATCGTTCGATGAAGCAGGTGCGCCGATCGGGACAGAAACGATCAATTGGACGATGGATTCAAAGGGGACAGTCCGTATGCTACATTTAGCATGTGTCATGGTCGATGCATACAATAAAGGGAAGACGATTTTTATAGATGAATTTGATACAGCATTTCATGTGTCCATCTGCGAATTTTTAATGGCCATTATGAACAGCAAGCGTAACGTTACGAATCAATTTGTTGTTACAAGTCATGCAATTGATTTATTAGATCAGCCACTACGTTCCGATCAAATATGGTTTGTAAATAAAAGCTTTAAAAATGAATCCGAGCTGTACTCCTTATTTGATTTTGCGGATTTACAGAAGAAACGTGGGGATATTTCCTATGCCAAGCGTTACTTAAAAGGAGAATTTGGGGCTACACCGGTTATTAATGAATATTTATCAGATCAATATTTAACTTCTTTCAGCGAAAGTCTCCCACCTCTTTAGGTGTGATGAATGCGGTTTTAACTTCTTTCAGCGGGAATCCAAACACCCGCTGAAATAGAGGAACTCAGTCTAAGAACGCCACGTCCTGTGGCAATTTATCTGTGCGAAAGCGAAGCGACAACAGCCATTATGCAGAGATATATTTGATAGGAAGTGGGGGTGTTTGAGCAGTGAGAGTGCGTCAACAAGGGAATCGAACACTGCGTAAAACAGTTTTAATTTATTGTGAAGGTGAAACCGAACGCATTTATTTTGAGCAAATGCGTATTTTAAAGCGCTCAAAAATGGTAAGCGTCAAAATAAAAAACGTCAAGCGTTCAGCTATTAAGCTAGCTCAGCATGCCTATCGAGATTCAAGCTACCAATATTTTGATGAAGTTTGGATTGTTTTTGATAAGGATGATTTAACTGAAAAGCAATTAGAGGAAGTTAATGACTTTTGTGAGGAGAATAATATTCATATTGCCTATTCAAATGAAGCATTCGAATTATGGCTATTGTTGCATTTTGAAGAAGTCGATCTATCTGAAAAGTATCCTCGTGCTGTATTAAATGACAAGATGGAGCAGCATCTTGGGGTAACACGTTATTTTCGTCATAAAGCGGATGAGTCAGTTATTGCACCTATCGCACTTCGACATGAGGTCGCTATTAAAAATTGCACAGATATGATGGCACTTCGTAAGACGGAAAGCCGTGACAATCCTTATTGCAACATACATGAAATGATACAATACATATTTTAACTTCTTTCAGCAAAATAACAATTATTAAAAGTACGACATATATTAAGTTGATCGGAGTGGACCTTTTTCAATGCGACGATTACTAAAATTTATTTATCTTCCACTCAAGAATATAGATAAATAAATTTTTTGTATTGGGGAATAAATAACCTTAAAAGCCATGACAATTGGACTGTACATATGACACGTCCTTAAACCAATAAATGATAGAAAAGTGTATGTTGTATTTTTTTGACTATCTACCTTGCCTTTTCTTTCTAAACACATTACAATGAAGTTAAGTTAATATACTAGGTTTGAGCGATTGAGAGACCATTAAAAACATATGTACATTTGTACATGTGCTTTTAATGGTCTCTTTTTTTCGCTTTAAATAAGGAGGAATTTCATTATGAGCACAGCTTCAGCAATACAACGTCAACAAACGGTTGTAGAATTAGAAAGTAAAGAATACGATTTATTGGTTATCGGTGGTGGGATTACAGGTTGTGGTATCGCATTGGATGCAATTGCTCGTGGACTATCTGTAGCGTTAGTTGAAATGCAAGACTTCGCGGCTGGTACTTCTAGTCGTTCGACAAAATTAGTGCACGGTGGACTTCGTTATTTAAAACAATTCGAAATAAAAGAGGTTGCAGATTTAGGAAAAGAGCGTGCAATAGTTTATGAAAATGGACCGCATGTAACAACTCCAGTATGGATGCTACTGCCATTCCATAAAGGTGGTACATTCGGTAAATTCTCAACGAATATTGGCTTACGTGTCTATGATTTTTTAGCAGGGGTCAAACGTTCTGAGCGTCGATATATGTTAAATGCTGCAAAAACAATGGAAAAAGAACCTTTGGTTAAAGGTGAGGACTTACGCGGCGGTGGTGTTTATGTAGAATATCGTACAGATGATGCACGTCTGACAGTCGAAGTTGCCAAAGCTGCCATCGAAAAAGGCGCAACACTCATTAATTATACAAAGGCAGAAAACTTTTTATACAATGACCAAAAGAAAATTAATGGAATTGTAGCGCAAGATTTGATTGCCCATAATACGTTTAATATTCGTGCGAAAAAAGTTGTGAATGCTGCTGGTCCATGGGTAGATGAAGTTCGTAATATCGAAGGAAAACAAAATGGTAAGCACTTAATTTTATCAAAAGGTGTGCACATCGTTTTTGATGAATCTAAATTCCCATTACGTCAAGCTGTCTATTTTGATACACCTGATGGTCGTATGGTGTTTGCGATTCCTCGAAATGGGAAAACGTATGTTGGAACGACAGATACATTTTACGAAGGCGATGCCCGAGAAATGAATATCCATCAAGAAGATCGTGATTATATTATGAAAGCAATTCATTACATGTTTCCAAAAGTTAACGTCACTGATGCGGATATCGAATCAAGCTGGGCAGGCGTTCGTCCATTAATTCATGAGGAAGGTAAAAATCCATCTGAAATTTCTCGTAAGGACGAAGTATGGGAATCTGCTTCAGGACTTGTAACAATCGCTGGCGGTAAATTAACAGGTTATCGTAAAATGGCTGAAACGGTTTTAAATATGATTACGCAAGATTTAGAACAACGATTTGGCATTGCATCAAAACCATGTCATACAAAAAATATTCATATATCTGGTGGAGATGTAGGGGGCTCCAAAAACTTACATGCGTTCGTGTCAAAACGAACAAAAATGGGTGTTGATATTGGATTATCAGAAGAGGAAGCGAAACATTTAGCACATCATTATGGTTCTAATGTGGATACTGTTTTTGAATATGCTAAAGAAAAACATCCTGTTTTACCGCAAGGGCTATATGCTCAGCTACTGTATGGTATTCATCAGGAAATGGTTGTTCATCCAAACGACTTTATGATTCGTCGTACAGCATATATGTTCTTTAATATCGCTCTTGTGAAGCAATATAAAGACGCGATATTAGATGAAATGGCAAAACAATTACATTGGTCTGCTGAACAACGTACGCAATATGAAAAAGATTTAAATTTAGAAATAACAAGAGCTACCACTGCATTATAATAAAAAGGAAGGTCGTCTTAAAGGCGACCTCACTTTTTAACTTCTTTCAGCGGGTGCCCAAACATCCGCTGAAAGAAGTTAAAGCCTCCGGCGGATGTCACGGAAATCGGAAAGGAGTGCTTTGTGCAAGCACAAAGCCGATTCCGGACGCAATTATGCCGAGGCATAATTGATATAAAGGGGAAATCAAATGAATTTCAATAATCAACAAATTATTCCCGCTGCACGTACAGTTAAGCATTTTGATGAAATATTAAATAGTCGATTTGAATACATTGTTCTATTAGAAGTGCATATTAGTTCGCTTATGTCAATAAAACGAGAAGCAGATCGAAACGGTAAAAAATTAATTATTCATGCAGATTTAATTCATGGCTTAAAAACGGATAATTTTGCTGCAGATTTTTTATGTAATGATATCCGTCCTGCAGGTATAATTTCCACTCGATCTAATATGTTAATAAAAGCAAAATCTCGTGGGATTATTGCAATTCAGCGCGTCTTTTTAATTGATACGATTGCACTAGAAAAAAGCTTTTCAATGATTGAATCAGCGAAGCCCGATTATATTGAATTATTACCAGGAATCATTCCTTCAATGATTTCAGAAGTACACCAGCGAACAAAAATTCCTGTTATTACAGGTGGACTAGTTCGCACTGTTGAAAGCATTGAGGAAGCGTTATCAGCTGGGGCAGTAGCTATTACAACTTCAAATAAGGATTTGTGGGAAAATTTCCAAAAATATTGTTGACTATGTATATTATTTTCTCTACAATGTACATAAGTTAAAAAGCGCGTGGTTAGGAAAAGGAACCCACATTTATTCATCTGCATTACAACGTGCAGTTTGTTTAAGTGTGGGTTTATTTTTTTACTAAGTGCACTATTACAAAGGGGGGCTTTATGTATGTCAACATTTACAGCTGAACTTGTCGGCACGATGATTCTTATTTTATTCGGTGGTGGCGTTGTTGCAGGTGTATCACTGCACAAATCGAAAGGTTTTGGCGGTGGATGGGTAGTAATTACATTCGCTTGGGGTCTAGGTGTGGCTATGGCTGCATATGCTGTTGGTGGTATTAGTGGGGCTCATTTAAATCCTGCTTTAACGATCGCGCTTGCTACAATCGGTAATTTCCCATGGGAAGACGTACCTACTTACATTGCTGCACAATTGATTGGTGCATTTTTAGGTGGGGTACTCGTTTATTTTATGTATTTACCACATTGGAAAGGTACGAAAGATCCGGAAGCGAAACTGGCTGTATTTTCTACAATGCCTGCTATTAAACATCCATTATCAAATTTAATTTCAGAAATGATTGGTACATTTATACTTGTTTTAGGTATCCTAGCATTAGGAACAAATACAATTACGGATGGCATGAATCCATTTCTAGTTGGTATGCTAATTGTAGTCATCGGGATGGCATTAGGGGGCCCTACTGGTTATGCAATTAACCCTGCACGTGACTTAGGTCCACGTATAGCTCACTTTTTCTTACCAATCCCAGGTAAACGTGACTCAGGATGGTCATATGCATGGATTCCAGTTGTAGGTCCAATTATCGGTGGTACATTTGGTGCCCTATTTTTCCAACAAATTTTTGAAGGAAAAAATAGTATCACATTTTGGGTGTTTGCTATTATCGTAGTTATTATTTTTATCAGTGCTCAAATGACAGTGAAAAATATTAAAAGTGAAGAGTAAATCAATTTGCTTCGGCAAAATTGTGTTCGGAATCGGCTTTGTAGCTGACGCTTCGCTTTCGCTACAGAAAATAATTGTCGCTGACGCTTCGCTTTCGCTACCAAAACATTTGCTGAAAGAAATTAAAAAATTATTTGGAGGTATGACCGATGTCAGAAAAAAAATATATTTTAGCTTTGGACCAAGGTACAACAAGCTCACGTGCTATTTTGTTTGATGAAAAAGGGAGCATTCTCCATGTTGCACAACAAGAATTCCCGCAATATTTCCCACAATCAGGATGGGTTGAACATCACGCAGAAGAAATTTGGTCTTCTATTCTTTCTTGTATCGCTACAGTGCTATCTGCAAAAAATATTGAATCAAATCAAATTGCTGGGATCGGTATTACAAACCAACGCGAAACAACTGTTGTTTGGGATAAACATACTGGGAAACCAATTTATAATGCGATTGTATGGCAATCACGCCAAACGAACGCTATTTGTGAGGAATTGAAAGAAAACGGTTACAATGATTTATTCCGTGATAAAACTGGTTTATTAATCGATGCATACTTCTCCGGTACAAAAGTGAAATGGATTTTAGACAATGTTGAAGGTGCTCGTGAAAAAGCAGAAGCAGGCGATTTATTATTCGGTACAATTGATACTTGGTTAATATGGAAGTTAACAGGTGGTAAAGTCCATGTTACGGATTATTCAAATGCTTCTCGTACATTAATGTACAACATTTATGATTTAAAATGGGATGAAGAAATATTAGAAATTTTAGGAGTTCCTGCTTCTATGCTTCCTGAGGTTCGTCCTTCTTCAGAAGTGTATGGATATACGGAAGAAGCTCTGTTCTTTGGTTCTGCTGTTCCAATTGCAGGGGCTGCAGGTGATCAACAAGCTGCTTTATTCGGTCAAGCATGTTTCGAAGAAGGTATGGTTAAAAACACTTATGGTACGGGCTGCTTTATGTTGATGAATACTGGTGAAAAGGCAGTAAAATCAGAAAATGGCTTATTAACTACACTTGCATGGGGCTTAAATGGTAAGGTTACTTACGCTTTAGAAGGAAGTATTTTCGTAGCTGGCTCTGCTATTCAATGGTTACGCGACGGCTTACGCATGTTCCGTTCTGCTTCTGAATCTGAACAATATGCTGCACGTGTAGAGTCGTCAGACGGCGTTTATGTAGTTCCTGCATTCGTTGGTCTAGGAACACCTTATTGGGATTCAGATGTACGAGGTGCAGTATTCGGTTTAACTCGTGGTACTTCTAAAGAACATTTTGTACGTGCAACATTAGAATCGTTAGCGTATCAAACAAAAGACGTACTTGGTGCAATGGAAGCGGATGCCAATATTCCACTTACGAAATTACGTGTAGATGGTGGTGCAGTTGCAAATAATTTCTTAATGCAATTCCAATCAGATTTATTAAACGTTCCTGTTGATCGTCCTGTCATTAACGAAACAACAGCTTTAGGTGCTGCGTATTTAGCAGGTTTAGCAGTTGGCTTCTGGAAATCACCAGATGAAATTAGTGAGTATTGGAATTTAGATCATCAATTCACACCTAATATGGATGACTCATATCGTGAAGAAATCTATGCAGGCTGGAAAAAAGCTGTAGCAGCTGCTCAAGCGTTTAAATAAAAAGATAGTGATGAAAAAACCTTGATAGGCAATTTTGAAGCGGATCCTGTTGTTAGACAAAAATCTAACTGGGGTCACTTCACTTGCCGATCAAGGTTTTGTTTTAGGTAAGTGTTTAAAGCATCTCATTGATACATGTGGATATAAAACGGTAAGCCCATTTTCTTGACGGTACCCCATATCACTATAGTAGATTAAATATGCGGTATTTTATAAATTGTTAAATCGAAAAATAAGTTATATATCCATTAAAAGTTTCACCATATTCCTCACTGTAAACTCCACTAGTATAATTAGAAATTGTCTTCCTTCAAAAATTTTGGCCAACAATGTTGTTTTCTAACGGATTAGTAAACTCCCAATTTCCTTTAAATTGTTCAAATATCATATATGCAGCATGTTCAGCAATACCTCTACCTCTTAATAATTGAACTAAAAAGATTTCATTAAAAAAATAATCAATTCCTTTATTATAATGTGGAGAAGACGCTATAAGGATAAACCCCGCTGGTTAAAAGGTGAAATTTTAGGTTCTGTCTACCTTGAATAATAGGAGGATAAAACTCATTTCTGTATCAAAACCTTAAGGCATGTTTATTCCAGACAAACATATAGTATATATTGAGAATTATGAGTATTGGAATGAAAGGGGATTGCGTGGATAACTCTAAGTCGAATCAGCGCAAAAATTTAGAAGAGAATGCGAAGAATCAGCAGCTAGAGCCGTTCCGTGTCGATAATGAAGGAAAAAAGATGACGACGAATCAGGGGTTAAAAGTTTCGAATGATGAAAATTCGTTGAAGGCTGGAGTTCGTGGGCCAACTATTATGGAGGATTTTCACTTTCGAGAGAAAATAACGCATTTTGATCATGAACGGATTCCTGAGCGTGTTGTACATGCGCGAGGCTTTGCAGCACATGGAGAATTTGAATTGTATGAATCGATGAGGGAATATACTAAAGCAAGCTTTTTACAGGATCCTAATAAGAAAACACCTGTATTTGTCAGATTTTCAACTGTAGTTGGAAGTTTAGGTTCGATGGATACTGCACGTGATGTTCGTGGCTTTGCGACGAAATTTTACACGGATGAAGGTAATTATGATTTAGTTGGTAATAATATACCTGTTTTTTTTATTCAGGATGCCATTAAGTTTCCTGATTTAATTCACGCGGTAAAGCCTGAACCTCACAATGAAATGCCACAAGCAGCCTCAGCTCACGATACGTTTTGGGATTTTGTAGCGAACAATCAGGAAATTGCGCATATGATTATGTGGCATATGTCTGATCGTGCAATACCTAGAAGTTTTCGAATGATGGAAGGCTTCGGTGTTCATGCTTTTCGTTTCGTCAATGATAAAGGAAAATCGAGGTTTGTAAAGTTTCATTGGAAGCCTGTTTTGGGGGTTCATTCACTCATTTGGGATGAAGCACAAATTATTGCTGGAAAGGATCCAGATTTTCAGCGACGTGATTTATGGGAATCAATTGAGATAGGTGATTATCCAGAGTATGAGCTTGGTGTACAAATGCTTGAGCCAGAAGACGAATTTAAATTTAATTTTGATATTTTGGATGCAACAAAGCTGTGGCCTGAAGAGTTAGTGCCAGTTAAAAAGATTGGGAAAATGACCTTGAATCGTAATGTGGATAATGTTTTTGCTGAAACAGAGCAAGTCGCCTTCCACCCTGGCAATGTTGTACCAGGCATAGATTTTACAAATGATCCACTTTTGCAGGGGCGGCTATTTTCATATTTAGATACACAGCTAATACGTCTAGGGGGACCAAACTTTTCTGAAATACCGATTAACCGACCCATCTGTCCATTTCATAACAATCAACGCAATGGCTTTAGTCGTCAAACTATTAATGTAGGAAAAGTGAGCTATCATAAAAATTCCTTGGCCAATAATACACCATCAACATCAACGGCAAAGGAAGGTGGCTTTGTCCATTATGAAGAAAAGGTTGAAGGACGCATCACACGAGCACGTAGTAAATCGTTTGATGATCATTTTTCTCAGGCAAGGCTGTTTTGGAATAGTATGTCACTCCCTGAAAAGCAGCATATTATTGATGCCTTTAGTTTTGAAGTAGGGAAGGTGAAAAGTAAGTCCGTTCGCCAACAGGTTGTAGATATGTTTGTCCGTGTTGATAAAGCAATGGCAACGACTGTCGCCGATAATGTTGGCGTTAATCGTCCAAAAGGTGAGCAAATAAATGTCACGTTATCATCACCTGCACTTAGTCAAGCTAATACTATAAAAATGCCACAAACACTTAAAGTAGGCGTGCTAATAGGTGATGGATTTGACGCAAATGAAGTTGGAGAAATACTGAAATACTTAACAAGACAGGGTGTTCGATACAGTATTATTTCCGACAGATTAGGGGTTGTTACTAGTAATGATGGTGTACAATTAACAGCAAGTGACACATTTATTACTACCGATGCGGTACTATTTGACTCGTTATATGTTGTAGGCGTAAGAGCAAAAAATCAGGCAAAGTTTAATTCATATATTGTAAATTATATCAATGAAGCGTATAGACATTACAAACCGATTGGTATAGCAACATCAGGAACGACATTTTTTAATATGTCTAATGCCAATGTAGGGCCAGGAATTGTGTTGGCAACTGGCGACAAAGATTTCGCTAAAAAATTTGTCAATGCCATAGCGCAACAACGCTTCTGGGAACGGAATATTTATTAACTTTACGTTGTATCCGCGAGGAGCAGAATATCTGCTTAGCGAGGAACACCCGCGAAAGTAGGGCGAATACTCGCGGAAGCAGAGGGAATACCGTGATGGGAATACGTATAATTATAAATACTCTCATTGTTCTATTAAGAATAATTTGAGTATTTTTTTGCCTATTGAATCTTAAATTCAATTGTTGCTGATGCTTTGTACTCGGTTTTTTGTTTATTTGGGGCTTTTGTGTAAAAGTCAGTGCTCCCTTTTACGATATAATGTCATTTTGGAAAATGACATTTCATTGTATGTTTCATAAATTCAACGAGTTTAGGTTCTGAAAATTCGTCGTACACGTCTCCGCTCGTGTAACCTCTTCGTAGGGCACATTTTGTTCAAGAATACGTGTAAATAGTGGAGTATCCATTACACTAGGTATTTCAAAATTTCGTGTCGTTTCCTGCAAAATAAATAAAAATGGGGAGCCTCCATAGTAAATAGTTATGTTTTGAGCTTGCCCTACATATGTGAGTTTAGTTTTTATCTTTATGGATTCTCCTTCTGTGAAGGTGGGTTTTGAAATAGAGAGTTCATAAAGAAAGTCTTCCTATTGCGTAAAAGCTTTAATGCTTATTTTTCCTGACAGGCGGGCAACTAGGAATAGCATAGAGAGTAGCTGTAATAATTTTTTAGGTAAACATCCTCCTTTATCGTATTTGACGCTAGGTCAGACAATATGTGTTACTGAATTTCCTGCAACATTTATGACATTGCATTCAAATTTTGTAAATGCTATGGTGATAAATGAGGTGATTTTCCGTGAAAAGATTTGATATTGCAATTATTGGTGCAGGTCCTGGGGGCTATGTAGCAGCCATTCATGCAGCCAAAAGTGGCAAGAAGGTCGCTTTAGTAGAGCGCGATAAAGTAGGAGGGGCCTGCTATAATGTCGGCTGTATTCCTTCGAAAATTTTGTTGGAGCATAGTAAGCTCATTCAAGAAATACAACGTGGTAATGACTGGGGCATTGAAACTCCTGCAGTAAATGTGAATTTTCCACGATTGATGAAACGTAAGGATACTATTATTGATGAGCTTTTAAAGAATATTGAGGGCTATATTTTAAGCAATCAAATCACCTTTTATCGAGGAGAAGCGGCAGTATCTAATGATTTAACTGTAACAGTTGGCAGTGAGATTTTTACGGCAACAGATATTATTTTAGCAACCGGAAGTAAACCATTTGTGCCACCTTTTAAAGGTATAGAGACGTCTTCTTATTATACAACGGATACCTTTTTTGATATGAAAGAGCTGCCAAATCAGTTAACCATTATAGGCGGAGGCGTTATTGCAGTAGAGATGGCATTTAGTTTAGCACCACTTGGAACAAAGGTGACGATGCTGAATCATAGTGAAGATATTTTACAGACAGAAGAGCCAGATGCACGACCACTTATTCGTGAAAAGATGAAAAAGCTTGGGATTGAACTTGTGACAGATTTCCAATTTGAGCATTTTAGTGGCAATGAAATTCACACTTCTAAAGGCATTTATACATATGAAAATCTTTTGTTTGCAACGGGTCGACGCCCAAATACAGAAATAGCTCAGCAGCTTGATCTAGCCTTCGATGGTCGATTGATTGCCGTCAATGAGCATCTTGAAACAAGTCATCCACATATTTATGCTATAGGTGACTTAGTTGGTGGCTACCAACTAGCTCATTCAGCGAGTGCAGAGGGAATTAATGTTGTGGAGTATATTTTGGGGAATAAGCCGGCACTAATTGATCAAACATCGATTCCTCGCTGTGTTTATACACATCCTGAAATTGCAACTTTTGGTTTGCTGGAAGAGCAGATTGATGAACCTTATACGGTGACTCAAATGTCTTTACATACAAACCCTAAGGCATTGATGGAAGGAAATACAGTGGGCTTTATAAAGCTTATTGCGACGGAAAAAGAAGGACGTATTTTAGGAGCTTGTGTTGTTGCTGATGGGGCAACAGAAATGCTGAATGCTATTTTAGCTACTAAAAATGCTGGTGGCACTGCCCACACTCTTGCAAATATGATTTTCCCACATCCTACAGTGTCAGAGCATATTGGAGATGCTGCAAAAGCAATTTTTAACAAAGCCATTCACCATTAATGGTCTCAGAAACTACATTCTTCAGCGGAAGGCATCCTTCTCGCTAATGGAATGTAGTTTTTTAATTTAAATAGGGATCGAAATTAACTTCTTAGCCTTCTTTGAAGCGGGTTTTTCTCATTTCACTACTCACCAACAGAGGGTGAAGGTTCAGCATGGCGTTTAGCCCGTTGATATTCTTGTTCTTTTTTGTATGCGGAACTTATGAACAAGTTGCTAAACGCTTTGTTCACCTAGATACCCCTCGAATATTACTGATTAAAAATAAGTATTTATATGGGCTTCAAACACTCATATTTACCTTTGATGGATCTAAATAAAAAACCTATTGACTTTGTATGTTATTATGTTAAATTAAGTTTATAAGAATACTTGGTATTTAAAGTTAAGTTGACTAGACATCTAGAGGCTTCTATTTTACGTAACGGATATCCTTCGACCGTAAATATAGAAGCCTTTTTTATATTTATATTGTGAATTTCTATTGAGCTTTGAGGAGGATGGAATATGAAACTAGGATTTTGGCTACCGATTTTTGGAGGATGGTTACGTAACGTAGAAAATGAAAATATGCCTGCAACATTTGATTATGTAAAACAGGTTATTCAAACAGGAGAAAAACTTGGCTTTGATGCGACGCTTATCGCAGAGCTATATTTAAATGATATTAAAGGCATTGATGCTGACGCACTTGAGGCTTGGTCAACCGCAGCAGCTTTAGCGGCAGTTACTGAAAAGATAGAAATATTGGCTGCAGTTCGACCTGGCTATCATAATCCGGCGGTGATGGCAAAGGTAGCTGCAAACATCGATCAAATCTCTAATGGTCGTTTTACGTTAAATGTAGTTTCAGCTTGGTGGGAAGAGGAAGCAAAGCAATATGGTGGTTATTTTACAGAGCATGGAGAGCGTTATGATCGCACGGAGGAATTCATTGATATTTTAAAAGGTTTATGGACAGAAGAAACGTTCAGCTATCATGGGAAATATTACGAAATAGAAAATGCATATTTGTCTCCAAAGCCATTCAGAAAACCATACCCAACATTATACGCAGGTGGAGAAAGTGAGCGCGGTAAAGAGACAATTGCAAAGTCATGTGACGCTTATGTGATGCATGGAGGAACAGTAGAGGAAGTCGGGGCTAAAATCAAGGATATGCTCGCCCGTCGAGAAGCAATTGGAAAAGGCCCATTCGAAACTTTTGGGATGGCTGCATATGTCATTGTGCGTGATTCAGAAGAAGAAGCACTTGCTGAACTAGCCCGAATTACCAATGTACAGGATACAGCAGGGTATGTAGGCTTTAATGACTTCACTAGTAAATCAAAGCTAGAACAACAAATTACACTACAGGATTATTCAGTTTCAAACAGAGGGCTACGACCAAATTTAGTCGGTACACCTCAACAAGTAGCAGAGCGTATTTTAGCTTATGAAGCGGTTGGCGTAAATCTCTTACTTCTTCAATTCTCCCCGCATCTAGAGGAAATGGAACGTTTTGCAAGAGAGGTTATGCCTTTAGTAAAAATAAAATCAGCCATCATACGGTAAGGAGCGACTACATGACTGCGAAAATTTATATTATTCATGAAAATGATGAATGGACAATTCATTTAACAAAACGTTTAGAGGAACAAAACCTACCATATGAGGTTTGGCATTTGGCAGAGGGATTGATTGACTTATCAAAAGAACCGCCACAAGGAATTTTTTATAGTCGTATGAGTGCTTCATCACATACACGAGGGCATGTATTTGCACCAGAGCTTACAGAGGCAGTGCTCGCATGGCTAGAGTATCATGGCCGTCTTGTTATTAATGGCAGCCGTGCCTTACGATTAGAAGTAAGTAAGGTCAATCAATATTTTGCACTAGAAGCTGTAGGTATTCAAACACCTAAAACGATAGCGACAGTTGGTAAATCGCAGCTAATAGAAGCAGCAAGAACAATTGGTACAACATCGTTTATTACGAAGCATAATCGAGCAGGAAAAGGGCTTGGCGTACAACTATTTAATTCAGTTGAAGCACTAGGAGCATATGCAAATAGTGATACTTTTGAGTCACCTATAGATGGTATTACGCTTGTGCAACAATATATAAAATCACCTGATTCATATATAACACGATGTGAATTTGTAGGGGGCAAATTTTTATATGCAGTGCGAGTTGATACGTCTGAGGGCTTTGAACTCTGTCCTGCTGATAGCTGTCAAATAGAAGATAAATTTTGCCCAGTAGGTGAAACAGCAACTAATAACTCAAAATTTCAAATTTTAGACAGTTTTTCAGAGGAGCTTATTGAGCGTTATGAAGAATTTTTAGCGCAAAATAAGGTAAGTGTCGCAGGGATTGAGTCGATTATCGATAAAGAAGGTAATATTTTTACATATGACGTGAATACCAATACAAACTATAATGCAGAAGCCGAAAAAGCAGTAGGGAAATATGGCATGTTAGCTGTTGCTAATTACTTAGGTGCTACATTACGTCAATATGAAAAGACATTGCATTTGGTGTAAGAACATTTATCTTTATTAATAAGGAGTGGCTAATATGACAAAAGCAGTTATTATTAATGGCAGTAATTCGAGAAATTCACGCGTGACGGCGATTCATGAAAAGGTGGAAAACTACTTAAAAGCACAGGGTATAGTGGTACACACAAATTATGTACATGAACTGCCAGCTGAGGACCTAATTACGGCTAATTTTGCAAGCGAGGACATCATTTCAGAAAATAAACAAGTTGAGGAAGCCGATATTATCGTACTTTTGACACCCATTTATAAAGCTTCGTATACAGGAATATTGAAAACTTATTTAGATTTGCTACCGCAAAAAGCATTGCTTGGAAAGATCATCCTACCAATTGCAGTAGGTGGCTCTATTGGACATTTACTCGCATTAGAATATGCATTAAAACCAGTTTTAGCTGTATTAGGAGCTACAACTATTGCACATTCTGTATATATAGTTGATAAACAAATTATTCGATTAGAAGATGGAAGCTTTGCTATTGAGGAAGAAGCTATTAATCGTCTTGAAGGTGAATTAAAACAATTGCAACAGATTGTGGTAGTAAACTGAAAAATCTAGAACTACGTTCCATAACGTGTGGTTGATTTCCGCTCCGACTAGGTGCTTTGTCGCTGACGCTTCGCTTTCGCGCAGATAAAACATTTGTCGCTGACGCTTCGCTTTCGCGCAGATAAAACATTTGTCGCTGACGCTTCGCTTTCGCGCAGATAAAACATTTGTCGCTGACGCTTCGCTTTCGCGCAGATAAAACATTTGTCGCTGACGCTTCGCTTTCGCGCAGATAAAACATTTGTCGCTGACGCTTCGCTTTCGCGCAGATAAAACATTTGTCGCTGACGCTTCGCTTTCGCGCAGATAAAACATTTGTCGCTGACGCTTCGCTTTCGCGCAGATAAAACATTTGTCGCTGACGCTTCGCTTTCGCGCAGATAAAACATTTGTCGCTGACGCTTCGCTTTCGCACAGATAAAACATTGTCGCTGAGCCATGAAGTTCAAAAAATAGCGCATTATAGGAAATAACCTCCTATAACGCGCTATTTTTAATTAACTTCAGGTTCTTCTTTTGTCTCATCCGGTGTTGTAGAGAGATATAAGAAAGCCTCGTCTTGCAATAGCAATAATTTTTCTTCACAAATACCGTGTGCCAATGGTCCAGAAAAAATAGATTCCCACCAAGTTCCTGTTGTTGTTGTCATTTATCTACGCCCCCGTTTCAATTTTCGATATGTAGTTGTGAATTTCTGGAAATCACAAAATCATCTACACATTCCATCCATTCAAGAAAGAGGAATTTTGGTTGTCAATGTTGTATCGTATAGACAAAGATAGTTTGTTTCGAAATGAAAAAACTATGTATGCCATTAAAAAAAAAGGGGTGCTTTTATTATGAATTTTACGCCACAAGATGTAGAAAATATGATTACAGAACAGCGTCAATTTTATTTTTCACGTGCGACGAAGAGTACAAAATTTCGAAAAGAGCAATTAATAAAACTGAAGAAAACGATTTTAAAATATGAAAAAGAAATTTTGAATGCTCTATATTTAGATTTACGAAAGAGTGAGTTTGAGGCATACGCAACAGAAGTTGGCATTGTTTTAGATAGTATTTCATATATGGTAAAGCATGTTGAAGAATGGGTGAAACCTGAAGCTGTAAAAACACCGATTCAATACCAGATGGGAAAAAGCTTTATTGTAAGAGAGCCATATGGAGTAACATTAATTATTGGTCCATTCAATTATCCATTCCAACTTGTAATGGAGCCTTTAATTGGTGCAATTGTTGGTGGTAATACGGCTATTGTAAAACCATCAGAAACATCTGTGCATACAGCAGCAATCGTAAAAAAAATAATTGAAGAAACGTTTAATCCTTCCTACGTTCGGGTTGTAGAGGGAGAAAAAGAAGAAGTGACGGCACTTATTAATGCATCCTTTGACTATATATTTTTTACAGGGAGTGTGGCAGTCGGAAAAGTTGTTGCAAAGGCAGCGGCGGAACGCTTAACACCAATTGCTCTAGAACTTGGTGGGAAAAGTCCTGCAATTGTTGATCAAACAGCCAATTTAGAAGTAGCAGCGAAAAGAATCGCTTGGGGTAAATTCACAAATACTGGTCAAACTTGTGTGGCACCCGATTATGTCCTTGTCCATAAAGATGTTTATGACCGATTTATGAAAATATTGAAAGCAACAATCCGTTCCTTCTATGGTAAAAATGCATTAAAAAGCCCTGACTACGGCCGTATTGTGAATTTAAGACAATTTGATCGCTTACAGCAAATTATCGTAGAAGAACGTGATGCAATTACATTTGGTGGTAGAACAGATCGTGATGAATTGTATATTGAGCCTACAGTTATTGGATATGTGAAATGGTCAAGTCCTTCGATGCAGGATGAACTATTTGGTCCGATTTTACCTGTGATGATGTACGATGATTTACCGCTAGCCATTCACCAGATTCGTCAATTACCAAAGCCTTTAGCGGCTTATTTTTTCTCAGAGCATGAAAAAGCTACTCAGTACTTTTTAGAGGAATTACCATTTGGTGGAGGCTGTATAAATGATACGATTACACATGTAGGAAATTTACATTTGCCATTTGGCGGTGTCGGACCATCTGGGGTAAAAGCATACCACGGGAAGGCAAGCTTTGAAAACTTTACTCATCCCAAATCTATCTTAAAAAAATCATCGAAGTTAGAGACGAATGTTCTCTTTCCCCCATACAAACAAAAGGTTAAGCTTGTAAGAACTATTATGAAATAGTTAAAGTGAGGTGTCAGGGATCTGACACCTCACTTTTTTACCAGTTCTCCTAAGTATATTTTCACCATACATGGATTTAGGTTGTCGATAAATGTTGATTGATGAGCCAAATTTCATTGAAAGATTAAAAATATATTAAAATGTTAGCGTTTTCATTAAAAAAAACGTCTTAAGAGGCATTTTATTTATGAGCGAATAAGTAGTAAAATAAATTCAATAGAATGTGGGGGAATTCTTTTTGTCATTTCTTGTCGAATAAACAATAAATGATGGAATGAATGTAGAGATTGATTGGAGGACTATGAAATGTATGCAGAGGAATTGTTGAATGCATTACCTTTGAAAAAAATAATTGGAGTGCTACCTGACCAAGTAAGTGATATTGTAATTGATTCACGAAGTGTGCAACCAAATAGTATGTTTGTTTGTATAAAAGGTTATACAGTAGACGGTCATGACTATGCACAGAAAGCTGTTGAAGGTGGCGCAACAATTGTTGTAACAGAACGAAAATTACCGTTAGGTGAAAATATTGCACAGGTCATTGTGAAAGATACGGATCGTGCAGTTGGCTTGTTAGCTGCAAAGTTTTTTGACTATCCGTCGAAAGATATGGCAATGATTGGCGTAACAGGGACAAATGGAAAAACATCAGTAACAGGTATTATCCAAAATATTATGCATGGTATGGGCGAGAAATCTGCACTATCAGGCACAATCGGCTTTAATTTAAATGGTATTTTATATGAATCTGCAAATACTACGAGCGATGCATTATCGACTCAACAAATGATCTTCCGTGCAAAAATGGAAGGCTGTCGATTAATGACTATGGAGGTATCTTCACACGGTTTAGCACTTGGACGTCTAGCTGGTGTAGATTATGATGTAGCAATTTTCACAAATCTTTCGCATGATCATCTTGATTTCCATGGTACGATGGAAGAATACGGACATGCAAAGGGCTTATTATTCTCCCAACTTGGACAAGACTTAGAAAAGAATAAATTTGTAGTGTTAAATGCTGATGATGCTTGGTCAGAGCGTTATGCAGCGATGACACCATTCCCAGTATGGACATATGGTTTAAAAAATGAAACTGCTGATTTTCGGGCTATTAACTGTGAGTATCATGATTTCATGACATCTTTTGACGTTGAAATGCCAGAGGGAATATACCATGTGAAAATGCATTTGCTCGGGGAGTTTAATATATACAATGTACTTGCAGCTATGGTTGCTTTTTATGGCCGTGGTTATTCAATGGAAACAATCATTGAGCAAATTGAGCAATTACCACCTGTAAAGGGACGTATGGAGAAAGTTTGCTCAGATTTACCTGTGCAGATTTTTATTGATTATGCACATACACCTGATGCCATCGAAAAGGCGATTTCTTCAGCTCAACCATATAAAAAAGGTAAGCTTATTTTCTTAGTTGGTACAGGAGGCAATCGTGATAAATCGAAACGTCCAGCAATGGCAGAAAAGGCTTCAGCTGCTGATTACGTTATTTTAACGACAGATGATCCTCGCTATGAAGACTACGATAGTATTACAGGCGATCTTGCCAAAGGGATGCTTCATGAAAAGTATGCATGTATAGGTGACCGTGCTGAGGCGGTGCGTCATGCGATTGAGGTTGCTGAACCAGGGGATATGATTATTTTTGCTGGTAAAGGCCATGAAGATTATCAAATTATTGAGAATACTAAATATCCGCATAGTGATGCAGATATTGCAATAGAAGCTGGCCACTTAAAATTTGTATAATATATGATCTCCAAAGAGGATATTAGAGCGTACTTGATAGTGTGAACGCAATGCATGCAATAATGCGGCAAGTTCACCATACTTAGAGAACCCTTTTAGTTAGTACTAAAGGGTTTTCTTTTTGGGTACTTTTGGTGAATGTCACGATGTTTACAATCGAGTGCAGCTATCGAGATTTTTGAGGAAGCTATACATTATGCCTCGCTAAGATCAAAACCTCTTTTTTGGGGAATTCATGTAAAAAGGTTGTAAGAGAGGCAAGTCTTCTTTTATTATTATTAAGTATGAAAAAAGGAGAATGACGAGATGAATTTAAATTTAGAAAAAGATATATTATCGCGTCGAACTTTTGCCATTATCAGTCACCCTGATGCTGGTAAAACGACGATTACAGAAAAGCTTTTACTATTTGGTGGTGCGATTCGTGATGCCGGTACGGTAAAAGGAAAGAAATCAGGTAAGTTTGCAACATCTGACTGGATGGAAATTGAAAAGCAACGTGGGATTTCTGTAACTTCTTCAGTTATGCAATTCGATTATAACGGTTCACGTGTCAATATTTTAGATACTCCGGGTCACCAAGATTTCTCGGAGGATACGTATCGTACATTAATGGCGGTGGATAGTGCTGTCATGGTTGTAGATGCTGCCAAAGGTATCGAAGCACAAACTTTAAAGCTATTCAAAGTTTGTAAAATGCGTGGTATTCCGATTTTTACTTTTATCAACAAACTAGATCGCCAAGGGAAGGAGCCACTTGAGCTAATTGAAGAGCTTGAGGAGGTACTTGGCATTAACGCTTACCCAATGAACTGGCCTATCGGTATGGGTAAAGAGTTTCTAGGTATTTATGATCGTTATAATAAACGTATCGAGCAATTCCGTACTGAAGAAGATGAACGTTTCTTACCAATTGATGAAAATGGGGAACTTGCAGTCGAGCATCCGATGAAGGTGACTTCATATTATTCACAAGCAATGGACGACATAATGTTGCTTGATGAAGCGGGTAATGAGTATTCTGAAGAAAAAATTCGACGTGGTGAATTAACGCCTGTTTTCTTTGGTTCTGCCTTAACGAATTTTGGTGTACAAACATTCCTTGAAACATATTTACAATTTGCACCGACACCACAGCCTCGAATTACTGAGGATGAACAATTTATTGATCCAGTTGAGCATGAAGAGTTTTCTGGCTTCATTTTCAAAATTCAAGCAAACATGAATCCTGCTCACCGTGACCGTATTGCCTTTGTGCGTATCGTATCGGGTAAATTTGAACGTGGCATGAACATGACATTATCTCGTACAGGTAAATCATTCAAAGTGACACAATCTACACAATTCTTAGCGGATGATCGTGAAACAGTAGATGAGGCAGTTGCTGGTGATATTATCGGCTTATACGACACAGGTACTTATCAGATTGGTGACACTGTTGTTGGTGGTAAAAAGACATTCCAATTTGAAAAATTGCCACAGTTCACGCCAGAGTTATTTGTTCGTGTAACTGCGAAAAATGTTATGAAATCTAAACAATTCCATAAAGGGATTTTACAATTAGTGCAAGAAGGCGCTATTCAATATTATAAAACATTGCATACAGAAGAAGTTATTCTTGGAGCAGTTGGTCAATTACAATTTGAAGTTTTTGAGCATCGTATGAAAAACGAATATAATGTTGAAGTGAAGATGGAGCCAATTGGTTCGAAAATTGCAAGATGGATTGAAAACGAAGAAGATGTTAAAGAATCGATGTCTTCAGGTCGTTCAATGCTTGTAAAAGATCGTTTTGATAATCTTGTTTTCCTATTTGAAAATGAGTTTGCTATGCGCTGGTTTGCTGATAAAAACGAAAACATTAAATTGTATAGCCTTTTATAATAAAAAACACGAATCGACATGTTGCGATTCGTGTTTTTTTACAAGGAAAATTGGAGCCATATGTAGAATATATACAGTATTAGGAAATATAAGTCTGAATGAAAAGTCTCCAGGGAAGAATGTATAAATTTATAAGGTCATTACTATAAAATGGGGTTGCATTTGTTAAAACGTATACTATGTGTATAAGTTGATTGGAGTGGAGACTGGGCGACTCCTTGGGGATTAGCGTCACAGATGAGACCCTGGAGCGAAGCGAAGCGGCTCATCGGACGCCCCCAGGAAGCTCTGCTCTGCGCGAAAGCGAAGCGTCAGCGGCAAAGCGCCCAGTCGGAACGGAAATCAACCACACGTTATGATAATGACCAAATTTATAAAATATTCTCCTTTTCGGGTATCATAGAAAGGAAGAGATAGAAAAGGAGCTTGCAAAAATGAACATTAGTAATTTTTCTATTAAAAGGCCCGTCTTTACTATAGTTACGATGCTACTTGTCATTATATTAGGTGGCGTTTCATTATTAAAAATACCTATTACGCTTATACCAGAATTACGTCCACCAATAGGCATCGTTGTTACCAATTATCCTGGTGCAAGTCCAACAGAGGTTAATGAGAAAATAACAAAGCCCTTAGAAACAACACTCGCCACCTTACCAGGGATAAAAAAACTACAGTCTACCTCTCAAGAAGGATCCAATTTAATTATTCTCGAGTTTGATTGGTCAACCAATATTGAAGATGCTCAGCTCGATATTTTACAACGCATCGATATGACCCCTTTACCGAATGATGCTGAGAAACCTAGCTTTTTAAAATTTGATCCATCACAATTTCCTATAATACAACTTTCACTACGGGCGGAAAATGACAATGTAGATGTGCGTTTACTGGCGGATGCCTTGGAAAAAGAACTTCGTCGAACAGCAGGTGTCGCAAGTGTAAATATTTCCGGTAAGCTGGTAGAAGAAGTTCAAATAACTTTAGATGACTCGAAGTTAGTTGAAAAAGGACTAACACAAGCAGATATTATTCAAATTATTCAATCGAACAATGTTTCTCTTCCTGGTGAACCAGTGTTAACAGCAGATGGGAAGATGCTAACTACACGTATTTTAAGCACTTTAGGTTCACCAGAAAGCATTGCTGATTTAATCATTTCAGTAAATCCGCTAGATGGTAAAGTTTTAACAGTAGGCGAAGTTGCAACTGTTGAACGTATGGAGCAAAAATCCATAACTACAACACGAGCAAATGAGCATTCTGCGGTATTAATGTCTGTATTACAGGAATCGGGTGCTAATACGGCAGAGGTATCAAAAGCTTTTAAAGAAGCTTTAAATGAATTATTGACGAAGAAGCAATATCAAGGAATCGTTGCAGACGTACTAGTGGACCAAGGAAACTATGTGGATTTAGCGATTAGTAATATCGGATCTTCTTTACTTTTAGGTGGATTATTCGCAATGTTCATATTATTTGTCTTTCTACGTAGTGTGAAAAGCCCTATTATCATTGGTATTGCGATTCCATATTCAGTTATTGTTACATTTGTTTTAATGTTTTTTGCTAATTTCTCGCTCAATATTATGACATTAGGGGCGTTAGCACTTGGTATCGGTATGCTTGTTGATAATGCTATCGTTGTTATTGAAAACATTGAAAGACATTTAGGACTTGGTAAGGACCCGATAGTAGCAGCTAAGGAAGGGACAAAGGAAGTGGCACTTGCGATTACTGCTTCCACTCTTACAACGATTGCAGTATTCATTCCTGTTATGTTTATTGAAGGTTTAATAGGACAAATTTTCACAGAGTTTGCATTAACTATTTCCTTTAGCTTAATCGCTTCTTTAGTCGTTGCGTTAACAGTTGTTCCTATGCTTGCAAGCCGTCTTTTAAAAATAAAATCAACGAATATTTACGAAAAGCGTAATGAGTCATCCCTTTACAAGATCTACAAAACATCGATTATTTGGGTATTGCGTCATCGTATGCTTGTACTAATCTTAGCGGTTGTCTGTTTTGGACTTTCTTTGTTAGGGCTTATGAAAATGGGTACAGAGTTTTTACCGCCAACCGATGAAGGATTTGCATCCGTTAGTGTAAATCTTGAAAAAGGGGTAGCAGTGTCAGAAACAGAAAAAGTTGTTGCGAAAATTGAAAAACGTTTAAAACAAGAGAAGGATGTTGACGTATACGTAAGCTTAATCGGTGGTACACAGCAGGCACAAGCGCGAGGACAAACAAGTGCAAACCAAGCAGAGCTATATGTAAAGCTTGTTCCTTTAGCAGATAGGAATCGTTCGATTTTTGAATTTGTAGAAGAGGTTGAGCGAGATTTGCATAAAGAGCTAGGAGAGGAAGTTGAAATTAACTTCAATGTCTCAACGACAACTGGTTCGTCACCAAATACATTAACGTTTAGATTAACGGACTCTGATGAGCAAAGACTTCATAGCTCTGTTGATAAAGTGCAGCAGGAGCTATCAAAAGAACAGGTCATCACAAAGGTATCTACGGATTTAGATATCACTGTTAAAGAAGTTCAAGTAGAAGTAGACCGAGAAAAGGCGAAGGACTACGGATTTGTACCTGCTCAAATTGCTCAAACGGTCAATCAAATGACGAAGGGTCAGCTCACTACGCAAATAATGGCAGAGGATGGCGCTGTATTGCCTGTTTATACAGGCTTTGGTCAAGTATTTAATGATAGTATCGAGTCATTAAAATCGATGCAGCTTCGTTCACCTGCTGGTCTGTTTGTAAAGCTAGAGGACATTGCGACTGTTTCTGTACAGGAAGGGCCAGTATCGATACGACGTTCTGATCAGGCGGCGGCGGTTGCATTTTTTGTCGAGTATGAAACGAAGGAATCGCTAGGGGGCATTTCAGCAAAAGTGGACAAAGCATTGGAAAAAGCAGATTTACCATCTGAAACTCAAGTTGTCTTTAGTGGAGATCGTGAACTTTATGATAGTGCGATTAATGATATGCTTTTAGCCGTTGCATTAGCAATAGTGCTTGTATATATCGTAATGGCTGCACAATTTGAATCATTCAAGTATCCATTCGTTATCATGTTCACAGTACCATTAATGATTATTGGCGTTGCAATTGCAATGTTTGCTACGAACACGCTAATTGGTGTGACATCTGTTATTGGGGTCTTAGTGTTAGTTGGAATTGTTGTGAATAACGGGATTGTACTTGTAGATTACATTAATCAACAAAAAGCTAAGGGAATGGCGACGTATGATGCGATTTTACTTGCTACACAAGATCGACTTCGACCAATTTTAATGACCGCACTAACAACAATCTTAGGATTGCTTCCACTTGCTCTTGGTATTGGTGAAGGAACAGAGATGAATCAACCGATGGGAATTGTAGTAATCGGGGGACTTGTGACATCAACTTTGCTGACATTATATATTGTACCGATTATTTACAGCTTAACTTCTACTGATAGAAGTTAAAGCCTCCGGCGGATGTCACGGAATCGGAAAGGAGTTCTTTGTGCAAGCACAAAGCCGATTCCGGACGCAATTATGCCAAGGCATAATTGATTGGTTAAAGAAACTAGGAAGATGCGGTAAGTTCAGGGGGGATGAGAGATGGGGGTTCATTTTTTTACAGGTTTTCCGGGTTTTATTTCAAGCCAATTAATACGAGAGTTATTTCGAAAAAATCAATCACAGGAAGTCATCGCTATTGTATTAGCAGGTGAATTAGTAAAAGCAAATTTAGAAAGAGAAAATATTGTAGCGGAGTTTCCTAACTGTTCTATTCATATTGTAGAGGGAGATATTACATTACCGAATCTCGGTTTAGAAAATCAAGTTATACAGGAAATTGTACCTCAAATTGAGGTGCTCTGGCATTTAGCTGCAATTTATGATTTAGCAGTACCACGTGATATAGCATGGAAGGTAAATGTGCATGGTACGACTATGGTCAATGATTTTGTTCGAACACTTCCGAACTTAAGACGCTATATGTATTTTAGTACAGCATATGTAGCAGGAACACGTGAAGGTGTTTTGCGAGAAAATGAACTTATTCGTCCGCATGCATTTAAAAACTATTATGAGGAAACAAAATATGAAGCTGAGCATCGAGTAGAGGATTTGAAATCAGAAATACCACTTACAATTATTCGACCTGGCATAGTACGGGGACATTCAGAGACAGGGGAAACTATTAAATTTGATGGGCCGTATTTCTTTTTAAATATGGTGGATAAATTAAAATACCTCCCTTTTATCCCCTATATTGGCCGATCAACATCATCAATAAATGTGGTGCCAGTGGATTATATTATAAACGCCTCGACTTATCTCGTTGATGAAAAAAGTGCTGAAGGGAAAACCTTGCATCTAACTGATCCGAATCCGCATCCTGTGCAGGAAGTGTATCGTACGATGGTAAAATTATTAACTAACCATTATCCTAAGGGGCGATTTCCATTAATACTAGCAAGAATATCTTTACAAGTGCTACTTATTCGAAAATATCTAGGTGTTGAGCAAGAATCTTTAGACTACTTAACTTGGAATGCTAAGTTCGATACATCCGAAGCAGTTTCTATTTTGAAAAAAGGTAGTATTGCATGCCCTGATTTTATACAGACTATGCCTAGAATGATTGATTTTTATTTAGCTAATAAAGAAGATAAACGCTATCAAATTCAAATAAAGTGATGCTTCAATTAGTGGTACGAGCTAATAAACAAGATGTCATTATTCAAAACACAGAGATATTGTAGGTTAAAAGTGGAGTAGATAATTTTGCCACTCGTATATGATAGTGCTATAATAAGTTTTTAGAAGAAAAAACCTTCGACGTTTTGTCAAAGGGGAGTAGCTAACAGGTACGAGCGAAGTATCTGGATTCACATTCGTCAAGACGTGGTTTTTACCATCGGGTGTGATAGGCGAATAACTCTATGCTAGCGGTATTCAACTTCTTTTAGCAAATGTCCAAACATCTGTAGCTGACGCTTCGCTTGCGCTACAAAAAACATTTGTAGCTGACGCTTCGCTTTCGCTACGAAAAACATCTGTAGCTGACGCTTCGCTTTCGCTACAAAAAACATTTGCTGAAAGAAGTTATCCTCAGGACGCAATTATGCCGAGGTATAATTGGTCTACTAGTAATAGAGAGGTACTGACTAAAAAATGTCAGGTACTTATTTGCTTAGCGAGACCTTTGCCTTTTTATAGGGGCAGAGGTCTTTTCTTTTGTACTCGGATAGTAATGACTGTTTTGGGTATACAGAGTTTTAGAGGAGGCACATGAATGGAATCAATTATATTACAATACGGTTGGGTACTTATTGTACTTATAGTATTAGAAGGATTATTAGCAGCAGATAATGCAGTTGTGATGGCTGTGATGGTGAAGCACTTACCACGAGAACAACAAAAAAAGGCATTGTTTTATGGGTTATTCGGTGCATTAATTTTCCGATTCTCAGCACTCTTTGTCATTACAGTATTAGTGAATTATTGGCAAATTCAAGCGTTGGGAGCAGCTTATTTATTATTCATGTCTGCCAAAAATATATATGATTTGCGTTATAAAAAGGATTCAAACGAAGAATCTAATGATAAAGCGAAGAAAAAAGGCTCTGGTTTTTGGATGACAGTGCTTAAGGTAGAGGCAGCGGATATTGCATTTGCTATTGATTCTATGCTTGCTGCAGTTGCTATTGCAGTAACTTTACCGCATTTAGGGAACTTTGATGTAGGTGGCATCAATGGTGGACAATTTATTGTCATGTTACTTGGAGGATTTATCGGAGTTATAATGATGCGATTTGCGGCACAATGGTTTGTGAAAATATTAAATGACTATCCTTCACTTGAGACCGCTGCGTTTTTAATTGTAGGTTGGGTAGGCGTGAAGCTTGTTGTGTTGACTTTGTCACATGAGAAGGTGGGTATATTACCTGCGGAATTTCCTCATTCTACTGTGTGGGAGTTAACTTTCTGGATTGTATTAGTAGCCATCGCACTAGTAGGTTATTTAGTAGGAGTTCGTCATAAACATAAAGATCAATAATCTTTAACTTCTTTAGCAAGCAATATCCGCTGAATAAGAGGAATAGTCGTATCTATTCCTCTTTCTTTTTTTATGTATTTTTTCTATACTAATATCTATCAAGTTTGGCATCATATAAGGAAGGGGTTGTCAAAGTGCTCTGGAAAAGATCAAAAAATAGACTAGTAACACCTTTTCAGGTACTTGTCTCTTATTATTTTATAGCTATAGCGATTTCCTTCCTGTTACTACGGCTACCAGGCGTTCATCAAGAAGGTGTTAAAGTTTCATTATTAGATAGCTTGTTTACTGCAGTAAGTGCAGTTAGTGTAACAGGTTTAACAACATTCAATATATCTGAAAGCTATACAACATTCGGGCTCGTGATGGTTCTTGTTATTTTACAGCTTGGCGCAATTGGCATTATGTCACTTGGTACCTTTGTGTGGTTACTTGTTGGGAAAAAAATCGGTATGCGTGAGCGTCAATTAATTATGATCGATCATAATCAATACAATTTGTCAGGGGTTGTTCAATTAATTCGAGAAATATTGAAAATCTTAATCGGTATTGAAGTGATTGGTGCGTTTATTTTAACTTTGCATTTCACTAACTATTTCGATACTTTCCAAGAAGCCTTGATTCATGGTGTTTTTGCCTCCGTTTCAGCTACTACAAATGGTGGCTTTGATATAACAGGCATGAGTTTACTTCCGTTTCATAAAGATTACTTTGTTCAATTGATAACGATGGTATTAATTGTGCTGGGTGCGATAGGATTCCCGGTATTAATTGAAGTGAAAACCTTTTTATTAAATCGCCATGCAAATTTCCGCTTTAGTTTATTTACAAAAATAACAACCTCCACATATGCAATTTTATTTGTGGTAGGGGCAATTGTTATTTTATTGCTTGAATCATTCCATTCCTTTAAGGGAATGTCTTGGCATGAGGCTTTGTTTTCTGCAATGTTCCATTCTGTTTCAACACGATCAGCTGGACTTACGACGTATGATGTAACAACCTTTAGTGAAGCAACAGATATTTTTATGAGCTTTTTAATGTTTATTGGTTCTTCACCGAGTTCAGTTGGTGGCGGGATACGTACAACAACATTCGCCATGGCAATTCTATTCCTAATTACCTTTGCACGAGGAAGAGAGGATATTCAAGTATTCGGACGTGAAATACATTTAATTGATGTATTCCGCTCATTTGTTGTTATTTTATTGGCATTCTTTATGGTGTTAGTTGCGACAATTATTTTACTCATTACTGAGCCAAACGCTTCACTGATTCAAATAATTTTTGAAATTACATCAGCGTTCGGAACGTGTGGGATGTCTTTAGGAATCACCTCCGACCTATCGGCAGTTGGCAAAATTATCATTATGATTTTAATGTTTGTTGGCCGTGTCGGTTTAATTTCCTTCCTTTACACTTTAGGTGGTGGAGGTAGAGGCAAAAAATCTAGTTATCACTATCCTAAAGAACGAGTAATTATAGGGTAAATTACTAGGAGATTAAAAAAGAGCTAAATGAGCTCTTTTTTAATCTCCTTAATATTTTCCGGTAAAAAATGAGGAATTTAGAGATTACCTTAGTAGAAAATCTATTCATAAAAAAGTGTCTAGACTGTTTATTTGTCTAAAAAATTGGTTTTGCCACAGAATTGTCGAAAAATTTTAAATTGTTTATCCTGGTTATTGCGGTCTATTGGTAGGTAATATTTACAATATTAGGGTGTTGGTCGGTTGAGAATATCGTACTAAACTTTTTTAGGATAATTGTAATGCCTTATAGAACATCGGTTGATCGTAATAAAGATATGGTTTTTACTGACAATGTGCTAAATTAAAAATGTAATTATTTGGTTTTGTTTTGGGTAACATTAACAATTTTAGGTTTTGGTGGATGAAAAAAACGCTAGTCCTAAATTTTATTAAAGGACTAGCGTTTCTTATTATATAGAGTTGATTGTTGCAAAGTATGGTGTTTGACCATGACGGAAGTAAGTTAATAGATAGCCGTTTTTTGGTACAATTTTGCCTTTTGAGAAATTTAGGTAATCTATATGATGTGGAATAATGAGCGTATGTTTAAACAACTCTTTTTCAGATAGATTGAAGCCGGCAAATTCCTCACCTGCAATAGCAGGGTTTTCACGTAAAGCATTGTAAAGTGCTTTTTGTTGCTCCTCTGTAGGGCGCTCTTTCCACCATAATTTACGTGGCTGGAACTGCTGTGCCATTAAATAATCTAGTTGCATTAGGCTTTTAATGATAGTTAAATTAGCACCCTCTACAGTTTCTAAAAACATTAATAAACGGCGGAATAAATCCTCAAGCTGATGACCAATACGAGACCAACCTTTTGTTTCCCAATAAGTACCGAAATTTTGGAAGAAATCAAATGGTGTTTCAAACACTTCAGTTACTAAGTATTCAATCGTATTGTCCATACGGTGATCGTTCCAATATTTCTCAAGTACATCCTCTGCATGTTTAATGCGTACTATATCATCAAACGTTAAGACATTGTTTGAGAAAATCTCGTAAGGAGATAGGTCTACATACGTATAGCCGAATTTTTCAGCCTCTAGACGAAGGCCTGTACCACGCAGAAGTTTTAAGAATCCAAGCTGTAATTCTTCTGGTCGCATCGCGAAAACATCATTAAAGGTTTGACGGAAGCTAGCGTAATCTTCTTCTGGTAAACCAGCGATTAAATCTAAATGCTGATCAATCTTTCCACCTTCTTTGACCATCGTCACTGTACGCGTTAGCTTTTCAAAGTTTTGACGGCGCTGCACAAGAGTATTTGTTAAATCATTTGTTGACTGAACACCAATTTCAAAACGGAAAAGACCTTTTGGAGCGTTATCGTTTAAAAACTGGATAACCTCAGGGCGCATAATATCTGCGGTAATTTCAAATTGGAATACGACACCTGGCTTATGTTCATCGATTAAAAACTGGAACATTTCCATGGCGTAGCTACGACTTATATTAAATGTACGGTCAACAAATTTAATAGTACGTGCACCATTGTCCATTAAAAATCGAATATCTTCTTTTATTTTTTCTCGGTTAAAATATCGAACTCCTACTTCAATAGAAGATAAACAAAATTGACAGCTAAATGGACAGCCTCGACTTGTTTCAATATATTGAATTCGTTTGCTTAGATGAGGGAGGTCCTCCTCAAAACGAAATGGGCTTGGCAATTCACGTAAATCTATTTTTGGTGCTTGTGCGTGAATCCGTACTTTACCATCCTCTAAGTAGCAAATCCCTGGAACATCCTCCAATGCAATTTCACCATGTAAATAGCGTAATAACTGTTTAAAGGAAGTTTCTCCTTCACCCATAACAATGAAATCAACCTCTTCGATTCTACGTAACCAATGGTGGGCATCGTAAGAAACTTCAGGTCCTCCGAGCAAAATTTTAACATTTGGACAGACAGTTTTTAACATCTTGATGACGTGGATGGTTTCTTCAATATTCCAAATATAGCAACTAAATCCTACAATATCAGGTTTTTTTTGAAACAAATCTGATACAATATTAAAAGCAGGATCTTTAATTGTATATTCTGCAATGATGGGATTAAATTCTGGTAAAGCAGCACCTTTTAAATAACGTAGTGCTAAATTTGTGTGAATATACTTTGCGTTTAAAGTAGTTAAAATAGTATTCATGCAATAATCTTCCTTTCAATTTCTAATTGTAACAGTCAAGTAGCTGTCATACAATATAATCCTTTTTACCTATTTATTTTGTGAACAGTTCGTGAAATAATTTTAAATACTTAAATTTACTAAATTTTGTAATAATAGAATCGTGCAATCATAGATTATAGTAAAGGCTCAAAATTCGAATAAGGGGTTATTTACTCTTTTGAAAGGTTCGGTGAGAAAGTTGAAGCAAAATGATATTAATCAATGTTTTGGAAATCTTATGACAAGTACTTCGTCACCAACACTTATTCTTAATAAAGCAGGAAAAATTTTGAACGTGAATGAGGCTGCTATTAAACTTTTTAACCTCAATACAACGTATATTGGCTATTTAACTATGGACGAGCCATCTAATTTAAATTGGGCGAAATTCGTTAAACAATTAGAATGTGATTTAAGATCAGAAGAAATCTTCAATATTCAAACAGCTGGTAATGAATATGAAATGATGTCCTTCAAATGTTTTTATGATCCGAGCACAGAAGAAATTGTTGCGCAAATTTCAACATTAAATAATGACATAGCTCATGAATTATATGTTAGTCAAGAGCAGGAGAGATCACAATCTTTCAATGCTTATGATCACTTACCGTACGCTGTTATTGTAAGTGACGCTAGCGGGATAATTCTTGGGCTAAATAAGTATGCTGAAATGTTTTTAAGAATTGAAAAATCGCTGCTTCTTCATAAGGCACATCAGCACATATTCGATGCATTTACATTGAAGAAAGGTCAGATTACAACATACCTTTCTAAACTGATGGGTGAAAAGCATGCAAGTATTCATGTAGTTGATGAAACTATAGTTACTAGCCCATGCTATTATGAGATTTCGAGTATCTTTGATGAATATAACAATATTATTGTCACAGTTATTAATGATGAAACAGAAAAGAAACAACTTCAACATAAAGTTGAACATCAGCAAGCTTTAAATGTTGTCGGGCAAATGGCCGCAAGTATTGCCCATGAAATTCGTAATCCATTAACTTCTTTAAAGGGCTTTACTGAATTGTTAAAGCTAAACGCTGATGAAGAGTCACGCATGTATTTATCTGTCATTGATAGTGAACTCCAACGGATGGAACAAATTTTATCCGAGCTTTTAGTATTGTCCAAGCCAACAAGTATGAAAGTGGAATTATTAGAACTAGATCACATTGTGAAGCAAGTGATTGAGTTTATGCTTCCGGATGCACTTATGAAAAATATAATGATTCAATACATTTCTCCTCCTACACAAGTCTACATTGGTGGCAATGAGAATCGTTTAAAGCAAGTATTCATGAATCTTATTAAAAATGCGATGGAATCCATGAATAATGGTGGAACGATTACAGTAGAAATGAATGTTATTGACTGTGCGATTGTAGAATTACTGATTAAAGACGAAGGTGTCGGTATGGACAGCGCTACTCTTCAAAACTTATTCCAACCTTTTTACACGACGAAATCAACAGGGACAGGACTAGGCCTTGCTTTCGTGAAAAAGGTGATTGAAGAACATGAAGGTGTAATAGGTGTGAATAGTGAATTACAGAAGGGGACATGCTTCCACTTACAATTCCCGGTATACACATTTAATCAGATGGATACAATGGAGGTTTCCACGAAAGATTCTGCTTATTTAGTAACATAAAAAGAGTCGAAATGGTAACTTAAACCACCATGAAAGGCTTTAAATAACATCTTGCTTTTGACAATGCTTTTCTAATATCGCTATAATTGCATGTATAAAAAGCGAATTGAGAGGAAAAGGATATGACGTCAGAAGATATAAAGCAATCTTTAAAATTATATATTGTATTATCACGTGCACATAAAGCGATTAATGAGACGACCCATCAATTTTTTCAAGAGAATGGATTAAACCCTACTGAATTTGCTGTATTAGAACTTCTTTATCATAAAGGAAGACAGCCATTACAGCAAATTGGCAATAAAATTTTGCTAGCTAGTGGGTCTATTACGTATGTCATTGACAAACTTGAAAAAAGAGGGTATTTATTGCGTGTCTCTTGCCCATCAGATCGCCGTGTTACCTATGCAGAAATTACGGACAAAGGTGAAGCATTTATGGGAGAACTATTTCCAAAACATGAACAGCATTTACATGAACTGATGAGTGTGTTATCTGTTGAAGAAAAAGACCAAGCAATCACTTTATTAAAAAAATTAGGCTTGTCTATAAAAGATTTGTCTTATTAAAAAGAGTTGTCTCAATGAGTTTGAGGCAACTTTTTTTATGGGATGCAAGGACAAGGTGATTCTTATTGTAAGAACCATCTTTTTCATCAATTGTACTCCTAATTCTAGAACGCCCCCTTAAATCATTATCGTCATAGATAGGGCAGGAGAGAGCAAAGTCGAAGGACTAAGTATCCTGTCCTGTGTTAACGGCCTTGTGACCGCTCCTAGACGCTCATCGGACAATTTCCCAGCCATAAAGGAAATCAACCTCACATAATGATATAAACCCTATTTAACTTCTTTCAGCGGGTCTCCAAACATCTGCTGCTGACGCTACGCTTTCGCGCAAAAAACAGCCGCAAATAATAGATGAACACAGTCTGAAAACGCCACATCTTGTGGCATTACTAAGATGACTGATATTGTGTCAGTCATCACGAAGGCCTAAGTAAAAAGCTCGACTACTTACGTCTTGTATAACTGTGCGACAGCTACAATAATACCGAGACATAATTGGTAATAAAAAAAGACTATAGAGCAAACAAGTTTGTCTACAGTCTTTTATGAATAATTATTTTTTTGAAATAGTTGCTGCCATTTTAAGCATTGCATCTGTTAAATCTAATTCGTCGTTATCGTGAATTGTTAGTTTTGTAATTAAACCGTCTTTTTCAAAAACAACGCCGATTACTTTTTCTTTATCTTCAACAAAATGTACAACATAACCTTCAATGTTTTTAACATCTTTGAATACAGCTAGTTCTTCAGAAGATAGAGATGAAGTGTCACCAACAGCATTCATATAATCTTGCATAGATGTTTTTACTTTATCATAGCTTGATTGTGATGCATCAATAGTTTCGATACGCATAAATACTTCAGCGTTGTCATTAGAAACTAGCATGTCTTTACCTGGTTCTTCTTGAGAAAGTGTAAATCCAGGAAGTTGTTGCACTTTATAGTCTTGATCAGCACTTTTAGATTCTGTTGCTTTTTCAGTTTTGTCTACACCTTTTTGTACATATTTAACTTCTTGTTCTTTTTTAGTTTCAGTGTCTGTATTGTCTTTATTTGTTTCATTTGATGTAGGCGTTTCTTGCGCATCATCTACTTTATTATCCTTAGATGATGGTTGCTGCTGCTGTTCAGTCGATGTATTTGATGGCTCATTTTTTTGAGCATCAGAATCCTCTGTTTTATCAGAAGTATTACATCCTACGACTAAAACTGCTGTTAGTAATAATGCGGGTACAGAAAATAATTTTTTTTGCATGAAAAGCCCTCCCTTTCTTAATAAAACGTTGGAAAAGATAAAATGTTTCCAATTTTTAATGCTATCATTTTAAAGGTAACACTAAAAATAATAGTAGTACAAAAACTACATGGGTTACAATAACAAGTGGCATACTTTTACGCCATTCATATAACAAGCCCCAAATAATGCCGGTTAAAAGTGCAGCGATCATACCAAGCATAAAGCCGCTTAGTGCTATGGAGATTGCGCATAAAATCGCAGTTACAATAACTGCAAAAGTAGGACGCATAAAGCGCTTCAGCTGTTGTTGAACATAGCCACGCCAAAAGATCTCTTCGCCAATTGCAACAATGAATACGAGTAAAATATAGTGCCAAATATTTTGTGGTCCATAATTCGCTAAAAATTTGTGTACTGATTGTACTAATGAATCATTAATGTATGGTGCAAGCCAATAGCCAAAGCGTACAATACCGTATGTTATTGTACCGTATCCAATACCGAAAAGTAAAAATTTCCAGGTAGGTAACTGATCTTCAATTTTACCAGCCAAAATTGAAATGGCAATACATACAAGTAAAGTAAATGCATATAGGTACCAAAATACAGCTTGGTTAGCAAAGGTAAAAGCAAGCATGCCATAAACGAATAATAAAGAAAGGAGCAATATTATTGTTTGTTTCGAATTTGTTAGCATTATTCGACCTCCATGCTTTTAATTTTATCAAAAAAAAAGTCCCTTATCATCTATAAAGACAAATAGGGACTATTCAGACTATTAAGCCTCGTTTGTATATAAAATTTTGTAACGTTTATGGTTGACGACCGTTTTTTCTTCAATTTCTAGGGAATCAAAATTCTCCATATATGTTAAATCAACGATCACCGAATTTTCATTTACTTTTTCTACTATACCTTGTAAGCCATCTTTAAACTCGATAATATTTCCAACTTCAGCTATTTTCACAGACAGTCAGCTCCTTCATCGACTAATAATATACAGTTTGCATGAAAAAATGGAAAACGTAAAGCCCTTTTTGAATAATTCATAATTTATTACACAAAATACTAAGAAGTGAGGAATAAAAAATGGAAAAATACGAAAATATGCTTAAACAATTACAAAATGGGGAAGTAAAAAGTATAGAGATAGAGAAGGAACAATTTTATGAGTTTCGAGAAGTGCTTGTAAAACATCCTTTATTTAAACATTTTAGAGGTGAGGCCAAACAAAATGGACGCGTAATCTATACTTATCAAGAAGTTGCAAGAAGCTGATTTGTCGAACATTGTCGTAAGTTAATGCTGTAAGAAATGAAATATAAATGTATAATAATGGTATGATTATTTGTGTGTGGAGGGTTGTATGAATGGTCAATCTACTCTTGAAACAAATGGAGCAAACTCGTGAGATGATGATTCGCTCTGGTGTAGAGAACGGATTACAAAATGCAAAAACCATTCAACTGAGTCGCAGATTAGATCAGTTAATGAATACTTATTATAGACAGACAGCATTTGAAGAAGATGAAGATCAAGAAGATTGAAAGAATGTTCCAGTATTCAATGTAAAACTTTTTAAATAAAATGTTTAAAAAGCATTTGTTGGGGAATACTTATTATGAACACAGCAACATTCTCATTTCCCCCTTTAGAGCAGTGATACCCCATCACCTGCTCTCTTTTTTTATCTTTATTAAGTTTAAATTGATTTACTCGTATATATGCAGCACATAAGGCTTTTAGTACAAGTTAATAAGAAGAGTTTGAATTATCGCACTTACTCAACTACACTGAAAGATAAAATAGGTGCTATTGGTTAATATTAATGAATCGATAGCCTTGATACAAAGGAGTATGTACATATGGGAAAAGAGAGTATTGCATTTATCGGCACTGGCGTTATGGGTGCAAGCATTATAAAGCATTTATTAAAAAATGGCCATGAGGTAACAGTTTATACACGCACACAGGAGAAAGCGGAGCAACTTTTGGCGTTAGGTGCAACTTGGGCAAGTACGCCAGCAGAAGCATTTAAAAATAAGGGAATTGCATTTACAATGGTTGGATACCCTGCAGATGTAGAGGAAGTTTATTTTGGAGATAACGGTTTATTTCAAACAGCTGAATCCGGCAATATTGTCATTGATATGACTACTTCCGAGCCAACATTGGCAAAGAAAATTTTTGAGCATGCCCAAAAGCTTGGAGTAGAAGCGCTAGATGCACCTGTTTCTGGGGGAGATATCGGTGCCCAAAATGGGACATTATCAATTATGGTTGGAGGTAGCCAAGCTACATTTAATAAAGTTTTATCAGTCATGGAACATTTTGGTGAAAATATTGTTTATCAAGGTGAAGCTGGTGCAGGACAGCATGCTAAAATGTGTAATCAGATAGTTATTGCTTCAGGAATGATTGGGGTGTGTGAGTCACTTGCATACGGATTAAAGGCTGGACTTGATTTACCAACAGTATTACAATCCATTTCGTCTGGTGCAGCAGGCTCTTGGTCGTTAAGTAACTTAGCGCCCCGTATGATCAAAGAAGATTTCGCACCAGGTTTTTATATAAAGCATTTTGTAAAAGATATGAAAATTGCATTAGACGAATCTAAAAAAATGGGGATTACATTACCAGGTCTAGCACTTGCTTATGATATGTATGATAAGCTAATAGAAGAGGGCTACGGTGAAAACGGTACACAAGCACTTTTAAAGGCTTATCAATAAAATTTCTATTTAATTGTGAGATTTCATAATAGAAAAACTCTGACTAAGAAAACCAAAGAATTTTAATTTTAGACAACCCGAAGCATCATCTTTTCGAAGGATGATACTTCGGGTTTTCATATATATAGCAGCTCACTAACACACAGAAAATAGCATGCTTGTTGATTAGAAAAATAAAGGCTCATTATTAGCTGATATGTTGATATTTGCTAGCGTAAACCCTAACTGATTGTAGCGGAAGGTTACTCGAGTGCTCCTGTCGCTTCGCTTTTGTCGCAGAGAAAAGCTTCCCCCGGGAAAAGCGAGACATACGAGACCCAATACGAAGCGGGTCGACGCTCGCCCACAGGAAAGTGTGTAGCGGAAATCAGTCTTTTCTAATTAATTCAAGTGGATGAAATATTTAATCAAAACACTTGAGAAAAACTACGGAAGCATTACTCTTTATTGAAAAGTTTTGCGTCTAAAGAAAAACTAGATGCCCCTGCAAGTGCAAAGTATAAAGCGTTTGCAGCTAAAGCTAAATCTAATTCATATCCAGCTAAGCCGTTTTCGCCGATAAAACCAACACTAAGCTTCGCCGTAAAAATGGCAACAATCATTGTCACTGTCAATAATGCGCCAATAAGTCTTGTGCCTAAGCCTAGAATAATTGCAATTCCACCGACTAGTTCTATAATGGCAACAATATAAGCCATAAAGCCTGGAATACCAATGGCATCAAAATAATCAGCTGTAAAGCCAATACCACCTTGGAATTTTTGATATCCGTGAGCTGCAAAGATAAAGCCAAGCACTACACGTAAAATAGTTGAACCAATATTTTGCATAGTTTAATAAACTCCTTTTGTTTTTTACTTACATTTCGTAACTTAGTTTATTTTTAAAAACAACTTTTGTCAAGTAACTAAATTTTATTTTTGGAACTAATTCTTGAAAAAATGATATACTGTTATATAAGAACGAAGTACTTAGGAGGCAGGTAAATTGGATCCAAAAAAAATTTGTCCACGATTTGAAAAGGCGCTAAAAATATTAAATCATAGTTGGAACACCCTGCTTATATATCAGTTATTAGAAGGTCCTCAACGATACTCAACAATTAAAAATCAGGTGGGTATTAGCAGTCGCGTATTAACGGAGAGATTAAAAGAATTAGAGATTGAGAACATTGTGAAACGCACTGTTATTCCATCGACACCAGTAGTGATTGAATATGAGCTAACAGAAAAAGGACAAGCACTTGCGCCAATCCTAAAAGCCATTGAACAATGGTCTTCTATGTGGGTGAATATAGAAGAATAATAAAAAAGATATCCAAGCGAGGGGGCTTGGATATCTTTTTTATTGTAAATAGTGTTAATTTTCTTTAAATAAAAGGTATTTTTTATTACATGAGGGAATTTATTTAATATTATAGAGAATGGGAAGGAGGGTTTTATGAAGAGGAATTCAGTAATAGACGGACAGCATCGAAGTCAACTAGCTCTTTATTTATCACTGCCAATTTTATCATGGGCATTTTATGATTTTGCGAATACAATATTTTCTTCAAATATTAATACTATATTTTTCCCGTTTTATATGGACGAAGTTTTAGGGACGAATGAGGTAATGCAGCAGGTTGCAAGCACGTTTATTTCCTATGCGAATGCCATTGCTAGCTTCTTCCTTGTCGTTTTTTCGCCACTCTTTGGTGTATGGATTGATAATACAGGCTATAAAAAGAGATTTATAGTGTGGTTTGCATCTATCTCCATCTTCTTCACCTTTATGATGGGGGTTTTTGCGAATTTACAAACGTCAACAAATTATTCAGGTGTGCCACTTAGTTTATTTTTAGTTGTTGTTAGTTTTATCGTCGCAAAATTTTTCTTTAATTCAAGTCTAGTGTTCTATGATTCAATGATGAGTGATTTAGGGACAAAAGAAGAAATGCCCCTTATTTCTGGCTTTGGGGTAGCGATTGGTTATCTTGGTACAATTCTTGGACTACTTGTTTATTTGTATGTAGGAAACAGTGGATTCCATCGAGCATTTATTCCAACTGCAATTTTATATTTGTTATTTTCTTTGCCCTTATTTTTTATTAATAAAGATACACCAATTCCAAGGTCTCGGCGCAAGCCTGTTAAATTTCTAGATGGCTATAAGGAAATTGTTCAAACCTTTAAAGACATGAAGCAATATAAAACTATTTTCACCTTTATGATTGCTTATTTCTTTTTAAATGATGCCATTGCAACAACCATTGCAATGATGGCCGTATATGCAACAACGATTGTCGGCTTTACATCGGGGCAATTTATCCTGCTTTATTTAGTGTCTACCGTTTCAACGATTATTGGCTCTTTTGCATTTGGTTATATTACAAAAGCAATTGGAGCTAAACGTGCGATTACCATGGTGGCGCTATTAATGATTGTTGCTTTAACATTTGCCGTCTTTGCGACAGAGCAATGGATGTTCTGGATTGCAGGTAGTATGTTTGGCGTATCACTAGGATCCATGTGGGTAACATCGAGAACATATATTATTGAATTGTCTCCAGAAGAAAAACGGGGTCAATTTTTTGGCCTATTTGCATTTTCGGGTAAAGTGTCCTCAATTATTGGGCCAGCAGTCTACGGAACGGTCACATTGTGGATGAAAGATTACGGAACGCTAGCAAGTCGTGTTGCTTTATCTACATTAATTGTGATGACGATTATTGGCCTATTAGTGCATCTAAAAGTTAATAGCTCAAAAGTTAGAAATGGCATTTGAAAAAACGTATGCCACTCTTGTAGGGGAATGAAGGCTAACGATCACATCCTGTGATAACGCCTTAGTGACCAACATCGTGCTCTTGCCGCTGCCGCTGCCGCTTCGCTTTCGCGTAAAAAACATCTGTTGGCCGAAGCTGCTCATCGGACGCCCCCGGGAAGCGCCTAGTCGGAACGGAAATCAACAACACGTTATGATATAGCTATTTTCATGATAAATTTGGAAAAAGCAAGTAGGAGAAATGTATTGCCTATGATACAATTGAATTATAAATATAAGTTGAAGAGAAAGGAGCGGGGTAGCTTATGGAACATAAAGGTATATTATTAGAAAGTGGCACAAATGAGCTAGAAATTGTTGAATTTGAAGTAGCGAACAATAAATTTGGTATTAACGTTATTAAAGTAAAGGAAATTATTCAACCGATTCCAGTAACATTTATTCCACACGCGCACCCGCATGTAGAAGGGATTATTCAATTACGAGGTGAGGTTTTACCAGTAGTTGATATGCTCCGAGTATTAGGTATTCAAAATGCAGAGCGTAGTCCTCAACAAAAATATATTGTAGCTGAGTTTAATAAACAGCGCGTAGTATTCCATGTAGATAATGTAACGCAGATCCACCGTATTTCATGGAATCAAATCGAGAAACCTTCTGATATGTATCAAGGGGGAACATCACAAGTAATAGGTGTTATTAAGCAAAATGAACAGATGATTTTATTGCTCGATTTCGAAAGAATTATGGTGGATATAAATCCGGATTCGGGTATTAGTGTAGAATCCGTTAAAAAGCTCGGTAAACGTGATCGCTCTGAAAAACGAATTTTAATTGCTGAAGATTCACCATTACTACGTAAGCTTTTATTCGATACTATGAAAGAAGCAGGTTATGAGAATGTTGAATTCTTTGAAAACGGCCGTGATGCTTATGAATACCTCGAAACTATCATCAAAGGTGGTAGCGAAGTAGCCGAGCATATTCAATTAGTGGTGACGGACATTGAAATGCCACAAATGGATGGGCATCATTTAACACGTAAAATAAAGGAGCACCCAGACCTCCAAAAGCTTCCTGTCATTATTTTCTCAAGCTTAATTACGGATGATCTTCGCCATAAAGGTGACCAAGTAGGTGCAGAGGATCAAATTAGTAAGCCTGAAATTGCGGAGCTTATTTTACGAATAGACCAACTTATCTTATAAAAATTAGTTTTATCAGGGTTGAACAATAGAGATATAGTTGGAAAAGGTACTTCACAATATTAATAATGGGTATCCTGAAATATTAATAGTTTAAAGATAGTCGGATGCCTCTTTTAGGCTCCGGCTTTTTTGTATAGATAAATGATGCTAGGAACAAAATAATAAGGGCCAATTTGTTGGGGGATGTATTCAACTTTGACTTGAAAGTGAGTATTCTAACACTAACTTCCTAAAAAATGGGAAGCGCTAAGAGCCCCCAAGTTTGTAAGACAAAAAAATCAATAAATACTATGAATGTACGCGTTAAGGAAGTGATAATTTGAATGAATTAAAAACTGCTATCATCGATATAGGCTCAAACACCATTCGATTAGTATTGTATCAATACGATAAGGAAGAGGGACTTCGTGAGATTGGAAATATTAAAACGGTTGCACGTTTACGTACATATTTACAGCCCTCTGGTGAAATGTCTGAAGAAGGTATACAAGTATTAACAGAAACATTATTGACTTTTAAAGCAATGCTCGATGATTTTGAAGTGACTGATGTTAAAGCTGCTGCAACAGCTGCTATCCGTCAGGCAACAAATAGAGCAGAAATTATTACTTTAATGAAAAAACGGACAGGCATTCATATAGAGCTTTTATCTGAAGAAGAAGAGGCATATTATGGCTTTGTTGCTGTAGCGCATTCAGTAGGCACGAAGTCCGGTGTAACTATCGATATTGGTGGTGGTAGTACAGAAATAACTCTTTTTGAAAATAAAGAACTACAGAAGTCTTATAGTTTTCCTTTTGGTACAGTTTCTTTAAAGCAACGTTTTGTAAAGGGCGAGATTATGAATGGAAGTGAAAAAAAGGACCTCATTGCTTTCGTTAAAGAACAGTTCAAATCACTTCCGTGGATCCAGGATATCGGATTACCGATTATCGCAATTGGTGGTAGTGCTCGAAATATTGCCCAAATTCATCAGCAAAAACATGCATATCCAATAGCAAGTGTACATGGCTACGAAATGACTAAGGAAAATTTAGATGAGCTCAGTCTGTTTTTAGGTAATTTAAGCTTTAATGAATTGAAACAGTTAGATGGGCTTTCGGCAGATCGTGCGGATATCATCGCTCCAGCACTAGATGTTTTCAATGTGTTAATGGAGGTTGTCGGCAGTAAATTGTTTCAGATAACAAAAAAGGGTTTGCGAGAAGGACTCATTATACAGCGTATTTTGCAAACAGATAAAAGTGCGTTTGATAAGAACAATGTGTTTGAGGGAAACGCTAAAAGATTGGCTAGGCAGTATGGTCGAACTGAAAAAGAAATGGACTATTTGACGCGTTTAACGGATCAATTGTACCGTGAATGCTGCCACTTTGGTTATTTACAACATAATCCAAAAGATTTGGGATTATTGGCGAAAGCAGCAAAGGTTTTTAATATAGGGGAGTATATTGAGTTAAGTTCGGCGAGCCAGCATACCTTTTATTTAATTGCGAACCAATCTATCGATGGGCTAAATCATATGGAACGTGTGAAATTAGCATTCTTAGCCTCGTATAAAAATAAAGATTATTATCAGCGATTCGCAGCTCCTTTTACAGAATGGATGAGTCGTGAGGAATATCGTAAAATACGAGACTTTGGCGCACTTTTAAAATTTGTCTATGCGTTAAATGTATCTAAAAGAAAGATTGTACGTACCATTAAAATGCAAACAAAAGAGGATTATGTTCAACTTAACATCTATGTGAAACACAATGCAGCCGCTGAAAAATATCAGGCAAATCGACATAAAAAACATCTAGAACGCGCACTAAAAATACCTATAAAAATAAACTTTATTGAAGAAGGGTTGAACACTTATGACAACTGAAGTTACGAAGAATCAGTTAAGTGAAGGGGATTTAACAGAAATACAAGGTCGTTTACTAGAGGAAATCGCTAAGCCACAATACTATAATAATCGTGAATTAAGCTGGCTAGCCTTCAATGAACGAGTTTTAGAGGAAGCAGAGGATGTCAATAATCCTCTGCTAGAACGATTGAAGTTTTTAGCAATATTTAGCTCGAATCTAGATGAATTTTTTATGGTGCGTGTTGCAGGTCTACAGGATCAGGTACGTGCAGGTTTCCATAAGCCTGAAAATAAGTCAGGCTTAACACCAAAAGAACAATTAGCTAAAATTGCAGAGCGAACTCAGGCATTAGTGCGCCGACAAACTGAAGTTTATAGACATTTAATATATGATTTATTACCACAACATAATGTACATATAGCAGACATGAAAGACTTAAATAGTACACAGAAAGCATTCGTCAATGAAATGTTTGCAGAAACCATCTTCCCTGTTTTAACACCTGTAGCTGTAGATGCGTATCGTCCTTTTCCAACTTTGTTAGGTAAAACATTAAATTTACTTGTTTTATTAGAGCAAGATGAAGCAGACTTAGAAAATCGTGAAAAGGTAGCGATCGTACAAGTTCCGTCTGTTTTAGATCGTTATATTAAAGTACCATCAGCTGACGGAGAGACAGTAATTGTCTTATTAGAAGACGTGATTGTAGCCCATATCGAAAAGCTCTTTTATGGTTACAGTGCCAAATCAGCACAGGCTTTCCGTTTGACACGTAATGCTGATTTAACGATTCATGAGGAAGGTGCAAGAGATTTACTTGTAGAAATAGAAAAAGAGCTGAAAAAACGCAAATGGGGTGTAGGCAGCCGTCTAGAAGTTCGTGAGGGCGAGATGAGTGAGGAAGTTCTTACATACTTACTTGATGAATTTGAAATTGAAGAAACAGATGTCTTTCATATAGATGGACCGCTAGATTTAACATTTATGTTCTCATTTGTAAAAGGAATATCTGTTGGTCGAGAACATTTAGAATATGAAAGTTTTATTCCACAGCCACCATTAGATTTGCAATCGGATGAAAATATTTTTGAAAAAGCTCTGCAACAAGATATCTTTTTCCATCACCCATATGAGTCGTTTGCGCCGATTGTAGATTTTATCTCAGAAGCGGCCGTTAATCCGAACGTTTTAGCAATCAAACAAACTTTATATCGTGTTAGTGGTAATTCACCCATTATACAAGCATTAAAGCTCGCGGCGGAAAATGGGAAACAGGTAACGGTGTTAGTTGAATTGAAGGCACGTTTTGATGAAGAAAATAATGTGCATTGGGCAAAGCAACTTGAGCAAGCTGGCTGCCTAGTCATTTACGGTATGAATAACTTAAAAACACACTCGAAAATAACGCTTGTTGTAAGCCGTCGCAATGGAAAAATTGAACGTTTTGTACATCTTGGAACAGGGAATTATAATGATGCAACTGCAAAGATCTATACAGACATGGGTATAATAACGACAGACAAGGAGTTTGGCATTGATGCTACTAACTTCTTTAACTATTTAAGCGGTTATACAGAAAAGCCAACTTTTAATCATTTAGTCGTAGCGCCATTCGATATTCGAGATGAATTTATCCAATTAATGGATGAAGAAATTGCTTGTCATAAGGAGCATGGGAATGGTTTTATTCGAGCTAAAATGAATTCACTAACGGACAAAGACTTAATGATGAAGCTGTATGAGGCGTCCATTGCAGGTGTGAAAGTAGAGCTTATCATTCGTGGTATTTGTTGTCTAAGACCAGGAATCCCTGGAATTAGTGAAAACATAACAGTAACTAGTATTGTTGGTCGTTTCCTTGAGCATTCTCGTATTTATTGGTTCCATCATAATGGTGAAAATAAAGTGTACTTATCTTCTGCAGATATGATGACTCGTAATATGATTAAACGAGTAGAAATTTTATTCCCTGTATATGCAAGCGAAGCAAAAGCTCGTATTATTAACATAATGAATACACAACTTGAGGATACGGCAAAAGCTCGTATTCAAGACTCCAATGGAAAATATCATTATAAAGAGTTTGATCGTGGTGAAGATCCGATTAATAGTCAGGAAATTTTCCTAAAGGATGCACTAAAACCTACGCTAGACGAAGAATAAAGCAAACACGCTACTTAGTGAGGGATATAATGAAAAAATATAAAGAGAGTGTAGCGCAATTTGCGGACTATCAATTCATACAACTCAACCCATTTGATGCTGTCGTATGTTTGAGAAAAGTTGATACAACAGCGTTTGAAGTTGTTAATTTTAACGAAAAGCTACCGTCATTTATCAAGCTACAAGATGTGAAAGCCACCAACGCAGAACAATTTTTTACGGAGCAATGCTGGCTGCAATTATTGAATATATTACAACAAGAGTTCAATATAGACCAAAGTTTAACGGAATGTACGGAGCACAAAGTAAAAACATTTGCTGTTCGTGTACAGCCCTTAGAAAAATCAGTTATAGCAGTTATTCTACGAGAGAAACAGAATGAAGTAGAACCGTATTTGCAATTTGTGGAACAGCACTTAAGTCCGGTATTAACAACTGATTTACAAGGTTGCATTATTCACGAAAACGTTGTTGCCACTTCTCTATTGTCAAAAGAACATCAAAGCTTGATAGGTCAAAATATTTTTTCATTATTAGAGAATCAGTATATCAACGAATTTAAATTATTATTTGCAAAAACTATTGAGGGCGCAGCCTTTGGTATGCCCAAATGCATGTTTAAACGTCAATTGCTAAGTAAAGAACCATTTTATTTAAGAACGCATCCAACGTACTTTAATGGTGAAATTATAGGTGTACATTTATTTGTGAAAGATGCCACTTCATTTATGAATGACCATGAGGCCTTTTATTACCTAGCATTAATGGATGAATTAACGGGTATTTGGAATCGCAAGGCTTTTAAGGAGCACTGGCTTCAGCATTTAAATGATAAAAAGCAAAATAAGCAAGTGGCTATTATTTTAGTGGATATTGATCGCTTTAAAAAGTTTAATGAATCCCTTGGTGAAAGTAAGGGTGATGAGCTTATGCGAATGTTTAGTCATAGACTTCGTGAGCTCTGTTACTCTAAATGCTCGCTTTATCGTTATAATAGCGATGAATTTATTTTTGTTCTAAAAGATGCAACCGTCAACAAAATTGAGCATACGGCTAATGCTATTTTAGACGCATTAAAACAGCCATTCATGATTGATGGGCAGGAATATTTTATTAGCGTGTCTATTGGTATCTCACTCAGTCCAGCAGATGGCAAGGATTTAGAAACACTTGTACGTAAAGCGGATAAAGCATTGTTTTCTGTAAAAGAGCATGGTCGTTCACACTACCGTTACTATCGTGAAGATATGACAACTATTTTTCCAAATGAAGCTCTGATGGAAGCCCATTTACGTCGTGCTATCGAATTTAATGAGCTAAGTATTCATTTACAGCCACAAATGGATTTAACGAATAATAGCATTAATAGCTTTGAGGCGTTATTACGATGGAATAATCGGAAATTTGGCTTTGTGTCTCCTGCACAGTTTATACCTATTGCAGAGGCATCAGGCTTAATAATTGAAATAGGTGATTGGATTATTGAAGAGGTGTGTCGCTATCAAAAAGAGTGGCAGATGAAGGGCTATCGACCAGTACGTATTGCCATCAATATATCACCAAAACAATTTAGAAAAGAAAACTTTGCTCGGAAAATTAAAACTGCCTTGAAAAAATATAATGTGCCACCTGAATTATTAGAGGTGGAAATTACCGAAAGCTCCATGACTAATGTCCATGAAACATTTTCAATTTTAACCGAATTGAAGCAACTAGGTGTTTATGTTTCAGTTGATGATTTTGGAACTGGTTATTCATCTTTAAGCTATTTAAAGCGTTATCCGATAGATATTATAAAAATTGATCAATCATTTATAGCTGATATTACGAAAGATGATAAAAATGAGGCAATTATTAAGGCCATTATTTCAATGTCCCATAATTTGGGGTTAGAGGTCATCGCTGAAGGGATCGAGGAACCATCACAGGTTGATTTCCTAAAACGTCATTATTGCCAAAAAGGCCAAGGCTTTTTATATAACAAGCCATTACCTGTAGAAACCATTGTTAATAAATATTTTGTTAGCTAATGAAATCAAAAAAAGTAGCACTTCATCATAGATTGGATGGAGTACTACTTTTTTTACAATTTAGAGGATATCTAAGCAAAACGAAGTAAACCTGATAAAAAGGACATAACCGGATCACTTCTCCGGGAAACCGATCAAAAAAGGGCATAACCGGATTATATCTTCGGTCAACCCGAATAAACGGAGATAAAACCTGCGCACCCCCTTTTAAAATTAGCTATTTATTTTTTACTTTTAATCCATCTAACACAATAGCTGTAAATTGCGACATTTCCGCTGATAAATCAAAGTCTTCATTATGAATTAACCAATCATAAACATTCGCACGCATACAGCGTTGAATAATTACTTGAATTTGACTAACCTCTAAATCGTGACGAAACTCTCCAAGTTGAATACCTTCTTCGATGTAAGTGTTCATAATTTGGAAAATCATTCTTTGTGGATTTATTAAATAATGATCTTGTTCCACTTGATTTGTCATCGCAGCAGTATACACTGTTCGTAATAAATCTTTTCCAACAACATTTGTTAAATACTTCATTTGTTCTTGATATAGCAATAAAATTTTTTCACTTGCGGGCAATGTACGATCAATATTTTTTTCCACAGAGCCATAAAAACTATCTAGCTCCTTGAATTTTTCTAAAATAACATCGTACTTAGATGGGAAATGGGTGTAAAACGTTCCCTTTGATACATTACATGCTTTAGTAATTTGCTCAACAGATACATGCTCGAATCCATGTTTATTAAATAAATCTAATGAAACTTTGAGTAATTTTTCACGTGTTTCTAATGCCTTTTTTTGACGGCTCGTCAATGAATTCATACTGGACAATCCTCTCGAGTTAACGTATTCTAACATATCTTTCACGGAAAATATTCTGAAAATAAAATTTTTTTGATTGACGTAAAGGATTTATTTTTATTATCATTTAATTGACCGCGGTCAATGACTATGGTCGATTAATGAATTATGTTATTAATGTTACGATAAAAGAGTAGAGTTTGGCTAGTGTTCATTGGATTTTCAAGGAACGGGGGAGGTCAATAATGACGGAGAAATTAGGTTTTATCGGCTTAGGCAATATGGGGTTACCGATGTCAGTAAATTTATTAAAGGCTGGTTATAAGGTTTTTGGCTTTGATACTATTTCACAAGCAATGGAGCAATTTAAAAAAGAAGGTGGAGTTGGACTTGCGACAGCCAAGGAAGTTGCTGAGCAAAGTGATATTATCATGACGAGCTTGCCAACACCACAAGTAGTGGAACAAGTATATAGATCTGAACAGGGTATAATGCATCATGCTAAAAAAGGAAGTTTATTAATAGACTTTAGTACAGTAAATCCTGAATTGAATGAATCCTTACATAAGGAAGCACAATCAATGGGTTTACGTTATCTTGGGGCACCTGTTAGTGGAGGAGTTATAGGTGCTATTAATGCAACACTTACGATCATGGTTGGTGGTGAAGAGGATGATTATCAAAGTGGGTCTGAAATATTCCGAATAGTGGGAAAAAACATTTATCATCTTGGTACGTCTTCAAGTGTAGGTACACGAATAAAATTACTCAATAATTTAATGATTGGATTTTATACAGAGGCAGTCGCTGAAACAATCGTACTTGGTGAAAAGATGGGTATCCATTCAGATACGCTGTATGAAGTATTAAGTAATAGTTATGGTCAAAGCCGTATTTATGAACGTAATTTTTTAGAATACATGAAAAACGACAACTATCAGCCAGGTTTTTCTACAAATCTATTATTAAAAGATTTGAAGCTAGCAAAAAATATGGCAGAAGAGGCAGGGGTACCACTTCGAATCGGGAATAAATTAGTGGATCTTTATAATGATATATCTCAGCAAGGATATGGAGAAAATGATATGTCTGCGGCTTATTTAAGTTTAAAAGAAGAATGTAAAATTGAACAATTTTAAAGGAGGACAATAAATATGACAACAGCACATGAGGTTAAAACATTAACACATTTCATTGGTGGGGAACTCATTGAAGGAAGAAGTAGTCGCTTTGGTTCTGTATACAATCCAACGACGGGTGAGGTGATTGCCAAGGTGCCGCTAGCAACTGTAGAAGAAACTCGGGAGGCAATCAATAAGGCACAGGTAGCATTTCCACAATGGAGAGATACGTCAGTAGCTAAACGTGCTGAGATTGTATTAAAGTTCCGTAATCTTATTACTGAAAATATGGAGGAGCTTTTAAAAATCATTTGTACAGAAAGCGGTAAAACCATTGAGGATGCAAAAGGCGAAGTTACACGTGGTTTGGAGTCTGTTGACTTAGCTATCAATGCACCTCATTTAATGAAGGGGGAGTATTCAGTCAATGTTGGCGGTGACATTAATGCTTACTCTGCAAAATATCCATTAGGTGTTGTAGCGGCTATTTCACCATTTAACTTCCCGATTATGGTGCCTTTAGCGCAAACGAGTATGGCAATTGCTGTCGGTAATGCAGTTATTTTAAAAGCCTCCGAACGTGTTCCTATGACCGCCTTATATGTTAGCGAGCTTTGGAAAAAAGCTGGTTTACCAGATGGCATTTGGACGGTTGTAAACGGAGATAAAGATGCAGTTAATGAACTATTAGAAAACCCGAGTGTGCAAGCAATTTCTTTTGTTGGATCGACACCCGTTGCCAAATATATTTATGAGACAGGCTCGAAATATGGTAAACGTGTCACAGCCCTAGGTGGAGGAAAAAACAATATGGTTGTTATGCCAGATGCAGATCTTGACCAGGTAGCAAATGCATTTATCGGTGCAGCTTATGGAGCAGCATCTCAACGTTGTATGGCAATTTCTACGATTATGCCTGTTGGAAAGGATACTGCAGATCGTCTCGTTGAAATCTTAAAGGAAAAAATCGCTAACCTGAAGATAGGCTCATATACAGATCCAGAGACAGATTTTGGTCCTGTCATTTCTCAGCAATCGAAGGAAGCGATTATTGCTGCTATCAATCGAGGAGAGTCTGAAGGTGCAACCGTAATTTGTGATGGTCGCGAACTTGATATTGTCAAAGAATCTAAAGGATTCTTTGTAGGGCCTACATTGCTAGATAACGTAAAACCAGGCATGGAAATTTATGAACAAGAAATTTTCGGCCCGGCTCGAAATGTTGTACGTGTTGATTCATTGGATGAAGCCATCCAACTTATTAATAAGCATGAGCTCGGAAATGGGGTAACAATCTTTACGAATGACGGTTTAGCAGCTCGTAAATTTACAACAGAAATCGATGTTGGGATGGTTGGCGTAAATGTCCCAATTCCTATTCCAGTAGGCTACCATAACTTTGCTGGATTTAAAGGTTCTCGTTTTGGAGAGGGGCATATGTTTGGTCCAGATCAGGCACGCTTCTTTACAAAAACAAAAACAATATCGGAGCGTTGGATGGCAGGTCAAGCATCGACGGCGTCTACGTTTGCATTCCCAAGTAATAACGACTAGTTCATATGAAGAGCTGTATTCTTTTACAGCTCTTTCTTTCTAAAAGAATAAGAGGGGGATTTGGATGTTAGAATACATTGGGCTTTTTGGTAGTTTAGCTTTACTTGTGTATTTAACAATGAGGGGCGTAAATTTACTGATTACAGCACCATTGACTGCATTGATAGCAGCATTAACAAATGGTCTAGCATTTTTTCCACAAACAGCTGATGAGAATCAAGCTAACTTCTTAACAAGTTATATGGATGGGTTCACTGGATTCGTTGGTTTATGGTACTTAATGTTCATGGCAGGAGCCATTTTCGGAAAGGTAATGGAAGATACGGGAGCAGCTGATAGTGTTTCTAAATGGATTGTAGAAAAAATTGGAGTGAAATATGCAGCCTATGCAGTAGTAGCTGCAGCAGCAGTACTAACGTATGGTGGTGTCTCAGTGTTTATCGTAGCCTTTTCTGTATATCCAATGGCTATCAGTTTATTCAAACAAGCTAATTTCCCTCGTCGCTTTATTCCTGCAGCACTTGGCTTAGGTTCTGTAACCTTTACGATGACCTCAGCAGGTTCACCGGAAATTCAAAACTGGATTCCTATTCCGTACCTTGGTACAACGCCATATGCTGGATGGGTAGTAAGTTTAATTGTGGCAATTTTTATGGCTACTTGTGGATCACTATGGCTAAATTGGATGATCAAACGTGCAGTAAATAAAGGAGAGATATTTATTGCTCGATCTACTGATCCAGTTGTTGACGAATCTCGTAAACTTCCAAGTCCAATTTTAAGTATCGTACCACTAGTAGTAGTTTTAGGCATTTCCTTTGTGTTCCACGAATCTCTAGGAACTTCAGCCTTAATTGTAGCATTAACAAGCGGATGTATTATGGCATATCTAGTGAGCTATAAATATTCCAAGTCTGTCGGTGCGACACTAACAGCTGGTGCTATGGGGGCCATTGTAGCTATCGCTAATACGGCAGCTGTAGTTGGTTTCGGAGGTGTGGTGAAAGCTACACCGTCATTTTTAGCAACTGTTGACGTTATGACTAATATTCCAGGAAGTCCGTTAATTGGCGGTGCGTTAGCCATCGCTGTAATAGCAGGTTTAACAGGCTCGGCTTCGGGCGGTCAAACAATTGCATTGCCTTTACTTGCTCCACACTATATTGACATGGGAGTCGATACGGAGGCATTGCACCGTACAATTGCTATTGCATCAGGTTCTCTCGATTCATTGCCACACGGTGGTTATGTAGTAACAACCATCAATTCGGTATGTAATGAAAAGCATAAGGATGCTTATATGCCATTTGGTGCTTTAACCGTCATTATACCTATCATAGGTACGTTGATCGCTATCATATTATTCTCACTTGGAATGTAGGAGGGTATTGCGTGAAAGAAAAAACAGTTTTTATAACTGGAGCAGCCCGTGGTATCGGGTTATCCATGGCACTAGCGTTTGCTGAGCAGGGAGCGAATGTAGTAATAACAGATATTAATGAACAGCTTTTAGCGGAGGCAATTAAACACAATCCGCAATTAACCGCATACACATGTGATGTTACGAATGAACAGGCAATATGTGATGCGATTGACTTTACTGTTGAAAAGTTTAAGACAATAGATATTTTAATCAACAACGCAGGGTTTCAACATGTTTCTCTTATAGAGGATTTCGCGACAGAAATCTTCGAATCCATGCAAAAAGTAATGCTTGTTGCACCTTTTATAGCAATAAAATATGTCTTACCGCATATGAAGAAAAATAAGTTCGGACGCATTATTAATATGGCATCTATTAATGGAGTTATTGGGTTTGCTGGTAAGGCCGGATACAACGCAGCCAAACATGGACTTGTCGGTCTAACGAAAGTGGCGGCACTAGAGGTTGCAACTGAGGGGATAACAGTTAATGCGATTTGTCCAGGGTATGTCGACACAGAATTAGTACGTAATCAGTTTACGGATTTAGCAAAGACAAGAGGCATTCAAGTAGAGGAAGTGCTCGAGCAGGTGCTTTATCCACTCGTTCCTCAAAAACGCTTACTAGATGTATCAGAAATTACAGGACTTGCGCTTTATTTAGCTAGTGATATGGCAAAGGGTATAACAGGTCAAGCAATAATTTTGGATGGTGGTTATACAGCACAATAGCTTAGGGGGATTAGATATGATACAAACAAAAACAATCTATACGGTTCATTCGCCAGGAACGATCGTTTATGGACGAGATTCTTTTGAAGAAGTAGGCGTATATGCAAAAAAATTGGGGACTAAGGCTCTTATCATAAGTGATCCAATAATGGATAGCTTAGGCTTTGTTAATCAATGTAGCACTTTATTAAGAGCTAGTGGATTGGAAGCGGTTTCATATTTAGGTGTAACAACGGAACCAGTGGATACGTATGTAGCAGAGGGACTTCATATTTTACAATCAGAGGGTTGCGATATTATTATTTCCGTCGGTGGCGGAAGCTGTATCGATACAGGAAAAGCAATCGCAGTAGTTGCAACGAATGATGGCTATATTGGCGATTATATGAAAATGGCAAAAATTGCAGAGCAAGCACCGATTCCACATATCGCAATACCGACAACAGCAGGAACTGGTTCAGAAGCAACCGATGCAACCGTCATTACTAATACGAAAAATGATGTGAAAATGATGATTAAGCAGCCTGCATTTATGCCAAACATCGCTATTGTAGATCCGATTTTAACGGTTACATCTCCACCCTCTATCACTGCGGCGACTGGTATCGATGCATTAAGTCATGCCATCGAAAGTTATTTATCTCGTTTAGCACATCCGTACTCGAATGTACTTGCATTATCAGCCATGGAGTTAATTGTTAATAATATTTTAAAAGTTTATGAGCAAGGTAATGATATTGAAGCTCGAGAAGCGATGTCGCTAGGTTCAATGCAAGCAGGTCTTTCATTCTCAAATGCTTCTGTCGCTTTAGTACATGGCATGTCTCGTCCAATAGGAGCGCTATTCCATGTGCCACATGGTATTTCAAATGCTATGCTCCTGCCAGCGGTTTTAGAATTTTCAAAGGATGCTTGTGTCGATCGGCTGGCGGATTTAGGTGAATTTTTTAATAAAGAGAATGAGCAGTTGTCTCAAGAGGAGCTTGCCGATTTAGCTATAGTTTCGATTAAGGACATGTGCAAGAAGATGGAAATAGGGAATTTAAAACAATGGGGAATTGATGAACAAGCCTTTTATGAAGCTATTCCAAAAATGACAGCTGATGCAATTGCCAGCGGTAGCCCTGGAAATAATCCTAAGATTCCAACACAAGAAGAGCTAATGGACCTTTATAAAATTGCTTATCATTATGAGTTTTAGAAATTTGAACTGTCTAAAATAGAGATACAAATTATATGTAATTTGTATCTCTATTTTTATTGTTTAGGAAAAATGTACCAATTAATCAATGAGTGTGTTATGATTTTGAAAATTCGAATAAAGGAGTGGGGATTAATGGAGGAATGTTTTATTTGCAATAAACATGCCGGCAATATACAAGCTTCAGGGGTCATGATTTATGAAGATGAATATGTTTATGTTGGGCATATAGACAGTGATGGAGCGCCCAATTATTTAGGTCATATCATGATAGATTTAAAGAGACATGCCCCTACTCTGGGAGATATGACTATAGAAGAGGCACAAGCATTTGGTGTTATTATGGCTAGAGTTAGTAAGGCAATAATGGAGTGTGAAAAGGCAGAGCATATCTATGCATTGGTCTCTGGAAACTCAGTAGCACATTTGCATATGCATTTAGTTCCCCGATATCCTAATACCCCCAAACAGTATTGGGGACCAAATGATGTTTATGACTGGGAAGATGCTCCGATGGGCGACAATAGCGAAGTTGTTAAAGTTTGTACACGTATTAGATCATATCTGGAGAATAATGCAGATGAGTGATTCTATAGAAGATTTTAGTTGGATAGGTAGCCAAGATGACTTCGTAGATCATCCAAATGTTTATCAAATTAAACATGTTATTGTTGGGCGATATGGTGGGAACTCCGATGCAGGACAATATAAAAACGAAGATGGTTGTTTAGTATGGCTCGATGAAAAGCAAGATTGGGAATTTTCCGTAATACTGGATGCTCACAATACATCTGAGAGTGCTCAAATAATTATCGAGCAATTTTTTTATTATAAAGATGAAATTAAATATTTATTATCATTACCGACAACCTATCAAACCTTTAAAAGGCTTGAAGAGAAGATTTTAACTTTATTTCAAACTAAAGAGTTCTTGTCTAGATGCAGGAATATTACTGGAGAAACTGCGTGTTTAATTGTCGTAAGAAAGGATAAATATGTATGGTGGTTTTCAGTTGGAGACTGTGTTCTTTTTTTATTTCATCAAGAATTGGCTGCATTAGGTCAGTTTCAATTAAATCAAAGGCAATTTTACGAATGGATAGGACAAGTCAATACTTTCGAACAGGACGTCCCTTGCTATAGTGTTGGAATTAAAGAACTAAGAAAAGGAGAAAATCGCCTTATTCTTACCACAGATGGCTTGCTTGAATGTCCTCATGAACCATACTCTAACCCTATTAACATTTATAATTCCTTCTTTAACTCTGAGGATCAACAGAGCGTCTGGTCAATGTTAAAGAATATCAAAAAAAATGGTGTCAGAGATAGCACCACCATAATTTTTTGGAAAGTTAATATTGCAAAGGAAGCCACTAGAGCAAGTAATCAATAAGCAAGTCTTTAATCCCCGCGCGGGACGGTGGAATACCCTTGGAAGAGAAGCGGATCCCCGCGCGCGCCATTGATTTACCCGAGAAAGTAAAGTGAATACCTCTTCAACTTAAGAACCTAATTAGAACTACTTCCTACCATTTTACAGAATTAATATGACATATAGGAGAAAATATAGTAATATTTTATATGAATCATCATTCATTTTTCAAAGGGGGAAATCGTATGTTGCAGGGGAAAACAATTATTATTACTGGCGGATCAAATGGAATGGGTCTTTATATGGCAAAGCAATTCGTTGCGGAAGGGGCAAATGTTGTTATTACAGGTCGTAGCGAGGAGCGATTAGCTGAGGCGAAGGCCTTTATTTTAGAGGCAGGAAAAACGATTGAAACATTCCAAATGGATGTTCGAGTGCCTGAACATGCTGAGGCAATGCTAGCATTTGCTATTGAAAAGTTTGGACAAGTTGATGGTCTTGTGAATAATGCGGCTGGTAATTTTATAGTGCGTGCAGAGGATTTATCACCAAATGGTTGGAAAGCTGTTGTTGATATTGTTTTAAATGGGACATTCTATTGTTCTTCGGCAGTCGGTAAGTACTGGATTCAAAATAATATTAAGGGATCTATTCTTAATATGGTTGCCACTTACGCATGGAATGCAGGTGCTGGTGTTATTCATTCTGCGGCGGCTAAAGCAGGTGTATTGTCATTGACTCGAACACTAGCTGTTGAATGGGGGAAACAATATGGCATTCGAGTAAATGCGATTGCTCCTGGTCCAATTGAGCGTACAGGTGGTGCAGAAAAGCTCTGGGAGTCAGAGGCTGCAGCTGCCCGTACACTAGACTCAGTTCCATTAGGTCGTACCGGTACTCCTGAAGAAATTGCAGATTTAGCTACATTTATTATGTCTAATAAAGCAAGTTATATGAACGGTGAATGTGTGACACTTGATGGAGGGCAATGGCTCAATCAGTATCCATTTTAACTTCTTTAAGCAAGTGTTATCTGCGCGAAAGCGAAGCGACAGCAGTAATTATGCCGAGGCATAATTCATAACAAAAATCTTTGCATAATGGAGAGCCGGGTTGACGCATACTAAGGGCAAAGAAAGGAGTTTTGCCTATGGGTATGTGGTTAATACCGGCTCTTATTGCCATTACGATTATTTCTGTCATTTCGTTTGTGTCAACGCTTAAAATTGCCAAGATGACGTCCCAACGGAAATCAGAAAATGATACGCCGATTTCAGAAACCGTTGAAGAGTATGCGACAATGCTCAATCCAGTTGTTTGGGTATATATCATTTTTTTACTTTTTTTAGGGATAATGATTTTTTATTACTGGAGTAAAGCAGGATATTAATTAAAATAATATTTTCATTCAGTTCATATTTTATAATATGGCTGAATGAAGATATTTCTCCATCGCCCTCAAATATAACCCTCGTTATATATGTACTTTCCATACTTAGTTTTGTTCAAAATGCTAAAATAATTCGTTGCTTCTAAAAAACTCTTCTCGGCCTTGTCGTGGTCATAAAAGGAATAGTTATGATATGATAAAAGGGAAGCATCCTGTTCTGCAAAGCGAGGACAGAAAAGGAGAAGAAGTTCATGATTTCAACTAACAGCAAAGACTTATTAGCAATGCCAATTAGTGATTTTATTATTTCATCTGAAAAGGTTGCGCATGTACAAAGTGGAAATAGCGCGGAACATGCACTCCTAGTACTAACACGTACAGGGTATTCATCGATACCTGTTTTAGATTTGAAATATCGACTTCAAGGTTTACTAAGTATGAAAATGATTACTGAATCCATTCTTGGACTAGAACATATTGAATATGAAAAGTTACCCGATATTAAAGTGGATACAATAATGGAGAAAGATATTGCTGTATTAAAGATGACGGATACTTTTCAGCGAGCTCTCGACTTAGTTATTAATCACGCCTTTTTATGTGTTGTGGACGAAGAAGGAACTTTTGCGGGAATATTAACGAGACGTGTTATATTAAAACAATTGAAAAAATATATTTATCAAAAAGAGTAGTAGTTTAAGAGGGGACTCAGATGAAAATCATGAGGCCCTCTTTGCTTGTATCGGAGGTTTACTGATTGATGGCAACGGAGGCTGAAATTTTAAAAGTACTAGCAGAGGAACGTAATATGCGTAAAGCAGCAGAACGTTTATTTTTATCTCAACCAGCACTTTCTCAACGGCTGCAAACTATTGAAAAGGACTGGGGTGCGCAGTTATTTATTCGTTCGCAAAAAGGACTTACGGCCACACCTGCTGGAGAGCTTATTATTGCCTATGCAACTGAAATGCTCAGCAAAAAAGAAGAGATTTTTGAAACAATCCAATCATTAACGACGAAAGTAAACGGGACATTGAAAATCGCCTGTGCATCGATTGTCGGCCAAAACTGGCTTCCGATAATATTAAAGGATTTTGTAACGAAATATCCTGAGGCAAAAATCTCTCTTATGACAGGCTGGAGCTCTGAAATTGTAAAAGCGCTTTATGAGGGTGAGGCTCATGTAGGAATTGTACGTGGGCAGGTTGATTGGAAAGGGGAAAAAATTCACCTTTTTCGTGACACCCTTTATTTAGTAGATAAAGAGCTGAAAACTATAGAAGATGTCTTAACGACAGACCGACCTTTTATTCAATTTAAAAGTGATTCCAATTACTATCAGGAAATTCAACAATGGTGGCAGCAGCATTTCGCTTCAAACCCAAGAAAGCAAATTTTAGTTGATCAGATTGAAATTTGTAAGCAAATGGCATTGAACGGCATTGGCTATGCTATTTTACCTTCCATTACTTTAAATGACCATGATGGTATTAACAAAATTGCATTAACGAATAATGAAAAAGAATTTGGATTAACGCGTGATACTTGGTTAATTGGCTATGAATCTTCATTTGAGTTACGACAAGTAGAGGCCTTTGTAGAGGTAGTGCAAGACCATGCGCGATGTTTGTTTGATTATACGAAATAAGAATACTGTTAAGGCAGTCTCCAGTGATTCACTTGGGGCTGTCTTTTTTTATACAATTCTTAATCTCACCATAGCGTGGGGTTGATTTCCGTTCCGACTGTGCGCTTTGTAGCTGTCGCTTTGCTTTCGCTACATGAAAACATTTGTAGCCGTCGCTTTGCTTTCGCTACATGAAAACATTTGTAGCCGTCGCTTTGCTTTCGCACAGTTAAAACATTGTTGCTGCGCGCAGAGGAGCCGTCCAGTCTCCACTCCAATCTATTTATTCGCATGACATAGGTTTAAAAAAATGTCACCCAACTTTTGAATTTTATCGACTAACTTTCACGTCTTATCACCCAACTTTTGAATTTTATCGACCAACTTTCACGTTTTATCACTCAACTTTTAACTTCTTTCAGCGAATGTCCAAACATCAGCTGAAAGAAGTGCTTTGTGCAAGCACAAAAGCCGACTCAGTACGCAATTATGCCAAGGTATAATTGATTTTATCGACATGCACCTTCCAAAGAGCAAAAAGGATTCATACACAAAACTGTGTGTGAATCCTTTTTCTTAGCCTCCACTCCAATCAACTTTACATGCATATGTTTTAATAAAATATCATCCCTAACTATAGTTATTAGTTAATTCTTAAGAGTTTATGAATATTCATGAAGATGTCGTAAGAAATGGAACAAAATGCAATTTAAAACGTATAATTATGTAGCCAACAATTTACATAAAAAGGGGTTGAGTTTTTGAAAAAAACGAAAATAACGGCACTCATACTATTATTCATGCTTGTTATTAGCTTTATTCTACCAATGGAGCGGGCAAGTGCAGCAGCTACATTAGATGTCCAGGCTAAGGTAGGGATTGCAGGTAAAGCAAAATATCAATCAGCTGTGCCACTTCAAGTAACGGTAAAAAATAATGGAGCAGATTTTTCTGGAGATATGGTCATCAATGCTTCCGCTTCCTATCAAACTGCAACAGCACAAGTACTGCCAATAGATATAGCGGCAGGAGAAGAGAAAACATTTGATATTTATCTAGAAGGTATTGATAACTATAACTCGAATGCAGAAGCTTTTGCGTTTTTTGATGGAGGCATAGAAAAAGGAAAAAAGGTTGCTTATAAAGGAACAAAGCAGCTACAAAGTAACCTTTTAGATCCTTCATCAGTTTTTATTTATACATTAACGGATAAAAGTGATCGTTTATCAGCATTTTTGAGGCTATCCCAATTAGCTCCTCAAAATAATGTTGAAGTTTTCAATTTAAATCAAATCAAGGATTATACACTGCCGGAGGATACAAAAGGGTTTGCAATGGCGAATGTTATCGTCATCGATGAAATTGCTATTGCTGATTTATCGCAAAAGCAACAAGAGTCTTTACTAAATTGGGTACAGAATGGCGGAACATTAATAGTAGGAGCTGCTGATCAAGTAAATGCAACAGCAGGTATTTTCAAGGATTATTTACCATTAGCATTATCCGAGCAAATGACTTCCGTTTCTGCAGATAGCCTATCAAAGTTATCAGGCGGAAAAACCTTTACACAACCTATTTCTATTTATGGGGCAACTGAAAAACAAGGAAGTGTCCCTGTATTAACAGATAACAATAAGATTTTAGCGTCTAAGAAAAAAGTAGGCAGTGGAGAAATTATTCAAACCGCCTTTTCTTTAGGGGATCAACCTCTTGCGTCTATGGATGGCTACCCCGCACTAGTGGCAAAATTGATAAATATTCAAAAGCTGTCACAACAAGGGGTGATGATTAACGGACAGTCACCGATGGATCAAATTTCATTTGACCTACGTAACATAAATGAATTATTCCCTTCGTTTGAAGTATCCGTTAGCTATATGCTAATAGTTATTATTTTATATATTTTAATTATCGGACCTATTTTATATTTCATTTTAAAGAAAATAGACAAACGTGAACATGCATGGTGGATAATTCCTGCGATATCAATTGTGATATCTATTGCTCTATTTATTTTTGGTGCAAAAGATCGAATTGGACAACCGCAAATTCAACAATCTGCATTTTTTAAAGTAAATGAAGATAGTAGTGTAAATGGTTATTATGTAGAGTCCATTTTAACAAATCGTAGTGGTGATTTTGTTGTTAATGCAGATAAGAATACTAGTGCATTTGCGCTGCGAAGTTTTAATGAGTTTGCAGGGCCAATGGGTGATTTACATGAAACATCCTATATTAAGGAAAATGCCAATGGTTCAACGTTAACACTACGTGATTTAAGCTATTGGTCTGTGCAGTCGTTTGCAGGGAAGTCTGCAGCACAAAATATTGGGAAGATGGATATTGATATTACGTTAAAAAATGAAAAGCTAACTGGGACAATTAAGAACAATTTCCCGTTTGCCCTAAAGGACGTTACTTTAATCTCTGGCATTAAAGAAGTTAAACTTGGTGACATTGAAGCGAACGGTACACTAAAAGTCGACACAGAGCTAAAAGCAACGGTTCTTCAAAAACCATCTAATTTTACAGGTTACAATTTTAATAATTATCCAACGAAGAAGGAAGACGTAAATCCTTCACGTATCGAGCGTATGAAATCTATGGCGATACCGCTTGTAGAAAATGATAAAAAACCTGTCATTACAGCATGGGCAGACCAAGCAATTGCTGGGGTTGAGCTAGAAACAGGTGCCAGTATGTCTCCGATTTCCTATTTTGTTCAGCCATTTGATGGCAAAGTAGAGCTATCAGGTCCATTTACGATGAAACGTAACAATTTTACGTATGCAGTAAACCAACTATCTCCTAATTCGTATGCTGAAAAAATAGATGAACAGTTAAATAGTTGGCGCTTATCTGATGGGATATATGAAGTATCCATTGCGATGCCAGAGAATTTTATGAATTCAGTTCAAACATTGAACGAATTGACAGTTTCAAATAAGGATATTGATCGTATGCAACTATCGATTTGGAATAACGAGACGAAAACTTATGAGCCATTGGTAGATGCGAAACAGGTGTTTACAGATAACATAAAAAAATACTTCAATGATAATGATGAATTGCTGATTGAAATTAAATTCGGACCAGATCAAACAGGTGAGGAAACAAAATTACCAGATGTAGAGCTGAAGGGAGTGGCGAAATAATGATTGAAATTCGAGATTTAACGAAAAGATACGGCTCCTTTACAGCGCTAGATCATTTGAATCTATCTTTAGAGGAAGGGGTTGTCTTTGGTTTTGTAGGTGCTAACGGGGCAGGTAAATCGACTACATTCTCGATTTTAGCAACCTTGCTATCTCCAACTTCAGGTGATGCCATTATCAATGGGAAAAGCGTTATTAAGGAACCGAAGGAAGTCCGAAAACAAATTGGTTATATGCCAGATTTCTTTGGCGTCTATGATCAGCTAAAAGTAGACGAATACTTAGACTTTTACGGTGCTAGCTACGGCATTGGGGCAACTGAACGAAAAGTACTTATTCCACAGCTGCTAGAGCTCGTAAATTTAACGAATAAACGTAATGAATATGTTGATTTACTGTCACGTGGGATGAAGCAGCGTCTATGTTTGGCGCGTGCACTTATCCACGATCCTAAAGTATTAATTTTGGATGAACCTGCTTCAGGTTTGGATCCACGTGCTCGAGTAGAAATGCGGGATATTTTGCGGAATTTAAAATCTATGGGAAAAACGATATTAATCTCCTCACACATTTTGCCTGAGCTTGCAGAAATGTGTGATGAAATTGGTGTGATTGATAATGGTAAGCTTATCGCTCATGGCAATGTGGCTTCCATTCAAGCACAGCTACAGGGGGAGAAGCGTATCGTAGTAAAAGTAACGGATCGTTTAAACGAGGTACGTGCGTTTTTGGAGGAGGATCCACTGATTTCTTCTATAGATGTAATGGATAATCGCTTAGAGATAGCCTTTAATTACCGAGGAACAGATAACGATCAGGTAGCACTATTGAAAAAGGCGATACTTGCGAATTTACCTATTTATGCATTAAGTGAAGAGGAAAAAGATTTAGAGGATGTCTTTATGGCTATTACGAAGGGAGCGGACAATCAATGATGGAACGATTTTATAATCCGGTATTCGTAAAAGAATTGAAGTTACGCTTCCGTTCTTTTAAAAGCTTTTCGGGTTTAATGTTTTATTTAGCGGTTATTTGTATTTTTATCGCAGGATTTTTGCTTATAACAACTGAATTCACAGGCAAGGGTTTCTTTAAACCAGAAATAAGCTTTTTAATGTTTGCTGTCTTAACAATATTACAAATGGCTCTTATTCTTTTCATTACACCTAGCTTAACTGCCGGTGCAATTAGTAGTGAAAGGGAAAAGCAAACATTAAATATTTTATTAACAACGACACAAAGTTCTACTCAAATCATCATTGGGAAATTATTATCCTCGGTAGCATTTTTAGTATTAATGCTTATCGCAGGGTTACCGTTGTATAGTTTAGTATTTTTATTTGGAGGCGTATCACCGTCTCAATTAATCTCGATATTTTTATTTTATTTATTAACAGTTGTAGCAATTGGTAGCATTGGTGTTATGTTTTCAACCATTACAAAGCGAACAATTGTTGCGATGATTTCTACGTACGGCACGATCATCTTCTTAGGTGGCATTACAGCGTTTTTCTTCTTCTTATCAATGGCCTTCAATCAAATGGGTAATGCCGTAGGTACTAGTACTTCCTATATGGCATACTTCTGGGCTTCTATTAATCCTGGTGCATTAATGCTTACGCTTACTTCATCATCTATGGGCGATGCTTTAGTGCAAGTTTCGGGAGTGGAATTACCTGTATGGATTAGTTATTTAATAACTTATTCATTAATCATTGTTATTTGTTTAACAATTGCGATTAAAAAATTACGTGCCAATATGAAAAGTAATCGATAAGGAGGAAATCTTATGGAGCGTCGTAAGCAATTACGAAAATATATTCAACGTGCAAAGACGAGTTTAACGGTAGAAAGAAACATTCCGATTGCACAGTACGGTTTGTTTTTGGCATTGCTTTCGAGTGCTGCCCTCTTCTTCGTTTCAAGGCTCTTCGTTTGGCCGTATTATCGCCAAACTGCTCTTGCTACCTTTATCGTTGTCATACTAGCAACAGTGTTGTTTATGTGGTGGAAGCGTGTAAAAGAAAAGGAAGCATTGCATACACTGGATGATTATTTTTCTCACAATGAGCTTGTGACAGCCTTATCGTTCGAGGACGATAAGGACCCACTCGTTCAATCTCTACTAACGAAGGCGCTAGAGAATGTTGAAAAGGCGTTTGCTGATTTTAAGGCTCGAAACAAAAATTTGCTTCGTCCAAAAGCATTGATTGGATTATTTGGGACAGCTGTCGTACTGGCAATTCTTTATATGTTCCCAGCAGCTTCACAAATTGAAGCAGTTGAGGTGGAAAAAGAAAAAGCTGTCATTGAAGACGTAAAGAAGGAAATTGCTAAATTAGAGAAAAAAGCTGAAACAAAAGAAGTGAAAGAGCAATTAAAAGAATTGCAAGATACGTTAAAAAAGACAGAAACAGCTGAAGAGGCATTACGCGAAGTCGTGAAAAAGCAAAAGGAGCTTGCTTTAAAGGAACAACAATTAAAGGATAAGCAAACGGCTAGTAAAAAGGGTGCTTCTGATGACAAAGGTTTATCGAAGGAAGAAGTGGAGCAATTGAAGGAGCTCGCCCAAATGCAGCAGGAGCTAACGCAAAATGCAAATACTACTCAGACAGCTATGAGCAAGCTTGGAAAACCTGCAAGCAATACTCTACAAAATGCTATTGCGAGTGCTAATAGTGCCAATAACAATCAGCAAAACAATCCTAATACCAATCCGTCTGCGAATTCACAGCAAGGTCAAACAGGTCAACAAGGCCAAACTAATTCCCAAAATGGATCCCAACAGGCTAGTGGTAATGGTCAGAAACAAGGATCGAATCAAAGCAATCAACAAGGGCAAGGACAAGGGCAAGGACAAGGACAAGGGCAAGGACAAGGACAAGGGCAAGGACAAGGACAAGGACAAGGACAAGGGCAAGGACAAGGACAAGGGCAAGGACAAGGAAATGGCAAAGGTACAGGTCAAGGTGCAGGCAAAGGTCAAGGCGGCCGCGATTTATTAACGACACCAAATAGAATTGGTGGCTCTAGTCAGACTTCGGTTGATGGTGGAGCATTAGGAGATGGATCACATGTATCAGAGCAACAAGGAAATGGCCCGATTACTAAAGGTTCTATCCGCCCATATGAGGAAGTTATAGGCTCCTATAAAGATAGCTATTTAGAAAGCTCAGAGCGTTTACAATTACCGAAAGATTTGCAAAATGTCGTGCAATCTTATTTCACGTCAATTGAGTCTCAGTAGGAGGAAAAGGAATGGCATTTACAGAGCAACAATATGTTGAAATGAGTACGAAATTACAACAAGTAAAGGAAGAAATTCATCGCTTTATCGTCGGACAAGAGGAAGCAATTGATTATACATTATACGCAGTCCTTGCTGATGGGCATGCATTATTAGAGGGACTACCGGGTTTAGGGAAAACGATGTTAATCCGTACAATTTCTGAAGTACTAGATTTATCATTTTCGCGAATTCAATTTACACCAGATTTAATGCCGGCGGATATTACAGGAACAAGTATGATTGAGCGCACAGCTGATGGCAAGCAGCAGTTTACGTTCCAGCCAGGTCCGATTTTTAGCCAAATGGTATTAGCGGATGAGATTAACCGAGCAACACCAAAAACACAAAGTGCATTGCTTGAAGCAATGGGCGAAAAAACTGTAACTATTTTGGGAGATACAAAGAAGATGGCAAGACCATTCTTCGTATTAGCAACACAAAACCCAATTGAGATGGAGGGAACATACCCTTTACCAGAGGCACAAATGGACCGTTTCCTATGTAAAATTCTTGTGCCGTATCCTGAGAAAAGTGAGCTAATGGAAATTATGAAGCGTACAACAGGCGCTATGGAAATTGGTTTACAAAAGATCATGGATACAGAAGCACTTATTGAAGCGCAGCAAATGGTCAAGGAAGTACTCGTTGCCGATGAAATGCTCGAATTTGCGACGGACCTTGTTGTGGCCACACATCCGGAGAGAGTGGATGCCATTGATGAGGTTAAGCAATATGCGATGTATGGTAGCGGCCCTCGAGGTTTACAAAGTTTAATCAAATTAGCGAAGGCAAGGGCGCTTATGAATGGACGTTTCCACGTTTCTGTAGCAGATATTAAATCTGTGGCTAAGCCAGTGTTACGCCATCGTATGCTGTTGAATTATGAAGGGGAGGCTTCAGGCAAAACAGCAGACGATGTGATTGATGTCATTTTAGAAAAAGTACAGCAGGGTGTTAGCAGGTGACACAAAAATTATTATTGCCCGAGGATTGGTTAGCGAAAATCAGTCGCTTCCAAGTGGCAACGGCCTCCAAATTACGTGGGCAGCACAAGGGCTCGCACCGTTCGCAACGCTTCGGGGCATCGCTCGATTTTTCAGATTTTCGTGAATATCATTTAGGTGATGATGTACGTCAGGTAGATTGGAACGTCTTTGCGAGAACTGATAAATACTTCATTAAACGTTTTTTAGACGAACAAGAAATGCGCGTGCACATTTTGTTAGATACAACTAAATCTATGGGCGAGCAAGCAAAATGGACTTTTGCTAGGCAAATTGTTGCCTCACTTGGCCTAATGGTACTCGGTCGTGATGATCGATTATCATTTTCTTTTCTACAGGATGAGGTGAAGCCACCGTTTCGTCGTAAAGGTGCCATGTATCGTCGCGCTTTTTTACAGGTAGTAACAGAGATTGAGCAAGCAACTTATACAAACAGCTTCGCACAAGGAGCTGTAAAAGCATTGCCCAAGGATAGTACAGTACTATTTATAGTGACGGACGGACTTGAGCCAATCGAAGAATGGGAGCAACTATTAAAAAGGCTACCGCGTTTTGCAGGGGATGTACGTATTTTGCAAATAGTTACGCAGGAGGAAATATCACCAGAATATACGGGTGATGTACGTTTACTTGACCGTGAAACAGGCAGAGATGTAAATGTTACGATGTCTTCTAAAGTTTTGGACACATATACGGCAAGACGTTTATTACATGAAGAGGAATTTGAAGCAATTTGTCGGCGCTTTGGTGTTCGACAATTACAGCTTAAAGTAGAGGATGGATTACAGCATGCCATCTTCCAACAATTATTAAAAGCACATTGGATTAGGTGAGGTGAGCCGTATTGGGCTTTAGTCAATTACTTTTTAGCTGGACGGCCATCATCCCGGTCATTGTCCTACTATATTATTTCTTTCGAAAGAAATATACCGATCAAACCGTATCCTCAACACTTTTTTGGTCGGAAATTATGCAAGAAACACGTGTGTCACCATACTTAAAACATTTACAAAAAAATGCACTGCTTTATTTACAACTACTGGCTCTTCTTTTACTTGTACTGGCATTAATGAATCCTTATGTTAAAAAGTCAACGATCGTTGGTGCGCAGACGATTTTTATTGTAGATACATCTGCAACAATGTCAGCCGGAAAAGAGCAGTCAACATTTGACACACATAAAAAAGAGATGCTGTCATTGGTTAATGAGCTTGATGGAAGACCTGTGACACTCATTATAACAGGGAATACGCCAAAAGCTATTTTACAGCAGGAAACAAATACCAAGAATATTGAAAAAGCCATTCAAGAGTTACAAGTAACATATGAGACAGCTCAAATGAATAAGGCTCTAGATGTGGGACAGGCTTTTGTCGGTAATACGCCAACATCTATTTATGTCTTTACAGATTCACTCGATAAAAAGCAATTACCGATGGAAAAAGATACGGTGAAGTGGATTGTAAAAGGGTCTGCAAAGGATTTAACAAATATCGCAATTACACGTTTTGCTGCTACTACAGATGGACAATCTGCTATGGCGCTTGTTCAATTACAAAATGATACGGATCAAGAGCAAAATGTAACACTTTCGATTGAAAATGTTAAAGGTAAGGAGATAGTCGCGGAGAGTGTTGCATTACCTCCAAATGAAGCTATAACAAAAACTTTCAAAGACTTACCGTTAGAAGATACTATGACTGCCAAAATAGATGCTAAGGACGATTATGTGGTTGATAATTCACAAATAGTATTGCTACAATCAGCTACTTCAAAATTAGTTGTCGATCAAAGTATGCATCAACTCATTCAAAAAGGTTTGCAAACGATTAATAGTAGTGTGAAAATTGTTCCATCTTCACAAATGGCTGACAATCGGGATGCCACATTGGTGACAAATCAGACGGCGTTACTCGAAAAGATGGACAAGCCAATTGTATTATTTGGTAGGGATGACGTTGAGAAGATTGAAGCTAATGGGGAAGTCGGTATAACAAGTGATGCATTGCTTGCATTTAGTGAGCTAAAAGATATTTACGTCAGTGCGTTATATCCTGGATTCAATGACTATAAAACGATTGCATCAGTCGGAGACCAGCCATTTATTCAGCGTTCACCTAAAGGGGATATTGTTGTATTAGCTGATATTGCAGATACAGATTGGCCGTTACATCCTTCATTCCCATTATTTTTATGGAGTGCTGAACAGGAGCTTTCAGAATCAATTGGTTCACTTGGCATTTTCACTCCGAATGAGCAACGTGCTGTTGCTATAACGAAGGGTGATTGGAGTATATATTCGCAGGAAGACGAGTTTTTATCGTCCATTACGAATGGTTTATTAACAGCTCCTATGAAGCCAGGAATTTATACAGCTCGCTCAAATGATGAAGAAAAGCGATTAATTGTACAGCTTCAAGCGCAAGAGCGTGTGATTGAAAAAGGGACAAGCTATACGCTTGGAGAGCTACCGGACAATGGTAAGGAAGAAATATCGAAAGCCTCGTTCGTACCTTGGCTTATTCTTATGATCTTAGTATTACTTGTTTTAGAGTGGGAGGTGCAACGACGTCGTGGATTTACGAATTGATATGCCATTAGCATTGTTGCTTTTACTTCCATTGCTTATGTATTTTGGATGGACCTATTGGCGTGAGCGTCAGCGACTAAAAAAAGGTCATATCGTCGTGCTAGGTATTCGAATTGTGGCCATATGCTGTTTAGTGTTTGCACTTGCAGAGCCCTATATTTTATTGCCTGTAAAGGAAGAACAGGTAGTATTCTTAGTTGACCGTTCTGCTTCAATGAATGGTACAGATGATGAGATGGCCAATTTTATAGCGGAAAGTTTGCAGTCGAAAAAAGATGACCAGCTTGCAGGGATTTATTCATTTTCATCAACATTACAAACGGAAGCCATATTATCGGATTCTTTAAAGGAAGTGCCGAAGTTTACAGCCATAAAAGCAACAGATCAAACAAATATTGAACAAAGCCTACAGCTCGCTTCAGGTATTGTAGATCCGAAAAAAGCAACGCGACTTGTGCTCTTAACGGATGGCAATGAAACAAAAGGAGATGCCTTAGAATTTTCATCGAAATTTAAAGGGTCAAATATTAGTGTGGATATAGTGCCATTTAACAAACCTGTTGCTAAGGATGTATCCCTGAAAAGCTTTGTCACACCACAAGTTGCTTATGTAGGTGAACAGCAACAGCTAGTCACTGAAATAAATGCAACTGCAGCAGAACGAGGAGAGCTATTATTATACGAAAACGATAAGCTTATTTATCGTGAGGCAGTGGAGCTTGCTGAAGGTTCAAATATTTTTACGTATAAACATTCAGCAACGGCTGAAGGGCTTGTAAAATATGAGGCACTCGTGCAGGTTGAACAGGATGCAATTTTTGAAAATAATAAATTAACAAGCGTCACGATGGTACAAAGTGAACCACATTTACTAATTGTTAATGGCTATGATACGGCATCACCAATTGCAGCAGCGCTTGGCAAACAATCAATTGCCTATGATGTTGTAAATGCTAGTAGTCTGCCAAATGAACTCTCTAGTTATTTACAATACAACGCCATCATTTTTGATAATGTGCCAGGGCATTTAGTAGGCGAGGCAAAAATGAGTGTCATTGAGCAGGCAGTGAAAAACTTCGGTGTCGGTTTTACGATGGTCGGTGGCGAAAATAGCTTTGGCTTAGGCGGCTATTTTAAAACACCAATCGAAACTTTACTACCTGTTGAAATGGAAATTAAGGGAAAAGAGCAATTGCCATCATTAGGGCTTGAAATCGTACTTGACCGCTCTGGAAGTATGTCTGGAGCAAAGCTTGAGCTAGCTAAGGAGGCAGCCGCTCGCTCAGTTGAAATGTTACGAGATGAGGATACGCTCGGGTTTATAGCCTTTGATGATCGACCTTGGGAAATTATTGAGACAGGGCCACTTGGCAAGAAGGAAGAAGCGGTGGATACAATTTTATCTGTAACGCCAGGGGGTGGTACCGAAATATATGGATCGCTTGCTAAAGCTTATGAAAATCTAGCTGATTTAAAGCTACAGCGTAAGCATATTATTCTATTAACTGATGGTCAGTCACAGCCAGGTAACTACGAAGACTTAATTGCACAAGGAAAAGAAAATGGCATTACTCTTTCAACGGTTGCAATTGGTCAAGATGCTGATGCCAACTTACTTGAAGCACTCAGTGAGATGGGCAGTGGGCGTTTCTACGATGTTGTTGATGAGCAGACGATCCCCTCTATTTTATCTCGTGAAACTGCCATGATTTCACGCACATATATTGAGGACAACCCATTTTATCCAACTATATTTAATGCATCTGGCTGGAATACGTTATTTGCAAATGGTGTACCTAAAATGAATGCATATATAGGTACGACAGCAAAGCAGGGGGCCACTGTTATTGCAGAAAGTGAGAAGGAAGATCCAGTACTTGCAGAATGGCAATATGGCCTTGGTAAAACATTCGCCTTTACTTCCGATTCGACAGGGAAATGGACGGGGGACTGGGCAAGATGGCAAAATTGGGGCACATTTTGGCAAACGCTTATTTCAAAAATGCTACCAAGCTATAACGATGTTGCCTATGATGTACGGCTAGAATCTGACGGTTCATTTGTCATCACTGACCCAACAAATGAAGCGGCGTTCTTAGATATTGTTGCTGTTAATGAAGCGGGTGAGGAACTTGAAACTCAGCTTGAAACAATTTCAGCATCACAAGTTCGAGCAGTCGTACAAGCAGAACCAGGACTAATCTTCTTCCGCATTGCGGATGAAGAACAGGCCATTTATCAGGCAGGCTTAAGTGTACCTTATAGTGCTGAGTATGAATTACGACCAGTGAATGATAAGCTAGTCGAAGAACTAACAAAACAAACAGATGGCTCCGTGTTGAAAGAACCGAGCGAAGTGTTCCGTGAATTTACTAAAAAAGGTGCGGAACGCCAAAATATTGCTACATGGCTTTTATTAGCAGGGATGCTATTATTCTTCATTGATATTACCATTCGACGCTTTGGTTGGAGCTTCTTAACTAGGCCGAAGAAAAAAGAGCAGCTTGTCGAGGAAAAACCAATACATGCAGAGGACACAAATGTTGCCCAGATATTAAAGGGCATGAAAAAACGATCTTAGTAAATTAAAACGATGGTTCATCGCTTTTTAGCAATGAGCCATCGTTTTTTGTCATTCTATGGCTATCATCAAAATACTGTATTTTCTAAAATGTTCTGATAAATCGAAGAAACATTCCGATAAAGTCTGAAATTGTTCCGATAAATTTCAAAATTGTTCCGATAAATCTCTCATCCCTTCAAAAAGGGTTTATGATTTATAGAAGAGTATTTAGGTTAGTTACAAATACTGACTTACGCAAGTTGCTGGCAACGACAATGCCTAAGATAGCACCAATAGTACTTGAAGTTAAAAAGGCTGGCATGAAAAATAAAGCAGCAACAGATGTCCCCATTAATAAATGTGCGTAAGGTACTGCAATGAGTGAGGCGATGATACCTGTACCGAACATTTCACCAACACCTGCTAGCCATTGCTTGCCGCTGTATTTATAGGCGAGAGATGCACATATTGCACCAATAACACTTCCAGGTATAGCTAGTAATGAGCCTGTGCCTGTTAAAATACGAATGATTGCTGTGACAAAGGCGACCATAACGGTAGGAACAGGTCCAAGAATGATAGCGCCAATAACATTAATGGCATGTTGTACAGGGTAGGCACGCGCAATCCCCGTAGGTATTGAAACAAAGATAGAACCTGCTACGGCAATTGCTACTAACAAGGCCATGATTGTTAATTTTCGAATTGACATAATTTCGACTCCTTTTTAGTATTTAGTGATTCGCTGATAAACCCGACAAAAAAGCCGCTTCCTAAAAGCAATAGGAAGCGGCCCTGCATTTACATAACAAAAAGCAAGTGTCGCCACTTCCCTCCGCTAGTGTGAACTAGATCAGGTTCAAAGGGTCCGTATATGACCATATACGTCTCAGCCTTTTAAAGACTCCCCTAGTGGTAAGAATTTAATTGTTAGTTTTTATCCTAATAATGTAGCACACTACTAAAAATAGTCAATAACTTTTCAGACTAATTTGAATCAGGATGCATAAGGTGTGGTGCTTTTTTCATTGTCCAAATAAGGGCAATGAAGAAGCAAGCCATTAAAATAATAGACCCGAAAATATAAGGACTGTTCATATTCCAATCGAATAACAGACCTGCTAAAGCTGGACCAATCATATTACCGAGACTCATATACGCATTGTTCAGACCAGCTGCATAGCCTTGTTCATTTTCAGCAAGCTTTGAAATCAGTGTGTTGACAGCTGGGCGAATCAATGTCGTAGCCGTAGAGAAGATTGTCGCTACAATTAAAATAAGTGCAAAGCCAGATGCGAATAATATTAAGAAAATCGCAACGGCTGCAATAAATAAATTGACTAACACTACTTTCATTTCGCCAAAGCGATTAAACAGCGGTGTAATAACAAACATCTGTACAACAACACCAAAAGCGCCGCCCATTACTAATATAATGGCGATATCAGTAGGTGTGTAATTAAACTTTTCTGTCACAAATAATGATAATGTTGTTTGGAAGTTAGCAATTCCGAAAGAGAATACAAGCATGATAATTAGCATGACAAAATAAGGCATTCGGACTGAACGGGCCATCTGCTTTACAAGATTATCCTGCTTCTGCGTCTCTTTCGCTGTGTTCGGTTTTGTAGCAGGTAATAAAAAGAACGATAAAATAGCTGCTAAGATAGCTGCAAATCCAGCCGTATAAAATGGAAAATGTAAACTTACTTTTGAGAGGAATCCACCGATACCTGGTCCAATCATAAAACCAAAGGACATTGCTGCCCCTATCATCCCCATACCTTTTCCACGTTCCTCGTATGTTGTGACGTCAGCCACAAATGCCATTATAGGAGGTGCCACAAATGCAGATCCAAGTCCACCTAAAAAGCGTGCCAAGAAGAGCATCCACACATCTGTAGATAGTCCGAAACCAATTTGTGCAAGTCCTGTAACTATAAGACCGAAAATAATGAGATTTTTACGACCATATTGATCGGAAAGATTCCCAGCAATTGGAGAAAATACGAATTGTGCTAAGGCGAACGTTGCAATCAACATGCCAAGTACTTGTCCTGCAGCACCAAAAAGTTTTAAATACTCAGGCATGACAGGAATAATAATTCCGATACTCCCCATTGCGATAAACATATTAAACATTAAAATATACAAAGCCGCCTTATTAGACTTCTGCTGGGTCATCGAATACCCCTTTCTTTAATCAAATATACTACAGTCTACCACAAGGCTTGTACGTTTGCTATTGACTATAAGTCTGAAATAGACCCAGAAACTTATCTCCAGCTAAACAACAAAAAAGCTGTTCTCAACATAAAGTGAGAACAACTTTAACTTCTTTCAGCAGGAGTCGCCTACTTTTATAGGTGGTGGTATGAATAAGGGTTTAAGGTACTTTTCAGAGGGTGTCTAAACATCTGCTGCTGACGCTACGCTTTCGCGCAAAAGACATCTGTACCTGTCGCTACGCTTTCGCGCAAAAGACATCTGTACCTGTCGCTACGCTTTCGCGCAAAAGACATCTGTACCTGTCGCTACGCTTTCGCGCAAAAGACATCTGTACCTGTCGCTACGCTTTCGCGCAAAAGACATCTGTACCTGTCGCTACGCTTTCGGTACAAAAGACATTTGTAACTGCCGTTTCACTTTCGTTACAGAAAACATTGCTGAAATAAGTTAAGCCTACGGCGGATGTCACGGAATCGGAATGGAGTTCACATAGGATGTTAGCCTAAAATCATCGCATCCAAGCGATAACGGCTAACTGACCTGCATCACGCAGGCCTAAGCACAAAGCCGATTCCTGACGCAATTATGCCGAGGCATAATTGATAGAGGTTATCGAATACTCATTTTAAATTCTAAGAACAGTTCATTGTATTTGCCTAAGTAATCAGGACCTAGGTTTTTATAAACTTCTAATGTTTTACGTTGTTCTTTCGAAGGATAGAAACGCTCATCAGATACAACTTCTTTATCCATTAACTTCATCGCTGCAACATTAGGGGTAGAATAGCCTACATAATCAGCGTTTTTAGCACCTGATTCAGCTTTTAGCATAAAATTAATGAAAGCATGTGCACCATCAATATTTTTTGAAGTTTTTGGGATAACCATATTGTCAAACCATAAATTTGAGCCTTCTTTTGGTACAGCGAAGTCTAAATCTTCATTTTCTGACAGCATGTCTGCTGCTTGACCAGACCAAGTGAGTGCTACAGCAGCTTCATTATTAACCATCAGCGGTGTTATTTCATCTCCAATAATGGCTTTAACATTTGGCGCCAATGTGATTAGTTTATCAGTAGCTTTACGCAACTCCTGGTCATTTAAAGAGTTTAGAGAGTAGCCAAGGTTGTTTAAGCCCATACCAATTACCTCACGTGCACCGTCTACTAAAAAGACTTTACGTTTTAACGAAGGATCCCATAAGTCCTTCCAAGATGAGAAGTCTAGATTTCCAACGAGCTTTGGATTATAGACAATGCCGACTGTTCCCCAGAAATATGGAACGGAATATTTATTGTCGTCATCAAATGGTAAATCTAAAAAATAAGGATCGATATTTTTAAAATTAGGGATTTTCGTTTTATCTAAAGGAATAAGCAAGTTTTCTTCCTTCATTTTTTCAATCATATATTCAGAAGGTACTGCAATATCGTAAGCCGTACCGCCTTGTTGAATTTTTGTCATCATTGCTTCATTGGAATCAAACGTTTCATAGATGACGTGAATGCCTGTTTCTTTTTCAAATTGCTTCAGCAAATCCGGGTCAATATATTCTCCCCAGTTAAAGATTGTTAATGTATCTTTACCACTTTTCCCACCGCCGGCACTTAGGGCGTCAGCAGCATAGAATAAAAGGGCGGAAACGACAAGGATTGCGACTGTTGCTTGAATTAATTGCTTCATTGAGTTCCCCCCGTTCTTTTATTAGCGCGGCTTGTAATGAAGTAATAGCCAACTACGACGATAACCGTTACAAAGAATACTAAACCAGAAATAGCGTTAACCGTTAAGGAAATACCGGCACGTGCCATAGAGTAAATTTCAACAGATAAAGTACTGAAACCGTTACCCGTCACGAAAAATGTTACCGCAAAATCATCTAGAGAATACGTTAATGCAAGAAAGAACCCTGCAAAAATACCAGGTCGAATATACGGTAAAATAACACGCATCATAACATCTTTTTTCGTTGCACCTAAATCCAATGCAGCATCGATTAAAGATTTATTCATTTCTAATAGTTTCGGTAAGACCATTAGTACAACAATCGGGACACTGAACGCTACATGTGCTAATAACACAGAAGTAAAGCCTAATTTAATGCCGACCATTGTGAATAAAATTAAAAAGCTTGCACCAATAATGACATCCGGACTAACAATTAATACATTGTTTAAAGAAAGTAGGGTATTGCGCATTTTGGAATCTTTAACTGTGACTATGCCAATAGCTCCTAGTGTCCCGATGATTGTAGAAATCAATGCAGAGAGTAGTGCCACAATGACTGTGTTAATTAGAATAACGAGTAGACGTGAATCCTCAAATACGGCTTTATAATGTTCTAATGTAAAGGACTCAAAATTATTCATCGATCCGCCACTATTGAACGAATAGAAGACTAAATAGAAGATAGGTGCATACAAAACGATAAAAACAATCGCTAAATACACTCTTGCTGTAGCAGATAGTTTTGTCATCGTACGCGACCTCCTTTATCCTTTTTCTGTCCTGTAATTAACATAATGATGACCATAAATAAAATTAAGAAAACAGCAATTGTTGAACCCATTCCCCAGTTTTGGGTTACAAGGAATTGTTGTTCAATAGCTGTACCAAGTGTAATAACACGGTTACCTGCGATTAAACGAGTAATCATGAAAAGTGATAATGCAGGAATAAATACAACTTGAATTCCTGATTTAACACCGTCCATTGTTAAAGGCAATATAACGCGACGGAATGTTGTAAAGGCAGATGCCCCTAAATCACGTGCTGCATAAATAAGAGCCGGATTTAAACGATCCAATGAGTTGAAAATCGGTAAAATCATAAATGGAATAAAAATATAAACTGATACGAACACAAAGCTAATGTCTGTGAATAGCATTTGCTTCGGATTAAAACCAAATACTTCGATAAATGCATTTAATGGGCCATATAAGCCGAAAATCCCGATAAAGGCATATGTTTTTAACAAAAGATTAATCCAAGAAGGAATAATAATTAGTAAAAGCCAAAGCTGCTTATATTTCGTTTTTGTTAAAAAATAAGCTGTTGGATACGAAACAAGTAACGTAAAGAACGTAATTAAAAACGCATACCAGAATGAACTTAATGTCATTTTTAAATAAACAGAAGTAAAGAATGCTTTATAGTTATCGAGCGTGAAATTGCCATGTATGTCTAGTAGGGAATAGTAAACAACAAGGGCAATCGGTGTGATAACGAAAAGTGCAATCCATAAAACATAAGGAAATAAGGCTGATTTCGAAGTCTTAGTTTGCATCTTCGTCGTCTCCATACGCCTCTAAACGTTTATCGAATTCTTCTTCTGTTTCATTTAAGCGCATTACATGAATTGCTTCTGGATCAAAGTCTAAGCCAATTTCTGTCCCTACTTCAGCTTTTTTCAATGAATGTACAAGCCACTCATTTCCATCTTTGTCATAAGTGGATAATTCATAATGCACCCCTCGGAACAATTGAGTATCAACTGTCACGACAAGTTTGCCTTTATCAATTGTTGTCATTTCTAAATCTTCTGGTCGAATGACAATATCAATTTTTTCGTTTGGTCTCATACCTTGGTCAACACATTCAAAAGCTTTACCAGCAAATTCTACTTTGAAATCTTCAATCATCACGCCAGGAACAATATTTGATTCACCAATAAAATCAGCAACGAAGCGGTTAATTGGTTCATCATAAATATCTACTGGTGTACCAGATTGTTGAATTTCACCTTCGCTTAAAACAAATATTTCATCACTCATGGCAAGTGCTTCTTCTTGGTCGTGCGTAACAAAGACAAATGTTTTCCCAAGGCGTTGTTGTAATTCTCGTAGCTCATACTGCATTTCTGTACGTAGCTTTAAATCTAAAGCAGAAAGAGGCTCATCAAGTAAAATTACTTCAGGATCATTTACAATCGCACGAGCGATAGCAACACGTTGACGTTGACCACCTGACATCTCAGAAATTTCACGATTGCTATAGCCTGCTAAGTTAACGAATTTTAATGCTTCAGCCACACGGTTTTTAATTTCATTTTCAGGCAGTTTTTTTATGCGAAGTCCAAATGCGACGTTTTCAAAGACATTTAAATGAGGAAACAACGCGTAATCCTGAAAAACAGTATTTACTTGGCGTTCATTTGCTGGTACTGAGTTGATTTTTTTATCATGAAAATAGATATTTCCTGTAGTTGGTTCTGTGAATCCAGCAATCATACGTAAAATAGTTGTTTTACCACAACCAGAAGGACCTAGCAGTGTATAGAATTTTCCTTTTTCTAGCTCCAAGTTAATGTTTTTTAAGACGACCGTGCCGTCATTATAAGACTTTGAAACGTTTTCAAAGCGGATAATCGAATTCGTTGTCATAGATGTGCCTCCTTAAGCTATAAATATGAATCCGTTGCGACAAGTAAAATTTTTGTTTCATCAGCATGTGCATTAAAAATTTGATGATGATCTGTCGCGTCAAAATAGAGAGCATTGCCTTCACTCGCTATGTATTGTTCATCTCCTAAAACGAGACGAATACGCCCTTCGACAACATAAATAAATGTTTCCGAGAGTGAGGGCTCAAACTGTTTGAATTCCCCCTCAGCAGCAAGTGTCAAGAAAATAGGCTCCATCTCTTTTTCATTTGAAGTAGGAATGAGCCACTGAATTTCATATTTTTTTTCTTCATCTGTATAAGTGGATTGATCTTCTTCTGTATATACAACCTTTTGTTCAGGTGCTTCATCATCGAAAAATTCCTTAGGTGTTGACCCTAAAACTTCTAATAATGAAAAAAGAGTTTCAATGGAAGGTGAATTTAGATCACGTTCTAATTGAGAGATATACCCTTTACTTAAATCTGTACGTTCTCCAAGTTCCTCTTGGGTAAGACCTTTTTTTAAACGAAGCGCTTTAATTTTTGCTCCAATTTGCATCTTTTCCCTCCTAGAAGAAGTTTAGCAATCATAAACTTTTGAAATATGAAGTTTACTTTAACGAAACTTTTAGTTTACTAAAACCATTACAATTATACATAATAAAAAAGAATTTGCAATCGTTTTTTATTAAAAAAAAGTAGATGAAATTTTTAGAAATTATTCATAAATATCGAATAGAAAAATTTCGTTTAAATAAGAATAAATTTGTTAAAAATAGCTAATAAATATGCTGTAGCAGCTATTCCATTTTGGGATTTGACGGAAATTTGTCAGACAATTTTTAATGAGCACTTTTGTGAAGTTTACTTGTTTGAAAAACTACGATTACTCTGTTATCGTAGAAGACGAGTTCGCTGGTGCGAATGGAATATATACACTACATATATAATCGGAGGGATTTATAATGGCAGAACGCATGGTAGGTAAACAAGCACCTGACTTTACAATGGAAGCAGTACTTCCAGACAAATCATTTGGTAAAGTATCATTAGAAGATATTAAAGCACAAGACAAATGGACAGTTCTTTTCTTCTATCCAATGGACTTCACTTTCGTATGTCCAACAGAAATCACTGCAATGAGCGATCGTTACGATGAGTTCGAAGACTTAGATGCAGAAGTAATCGGTGTTTCTACTGATACAATCCACACTCACTTAGCTTGGATTAACACTGACCGCACTAAAAATGGTCTTGGTGAGTTAAAATACCCATTGGCAGCAGATACTAATCACCAAATTTCACAAGAATATGGTGTGTTAATTGAAGAAGAAGGTATCGCACTACGCGGCTTATTCATCATCAGCCCAGAAGGTGAATTAAAATACCAAACAGTATTCGATAACAACATCGGCCGTGATGTAGACGAAACTTTACGTGTACTTCAAGCTTTACAAACTGGTGGTCTTTGCCCAGCAAACTGGCGCCCAGGTCAAGCAACTCTATAATTAACTTCTATCAGCAACTGAAAGAAGGGTTAAAGCTTCTGGCGGAGCCGATTTCGGACTCAATTATGTTGAGGCATAATTGATGTAGAGTTTTATGTCAGCCTTTTAACTGTATTCAAGGCTTGGCGAAATTGATCATTCAAAAATAAAGAGTCCCCACGACACCGTTTGTGGGGATTTTTTTAAACTTGATATAGTAAAAGGTTCATCAAAATTATGGGTGACTCTTGTTAAAACGTCTACTATGTAAATAAGTTGATTGGAGTGGAGGTTGAGCGACTCAAGGAAAGCGCCCAGCCGGAACGGAAATCAACCACACGTTTTGATAATAGTCCTAGAAAAAGGAAAAAAGGAGAATGTTTTATGAAACTTCGTGAACAAATGCCTGAACTTGCAGGCGCAACGACTTGGTTAAATGGTGAAGTAACAAAAGCGGATTTAGTAGGCGAAAAACCAACATTAATCCACTTCTGGTCAGTTAGTTGTCATTTATGTAAAGAAGCAATGCCGGATGTGAACAATTTCCGTGATCAATACAAAGATGAGTTAAACGTTATTGCAGTGCATATGCCACGTTCTGAGGAAGATACAAATTTAGAAACAATCAAATCGGTAGCAGCAGAGCATGACATTGTTCAACCAATCTTTGTAGATAGCGAATTAAAGCTAACGGATGCATTTGAAAACCAATACGTACCTGCGTATTTTGTTTTCGATAAAGATGGTCAGCTTCGTCACATGCAAGCTGGTGGAAGCGGTATGAAAATGCTTGAAAAACGTGTGAATCGCGTTTTAGATGAAATGCGCAACGCATAAAATAGCAGATTAAGAGGCGGGGGATATTTTATTCTTCGTCCTTTTTTATGGAAAACGGATTATTGTAGAGCTCGGCAAATGTGACTTACTCTGAGCGAAGAAGGAGTAGAGTTGATTGAAACAAAAGAGCAGGAGGATGTAGAAGTGATACGAGCGAAAAAGAGATGACCTGATCACTTCCATGGACAACCCGAGGCGAAAAAGACATCAAACCTATCAAAACTAGACGACAACCGAACAAAAGAGCCACTAAGCAGAAAGGTCTTGTCAAAGGATTGGCTTTTATTGTCGAATAGTCTTTTGTTTTGACGATACATATAGCAGAGAATACGTTAAAATAATGGTATAGTAGTTTTCGGAGGGATTTTTAATGATGAAAAAAGAGTTTGCTGTCATTGGACTTGGACGTTTTGGAGGAAGTATTGTTCGCGAACTAATGAGTCAAGGTGCACAAGTTATGGCGATAGATAATTCCTCAGAGCGTGTGGATGAGTTTGCTTCCATTGCTACACAGGCCGTTATCGCAGATTCGACAGATGAATCGGTATTAAATTCATTAGGTATTCGTAATTTTGAGCATGTTATCGTAGCAATTGGTGAAGATATTCAAGCTAGTATTTTGACGACGATTATTTTAAAAGAAATCGGTGTGCAGCAGATTACTGTCAAAGCCCAGAATGATTACCATGAAAAAGTACTGCGTAAAATTGGTGCAGATTTTGTCGTGCATCCTGAGCGAGATATGGGGATTCGTATTGCCAATAATATGCTGTCTAATACAGTGCTTGATTATTTGGAGCTTTCGGATGAACATTCAATTATGGAGCTTAAAGCTAATGATGCAATTGCAGGTTACTCCATTATGGATTTAGATATTCGTGCAAAGTACGGGATTAATATTGTAGGTCTTAAGCGTGGTGCAGATATCATCGTATCTCCGCAGGCGAGTGATAAAATTTTGCTAGGCGATATTATGCTTGTCATTGGTGCAGATGTAGATATTAACCGCTTTGTCAAAAAGGCATTGAATGGGTAATGAAAAATGAATAAACGAAGATGGAAACTAGTTATATTTGCCGCAATTATTCTAATTTGCGCTTTTACATTGCAGTCTCGCGACAAAAATGAGGAAGAGGCTATTTCTCATGTTTTAGATCACGCTGCAGAAATTGATGCAATCGAGCTATTTAAAGGAAAACAATCTTTATTTAGAGCAACAGGTCAGGATGCAACAGCCTATATTGAGAACTATCCGCTAAGCCATGTTAAGAAACTAAGCAAAAAAGAACGAGCTATATTTGAAGAAAAGCCACTCTATCATATTGTCTACGAAATTAAAGGAAAGCCTTTATATGAGGTAGATATTTTAAAGGTCGCTATTAGCTCTGATCTAAGTGAAGAATTACAGCAGATGGTTTTTAATGTTGGTGATCAGCAATATTTAATATATTGGGCAAAAGAGAAAAAAGCACTTGAACAATCAACAAATACACAACGTTTACTTGAAAAATATGTTAAATAAAAAAGGGTAGTGAAAACAGCAACTAGCTGTCATCACTACCTTTTCTTGTAATTAAGGAAAATATAGATTTTTTGCCTGTAGATAACCGAGAACATAGTAACCCTCTAAGCTAAGCGCTACATCCTCGGCTTCGATCCCTCGGGCAAAAGTGGCGGAGCGCTTACTTTTGCTTTGTGGCTCTCCAGCGCTTTAGCGCATTTGATTTTAGGACACAATAGTATTTTTTCCTTGAAGTGCACGTTCTTGCATTTCTACATCAAACTCTTTTTCAGATTTCGATACGACTACACAAGCTACACCGTTACCAATTAAATTTGTTACGGCGCGTGCCTCAGACATGAAGCGGTCAACTCCAATTAATAGCGCAATCCCTTCGACTGGAATCATTGGGAAAGCAGCAAGTGTTGCTGCTAATGTGATAAAACCAGAACCTGTTACACCAGCGGCTCCTTTAGATGTAATCATTAAAATCCCGAGAAGTGTAATGATTTGAATCCAAGTCAAGTCCATTCCGTATGCTTGTGCAATAAATAATGCAGCCATTGATAGATAGATTGACGTTCCATCAAGATTGAAGGAATATCCTGTTGGTACTACTAATCCAACAACTTGTTTAGAGCAACCAAAGTTTTCTAATTTACGCATCATAGATGGTAAGGCAGATTCAGATGATGAAGTACCAATTACTAAGAAAATTTCCTCTTTTATATAAGCGATAAATTTAAAAATGTTGAAGCCGAAAAATTTTGCGATTGTTCCTAAAACAAAGACTACGAATAAGAACATTGTAATGTATACTGCAGCCATTAATAGACCTAAATTGCTTAACGATTTCAAACCAAAATTACCAATCGTATAGGCCATTGCACCAAAAGCACCTATTGGAGATATTTTCATCACCATACTTACGATTTTGAAGAAAATTTCTGCCACTTGTTCAAAAAATGTGATGACTGGTTTTGCAGGTGCGCCAATAGAAGCAGCAGCTAGGCCGAACAATATTGCTGAGAATAACACAGGAAGTAATTGTCCTGTTGCAAGTGCACCTACAACGTTTTCAGGAATAATGCTAGAGATGAACGCACCTAAGCCTTGTTCAGACTCTGCTGCAGCAGTTGTATATTTTGAGATATCGGCTTCGGCAGCACCTGATGTATCTAAACCTGAACCAGGGCTAACGATTAATGCAACAGCAATACCGATTGCTAAGGCAATGGTAGAGACAATTTCGAAATACAGTAACGCCTTGCCGCCGATTTTTCCAACCTTTTTCATATCTCCCATACTACCGATTCCGATTACTACTGTTAAGAAGATAATAGGAGCGATTAACATTTTAATTAGCTTAATGAATAAGTCTGCCAAAATTTTAAGGCTTGCACCAAACTCAGGGAAGATAGCTCCAACAATCACCCCAAGAATGATCGCAGCTATAACCTGAACGGTCAGATTTTTCAGTAATTTCACTTTATGCTACCTCTTTTCTAAATTTTCTCTTTGATATCGTTTTCACTAGAAATATCATAGCGAATCCTTTTAGGAAAAAGAGATTTAGAAAATAAGAAACATATCGTTCATTAAGTACATTCATCCATATTTTAAATAAAACGTAGTGTTTTCAATAACTCAAGCTGTTATGATACTCTGTGAACAATTCAATATTGTTATAATACAAAAATAATTAATAAAAGAAAATTTAGTTTTATGTCAATTTTTCGTAATATTGTTCATTAAGTTCATGACTTTCTCCTATTTATGTCAACTAAAAGTGTTGTCAAAAGATTTTTTTGAAGATAATCTTAAAAGAATATCATAGAAGTGACATTCTGAGCATGAGTAAAATCTGCCCATTAAGCTTCTCTAATAGTGAATGTAGATTTGGAAAGGGAGGAATTAAAATGATAAAAATGCCTGTAAACGGCAAAATCCTAATAGTGACATTTTTAATCATTGCATTCTCCTTTTTACTTGGTGGCATTTTTATACTTGGAAACCTCATAACTGAGCAAGAAAAGGAGTTTGGTCAGCGTGCTATGCTCGTTGCGCGGACTGTATCAAATGTGCCAGAAATCAGTATGCATTTGAAAAATGACAATATTAAAGAAGCGGCGAAAAATGTTAATAAAATAGTAGATGGAATTCGTGTTGTTAATAAAGCAGAGTATATTGTTGTAATGAATATGGATCGTATTAAACTATCTCACCCAGTCAGTAAAGAAATAGGGAAGCGTAGTGAATCACAGGATTTAAATGCTTCCTTTAGTGAGCATTATTATGTATCGAAGGCACAAGGGGAAGTGGGTGTAATGATTCGAGCTTTTGTCCCTATTATTGATGACAAAAAAGAACAAGTAGGCGTAGTCGTTGTAGGGTATTCACTGCCAACTTTTATAGAAATATTGCAAAATTATGAGCATGAAATTTTTATTACCATTCTAATATCGCTTGTTTTTAGTATTTGGGGGGCATATACACTTGGCCGACATATTAAAAAGCAGATGTTTGGGCTTGAGCCTCATGAGATTGCCAAGATGTATGTGGAAAGAACAGAAACGTTCAATGCTATGCATGAAGGCATTATAGCGGTCGATAAAGGAATGAATATTACAATTTTTAATGAAAAAGCAGCTGATATATTAGGGGTTACTAGAAAGATAGAGGATTGTATCGGAGAAAAGATTTATGATGTACTGCCTGACACACGATTACCTGAAATTGTTGAAACGGCAACACCAGTATACAATCAAGAGCTTTACATCAATCATCATAGTATTTTGAGTAATCGTGTGCCGATTATTGTAAATGATGAGTTAGTTGGAGCAGTTGCTATGTTTAAAGATTTAACAGCAGTGAAAAAGCTTGCGGAAGAGGTAACAGGTGTAAAAGCTTTTGTTCAAGCACTGCGCGTACAAACACATGAGCATAAAAATAAACTTCATACTATTGCAGGACTTCTGCAATTGGGACATACAAAGCAAGCACTTGAATACGTTACTGCTACTACCGAAAATGAAGCTTCTTTAACGAAGTTTTTGAATGAACGCTTTCACAATGAAAATATTTCTGGATTATTGCTAAGTAAAGTTAGTTATGGCAAGGAATTAGGCATACAAGTAGAAATTGATCGGAAAAGTCATTTTAAACGCTTCCCACCATTATTAGATCACCATGATTTTGTTGTATTGTTAGGAAATTTAATTGAAAATGCCTTTGAAGCACTAAATGTTCTTTCAAAGAATGATAAATATGTAGCGATTTCTGTAGATGAGCATGACGGTGTACTAGCAATTGCTGTTTCTGATAATGGAATAGGGATGTCTGAAGGAGTACAAGCTCGTATGTTTGAAAATGGATTTTCTACAAAGGCAAGTGAGAATCGTGGTATCGGCTTGCATTTAATACATGAAATTATAAGAAAAGGTAATGGCGATATTGAAGTAGTGAGTGAATTTATGAATGGGACAAGCTTCTTAATTTTATTTGAGTTAGGGGAAGAGTAGATGGATGTAATAAATGTGTTATTAATTGAAGATGATCCAATGGTACGAGAAGTGAACAGGCAATTTATTGAGCAAATCAAAGGATTTTCTATGATAGGCTATGCTGGTAATGGGATAGAAGGGATAGAGAAGATTAAGCAATTAAACCCTGAACTTGTCTTTATGGATATTTTTATGCCTGAGCAGGATGGCATTATTACGCTAGGAAAAATTCGTGAAGAACATATTCCAGTTGATGTTATTGCCGTAACTGCTGCGAATGATATGTCTACTGTGCAGAGAATATTACACCTAGGTGTCTATGATTATATTATGAAACCTTTTACCTTTGAAAGAATTGAACAAACTTTAAAGAATTATCGAGCTTATAGAAAGAAAATAAGTGGTATGCAAGATCTAACACAGCATGATGTGGATAATCTAATGCAGCAACGTATCCCTGAGCAAATAGTTGTTCCTCCAATCACTGAGACAATAATTATTGACGAGCTACCAAAGGGTTTTAACAGAGCGACATTAGACAAGGTACTTGCCTATATTCAAGAAAGTAACGAGGCAGTATCAGCGGAAGAAGTGTCCAACTTCATTGGGACGGCCCGTGTAACAGCTCGACGTTATTTGGATTTTTTAGAAAAACAAAGTTTATTAAAGGTGGATATACAATATGGAAGTGTAGGACGTCCTATCCATCGATATTATATTTAGCTTAAGTTATCGAGGTAAAATATAGCCCATTAATACAACACTTCTATAAAAACAAGCCTGAAATGATGTATGCAATTTTTATACATCCTTGTTAAATCAGCACAGAGCGTATAAAATCTGATAGAAATACTGTATAAATAATGGAGAAAACCTTTATATATCGTTTAAGTAGTATGAAAACAAACTAGCCCCCAAAACATAATTAAGATAGCCATTAGAATTAGGCAGTAACGATAAAGAGCAAACTTTTGTCGTTACTGCCTTTTTTCGATTGGATCACCAGCTGCAGCATGTATAAAAATTTGCATAAATATCATTAAAATTTAATTTTACCTGAACAACGAGATTTGATCGTCCAACAAGAAGAAATGTTTCTTCAGCACATGTTTTTTGTAGCGAAAGCGAAGTGACAGCAACAACACTTGACTGAGTGACAAACTTTATTTTGGCCTTAAGCCTCCGGCGGATGTCACGGATTCTGAAATGAGTGTCTTGTCTTATAATGCTGTTTAATACATCTTTTATAGGGCAACCATAGAAACTAAAGGGATATTAGAAGCATCATTTGCTTTTACACAAATATGATTAGATTTTGGGATGCAGCAAATAGACTCAGTAGAGGTGCTTTATAACGATAGGCAATTTACTTTGACGATACATATAGCAGAGAATCCGTTACAATAATGGTATGTTATTCTTCGGAGGATTTATTATGGAAATTAAAGATATAATTGATTTTAGAAAGCTAATGGGGAGTAGGTTTAACACATATGTTCAACGTTCAAAAAGAGTCGCTTTTTAAATTTTTGAAAATTTTATTTCCAGTAGCGTTTTTAGCAATAGCGATTTATGAAATTCTACAAACGATAAGTGGGATAGATGTTCATTTACTTCGGAAAGAAGTGAGTGAATTGCAGGTATGGGAGCTCTTATTTATTCTTTTTATCACCTTCTGTGCAATTACACCAATGATTTTTTATGATGTTATTTTAGTGAAAATATTAGGAATTAATATAAACAAACGTATTTTGCTGAATCATTCATTTATTGTGAATACCTTCTCAAATCTTATAGGCTTTGGTGGTTTAGTTGGTGTATTTCTGCGTAATTATTTCTATTCGAAATATAAAGAGGATAAGGAAGACTTGTTAAAAAGCATAGCCTCCGTAACACTCTTTTATTTAACGGGGATTTCACTGTTAGCATGGATTATGTATTTATTCTTTTGGGACTTCCCATTGCTAAAAGAAGTAAGATGGTTAAAGATAGCCGTTATTCTTGTCAGCTTATATGTTCCGATATTTATTGCTATGCTCATCATTCGCAATAAAAAAGAAGGTTCTATAAATCCCAAAATCTCTTTTCAACTTATAACAACTTCCGTAACTGAATGGGTTGCAGTCTTTTTAGTTATCTGGATATTAACTTTCATTTTGAAGATCCCAATAGAATTATCCAATTTAATTCCCATATTTTTAATTGCTTCTTGTGCGGGCATTGTCAGTATGATTCCTGGTGGAGTTGGTTCATTTGACCTTGTTTTTTTATGGGGGACTCAAAGTTTAGGAATCGCTGATGAAAAAGTGCTTTTTCTTTTAATTTTGTACCGTGTTGGATACTTTGTGCTTCCTTTTTTAGTTTCAGCTCTTTTATTTGTAAAAGAGTATTGGAATCGTTGGAATCAATCATGGGATGACTTACCAAATGTTATTTTTCAGAAGCTTAGTCACATGTCATTAACGATATTGGTATTTCTCTCCGGCATTGTATTATTGCTATCAGCTTCGGTGCCAGGTATTTTAAGTAGATTAAAAATAGCTCAGGAATTTTTATCTTCGCCAATCATGCATGTCTCTCATCAAATGACTGTTGCAGCTGGCTTTATTCTCTTAGGGTTATGTAGGGGGATTAAATATAAAGTAAAAAGAGCATATCAGCTTTGCCTTATTGTGCTAAGTAGTTCTGCCATTTTTTCAATTTTTAAAGGCTTAGATTATGAAGAAGCTATTTTTTTACTGATTGTCGCAGTGCTTTTAGTTGCCTCAAAAAAACAATTTTACCGTGAAAGTAACGTTTTAACATGGGGAATAGTTATATTTGACCTTGCTGCAGTGACAATCATTACAGTGATGTATGTATTGATTGGTTATGTGAACTTACCTACTGCCAAAATCCATATTCCAGCAGCTTTGCAGGAATACATCATTACCGATTACCGAGACTTATTTTATAGTGCAGTAATTGGTATCCTAATAGCAATTGTCATTTTTTATATAGGTTATTTTATCCGTGCACCTAAGAAGATGGAAAAGCTTTTATCAAGTGAGCAAGAAGAGAGAATTAAAAATCATTTGATGACCTATAAAGGGACAGAGTATTCACATTTGATTTTTTTACATGATAAATTTGTACATTGGAATAAAGAAGGTACAGTTTTATTTTCTTATCAAATCTATGCTGATAAGACTGTTGTACTAGGAGATCCAGTGGGAAATGAATCTGATTTTTTATCTGCTATTCAGGAGTTTTTGGAAATGGCGGATAGGCATGGCTATACACCAGTCTTTTATGAAATTAACAATAAAATTTTTCCTCCGTTACATGAGCATGGTTATAGTTTTTTTAAGCTTGGCGAGGAAGCTTTTGTAGACTTAGATAAGTTTTCACTTGCTGGTAAGGGAATGAAGGGACGTCGAGCTGTAAAAAATAAATTTGAGCGAGAAAATTTTACAGTTGAAATAGTAAACCCTCCTTACTCACGGGAATTAATGAATGAATTGCAAGAAGTATCAACGAAATGGTTGCAGGGAAGGGCAGAAAAAGGCTTTTCTCTTGGCTTTTTTAATGAACACTATTTAAACACTTCAAATATTGCCGTTTTACGTGGTACAGAAGGAGTAATTGGCTTTGCTAGTGTCATGCCAATGTACGATAATGGCGAAAGAGTCTCTGTAGATCTAATGCGTTTTAAGCCGGGAGCACCATCTGGAACGATGGATTTCATTTTCCTCTCGCTCTTTGAATGGGCAAAAGCAGAAGGCTACCGTGTTTTTAATATGGGGATGTCACCTTTGTCAAACGTCGGAAAGTCTAGGTATTCCTTTTTAAGTGAAAAAATTGCAGCTCAAATATTTTTACATGGGCAGCATTTCTATCATTTTAAAGGATTAAAAAACTTTAAATTAAAATATGCAGATTTTTGGGAGCCAAAGTATATAGCATATCGAAAGAAATCTTCATTGCCATTTACAATGGCACAGGTCACTTTATTAATTAGTAAAAAGAGAAAATAGATAATCGCGCTAGCATAATTAAGTATTCGCTAGGCCAATCAAAAAAGATGCATTGCAAAATTACTTTGCAATGCATCTTTTTTTGATGAATTTTTATCGCTGGAAGAACAATGGACATCGCTGATAAAATGGCCGGAATCGCTGATAAATAACAAACATCTCCTGAAACATTATGAACAAAAGAATATGAAAAAATGTAATTTCGCATTTGATTTTCCATTAAAGCTTTGCAATAATAGAGACAATTTTAGTTTTGAGTTAAGTGTTGATTAGTATCTAAATTTTTTATATAGAACCTTTACGAGGCAGAGAAAGGCTCAAACTGTAAGTGAATTAGGGGGAGGAGTAGTACCTTGAAAAATTATATACAATACAATGCATTTCAGAATAAAGAGGTAATAATTGCGATACCTGCGCTTGGTGAACGTAAAGAAATGTATGCAGCATTAGCCAGTATCTTACCGGAAGTCCATATTATAGCAATTGATTTACCGGGCCATAATGGTCAACTAGATAATGATTTTTCATTACGGTCGTATAACAATACGATAAAGGAAATTATGGAGTATTTAAAAATTACTAAAGCTCATTTTCTTGGAAATTCAATAGGTGCATGGATCATTCAAAATTTTTATACTAACTATCCTAATTCGGTTAAATCATTAACATTGTTAGACGGTGGATATTATTTTATAGGTGAATATCATCCTGGTGATGAAGCAGAAATACAATTACCTATCATTGAACGATTAGAAGAATTACAGGAGGCTATACATGAAGAAGTAAAGAATATGGGAAACCTATCTACTGAAAATAAAGAATATTCGTATAATTATTTCCTTCATAATTTTGTTGAAAAAAATAATATCTTTTACCATCACAGCAATGTAAAAGCCTTAAATGATTTGTCTAAAGCAGTTGAAAAAAATAATTACTGTATAGAAAATGAAATTCCTTTGCCGGTGTTATTACTATTGGCAGATGAACATTCGGATAATTTGCAACATAAGAAGTTAGATAGATTTCAAAAAAGACAACCGAATGCACAAGTTGAGATTATTCCTAATAGCTATCATTTTTTGCCTCTCACCAATCCAAATGAGATAGCTGAACGGATTAGAAAGACAATCTTGCATGGATTTATTTAAACTTTTTTAAAGCAGGGGTGAGGGCGGTTTGCGTATTCCGAATAAATTAACAATAGGTGATGAGATACGGGTTATCGCACCTAGTCGTAGCGCAACAATCATGACAGTAGACGGAGCTAAACAAAGAAAAAACTTGAAGAGTTAGGCTTTAATGTATCATTTGGTCGATATATTTTTGAATGCGATCTTCAGCATTCAAGCTACTAGCAATATTAAAGGTATTGCGATAGGACGTTTCCAAAGAGATTCAAATATGACAGAGGAGCAATTACATTTTATTTTAGACAAGCATCCAAGTTTAAGAAATATACCGGTACTTTATGATGTTGATTTTGGACATACACAGCCAATATTTACGTTTCCTATCGGTGGTGAAATTCAAATGAATACGAAAGATTTGATGATACATGTCACTAAATTTTAACTTCTTTCAGCGGGTGTCCAAACATCTGCGGTTGACGCTACGCTTTCGCGCAAAAAACATCTGCGGCTGACGCTACGCTTTCGCGCAAAAAACATCTGCGGCTGACGCTACGCTTTCGCGCAAAAAACATCTGCGGCTGACGCTACGCTTTCGCGCAAAAAACATCTGCGGCTGACGCTACGCTTTCGCGCAAAAAACATCTGCGGCTGACGCTACGCTTTCGCGCAAAAAACATCTGCGGCTGACGCTACGCTTTCGCGCAAAAAACATCTGCGGCTGACGCTACGCTTTCGCGCAAAAAACATCTGCGGCTGACGCTACGCTTTCGCGCAAAAAACATCTGCGGCTGACGCTACGCTTTCGCGCAAAAAACATCTGCGGCTGACGCTACGCTTTCGCACAAAAAACATCTGTACCTGTCGCTACGCTTGCGGTACAAAAAACATCTGTTGGCCCAAAGCCTCCGGCGGATGTCACGGAATTATGTCGAGGCATAATTGATAAAGAAGGGAGTTAATAAAAATGTTAATAAGAGAGGCAATACGTGAAGATGCTGAACAGGTCATAGCTGTCATAAAAAATGCGGAAGAGTCTAATTTTATGTTATTCGGGCCTGGTGAACGAAAGTTAGAGTCTGAACAATTTACAAAATTTATTGAGAATATTAATAATAACAGTCATTCGGCTTTATTTATTGCTGAAATAGAAAAGAATGTAGTTGGTTATTTAATTGTACAAGGTAATAATATGCCATCTAGAGTTTCACATCGAGCCTATATTGTCGTTGGTATCCATAGTGATTTTAGAGGAAGAAAGATTGGTACTGCATTATTTAGTCACCTAGACGATTGGGCAAAAGAAAAGGGCATGCATCGTTTGGAACTGACAGTAATGGGGAACAACACTGCTGGCGTAGCGTTATATGAAAAAATGGGGTTTGAAATTGAGGGGACTAAAAGACATTCCTTATATGTTGATGGTGAGTACATTGATGAATATTTTATGGCAAAATTATTGTAATACAAAGGGTGTGTGTATATGAATTCTAGAAGAAACACTAGAAGTATTAATATCGGTATTTTTTCACCATCTTCACCCGCATCCGTCAATGCAACTTCTCGATATAAGCGTGCAAAAGCTTTTCTTGAACAAAAAAATATTAATCTAATTGAAGGTAGTCTGACAGGCAAAGCTGATATCTATCGCTCTGGCACTCCTAAAGAGCGTGCAGAGGAATTGAATGAATTATTACGTGATCCAAACGTCCACATTATCATGTCGACAATAGGTGGTACAAATTCAAATAGTATACTGCCATATATCGACTATGAGGCGTTTCGGAACAATCCGAAAATCGTAGTTGGTTATTCTGACGCAACGGCAATTTTACTCGCACTTTATGCAAAAACAGGAATTACAACTTATTACGGTCCAGCATTAGTTCCTTCCTTTGGTGAATTTGAGCCATTAGTCAATGATACATATCAATTCTTCGAGAACTATTTCTTTAAATCACAAGAATCACATTATGAAATTCCGATGCCTACATACTGGTCAGATGAACCCGTCAATTGGCTAGAAAAAACGGTGGAAAAAAAGTTATATAAGAATGAATGGGTGACGGTTCAAGAAGGCGTTGCTGAGGGTAGATTAATCGGCGGCAATGTCAATGCCATGTATGGATTCATTGGTACATCTTATTTCCCGAAAATTAATAATGGAGATATCTTATTAATAGAAGATTGCGCTAAAAATACGGCTATCGTTGAGAAGAATTTTGCAATGCTGAAATTGCATGGAGTATTTGAAAAAATAGGTGGCGTTATTTTAGGTAAGCATGAATGTTATGATGACTTAGAAACAGGGCGTAAACCATATGAAGTACTGCTTGAACAGCTAGACGGCATTGATATACCTATCTTAGCAGAATTTGATATATGTCATACACATCCGATGCATCCAATTGCTATAGGAAAACAAGTAAGATTAGATGCAACGGCCAAAAAAGTCTATTGTATTGAGGAATGGTTGTAAAATCAACTATGCCCCGTCATAATTGCGTCCGGAATCGGCTTTGTACTTGCACAATGAACTCCTTTCCGATTCTGTGACATCCGCCTGATTCTTTAAAGCTTGCTAAAAAGGCCTCATATAATTTCACACTCACCGCTTGGCTTGCGGGGCGATTGTTTGCTTTTACAAATAAAACTGTTGTCATTCTTTTTTCCTCCTGTTGCTAACTCTTATTCAACGGGGTGCTTTAGTGAAATAAGGAGTACATAAATAATCAAACTTTATTAAAAATCTAATACTAAATAAAAAAGGTTAAACTCAATTTTGATTAATATTTTTCGGAATGGAATTTGTTTAAATTAGCAATTAAAAAAATCTGATTTCTAATCAAGCATTACTCAATAATAGAAAGGCTTAGGAGCTGATCCTAAGCCTTTTTTGAGGTTTTAAGCATTGGTTTTATGTATTCTAAAAGATTCTTTTGTTAGCGTTCGGTACACTAAATGTAGGAAATAAAGAATCTTTTTAAGTTGTTTAATTCTTATTGAACTAACTGCGCAGTTTAGTTGAACAAACTAATTGAAAAAATGCAATTAACCTCGGTTAAAAAGGTTTTGTTAAAATTAGAACGTTTTATACAATTTTTCGCGATTTAAAACTATTCAAACCGTACATTTTCCGAGATTTCTTTAATCTTGTCCCAATCTAAAATTTGAATTTCATTTTCTTCTCGTTTGATAATCCCTTTCTCTGTCCAGTCCTTTAGTATTCTATTTAGATGTCTTTTTGTAGTACCAATCAATGAGGCAACATCATCTAAAGAATTTGTTTTTATATAATGATTTACATGTGAAGGGAATTCAACCGAGCATAAATAAGCAGCTAGACGTACGCTTACTGGTGAGAGTGCATTTACTTTTGATGAAATGGTGCAAGTTAAAAGCTTATAGGCTAGCTCTTTCAACAATAGTTGATTAAATTTACTATCAAATTTTAAATTTGATTCATACACTTCTAAAGGAATAAATAATATTTCACACGGCTCTGTTGCAATACAGTTTGATGCAACTAAGCAATCTTCAAAGATTTCGATATCACCCATAATCGCTGGTTGTTGACAGTAGCGTAGTAGTAATTCTTTTCCAGTCACTTCTAAGCTAGACACCATATATCTACCTGAAAGTAAAAAATATAAGCCATCTATCTTGTCCCCTGCTTTTAAAATAATTTCATTAGGTTGAAAAGTACGTACAAAAATGGACGATATTAGATCTTTTGATAAAGTGTAGCTATATATAGATCGAAATAGATTTTGACTCATTTTTCCCTCCGGGACATCTGTCCTTTATTGTTTGTTTTTGTTTATTTTAATATAGTTATAGTCAATTAATAAAGAGGTAGGGATTCAAATGAACTTTGTATTCGATTTAGATGGAACACTTTGTTTTAATGGCAAGAGTATCGATAGAGAAATAATTGATGCACTTCAAGAATTAAAGTTTGCAGGGCATCAAGTGATTTTTGCCTCAGCTAGGCCGATTCGTGATTTATTACCTGTTATACCTAAAAGCTTTCATAAAGGTCTAATAGTTGGAGGGAATGGTACATTTACTTATGATCATGGGCATATTCAAGTGATACATTTCGAACAACAAATATTAGACAAACTCATTGAACTCATTCATCTACATCAATTAGAATTTTTAGCAGATGGTCAGTGGAATTACGCCTTTTCAGGTAATGTTGTACATCCTATTTATCAAAATATCGATAAAACTAATTCAACGAACATTCCATTGGAACAATTACTGCCAGTTTGCAAATTAGTTTTATTCCAACCGAATGAAGAAGTATTAGAAGCTCTTCAAGTAATTCCTGTTACAGTCACACACTATAAAACAGAGCATGCCATCGATATTAGCCCTCTAGGTATTAATAAAGTTAGAGGACTTCAACTGTTGAATATTCAACAGTTTATTGCATTTGGAAACGATAGTAACGATCAATGCTTGTTTGAACATGCAGTACATAGTGTATGCGTAGGCAATAATGACGTGAAACATTATGCGAAAGAAAACATTGAACGTGCAGATGTAGCAGGAAAAATTCGAGCATTAATTGGAAAGTATTTTGTAGATGAAAGAGATACAGATCCACTAAACTTGTTAGAAATTAATAAATAACCCTTTAAATAAGGTTTAAACTTTGTAAATACAGTTAGCCAAAAACTTCGACGTAACTAGGATATATTTCATTGGAAATGGATAATTGCCGTTAATAGATATAATTAGCTAACGGCTTTTGGTTTCCTAGAATGAAAGTATTTTATTCAACTAACGTGGTGCTTTACTTAGATCAAGGTTGATATTAAATAAAATATTTAAGTTTTGTTAAGCCGATTTCATGTTTTAAAAGGGAATAAGAGCCACACTTATTAAGTCAATCAGGTGCGTAAAAAGCCCATACCACCTCCCAAATGGGATGAATCCACTACAAGACGAATTTCTTCTGAACGAGATTTAGATGGGCCGTAAAAACGAAGTATTTGAAGTTGTTCAAAGAAGAGTTGATGAATCGATTAATAGCAGTTGAGCAATACCTAGTAGAAAATCAAAAACGATGGAAAGCCAATCAATTCGAACAATTTCAATAAAACAACGGAATATAAAAAAGACGATAACTGTCGTTCTATGACTGATGTAGGAGGAGTAAATGTAATAAAAGAATTTGAAGTAAATTCATTGAACGATGTTTACCTACAAGGGGTTACCTTATCGAAAAAAATTTGTACATTTTTACACAATCTTGACACATTTTAGCCAGTTCCCCGTACGTTAAGGAACCGGTTATTTATTTTACTACCTTTGGAGTTTGTGTAGCAATGGAATCAAAACTTACGTTAAGCATTAGCGGACATTCATTTTAAGTATTATTTTATATATTAGACTTTTAAAAGAAAAATGAAAGGAATATAAACTAAGATAAACTTACGAATTTTGATGTTATATCATTCGTGGATTAAATTATGGGACTAACAATTAGGAAGTACATTTTCAATACTTACATAATAAGTGAATACGGGAAAGATATCTTTCGTTTATTAATGAAGGAACAGAGGAGACGGAATGTATGAAAACAAGAATTGCAATTATAGAAAATGAAGATAATATACGAGAGATATGTAAACGGTACTTAGAAAGAGAAGGGTATGAAGTATACACTGCTGTGAACGGAACAGAAGGATGGAATGTATTTCAACAATACCAACCAGATCTAATTATTTTAGATTTGATGATGCCAGAAAAAGATGGATGGGAACTATGTGAGGAAATTCGCCAACATTCTAATGTACCTATTATTATGTTAACCGCGAGAGGAGAAGAAAGAGAGCGGATTTTAGGATTAACAATGGGAGCGGATGATTATGTAACAAAACCCTTTTCACCTCGTGAATTAGTATTGAGGGTACAAATTATATTAAGAAGAGGAAGTCAAGTAACAATTCAAGGAAAAGAGCCTGCATCTGGAATGATAGAGTTTCTAGATTTGAAAATTGATCCAACGAAAAGACGTGTATTTGTTTGTCGATATGAAATAGAGCTAACAGTGAAAGAGTTTGATGTGCTTTATCTCATGGCAAAACATCCTAAACAGGTGTTTTCACGATCTCAACTTCTTGAACAGATTTGGGGATTTGAGTATGAAGGATGTACAAATACAGTAACTGTATTAATGAGTCGTTTACGTGAAAAGTTGGAGAAGCATGCAACAAAGAACCGTTGGATTCACACAGTTTGGGGCATCGGTTATTGCTTTGAATCAGATGGAGGAAATGATAAGTGAAGTTACGAAATCAACTTTTATTGATGAATCTATTAAGCACGGGTATTATGGTAATTTCTATATGGTATAGTGAAAGGCAAATGTTACTTAGACCAGAACAAACACGGTTATTAATAGTAATTATAATTGTAGCAATGATTATTTCTACGATGATTTATTGGTTAATGACACGCCCTATTATGAGGTCTATTCAAAATTTAATTGCCTTGACCAAACAATTTAGTGATAGACAATTTGGAACGATGTACATAATAGGGAAAGAACCGGAAGAGTTTAAAGAATTAGCGAAAGCTTTTCGAGAAATGGCCAAAAAACTAGACGAAAGCTTTGCTAAGTTAGAAAAAGGAGAAAAAGCACGTACAGAGCTTATTGCTAATATTTCCCATGACCTACGAACTCCTATGGCTAGCATACAATTGATGGTAGAAGCGTTACAAGATGGTTTAATTGAAGACCCTGATATGAAACAACAATATTTAACGACAATCCTAAATGATATACAACGATTAAGCGGATTAATTAATGATTTGTTTGACCTTTCTAAGTTAGAACTTGGACAAGAAGTTTTTAATCCTAGTTTAATACATGTAGATAGTATTCTATTAAAAGTAATAGATTCACATGCTATCTTATTGCAAGATAAAGAGATTGATTTACAATTGTACGTTTCTGAGACATTACCACGACTTTGGATTATGCCATGTAAAATAGCACGAGTTATCAATAATTTGTTGCATAACGCGATTCGGCATTCTCCTACATGTGGAGCTATCGAATTAATTGTTGAGGAAAATAAACAGAAGCAGCAAGTTCAATTCACCTTGCGTGATGAAGGAGAAGGTATTTCCTCCGATGATCAATTACGTATATTTGAACGCTTTTTCAGAACAGACCCATCAAGAAGCTCACAATCTGGAGGTTCTGGACTTGGTTTAGCCATTGCAAAATCGCTAGTTGAAATGCATAAAGGACAAATTGGTGTTCAGGACCGTCAAGATGGGAAACGGGGATGTGAATTTTGGTTTACTATTCCCGTTATACTAGAAAAGAAATAATGTGATTGAAGGACTTTTTGGTCAGAAATCAATGTATCTAATTTTCTGAGCGGTTTTTCATTTATAAGCGAAAAAATGAAGTACGTCTGTCTGGTAATACTTATGGTCATGCATTCCAATCCCATGGGAGTTACAAGGGGTCACCGTACGTACGTTTAGACACAATTTAACTAGCACTATGTATGCTAAGCGTAAGGATGATTAAACAAGTTAATACGTACCAACAGTAAGTGTTGCAAAAATTAACATATATGCAACACTTACTTAGGTCTTAATTTTTATAGCGTCATGTATAGCAAAAGACACTTGTTATGATAACCATTCCAAAATTGACTGCAAGAGCTGTTATAACAGAAAAAGCAATAATATATAAAAGTACTATATGGATTAAAAAACTTAAAGAAAGAGATGGAATGAGTTTTCTCGTTGCAGTTTTCAGCATAGAAATCTTCTCCACGTAGCCAGATGCTCACAAAAAATAGAAATAGACTGCAAAGCTTTCTGAAAGAAACGCTTTGCAGTCTTATGACTTCTTACTTTACTCAATGCTTTCTAATTCCCATTTATGGTTCTCGCCTGGTGAAGTTGTATGTTCAGGTTTTAAAACATTTTCATAACCGAATACAATTGGGGCAATCCCGTTATCTGCAACACTACTAAACCAGTCATTATTTCTATATGTGATGTAAGTTGAATCAGATTTTAAATAGAAGCTATTTTCATCTGGAAGTTTCTCTAATTTAATTGTTGATCTATTACGTTCTTGGTCTAACCAGCTATAATCATATCCATTTCCAACGTTAAGATACTGATAGCCACCATGAGTACTATTCGTAAACTTAAGGAATACTTCTTCATCCTTTCGAATTGGCTCTCCTGGTTTAGATTGACCTTTTCTCTCAATGATGACTGATGTAGCTTCAATATCAGGCCCGTGTATTGCTTGTTTTTTCGGCCCAAGTCTTAATCCATCCCAATTGTTCCCTTTTAAACTAAAGTGCACATATTTCCCGCTTATATTTTGGAATATCTGCGCTGCTCTCCATTCTTCGTTTACACCGTTAGGTAAGTTAGCAGTTGTTTTCAAATAATATTCTTTTCCTTCTACAATAAATTCACCTTTATTATCTACTAATAAATTATCAAACTCTTTATTATACTTAACGACTGTAGAAGTTTTTTGTGTTGGAAGTTTCTTTTGTGCGTCATTGATTTCAAATGTAACTTCTTTTGATGGATCGAATTGATTCAAACTTACAGTTTCTTTAGACTCATATATATTTCCATTTTTCACCAATGTTACTTGTTGTGTTGAATTAGAATTTTTCTTTTCAAAAGTAGCAGTTATTTCATTACTTGCTCCAAATAAGCCCGGTACGACTGCCGCATACAACTTTTCCTTAATTGGATCATACGCACTATATGATAATGTTGGTGGTTGTAGTTTTTCAAAAATACCACCTTGAAAATCTTTTGTTAAACCAGTTTCTTTTACATGTTCTAGATTTTCCTTCGCAACGATAACTTGGTCTTCACCGTACCTGTATACAAATTCATTTGTTTTCTTAGAATCTACATTGATGTGCTTGAATACTTCATTAAAGGTTACATTATTACTACCCAAACCTTCTGGTGCATACACTCTAAACTTCGGCTTATTCCCAATATCAGTTTCTAATAATGCAGTAGACGCATTTACACGCGCTTCATATTTCCCTGCATCTCCTAAGTTTTTAAAATCTCCATCTTGCTCAATAGACACGTCCATTGTACTCGTAGGTAATACTTCAACAGACAGAAGTGCACCTTGTTCAACAGCTTTTAATTCATCTAGCGTTAAGTAAATATTTACATCTGCTTGACCTTCTAAACTGTCAATTAATATTTCTGTTTTATTTCTTCCGCCTTTTTCTGTGCTTAAGTGCTGTGCTTTATAACGATCTTGCGTCGCCTTTACTGTATTGATGATTTTGTCTCCTAAGCGAATGTTAAAGTGAGGAGAAACGTTTTCAGCTGATGCTGTACCTACGTTTTTATATTCTAACTGTAAGCTTACTTTTGCTGCTTTTGCTGTATCAACTGTTGTTGCAGTCGACCAATCAAAATTATTAGAATAGCTTTCTGTTTCCGTATCAGTTTTTGAGTATCCATAGCCTACATTTAATGAAGCATCGGCTTTTGGTACAGGACCCGCTGCTGAACCTTCAACACCGCCTCCTACAGTTAAACCAACATTAAAAGAATGCTGCGTCGATACGCTTTTCTCCCAGCCTTTATTAATAGATCCACCTTTTGAATCTGTAATTTCCTTAATAGGAGTAACTCCAATACGTTTAATTCCAATTTGTAAATTCGGCATATTGGCAACCATTGGGTTGAAATCTGTATCAGAATCACTGCCAAAATACTGAACTTCATACGCATCTGAAAAAGGATCTCCATCAGAATTTGCACTCATAGGATTAGTAATGAATTTTAATTTTCCTTTATCTTTCTCTGGATCCCATGCACTCACTTCATTTTTTCCAGTTTGGTAATTAAACTCAATTTTATATCCTTCTGTCTCTAAATCATTAGGGATGCCATCGTTATCCCAATCATTATTTTGTACTTCAATTTTTTCAGTAGAAATCTGTCCTTTTTTTCCGTCAGTCCCAAGAACAGCTTTTTCTTCTTTTACATTTGCATTCTCATTAAATTTCTCAACTTTACTATCCGGACTTGGCTGTTGTACTTCTGCTAAAGCAGGGGATCCCAAAGTCAATGCCATTGCTACACTACTTAATACAGCAAATGCTGGCTTCAATTTCTTTTTCTTCATCATCATTTTCCTCCTTGGTTTCTAGATGAGTTAAAACATCTACTATTAAGATCAACTACATCATATCTATTAAATCTTTCAAAAATCTTTCGTAAATATTACAAAAGTCTTTCATAACCTTATTTCTTTTCCGATGTCACAGGAAGAGTAAACCAAAGCTTTGCTCTGCGCGGCAGCAACAAAGCGCCCAATTGTAACGGAAATCAGCTCACGCTAAGGTGATGATATCAATACATAGAAAAAAGGGCCTCCTACAATGGAGAGCCCTTTTTACGTGTATTTATTAATTATCTTTAACGTCTTTTCGGTTTTTCTTTAACATTTTAGATAGCATTTCATAAACGATTGGTACAACTACTAATGTTAATAATGTTGAAGATAGTAGACCACCGATTACGGTAATTGCAAGGTCTTTTGAAATTAGACCACTGCCACCATTACCAAGTGCCATTGGAATCATCGCACCGATTGTTGCTATGGCAGTCATTAGGATTGGACGTAAACGAGTTGCACCAGCCTCTAAAATTGCCTCGCGCATAACAAGTCCGTCACGTTCCATATGGATAATGCGGTCTACTAATACGATGGCGTTCGTTACAACGATACCTATCAGCATTAATAATCCCATCATAACAGAAACAGAGATTGTTTGATTTGTGACGTACAAGCCGACAAATGCACCAATTACTGCGAATGGAAGTGAGAACAGAATAGCAAATGGTGCTAAACCTTCACCGAATGTTACTACTAGGATGAAGTAAACAATCGCGATAGCAGCTAACATAGCAATTCCTAACTGTGTGAACGTTTCTTGCATGTCTGCAGCAACGCCTCCAATGCCAGTCGTTACACCTTTAGGTAAATCTAATTTATCGATTTCTTTATCAGCAGCTGAAGTTGCTTTTGAAATATCGTCACCGATAATCGTGCCAGAAACTTTTGCGAAGTATTCACCTTTTGAGCGAGATAATGAGTTTAATGTAGTACCTTCTTCTACTTTTACTAACTCACCGATCGTCATTGTTGTGCCTAAAGCTGTTTGGATTTTAGTAGCTAATACATCGTCAAGAGATTTAGCTGCCGCTTTTTCTTCACGTTGTACAATAACATCAATATCTTCACCATCATACTGAACTTTAGTTAGAACTTCTGGTGATGTGTTTTCATTTAAAGCCATTACAATTTGTGCAGTAGTTAAACCGTATTGTAGAACATTCTTTTGATCTACTTTTAAGGTATTCTCAACAAATGGATCTTCAGTATCAGATTTAATTTCTTCTAAACCGTCAACTTCTTTTAATGCACCTTCCACTTGTTTCACTGCTGTGCGAAGCTTATCTAGATCTTCACTATATAATGTGTAACTTACTTCATTTGAAGACGTCGACATTGATGAGAAGTTTTGAGATTTCCATTCTCCTGATTGACCGATGTTAGTTACATAGTCTTCTACTTCTTGACGTGCTTCAGGGAAGTCCTTCATATCTGGATCGAAGATGAGGTACATTAAGGCACCACCAGCACCGCCACCCATCATCATTGCTGAAGGATCAACATGTTTAGGGTCATTGATAGAAACTTGTAAAATATTAACGTCATCACGTTTCATTAATTCTTTTTCTACTTTTGCAACATTTGCTTCTGTATCTTTCATTAGCTCGCCTGTACCAGGAGTATAAGTTAAGTACATAACCTTATCTTCTTGTGAGCCCATGAAACTAAAGCCAATTAGTGGTGTTAAAGCAAGAGAACCAACAAGCATTACAATCGCTATAACTGATGTAATGATTTTATGATTTAATGCTTTCGCTAATACACCTTTATACCAAAGAGCTAGCTTACCAACTTCTTTATGTTGACTTTCTTTTTTCTCACCATATATTTTTTTACGGAATAGGAAGTGAGATAAAGCTGGAACAATTGTAATCGCAACTATTAATGAAGCACCTAGCGCAAATGACATTGTTAGCGCAAACGGTATAAATAATTCACCAACCATACCGCCTACAAACATTAGTGGAGCAAATACTGCCACAGTTACTAATGTAGAAGAAAGGATTGGTTTGAACATTTCAATTGTCGCTTCACGAATAAGAGCACGACCTGTTAATTTTTCTTCTTTTAAATGGATACGTCGGTAAATATTTTCAACAACTACAATGGAGTCATCGATTACACGACCAATCGCCACGGTAATCGCGCCGAGAGTCATAATGTTTAATGTGATATCCATCCAGTTTAATAGTAGTAATGCCATGAATACTGAAACTGGGATAGAAATAATCGAAATAATTGTTGATTTGAAATCACGTAAAAATAGTAAAATAATTAATACGGCAATGGCGCCACCGAATAATGCTTTTTCAATCATTGTGAAGACTGAATCTTCAATCGGTTTACCTTGGTCAAGTGAGATATCCACTTTTAGGCCGTCTAATGATTTTTCTTCGTCTTTCATTAAATCCTTGACTGCATTTACGACTTTTACCGTATTTGCATCTTGAGCTTTAACGATTTGAATCGCAATCGCATCTTTGCCGTTTGTACGTGATACGGATTGTACTTTACCTTCGACTTCAATCTTTGCAATATCGCCTAAGCGAACGAATGGTGAAGGATTTGTAGCTGAAGGTGTAACTGGAATCATTAAATCTTTTAACTCATCGATAGATTTAACTTTACCATCTACTGAAACGGCCTGTTCACCAACAGTAAATTGATATAAACCAAGTGAAAGTGACATATCACTTGCTTGAATCATTTGCTTGACAGAATCTTCTGTTAAGCCAAGTTCAGCCATTTTTGCTTTATCATATTTAAATGATACTTCATTAATGTGCTGACCATTGATAGTTGCTGAAGCAACGCCATCAATTTTTTCGATTTTAGGAAGTAGAATGTTTTCTACTGTTGAAGTTAATCCAACAATATCTTCCTTAGAGCTACTAACCGATAAAGCGACAACAGGCATCATATTCATGCTAATTGCCATAACTGTCGGTTTTTGAGCACCTTCAGGTAATTTTATACCATCTAAAGCAGACTCTAATTGGCGCTTTTTCTCATCCATATCAATACCATAGTCATATTCAACTTGAACTTGTGCTACGTTTGAAGAGGATGATGAGTAAACTGCTTTTACATCTTCTAAGCTTTCTATTGATTTTTCAAATGGTATGGAAAGCTCATTCATAACCTGTTCAGGTGTTGCGCCAGGATAAACACCCATTACAATTAAATACGGTATAGAAATGTCAGGTATGGATTCCATTTTCATTTTTGTACCTGAATAAATACCAGAGACAGTGATGATAATTGTTAATAACCACACTGCCAATTTGTTTTTCAACACGAAATTAACTAAACCTTTCACCTTTACACCTACCCCTTATTGACTAACTAGATTTCGTTATTTATACTAATGACTAATCGGTCATTTGTCAATGAAATACATTAGGAGAGTATTAAAAGTATGTTAAAAAAGCAACTTATTATGGAAAAAGCGTTGGAGCTATTCTCGGAACAAGGCTTCGAAGCTACATCTGTACAGCAAATTACAGAACGATGTGGAATATCAAAAGGTGCATTTTATTTATCTTTCAAAACAAAAGACGAGCTTCTAATTTCTATGGTAGAGTATTATCTACAACAGTTTGTCACTGACGTTGACCAAGTAGTCAGAAGTTCACTTAGTAAAGATATCATTTTAGTTGAATTTTACAAAAGTATTTTTCAAGCATTTAAAAATCATGCTGCATCTGCCCGTGTGTTTTTTAATGAGAAAGTACTTCTTACAAAAAAAGAATTGTTTCAGAAAATAATTGCCTATGATGTCGAGATGTCTAAGTCGATCATCTATATGCTTGAGCAGCTATATCAGGATGAACTTCATGACACAAAATACGATGTTATGTATTGCATTAAAGGATTTATGAAAAGTTATTCGGAACTTTTTATTTTTTCCGATATACCGCTCGATTTAGATCAATTGGCAAAATCTCTAGCAGAAAAGACGGAAATTATTGCACGGAATACGACGATACCTTTTATTACCGAAGAGCTTGTTCAATTAACGGCAGAATCTTTTGATGAAGAAGTTTCACAGGAATCTTTGCTAGAATTGATCGAACAACATCTAGATGGCTTAGAAGACTCTATAGAACGTGAGTCACTTGAATTATTAAAATTTCAAGTCGAAAGTCCAACCTATAGTAAAGCGATATTAAAAGGTTTAATTGAAAACATACGCTTGCAGCCAGATTATCGTTGGGTTGCTTATAAAATAGGCAAATACTTTAATATGTAGACATAAGGATAGGGTTGCACACTTTAACGGGTGAGCGATCCTATTTTTATCTTCATTCAGTAATTTCTGTGCGAAAGCTAAAATTATGACACTGCGAAATTGGTTAAGGTTAAAGAATGTTGTGCGAAAAATTGAAGTGTTAGCGGCAATTATGTATTAGTCTAGGTGATTAGAAGTGATTGCAGAGTTTCTAATAGTACTTAATAGGGACATGATTCCATTTAAGTAGCTATTTCTTGAACTACTCTAATTTATTTTCGAATCGTATTGTCGTCAAAAGAATTTTAGAGTCGTTATACTATATACGAAAAAAAGAACAAAGAGTTTCGAAAAAATGAAAATAAAAGGCTGTTTTCTCAAAGATTGTTGCTGTTAAAGACAGATTTAATGTGTAGGATAAATCTGTCTTTTCGGTTTGATATTTCGTAAATCGAAAATTTAACGAAGGCTCTGGTTAGTTGAAGAAAAAACATTCATTATTTTTAAAATATTTTACTTACTTCTAATGTAAAATAACTATTTTCCTCGTGGCCAAATGAAATATGAAATATGAAATAGATATGATAAAATCAATTCCCAGTACTAAAGACCATACTTTTAGTGTTTCAAAAAGTATAGAGCTACGGTCCGCATCATTTACTAAGTATATCAATATTAATAAAAATCCTGCTCCGATGATATATGCAAATAAATGCTGAAAAGACCCTTTCAAAGAATTACGAGCATATGCGAAACCAGTCTTTTTTTATGTAGTATAAGAACCTTTCATCAGCCCAACGAACGATACTCTTTCCTAAAGCAATCGAGACACCTAAATAGATAGCAGCAATTGCGTGAGACTTAGTTGCATTTCCACCCTTTAATAGATCTATAGCAGTTACGATTAACAGAAACATATCAATCACGGGTGTTAGAAGTAAAAAGAACGATCCCATTTTTTTAAAGTTATATACATAACGTAAAGTTAGACCGAGTATTATAACAATCCAAAAACCAATTTCTGCTGCAATAATTGACCAAGTAATAAAATTCAATTAACCATCCCACACTTTTACTTACAAAAAATCTAGTAGTATAAAAACACACGCTTATATATTGTATATTATAAGGAGAAACAATAAAAAAATCCACCTTTTATAAAATTTACCATATTAATTCAACGAAAACCTCTTTTTGCTTCGCTAATTGAATAACAGTAAGCCACTGAATCCGCTTAAAAAGCATCTGATAAATGGTGCTCTTTGCCTTTTCTTATTGCTTCAATTGTGAAATAGTTAGATTTTTGACAAGTTGAAATAAGCATTTGCTCTACCCGATTTTCAAATGCCAAGTTTTTATGTAACTCAAGCCAACGATACCAGTAAAGGTAACTATCCAAATAATACGTACCAACTCCCTAAATCGTTCCATCCATCCTTTCAAACGGCGATGGAAGTTATTAACGTGTTGTATATGGAATATCCCTTTTTTTACTCGTTGATTTTGATTAAGATTAACTGTTTCGTGTTTAAGATTTTTTGCTGCTGCAAATTTTTTATAATTGGTTGCGGTATCCGTGCATAACAAAGAAGAATGGGCTATATAATCCCCGATAACCCCATCAATTTCTTCTGCTTTTACACGACCTCTACCCGCCATCCTCGCAATAATATTGTTATTTCGATCTTTTGCTACAACTACAGCAATTTTCTGATTTGAAATCCCTCGTTTTTCATCCTTTTCTCCTCGTTTTTTTGGTTTACGATGTGTAAATCTACGACCTTTTAAAGATTCACGAAAGAAAGTCTCATCACTTTCAATGATGCCAGATAATTGGTTGAAGCCGTTACTTCCTAAAGCGTTTAAAATCTTATGTCTCCAATAAAAAGCGGTAGATATATGAATTTTTAAAGAGTCTGAAATCTTCGGTAATGTAACACCGTTTATCATCATTTTAATGTATTCAATCCATTTTTCCGGATAACGCGAACCTGAAAAAGGCGTATTTGTCATATCATTAAATGTTTTTCCACAATCCTTACATAAATATCTTTGTCTAGAACGATATTTACCATTACGTTTTACGGCAGTACTTCCACAATGAAGACAACCTAAACCAGACGAAAAGCGAGACTCCTTGATCTTAGGAAGTAATTCTTCCATTTTATTTTCTTCTTTTGGATATAGATCTTGTTTCATTGCCTTAAATAAGGCTAGTCGATCTGCTTTTCCTAATTCTCCGACTGCTTCATATACATATCTCCACATTATTGAACGCCTCCTGAAAATGCATTATATTCAACCATATTCAGTATTTTCAAGAGAGCAACAATCTATACGAAAACAGCCAAATAAAAAAACTACGCAATTTTGCGTAGTCTTTTGTAACGAGGTTAAACCTCCATAATGATTGGTAAAATCATAGGGCGACGTTTTGTTTTTTCAAATAAATATGGTCCTAAAACGTCAGTAATTTCATTTTTCAGCTCAGTCCATTGAGGAGTTTTGCTTTGAATTGTCTCGTTCAGGTGACGGTTTAGCATTTTTTGTGCTTCATTAATCATCGTACCTGACTCACGCATGTAAACAAAGCCTCGTGAAATAATGTCTGGACCAGAAACAATTTTTTGGTTTTCCATATCCACACTTACAACAACAATCACTAAACCTTCTTCAGAAAGAATGCGTCGATCGCGTAATACGATATTGCCGATATCTCCAATACCATTACCGTCAATATAAACGTCTCCTGAAGGAATACGGCCTGCTACATGTGCTTCGTTGGCACTTAATGCTAACACGTCACCATTCTCCATAACGAATGTATTTTCAAGCGGAACATCACAATCTTCTGCTAGATGAGTATGCATTTTCAACATACGGAATTCACCGTGAATCGGCATAAAGAATTTAGGCTTCATCAAACGTAGCATTAATTTTTGTTCTTCCTGAGAACCGTGACCAGAAGTATGGATATTATTTAGTGCACCATGTATAACTTCTGCTCCTGCACGGAAAAGTAAGTTGATGATCTTGTTTACACTTACTGTATTTCCTGGTACTGGCGAAGAAGAGAAGACAACTGTGTCGCCAGGCTGGATTTGGATTTGACGATGTGTACCATTGGCAATACGAGAAAGGGCAGCCATCGGTTCACCTTGAGAGCCTGTACATAAAATCATTACTTCGTTGGCAGGAAGACGATTAATGCTTTGGGCATCAATAAATGTATCCTTTGGTGCATTAATATAACCTAGTTCACGACCAATTGTAATGGCATTATCCATTGAACGTCCGAAGACAGCAATTTTTCTTCCGTATTTTACTGCAGCATCAGTTGCTTGTTGTAAACGGTGAATGTTAGATGCGAAAGTTGCAAAAATAATACGACTATCCACCTTGCGGAAAATTTCATCGATACTTTTTCCAACTGTACGCTCTGACATTGTGAAGTTTGGCTTTTCTGCATTCGTACTATCTGAAAGTAAGCATAGTACTCCATCACGGCCGATTTCAGCCATCTTTGTTAAGTTGGCTGGCTCACCTACAGGTGTAAAGTCAAATTTAAAGTCACCTGTATGCACGATGTTACCAGGTGGTGTTTTTACAACGATCCCGTAAGCATCTGGAATACTATGTGTTGTTCTAAAGAAGCTAACAGATGTTTTTCTGAACTTAATAACATCCTCTTCTTTAATTTCAATAAGCTTTGTTGTACGTAGCAAGCCATGCTCGTCTAACTTATTGCGTAATAAACCAAGTGCAAGCTTACCGCCGTAGACAGGGACATTTACCTGACGTAATAAGTAGGGAATACCACCGATATGGTCTTCGTGTCCATGTGTAATAAATAATCCTTTAATTTTGTCGACGTTGCGTACTAAATACGTATAATCCGGAATAACGTAGTCAATGCCGAGTAAGTCGTCCTCTGGGAATTTAATACCGGCATCAATTAAAATGATTTCATCTTGAAATTGAACGCCGTAAGTGTTTTTGCCGATTTCGCCCAGTCCGCCGAGCGCGAAAACAGCTGCTTGGTCATTTTTAACAAACTTCATGTTTGTTAAATTTCCTCCAAGATGAAGTTCGGACTTGCTTGTTCGTAGGCTAAATAGTTACCTTCAAGCAGTTGAACGAACTCGATGTTGTAGTTACGGTCTTTTAGCTTTTCACGTACTTCGCGTTCTGAAGCAGCTTCAAGGTATAGACTTTTAGTGTTTTCGCGAACTGGAATTTCATTTGCTTTTTCTTGATAATAAACTTTGTAAATCATAGTTTGCTCTCCTTTTATTGCGTACAATTTTCTTGCACCTTTGACTAATACCACACACGTACTACAAGAAAAAACAGCAATTTCTAGTATACAACGGAAGAAATTAGGCGTTTGAAGTTCTTGTATCTCAGTGTTACAATCCAGACGTAATTACAACAAGGTGTAATTGAAATAAGCAATGAGACAGTGGTTGCACATAGCCAAATAAATGCATTTCCTTTATATTATCACGCAGTTACTCTAAAATAAAGAAAAGCCCTTCAAATAATGAAGGGCAAATGTTAGGCAATTGATTTTTTTCCGAGTATGCCGCGAAGTTGCTTCAACAATTTACGTTTGAGTTTCTTCAGCATGGCACATCACTCCTTGGGATCATTATAATGAAAAATATTGCCTCTGTAAAGTCATTAACCTTGCGAAATAATACATAATGAAGGGGACTATATGATGAAGAAAATATTATTTTTTGATGTAGATGGTACACTTTATAATAGTGAGAAAATATTACCTGCTTCTGCGAAAAATGCGCTTTTGGAGGCTCGTCGTAATGGTTATGAGATAGCGATTGCAACTGGACGTGCACCTTTCATGATTCAATCCTTACTAGAAGAGCTAGATATTAATACGTATGTGACTTTTAATGGGCAATATGTTGTTTATCGTGGTGAAATTGTCTATACAAATGGTGTTGAGAAAGACGAGCTATCCAAAATCATTGCCTTTGGTGATGCGCGACATGAACCTGTTGTATTTTTAGACGACCAGCAAATGATAGCATCTGTTGGAAATAACGAAATGATCTCAGAAAGTTTAAATACATTAAAATACCCATATCCAAAAATAGATTCAACTTATTATATGCAGAACGAAGTATATCAAACACTTATTTTTATGGAAGAGAATGATGAACATTTATATCGTGAAGCATTCCCAAATGTGCAGTTTGTACGCTGGCATCGCTATTCTTGCGATATTTTACCAAAGGGAGGCTCAAAGGCTGCGGGTATTGAAAAGGTCCTTGAGAAAATGGGGCTGACATTAAATGATGCCATTGCTTTTGGGGATGGTATCAATGATATTGAAATGCTGCAGGCTGTTGGGACTGGTGTTGCGATGGGGAATGGGCATGAAAGAGTAAAGGCTGTTGCTACTCATATAGCAGAGCATGTAGATGAGGACGGCCTTGCTAAAATCATGCGCCAATTAAATATTATTTAACTTATTTCAGTGGGGTCCAAACATCTGCTGCTGACGCTAAGCTTTCGCGCAAAAAATATCTGCTGCTGACGCTAAGCTTTCGCGCAAAAAATATCTGTTGCTGACGCTACGCTTTCGCGCAAAAAATATCTGTTGCTGACGCTACGCTTTCGCGCAAAAAACATCTGTACCTGTCGCTACGCTTTCGGTACAAAAGACATCCATTGAAATAAGTTAAGTCTCTGGCAGATGTCACGTAATCGGAAAGGAGTGCTTAGGGATGTTAGCCTAAAATCATCGCATCCATGTGATAACGGCTAACTGACCTGCATCGGTAAAAACGCCACGTCCTGTGGCATTACCGAAATGACCGACATCGTGTCGGCCCTCGTGCAGGCCTAAGTACAAACCGATCCCGGACGAAGGTACAATTAATTGAAGAAACTAAGAAGCAACTAGTTGTAAGAATGATTACAGCTAGTTGCTTTTTTATTTAGTAAATTATTTAGTGTCTTCGATGTTTGTTTTTACTATTTTCAGTTGTGCACCTTTATCCGTGAAATGATTGATAGTGTCTTTAGAGATTGCGTAATCTGTAATAATCATATCTACCTCATTTACTGGACAAACTTGAATAGCGACATCTTTGTTGAATTTCGAAGAGTCTGCCGCTACATATACAGTTTGAGAAATATTTATAATTTGTTTTCGGGTAATAGCTTCTTCTAAACTGAAATCTGAAATTCCTTTTTCAATCGATACTCCGCTAGCGCAAATAAAAGCTTTATTAATATTAAGGTGATCGAAGCGGAAGAGGAAATCATTAGATGTTACAGATTTTTCGGAATGACGAACTTTACCACCGATGATGATCACTTCGATATTGGAGCCAATTAAATCGAAGGCTACTGGAAGTGAGTTTGTAATGACAGTTAATTTTTCTTTCTCTAATAAAAAAGGTGTCATTTGGTATGTGGTTGTTCCACTATCTATAAAAATACATTCTCCATCTTGTACTAAAGAAGCACATGCTTTTGCAATAGCGACTTTTTCTGGTAGCTGTTCATGAAGTCGGTTATCAATCAATCCCTCAACAGGTTCAATATATTTAACCCCGCCATAAAACTTCTCGATTTTCTTTTCTTGAGCTAGTTGTTGAATATCACGACGGATTGTTTCCATTGATACGTTGAACTCATTCGTTAGTGTTACTAATTTTACTACCTTATGTTTCCGTACAAATTGCAAAATAAGTTGTTGCCTTTCTATTGTATACATTTCATCACCTCTCCTTATTATTTACTCAAAACACTCATAACTTTGTCAATACTTTGTCAAAATTTACTCAACATTTACACAAATACTTAATCCACTTTACAAATTGTTCCTATACTTAAACTAAGAACTAAAGAGAGGTGAATGATTTGTTAGAACTAAAAAATATCTCGAAAAACTATAAAAATAAAAAAGTTATAGAGAATATAAATTTAAGCATTCAATCTGGTGAAATAGTTTCTTTACTAGGCCCGAGTGGCTGTGGAAAAACAACTTTACTCAATATTATTTTAGGTCTTACGCAACAAACGGATGGACAGCTTTTTTTCAATGGACAAGATATATCGAAACAATCCATGCAAGATCGAGGGTTTAATATTGTTTTTCAAGATTTTGCGTTGTTTCCGCATTTAAATGCATATGACAACATCGTGTATGGTTTGAAAAATAAAAAAGAAGGAATGTCAAAAATGGAGGTTCAGGAATATATAGACTTTTTAGAACTGACCCCACATTTACATAAAAAAATTCATGAGTTATCAGGTGGACAAAAACAACGTGTCTCTATAGCTAGAACACTCGTAATGCAGCCCAAAATTTTATTGTTAGATGAACCGTTAAGTGCACTTGATGGCGTAATAAAAGAATCGATTAAAGAACGTATTCAATCAATTGCTCGACAATTTAATTTAACGACTATTATTGTGACCCATGATCCAGAAGAGGCTCTCACACTATCAGATAAAGTGCTGATTATAAATGAGGGAACTGTTTCGCAATTTGGAACTCCACAAGAAATATTAAATATGCCAGAAAACAAATTTGTGGAAGATTTTATATTAAGGCAGCTTCGTATAAAACGTCATAACATTTATCAGCTATTTGGAGAATCGTATGCTTAAAACAAATAAAATGATGAAATTAATTTTTCTACCAATTGTTTTCTTTTTTATCTTCTTTTTAGTTGTTCCGTTACTTTATATGTTTTGGCGGTCTTTAAAAAAAGGAAATGTCATTACCATTCAAAATTATGTAGAAGCATTGCAAAATGTAGAGATTCGAGATGCGTTTTTAAATAGTTTTCATGTCTCTTTAGTAGCGGCTTTGATAACGACGGTTTTAGCTTTCCTATTGGCGTATGCCGTTCATTTTACAATGATGCATCCCTTTACAAAAAAACTTGTGCAAGTTGGTATTACATTACCAATGCTATTGCCAACCATTACATATGGCTTTGTGCTAATTTATACATTTGGCAATCAAGGGATTATTACGAAGATATTTGGTCAGCCCTTGTTTAGGGTATATGGATTTAACGGTTTGTTAATTGGTTATGTACTTTATACATTACCTGTTGCCTTTATATTAATGCAAAATTCTATGCAATACATTGATAAGCGTTTTCTGTTAGTTTCCATGCTGATGCATGATCGTCCATTGCGAAGATTTTATCATACAGTATTTCGACCGATGCTAGGGACGATTGGTGGGGCATTCATACTATCATTTGTTTTAAGCTTTACAGATTACGGGATACCTGCGTCAGTGGGTGGTGGCTATAAAGTTATTGCAACTGAGCTATATCAAGCGATGCTTGGCGCCATTGTACATTTCGAGAGAGGTGCAGTGATTTCGATTTTAATGTTAGTACCTGCCGTACTTGGAGTTGTTATGTTAACGATTTTAGAACGGTTCAATTTTCAGTATAAGCAAGTAAGTAAAAGTGACATCATTGTTCATCGGTTCCGTGACTTGATGTTTACTGTTTTCTCGTTTGTCTGTATAGGTGCAGTGTTCATCATGTTTTTGACAATATTTATAGTACCTTTCACGAAGGGCTATCCATATGATTTCGGATTTACATTAGAACATGTGAAAAACGTACTAGCTGAACAGGGCTTGAAGACAGTCTATATGAATTCGCTAATTGTTGCTGTTTTGACAGCGGTTTTAGGTGTGGTAGTAGCGTTTGTGTCCGCTCTATTAAATGTACGAACACCACTTAAAGGAAGGAAAAGCATAGATCTTGCTTCGATGATTACTAATACTGTTCCAGGTATGGTACTCGGTCTTTCTTATTTGTTTTTCTTTAACGGGAGTACCTTGAAAGGGACTTACCTTATCATTATTGCGTGTAATATTGTTCATTTCTTTACAACACCGTACTTAATGGCGAAAAATTCATTGCAAAAGATGGATCTGACATGGGAAGTGACGGCGGAACTATTAAAAGATTCATGGTTAAAAACTGTTATTCGCATTATTTTACCGAATATCAGACCTACAATTTATCAAATGTTTAGCTACTATTTTTTAAATGCCATGGTGACTGTTAGCGGGGTAATTTTCCTTGTTACTACGAAAACGATGCTTGTATCGACACGTATAAAAGAACTTCAACATTTCGCAAAGTATACAGATATTTTTGTCCTATCGATTTTTATTTTATGTACAAACCTCATTGTGAAATTAGGTTGTGATTATATAGCAATGCCTAAAGAAAAGACAAAGGAGCATAAAGATGAAAAAATCAACAGTAATGATGTTAGGTACAGTTAGTTCAGCAATTGTTTTGGCTGCTTGTGGGGGAGTGGAAGCGGGTTCGAAAGATCAAGTGATTATTTATTCAAATGCTGATGATGAAGCGGTTGAAGTAATGGAAGCAACATTAGATAAAAAAGGTTACGAAGGAAAGTATTTAATCCAATCATTCGGTACTTCTGAACTAGGTGGGAAAATGATGGCTGAAGGGAAAGACATTGAGGCGGATGTCGTTACTATGGCTTCCTATTTTATTGAAAGTGCGCAAAAATCTCAGTCAATGTTTGTGGATTTATCTTCTGATCTAAAGCCTCTAGATGGTGGTACTACGTTTGCGTTACCGATTTTAGGGAATATCGGTTCGATTTTTATTAATACAGATTTATTAAAACAAAAAGGTTTGCCAGTCCCAACATCCATAAAGGATCTAACAGAACCTGCTTATAAAGATTTATTGTCATTTCCAAACATTTTAGAATCGTCAACAGCTTGGTTATTAGTGCAGGCGATTATTAAAGAATATGGAGAAAAAGAAGGTCAACAAATATTAGCTGATTTAATTAAAAATGCTGGCCCGCATATCGAAAGCTCAGGCTCTGGGCCTATTAAAAAAGTAAAAACGGGCGAAGTGGCTGTCGGGTTTGGTCTGCGTATTCAAGCTATCGATGCTAAAAATGAAGGGCTGCCAATTGATTACATCGATCCGATAGAAGGAAACTATACATTAACAGAGTCAGTGGCTGTGGTAGATAAAGAGGGCGATGAAGCGTTGGCACGTGAAATAGCGAAAGTAATAGCGACAGAGGCCCGTCCTGATTTATTGAAGCAATATCCTGTTGCTCTTTATGAAGGTGAGCAAGTGAATGAAGAGTTTGTTCCTAAATATTTGAAGAAATGGGACACGACATTAATGGTGGATTTATTAGAAAAACATCAAGCGTTCTTTAAAGAAGCGCAATAATAAGGAGCTTTTAATTTTATGAACAACTATAAATTGTTAACACCAGGACCCTTAACGACGACAGAAACAGTAAAACAAGAGATGTTAAAGGATCGTTGCACATGGGATGATGATTATAAAAATGTCACGCAATCGATACGTAAGCAGCTTTTAGAGTTAGCGCAAGTGAAAGAATCGGATTATACAGCTGTTCTTATGCAGGGAAGTGGTAGCTTCGTTGTAGAATCTGTATTGACAACTGCGGTTGGTGAGGGAGATAAAATCCTTATTATCACAAACGGTGCCTACGGTGAACGTATTGGCGAAATGGCTAAAGTGCTTAAACTACAGCACACAGTCTATAGTGTTCCTTATAATGAACAACCGTCTCCGCTCGAAGTTAAAGCGCTATTGGAAAATGATTCAACAATAACACATGTTGCCGTTGTACATTGTGAAACGACAACTGGAATATTAAATCCTCTTGCTGAAATAGGAAGCGCTGTGAAAGAGTTGAACAAAACGTTTATCGTTGATGCGATGAGTAGCTTTGGTGGCGTACCAATGGATGTATCAGCATTAGGGATTGATTACTTAATTAGCAGTGCTAATAAATGTATCCAAGGGGTACCGGGGTTTGGCTTTGTTATTGCAAGAATTGAGGAGTTAGAAAAGTGCGAAGGGCGAGCGAGAAGCGTTGCGCTAGATTTATATAATCAGTGGGAAGTAATGAAACTAGATGGAAAATGGCGTTTTACATCACCTACACATGTAGTGGCGGCTTTTGCGAAGGCATTAGAGGAGCTCGAAGAAGAAGGGGGGATACATGCTCGCTACGAAAGATATGCGAATAATAATTATATACTTCGCTCTCGCTTAAAAGAATTTGGGTTTAATGCCTATATTTCAGAGGAACTACAATCACCTATTATTACAACGTTTTTATTCCCTTATGAAGGGTTCTCTTTCGAGCATTTCTATAGTGCGATGAAAAAAGCAGGCTTTGTTATTTATCCAGGGAAATTAACAGATATTGATACATTCCGAATTGGCAATATTGGAGATATTCATGAAGATGATATGACTACATTATGTAAGGTTATCGAAAATTATATGGCGGTGATGAACAATGAAGGTTAAAGGTGTTATTTTAGATTGGGCAGGTACAACTGTTGATTTTGGTTGCTTTGCCCCTGTGAATGTTTTCCTGACAGTTTTTGAAGATGCGGGAATTGAGGTAACGCTAGAGGAAGCGCGTAAACCTATGGGAATGCTGAAAATCGATCATATTCGTACAATGCTCGAAATGCCTAGAATTCGTGAGGTCTGGAACCAAAAATATGGGCGAGATTTTACGGAACAGGATGTCCTAGCTTTATATATGCAGTTTGAATCAAAGCTAATGGAGTCGTTAGCTACTTACACAGATCCGATACAGCATGTGAAAGAAGCGGTGCGTCGATTAAGGGAAGAGGGTATTCGTTTTGGCTCCACGACGGGGTATACAGACTCTATGATGGAGGTAGTGACTCAACACGCTGCGGCAAAAGGTTATGAACCTGATTTTTTAGTAACGCCTACTCAAGTAGGGGATAAAGGACGTCCATACCCATATATGATTTTTAAAAATATGGAAGCATTAGGTATTGAGGCAACGAATCAAGTTGTGAAGATTGGTGATACAACCTCAGATATTAAAGAGGCTTTAAATGCAGGTGTCTGGGCTGTTGGTGTTATTGTTGGAAGCTCTGAAATGGGGTTATCTGAAGAAGAGTTTATGGCTTTATCTGAAGAAGAGCAGCAAATAACTATTGAAAAAACAGCACGAATATTTAAGGAAACAGGTGCCCATTATACAATTCGAACGATGGAAGAACTGCCTGTACTGCTGGAAAAAATTAATGAACGTTTAGAGCGAGGAATAGGAATAGCCTAAAAATTGGGGTATTTTATAGTTGAAAGTGACGGGTAGTAGATACAGCGAGGCTGAAAAAAGTAGACCCCGCAGTTTGTAATAACTGCAGGGGTTTGTTGTCGTTCTTTACTCCTAATCGCGCTCGTAAGGTGTAGAATCTGGAATTTCCGCAAATGGATTTTTTTCATTAATGCGATCGTAAAACATAATGCCGTTAAGGTGGTCTAATTCGTGTTGGAAGGCTATAGCAGGCATGCCTTTAAGTCGCATTTTTTTCTCTTCACCGTCAATTGTTTTAAATTTAACTGTAACACGAGCATGACGGGGTACATAGCCTGGAACATTGCGATCAACAGAAAGACAGCCTTCACCTGCTGGAAGGTACGTATTTTCTACAGAGTGGCTAACTATTTTAGGGTTGATAGCTACAAAACTTAATTGTTCACCGTTGTCATCTGTTAAATGAAGGGCAAACATTCGATGTAGGCTATTTACTTGATTGGCAGCTAATCCAATGCCGCCGCGTAAATTATATTTATCTGCAATTTCAGGGTCTTGGCTGTTTATTAAATATTGAAGCATGTCTTCTGCTAGCAGTCTTACTTCATCAGTTAAAGGGAATTTGACCTCCTCAGCTTTTGTGCGTAAAGTCGGATGACCTTCGCGAATAATATCATCCATTAAAATCATATATGAATCTTCCTTTCAACTTTGTAGTGCTTACTTATAAGTATACATACATCACGTCTTAAAACAATCACATGAAAAAAGACCTTATTTGAATATACTTAAAAAATTTTTCTAAAGCTATTAGATTGTCTAGAATTGGGGCATTCTACTATTGGTAATCGTGTAATGGAACTGAATAATTGTGTACTACGGATATGTTGTTATAATACAGTTCTTCTTTATTGATGATACAGTATGAAACAGGGTTGCTTAATCATTATATTAGAAAAAATCTTTGTTAATACGCGTATTATATGATTGACCGACAGTATTTTATTCAGTATACTGAGTGCAAAGAATAAGTTGTACTAGTTAAAATGGTGATTTATTTTAATACAGTTGAAAGGGAGATGTGACAAATGGGCAAGAAAAACAATAATATTTTTGATGCTAAACAAACGCTAACTGAAATAGAAGATAAATTTGAAATGTTTCAAATTTTGAATGAAGAAGGCGAAATTATAAATGACGAGGCAGACCCAAAGTTATCTGATGAGGAGTTAGTTGAGTTAATGACGCGTATGGTTTATACACGTATTTTAGACCAACGTTCCATTTCTCTTAACCGTCAAGGTCGATTAGGCTTCTATGCACCAACGGCTGGGCAAGAAGCTTCACAACTTGCTTCACACTTTGCATTAGAAAAAGAAGACTGGATTTTACCAGGTTACCGTGATGTACCACAAATCGTATGGCATGGTTTACCTTTAGATAAAGCGTTTTTATTCTCACGTGGTCATTTTATGGGGAACCAAGTTCCTGAAGGTGTAAACGTATTAGCGCCTCAAATCATTATCGGTGCACAATATATTCAAGCTGCAGGTGTAGCGCTTGGTATTCAAAAACGTGGTAAAAAAGCTGTAGCTGTAACTTATACAGGTGATGGTGGTTCATCGCAAGGGGATTTCTATGAAGGCATTAACTTTGCAGGTGCATTTAAATCACCAGCGATCTTCATTGTACAAAATAACCAATATGCAATTTCAACACCTCGTGAATTACAAACAGCTGCGAAAACAATTGCTCAAAAAGGTGTAGCAGCAGGCATACCAAGTATTTTAGTTGATGGAATGGATGCGTTAGCAGTTTACGTAGCAACACGTGATGCACGTGAGCGCGCAGTTAATGGCGAAGGTCCAACTTTAATTGAAACAATGTGCTATCGCTATGGTCCTCATACAATGGCAGGGGATGACCCAACGCGTTACCGTACATCGGATACAGATACTGAATGGGCACAAAAAGACCCTCTTGTACGCTTCCGTAAATATCTAGAGGCAAAAGGCTTATGGGATGAGCAAAAAGAAGAGGCTGTTATTGAGCGTGCAAAAGAAGAAATTAAAGAGGCAATCAAGAAAGCCGATGCTGCTCCAAAACAAAAAGTAACACAGTTAATGGAAAACATGTATAAAGGCGAAATGCCATCAAATTTAAAAGAACAGTATGAAATCTACAAAGAGAAGGAGTCGAAATAACCTATGGCACAAATGACAATGATTCAAGCAATTACAGATGCACTTCGTACAGAATTAAAGAATGATGAAAACGTTCTTGTATTCGGGGAAGATGTAGGTGTCAACGGTGGGGTATTCCGCGCAACTGAAGGCCTACAAAAAGAATTCGGTGTTGACCGCGTATTCGATACTCCATTAGCAGAGTCAGGTATTGGTGGCTTAGCAATCGGACTTTCTCTTCAAGGATTCCGTCCAGTTCCTGAAATTCAGTTCTTCGGTTTCGTTTATGAAGTAATGGATTCAATTAGTGGTCAATTAGCGCGTATGAGCTATCGTAGCGGTGGTGTCTATAATGCACCAGTAACAATCCGTTCTCCATTCGGTGGTGGTGTACACACACCAGAAATGCACTCAGATAGCTTAGAGAGTTTAATGACAGCACAACCAGGTTTAACGGTTGTTGTACCATCTACACCATACGATGCTAAAGGCTTACTAATTTCATCTATTCGAAATGATAACCCAGTAATTTTCTTAGAGCATTTAAAATTATATCGTTCATTCCGTGAAGAGGTACCAGAGGAAGCATATGAAATTCCACTAGGTAAAGCGGATGTAAAACGTGAAGGTAAAGATCTAACAATCATTGCCTATGGTTTAATGGTTCACGAAAGCTTAAAGGCTGCAGAGGAGCTAGAAAAAGAAGGTCACTCTGTAGAAGTAATTGATTTACGTACAATCCAACCAATTGATATTGAAACAATTATTGCGTCAGTTGAAAAAACAGGTCGTGCAATCGTTGTACAAGAGGCTCAAAAACAAGCAGGTATCGCTGCAAATGTTGTGGCTGAAATTACAGAACGCGCGATTTTAAGCTTAGAAGCACCTGTACTACGTGTGGCTGCACCGGATACTGTGTACCCATTCCCACAAGCTGAAGGTGTTTGGTTACCTAACTATAAAGATGTAATGGAAACAGCGAAAAAAGTTTTAACATTCTAATGTGGCTTCTAGAAGGAACTGTAAATAGAAAGGATGGGTACACATGGCATTTGAATTTAGATTACCGGACATAGGCGAGGGTATTCACGAAGGCGAAATCGTGAAATGGTTCGTTAAAGCTGGAGATACAGTAAAAGAAGATGATATTCTTTGTGAAGTACAAAATGACAAAGCAGTAGTAGAGATCCCTTCTCCGGTTGAGGGAACAGTAGAGGAAGTTTTAGTAGGAGAGGGCACAGTAGCGGTTGTTGGTGATGTCTTAATCCGCTTTGATGCACCTGGCTATGAAGACTTAAAGCTAAAAGGTGATGACCATGCTGAAGCGAAAACAGAGGCTCAAGTTCAAGCAACAGCTGAGGATGGTCAGAAAGTAGAAAAGGCTCCTGTTAAAGATGAGCAGGCTTCGGAGAAAGCTATTGAAAAGACTGAAGCTGTAGTAGTAGCAGTAGCTGATGAGAATAAGCGTGTTATTGCAATGCCTTCAGTACGAAAATTTGCACGAGAGCATGATGTTAATATTCGTGAAGTTAAAGGTACAGGCAAAAATGGCCGTATTTTAAAACAAGATATTGAGAATTTCCTACAAGGTGGAGGAGCTGTAGAGGCTGAAGTAGCACCAGTGGCTAATGAAGAAGCTGTTCAGCAAGGAACAACTGCACAAGCAGCACCAGTAGTTCTTGAAGGTGAATTCCCAGAAACACGTGAAAAAATGTCAGGTATTCGAAAAGCGATTGCAAAAGCGATGGTTCACTCGAAACAAACGGCTCCACATGTTACACTAATGGATGAAGTCGATGTAACAGCACTAGTAGCACATCGCAAAAAATTCAAAGATATCGCGGCTGAAAAAGGTGTCAAATTAACGTACTTACCATACGTAGTTAAAGCACTTATTTCAACTTTACGCGAATTCCCAGAATTTAACCGCTCATTAGATGATGCAACACAAGAAATTATTCAGAAGCATTATTATAATATTGGTATTGCAGCAGATACAGAAAAAGGCTTATTAGTACCAGTTATTAAGCACGCTGATCGTAAATCTGTTTTTGCAGTATCAAATGAAATTAATGAATTAGCGACTAAAGCACGTGAAGGCAAGCTTGCACCACATGAAATGAAAGGCGCTTCGATGTCGATTACGAATATCGGCTCTGCAGGAGGACAATGGTTTACTCCAGTAATTAATCATCCTGAAGTAGCAATTCTAGGTATTGGTCGAATTTCAGAAAAACCTGTAATAAAAAATGGTGAAATTGTAGCCGCACCTGTGTTAGCATTATCATTGAGCTTTGATCATCGTATGATTGATGGAGCCACTGCGCAAAATGCTTTAAATCACTTAAAGCGTTTGTTAAGTGAACCAGAATTATTATTAATGGAGGCGTAACAAAAATGGTAGTAGGAGATTTTCCAATCGAAACAGATACTCTTGTCATTGGTTCAGGTCCTGGAGGATATGTAGCAGCAATTCGTGCAGCTCAAACTGGCCAAAAAGTAACAATCGTTGAAAAAAATGTACTTGGTGGTGTGTGCTTAAACGTAGGTTGTATCCCATCAAAAGCATTAATTTCAGTAGGTCACCGTTTTGAGCATGCTAAACATTCAGATGACATGGGTATCATCGCTTCTGACGTGAAATTAGACTTCTCAAAAGCACAAGCATTTAAAGACAGCGTTGTTAAAAAATTAACTGGCGGTGTTGAAGGCTTACTTAAAGGTAATAAAGTTGAAATTGTACAAGGTGAAGCTTATTTCGTTGACGCTCATTCAGTGCGTATCATCAATGGTGAATCTGCTCAAACTTACACATTTAACAATGTAATTATCGCAACAGGTTCTCGCCCAGTTGAAATTCCAACATTTAAATTCTCTAATCGCGTACTAAATTCTACTGGCGCACTTTCTTTACAAGAAGTACCAGGTAAATTAGTAGTTATCGGTGGAGGTTATATTGGTACAGAGTTAGGTTCAGCTTATGCTAACCTTGGCTCACAAGTAACAATTATCGAAGGTGGTAAAGATATCTTAGCTGGCTTCGAAAAACAAATGACACAAATCGTGAAAAAAGGCCTTAAAAAGAAAGGCGTTGAAATGGAAGTAAACGCATCTGCAAAAGGCGTTGAAGAAACAGAAAACGGCGTAGTAGTAACTTATGAAGTTGGCGGAGAAGAGAAAAAAGTTGAAGCTGACTATGTATTAGTGACTGTAGGTCGTCGTCCAAATACAGATGAAATGGGCCTTGCAGAAATCGGTGTTGAATTCGGTGAACGTGGTCTAATCAATGTTGACAAACAATGTCGTACAAATATTCCAAACATCTATGCAATTGGTGATATTGTAGCAGGTCCTCAGCTTGCTCATAAAGCATCTTACGAAGGTAAAGTTGCTGCTGAAGCAATCGCTGGTGAAAAATCAATCGTTGATTATTTAGCTATTCCTGCTGTATGCTTCACTGATCCAGAAATGGCAACAGTTGGTTATAACGAAGACGAAGCAAAAGCTGAAGGCATTGAATACACTGCAGCGAAATTCCCATTCGCAGCTAATGGTCGTGCACTTGCATTAAACCAAACAGAAGGTTTCGTAAAGCTTGTTGCTCGTAAAGAAGATGGCTTATTAATCGGTGCTCAAATCGTAGGTGCTGGTGCATCTGATATGATCGCTGAAATGGGCTTAGCAATTGAAGGCGGTATGACTGCTGAAGATATCGCATTAACAATCCATGCTCACCCAACTTTAGGTGAAATTACAATGGAAGCTGCTGAAGTATTACTTGGCAACCCAATCCATATTGTAGCTAAAAAATAATAAAGTTTATGAAAACGGCTATAAAGCATTTGCTTTGTAGCCGTTTTTTTGTATATTACTTGTAATTTTGATAAAGTAATTATATCGAATGAATATTCTAAAAATATAGTTCGATTGGGAACATATTACATACCGGATAGACTTAGAAATCTAGTAATTGACTAGGTGTCCGGAAATGATAACGATGTCTTTGAAACAAGGGAAGTTGATCAAAAAAACTGAGGTGATAACAATGGAACTAGGCTTAAAGGGGAAAGTAGCAGTTATTACAGGTTCAAGTAAGGGAATTGGTTATTATACAGCGATGCAGCTTGTCAAAGAGGGAGCAAAGGTTGTACTTTGTGCTCGTGGTGAAAAACAGCTTCAAGTGGCTGCTGGCTGTATTAAAAACGAAACAGGCGAGGACGTATTGATTGTACCGACTGATATTACAAAGGAAAAAGATTGTAAGTACTTAATTGAACGAGCAGTAGAGCATTTTGGTCGACTTGATATTCTTATAAATAATGCAGGCACAGCTTCAGCTAATCCATTTGAATCGGTTAGTAGTGAGCTATGGCAAGCTGATTTAGATTTAAAAGTATTTGGTGCTGTTAATTGTTCAAAATATGCTGCACCTCATTTACGGAAGGTTGGTGGAGGTGCAATAGTTAATGTGACCGCGGTAATGGCTAAAACACCACCAGCAAACTCACTTCCTACAACTGTAAGTCGTGCTGCGGGACTTGCATTAACGAAAGCTATGAGCAAAGACTTAGGTAAAGATAATATTCGTGTGAATTCTGTTTGTGTTGGGCTTATTCGTAGTGATCAAATAGAGAAGAAGTGGAAAGAAGAAGAACCAGAGCTTACGTGGGAAAACTATTCTCGCAAAGTAGGTCAAGCAATTCCGCTTGGTCGGGTAGGGGATACTCAAGAAGCGGCAAATGTCATTACTTTTTTAGTATCAGATGCAGCTAGTTATGTGACAGGAACTTCTATTAATATTGATGGTGGTTCTGGACACGCATTATAGAGTGATATTTTTGAAGAAAAGCTTATTTAGCGTTGTCTAAAAAATGAATGTAGAGCAGTTTTTAGACAACCTCTTTATTTGATGTATGTATAGAAAAAGGATGGCTCAAATTGTTTTGGAGTTATCCTTTTTTCTATTGTTTTCCTAAAATTATAATAGACAGAAAATTCCTGCAGATGTAGAATAAACGTTATAGGGGGTGAAATGTGGCGAAATGTTGAACGAAAATATTACTTTGATGTTAAAGAGAGTTGTTCGTATTATTGTTCAGATTGGGATACTCAATATTTTTTATTACATGGGTGTCGGTATTGTGGCTTTACTACATGTACCTCTTCCAGGAAGTGTAATTGGATTACTATTATTAGCGCTTTCGCTCAATTTTAAAATAATTAAAGTAGAATACATTCAAGATGGGGCAGGCTTCTTAATTGGCGTATTAACCTTGTTCTTCATTCCTGCAACAGTAGGAGTGATTGACTACCCTGAACTTTTTTCAACAACTGGCCTCTTGATAATGCTAGCCGTTATAGCAAGCACACTTATCTCTATTTATGTTACAGGATTACTTAGTCAAATGGTTGAGAAAAAAGAGCAGACTAAAAAAGAAACAGAAGCCATTGTAGAAGAAGGAGAGGGGGAGTTAACTGTTGATTGAAATTATTGTTGTCGTTGGCACCGTTGTCTTGTTCGTGTTATTTACAAAACTTTATCAACGTTACCCACATCCTTTAATGATTCCGCTAGTGACGACAACTATCGTCAGTGCTGTTGTGTTATTAGTCTTTAATATTCCATATTCTACTTATATGGAGGGAGGACAATGGCTTCAAAAAATGCTAGGTCCAGCAGTCGTAGCCCTAGCTTATCCTCTATATAATCAGCGTGAGATCATTATGAAATATAAGTATGCTATTTTGTCAGGTATTTTTATCGCTATGATTACGGGCTTAGCGACAATATTTGTTATGCTGAAATGGATTGGTGTTAATAACAGTTGGCTGCTGACGGCCTTGCCTAAATCATTAACGACACCTGTAGGTATGCAGGTGAGTGAGTCAATTGGCGGCATTCCACCATTAACAGCTGTATTTGTAATGCTAGCAGGGTTTGTAGGCGCTATTATTGGACCGTTAGTCATTAAATACGGCAAAATTGATTCAGCCGTTAGTAGAGGCGTTGCAGTAGGTAGTGCTTCTCATGGCGTTGGACTTGTTAAATTAAGAGAATACGGAGAACAAGAATTATCAGTAGGCTCGTTATCTATGGCCTTAACTGCAATTATAGGCGCATTTTTATGTCCACTATTTGTTTATTTATTTTTGTAAAAGCTATATACAGAAAATCTGTATATAGTCTTTTTAACTTTTTTCGATAATAAATTGAATGGTATGAGCAAGTCCTGTGTGGAGTATACCTTCATTTCGCATTTGTTCACCTGTGAAAAAATGGATGATTTTATAAGGTTGACACCATTTTAGAACATCCAAAGGATCATATAAAAAATCAAGCTGTCTTGGGCCACCTGAGGCGTAAGGTAGCTGATGAATTGAATAAAGTTCCATCATAATACGACCGCCAGGTTTTACAGAATTAACAATCCTCTTAAACACTTCTTGTTGCTGTTCAGCTGGAAAATGTCCAAACACCATAATAGCAGCCTGAAACATTTCTTCTGGCAGTTCATCTTGTAGTAAGTCAGTTAGCTTTGTATGAACTGATACATTATGTTTTTCTGCGAGCTGTTCTGTTTTTTTAAGACCGCTTTCCGCATAATCAAAGGCAGTTACTGTATGTCCCTGTAAAGCTAAAAATACAGCATTTCGACCTTCGCCTTCGGCATATGCAGCCACACTTGGATAATCCTTCAAATAGTGTACATAGTCTTCTATAAATGTATTTGGCTGCTCCCCATAAACATATTCGGCTGTTTTAAATCGTTGATCCCATGTGTTCATTCCATCACCCCTCATTAAATATTGTAAGAAAAATATGCTCTAGATTCGAATTTTCTGCTCATTTTCTTTGAAAGCAACTATGCGTTGCGAATTAGCAAATGATAACTTCTAGAATAAAGTGTAATAATCAATTATTATTTGATCAAAATCCTATAAGGTGGAGGTGAAATTCAATGAATTTAGAAAACCGTTTAAAGGAATTGAGAGAACAACATAAGTATACACAGGATGATGTCGCGGGTTTTTTAAATATTTCAAGGCAATCTGTTTCAAAGTGGGAGTTAGGAAAGGGCTATCCTGATATTGATAATTTAAGAAGGTTAAGTGAATTATATAAAATTTCTTTAGACCAGCTTATTACAGGTGAAGAAAAATATCATACACAAGTAGCCTCTGATTCCTTTGATTCTAATGAATCGGATCGTAAAACTGTTGGGGATTTTTTGTGGAGACATTGGTGGCTTGTTTTTCCTGTATTTGGTATGCTTTCTACTTGGTTCTATTATTATTAATCGACAAAAAGCTACCTCTTTTTGAGGTAGCTTTGCATTAAATAATAGGTTTGCGTTCTTTGATGACGCGAATTGTTTTTAATGTGGTATCTTCCGGTCCTTGGACAGGTAACCCGGCTTCGATATTCATCTGAATATAACGAATATTCTCTCGAGTAATTATTTCCCCGGGAATAAAAATCGGAATACCTGGGGGATATACCATAACGAATTCTGCACAAATACAATTATCCGCTTCTGCAAGAGGAACAACTTCAGTATCTGCATAAAATGCATCACGTGGTGACATTGCAAGTGCAGGAATTTCTGGTACATTGACCATTGTTTCAGTAATAGCAGCTTCTGAATCGAATGCTTTTGACATACGGCTAAGGGCATTGACGAGAAGATTAATTTCCTTTTTCGTATCACCTAGTGTCACTAAACATAAAATATTATATAGATCCGATAATTCTACTTCAATATTTGCATTGTGACGAAGCCATTCTTCAGCCTGATGACCAGAGATACCTAAATCTTTAACACTTATTAATAGCTTTAAAGGATCCATATCATAAGTCGCTGATGTATTTAATTTTTCTTTACCAGCACATTTTAAATGTGGGATTTGGTTAATGCGTTTACGTGCATCCTTTGCCAAGCGAAGTGCATCACCAATTAAATCATAACCATGGATTGCTAGCTGACGTCGTGCTGTGTCAAGAGAAGCAAGTAATGGATAAGATGTCGATGTCGTTGTGAGCATCGACAGGACAGCTTGTACACGTTTTGCAGAAACGAGTCCTTCACGAACATTTAAAATAGATGTTTGTGTCATAGAGCCACCAAGCTTATGTACGCTTGTTGCGGCCATGTCAGCCCCAGCTTCCATTGCGGAGTATGGAAGATCATCATGAAATTTAATGTGTACACCATGTGCTTCGTCGACAACTACCGGAATATTGCGGCTATGGACTATTTCGACAATACGCTTTAAGTCAGCTGAGAAGCCGAAGTAAGTTGGGTTAATAACAAGAACTGCCTTTGTATCTGGATAAGCATTTAAAGCTTTTTCAACAGCTTCAGGCGATATTCCATGAGAAATACCATATTCACTGTCTACTTCAGGATGAATAAAAATCGGGATTGCACCAGCGAAAACAATCGCCGACATAATTGATTTATGAACATTCCGTGGTACTAGAATCTTATCACCTGGACCGACGACGGTCAGAATCATCGTCATGATGGCGCCACTAGTACCTTGAACGGAAAAGAATGTATGATCAGCACCAAAGGCTTTGGCAGCGAGTGCTTGCGCTTCTTTAATGGCGCCCTTCGGTGAATGTAAATCGTCTAGTGGAGCAATATTAATTAAATCAATTGATAAAACGTTGTCGCCGACGAATTCTCGGAACGCAGGGTCCATACCTTGACCTTTCTTATGGCCTGGAATATGGAACTGAATTGGATGTCTGTTCCGATGTTTAAGTAATACGTCGAACAATGGAGTCTCTAATTGTGACAACGCAGGTACCACCTCACTTTATAATATGTAAGAAAACAAATGAATTATAGCACCAAATTGCAAGAAAAAATAGACTTTGCAGAAAAAAATAAAAATAAAAGGATTTTTTAATAATTTCGAGAAATTAGTATCGAAAGAAAGGGGAGATACTATGAATTGGAATACACGTGTAACTGAGCTTTTAAATATTAAATACCCAATTATTCAAGGGGGATTAGCCTATTTAGCATATGCGGATTTAGCAGCAGCGGTGTCCAATGCTGGGGGGCTAGGGCAAATAACAGCAATGAGTTTACGAGATCCTGACTTATTGCGCGCAGAGATTCATAAACTACGAACTTTAACGGATAAACCGTTTGGCGTAAATTTTGCAATTGGTATGTATGGTACTGGTTATGAAGATATGGTACGTGTTGCAGTAGAAGAAAAGGTACCGGTTGTTACAATGACTGGAGGGAATCCTGCACCGATTTTTGATATTTTAGAAGGAACGGATATTAAAAAATTAGTACTTGTGGCTGCACGTAGACAAGCTCAAAAGGCGGAAGAGCTGGGCGCAGATGCTGTTATGGTTGTTGGGCAAGAGGGCGGAGGTCATCTTGGACGCGATGATATTGGAACAATGGTGCTTGTGCCACAGGTTGTAGATAGTGTGAAAATACCTGTTATTGCCTCGGGTGGAATTGGCGATGGCCGTGGCTGGATGGCAGCTCATGCACTGGGAGCAGAGGGAATTGAAATGGGCACGCGTTTTATAGCGACAAAGGAATGTGTTGATGCTTCTGAGGCTTATAAAGAAGCCTTAATTGCAAGCACCGAGGCAGATACGACTGTTATTAAACGCTCTATAGGTGCACCAGCAAGAGCGTTGAGCAGTGAATTTACAGAAAAGATTTTAGAAATTGAGCGAACTACACCTACTTATGAGGCCTTAAAAGATTATATTAGTGGGAAAGCAAATAAACGTTTTATTTATGATGGCGAAAAAAATGAAGGAATTGGCTGGGCTGGACAAGTTACAGGAATGATTCATGATATTCCAACAGTCGAGGAGCTAATCACTCGAATGCTTGCAGAAGCAGAAAGTATTCGGGTAAAATGGGCTTAACGAACCAGGCTCAGAGAATAAGGAAGACACAAAAATAAAAATAAAAAGATATAAGTTGTGTCACAGTAGAGATGGCTACATTTTTTTAGAAATGTATGTTTTCGTATCGGGTCAGTAACATAAAGGTGGTTATGTCCAATGGAATACTCTTATCCGTTTTCAACTGATTGGTCAACTGAGGAAATTGTTGATGTTGTCCAATTTTTTGAAGGAATTGAACAAGCTTATGAAAAAGGCATTAAGCGTGAAGTAATGATGGCGAAATATCGTCGTTTTAAAGAAATTGTCCCTTCACAAGCTGAGGAAAAAACCATTTTCCGTGAATTTGAAGAAGCAAGTGGCTATGTCAGTTACCCTGTTGTGAAACAAACAAAAGAAGCAACTGATGGCACGATTATTAAAGTTGCACCAAAGCAACGTCGATAAAAAAAGTGGACGTGAGAATACTCACGCCCACTTTTTTATATGATAACTTTACACTATCTCTGTGGTAAAAATAAGCATATTTCATATACTACATAAACAAAATAAAGCATTTTCCTATTTTAAAAAGGAAAAAATAAATAATCTCCTCAAACTTTCATCTGTAAGAATATTCCTCAAATAAATTTCCGTTTACTAGGGATAATAACGTAAAATTTCCACAATATATAAATATAAGTGTTTAGTTATTATGTCACAAAGTTTGAAGCACAATCCGTCAAACTTTATTTTCCAACAATGATGTTATAAATAGGGAGTAAACTGCTAAAGGTTTCTTCGGTTAATTGATGAAGTTGACTCGCTGACAGTTTTACAGCTTGATCTTTTGGAATATGACGACCTACTAAAAACTCTCCTTTTTTAACATCACGTAATCGGATTAGTAATTCATCTAGCTTGTCTTCCTTTGCCTCTTGCATGGAGATTGCTCCTGGAGACATATGATCCCCAGAGACAATGAAATCGTCAGGAAGCTGCTGTAACATTGCTTTGTTGGCAATTAAACGTTCTGCCATCACATTTTTTTGTGGAGCTTCATAAATAATAGCTAAGACGATGAATAAATGTGTGCTCCATAGACCAATCTGAAAGTGAGGTAATGATTTATAACCTCTTTTGTACGGAGCGAAGGCAACCCAGCTATCATTTGGGGGATTTACTGTTCTACGCGCATGCTTTGCAACGTGAGGATAAAATTCTTCTCCAAGATGACTTGAAAAGTAGGAAGAAAAATCCTCTCCAAGCGATTGGAATTTTGGTCGTACACATACATTTAATGAATCCATTCTTTGTTCTAAACCGTCTATTTGAAAAACATTGAAGTCTTTGTTAGTCCACTTTATTTTCGGCATTTTTATTAACTCCTTTCGATTTATAAGGTTTATTTTATAAGGAAAATGGGAAAAAATCTTATAACAAGCACTTTATTGAATGTGATAAGTTTTTTAAAAAATAAAAAAGGAAGTGATTTTTATGAAACCAATCGTAAAAATTATACGTAAAGTCGACATTGAAAAGCAATATGAACACATTTTACAATTAGAATTAGATTATGAATTAGCCTCGCTATTCTCGGCAATGAATGAAAAAAATGAGATTGAAATTGAAAAAAGCAAAAAACGTTTGGCTGAAATTCAGCTGGAACTTGAAAGCTTACACGCCTATGCGTAATAAAAATTTTATACCGATTTGAAAAATCACTTGCTGAATATTCCGACAGCAGGTGATTTTTATTGCTACAAAGGGTAAAATAGACAGTATATCATAATGAAAGTAATATTTTCAGGTAAGAATTATGAGCTACTTATTAACAAAAACATATTTTATGTAGGCTAAAAGCATAGGGCCTTTTCTTATAATCGAAGGGTGGGTTTTTATGGATTTACAACAAATTAATCAATTTGCGAAAAGTATTATATATGAAGCGGGTAGCCGTATTCGAGAGGCCTTTTCGTACAATCTAGTTATCGAGACAAAATCAAGTGCAAATGACCTTGTCACAAATATTGACCGTGAAACTGAATTATTTTTTATCGAAAAAATACGAGGTTTCGATCCAACCCACAAAATCCTAGGGGAAGAGGGAATGGGAGAGAAAGTAGAGTCGTTAGAGGGTGTTGTATGGATTATTGATCCAATCGATGGCACGATGAATTTTGTGAAACAACATCGTCATTTTATGATTTCTATCGGTATTTTTGTTAATGGGGTAGGTAAACTTGGTTACATATTTGATGTAATGCGTGAAGATTTATTTTATGCTATTGCAGGCGAAGGGGCATGGTACAATGACTCACCATTACGTAAATTGCAGTCAGTTAAAATAGAGGAATCGGTCATTGGTATAAACGCCCACTGGGTAGCACCAAACCGACATATTCACCATGAAAAAGTAATTGAAATGGTTCGGAAAGTACGTGGTACGCGGTCATATGGTTCAGCCGCAATGGAAATAGCGTTTGTTGTCAGTGGTAAACTAGATGCTTATGTATCCATGAGATTATCGCCGTGGGATATTGCTGGAGGTACGATTATAGCTAAGGAAGTTGGTGCTATTGCCACTAATTTACATGGTGAGGGCTTTGATTTCTTGCATCAAGATACGTTTATCATTGCCAATCCTTCTATACACAAAGAGATATTGGAAAACTATATTGTGCCATATGAATAATTAAAGGAGCCGTCTATTTTTAATATGTACCCTTTGTAAAGGACATTTTAAAAAAGGTTAGGCAACTTTCTGAAGCTGCTGTCTGTATTTTGCAGGCGGTAGCTTATTTAAATTCCATTGCCCTCGATAATGATTGTAGTAAATCATATAACTCTTAATTTCTTTACTTCTTCTAACGTTTCACATGCTCTAATAGTTGTTTCATCTTTAAAATGTCCAAAGAATGATTCTTGTGGCGCATTATCCCAACAATTTCCTCGACGTGACATGGACTGCCCCAAGCCAATTTTCTTTACTAAGGCTTGGAACTTTGGATTAGTATAGTGGAAACCTTGATCCGAATGGATAAAGGCATCTTCCCTTAAATGGCGATGCTTCTTCAATTTATGTAACGTGTTGAGCGCAATTTCTATACTCAACGTAGAAGATACTTCATAAGCTAAAATTTCATTTGTTTCAGCGTCTTTTATCGTTGATAAATAAGCACGTTGACCACCGCCATATGTTAAATATGTGATATCGGTTAGTAATACTTTCCCTGCTACACCTTGCTTGAAGTTACGGTCTAATTTGTTAGGACATGTGCGATGTTCCTTTGTTGCTTTTGCCATACGACGTGCTGGATTCGCTTTTCGAATAGGGCAAACAATATTAAATTTCTTCATAATGCGACGGATACGCTTGAGGTTGTACGTAATTTCATATTGGTTTTCGAGTGTCATTTTTATTTGACGTGCACCTTTCTTTCGTCCTCGGAAATGAAAGGCCTTCAAAATAACTTCTTTTACCACTTCATCTGCTTTATTCTGTTTTTGACGAGTTAAGACAGCTTCTTCACTAAAATAGCGATAGTAGCCTGAGCGTGAAACATTTGCGATTGCACAAAGATATCCTATCATTCGTTTTAATTGATATTTTTCAATTATTTGATGGATTAATTCAAATTTTTGTGCAGTACTTATTTTGATTTCTTCCTCATCAGCTGCCTTTCGAGTTGATCTAGCTTTTTTAAAAGTTCGTTTTCTGCTTCTAATAATTTCATCTTCGCCTCTAAGCGAACGTATTTTTCTTCTAAACTTAATTCACGCTCTAAAGGGCGACCTGAAGCATGTTTTCTGGCATCTTCTAAACCCGATAACCCATGCTCTTTATAAGCCATACGCCAACGATTCGAAGCTCTCCGAATACGCGCTGGACCAAGGGCTTCAATATCAAAACCTGCCTCAAGGAAAATTTCACTTGGATATTTTCCTTTATCGTATTCATCAATAAAAAATTCTTTAAATTCATCTGTATAAGTAATGGCTTTTGCGCTTACCGTTTTAACGTATGGATTTAATTTTAATTGCGCCTGTTGTTGTTTCGAAAGTAAATTTTTAGTCATACTATTAACCACCGCTCGTTTTTTCTTCATTATAAACAAAAATACCCTATAAGATGACCTTTTTGAAAGTGTCTATCTTATAGGGTACATATTATTTTAGACAGGCTCCTTATTATTTAATCAATTATGCCTAGGCATAATTGTGTCCGGAATCGGCTTTGTACTTAGGCCTGCAAGTGTTTTTTGTGCGAAAGCGCAGTGCTAACGTTGCGACAGCTGCAGCGATGCAAGTCAGTTAGCCGTTATCGCATGGATGCGATGATTGTAGGCTAACATCTTTTATTAATTCTTTCCAATTCCGTGACATCCGCTAAAAAAGTGACTTAAAATAGCATTCATCTCCCACCTATAGAGGTGGGAGATGAATGCTGAAAGAGGTTAAAGTAGTCCTTGCTCACGCAGTTTACGTTTCATTTTAAAGGCTGTCATGAAGATGACACAAGTAGCCACAATGCCTGCTATTATACCTAATACACTACCAACTGCCACTGAATATCCGATAGAACACATTGCTAATACAGCCGCTAATGCGTAAACGCCCATTACGAATTTTGCACGATTCATAGCCGAGCCTCCTATATTAAAAATTTGTAATGCAAATATATTTTTTTAGAATGATGTAAATTCTAATAAGGACATTTCTATCCTTCTTGTGCTATAATATCACAGTTAAACATTCGAAAAAAGAATATGGAGTGGAATAATGACAAACTTACGTCAAGATCTTCGCAATATCGCAATTATCGCACACGTTGACCATGGTAAAACTACTTTAGTCGACCAATTATTAAAACAATCGGGTACATTCCGTTCAAACGAACATGTTGAAGAACGTGCAATGGACTCTAATGATATTGAACGTGAACGTGGTATTACAATTTTAGCGAAAAATACTGCAGTAAATTATAACGGAACTCGTATCAACATCCTTGATACGCCTGGACACGCCGACTTTGGCGGTGAGGTAGAACGTATTTTAAAAATGGTAGATGGCGTTTTACTAGTTGTCGATGCGTATGAAGGTTGTATGCCGCAAACACGCTTTGTACTGAAAAAAGCGTTAGAACAAAAATTAACACCAATTGTGGTTGTTAATAAAGTAGATAAAGACTCAGCTCGTCCACTAGAAGTAGTAGATGAAGTATTAGAATTATTCATCGAGCTTGGTGCAGATGACGATCAATTAGACTTCCCTGTTGTTTATGCTTCTGGGGTAAATGGTACTGCTTCACTTGATGCAGATCCAGCAAAACAAGAAGAAAACATGCAATGTCTATTTGAGAAAGTTATCGAATCGATTCCAGCGCCTGTTGATAATTCAGCAGACCCATTACAATTCCAAGTAGCTTTACTTGACTATAATGATTACGTAGGTCGTATCGGTATCGGTCGTGTATTCCGCGGTACAATCGAAGTAGGTCAACAAGTAGCACTTATGAAATTAGATGGAACTGTAAAACAATTCCGTGTTACAAAAATCTTTGGTTTCTTTGGCTTAAAACGTGAAGAAATTCAATCAGCAAAAGCTGGTGATTTAATTGCCGTTTCAGGTATGGAAGACATCAACGTTGGTGAAACAGTGTGTCCTGTTGAACACCAAGAAGCTTTAACACCGTTACGCATTGATGAACCGACTTTACAAATGACTTTCTTAGTTAACAATTCACCATTCGCAGGTCGTGAAGGTAAATTTGTAACAGCACGTAAAGTAGAGGAGCGCTTACGTTCTCAACTTCAAACAGACGTTTCTTTACGCGTTGAAGATACAGATTCTCCGGATGCTTGGACTGTTTCTGGACGCGGTGAGCTTCACCTATCTATCCTTATTGAAAATATGCGTCGTGAGGGCTTTGAGCTACAAGTATCAAAACCACAAGTAATCATCCGTGAAATTGATGGAGTAAAATGTGAGCCATTTGAACGTGTACAAATTGATGTTCCAGAAGAAAATGTTGGATCAATTATCGAATCAATTGGTACTCGTAAAGGTGAAATGTTAGATATGGTTAACAATGGCAATGGCCAAGTTCGTTTAACATTCTTAGTACCTGCACGTGGTTTAATTGGATATACAACTGAATTCATGTCAATGACTAAAGGTTTCGGTATCATCAACCATACTTTCGATTGCTACCAACCATATATCCCAGGTCGTATCGGTGGTCGTCACCAAGGTGTACTTGTGTCTATGGAAACTGGTAAATCGACAACTTATGGTATGATGCAAGTAGAAGACCGTGGTACACTATTTGTAGAACCAGGTACTGAAATTTATGAAGGTATGATTGTTGGTGAAAATACACGTGATAATGACATCACTGTAAACATTACAAAAATGAAGCAAAAAACGAATGTTCGTTCTGCGACAAAAGATGCGACAAACGTAATTAAAAAGCCGCGTTTATTAACACTAGAAGAAGCATTAGAATTTTTAACTGATGATGAGTACCTAGAAATCACGCCAGAATCTATTCGCCTTCGTAAACAAATTCTAGACAAAAACGAACGTGAGAAAGCAGCGAAAAAATTAAAAAACGCTGACAAATAATTTTTTGCTTCCATGAAAGGAAGATGAGTCTTGGATATTAAGTCCGCTTTATTAGGTGAACTAAATGTTATTCAAGTTGCTGAACAAGCAAACGTAGAGGAAACAGCAAAAGCCTATGAAAAAATGGCAGGGATAACGCGTTTTTTATATGAAAACTTACCGAGCTATGAAATGGCAGGCTATGTTCTGTTTGCACTAGTGTTCTTGCTCTCAGCACTTGTTTATAAACTAGGCTTTGCAAAGAAATTAAAACTATCACAAAATATAGTTATTTACATTTTCCTGTTTTTAGGGTGTATTATATTAACATTTTTTGCATTATATCTTCCAATGGTAGAGGGGCTCATTGTAGCAGCGTTAATTTTGATCATCTATAAAACACGTTTATGGCGTGAAAAAAGAGAAGAGCAACAAGCTGCGAATCAGTGAAATAACTTTACCTTAATAGAAACAGTCTTAGCGTTGAATAGCTAAGGCTGTTTTCTTTTGTCTTTAAGGTTCTATAGAGAGTTAAAAATATTCGAAACAAAAGTGATGAATAATAGAGCCAACGAGACTGATAGAATCATGGAAGTGTCAAAAAGAACGTCATAATAAGAGGGTCGAAAGGGTCGCATTGTAGAACAATTTTATAAAGATAGGCACCGAAATCTTCCGATATGAATAAGTTAATGTCGATAGGCTTATTTTCATCAATCAAGGAGGAAATGGAATGCGTTGGCTTAAAAAAGGTTTACTAGTTAGTGTTATTGCTTTATTATCCCTTTCTTTAACAGCGTGTAATAAAACGGAGCTTGAAAAAGTTAAAGTTGGGGAAGTGACGCGCTCGATTTTCTATGCGCCGCAGTATGTAGCACTTGAAAAAGGGTACTTCAAGGATGAAGGGCTTTCCGTTGAGCTACAAACAATTGCAGGTGGCGATAAGACAATGACGGCGCTACTTTCTGATGGCATTGATATCGCCTTAGTTGGATCGGAAACTTCTATTTATGTAACGCTCCAAGGTGCCAATGACCCGATTCAAAATTTTGCACAGTTAACACAAACAGACGGCACATTTTTAGTGGCGCGCAAAAAGATGGATAATTTTTCATGGGATCAGTTAAAGGGCTCTACGTTTTTAGGGCAACGTAAAGGTGGTATGCCACAAATGGCGGGTGAGTTTGTCCTGAAAAAGCATGGCATTGACCCTGCTAATGATTTAAAACTTATTCAAAACATTGATTTTGCTAATATTTCTACTGCATTTGCATCTGGAACAGGGGACTATGTACAGCTATTTGAACCAACAGCGAGCATCTTTGAGAAAGAGGGTAAAGGCTATATTGTCGCTTCGTTTGGTACTGAATCTGGGCAATTACCTTATACATCGTTTATGGCGAAAAATAGCTATTTAAAAGACAATTCGAAGACAGTTCAAGGCTTTACAAATGCGTTGAAACGAGCACAGGATTTTGTACAAAAAGCGAGTCCGGCCGAAATAGCGAAAATTATTCAGCCATACTTTGAAAATGTAGATGTTGGATTAATTGAAACAGTGGTTGAACGTTATAAATCACAAGGTTCATATGCTACAGATCCTATTTTGGATAAGGGGGAATGGGATAACTTGCAAAAGATCATGGAGGAAGCAGGTGAACTTCCTCAACGGGTGGATTATGAAAAGCTTGTGAATACAACCTTTGCTAAAAAGGCAGCTGAGTAATATGGAATTTTTAAAAGTAGAAAATATTCATCATAGCTATTTTTCGAATACGCAAGCAAAGGAAGTTTTACGTGATATTAATTTAGATATTCGTGAAGGTGAGTTTGTTTCTTTTATAGGACCGAGCGGATGTGGGAAAACGACGTTATTATCAATTATTGCGGGCTTATTTTCGTCTACAGAAGGTAAGGTGTACATTGAAGGTGAGGAAATTTCACCTCACAATCAGTCTCTAATTGGCTACATGCTTCAGCAAGATTATTTATTTCCTTGGAAAACCATCGAAGAAAATGTCACAATTGGTTTAAAAATCATGGAGCGAAGTAATAAAACGCATAAAGTAACTGCAAATGCACTTCTGCGAGAAATTGGTTTACCGCACGTAGGGAACAATTATCCGAGAGAATTATCTGGCGGCATGCGTCAACGGGTAGCGCTGGCAAGAACATTAGCAGTGGACCCTAAAATTTTATTGTTAGATGAACCATTTTCAGCACTGGATTATCAATCTAAATTAAAACTGGAGGACTTGGTTGTTGAAACCTTAAAGGCCTATCAAAAAACTGCAGTTCTTGTGACACATGATATTGGTGAGGCGATTGCAATGAGTGAACGGGTATTTCTATTCTCTGCAAATCCAGGTACATTGCATAGAGTATTTGAAATACCTTCAGAGTTACAAGAGCTATCACCTTTTGATGTTCGCCAGCATCCAGCATATTCAGATATATTCCAAACGATTTGGAAGGAGCTGGAGAGTCTTGGATAGTACTTTATTTAAACAGTATTTACAAATGTTAAAAAAAGAAAAGCGTTATGTTCGATTATATCAGCTTATCATCTTACTCGTATTTTTTTGTGGGTGGGAGCTTCTTTCAAGATTTGGATGGATTGACCGTTTAATTTTTAGTTCACCAACGCAGGTATGGCACACTTTAGTAGAAAAAGTGAGCGATGGTACGTTATCACTGCATGTTGGTGTTACTTTAATGGAAACGATTATTGGCTTTATTGCCGGTACATTAATAGGTACATTAATAGCAATCGTATTGTGGTGGTCACCGATGCTATCGAAGGTACTAGATCCATATTTAGTTATTTTAAACGCCATGCCGAAAGTTGCATTAGGACCAATTTTAATAGTCGCCCTTGGTCCAGGTTATTTTTCAATTATTGCGATGGGGGCTTTGATTTCAATAATTATTACAACCATCGTAGTTTATACGGCTTTTAAAGGGGTTGATCCAAACTACAGCAAAGTATTACAAACTTTTGGGGCAACCAGATGGCAAATATTTAAAGAAGTTATTTTACCGGCTTCATTCCCAACAATTATTTCTACTCTGAAAGTAAATGTGGGACTTTCCTGGGTAGGTGTCATTGTTGGTGAATTTTTAGTTGCTTCAAAAGGACTTGGTTATTTAATTATTTATGGCTTCCAGGTGTTTAATTTTAATCTTGTCCTTATGTCACTTCTCATCATCGCTTTCTTTGCGACAATTATGTATCAGGTTGTCGAGTTGATTGAGAAGGCGATTGTAAAAAATAATGGTTGAACGACAAAGGAGGTGTCTCAAATATATTGAGTCACCTTCTTCATGTTGATAATATTCCGATAAAAACTGAAATTGTTCCGATAAAATGAGATATTATGCCGATAAAAGCTAAAATTGTTCCGATAAATCTTGGTAAGTGGCCTGAACGATAAAGGAGGTGACTCTAATAATGGGTCACCTCCTTCGGCTGATCAGTTAAAATTCTTTATCCATTTGTGGTGAAGTCCGATAAAAACGGAAATTTCCTGTTTCAATGCGTGCAACGGTATTTTCTTCAATACGATCATGGCATGTATCACACATATACGTATGAATTGGTCGATTGCGTAATTTTTTTGCTAACGGTAAATTATCATCTAAATTGTTAATTGTATCGCAAATAACGCATTTTACGCGCATTGCATTCCCTCCTACTCAGCACGAATTGCTAATACATTTTTGATAGGGTTGTCTACATTTGAGCCGTTTTTAAATAGCACATGAACAGGACCATCTTCAAATAATGGCTTGCCATCTTGGCTATATTTTAATATTAATGTATAAGCTTCTTTGATAGTAAATGGATATTCTTTTCCATCTTCACATTCAATGACGATTGTTGTTGCTTCAGGTTTGATTTCAGCATTTTTCAAGAAGTGACCTAATTCTATCCCGAAAGTACCTGTTTCCATCCCTTTGCGGTCAAATTTTCGTTCTGATTTTAATGTTGGTGGGAAAGTAGCTCCTTCCATAATCTCACGTGACCAGTGAGCACCTACTTCACGCATATATTTAATATCCGAATCTTCCTCAACTTCTTTCGCATCGAAGTATGTTTTTAAATCTAATTTACGATCATCGAAAATCCAAACAGTGGGATCTAATGTTAGTTGAAATGTAACTGCACCCTTGATAGGAATTATTGTTTCCATAATAGAAATCCTCCTCAAATCTTGTATATCCATGAAATAGTATAACGCTAATGACTAGAGATAATAAAGAAATATAATTCGATTTCTCTATTTTCCAATGTAGACACTTGCATTTTTAACGACTAAAAGATAAACTTTATTAAGATAGAATCGAAGAAATATCAGATAATGGGGGCGTCCTCATGGATACTAAATCACAAACTTCTTTTCAAGAGAAGGCTTTGGAGCTTTTAGTTGCTGATGCAGATAAAATTGCTCGCCTCATTCGAGTACAAATGGATCATTTAACAATGCCACAATGCCCTTTATATGAAGAAGTATTAGATACACAAATGTTCGGCCTTTCACGTGAAATTGACTTTGCTGTGAAGCTTGGACTCGTTGATCGCGAAAAAGGCAAGGAAATTCTCGATTCACTCGAGAAAGAACTTTCTGTACTACACGACGCGTATACAGACAAATAAAAAGAAAAAACTCAAACGCAATTTGCGATTTGAGTTTTTTTCTAGAATGAGGTTTTCCAATGAAACAATACTTAAAACGTTATGCACAAAATTTTGATTACCCATTATTTTTTACGTTCCTATTATTAAGCTTATTTGGATTAGTAATGATTTATAGTTCAAGTATAATGGTAGCGATTGTAATAAAAAAACAAGATCCAGATTTCTTTTATCACAAGCAAGTAATCAATTTAATTGTAGCTTTTCTTGGATTTTTAGGGGCAGCATTTTTCCCATACAAGCATTATGCGAATAAAAAAGTTATGTTGCTACTTACGGCTGTGCTTGTTGTGCTATTTACTTGGGTGAAAATTGCTGGTAATGGTGATGAAGCAGGAATAGGATCTAAAAGTTGGATTCACGTTCCGGGTTTTGGGAACTTTCAGCCTTCTGAATATGCGAAGCTATTTATAATTTTATATTTTGCTGCTGCTTTTTATCGGAAAGGACAAAAATATACACTTGAAAAGCTACAACCAACAGAAATATTTTATCCAATATTCCTCTGGATTCTTATTGTTGCTGGTGTAGCATTTGAAACCGATTTGGGAGCAAGTATTATTCTATGTGGAATTGCTGTTTCCGTGGTAGCAGCGAGCGGTATTCCATTTAAAACATTTTGGAAGTTTTTTGGGGTATTAGGTGCATTTGGGGGAATTATCCTCGGTATATTATTGTTGTTTAAAGGAAACATTTTAACAAAAAATCGTCAAGGCCGTATTCTATCATACATAAACCCTTTTAATTATGAAGATGGTAGTGGTCATCAAGTTGTCAATAGCTATTATGCAATTGGCGGAGGCGGTTTAGAAGGAAGAGGTCTCGGTCAGTCGATTCAAAAATTGGGGTATTTGCCTGAACCACAAACCGATTTTATTATGGCGATTATAATGGAGGAACTAGGAATTTGGGGAGTTCTTATCGTATTAGGTGGTTTAGGATTTATTGTATATAAAGGATTTTCGATTGCGTTGCGTACGAAAGATCCACTAGCACGTATGATTGCGGCTGGTATTGCGAGCTGGATTGGCTGGCAAACGTTTATCAATCTTGGGGGTGTAACTGGGTTAATCCCGTTAACCGGTGTAACGTTACCTTTTATTAGCTATGGCGGGACATCTATAATTATTCTATCTTTAGCAATGGGAATATTAATCAATGTTTCTATGTTTGAAAAGATAGAAAGGAAAAAGACACAATCATAAAGGGGGATATCAATGGAGTCAATCAAAAAAATTCTCGTAGCCAATCGAGGAGAAATTGCAATTCGTATTTTCCGTGCATGTACAGAGTTGAATATCCAAACAGTAGCCATTTATTCGCGGGAGGACAGTGGGGCTTTCCATCGCTTTAAAGCAGATGAGGCCTATTTAGTAGGAGCTGGCAAGAAACCAATTGATGCTTATTTAGATATTGAGGGCATTATTTCGATTGCCAAAGATGCTAATGTTGATGCGATTCATCCGGGTTATGGTTTTTTATCGGAAAACGTAGAATTTGCACGTCGATGTGAAGAAGAGGGGATTGTCTTCATTGGGCCGACTTCCAAGCATTTAGATATGTTTGGAGATAAGGTGAAGGCGCGTGAACAAGCAATTGCTGCAGGCATTCCTGTTATTCCTGGTACAGATGGTCCAGTAGAAAATCTAGCAGAGGTAGAGGCTTTTGCAAGCGCATATGATTATCCAATTATGATTAAGGCAGCGCTAGGCGGCGGTGGTCGTGGAATGCGCCTTGTTCATACAGAAAAGGAGCTAGCTTCCTCTTATGAACGTGCAAAATCAGAGGCGAAGGCAGCATTTGGCTCTGATGAGGTATATGTAGAAAAGGCTATTATTAAGCCAAAGCACATTGAAGTCCAAATTATTGGCGATCAACAGGGCAATATCATTCATTTATATGAACGTGATTGTTCGATCCAACGTCGTCATCAAAAGGTTGTTGAAATCGCACCATCTAATTCAATTTCGGAAGATTTAAGAGGCCGAATTTGCGATGCGGCGGTTCAATTAATGAAAAATGTCTCATACATAAATGCGGGGACAGTAGAGTTTTTAGTTGCAGGCGAGGATTTTTATTTCATCGAGGTCAACCCTCGTATTCAAGTAGAGCATACAATTACTGAAATGATTACGGGTGTCGATATTGTGCACGCCCAAATTAAAGTGGCAGCAGGCTACGGTCTGCATAGTGAGGAAATCCATGTTCCACAACAGGCGGATGTTCCAATGATCGGCTATGCGATTCAAGCACGTGTCACAACTGAAGACCCGGCTAATGACTTTATGCCAGATACAGGGAAGCTCATGGTGTATCGTTCAAGCGGTGGTTTCGGCGTTCGATTAGATGCTGGTAATGGCTTCCAAGGGGCTGTAGTAACACCGTACTATGATTCATTACTAGTGAAAATTTCAACAACAGGGATGACGTTTAAAGAAGCCGCAGCAAAAATGGACCGAAATTTAAAAGAGTTCCGTATTCGTGGGGTGAAAACGAATATCCCATTCTTAAATAATGTCGTGACGCATGAGAAATTTTTAACGGGTGAATTTGATACAAGCTTTATCGATACAACACCTGAACTATTTATATTCCCTGAGCGCAAGGACCGTGGGACAAAGCTCTTAAGCTATATTGGCAATGTGACGCTGAATGGCTTCCCTGGAGTAGAGAAGAAGGCAAAACCAATTTTCGTACAACCGAGTATCCCAAAAGTCGATAAATTAATCGTTCCTCCAGCGGGGACAAAGCAAATTTTAGATGCCCAAGGAGCAGATGGGCTTGTGAAATGGATTCTAGAGCAAGAAGACGTGCTATTAACGGATACAACTTTCCGAGATGCACACCAATCACTTCTTGCGACACGAGTACGTTCACAGGATATGTTCGAAATTGCAGATGCGACAGCGCGCATGATGCATGATTTCTTCTCACTTGAAATGTGGGGAGGCGCGACGTTTGATGTGGCGTATCGTTTCTTAAAAGAAGACCCATGGGAGCGCCTTGCCAAGCTGCGTGAACAAGTACCGAATGTGCTATTCCAAATGTTATTGCGTGGTGCGAATGCAGTCGGCTACACAAACTACCCAGATAATTTAATTCGTGAGTTTATCGCTGAATCAGCGGCATCAGGCATTGATGTTTTCCGTATTTTCGATAGCTTGAACTGGATTAAAGGAATGGAAGTAGCCATTGATGCTGCACGACAATCAGGTAAAATTGCTGAAGCTGCGATCTGTTACACAGGAGATATTTTTGATGAAACAAGAGCAAAATATTCAGTTCAATACTACAAGGAAATGGCAAAGGAGCTAGAAGCAGCAGGTGCGCATATTTTAGCGATAAAAGATATGGCTGGATTATTGAAACCAGAAGCAGCATATCGTTTAATTTCCGAGTTGAAAGAGACGACAAGTCTACCAATCCATCTGCATACGCATGATACTAGTGGCAATGGTATTTATTTATATGCCAAGGCGATCGAGGCAGGAGTAGACATCATTGATACAGCGCTAGGTTCGATGGCAGGTTTAACGTCTCAGCCAAGTGCAAATTCATTGTATTATGCAATGAAGGGAAGTAAGCGTGAGGTTCGTGCCGATATCGATGCGCTTGAAAAATTATCGTACTATTGGGAAGATGTACGTAAATATTATAAGGATTTTGAAAGTGGCATGATTAGCCCGCACTCTGAAATTTATGTCCACGAGATGCCGGGTGGCCAATACAGTAACTTGCAGCAACAGGCCAAAGCAGTGGGCCTTGGGGACAGATGGGAAGAAGTGAAGCACATGTATTCCCGTGTAAACCTTCTATTTGGTGATATTGTCAAAGTAACCCCTTCATCGAAAGTAGTTGGTGATATGGCGTTATTTATGGTACAAAATGATTTAGATGAAAACTCTGTATTGACAAGAGGGAAAACTATCGACTTCCCAGATTCTGTGATTGAGTTCTTCCAGGGTTATTTAGGACAACCACATGGTGGCTTCCCAGAGGAACTGCAAAAGGTTGTGCTAAAGGATCGTGAAGCAATTACGGTACGTCCTGGCGAGCTATTGGAGCCTGTGAATTTCGAACAATTAGAGGTAGTACTTGAGGAAAAATTAAATCGTGCCGTGACGAAACAGGATGTGCTAGCGTTTGCTTTGTATCCAAAAGTGTTTGAAGAGTATGCAAAAACAGTGAACTCCTTCGGCAATATTTCGGTATTAGATACGCCAACATTCCTGTACGGGTTAAAACTAGGCGAAGAAATCGAAGTCGAGATCGAAAAAGGAAAAACACTGATTATTAAACTTGTTTCCATTGGTGAACCACAGCACGATGGTACGCGTGTTATTTACTTTGAGCTAAACGGTCAATCCCGTGAATTAGTCATTCAAGATATGACTGTCGAAGTGGATGGTAGCCTGGCATTAAAAGCGGATCCAAGCAATCCAAATCAAATTGGCGCAACGATGCCAGGTACGGTATTAAAGGTAGTCGTATCGAAAGGAAGCCCTGTAAAACGTGGGGATCATTTACTAATTACCGAAGCGATGAAAATGGAAACGACTGTCCAAGCACCGAAAGATGGTATCGTGAAAGAAGTATACGCAAGTGCGGGCGACGCCATTTCAACAGGTGATTTGTTAATTGAAATTGAATAATTGACAAAAAAGAAGGTTATTAGATGGCTTTTATAGCATACTAATAACCTTTTTTATTTTGCTCTATTCGCTCTTTACTATAATGTAGGGTCACCCCAATCAGCATATTTACATGGCATAGGTTTAAAAAATGTCATTCTTAAATTTTGAGAATGTACCTATTAATATTACTATTTTTTAATAATAAACTTGTCGATATTTTGACATATTAATTAGGTAGAAGCGTTTGGAAAGAAAAAGATTCGCCATCGGAAAATATGGCGAATCTTTTTCTACTATTATTTGTTTTTTTCATTATAATTGCTACGTGCTACAAGCATTACCATATAACAAAGTAGACCAAATAGAATTGAAATGAATAATGAATGAAGTAATGCGACTGTTAAATTCAATTTAGTTAGGACTACTAACATACCAGCAATTACTTGTAAAATTACTATAGTAAAGGCAATAATCCAGCCGAAGTAAATAACACGTTGATTTTTATATTCTTTTACAGCGTGCCAAGTTATGTATGCAATCCAAATGAAAAAGATAAGAACAGCTAGACGATGTCCCATTTGCACCCATTCATACATATTATTAAAAGCTGCGAATGGTGTTTCGTTATTGCAAAATGGCCAGTCAGGACATATTAAGCTAGAATCTGTATGGCGAACAAGCGCCCCTGTATAAACTACTAAATAAGAATAAATTGTGACAGCAATCGTATGCCAACGTAATTTTTTTCCAATAAAAACGTTATCGGCATCAAATTTCCGATCGACTTCAAATACAATCATAGAAAGAAGGAGAACAGCAGCAAAGGAAATAAGAGAAATCCCAAAGTGGAGCGCTAATATGAAATCACCTTGTCCCCACAACACTTGAGCCGCCCCAATAAGAGCTTGTGCGAGTAAGAAAAACATCGCTAAGAAACCTAATAATTTTACTTCACGAATATGACCGAGTTTACGCCATGTCCAAACTGTTAACGCAAGAATTGAAATAGATACGACCCCAGTTACAAGACGATGTGAAAATTCAATTAAGACTGCTGGTGTAATTTCTTTTGGAATAAGAGAACCATTGCAATCAGGCCAGTTTCGACCACAGCCTAAGCCACTATCTGTTTTGGTAACAAGTGCTCCACCTAGTAAAATAAGGAGCATTCCAACTGTAGCGGCAACAGCAAACCATTTCATATACCTGTTGTGTTGCATAAAATGAGTCACCTACTTTATCTATGAACATTACATGAAAGTAATGTTTCTGCTACTAGATAATATCGAAAAAACAGGTAAAAAACAACTTGTAAAGAGTAGGTAGTATTAGATGTTGATTCCATTTCACAAATTGTTCATAATTTCGTGCTCTAACCTTCACAATTCATTTTAGAAAATGTTTTACTATAGATATGTTGTTTTTAATTATTTTTCTAGACAAAGCTAATTTTTACAACTTCATCTAAATTTCACTTAATGTCTAGAAATCAATCGCAAATTTCGCTATAGTAATTGGTAGCGGAATATGCTTACAAAAATGAAAGGAGAAGGTATCATGTCAAACGGTCGTGCACTGACGGCTACTAGAAATAGTGGACCAGCATCTACATCTGTTGTAAAAGATTTCTTAGCACTAATAAAAATTGGAATTGTTAACTCGAATCTTGTCACAACGTTTACAGGGATGTGGTTGGCATTTCAATTTACTAGTAGACACTTCTTGCAAGAGCTCGATGTTATATTGTTCACCATGCTGGGTGCGGCATTCATAATTGGTGGCTCAGGCGCAATGAATAACTTTATTGATCAGGATATTGATCCAATCATGAAAAGAACGAAGGGTAGACCGACAGTAACGGGTAGATTTAAGCCGAATTTTGTATTGACCATTGCCCTCTCATTTTTAATTGTAGGTGAAATTTTGTTATTTGCGGCATCGTTTGCGGCCGGCATGTGGGGACTAGTAGGGATATTTGCTTATGTTGTTCTGTACTCAATGTGGTCAAAGAGGAAGCATGTTAGTAACACGGTTGTAGGAAGTATTTCAGGGGCGATTCCACCAGTTATTGGGTTTGCAGCTGTTGAACCTGCATTAGGTCCTGGAGCACTTGCCTTATTCCTCATCATGTTTGCATGGCAACCACCGCATTTTTATGCACTTGCTATGAAACGTACTGAGGAATATCGTGCAGCTAACATACCAATGCTACCTGTAGTAAAAGGATTTAAACGTACAAAGTACTCAATGTTATTCTGGATTCTTTTATTATTACCATTACCATTCCTTTTACCAGAGCTTGGGGTTGGCTTCTTAATTCTAGCTACTGCATTGAACTTGGGCTGGTTGATTCTAGCTTTTAAAGGCTTTACTACAAAAGATGATATGAAATGGGCAAATAAAATGTTTATCTATTCGTTGAATCATATGACCATACTATTTGTATCCATCATAATTTTTGCGTTGTTTAGCTAAATTTAGGAATTCTTTCTTTTCTTAAAGAATTCATATAGACAGAACTTATTTCCTAGGTACACATGAAAATACAACAAAGAAAGAGGGGTTTAATTAAGCTATGATGAAAGGGCTTAAAAAATGGCGTCTTTTTTCACTACTAGCAGTGATGATGGTTTTCCTTTCTGGTTGTGGTGAAGATTATATTTCTACACTGAAACCATCTGGTCAAGTAGGTAAAGAACAATTCAATCTATTAATGCTAGCTACTGGGATTATGACGTTAGTTGTAGTAATAGTATCCGTTATCTATTTACTTGCATTCTTAAAATTCCGCCGTTCAAAAGTTGGCGAGAACGTTATTCCTAAGCAAGTAGAAGGAAGTCACACTCTTGAAATAATTTGGACAGTTATTCCAATTATTTTATTACTAATCTTAGCTGTACCAGTTGTTACTGCTACTTACAAATTTGCAGATGTTGCTGCGATGGACGAAGTAGATGAAAACGGTGACAAAACAGCACTTACAGTAAATGTAACTGCTAAATTATATTGGTGGGAGTTTGAATACCCTAACCAAGGTATTGTAACTGCACAAGAGTTAGTTGTACCAACAGGTCAAAAAGTTTACTTTAACTTAAAAGCTGCCGATGTTAAGCACTCATTCTGGATTCCTGCTGTAGGCGGTAAAATGGATACGAACGTTGATAACTTAAACAAGTTCTATCTAGAATTCGATAAAGAATCAAAAGACCTTAAAGACGGCGTATTCTATGGTAAATGTGCTGAGTTATGTGGTCCTTCACATGCTTTAATGGACTTCAAAGTTAAAGCATTAAGCCCAGATGCATTCGATGCATGGGTAGCTTCAATGAAAGCAACAGATGGAAAAATGCCTGACAAGACTTCAGCTGATCTTGGGGAAGCAACATTTGCTCAGAGCTGTATGGGTTGTCATGCTGTATCTGGTACAAGCGGTCCAGGTTCAAAAGGTCCTAACTTAACTGCATTTGGTGACCGTAACCGTGTTGCTGGTTTCTTAGAACATAATGAAGAAAACTTAAAAGCTTGGATTAAGGATCCTGGGCAATTCAAACCAGGTAACTTAATGATGAACGCAGACGGTACAGCGCCAATTTATGGCGACTTAACTGACGAACAAATTCAGGCTCTTGCAACTTATATCATGGGCTTATCTGTTGAGAAATAATTATAAGTTTTATGTAACAAACTTTGAGGGAGGTAAAAGTTGTGAGCTCATACACACAGAAAAAGGGCTTTGGAGCAACTGTCTGGGACTACATTACAACTGTTGACCATAAAAAGTTAGCTGTAATGTATTTATTAGCCGGTACATTGTTCTTCGCTATCGCTGGTTTTGAAGCGTTATTAATGCGTATTCAACTAATGAAACCAAATAACGATTTCATCTCAGCTGGTTTTTTCAATGAATTATTAACAATGCACGGAACAACAATGTTATTCCTAGCTGCGACTCCATTACTATTCGCATTTATGAACATGCTTGTACCATTACAAATTGGTGCGCGTGACGTTGCATTCCCATTCCTTAACTCTTTAGGGTTCTGGTTATTCTTCCTAGGTGCATTATTCCTTCACCTATCATTCTTTATGGGTGGCGCACCTGATGCGGGCTGGACGTCTTATGCATCATTATCTTTATATTCTCCAGGACATGGTATTGACTTCTATGTTCTAGGTTTACAAATATCAGGGGCAGGTACATTAATATCAGGTCTTAACTTTATCGTTACGATTATTACAATGCGTGCTCCAGGTATGACATTCATGCGTATGCCATTATTCACTTGGACTGCACTTGTATCAAGTGCATTAATTTTATTCGCATTCCCTCCATTAACAATTGGTTTATTAATGATGTTATTTGACCGTATGTTCGGTGGTAACTTCTTTGACCATACAATGGGTGGTAACACAATTATTTGGGAACACTTATTCTGGATCTTCGGACACCCAGAGGTTTATATCTTAGTATTACCAGCGTTTGGTTTATTCTCTGAGATTATTCCAGCGTTCTCTCGTAAACGTTTATTTGGATACTCTTCAATGGTATTCGCAACAATTTTAATTGGTTTCTTAGGGTTCATGGTTTGGGCTCACCACATGTTTACAGTTGGTCTTGGGCCAACAGCTAACGCAATCTTTGCTGTTGCAACAATGGCAATTGCCGTTCCAACAGGTATGAAAGTATTTAACTGGATCTTAACTATTTGGGGCGGATCTATTAAAGTTACAACACCAATGCTTTATGCACTTGGTTTCATCCCGTCATTCGTTGCGGGTGGTGTTACAGGGGTAATGCAAGCATCTGCACCTCTTGACTACCAATTACACGATTCTTACTTTATCGTTGCTCACTTCCACTACGTAATCGTTGGTGGTATCGTAACAGCGTTATTTGGTTCAGCGCACTTCTACTGGCCAATTTTCTTCAACCGTATGTTAAACGAAACACTAGGTAAAATTACTTTCTGGGTATTCTTTATTGGATTCCATTTAACGTTCTTCGTTCAACACTTCTTAGGTTTAATGGGTATGCCACGTCGTGTATTCACTTACATGGAAGGTCAAGGTTGGGATCAGTTCAACTATATCTCTACAATCGGTGCATTAATGATGGGTGTAGGGGTTATCTTAATGGTAATCAACTGCTTAATGTCTATCAAAGGTAAACCAGCAGGTCGCGATCCTTGGGGCGATGGACGTACATTAGAATGGTCAATTCCACAACCAATCCCATTCTATAACTTCCGTCAAACACCACTTGTTCGTGGTTTAGATCCTTGGTGGATTGAAAAACAAGAAGGTAATAAAGAAATTACATTTGCTGAGCCAGTCGGTGATATTCATATGCCAAATAACTCAGCTATCCCATTTGTTATTTCTATAGGTATGTTTATCGCGGCATTCGGTGCTCTTTATAATCCAGATGCAGATAAACCTTGGTCAATTTATGTTTTAATTGCAGGTCTTGCAATTACATTTGGTGCTATGATTTTCCGTTCTGTTAAGGACGATCACGGCTTCCACTTACACAAAGAAGAAATTCTTGAAATTGAAGAACATCTTTACGGCAAAGGAGGAAATAAATAATGGATTTCAATACTAAATTTACTCCTCATACTTGGCCAGATCATCCTGAACAGGCTACGATGGAAGGGAAAAATAAAGTTGTTGGTTTCTGGATTTTCCTTGCCTGTGAAGTTGTACTTTTCGCAAGTTTATTCGCTACTTACCTAGCGCTTAAGAACAAAGGGCCTGCTGGCATGGAGTTCACAACACAAAGTTTATTTGAATTACCTTTAGCTTTCGCAATGACGATGTTATTATTAACATCTTCATTAACATCTGTTTATGCAATTTACCATATGCGTAACTTTAATTTTAAAGCTATGCAAACTTGGTTTGGTATAACAGTACTTTTAGGACTTGGATTCTTAGGTCTGGAAATCTATGAATTCAATCATTATGTAGGTCTTGGCTTTACATTTAACCAATCTGCATTCTCAACTTCGTTTTATTCATTAGTTGGTACACATGGTTTCCACGTAACATTAGGTCTTGTGTGGATTACTACGTTAATGCTTCGTAATGCTAAGCGTGGTCTTAACTTATACAATGCACCTAAATTCTTCGTGGCTGCTTTATACTGGCACTTTATCGACGTAGTTTGGGTATTCATCTTTACAGTAGTATACTTGATGGGAGTGATCGGATAATATGTCATCACACGATACATCTATAGTTGCTAAGTCTCAGGCACAATACGAGTATGATCGTCATCATAATGCCGTTCATATGCGTAAACAAGTAATTAACTTTGCGATTATGATTTTCTTTACGTTTATCGCATTCGCAGTAGTTGCAGCAGATTTTTCTAAATACTTAATTTTACCGCTCATCTTATTGCTTGCTGGCGTACAAGTTGTTCTTCAACTTTACTCTTTCATGCACTTAGAAGACAAAAAAACACACTTCGGTGGTGTAATTGGTTTCTTCATGTGGATGGGTATACTAATCGCATTTACATTCTTCTTAGCATTTTTAACAATTATTTGGTGGTAATCACCAAAAAAGCACGTTCACTACCTAGCGTAGGAACGTGCTTTTCTTTTTTCTATTGTATCAATGAAATTAATGAGTTTTAAAGTATGGCTTGAGCAAAACGAGTGGTTGATTTCCGTTCCGACTGGGCGCTTTCCTGGGGGCGTCCGATGAGCCGCTTCGCTTCGCTGCAGGGTCTCGGGCCAACACGATGTTGGTCACGAAGGCGTTATCACAGGATGTGATGGTTTTAGCCTTCGTTCCTCTATTCGCTAATCCCTGAGGAGTCGCCCAGTCTCCACTCCAATCAACTAATTCACATAGAATGTATTCTCTGACATGTCGGTTTAATTTAAGTGATAAAACGCAACTTTAGCAAAAGGGTTTTATCTGTGCGAAAGCAGCAACAGCAACAAATGTTTTCTGCGCCGAAACAAAGTTTCAGCGGCAACAATGTCAATTACTACACTGTTATAAATATATTCTGTTCAATTATGGTTTCGTCCAATTTTGAAATGAATAAAATTAATAAAAATTCTACGCTACTGTTGATTGGAGTGGAAGGCTACTCGACTCCCGTGGGAAAGCGAGACAGGCGAGACCCTGCACGGAGCGGATGTTTTCTGTGCGAAAGCGTAGTGCTAACGTAGCGGCAGCAACAACAGCGGAGGAAGCGGCTCGACGCTCGCCCGCAGGAAGCTTTGCTCTGCGCGAAAGCGAAGCGTCAGCGACAAATGTTTATCTGTGCGAAAGCGAAGCGACAGCAACAAAGCGAGTAGCCTGGAACGGAAATCACCTCTACGTTATGATGATGAGCTAGCAAGAAATAATATAATTCATGTTGGGTTTATATACTTTGAATATTTTTTTTATAGATACGTTAATCCTGTAAGAAAGGTAAACTAGAATAGTTATTTGTTCACCTTTCGTTCATTGCAGAATAAGTGTAAGCGTTCTATAATAGGAGTACTGAAGTTAAAGGAGTGCGTTCTGTATGCCACTTAGTATATTTGGTTTCCAAGCTTTATGGAGCCCATACTTAATAGGGGTTCTTGTTTTCATAACAGTCATCTATTTTCTAGTCACAACAAAGTGGCGCAAGGATTTTAAAGTAAGTGAGCCTTTGAAAAAAGAAGAGGCTATTTATTTTGTACTGGCAATGGTAACGATTTATATTATTAAAGGATCTCCAATAGATTTAATGGCCCACATTATGTTTACGATGCATATGGTGCAAATGGCTATTTTATTGTTACTTGTACCGATTTTCTTAATTAAGGGGATTCCTTGGTGGTTATGGAAAGTTGCGATTGAAGCGCCAGTTGTTAAATCTTTATTTAAAGTACTTACACTCCCTGTCGTTGCGGTATTTGTGTTTGTTGGTTTATTTTCTTTCTACCATTTACCTGCAGTATTAGACTACATTAAATTAAACGAAACTTTACACGGTACATATACATTTGTATTATTTGTTTCAGCAGTTTTAATGTACTGGCCTTTGATTCAAAAGATGCCTAATAGTTCGCAAATGAAACCTTTGCATAAGCTAGCCTATATCATTGCTAATGCGGTATTAATTACACCTGCGTGTGCATTAATTATATTTGCACCAAATGCTATGTATGAAACATATACAAATGGTGAAGCATGGCTAAAAGCAATGGAACTTTGTGTACCAGTTTCCACACTATCTAGTTTATCTCTATCAGGACCAGAGCTCTTTACAAATATGACATCTGTTGCCGATCAGCAACTAGGCGGTGTTTTAATGAAGATTTTACAAGAGCTTATTTTTGGTGTATTACTGGGATCGATCTTTATTAATTGGTATCGTTCAGAACAAAAGGATCCTGATAAAATTACTGCTGATGCGTTAAAAGAACATCAAAAGAAATGGGAAAATCAACAACAACATCAGTTGTAAAAAGAAATTTTAATTTGTATAAGGGGTTTTGTAAATGGAATTGCAAATTTTGCCTACTATAAGTACATCATTCATCGTTATTAGTGCAGTACTTGTAGCTATTGGTTGGGGCTTAATTATAAAAAGAAACGTAGAGGCACATAAAAAAGTAATGCTTGCAGCAGGAGTTGCAGCACTTATCTTCTTTATTATATACGCTTCACGTACAGTCTTTATTGGTAACACAGCGTTTGGTGGAGGAGAAGATTTAAAGCCTTATTACACATTCTTCTTAATTTTCCACATTACTCTCGCAACAACTGGAGCAGTATTTGGAATTGTTAGTATTATTTCTGGTTTGAAAACTAATCTAAAGCTTCACCGTCGTATTGGACCGATTACAAGTATTATTTGGTTCTTCGTAGCTATTACCGGAGTTTTAGTATACATTTTACTATATGTTATGTTTGAACCAGGTGAAACAACATCTGTCATTAAAGCTATTCTAGGATTTTAACTACTTTTAGCGGGTGGACAAACATCCGCAGGCCTAAATACAAGCCGATTCCGGACGCAATTATGCCGAGTCATAATTGATAAAAAAATATCTCCCTCCTTATTTTTGAGAAGGTGGGAGATTTTTTATGGATGTTTGTTTAAATAGGGAAACGAAAACAACAACGAGTAAAGGACCAATTAAAATACCGGGAAATCCAAACATTTCAAAACCGATAAACATTGCGATAAAAGTTGTTAGTGAGGAGAGTCCAACTTTATTTCCAATAACTCTGGGCTCAATCATACGTCGAACTAAAAATTGTATGATCGTAAGTGCGACTAGCGCAACAGCATAGATATAATCACCTGTAAAGGCTTTGTATATAGCCCAAGGAAGAAGCAAAATAAATGAATCTAAAAAAGGAACGAAATCTAAAATGACTAGTAAAAGTGCTAAAATAAGTGGGAATGGAGTTTTAAGAAAATAAAAGGTTCCAAAAGCTACAGCAAAAATGCAAATACCCACTAAAAATTGTGCTTTTACAAAACCAAATAAAGCAAGTTTTACTCGCTCTCCAATAAATAGTATTTTTTGATGATAATGAAATGAAATAGGTGCAAATATTTTACGGTTAATACTCGGTAATTCTAAAAGAAACATATATAATACAATCCAATAAACAAAAATATCAAATAAACGAGAAGTTATATACGTAAGTGAAGATGACCAAACATTCAAATTTGTTAAAGAAAGAGCATATTTCTCGATTGAAGATAGAGCCCGTGCTATCATAAGTTGAATTTGTATAACAAGATCTAAGGGCAAATGATAAGTAAAGTTGGAAAGCTTGGATTGTATTTGAATCCATAGGGCTGATAGCTGATTGAGGTACTCTGGAATATGAACGATAAATGTTGAAAATTGTTTCCAGCTTATAAATATAATGAGAATACATAATAGTAATGTCATGCTTGAGAAGAGTAAGAAAAAAATGGATGCGACTATTTTGCGTTTTTTTCGGAACCGTTTACTAATTCGTATGATGACAGGTTCCAATAATAATGCAGTTACGTAGGCAAGCAGTATGGGTAATGACAGGGATATAAGCCAGAGAATTGCAATTCCGATAGCTATAACGATGATCGGATGGCGAAAAAAGGGGTGTTTGAAAAATTGTAACATTTATCTCACCTACATCATGTAAAAGATATAGTTAGTATGAGAAGAAATAAAATTTTTACTCAAAATAAAAAAGACTGGACCACCAGTCTTTTCAGATTTAGCTATTGCACTGCATGCTGTTGCCAATTTACTGTTAACCCTAATAAAAAAATAAAATAATTTCGATGTTTAATCGACATGTATGCAAAGTGAAATAACTATCTAAAATTATGCATGAATTTCAAATGCTTCTAGGTCTAATTTAACCTTTTTTAAGATTTCTTCACATTTTGTTACAAGATGAGCTGGATAAACTTCATCATCACCATACTCAACGCCGTGTGGATAGTAGTACTTACCAAGTACTGGTTTCATTAGTGTTAAGATTGCATCGTGTGCACCAACATCTCCAGATTTAGCATATGAGAATACACGTAGGTAATAACGACCTTCACGAGTATCGAAACGCTTATCAAATGTCATACGCTCGTAATCCCAGCCGCCATCACATTCTAAGCCATTTTTTTTCATGACGCTTACAATAAGTTCTTGATCAGCTGTTAAATTTTCAAGGTTAGTATTTTCGAAATACATCTTTAATCCTCCTTTAGGTTCTCGTACAAAGTATACGCTCATTTTTATAATAGAGCATATTCGACATTGTTGCAATGACAACATTGTGTCAACCCAATTACAATTGATATAATAAATAGAATAATGTGATAAGAAGGAGTCATCTATGAAAGCTTTATTTCGCATTTTTATGGTATGTGGTGCAATTGCGTTGATTGGCTTTATGTTTTTTAATACACCGCGTGAAAATGAGCCACTAAAAGGCCCGAATGCTAATTCAAATATTATTCCCAAAAACGAATTAAAGCAGCCTGAAATGGGAGCAACGACACGTCCAAAAAACGGGATGTCGACATTAATCGGTCAAGAAGCTAAGGTAGTTTTGGAGAAATATGGTGAACCAGTACGTAAGGAACCTTCCTCATTTGGATATGAATGGTGGGTTTATAATTCTGATTCCTCCAAGTTTTTTATGGTAGGTGTTGACAATAATATTGTGACACAAGTTTACATTGCTGGTGAAGATTTAGATGCTTCTCCTTTTAAGGTTGGTCAGAAGCGCGATGATATATACCGAATGACAATTATTGATTATGAAGTAACAGCGAATGTCGGTAAAAATATTTTCGTTTTCTCGATGAGTGAGGAAGATATGCAGACACGACTGCTAGTAAAATTTGATGGGATTTTTGCGCAACTTTATATAGATAGAGAAACGGGTGAGCTACAAGGAATACGCTTTACTAATAGTAAAACTCTTGTTCTCCATCAACCGTATGAAATGACATATCAAGGTGAGCTAGTTATACCAACACCACCATCTTCATTTTTACAGCAGGAAATTAATGCAGCAAGTGCTAAACAGCTTGACGATTTAATAAATGTAACAAGATTTCAACATGATTTAACTCCATTAAAGATTGATGAATCATTAGAGGAAGTTGCAAAAGTGCATAGTGAAGATATGAAGATTCATAATTTCCTTGCTCATGAATCACCAACAAATGGAGATTTAAAAAAGAGATTAGAAACACAGGGAATCGAATATAATGAGGCGAATGAAAATCTTGCGACCGATTATTTTGATGCGATCGAAGCTATGCATGGCTGGCTTAATTCACCTGAGCATCGAAATGTCATTTTAAATGAAAAATATACGACAGTGGGATCTGGAGTATTTTTAAACTATTATACGCAAATATTTTTAGAATCTTCTTCTCAGGAGCAGGATAGTGAGAATAAAGACTCTGAGGAGCCGGTAGAAAATATTGATGAATCATCAAAATAAATAGAAATTTAAGACTGAAGATAAACTTGGCGAAATCAAGTGTATCTTCAGTCTTTTTCATTTTTAACTCCCAAGTGTTTTGGTAGCGACAGCTACATTATGCCGAGGCATAGGCATAATTGATACAAAAAGATAAGCACAATAACCTCCTGCATTTTTCGTCACACCGTTACATACGCCGTCATATGATAGAGAACCGAAAGGGGGAATGAAGCTTGCAATTAGCTGAGCTATTAAAAGACTGGCCATGTAGTGTAACCGGGGGATCTATACGCACAACTATTACAGGCGTCGAGGATTATGCTCAGGCAGTTAAACCTGGGGATATTTTTATTGTACGTAAGGGTAAGAAAACATCGGGAAGTCGTTTTGTAAAAGAAGCATTAGCTCGGGGAGCTGTCGCTGTAGTATCAGAGGAAAGTATTTCAATGCCTATTACCGATCAAAGTATTCCTTTTGTTTGGGTTCCGAATACATCTCTATTTTTATCGTATGCGAGTGCAAAGCTTTCAGCATTTCCCGCAGAAGCATTAACAGTCATTGCGATTACAGGTACAAATGGTAAAACAACAGTGAGTCATTTTGTGAGCCAATTATTAAGAGCCCTACATAAAAATGTTGCAGTTATTGGAACTGTAGGATTTTTCATCAACGAGCAGAAACAACAAACAGTGTATGAGCAATTAACTACATTACAGGCAAAAGAGTTACATCCTATTTTAAAGCAATGTGTACGAAAAGGTGTTACACATGTTGTATTAGAAGCTTCATCAATGGGATTACAGCAAAATAGACTTGATCATTGTGATATCGATTGTGGCGTTTTTTTAAATTTATCCGAGGACCATTTAGAAGATCACGGAGGACTTGAGGCATATAAGCGTGCGAAAAAAAGATTGGCAGATTTATCGAAAAAGCTAGTGCTAAATGGAGATGATAATTTTTGCCGTTCCGTAGGTATATATGATAAGAAAAAATCCTGCTCATTTGGCTTTGATAATCATAATGATTTACATATCCAAATTGTCAGTGAATCATTGGGGAAAACAGTAATTTGTTTACAAACGTCATCGAGTGAGCATATTGTAGAAATTCCTTTTGTTGGTAAGTATCATGTACAAAATGCTGTAGCTGCATTGATGACTTTATGGCGCTTAGGTTTCTCAATTGAAGAGATAGCGGAGCATATGTGGTTATTAAAGCTACCAGAAGGAAGACTTGAGAAAATAGACAATTCATTTGGTATTGATGTGTACGTAGACTACGCACATACTGCAGAGGCATTACAGGCTGTTCTGCAAACCTTTGATCGCTCGAAAAACCTTTACCTTGTATTTAGCTGTGGAGGAAATCGAGATAAGGCGAAACGTTTTGCAATGGGAGCAGTAGCCAGTAAGTATGCGAATGTAATTTTTTTAACAACTGATAATCCTCGTGATGAAGATCCGATTTTAATTAATGAAAGTATAATTGCTGGTTTTACTGAGCAGCAATATTATGAAATCTATCTAGATCGTAAAGTTGCAATTCATCAAGCATTAGCGAAGGCGGAAAAAGGTGATATTGTTCTTGTTGCCGGAAAAGGGCATGAACAGACCCAACAAATAAAAAATCAAAAATTCCCTTTTTCCGATCAACAATGTATTCGAGATTACTTTTTAAATCTTATGTCTAAGGACGGCGTTGAATGACAAAGAAAGAAGCAGTTGCAATAGCAAGTTTTCGTCCAGTCTCATCCTCGATATCACATTCCATCACAAGTGTCTGACGCCCTTTATGCACGAAACGTCCACGAGCAATGAGTTCTTTGTTGGTTGTTGTAGCAATATAAGAGATATTCATATTTGTTGTGACAACATTAAAGCCTTCTGGTACTGAACGCGAAGCAAGTCCTCCCATTGCTGCATCCGCGATTGTTGCAATAATTCCTCCGTGTGGTACCTTAATGGTATTATGGATAACTGGTGTAATGGGGATACGAACTTCACTAACTTCAGGCTCAAATTTGCCAACCATGTGTAAGGCAGCATTAATATAACGTCGATGTATACCTTGTTGTTTATCGCGAAGGCCAGACAATAAATGTAGTAAAACTTCCTCATCTTCAACTGTACTATGTTGTAAAATCTCTGCAAGTAATTGTTCTATTTCTTCTTTAGACGATGGTACCAATTAAAAAACTCCTTCATTTAAAAATATCAATAATGTAAAATTACCATAAAATCTGTTATGATGGGAGAGAGATTGGGGGAATTAAAAATGATGATGACCTCTGACTGGGCAATCATTTTGGATGAGGCAGATGAGCTTTGTAAGATGATTGTTTCCTCTGAGCCTGCGAAAATGCTACAGCAAGCATATGATGCTGTATATAGCGATGTTCAAATAGTCGAAGCTATTTTTGCATTTAATCGCATGAAAGAGCAGTACGAAGATGTACAACGTTTCGGAAAATATCATCCGGACTATCATACAATAATGAAATCGATTCGTCAGCAAAAGCGCGCACTCGATTTAAATGAAAAGGTTTCAGCTTTAAGAATTGCTGAGAACGATTTTCAAGATTTACTTGATCAAATAAGCTTACTTATAGGGAAAACTGTTTCAGAAGCGGTAAAAGTTCCTGTAAGTAATCCATTCTTTGCATCAGGTTCTTCATGTGGTGGAGGATGTGGCTCAGGCGGTTCTTGCTCTTGCTCTGCATAAACAAGGTAATACTTTTTTTAGACTGTATGCAAACTCGGATGAGTTTCTATACAGTCTTTTTTTACTGTGCTAACGACAGCAATAAACCTCAGGGTGTTATTACTGAGGAAAAATTGTATAGTAATTGCATAGGCGTTATAGAAATTAAAGGAGGATTAACAAATGAAGACTTATCGAATTGCTGTTATACCAGGAGATGGGATTGGTAAAGAGGTAGTACCAGCGGCGATAGAAGTTCTTAATAAAGTCGCTCAATTAGATGGCAACTTTGAATTTGAATGGACAGAATTCCCGTGGGGTTGTGATTATTATTTAGAGACAGGTAAAATGATGCCTGATAATGGTATTGAAATTTTAAAAGGTTATGATCAAATCTTTTTAGGTGCTGTAGGCATGCCAGATTTAGTACCAGATCACATTTCATTATGGGGACTACTTATTAAAATCCGCCGTGAGATGAAGCAATCTATTAATGTGCGTCCAGCAAAGCTACTTCAAGGTTTGCCCTCACCTTTACGTAACCCAAATGGCTTTGATTTTGTTGTTGTACGTGAAAACTCAGAGGGAGAATATGCTGAGAGTGGTGGCAGAATACATAGTGGGCAGGATGAGGTTGCTATTCAAAATGCTATTTTTACAAGGAAGGGAACAGAACGTGCAATGCGCTATGCATTTGAAATGGCAAAAACTCGACGCCAGCATGTTACAAGTGCCACAAAATCTAATGGAATAACGTACAGTATGCCTTTTTGGGATGAAGTATTTTCAGAAGTTGGTAGAGATTATGAGGATATAGAACAAGTATCTAATCATATTGATGCTTTAGCTGCCTTTTTAGTGATGAAACCAGAAAACTTTGATGTCATTGTTGCGTCAAATTTATTTGGGGATATTTTAACCGACTTAGGTGGTGCAATTATGGGGAGTATCGGAATTGCCCCAGCTGCAAATTTAAATATAGAACGACAATACCCATCAATGTTTGAACCAGTCCATGGCTCTGCTCCTGATATTGCAGGACAAGGGATAGCAAATCCACTTGGGCAAATTTGGACAGGTAAAATGATGCTTGATTTCTTAGGCTATCATGAGCTTGGTACAAAAGTGCTAAATGCGATAGAAGCAACATTAGCAGAAGGTATTAAAACAGGCGATTTGGGAGGAAAAGCGACATTACGTGATGTAACAGATGCGGTATTACGTCATTTACAATAATGCGAAATTTTAACTTCTCTCTACGAAAGTCTCCCACCTCTATAGATGGTGATGTGAATGCGGTTAAACGTCCAAACATCCGCTGAGGTACCTGCTAATTTTATTGGTAGAGAAATTATAAAATATAAAAACAAAAGGTAAGGGCTGTTAGTAGAAGGCCCTTACCAATCAATGTGTAAAATGGAGATTAGGCTCCATTCCATTATTCTTATTTTTGTAGTAATTCTACAGCAATATCAGGTCGATCTGTAATAATACCTTTTGCACCGTTGTGAATTAATTTGTTCATTGTTGCTACGTCATTGATAGTCCAATAATGAACAGGGATGTTTAAATTATTCAAAAACTGGATAAATTTTGGGGAATCAAGTGTGATTACTCCTAATTTAGGTGGTAACTGGAATACGTCTACCTTTGGATGATATAAGTGTCCAAATTGGCTTGAGAAAGAAGCAAATGCTTTACGAACATCTGATTCACCTGCACCGAGTGCTACTTGATTTTGCGCATATAAATTAAAGCGATCGATTTGTTCACCATAAAAGCTAGTGACAACTACTCGATTCTCAGCCCCAAGTTCTTCAATTAAACGCCATAGTTTAGATGGCATTAAACTTCCTTCATACGTATCTGGTGCATCTTTAATATCAATGTTTACCAACATGTTCGGATAAGTTTCTAGTAATTCACGTAATGTGACAACGTCTACTTTTTCATCTCGATAAGGGAATTCCCCATCTAAATCTTCAAATTGATAACCGTGATTTAATGCATTTATTTCTGCTAAAGTCATGTCTGCAACAAGTCCATAGCCATCTGTTGTACGATCAACAGTATCATTGTGGAAAACGATAATTTCCTCATCTTTGGTTAAGCGAATATCTATTTCAAAGCCGTCAACACCTAACTGTGCGGCTTTTTCAAAAGCAGGCATTGTATGCTCAGGTGCTAAATGAGCACCGCCACGATGTGCGAGAATAATTGGGTGATCATATTGTAATGCTTGTTTACCTTCTCGCTGTTGAGGTTTAGAAATAGCTTTACTACCTGCCCAAGCAGCTGCACTTGCCGCTGCGATTGCAAGCGCAATCTTTGTTTTCTTACCCATATTCGTCCTCCTTAACAATTAAATTAATATAAATAGTACCGGCAATTTCACTCTTTAATTTTCAGTTAGTAAACAAAAAGTTCTAACTAAAATTAGTATTCTATAGCTTGCATAAGTGAATGTAAAACTCTTAGTTAACGTTGTATGCTTTTCCATTATAACGGAAAATTGAGCGTTCTGTCAGCTAAACTCTGTTGCTATCATTTTCCGGTCTATGGTATTCTTTTATGTAAGAAATGAGGGGAATAATATGAACGAACGCCAAGGACTAATCGTTTACGTCCATCAATTAAAACATGCGAAGTCTCTTCGAAAGTATGGTCATGTTCTTTATATTTCTCGGAGGCAAAAATATGTAGTGATTTATTGCGAGCGAGAGGAAATTGAATCAATGACAACAAAACTACAACGCCTTCCATTCGTGAAAGACGTTGTAAAGTCTTATCGTCCATTTGTAAAAACTGAGTATGAAAATGCAAAACCAGATAAAGCGAAAGAATATGACTATGACTATAAAGCGGGTCTATAATATTATGTCAACGCTGGAATATAGTGATGAAGTCTCATTATTCCAATTAAGTATTGATAAAATAGTTTTGATTCCGAAAATATAGAAGAGTGCTTTATTTCTACAACAACCGCTTTTCTATCTAGTCGTTTAATACTTTCTTCAAACAATTTTTGTCGCTGTGAAGGCTGCTCTTCATTAAAAGGGATGCCTTCTCGACAAATATAAATCGGCATAAATTTACTTTCACCGACTGGTTTTAAAGCGACTGCTAAAGAGGCAACCTTTTTTTCTTCTTTAGTGGATGTTAGTATAAAGGCTTGGTGGAAGCGATCTTGATTGGTTCTCACGATTTCAAGTAGCTCATAAACATCACCATAGCCCTCACCTAATTCTATAAATTGTTGTGGCATAAAAACTGCACATCCTTTCCAATACACATAGTATCATGCTGCGGGAGGTCAAGCACATGAAATTTGCAATGAGTTTTTTTTCTATTCTAGCACTAATCATTACCGGAACGTTATTTTTTCAATACCATGCTTATTCGTCTGACTTAGAAACAGGCAATGGCGAATTCCATTATTCACAAGAGATAGAAATTGTCTATCGAGAAAATAGCTTGGATATTCGTCAACATTTTAAAAATTTACCCAACCAAAAAGTGGAGATAAAGTGGCCGGAAAATGCGGTGAATCCAAGTTGCTTTATCGACAACGAAAAAAGCTGTGATCGTTTATCAAAAGAAGTCTCATATTTTAATAAAGGAGAGACTAAATCACAATCTGTTTCATACATAATTCCGATTAAGGGTGGCTTAAAAGATAAAATGCTCATCCAAAATGTTTTCGCCACATTAACGAATGGTGAATCATCTTATTCTGTTGTACATATTTCAACTGATAGTAAAATTGTTGGTCAGTGGATAACGGGCTTGCCTTTAGTAGGTCAGCAAAAACTATCACTTGTTAACTATACAATGTTTAGTGGGTATGGTACAGTTCGTGATATTTATTGGCAAACGGGTAATTTAACAGCACAAGAGCAAACTCCTGTGTTATCTATTTATGCCTCGGGAGCTATTTCGAAGGATTTCTTGAAATCATTGGAGAATTTTAAATTTTTGAATGATCAACATATTGCTATTATTCAAGAAAAGAATCCGGTGAAAGAACATGATGACCGACTATTATTTTTACCAGAGTTAACTGAACAAGCTGTTGAACAGGAAGTTATACTGTCGCAAATAAAGTCGCAATATGAGTTTAAAGATTCACCAACATGGTTGCCGGAAGTGGTGGCATCTTATTTAGTGAACGATACGATTGGCTCAGATAAAGCAAAGAAAATCGTGAAGACGCTAAAAGAATATATGACAACTACTCAGGATGCGGCATGGCAGGAAGCTTTGAATAAACTTGGGGAAGAGCCGATTTCTCCTGCATCAATGGACGATCTTTTATCTGAGGTATTAAATGCAAAAACGTCCTATTTTAAGTTGAATGCTGCCCAAGAAAATGGCACATATCCACTATTATTTGAGGATGAACGAAGTGTTTACGTGAATGACGTTGTGAGAGAAGATGTTCATGTAATACTTTATGAAGGGCAAGTATTATATAATGCTGATAAATTGTTACCTTATCTAGGCTACACTGCTGGTGAAGGTAAAAATGGATATTATATCAATAGCGATAATCGCACCTTCCGATTCCCAAAAGAACCTGGTTTTTATGTATTTAATCAACGTAGATATTCGACAATTTCAGAACCGATTATTAAAATTGCCAATAATTATTATGTTGAAGAAGCTTGGCTACAACGATTATTTTTAGTAGAATTACAAAAAAGTGATGGTCGTATCAATATTAAGAAGTTAACACAAGAACAAGAATGAATTTTTTTGCAGCGGAGGTTCGTCTTTCGCTGCAAAAATGCTTTTATCTTCAAACAACAGCAACAACAATTACGCCAATGCGCAATTGATTTATGGAAAAAGAAAGCACGGTGATTTGCCTATGAGAGTTGTAGCAGGAGAACGTAAAGGGATGCCTTTAAAGGCAATTGCAGGGAACACGACGAGACCTACAACTGATAAAGTTAAGGAATCTATATTTAATATTATTGGTCCATTTTTTGATGGAGGGGTAGCGCTCGATTTATTTGCAGGGAGCGGTGGCTTAGGTATCGAATCTTTAAGTAGAGGGGCAGAGCACGCCGTTTTTATTGAAAAGGATGCAAAGGCGTTCCAAGTACTACAGGAAAACATAAAAAAATGTCGTTACGAGGATTACTCTGAGCTTTTTCGTATAGATGCAAAGCGTGCTGTGAAAGCGTTATTAAAACGTGATATTACGTTTAAATTAGTATTTTTAGATCCACCATATCATCACAAAGAATATTATGACTTAGTGCAGGTTCTTGTCGACAATAATAAAATTCAACATGATGGCATTATTTTATGTGAGCATGCAAAAGAAGTAGAATTACCACAGAGATTTGGGGACTTTGTATTAAAAAGACAAGAAACATATGGCGGAACGATTATATCCGTTTATCTTCATTCAGAGGGTGTCTAAACACCCTCTGAAAATTAATCGTTGCATAGAGGAAGAGGGAGAATAAGTTGTCAGAGAAAATTGCTGTAGTTCCTGGAAGTTTTGATCCGGTGACATTTGGTCACTTAGATATTATTAAACGGGCGGCAGATGTATTTGACACAGTTTATGTTGCTGTTTTAAATAATTCATCCAAGCAACCGTTATTTTCGGTAGAAGAGCGTATGGCTTTAATGGCGGAAGTTACTAAAACATTGCCTAATGTACGTATTGAAAGTTCATCGGGGCTATTAATAGACTATGCCAAGGAAAAAAAAGCAAAAGCGATTGTTCGTGGTTTACGTGCTGTTTCGGATTTTGAATACGAAATGCAAATTACTTCGATGAACCGTTTTCTTGATGAAACGATTGAAACGTTTTTCATCATGACAAAAAATCAATACTCATTCTTAAGCTCAAGCATTGTTAAAGAGGTAGCGAAATACGGTAGTGATGTTAGCGAGCTTGTTCCTACTTGTGTTGTAGAAGCTTTAAAAGAAAAGTATGGTTTTAACAAATAAAAAATAGAGGCTAGGTGCAATACTGATCAAAGCCTAAAAAAAGCGCGAGAAATCAATTTTAGAAATATAGATTTCTCGCGCCTTTTTGATGTGGAATTTTGTCATGGCTTTATTAATTTGACAAAAAATGGATTTAAGAATTATCATAATATTTTCTGCTATTTTTGTGGTTACATCTGAGGAAAGTTATAGGAGAAGGAAATTGATTGAAATCCTCTGCTATGCTTACTCCTAAATCCAGTCTTTTCGCTTCATACTACATAAAATGCTTAACCGTATCTTGACTCTAAAGGTGATTATTTATTTTAAGAAAAAAAGAGCATAAATAGTGGGTACAATGATTATGCTAAGTAGGCGGAATTTTAGATATGGTCGAACGGAAAGCTTGGCTGATTTCGCAATTACGAAAATTTGTAAGTGGATGCTTATGCTTTGCATTGTTAACAACATAACAACTAGTAACGGTAAATATGGAAGATTAGGAAAAGCTGAGACGGTCATTTTAAGACCATTTGTAACTTCAAGAATTGCGGCTATGGAAAGCTCAGCTGTATAGGGAAGATTAGGCAATAGTGAATCTAAGCCTTGTTGGACAATCGTTTGGATGGTAGTGAAAAAAATTATTGTAGTTCCAACTAATAGTATTGTCGGTGCTGTTTCTTTAATACTTTCAGAAAATGGTGCTGTATGCAAAGGCGTATTGTGTATGGAAATGCTAGGAGGATCCGTTTTACGAAATAAGAAGTAACCAGTTATTAAACAACAAATATTAAAACTATGTAGTAAACATAAAAACATCCATCCGAACGTATTACTGTTTAATAAATCAAGGCTTACAAAGCCTAGCACGAAAAGAGGGCTAGGCGCGTGACATACGGCTAATAAAAAATTTGCTTCTTTGGGATGTAGTTGCCCGCTGTTTTTTAAGTAAACAATTGTTGTTGCTCCAGATGGATACCCCCCGAGTGCGCTAATAATGTAGGCTTGTACGTATAAAGAAGCTCTTTTTGTTTTCGTTCGCATAGGAGCTGTTAAACGGAGAAGCCACTGCGTTAAAATAAGGTAGGGTAATAAATACGGGAAAAGGGCCTCCATAAAAAGATTTAAACCTAAATCAGTACCGTTATGAGCAGTTTGTGGGAATAACAAGAGTAATAGAATAAGAACTATGCAAATCGCTATTTGAATTATCGCATACATGTTATCATCTCGTTTCAACTTTTTGTCATTCACATAGGCAAATGCTAAAATCAATATATGTAAAAAAGGCAAAAACATGAACGTATGGTTTTGCGAGCGTCCTAGGAGGTGCTTTTTCTTTGAAGAAAAAAATTAGTATTTATGCAGTGTTATTATTCGTGATTTGTTTTTTAATGTTGTACCGATTAGACGCTTATATCATGAAGCCAGGAAGTGCTTATGATGTTAGTAAATTTGTTAACGTAGAAAATAGCCACACCGATGATAAAGGATCCCTAAGTCTAATGACGGTGGCTATGCAGCAAGCTACGCCCTTTTCATATCTATGGGCAAAGACTCAAAAATATCAAAAACTAATGGATATTGACCAAGTTCGAAATCCATTAGAGAACGAAGAGGAATATAATGTTCGACAGTTTAAATTAATGTCTGATTCTCAATTTAATGCAAAGTATGTTGCTTTTCAGAGGGCTGGCCTTCAAACAAAAATTCTGTTTAACGGTGTTTTTATATTAAATGTCCTAGAAGGTGGTGCTTCAGATAATTTATTAAAAGCTGGTGATGAAATTATTGAAGTTGATGGACAACAAATTAAAGACCAACAAATGCTGGTTGATCTTTTAAAGCCGAAGCAACTTGGAGATAAGGTGACAATTAAATTTATACGTGATACAAAAGAACAAGAAGTAACGATTACCTTAAAGGAAATCCCTAAATCAGAAGAGAAAAGGGCAGGGTTAGGTATTACTTATACTGAAAGTAAATCTATTGAAACAAATCCGAATGTGTCTATGAAAACTGAGGATATCGGAGGTCCGTCTGCTGGGCTAATGTTTACCTTAGAAATTTTAGACCAACTTCTCGAAGAAGATTTAACGAAAGGCTATGCTATTGCAGGGACAGGAGAAATGCTTGTTGATGGCTCTGTTGGAAGAATTGGTGGAATAGACTATAAAGTCATTGCTGCTGATCGCGATGGTATGGAAATCTTTTTTGCACCAGATGATGAAATTACTCCAGAAATGAAAGCTAAATATCCTGAACTGGAATCAAATTATGCTACAGCTGTAAAGACTGCTAAAGATATTGGAACAAAAATGAAAATAGTTCCGGTTAAAACTGTTGATGATGCAATCAAATATTTAAAACAGTTACAGCCGAAATAAGTTTTATCATCGTAACGTGGGGTGATTCCCGTTGCTTTCCTGTAGCGAGCGTCGAATCCCTTCAACCGCGCTTTCGCAGGAAAAAACACCCTAATAATTAGGGTGATATCCTAGGCGATATAACAAAGTAAAAGGATTCATACATAGTTTTGTGTATGGATCCTTTTTTTGCTCTTTGGAAGGTGGATGTCGAACAAAACTTAAAAGTTGGTTGATAAAACATGAAAGTTAGTCGATAAAATTCAAAAGTTAGCGGATAAAATTCAAAAGTTAGTCGATAAAATTAAGTTGGTTGATAAAACGTGAATGTTTATCGATAAAAATTAAACTTCTTTCAGCGGTCCAAACATCAGCTATAGAGGAAATCAGGTCTAAGAACGCAACGTCCAGGGGCAACGACTGAGTGCCCAACATCGTGCCGCAGACGCTACATTAGGGCTTCGCTTTCGCGCAAAAAACATCTCCTGGCCCGAGACCTGCCGCTTAGCGAAGCGGCTCATTGTATGCCCGAACGGAGCTCGACCTTCGCTTTGCCCGAGATCTATAATGTGATGCCTCTATTTTCATTGACATAATTGTTTTTCAACAGCAAAAAAGGATGCTAGAAGAATTTCTGGCATCCTTTTTCGTTATTTAAAAACGAATCGGTGGGGTTTGATAATCTTTAGGAAGACTATACTCTTTTGTTCCGTGTTCTACACTTAAATTGTATACCTCTGCTGCATGAATATCTACAGCAAGCATAGCGTCATCAATAGCTGCAACACGACTGATTAAAGGTAAAGATATGTCTTTTTTATGCATTCCTAAATAGGCTTGTCCCTTCTTACTCATACCAAGTAAACGTATACTAGATGGGGCGTCAAAGCTTTGTAACTGTTCCTTTGTAAACCCAGTATAAATGTGTGTGAGCATACGTTGAAGTCGCGTCCAAGTATAGCGTTTTGATTTAATTTTCTCCATAAAGCTACTGAATGAATAACTCGTTTTCGCTGCTTTAATTAGAGCATTCTCAATGCCTTCTGATACTTCAGCATAGCGTGTAAGTTCATGAGGTGTGTGGCGAATAAGTGTAAACTGTAAAAAAGGCCAAAAAGTTTCCCAACTTGCAAATTCACCATATGTTCCATGCCAATCAGCTATATACTCAAACGAAGATTTAGGGAGAAAATCTTGCACACATTGTAGAGTGTTGGTTGTTGCTAGAGCCTTACGTATTCCTGTGGCACTAGCAATGGTTGCACCTTCTTGTAAAGCGTCATGGTAACCTGCAACAATGCGAGGGATCGTTAAAGGTTTAATGTTACTACCAAGGGCTATAGCAGCTTCAATATAATGAAAACCAAGTATATTGTTTGGTTGTCCCAAATCAATGTATGTTGCAGGGAACTTTTGAGAAAGCTGTTCATAGGCGTAATGTAGACTTTTAGGATAGCTTGCACCGGTTTTAAGGCTTTCTTTAATGAGAGCGTTATATTCAGTGCGATGACTATTAATGAGCTGAAACGTATTCATAAAGGGTTGTATGGAACCATCTTCGCTTCCAAAGGCAAAAGAATCGCAACCAATTGCAGATAGTAACGAAATTGCACCTTTTGCAAAATCAGTTGCCGGTGCGGTACTATAAACGTAGGGTAGTTCAATAACTATATCAACACCACCTGCGAGAGCCATTTTTGTGCGTGTCCATTTATCGACCATGGCTGGTTCACCACGCTGCAAAAAATCCCCACTCATGACTGCGATGACAATATCCGCTTGTGCTACTTTTTTTGCCTGTTCCAAATGATAGGCATGTCCGTTGTGAAAAGGATTGTATTCAACAACTATTCCGACTGCTTGCAAATTTAAGCCCCCTTTATCAATATCATTTGCTTCTCGTTCTTATTTGGCACCTTTTTCTTATATAGAACGGTTTGGAGCAAATACACTTTTTATAATATTTAATTATAGGTGGGTTTTATTGTGGTGACAAGAAATTATCTTGACATCTATTTTTACACATTATATAATCAACAGTGTTGTCTCGAGGTGATTAAACGAATGAAATGGTCAATTCATCAATTATCTAAATACCGCCAAAACGGGATGCCAATCGATGCCTATGTCCAACTGGACGAGGTGATGGAGCGAAACCAGGATATTCGAGCAATTTCGCCCGTTCATGTAAAAGGGCTATGTACTTTCGGTGCATCGCAAATGACATGTCAGCTAACTGTGGCAGCGACGTTAACATTACCATGTGCACGCACGTGGGAAGATGTTGAGTTTCCTATCGAAGTTGAGACAGTTGAAGTTTTCAACTGGATTGACGAGGAAAAACGAGGGGAAGATGACGGAGATATTCACTATATTGATGGTGAAGTAATCGACATGAAGCCGGTTATTGAGGAGTTAGTGCTTCTTGAAGTACCTATGCAAGTGTTCAAGGAAAATACCGAAGGGCAAGTGCATGGTGGTAAAAACTGGTCTTACGCAACAGATGAAGACGTTCAACTACACAAAAAAGCTGACGAAAAAAAAGTGGATCCAAGACTTGCTAATTTAGCTAAGTATTTTGATCAAACAGACGAATAGACGATCTGTAAGGAGGTGCCATCAATGGCTGTACCATTTAGAAGAACTTCTAAAACTGCAAAAAGAAAGCGTCGTACGCATTTCAAACTATCTGTACCTGGTATGGTAGCTTGCCCAAACTGTGGTGAAGCAAAATTATCACACCGTGTTTGCAAAGCTTGCGGACAATACAAAGGTAAAGAAGTAGTTAGCAAATAATACAGTGTTTGCTTACTTAAAAGGCTAGTAGAGAGACCATGGCTCTTTACTAGCCTTTTTGTTGGTTTTAACTTCTTTCAGCGGGTGTCCAAACACCCGCTGAAAGAAGTTAAAGCCTCCGGCGGATGTCAAGGAATCGGAAGGGAGCTCTTTGTGCAAGCACAAAGCCGATTCCTGACTCAATTATGCCGAGGTATAATTGATAAGACGGAATCTTTCGGCGATTACAAAAAATATATAGTGCTATAATAATTGTGTGATACAATTTATCCATCGGGACAAAGGGGGAAATGGTATGGCTTATATAATTGATAACAAAGAAGGTATTATGACGTTTACGATTAATCGAGAAGAAAAACGCAATGCAGTGAATGACGAGGTTATGGATGGGTTACAAGAAGTCATTACATATATTCGAAATCATGATGATGTACGTTTTTTAGTCGTAACGGGTGTAGGGGATAAATCATTTTGCTCGGGAGGCGATTTATCTGAATTCCATTCGCTTGAAACAGAGGATGAGGCGTTTGGGATGTTGGGTAAAATGGGTGAAATATTATACGACCTTGCAACATTGCCTGTGCCAACTATTGCGTTAATTAACGGAACGGCGGTTGGTGGAGGCTGTGAAATTGCAACAGCTTGTGATTTTCGTCTAGTGGCAAGTCATGCGAAGTGTGGTTTTATACAGGGGACATTAGCAATTACGAGCGGCTGGGGAGGCGGTACATACTTATTTGAACGAGGATTACGCCATGATCGTGCGATGAAGATGCTAGTCGATGCGAAGCCTTATCCAGCAGAATTACTATATGAGATTGGTTGGGCAATGCGCGTTTTTGAAGGCTCAAAAGAAGCGGCATTGAATGATTTTATCGAACATATGCGTAAAATTCATCCTTCTGTTCATAAGGCTTATAAAGAAATTGAGCTTCGTAAGTGGCGCGAGCGTAATATGTATGAACGTGTTATGGAGGAAGTTCGTACATGTGCGAAATTGTGGGAAAGTAAAGCTCACCACGAGGCAGTTGCTAATTTCCTAACAAAGAAAAACAATAAATAATGTATAACGGCAGTGATTATAACAAAACATAGTCACTGTCTTTTTTGATTCGATGATTCTATTTTGCTCGCCCATGCATATAGTAGTAAAAAATGCGAGGGTGATAGATTATGGAATTGAAAAAAAGAAAAGATCAATGGACAAAGGAAGACGATGAAAGATTAGCAGAAATCGTGTTGCATAATGTGCAAAATGGCAAAACACAGCTAGAAGCTTTTGAGATGGCTGCTACTGAACTAGGTCGTACAAAACAAGCATGTGGTTTCCGTTGGAATAAAACATTACGTAGTCAATATAGTCAGTCACTACTAGCTGTGCGAAATCAGCCGCAACAATCTATGCGAAGTCATTTGAAACTGGCATTAACAAGTTTTGATGAATTAACAGAAGCGTATCAAAGTCTCGAAGTAAGACACCGTGAATTACAAAATGAGCATGAAAAACTAGTGAAATGGTTGCAACAAGGGTATTCTTTAATGAAAGATTAAAATAAGGAAGCTGACGAAAGTTAAAAGTGCTGTAGAGTGAAGAACTTAGAAAAGAAAATGTAAACTTGAACGAAAACATAATGCCGCACTGAGTGTTTCGACGATTATTTATCTGTACCGAAAGCGAAGCGCTGGGTACAAAGCTCCTACCTTGAAATAGTGATAGCAAATAAGTTTGGTGTGAGATTAATGGTCTGTAAAATCCCGATTGGTGAAGACTAATAATCAATGGGCAAAAAACCACTGATTAAAGTTTCGGTTTTTATATTATCGTAAACACTTAGTCAATCCTGTATAATAAAAGAACCTGCATAGGAGGTGCCTTAGAGATTATTCTAAGGCACCTCCTTCTGTAGAAAGGGACAAAAAGGGTCATTTAATGATGGTCGGTTGCGGCTAAAATGTAATTGCGGTAGAACTGTTTAGGAGGGCGTTCCCTTGTGTTAGGTCGTCCATTGTAAATGAGGGAGGTGTGATGTATTGTGAATGTAGCGATTATTGGTGCAGGGGCTGTAGGTCAGTTAACAGCAAGTTTTTTAGCTGAGTCTGGTATGTCTGTAACGTTGGTTGCGAGAAGGCAGGGACAAGCAGATGAACTTAACGCGAAGTATTTAACGCGAGTGAATGTTGATGGAGCGAAAACTGTACAAAAAGTTGTTTCAACTACGAAATTAAAGGGGTTACCACAACAAGATTTAATTGTAATTGCTGTTAAGTACGGTCAATTACAAGACCTTTATGGACAATTATCTGCGTTACCAAGTACAGTTTCGTTGTTGTTTATGCAAAATGGTTTAGCGCATTACGAAGAAGCGCTGCGTTTGCCGCAAAAAAATATTGCTTTTTGCTCCGTGTCATTTGGTGCTCAAATGATAGATCAGTCAACCGTGCAACATAGAGGTGTAGGTGTTTGTAAAATTGCGGTAGAGCGAGGGAACAGTGGTGCGTTTAACGATTTGTTACAAGTAAAAAATTCTTTATTTCCAGTTGAATTGGTTGCTAATGCTGAACAAATGTTATTTGAAAAGGCGGTATTTAACTGCTTAATCAATCCATTAACGACTATATTGCAAGTGAGGAATGGTGAGTTAGTAACGAATAAGCAAGCGTTTTTATTAATGCAAACTATCTATCAAGAACTCACGGAAGCTTTTGAAGGCATAGAACAAGCCATACCTTTTTTTAAAGTAATAGAGTTATGTGAAAAAACAGCAAGTAATACATCATCTATGCTAGCGGATCGGATACATGGTAGAAAAAGTGAAATTGACACGATTGTAGGAGTGATACTAAAAAAAGCACTAGCAAATGGTCATGATTTGCCTACTTTACGCACTTTATATCACCAAGTACTTGCGATAGAGGAGAGCGGTGAAAGACGTTGAAAGATTTTTTACATATAATTATAAGTGTCATTATTTTTTGTCCAATCCTCCTTTTTGTAATTGTCTATTTAATTAGTCGGAAGGTTAAAATTCGAGGTACTCATGCTTTTGGAGTGGCATCGGACTTGACAACATTGTGTTTGTTTTTTTCAGTACCACTAGCAATTGGTGTACTATGGAGTGTCAATGTTAGTGCGTTGTTAGTAACATTGGCGATAATGATGGCGATGATTTTTACATATATTGATTGGCGAACGAAAAAAGAAATTGAAGTAAAATCGCTACTTAAGAAAATTTGGCGCTTTCAATTTTTAGTGTTAAGTACGGCGTATATTGTTATTTGTATAGTAGGTGTTATTCAATCTGTTATAGAATATTTACAGGCTGTCTAAGCATTTTCTTTTCATGTTGAAGCCATAAGCGTTAAAATAAAAGCATTAAATATTGTTTTTTATTAATAACTCTATATGTGCAAAAAATTAAATAAAATTCCAATGTACGACAACGTTTGTGTATCTGACAAAAATCGTATTATATTTTTCTGATTCTTGGAATGTTCTGTCTAAGGATATCGGTAAAGGGATTTATTTTATTTCAAGTTTGCTTATGAAGAGTAAGAAGATGATTTAGTGAGTAGAGGAGTTTGTGTTAAATGAAACTGGAGTCAATCCAAGTACCCATAAAAAATCGTTTGCTAGCAGATTATTGGTCGTCGAATACTGCGATCCATGAGTTTTTTGAATATGAATATAACGATAAATCTTTTGAAAAACGAGCGCAATATTTAGATCAGCATGCATATGATCAAAAAGAATTAACAGCCATCATACGTCAATTTATGGAGCCGCTCGGTTTATCAAAGAAAGCTAATGAACATTTGCAGCAACTAGAGCAAGGAGCTGTTGCGGTTGTCGGTGGGCAACAAGCGGGTATCTTAACTGGCCCTCTTTACTCGGTGCATAAGGCGATTTCGGTCATTGCATTAGCGAAAGAGCAAAGTGTAAAACTTCAGCGACCGGTCGTTCCTGTTTTTTGGATAGCTGGTGAAGATCATGATTTAGAGGAAATTAACCATACGTATACAGTGCGTGGTGAAGATATTAAAAAACGTGGTTACGGTGAACGTTCAAGACGTAAAACAATGGCTTCAGAAACAAGTATAAACAAAGAGTCTATGACACAACTAATAAATACGATTGCGAAGGATATAGGTGAAACAGAATTCACTGAAATGCTAATGAAACAATTAGTGGATATTCTTAATAAGAGTGAAACGTTTACGGAATTCTTTGCGCAACTTATGAACCATTTGTTTAAAGATGAAGGTTTATTGATGATTGATGCAGCAGACTTTAAATTCCGCCAATATGAGCGTGAAAAATTTACCCGTATCATTCATAAAAATGAAGAAATTGCTAGAGTGGTGACAGAAAAAGAAGCGGAGCTTGAGCGTGCAGGTTATGGTAATCCTATTTTGGCAACAAACGAAGCGGCCAATTTATTCTATGTAGAAGATGGGGAACGTCATCTTTTAGAAAGAAAAAATCAGCAATTTGTCAATCTAGCTGCAAATATCAAGCTATCTCGTGATGAGGTTTTAAGAATTGCTGAAAAGCATCCTGAGCAGTTAAGTAATAACGTTGTGACGCGTCCACTAATGCAGGAAATGACATTGCCTGTGCTTGCGTTTGTTGGTGGACCAGGGGAGCTTGCATATTGGGCGACATTGAAGGATGCATTTGCGGTATTAGGTTTACAAATGCCTATTTTTGCTCCACGTCTTCATATCACGATTGTCACACGTCATGTAGAACAACTATTACGTGAATATCGTTTAAATGTTGCTGATGTTTGGGATGGGAAAGCGTTACAGCTTAAAGAACAGTTTATTGATGAAATACAGGATACTGAAGCGAAACGACAAATTCAGGTGATGCAACAAGAGCTTTTAGAAAAGTATGGAGCCCTTCAACTTTATTTAGAAGAGCAACATCTATTACTAGATAAAATTCTTGTGAAAAATAAAGAGAATCATTTAAAGCAATTTGAGTATTTACAGCAAAAGGTTGAACAAACTGTTCTTAACAAGCATGAAACGACAATTCGAAAATTTATGACGCTACAAAATGAGTTGTATCCAAATGATGGATTCCAGGAAAGAACTTATAATCCTTATCAATATTTCAATGAGTTTGGACCTATGCTAATTACTGAAATGCTGAAACAAAATTATAGCATTGGCAATCACCACTATTTAATTTATTTATAATTCCAATGTTTGTAACTTTATGCCTAATTTAAGATTTAATATAATGTTGATTTGATGAACGATGACGACTTAAATAGTAAATAGAGAGCTATCCTACTAAGGATAGCTCTTTTTTTATGTCATTTATCATGGATTCGATATTTCGTTAAAGGTCTATTCACACATTGAGTGTTAAAATGTCAAGTTTTTTTTAAAAAAAGTGGAGGAAAGTGGGGCGATGTGGTACATTATTTAATAAAGTGGGGTGAATAGCATGTTCATGGGAGAATATCAACACTCTGTTGATGCGAAAGGACGATTAATCGTGCCCGCGAAATTTCGTGAAGCCTTAGGTGAAACATTTGTTGTGACACGCGGACTTGATAATTGTTTATTTGGCTATCCTATGGATGAATGGCGAAAACTCGAAGAAAAATTAAAGGGATTACCGATGACCAAAAAGGATACACGTGCTTTTGCAAGGTTTTTCTTTTCTGGAGCAACGGAAGTAGAGATTGACAAGCAGGGGCGCATAAATATTCCTTCAACTCTTATGCAGCATGCACATCTTGTGAAAGAATGTATCGTGTTAGGAGTTTCGAATCGAATTGAAATATGGGCGAAAGATGCTTGGGAAACTTACTTTAGTGAGTCGGAACAATCCTTTAATGAAATTGCAGAAAATATGATTGGCTTTGATTTTTAACTTTTTTTAGACACTTAAGTGTCAACTGTATGAAGTTAAGGCCTGAAGGGAGCAAGCGGTATGTTCGATCATACAACCGTGCTATTAAAAGAAACAGTTGATGGGTTGAACATCGATCCTGATGGTGTGTATGTGGACTGTACTCTAGGTGGGGCAGGACACAGTGAATATTTAGTACAACAATTATCTGAAAAAGGGCGTTTAATTTGCTTCGATCAAGATACGACAGCTATTAACAATGCAAAAATTCGATTGGCGCCATATATTGAGCGCGTGACATTTGTCCATTCGAATTTCCGCTATTTAAAAGAAGAGCTATTAGCGCTCGGTATTGAGCAAGTAGATGGCATTTTATATGATTTAGGCGTATCTTCGCCACAGCTAGATACACCAGAACGTGGCTTTAGTTATCACCATGATGCACCTTTAGATATGCGCATGGATCAAACGGCAACACTTACAGCATTTCATGTTGTGAATGAATGGGCATATGAAGATTTAGTACGTATATTTTTCCGTTATGGAGAAGAGAAATTTTCCAAGCAAGTTGCTCGTAAAATCGAAGAGGCACGTAAGGTGGCACCGATTGAAACAACCGGCCAACTTGTAGAACTTATTAAAGAGGGTATTCCAGCAGCGGCTCGCCGTAAAGGTGGACATCCAGCGAAGCGCATATTCCAAGCAATACGAATTGCTGTTAACGATGAGCTAGGCGCGGCAGAGGATTCATTAGTCGATGCGATTGATATGATAAACGTAGGTGGACGCATAAGTGTCATTACGTTCCATTCATTGGAGGACCGCCTATGCAAGACTATTTTTAAAGAAGCATCATCATTACCAGAATTACCACCGAATTTACCTGTGATTCCTAATCACATGAAGCCAACTTTAAAGCTTATCACGAGAAAGCCGATTCTTCCATCAGATGAAGAATTAGCAGTAAACAACCGTGCTCGTTCAGCAAAGCTTAGAGTGGTGGAGAAAATTAACGACAAAGGGCGTGAGTAAATGGCAGCAGTTCGTGTAAGGCAGCACCAGCAACAACAAGTGCAACAACCGATAACACCCCCTAGTCCACAACCCACTATCATCCGTCGTAAAAAAACGAACCAGAAGTTTGAAAAAACAATGCTAATTGTTTTAGTTAGCATTGTTGCTGTATTATCGGTACTAGTTTTGAATAAACAAGCAGCAATTCAAACGACAAGCATGGACATTCAAAAAATCGAAACTGAAGCAGAAGAGATTACTAAAAAGAATGTTGACTTGACAGTTCGTGTAAGTGAACTTTCTACATACGATAACATATGGAAAAAAGCTAAAGAACTCGGTTTAACTCAAAATGAGAAAAATGTAAAGGTAGTGCCGGGAGAATGAAAAAAAAGAGATTTCGATTCCAATGGGGAGCCTTTCTATTATTAATTTTTTATGGAGGGCTCTTTTTTCTATTGTTCTCAAGAATGTTTATGTTACAGGTGACAGGTGAAGTGGAAGGACAAGAGCTTGCGGCAAGAGCAGCTGCGAAATATAGCAAAGAAAGTGCAATAACAGCAAACCGTGGGAAAATTTACGATACAAATGGACATGTCATCGCTGAGGATACACTTAGTTATCGACTAATCGCAGTCGTCAATGAAAAAGCCACAACCGATGCAAAAAAACCTCGACATGTAGTAAATGCTGAAAAAACTGCAAAAATATTAGCAGAATATATTCCAATGGACGAAGAGAAAATCTATAAGCAGCTTACTAGAGTAAATGATAAGGGCGAAAAGCCTTATCAAGTTGAATTTGGAAGTGCGGGTCGTGGAATAAGTCATGAGACTATGAGTAAAATCAAAGCAGAGAAATTACCAGGGGTTTTATTTGTAAACGATTTAAAACGTTATTATCCAAATGGTATATTCGCCTCGCATTTAATTGGTTTCGCACTAAAAGAGGATAATAAGGATGGTACGTTCACGACAAAAGGAAAGATGGGTCTTGAGCTTACTTATAACAAAGAACTAACCGGTAAAGACGGTAAGGTTGAATATGAGACAGATGCTTTCAGTTATTTATTGCCTAATAGTGAAAAAATGGTGACACCTGCGAAAGATGGTGATGACATTTATTTAACACTAGATAAAACAATTCAAAGCTTTTTAGAGGAATCGATGACAATGGTTGAAAAGGAATATAACCCAGAATCGATGACAGCTATTGTGGCGGATCCGAAAACTGGTAAAATCCTAGCGATGTCTCAGCGACCTACGTTTAATCCTGATACACGTGATGGCAATAATATGAAATGGCTAAATGAGGCTATTGAAGAGACGATTGAACCAGGTTCGACGATGAAAACGTTCACGCTTGCTTCTGCTATTGATTCAGGGGTTTGGGATCCAAATAAGACCTATCCGTCAGGTCAATACAGAGTCCATGATCGTGTAATTAATGATTACAATAAAGTTGGTTGGGGTTATATTACTTATTTACAAGGCTTCCAACGTTCATCCAATACTGCAATGGCGCATTTATTAAAGCTTATTGGTGAGGATGTCTTTTTTGACTATTTAGATCGATTTGGGTTTGGTAAAAAAACAGGTATTGATTTACCAAATGAAGCGACAGGTACACTTTTATCGAATTATCCAGTAGAAAGAGTGACAACAACGTTCGGTCAAGGTTCTACGGTAACGCCGATTCAGTTAATTCAAGCATTAACAGCGATTGCAAATAAAGGGAAGATGATGCAACCGTATGTGATAGATCGTATCGTTGATCCTTTGACAGGAAAAACGATTAAAAAGCATGAGCCGGTTGTTAAGGGACAACCAGTTTCAGCTGACACGGCGAAACAAGTAAAAGAAATCCTTGCATCTACGTTAACAGCTGAGCTAGGTACGGCGACGGACTTTGTTCTTGATGATTATGAAGTTGCAGGGAAAACAGGTACTGCCCAAATTCCACTTGGAAATGGTAAATATTCATGGGGATCAAATGAATTCCTGTATTCTTTCTTAGGAATGGCTCCTGTTGATAACCCTCAGCTCATTATGTATGTCTCAGTAAAAAGGCCAAAGTTAAAAGGGGATGCTGGTTCTATACCAGTTTCAAAAGTATTTAACCCAGTTATGTTAAATAGTTTAAAGTATTTAAACGTTAATCCTGAAGATGTAAAGCATGTTGACAATACATCAATACAAGATTACACAGGTCAAAGTGCTGAGGCTATACAAGTAGAGCTTGCGAATGATGGCTTAAAGCCAGTGATTGTTGGTAGTGGGGGTAAAATTATTGACCAATATCCAAAAGGTCCACAAAAACTCGTTAAAGGTAACTTCGTGTTTTTAAAGACAGAGGGTGATGTAACACTGCCGGACTTCACAAATTGGTCGTTACGTAATGTACTTGCTTTTAAGTCAATGGCAAATTTAGAAATTGAAGCTGTAGGAGAAGGCTTTGTAGCTAGTCAAAGTGTCTCGGCAGGTACCGTGATTTCAGATAGTTCACCAATTGTCGTGAAGCTTAAAACGCCAGCTGAAAGCTTTAAGCAAGATGTAGAGACCCCACCCGAGGGTGAAATAACTGAATAAAAGCCCACTTTATTTCATACGTTGTAAAAAACAAGGTGTGATGTCGAATGAAGTGGATTTCTATCCATTCCAAAAAGCGATTGCGTATTTTATACGTATTGTTTATGTTTGTAGCTGTTGCGATTATTGTTAGGCTAGTCTTCTTGCAAGTATTAGATCAAAAGGACCTGACAAAGAAAGCCGAAGAGAATTGGGACCGAGAAATTCCTTTTGCCAATGAGCGAGGGCACATTACTGACCGTAAGGGGAAAAATATTGTCACAAATAAGCTTGCGCCAACTTTATATTTTATGCCTTCGCAAAGTAAAGATATTGAAGGCGCAGCGGCGAAAATTGCACAAGTTTTGGAAGTAGATGAGAAAAAGCTTTTGGAAAAAATGAAGAAAAAAGCATACTTAGTAAAGCTGGCACCTGAAGGAAAAAATATTCCCTATGAAAAAGCAGTGGAGTTACAAGGTATGCAAATTGAAGGATTATATAGTGGTGTCGATTATTCAAGGGATTATCCATACGGTACCCTACTCTCTCGTTTTTTAGGTTTCACGGGCTATGATTCTCAAGGTTTAGCGGGGATTGAATATGAATACGATAAGCTGTTACAGGCTAATTCTTCGGCAATACGGATTTTTACAGATGCGAAAGGGAATAATTTACCGAACGTAAAGAGTGCCTGGAAGGCTGGTGAAGATGGTGCAACGGTTGAGCTAACGATAGATGTAGATGTACAACAGGTCGTTGAACGTGAATTGTCACAGGCTATGGAGCGTTACGATGCTGACCAAGCAATGGCGATTGCCATGAATCCAAACAATGGCGAAATCTTAGCGTTAGCTTCATTTCCTACCTTCAATCCAGCAGCATATCAAACGGTAGAGCCTGCTATCTACAATCGGAATTTACCAGTTTGGATGACGTATGAGCCAGGGTCAACGTTCAAAATTATAACTCTTAGTGCTGCTTTAGAAGAAAATGTAGTGGATTTAGAGAAGGATACTTTTTATGATCCAGGCTATTCAATGGTTGCTGGAGCAAGGTTGCGTTGTTGGAAGCGTGAAGGTCATGGCTCTGAAACCTTCCTTGAAGTTGTAGAAAATTCTTGTAACCCAGGCTTTATTGAATTAGGTCAGCGAATAGGTAATGAAAAACTACTACAGTATGTTAAAGATTTTGGTTTTGGTAAAAAAACAGGGTCTAATATCGCTGGCGAAGCTTCTGGGATATTATTTTCCAAAGATTCTTTTGGACCTGTTGAGCAGGCCACAACTTCATTTGGCCAAGGTGTTTCCGTTACACCAATTCAACAAGTGCAAGCAGTAGCCGCAGCAGTAAATGGGGGCAAGCTTTATACGCCATATGTTGTGAAGAGAATTCTTAATCCTAATTCTGGAGAAGTTATAGAAGAGACTAAACCGGAAGTTAAAAAACAGGTTATTCGTGAGGAGACGTCTGCAAAGGTCCGAGGTGCATTAGAATCTGTTGTAGCGAAGGGCTCAGGGCGTCAAGCTTATCGAGATGGATTACGGATTGGCGGCAAAACAGGTACAGCACAAAAGGTAGAGAATAGCCGTTATAAAGAAGGCGAATATATCGTATCGTTTATTGGCTTTGCACCTGCGGATAATCCGCAAATTGTCGTTTATGTAGCAGTAGATAACCCGAAAAAGGCAACGCAGTTTGGCGGTGTGGTCGCAGCTCCAATCGTTGGTCAAATTATTGAAGATGTTGCACCTTTTGTTGGCATTGAAAAATCGAAAGAACAGCTTGAAAAGGATTATCGTTGGGGTGACCCAATCACTGTGAAGGTACCAAGTTTTATTGGTCAAACGAAGGATGATATTGCCAAGCAACAATATCCATTCCGTATTGAATGGCATGGAGAAGGAAATAAAATTGGCAATCAACTGCCTGAAGTGGATAGTGTTATCAAACAAGATGGCACCATTCATCTTTATTTAGAAAACTAATATAACTTTACCTTTAAAAAATGGGAAAGAACCACTATTATTATGAAGGGTAGTAATAAATACATGAAAGTTTGTGCTTTTTTCTTTAAGAAGAAAGTGAAACAAGATTTAAAGGAGATTTTTCAATGAAACTCGCAACAACGCTTACCATTTTAGCTATTGCTTTTATAGTAACAGTTATCCTGGCACCAATTTGTATTCCACTTCTTCGCCGATTAAAGTTCGGTCAAAGTATTCGTGAAGAGGGACCACAATCCCATATGAAAAAAGCTGGTACACCAACAATGGGCGGCATTATTTTCTTACTTGCCATTATCCTCACTACTGTTGGTGTAGGTAGCTTTTTAGATTTATTTACAACACAAACCGTCGTACTGTTATTGGTATTAGTAGGGTTTGGGTTAATCGGTTTGTTAGATGATAGCTTAAAGGTTGTTTTTAAACGTAATTTAGGACTAACATCACTGCAAAAGCTTATCGGTCAAATTGTCATTGCAGTCTTGGCTTATTTCTTACTACATGTAGGATCTTTTGATACAACTCTTGCTATACCATTTACAGATTGGACGATTGAACTTGGTAATTTCTATATAGCCTTTTTAATTTTCTGGTTAGTTGGCTTCTCGAATGCAGTGAACTTAACAGATGGACTAGATGGGCTTGTGGCAGGTACTGCATCTATTGCCTTTGCTGCATTCGGTGTTATTGCTCTGTTCCAAGATCAATCTGATATCGCCTTATTTACATTTGCGGTAACAGGTGCATTATTAGGATTTTTACTTTTTAATGCGAATCCTGCAAAGGTATTTATGGGAGATACGGGTTCACTAGCATTAGGTGGAGCTTTAGCCATGGTTTCTGTTTTAGAAAAAGCAGAATTCCTACTGTTATTAATTGGATTGGTTTTTGTTATTGAAACATTATCCGTTATTTTACAGGTAGGTAGCTTCAAACTTCGTAAAAAACGTATTTTTAAAATGAGTCCTATACATCATCATTTTGAATTATCAGGTTGGTCAGAATGGAAGGTAGTACTTGTCTTTTGGTCAACTGCTTTAGCAGTAGCATTGATTGCAGTTTTATCGGAGGCGTTCTTATGAGAAACATTTCAGATTTACAACATAAAAAAGTCCTTGTTTTAGGTTTAGCTAAAAGTGGAGTGGCTGCAGCTGAGATTTTACATGAGCTTGGCGCCTTTGTGACGGTCAATGATTCCAAACCATTTGATGAAAGCCCAGATGCGCAAGGTCTATTGCAAAAGGGAATTACAGTTATTTGTGGCCGTCACCCAGAGGATTTACTAGATGAAGGCTTTGAATTAGTAGTGAAAAATCCAGGGATTCCTTATAGCAACAAAATAGTAGCAGATGCAATAAGTCGTGGAATCCCTGTATGGACAGAAATTGAGCTTGCCTATTTAATTAGTGAAGCTCCATTTATCGGTATTACGGGGTCAAATGGTAAAACAACTACGACAACAGTGATTTTCGACATGCTGAATAACGGTGGTTTAAAACCGTTAATTGCAGGGAATATAGGAACAGTTGCATGTGGTGTTGCAAAAGAGGCACAAAAGGATAATGTAATTGTTACAGAGTTATCGTCTTTCCAATTAATGGGTACAGAAACTTTTAAGCCGAAAATAGCTATATTAACAAATCTTTATGATGCGCATCTAGACTATCATGGAACATTTGACAACTATGCAGAGGCAAAGTTTGGTGTTACACGTAATCAAGATGAAAGCGATTATTTTATTTATAATGCTGATCAGCCGATTGTTGTTGGCTATGCAACAAAATCAAAGGCTAAAAAGGTACCATTTAGTTCTAAGGGACGTACGGATGAAGGAATTAGTGCTGATGAAACAACAATTTACTGGCAAGGTGAGCCGTATCTAGATCGAGCAAATATCGCTTTGCCTGGTAAACATAACTTAGAAAATATTTTAGCAGCTGTCGCAGCTTGTATTTTAGTCGGCTGTGACAAAGCTAAAATGGAAGAAGTATTAGCGAAATTTGGGGGAGTTCGTCACCGTACTCAGTTCGTGCGTGAATGGAACGGACGCAAGATTTACAATGACTCAAAAGCAACAAACTGCTTAGCTACAAAAAGTGCTTTAGATGCATTCCAAGCACCTGTTATTTTACTTGCAGGTGGTTTAGATCGTGGACATTCGTTTGAAGAATTACGTCCATGTATGGGCCATGTAAAAGGTGTTGTTGCCTTTGGAGAAACAGGACTTCGCTTTGTAGAATTTGCGAAATCGTGTGGAGTACAACAAACTGTCATTGCACAAAATGTTGAGGATGCAGTACATTATGCAGCGCCGATGTCGGCAGAAGGCGATGTTATTCTATTATCTCCAGCATGTGCAAGCTGGGATCAATATGACAGCTTTGAAATACGAGGCGATGTTTTTATTGATGCTGTAATGAAGCTGTAATGAGTCTGTAACTATTTTAGAATATACTTGACTTGGAAGGATGGCAATACTGAGAGGGAAAGAAAGCTATTTATTGCTCGTCACAACATTGATGCTTTCTATAATCGGCATTATTTTCGTCTATTCTGCAGGTACCTATTGGAGTGCCGTTCATTATAGTGGAAAAATGCCGTTTTATATGAAGCAAAGTTTATACTTTGCCGTAGCCATTGTAGTGTTTTTAATCACTATTCGATTAAATATTTTGAAAGAGCAGTCCTTTTGGAAAATGGCCTATATATTTTCGTTAATTTTACTAGTCCTTGTGCTTATACCAGGAATTGGACTTGTACGAAATGGTTCTCAAAGTTGGATTGGCGTAGGTCCTTTAACAATTCAGCCAGCAGAGCTAACGAAAATTACAGTCATTGTATATATGAGCCATATTTTAGCGCAGCATAAAACAGGTACGTCGATCATTAATTGGCGGCATGGTTTGATCTTGTTATTGCCTGTTGTACTTATTATGCTACAGCCTGATTTTGGTTCAGTTTTTATTCTAGTTGTTTCTGTGTTTTTATTGTTTTTTGTGGCAGGGTATCCTTTAAAGCTTTATGCGGTGTTTATGATTGCTGGGATTGCCGGGTTAGTAGGCTTGATTATCACAGCGCCATACCGACTAAAGCGGATTGAGGCATTTATTGATCCGTGGGTTGATCCTTTAGGTAGTGGGTTTCAGGCTGTGCAATCGTTAATGGCTATTGGTCCTGCTGGGATTTTCGGGCATGGTTTTGGACAAAGTAGGCAAAAGTTTTTATATTTACCTGAACCACAAAATGACTTTATTTACGCAATAATTCTTGAAGAGGTTGGATTGCTTGGTGGACTTGTTATTTTAGCACTTTTCGTACTGGCGATTTATGCAGGCTATAAATTTGCAGTGCGAGCAAAAACGAGAACATCATATTATGCGATCATTGGACTTGTAACAATGCTAACTGTACAAGCGTTTCTAAATATAGCAGTAGTGATTGGCTTAGTTCCTGTAACAGGTGTCACATTACCTTTTATTAGCTATGGAGGAACATCTTTAGTAACAATGTGGCTAATAATAGGTATTATTTATCAATTAGCGAAATAAATATAAAGGAGGAGTACTTTTTTGGAGAAAGTAATCGACATAGAAGATCGCATACCTACGCTTAAAAAGCGACGAAAAAAGCGTACAAATCGCAAATTTATAGTGCTAATATTACTTTTCTTTATTGTGTTAGCAGTACTCCTTTATTTTCAATCTCCTTACAGTAAAATCAACAACATAACAGTCAACGGTGCTCGATTAGCAGAAGATCAATATTATTTGAAGGCAAGTACTCTTGCAGCTGGAAAGTCGATGTGGGGATTTAAATCAGAAGATGTAGAGAAATTATTGCTAAAGGATAAATGGGTGAAAGAAGCAAATGTTAAACGTAATTGGCCTCAAGGCGTGACAATAGAAATTGAAGAATGGAAAAAGGTTGCGTACTTAGCTGGTGACGGTACTTATTATCCATTGCTTGAAAATGGCAAGCGCTTTGAACAAGCTGGGGATGATATCCCGATTGATGCACCTGTATTTATCGGCATAACTGGCGAAAAGACAATTAAGAAGCTTGTTAAGCAATTGGCAAAATTAAACCCTGAAGTATTAGCATTAATTTCTCAAGTCAATACAAACAGTAATGAGACAAATCCTAATGCAATCAGGCTCTATATGAACGACGGCTATGAAGTTCGGGCTGTTATTCAAACCTTAGCCGAGAAGCTAAATCATTACCCCTCACTTGTAGCACAAATTCCAAATTTGGAGAAGGGGGTTATCGACTTAGAGGTCGGTTCGTATTATCGTCCTTTCAATAATGAGTACAACCAAGCAAATATTGATTTAGATCAAGATGCGGCCAACCAGGAAGTGAAAAATGATGAACAAAAAGAATAGCAAAGAAAATTTTCTTTCAAGAAAACAATTTCAGTTGCTTATTGTTTGTGTGACTATGGGGTTTATCATTGGCTATTCCTACAACCAGGCAAAAGATAATCGAGATGCAGGTTCGACTAATAAAGAGCTTTTAGAGCAAGAGGATTCTTATCGTGAGGAGTTAATTGCGCAGCAAGAGCGCAATAAAGAATTATCAGAAGAGGCAAATGCTTTGCAAGAAAAAATTCGCAAGTATGAAAAATCATTTGTCGGTAGCAAAAAGGATTATACAAAGCTTGTTGAAGAGGCAGAGGATTTACGCTTATTGTTAGGCGATTTAAATGCAGAAGGAAAAGGGATACGTATTACCCTTCAAGATGGTGATTACGATCCGAAATCCGCTAATCCTAATGATTATATTGTGCATGAAAGCCATATTTTTAAATTACTCAATGAGCTTAAAATTTCTGGTGCGCAAGCAATTGCTATTAATGGTCAACGTGTTTTGGCGAATTCTTATATACGCTGTAATGGACCAGTCATCACTATTGATGGTAAGCAACATCCAGCTCCATTCGTCGTCGAAGCTGTAGGGGATTCAGCAACATTAATAGCTGCCTTAAACTTAAATGGTGGCGTTGTGGATCAATTATTAAACGACAATATTGTTGTATCATTAGAAGAAGATCAAAAGCTTACAATGCCAAAAGCGAAAGTAGAAAGTTAAACGATTTCTTGTTAATATTTACAGATTAAATTTGGTTATAGCCTCTAGGTAGCTTATAGATATTAGCATATATTTAAGGCGTAAATCTGTGAGGGGTTACGATACGTCTAGGAGGGGCTATTTTGAAAAAAAATATGTTTACCCGAATAACGATCGTGCTATTTATTATCGGTTTGATGATAGCGGTACAATACAATACCATAAAGCAACCAGCTGAGCGAGATACACGAGATATTTGGGCCATAAGAGAGGAATTAGCAGAAGAGAAGCAAAGGCATTCCGCATTATTAGCAGAAATTCGCTCACTTAATGAAGTAGTGGGTCGCTATGAGCAATCTGAGAAAGCAAATTTACAGTCGGCATTAAATGAAACGTTGAATCGTTTAAAACTACAGGCCGGGCTAACGGAAGTTACAGGTCCAGGAGTTATACTTCGAGTTGAACCAGCACCTGAATTAGTTGAAATGGGGTATGAAATCAAAGAAATTTCGCCTGATTTACTAACCCAATTACTAAATGCTTTGTTTAAAAACAATGCAGCGAGTGTCTCTTTAGATGGAAATCGCGTTGTTCAGACAACAGCTATTCGAGACATAAATGGAAAGACTACAGTGAACAGTGTACCACTGTCCTCACCACCCTTTGAAATTTATGTTGGGACAAGCTCTTATAAAGAAGCTCAAAAAATGTACAACTCGTTACAAGCATCTACATTTATCGATTCCTTTTATTTGGATAACTATAATTTAATAATAGAGGAACCAACTGAGCATTTAACAATCCCAGCATTTGATCAGCCATTGACAAATGATTATTTAACAGAGGTGGAAAAAGGAGAATAATATATGTGGCTACCATTTTTAGGTTTGGTATTTGGACTTGCCCTTGGCTTGTTAACAAATATACAAATACCCTCTATATATGAAAATTATCTGTCAATAGCTGTTTTAGCAGCTTTAGATACATTATTTGGCGGAATTCGTGCTCAATTACAGCAAGTATATGATGATAAAGTATTTGTTTCAGGATTCTTTTTTAATATAGCTTTGGCAGCAGGTTTAGCCTTTTTAGGTGTGTATTTAGGGATAGATTTGTATTTAGCAGCCATTTTCGCTTTCGGAGTACGTTTGTTCCAAAATATAGCAATAATTAGGCGTATTATACTAACTCGGTTAGATGAGAAACGTCGCGAAAGGAACAAAAATTCCATAGAATGAGAGAAAATTGGGCAAAATACTCGATTTGCTTAGACATTATGCCGAATTTACAATAGAATGAGAATAAGAGCATTTTTTCAAGGAGGTGCAGCTAATTGAATCAGCAAGATTTATATATTTCTCTTGATATAGGATCATCCTCTATCAAGGTATTAATAGGCGAAATGAGCGACGGCCAATTACATGTAATTGGAGTCGGAAATGTAAAATCGAATGGAGTTCGAAAAGGTGCAATTGTTGATATTGATGCAACAGTTCAATCGATTCGAAAAGCAATAGATCAAGCTGAACGAATGACAGGATATCAAATTAATGAAGTCGTTTTAGGTGTTCCTGCTAACCAGACGATGTTACAGCTAGTTAAAGGTGTTGTCGCTGTAAACAGTGAAAATAGAGAAATTACAGATGATGATTTAGATAGAGTGGTAGAATCTGCACAAGTCATGTCAATACCACCTGAACGAGAATTAGTAAATATTATTCCAAGACAATTTATTGTTGATAATTTAGATGAAATCAAAGATCCACGAGGTATGATTGGTATTCGTTTAGAAATGGATGCCACAATGATTACAACTTCCAAAACACTTTTACACAATGTTTTACGCTGTGTAGAACGTGCAGGTCTAAGTATTCGAGAAATCTATTTACAACCATTAGCAGCAGGTTTTTTTGCATTAACAGAGGATGAAAAAAACCAAGGTACCGCTTTCATCGATTTAGGAGGCGGTTCAACTACTATCACAGTATTCGAAGAGGGAATGCTAACACATACGGGTGTCATTCCAGTTGGTGGCGATCATATCACTAAAGATATTTCAATCGTTTTAAAAACACCAACAGAACAGGCAGAACAAATTAAACATCAATTTGGACATGCCTTTTATGATGACGCATCAGATGATGAACTCTTCGAAGTACCAGTTGTAGGGACAGATTCAACAGATCAATACAGCCAGCGCTTTATATCAGAAATAATTGGCGCTCGTTTGGAAGAATTATTTGAGTTAGTCATCGACGAGTTAGCCCGTCTAGGTGTTAGAGATTTACCAGGCGGTGTTGTTTTGACAGGAGGCGTTGCAAAGCTAGAGGGTATTGCTCAACTGGCACGCCAGATTCTGCAAACACGTGTTAGAATATATACACCTGACTATATTGGCGTTAGAGAGCCTTCATTTACGACGGCAGTTGGACTTATTCGTTACGCCTATTTAGAAGATGATTTTTATGGAAAAAGCACTAATACGCAGCCTATTGAATATGCAGCTGTAGGATCTCCTGCAGCCTCGCCTAAAAAGCAAGAATATGCGGCACCTTCAGAATCAAAAGGAAGCGTAATCGGAAGAGCAAAAAAATTATTTGATAAATTTTTTGATTAACTTGAATGCGTAATGAATGATACAGAGTCGAGTTACCGTGGGAGGAAAAAGAAATGTTAGAATTTGATACAAGTGTTGATCAACTTGCAGTAATAAAAGTCATTGGTGTTGGTGGCGGCGGTAACAACGCTGTCAATCGAATGATAGAACATGGTGTACAAGGTGTTGACTTTATCGCAGTAAACACGGATGCACAGGCGTTAAATTTATCGAAAGCAGAAATAAAGCTACAAATTGGTACAAAACTTACACGTGGATTAGGTGCAGGTGCAAATCCTGAAGTAGGGAAAAAAGCTGCAGAAGAGAGCCGTGAACAATTAGAAGAGGTTCTACGTGGTGCAGATATGGTATTCGTTACAGCTGGAATGGGCGGAGGCACTGGTACTGGTGCAGCACCAGTAATCGCGCAAATTGCTCGTGATTTAGGAGCTCTTACAGTGGGTGTTGTAACGCGTCCATTTACGTTTGAAGGTCGCAAACGACAAACACAAGCTATCGGTGGTATTGGTGGCATGAAGGAGTCTGTTGATACTTTAATCGTCATTCCAAACGACAAGCTATTACAAATTGTCGATAAATCTACGCCAATGCTAGAAGCATTCCGTGAAGCAGATAATGTTTTACGACAAGGTGTACAAGGTATTTCAGATTTAATTGCAACGCCAGGTCTTATTAACTTAGACTTTGCAGACGTAAAAACAATTATGTCTAACAAAGGTTCAGCGTTAATGGGTATCGGTATTGCTACAGGTGAAAACCGTGCAGCAGAAGCAGCTAAGAAAGCTATTTCAAGTCCTTTACTTGAATCATCAATTGATGGCGCTAAAGGTGTCCTTATGAATATTACTGGTGGCTCAAACCTTAGCCTTTTTGAAGTACAAGAGGCTGCAGATATTGTAGCATCAGCTTCAGATGAAGAAGTAAATATGATATTCGGTTCTGTTATTAACGAAAATCTAAAAGATGAAATTATTGTTACTGTAATTGCGACTGGTTTCTCAGAGGAAGCTTTACAGCAACAACGTAATGCTACACGACCAACGTTAAATACAAATAGACAAGCTGCACAGCAACAGCAAGCTCCGATTCGTGAGCAACGTCAAGATGTGCATGTACAACAAGAACAACCACGTCAAAATCAACAAAATTATGTACAGGATGACATGCTTGAGGTACCAGCATTTTTACGTAACCGTAAAAATCGCGGATAATCAGCATCCAACCTTCTAGAAAGCTCGTATTTTACATTATGTGAAATACGAGCTTTTTATGTTGTAGAAAAACTATTACTTTATGAATGTTGTAGCGCTTTATATGAGGATTTTCATTGATTTACCCTTGACCATTTTCAACGTCTTAAAAATTTATTATGTTCAAATGTGTAAGGAAAAGATGTATTTTGTCAAAACATTTTAATAAAATGATGCGATTGTTTGACAATATTTGTGGGAGTAACATGCTAACTTTGTATGTAGGAGGCGGCTGTTATGTATGGAGAATGGCTGGTGCTCATTAATACACTTTTTAATCTAGCGATACTCAAGTTTACAGCAAAAGTAACAGGGGTTTTTGTAAAGAACACGAGATTATTAATGAGTTCTATTTGTAGTAGTTTTGTAGCTGTAATTGGTGGACAAATGCTGTGGACGACGCTACTAAGCTTTATCTTACTAATCGGACTAGCTTTTCGTTTCAAGATTCGAAGCTTTCAAAAGCAAGGACCGATAGTTTTAACAGCAACAATCATTATCGGTGGATTATTAACAGCATTACAACCGTATTTAAAGAATCTTTCCGTTGTCCATTTTATTATTATTTGCCTACTATTAGCTGTTGGTAATCTAGTTGCTTTTTATAAGCAATGGGGATTTGTAAAGCTTGAGCGGTTAAGTGGTCAGTTTGTGTTTGAAACGACATTAAAAATTTTTAATGTAAAGATACCTCTTTCTGCATTTGTAGATACGGGAAATCAAGCGATTGAGCCACTATCAGGAAAACCTGTTCACTTTGTCTCTTATTCAGCATTACGTCCACATTTACCTGCAGCATTTTGCAAATCATTATTAGAATGGCAAGAAACCGATCCGTATAATGTATCCATGTTTTCAGAAGATTATCAGCGTTACATTCGATTTATTCATGTTAATACAGTACAACAGCAATCGGTTGTATTAGGTTTTCGCTTTGAAGAGTGGCATATCAAAGGGGAGCACTCACAAGTGAAAACAAATGAATATATCGTTTTAACAAAAAAAGCTAAAAATTTTCCACATAGCACAGCAGCAATTTTACATTTTTCAGCGCTTTCAAATAACTCATAGAGGGGGAGAACTATTGCTTCTTAGGCTACTTGCTAGCTTGAAAAAATTTTGGAGTAAGTTTCGGAGTCGTGAAACGTACTATATAGGGGGAAATGATTCATTGCCAGTGCCACTAAGTCGAGAAGAAGAAGTTACAGTCATTGCATCCTTTATGAATGGTGATTTACGAGCTAGAGATACACTAATTGAACGTAATTTACGTCTTGTTGTTTATATTGCTAGACGTTTTGATAATACGGGTACACCGATTGAGGATTTAATAAGTATTGGCTCTATCGGTTTAATAAAGGCGATTGAAACGTTCAATACAGATAAAAATATTAAGCTTGCCACATACGCGTCTCGTTGTATTGAAAATGAGATTTTGATGCATTTACGTAAAACAAGTCGCATGAAGGGTGAAGTTTCATTAGACGAACCATTAAACTCCGATGCTGATGGAAACGAGTTGTTATTGTCTGATATTTTAGGAACTGAAGAGCATATTATTTTAGACAATGTAGAGAAGAAAATTGAGCGTCAACATATGTTTCATGCCATTAATTTACTAGGTGCGCGTGAACGATATATTATGGAATGTCGTTTTGGTCTCAATGGGAAAATTGAAATGACTCAAAAAGAAGTTGCTGATCATTTAGGAATTTCGCAATCATATATTTCCCGATTAGAGAAGAAAATTATTCAAGATTTACGTGAAAATCTGAATCAGCCAATATCTTAGAGAGGGAAATTCCCCCTACCTAAAATTGGTCGTAGCTTTTGTGCATATTCTCGTTTCTCTCGGACAAACTGATGTAACGGTTTAGTCAGAGAATAACATCCGGAGGAATCGAATATGCGAACTAAAGTAGATCTTTGCGGCTTAGATACATCGACTTTGCCAATTTTAAAGCACGAGGAAATGAAGGAATTATTCATTCGTTTACAAGCTGGAGAAACTGAGATTAGGGAAGAGCTTGTAATGTGCAATTTAAGGTTAGTGCTTAGTATTGTCGGTAGATTTGCCTACAGGGGTGAGCAGGCAGATGATTTATTTCAGGTAGGCTGTATTGGCCTCATGAAAGCCATTGATCATTTTGATTTGAAGCATAATGTACGATTTTCAACATACGCTGTACCGATGATCATTGGTGAAATTCGTCGCCATCTGCGTGATCATCATGCATTACGCGTTTCTCGTTCTCTAAGAGATATTGCGTATAAGGCGATGCAGGCAAAAGAGCAATGGATAACCGATAATTTACGAGAACCAACGATTGAAGAAATTGCTGAAATGATTGATATGAAAAAGGAAGATGTTTTATTTGCTTTAGATGCCATTCAAGACCCAGTTTCCTTACAGGAACCCATTTATTCGGACGGTGGAGACGCTGTTTATATGATGGACCAATTACGTGATGATGATGTATCGGAAGATCAATGGGTGGCCTACGTGTCAGTAAAGGAAAGTTTGCAAAAGTTAGATGATCGTCAACAAATGATTGTTGCAAAGCGTTTTTATTACGGTGAGACACAAACTGAAATTGCAAAAGAATTGGGGATTTCTCAAGCGCAAATTTCACGTCTAGAAAAAAATGCAATTGAAACAATGCAGAAAGATTATAAGTAAAAACCAATGCGCACCGAATTCTCGGTGCGCATTTTAATTTTGTCAATGAATAAGAAAGTATGTGTGAAAAATTCAGAAGTTGGGTGATAAAACGCGAAAGTTAGTCGATAAAATTCAGAAGTTGGGTGATAAAACGCGAAAGTTAGTCGATAAAATTCAGAAGTTGGGTGATAAAACGTGAAAGTTAGTCGATAAAATTCAAAAGTTGGTCGATAATTCCTGGAAGCCTTCTGATAAAACTAAAAATTTGTATGTTATTTTGTGGCGTGAATCAGTTGATTGGAGTGGAGACTAGGCAACTCCTTGGGGATTCAGCGATAGATAGAGCATCACATCCTGTGATAACGCCTTTGTGACCAACATCGGTGCTGTTGCTGTCGCTTCGTTGCACTACGCTTTAGCACAGAATGAATCCCTTTTGCTGCCGCTTCGCTTTCGTGCAAAAAACATCTGTTGGCCCAAGCGGTTCGTCGGACGCCCCCAGGAAGCTTTGCTCTGTGCGAAAGCGAAGCGTCAGCGACAAAGCGAGTAGCCTGGAACGGAAATTACCTCTTTTTTTGCCAAAGAGAGATTCCTTGATCATTTCATTTTCATTTAAACAACAATAAACACATAAATATAAAGAGAAAACATAGTTTGTTGAGATAAAACGATGTTGAGAGTAATTGATTTAGTTAGGGAGGGATAAAATGCGTTTCTCAATGTTACAGCAAAAAGAAGTTATTGAAGCAGGCAATGGACGCTTTTTAGGATTTGTTGTAGATGCAGAGGTATCCAAAGAAACAGGCTATGTAACGGCTTTTATGATTGCAGAGCCTCGTAAATATCTAGGCTTTTTTCGCGGAGAAGAATCTGTTAGAAAAGTGTATATGAAAGATGTACTTGTAGTTGGAAAAGATGTAATCTTAGTGAAAGCATTATCCTAAAGAGCAAAATTTCTATGCATATAAAAAATTAAGCAATTTTAAGCGTTGGGAGGGTAAAATGTACTTTCACATAGGTCAGGCTATTCATTGATAATTCAAGCATTGCTTGTTACAATAAAAGAAACTATTGTTGTAAAGTTGGGAAAAACAGTGACAAAAATCATAACAAATTTAAAGAAAATTAATGATCTTATACAAACAGCAAAAAAACATGCAAATCGTGAAACAGAGAAAGTTCAAATTATTGCAGTGACAAAAGAAGTTTCTGTAGAAAGAACACAAGAAGCAATTGATGCAGGGCTTATGCATTTAGGAGAGAACCGCCCTGAAGGTTTAAATTGTAAAGTTGACGCGATTCAAGCTGATGTACATTGGCATTATATCGGGTCTTTACAAACACGTAAGGTAAAACAAGTTATTAACAGTATTGATTATTTACATTCATTAGATCGCTTGAGTTTAGCACAAGAAATTGAAAAAAGAGCAGACAAACCTGTCAAATGTTTTGTACAAGTTAATGTCTCAGGCGAAGAAGCGAAACATGGTTTATCGATTGAAGAAGTTCTGCCTTTTATTGAATCAATAAAGGATTTCACAAAAATTCAAGTTGTTGGTTTAATGACGATGGCACCAAATACAGATGAGGATACAATTATTCGCTCTGTTTTTAAGCAATTAAAACAATGTCAACAGCAAATAGCCGAGCAAGGATTCGCGCATGCACCTTGTACCGAGTTATCAATGGGCATGTCTAATGACTTTGAAATTGCGGTAGAAGAAGGGGCTACATTTGTTCGAGTTGGAACGGCTCTTGTTGGAAATGAAAGAGGGGAACAGGATGAGCATGAAAAATAAAATTAAAAATTTCTTTTATCTTGAGGAAGAATTAGAAGAAGAAATCACGCAAGCTCCTATTCAACAGCAACAACCCGTACAACAACAGCAACAGATTCAATCAGTAAAGCCTAAAAAAGTTATGAAAGAGCGTAAGGCACCTGTTCAGGAAATTTTTCCGCAGAGTACAACACCTACAAACAACATTGTAAGTTTACAAGCAGCAATGAATTCCAAAGGTGCAAAAGTTGTATTAGTTGAACCTAGAGTTTATGCCGAAGCACAGGACATTGCTGAACACTTGAAAAATAAGCGTGCAACAATCGTCAACTTACAGCGTATTGAGCGAGAGCAAGGTGTAAGGATTATTGATTTTTTAAGTGGCACAGTTTATGCACTTGCCGGTGATATTCAAAGAATCGGAAAAGACATTTTCCTATGCACACCTGAAAATGTAGAAGTGTCTGGCGAAATTTCGAATTTTATTTTAGACGATAATTAATAGCGAGGATTGTAGTTTATATGACTTTTTATTTAATCTTGAAGTATGTGTCAATAGCATTTTATGTCTACTCACTAATGTTAGTCGCATATGTTTTAATGTCTTGGGTGCCAGCTGTTCAAAACTCATCAATTGGACGTTTATTAGCAAAAGTATGCGAACCTTATCTTGCCATCTTTAGAAAATTCATCCCGCCAATTGGCATGATTGATATTTCACCTATTGTAGCAATATTCCTGCTTAATTATATTCAAAAAGGGCTTTTTATTGTTATATTAAAAATATACGAGATGTTTGCTTAAAAGAAATCCTCACGAACGGTGGGGATTTTTTATTTATGGGGAATACTATTTAACAAAGATAGTTGGTTAACGATTTAGTGATGATTCTCGAAGTTCTCCTATCCCCGTATAAATGGTACTGCTTGCGTATAATGTGAAGTCAAGTACATATTGAATAAAAAAAACTGAGATAACGTTTGCTATGTATATAAGTTGATTGGTCTCGGACGCCCCCTGGATGCTTTGTTTTGTGCGAAAGCAAAGCGACAGCATAAAGCCTCCAACCGGAACAGAAATCAACACACGTTATAGTTATGAGCCTATTTAAAAAAATCCTGAAAATACCAATGAAATTGAACTAGTAAAAGAGAGATAATAGAGGTGAAGTTATATGGAGCATTTAATACAGCATTTTAGAAAAGATGAGCAGCCTTTTATTGAACAGGTTGTGGGCTGGCAGCATGAGGTAGAGGATCGATATGCTCCAAAGCTTACTGATTTTCTGGATCCTCGACAGCGCTTTATTGTTGCATCGATAATTGGACAGAATGACACATTAAAAACAGCTAGTGCCGGGCTCTTTGATGATGCAGAAAGACAACGCATGCTGGTTTATCCTACTTATTATGAGCCTATGGAGGAAGATTTTCAGCTTACAATATTTACGATTCAATATCCTGTGAAATTTGTCCAATTACGTCATCCAGATGTCCTTGGAGCTTTGTTATCTTTAGGTTTGGATCGTGCCAAATTCGGTGATATTCGTGTCAATGACCATCAAGTACAATTTGTAGTAGCGAATGAGGTAGCGGAATATGTACGCTTACATTTAACAGGCATCGGTAAAGTAAAGGTACATGTAGAATCGATTAAAGAAACGGAACCATTGCTACAAAACGAGGATGAGTGGCTAGAAGAATCTCATACTGTTTCATCTATGCGTTTAGATGTGATTATCTCAACGGTTTTAAAGATTTCTCGTCAGAAGGCACAAGCATTAATTACAGGTAAAAAGGTACGTGTCAATTGGACTGAACGGGATTCAGTTGCTTTTGAATTACAAGAAGGAGATATTTTATCTGTACGTGGAAGCGGTCGAATAAAAATTATGATGACTGAAGGTCGTACAAAAAAAGATAAAATTCGTTTGCAAATCGGTCGATTGGCCCAAAAAAGCTAAAAACCAAGTAAATTTCATTAATTTTTACTGCTAAGTTGTTGGAACAATTGTATAATAGAAAGTACGAATGTACATGTAAAGGAGAGAAGGATCGTATGCCATTATCACCTATTGATATACATAATAAGGAGTTTACTAAATCTTTCAGGGGCTATGCTGAAGATGAAGTAAATGAATTTTTAGATCAAATTATTAAAGACTATGAAATTTTGTTACGTGAAAAAAAGGAAGTAGACAGACAACTAGAAATTTCCTTAGAACAAGCGAGACATTTTAACTCATTAGAGGAAACATTACAAAAATCAATTGTTGTTGCACAAGAAGCGGCTGATGAAGTACGTAGAAATTCTCAAAAAGAGGCTAAACTCATTGTAAAGGAAGCAGAAAAAAATGCTGATCGTATTATCAATGAGGCTTTAACAAAAGCTCGAAAAGTAACAATAGAAATTGATGAGCTGAAAAAGCAATCTAAAGTATTCCGTAATCGTTTTAAAATGCTTGTAGAGGCACAACTGGATTTACTAAATGCAGACGATTGGGACCATTTGTTACAATATGATATTGACCTTACTGAAATTCAAGCATCTGTTGAAGAAGCACAGGAAGCCGATCAAGTTTAATCGCTTTTATAGACATGAGCACGCAATAAGTGAAACTTGACGTGATTGTATGATTTTCATATACTAATGTAATAGTAATTATTTTGAACACATATGCAAAACAGGCGGAGACGAAGACAGTATTTGTTAGGCGTAGTTAAGCGATTTGGGGATAGTGTGAGCCCGAACAAGCAAATAACAATGAACATCACTTCTGAGCTAGAATAACTGAATGCAGTAAGTTATTTCGTGATGCACAACGTTAACGTGCTTTAAGAGTGGTAGTGCAATTTTGTGCTACAATTAGGGTGGTACCGCGAGTATAAGCTTCTCGTCCCTTTGAGGGATTGAGAGGCTTTTTTTTATGTTCAAATGGCGGGAGGCTTCCATTTCTGTTCGTGTGGACAATACTTTTGTTGTTGAAATGTATTTATTTTGCCAATAACTAGAACTTAGGAATGGCATAATCGCACGCCCCAAGAACGCGCCCAGTCGGAACTGAAGTCAATCCTACGTTATGGTGATGAGCCTAATAACTGTCGTATGTGAATTAGCGCCTTAGTGCATATGTTCTTTGTTTGTAAAATAAAGGAGGAATTGAAAAATGGTTGAGTACAAAGATACTTTATTAATGCCAAAAACAGATTTCCCAATGCGTGGAAACTTACCGGCGAATGAACCGAAAATGCAAGAAAAATGGAATGAGATGGACATTAATAAATTACAGATGGAGCGCACAGAAGGACGCCCTGAGTATGTGTTACACGATGGACCTCCATATGCAAATGGTGATATCCATATCGGTCATGCTTTAAATAAAGTACTGAAAGATATGATTACACGTCATCGCTCTATGACTGGCTACCATGTTAACTATATTCCAGGCTGGGATACACATGGTTTACCAATTGAGCAAGCTCTTACGAACAAAGGTGTAAAACGCAAAGAAATGTCTGTTGCTGAATTCCGTAAATTATGTGAGGAGTATGCTTACGAGCAAATCGACAACCAACGTACACAATTCCGCCGTTTAGGTGTTCGTGGTGATTGGGAAAATCCATATATTACATTAAAGCCTGAATTTGAAGCACGTCAAATTGAAGTATTCGGAAAGATGGCTGAAAAAGGCTATATTTATAAAGGTTTAAAACCAGTTTACTGGTCTCCATCATCTGAATCTGCACTTGCAGAAGCAGAGATTGAATATAAAGATATTAAATCGCCTTCTATTTATGTAAGCTTTGCGCTTAAAGATGCTAAAGGGGTTGTCCCAGCAGATGCTAAAATTATCATCTGGACAACAACACCTTGGACACTTCCAGCAAACTTAGGGATTTCTGTAAACCCTGAATTTATTTATGTGGTTGTTGCAGTTGCAGATAAAAAATTCATTATTGCAAAAGAATTATTAGAAAAAGTTGCTAACGAACTTGAGTGGGAAGCATATGAAATTGTTCAAGAAATTAAAGGTGACGCATTAGATCGAATTGTAGCGCAGCATCCATTCTATGACCGTGAATCTCTTGTGATGGTTGGCGAGCACGTAACTGCTGAAGCGGGTACTGGCTGTGTTCATACAGCACCAGGACACGGGGAAGATGACTATCATATTAGCAAGCAATATGGTCTACCAATTCTTAGCCCTGTTGATAATAGCGGCTGCTATACAGATGAAGCACCTGGTTTTGAAGGTGTATTCTACAATGATGCAAACAAATTAATCACAGAAAAATTAAAAGAAGTAGGCGCATTAGAAAAACTTAACTTCTTTACACACTCTTATCCACATGACTGGCGTACGAAAAAACCAGTTATTTATCGTGCAACACCACAATGGTTTGCGTCAATAGATGCATTCCGTGATGAGTTACTAGGGGCTGTAAAATCAACGGCATTTACACCTGCATGGGGTGAAACTCGTCTTTATAATATGATTCGTGACCGTGGGGACTGGGTAATTTCACGTCAGCGCGCATGGGGTGTGCCAATTCCAATTTTCTATGCTGAAAATGGAGAGCCAATTATTACACCAGAAACAATCGCTCATATCTCTGCATTATTCCGTGAACATGGGTCAAATATTTGGTTCCAAAAAACGGCAAAAGAATTATTACCTGAAGGCTTCACACATGCAGGTAGCCCGAACGGTGAATTTACAAAAGAAAACGATATTATGGACGTTTGGTTTGACTCAGGTTCTTCTCACCAAGGTGTGCTAGTAGAACGTGGAATGAAATATCCAGCTGATTTATATTTAGAGGGCTCTGACCAACACCGTGGATGGTTCAACTCATCATTAATTACTTCTGTAGCTATTAATGGCTATGCACCATATAAGGGACTATTAACACATGGTTTCGTGCTAGATGGTGAAGGTCGTAAGATGAGTAAATCTTTAGGGAATGTAATTATCCCTAAAAAAGTTATGGATCAATACGGAGCAGATATTCTTCGTTTATGGGTTGCCTCTGTAGATTATACAGCTGACGTTCGTATCTCAATGGATATGTTGAAGCAAGTATCTGAGGTTTATCGAAAAATCCGTAACACATTCCGATTCTTACACGGAAATGTAGCTGATTTCGATGTAACGAAAGATCGAGTAGCATATGAAGATCTTCGTGAAATGGATCAGTACGTTTATATGCGCTTACAGGATGTATTAAAAACTGTACGTGCTGCATATGATCGCTATGATTTCGCAGCTGTTTATCATGCAGTGAATAACTTTGTTGCTGTAGAATTATCTTCATTCTATTTAGATATTGCAAAAGATGTTGTATACATTGAAGGCCACGACAACAAAGATCGCCGTGCGATGCAAACAGTTATTTATGACACATTAATGACATTAGTAAAAGTGATGTCACCTATTATTCCTCATACAAGTGACGAGATGTGGTCTTACTTACATGCTCAAGGTGTTGTAGAAGAGGTATCTGTACAATTAACAGACTTCCCAGAGGTAGATGAACATGAAAACTTCGAAAGTCTACGTGCAAAATGGGTGAAAATTATTGATGTTCGTGATGATATTTTAAAAGCATTAGAGGAAGCTCGTAATGCAAAAACAATCGGTAAATCACTTGAAGCGAAAGTGACAGTTTATGCAAAAGAAGATGTAACGGCATTATTAAGTGATGCAAGCATTGATTTTGCACAGCTTTCAATCGTTTCTGCCTTTGAAGTAGCATCAATTGAAGCTGCACCTTCAGATGCACTAGCTCTAGAACATGCATCGATTGTTGTAGAAAAGGCAACAGGTGAAAAATGTGAGCGTTGCTGGTCTATTTCAGAAACAGTCGGTTCAAATGAAGCACAACCAACAGTATGTGCGCGTTGTGCGGAAGTTGTAGAAAAATATTACGCTTAATACAAACTGTAAATAAGAATCTGCATTCTATAAAATTAATAACGCAAGTCTCCTTTATGTGGGGGGCTTGCGTTTTTTGAGGTCTAGCAGATTCTTTTTTTTGTAATGGAGCGAATTGTATTCTTCATTTATGTGTTCTGAACTATTTAAATAAAATTTCTTGCGTATTGCGGTAGTCTGTCGGGGATATACCGACATATTTCTTAAATGTCAGGCTGAAATAATTAGGTGTGTTAAAGCCACAGATGAAGGAGATTTTTTCGATGGTGTAATCGTATTTTCGTAAATACGGCAGTGACTTGATGATACGTGTAAAGGCTACGTAATCCACAAAATTGCGACCAGTCTCTTTTTTAAACAATCGGCTAAAATGAGTAGCACTAAAATTGATATATTTGGCAACATCACTGATCGTCAGTTGCTCATCATAGTGATCCTCGATATATTGAATAGCCTTTTGAAGTTGTTCTTGCTTTGTTAAATCTTCATAAAATCGTATATGAATACTATGAACGGGCGGTTTCCTCCGTGCCTTTCGAGCTTGGCTATAGGATTCCTTAACTTGCATGGCATCCTGAAAAACTCCACCAATCCCCATAAAAAGATGTATACCATAATCTTTTTTCAATACTTCTATAACCTCAAGTAAACAAGCTCCCCCCTCAGACCAATGCTTAAATGATGTGTATTCATTAGGAATGCGCATAAGTAACAGTAAATAACGTTCAAAATGTAAAAAGGATAGAGGTGCTTTACTAGCAAAGTTTTGGTGAAACACATTTGTTATAACACTACTAGCATCATGAGGGATAGGTCCACCTTCATTCACATCTATATAGCCCTGGATTAAAAAGACGATATTTGGGATGCAATGCCTCGATAAGAAAGATGATGACTGGATTATTTCCTGCTCACTTTCAACCTCTCCTCGTATAAGTCGTTTTAAAAAAGCTTCTCGGAAGGGTGAAGTATGGTCTTGCGTAATTTGTTGTGATAACTCAAGCATTGTAAGAGTACTTGCCTGTTTTTCTTTGTAGGATGTATAAAGCTTTTTAATAACTCGTAGAAATTTTGTTTTCTGTAATGGCTTTATAAGAAGTGCAGGCAAACTTAGTTCAATTGCTATACCAGTTGAGTAAGTAAGGTGTTCTGCAACAATAGGGATAATTATATTGTTTGGATAATTTCTTTTTAACCGATTTATCTTTACCCAGTCAAATAGACGGTTAATTTCATAGACAATGATGGCTGAAATTTCTGTTTTGGGTTCTTCACAGTTAATAAAAGTATTAGGTAGAAATTCTTCTAACCAGTAGTCCATTTGTTGTTTTTCGTTTGAATTTTCAATGTACCAAACAATATTTAATATGCTAACATCTCCTTTCTATTAAAAATGGAAAATGATAAAAATATTTTAACTTAAAATAGCATTTTTTTGTACTAATACAGCAATATTTTGTAACTATTTTATAGATTAAATAGAATAGAATAATTGTAGTAAATAATAATGTGAAATTTCAGAAAATTATTTACTTACACAGAAAGGGGGAGTTGAAGTATGGCAGAAGTAGGGAGTCATGATTATGATTACGTGGAAGCTGGAACTGTAGATGTGAAGAATCTTCCACCATTAGATGCAACTACTAACAAAATTATGAAAGATGAGTTTACTACAGGTTTTAGCCTAACGGTATTTTATTTCATTTTAATTTTTAGTATTCCAGTTATGAACTGGTTTGCTCCAGAGCTTGCTTTCAAGAAAATTTGGGGTGGTATGACAGTTACATGGTTTGTAACAACCGTCGTTATGATGTTAATGGCCTTTATTATTGCGTATGTGCATACAGCATTGTACGAAAAACGCCTAAAGAAATACGAAATACTAAATAAGTAGTTTTTGCTAAGGGGGTATGTTGAATGATGAAAGCTCTATTAGAACCGAAGATGTTTAATGGGAACAATTGTATACATTACGTATTTAACGAAAAGAAATGCGACGGCATCCGATTTCTTTGTTGGGGGACGAAGTTTTGGATGGTTTACAAATGGTTCAGCAATTGGAGGAGACTATTTAAGCGCAGCTACATTTCTTGGGATAGCTGGTTTAACTTTTCAATTAGGATATGATGGTGCTTATTATGCATTTTGCTTCTCCATTGGATTAACGTTGTTAGCGATTTTTGTGGCAGGTCCGTTAAGACGTTTTGGAGCATTTACTGTTGCTGATTTTTTAGCCTATCGTTTTCATAGTAGACGAGCACGGCTAGTAGCGGTAGCTGTAGTTTTAGCGATTTCTGGTTTTTATGCAGCACCACAATTATTAGGGGCAGCACAAATTTTAAGTATGTTTTTTGGAACTTCATATGAAGTTGGCATCATCTTTACTTGTATTGTAATGGTTTTCTATGTAGGGATAGGCGGTATGAAAGGAACGACAATCAACCAGGCTTTAGAGCTTTGGATTCGCCTGGGTGCGTTTGTTGTTATGTTGATTGCAGCAATGTATAGTGGTTTGCATTACGATAAGATTTTAGCTGCTATCAATTCATTCAGCGGTCCGATTGCAGGAACCTCACCATATGCACTTGATGGAAATGATATTAATTTTGATGGTGCTGCATGGACAGGAACAGGCTTTTATTTCCTGACATTTTGGCAAACCATCAGTATGACAATAGGTTTAGCTTTAGGTACAATTGGTCTCCCACATATATTACTAAGATTTTATACGAATCCAAGTGCGAAGGCGGCTCGGAAATCAGCATTAATGGCGATTGGGATTGCCAGTACGTTTTTCTTATTAGCTGTATTTTTAGGTGTTGTAGGTCGTTCTATTTTTATCTCAGGTACAGCAAGTGAGGAAGTAATGCGTGATTTAGTACTTGGCGGAAACAATATGGTTATTCCTACAACAGCACTGGCACTAGGAGGTAAATGGCTGCTTGGACTAGTCATAGCAGGCGCATTTGCGGCCATATTCTCGAATTTGTCAGGGTTATTTATTACAAGCTCAGGTGCATTAGCCCATGATTTATATGCAAGCATAATGAAAAAGGATATTACAGAAAAACAACGAGTAATTGCAGGGAAAGTAGCAATTGTTTTATTAGGTATTTTATACGGGGCATTGGGCTTACTAGTAAAGGATGCATCCATTGGACATTTAGTGGCACTAGCCTTTACTGTTGCGGCGAGTACCTTTACACCAATATTTATTTTAGGTATTTGGTGGAGAGGCATGACAGAAAAAGGAGCAATTGCAGGTTTACTCATTGGTCTGGGCGTATCCATGTGGATGATTTTTCTACCAGGAACATTACCAAGCTTCCTGCAATTTAAAATCCCAGGCATAGTGACAGTACCAGTAGGCTTCTTATCCGTAGTTATTGTGTCATTATTAGATAGAAAAGTACCAGCTGATGTCAATGATTTCATGAAGCGTGTGCATTCAAAAGAGTCTGAAACAGCCTGAAACTTCTGTATCTGTATAACACATGGAATAAAAATTGAAAAGCTATTGCCATTACTTATGATGTGATGGCAATAGCTTTTTTTGTAGGAACGAAAGTGATGATAGGATAGCGGAAGAGACGGATAAAAAACAGAGCGACGGAAAGAAGAGCTGAAGCGACGGATAGAAAGGTAAGAGCGACGGAAGGGAGGGCCAAGGTGACGGAAGGAAGAGCCAGAGCGACGGAAGGGAAAGCCAAAGCGACGGAAGGAAGAGCTGAAGCGACGGAAGGAAAGGCCAAAGAGACGGATAGAATCGTCAAATTCGTGGATAGAGCAGTCAAATACGTGGATAGAGTAGTCAAAATCGTGGATAGAACCGACAAAATCGTGGATAGAGCCGACAAAGAGACGGAAAGAAAGGCCAAAACGATGGATGAAACTCAGAGCGACGGAAAGAAGAGGCGAAGAGACGGATAGAAAGGTCAGAGCGACGGAAAGAAGAGCTGAAGCGACGGATAGAAGTCAAAGCGACGGATGGGAAGGCCGGGGCGACGGAAGGAAAAGCCGAAGCGACGGATAGAAAGGCCGGGGCGACGGAAGGAAAAGCCGAAGCGACGGATAGAAAGGTCAGAGCGACGGAAAGAAGAGCCAAGGTGACGGCAAGAAGAGTCAGAGCGACGGAAGGGAAAGCCAAAGCGAAAAGGATGGGAAGGCAGAAGCGACGGAAGGAAAGGCCAAAGAGACGGATAGAATCGTCAAAGTCGTGGATAGAGTAGTCAAAATCGTGGATAGAACCGACAAAATCGTGGATAGAGCCGACAAAGGGACGGAAAGAAAGGCCAAAACGATGGATGAAACTCAGAGCGACGGAAGGAAAAGCCGAAGCGACGGATAGAAAGGTCAGAGCGACGGGAAGAAAGCCAGTAGAGACGGAAGGAAGAGCTGAAGCGACGGACAGAAAGATAAGAGCGACGGAAGGGAGGGCCAAGGTGACGGAAGGAAGAGCCAGAGCGACGGAAGGGAAAGCCAAAGCGACGGATGGGAAGGCAGAAGCGACGGATAGAAGTCAAAGCGATGGATGGGAAGGCCGGGGCGACGGAAGGAAGAGCTGAAGCGACGGATAGAAAGGTAAGAGCGACGGAAAGAAGAGCCAAAGCGACGGAAGGAAAAGCCAAAGTGACGGATAGGAAGGCCGGGGCGACGGAAGGAAAAGCAGAAGCGACGGATAGAAAGGTCAGAGCGACGGAAAGAAGAGCCAAAGCGACGGAAAGAAGAGCCAAAGCGACGGAAGGAAAAGCCAAAGCGACGGATAGAAGTCAAAGTGACGGATAGGAAGGCCGGGGCGACGGAAGGAAGAGCTGAAGCGACGGATAGAAAGGTCAGAGCGACGGAAAGAAGGGCCAAAGCGACGGATAGAAGTCAAAGCGACGGAAGGAAAAGCCGAAGAGACGGATAGAAAGGTCAGAGCGACGGGAAGAAAGCCAGTAGAGACGGATACAAAGTCGAAAAACGACGGATAGCTCAGCCAGCACCCACAAGAAACCGCCAAATCTAGCAGAAATCTACCCCACATAAAGTATTGATCCATATTTTCATGCTATATTAGTTATTCTGAGATGGGCTGTTATGGTAGAATAGGTTAGATGTTGAGCGAACGGAGGAGTGTCTGTGTATAAATATTATGGATTGGCCGCATTCGTAGTTATTTTAGATCAGTGGACAAAATGGCTAATTGTGAAAAATATGGAGTATCAAGAACGAATTTCAGTATGGGATCCTTGGTTTGGGATATTGTCTCATCGCAATAGAGGAGCGGCATGGGGGATGCTAGAAGGACAAATGTGGTTATTTAGCATTGTCACGATAGGCGTGATTTGTGCAGTCCTATACTTTTATCATAAAGAGGCTAAAGGTAAACCTCTTTTTCAAGTGGGCTTAATGCTTTTATTAGGCGGAGCTATAGGTAATTTTATTGACCGTATATTTAGAGGTGAAGTGGTCGATTTTGTGAATGTCTTAATTCCGGTAATTAATTATGATTTCCCAATCTTCAATATTGCAGATGCTGCTTTAACAATGGCGGTAGTGATACTAATGATTGGCTTAATCGTTGAAGATAAAAAAGGAAAGAAACAGGTGAAAGAATGACGCAAGTATCATATACAATGGAAGAACAACAACAGGGAGAGCGCATTGATAAGGCGCTTTCGGGTGTGCAATCAGAGTGGTCACGTACACAAATTGGGAATTGGATTACTGAGGGTATTGTCAAAGTAAATGGAGAGACTGTCAAGGCGAAGTATAAGGTAAAAGTAGGGGATATTGTAGAAATTGATGTACCCGAAGCGGAGCCATTAGATGTTATTGCTGAAAACTTAGATCTTGATATTGTTTATGAAGATGCAGATGTCCTTGTTGTAAATAAACCAAAGGGCATGGTTGTCCATCCGGCGCCTGGACATATGACAGGTACTCTTGTAAATGGCTTAATGTATCATTGTAAGGATTTATCGGGCATTAATGGTGTTATGCGACCAGGAATTGTTCACCGTATCGATAAAGATACATCAGGATTATTAATGGTTGCTAAAAATGATGCAGCTCATGAATCGTTAGTGAATCAGCTAGTCAATAAAACAGTGACACGTAAATATACTGCGCTAGTTCACGGGCATATTGCACATGATAAAGGAACAATTGATGCACCGATTGGTCGCGATCAAAAAGATCGTCAAAAACAAGCAGTTGTCGATAAAGGGAAGCATGCAGTAACTCACTTCCAAGTTATCGAACGCTTTGGTGAATACACTCTTGTAGAATGTCGCTTAGAAACAGGACGAACTCATCAAATTCGTGTGCATATGAATTATATTGGTTTCCCACTTGTTGGTGATCCAAAATATGGACCAAAAAAGACAATAGACTTTGGTGGACAAGTGTTACACGCGGGTGTATTAGGCTTCGATCATCCTACTTCAGGTGAATATTTGCAGTTTGAAGCACCAATTCCTGCTGATTATGAACAATTATTAAATGATTTAAGAAATAGTCATTGACGTATAGTAAAAGAAGGTCTATACTAACGGAAGTGAATGAACAACTTAACTAAATATTCACCTTTAATGACAGTCCAGAGAGGCTGAGAAGGTACATGTGAATGTGTTGTAAAAAATTTGTGCTGCAAATTTTTCAACATACTATTTAAACACGTATATAACCCTCTCAGGCCATTCGCCTTGAGAGGTTTTTTTATGGACACATGACCAACAATATATAAAAAGAGAGGAGGAAACTTACATGGCACAAAATGAATTATTAGATGGCCCATCTATGGCAAGAGCGTTAACACGCATTGCACACGAAATTATTGAACGCAATAAAGGAATCGATGAATGTATTCTAGTTGGTATTAAAACACGAGGTGCCTTTCTTGCAAGACGCCTTGCAGAACGAATTGAAAAAATTGAAGGCAAACCGATCCGTACGGGGGAGCTAGACATCACCCTATATCGAGATGACTTAACGACAAAGCATGATAATGAACAGGCACATGTTGAGCAAGTAGATATTGATGATGTGGTCGTTAATCAAAAAATTATTTTAGTCGATGATGTACTATACACAGGGCGTACAGTACGCGCAGCACTTGATGCAGTAATGGATTTAGGGCGACCTGCACAAATTCAACTTGCAGTCCTAATCGACAGAGGTCATAGAGAACTACCAATCCGAGCTGATTATGTCGGCAAAAATGTTCCAACGTCTGGAGCAGAACGTATTGTCGTAAATTTACAAGAGGTAGACGGAGAAGATTGCGTCATCATTTTTAAAGAAGACTAACTAAAAAGTGAGGAAACATTATGTCAAATGCAGTATTAGATATTAAGGATAAACCTACTCCAGTCCAACTAGTGACATTAAGTTTCCAGCACATGTTTGCAATGTTTGGGTCAACGATCTTAGTTCCTCAGTTGGTTGGTCTTAGTCCAGCAATTGCCCTTTTAACAAGTGGGATTGCTACACTGTTCTTCTTATTAATTACGAAATTTCAGGTGCCAGCATATTTAGGTTCATCCTTTGCCTTTATAGCACCGATTTTACTTGCCGCAGGTGGTTTAAATAAAGATGGTACAAGTGTAAATCCAGGTCATGCGATGATTGGTGCGATGGCAGTCGGGATTACATATGGTATCGTATCGCTAATCATCTGGAAGAGCGGCTATAAATGGATTATGAAAATTTTACCGCCGATTGTAGTAGGTCCAGTCATTATGGTAATTGGTCTTGGATTATCAGGGACAGCGGTAAATATGGCGATGAATGTTGATGGTAAATATAGCTTTTTACACTTCTCAGCAGCGTTAGTGACATTATTTACAGCCATTATTTTCACGATATTCTTTAAAGGTATTTTAAGCACAATGCCAATCTTAATTGGCTTAATCGTAGGATATATTTACTCAATGATTATCGGCATTGTTGATTATTCACCAATTGCCAAAGCAGATTTCTTTGCACTACCTGACTTCTTAATTCCAGGTGTTCACTATGACTTTGATATCACAACAAAGCTACTTCTAACAATGGTGCCAATCGTTATCGTAACTATTTCAGAGCATATTGGTCACCAGTTAGTATTAGGAAAAGTTGTTAATCGAGATTATATTAAAGAGCCTGGCTTACATCGTTCACTTTTAGGGGACGGAATTGGAACATTTATTAGTGCATTAATCGGTGGTCCACCAAAAACAACTTACGGTGAAAATATCGGTGTCCTTGCTATCACACGTGTGTACAGTGTGTATGTCATTGCGGGTGCAGCAGTCGTAGCAATTTTACTATCATTCTTCGGGAAAGCAATGGCAGTTATTGCAACGATTCCAACAGCTGTACTTGGTGGGGTTTCCATCTTGCTCTTCGGTATCATTGCAGCAAGTGGATTACGAATGTTAGTTGATAATCATATCGACTTTGGGAATAGTCGTAACTTGGTCATTGCCTCTGTTATTTTAGTCATTGGCATCGGTGGTGCAAAGTTCGTCATTTCAGAATCACTAAGTATTGAAGGTATGGCGTTAGCAGCGATTATCGGTGTTGTTTTAAATGCCATTCTACCAGGTAAAAAAGAAGCGGATATACCAGTACAGTACAATCAAAATAAAAATTCATAGAAGTACCTTTTAATGAATTGTCCAGAGAGGCAAAAAAAGGGAAGTTGTAGATAAGCTAGAAGTAGGGGTGTATCCTGCTGTAGTTTGTCACGCCTCCTTATGCCTCGTTGATGACATCAACGAGGCTTTTATTATCTTCATTCATCCCACCCCTGAAGGTGAGATGAATGAAGATAAAGCCTCCGGCGGATGTCACGGATTTTGAAAGGAATGGATATAAGGATGTTAGCCTAAAACCTTCGCATCCTGCGAAAACGGCTAACTGACCTGCATCCTGCAGGCCTTAGCACAATTCAAAATCCGGACGCATTGTTTATCTGTGCGAAAGCGAAGAGCTAACGTAGCGACAGCAACAATTACGCCAAGGCGAAATTGATTTTAGCGAACGTTATACATAACGTTCATGAAACACAACCCAGTGGAGGTACATGATGAAGAACTTATTATCGATGGAACATTTAACAAATGAAGAAATTAACCACATTCTAGATCGAGCGCAAGCTTTTGAGAATGGTGAAGCATCATCATTATCTCGCCCATACAACGTCGCAAATTTATTTTTCGAACCAAGTACGCGCACGAAAACAAGCTTTGAAATGGCAGAGCGCAAAGTTGGCTGTATCGTGATTCCATTTGATGCTAGCTTTTCAAGCGTCACTAAAGGAGAGACATTGTACGATACGGTAAAGACGTTAGAAATGATTGGTATGGACGCAGTAGTCATTCGCGCAAAGGAAGATGCATATTACAATGAACTACTTGAAGGCATCAATGTGTCAATTATTAATGGAGGTGACGGCACTGGTCAGCATCCGTCTCAATCATTATTAGATCTTTATACAATCAGAAAAGAGTTTGGTTCTTTTGAAGGGTTGAATGTGACAATCGCTGGAGATATAAGCCATAGCCGTGTAGCGAAATCGAATGCCTTAGCGTTACAGCGCTTAGGGGCAAATGTTCATTTCCTTTGTCCAGAAGAGTGGGCAGGCAGTTTCGAAGCGCATCATTCTTGGGATGATTTAATCGAAATAAGCGATGTGATTATGTTACTTCGTGTGCAGCATGAACGTCATAAGGTTAATAAAAGCTTCTCAAAAGAGAGCTATCATAATGAGTATGGTTTAACAATTGAACGTGAGAAACAAATGAAGGAAAAGGCAATTATTATGCATCCAGCACCGGTCAATCGTGATGTGGAAATTGCTTCAGAGCTAGTAGAATGCGAACGTTCTCGAATTTTCGAGCAGGTTCGAAATGGTGTCTATACACGAATGGCTATTGTTGAAACAATTTTAAAGGGGAGAGAATAACATGACAAAGGTTCTTCAAAATGTACAAATGCTAAATGAACAAGGCGAGCTACAAACAGTAAATATCGCTATGGCAAACGGCAAAATTACTGCAATAGGTCAAAACGTAAATGTTGCAGACGCAGAAATTATTGAAGGAAATGGTTTAGTTGTTGCACCAGGCTTTGTCGATGTACACACGCATTTACGTGAGCCAGGCTTTGAACATAAAGAAACAATTGCTACAGGTTCAGCATCAGCAGCAAAAGGCGGCTTCACAACAATTTGTGCGATGCCAAATACAAAACCAGTGCCAGATTCAGTAGAAAATATGCAGTTGATCAATGGTCTTATTAAAGAAAGTGCAGTTATTCGAGTACTTCCATACGGTTCATTAACAAGAGACATTTCAGGTGAGGTTCGTACAAATATTGAAGAATTAAAAGCACACGGGGCTGTCGCATTTTCAGACGATGGTGTTGGTATCCAGCTTGCATCAACAATGTATGAGCAAATGAAGGATGCAGCACAGCACGATGTGGTAGTTGTAGCGCACTGTGAAGATAACTCATTAATTTACGACGGTGTGATGCATGAAGGGAAGCGTAATCAAGAGCTTGGTTTACCAGGAATTCCATCGATTTGTGAATCCGTTCAAATTGCACGAGATGTGCTACTGGCAGAAGCAGCTGGAGCACGCTACCACGTATGTCACGTATCAACGAAGGAATCTGTCCGTGCAGTACGTGACGCGAAAGCAGCGGGTATTCGTGTCACTGCAGAAGTTTGTCCACATCATTTATTACTTGAAGAAATGGATATCCCATCAGATGATGCAAACTGGAAAATGAATCCTCCGTTACGTGGAGCAGATGATAAAGACTCACTTCACGCAGCTATGCTAGACGGCACAATCGATTGTATCGCAACAGATCATGCTCCACATACAGTAGAAGAAAAATGCTGTGGTATGGTTGGTGCTCCATTTGGCATTGTAGGCTTCGAAACAGCGTTCCCACTGCTTTACACACAGTTTGTAGAAACAGGGAAATGGACATTAAAACAGTTGATTGACTGGATGTCTGTAAAGGCAGCTCAAATATTTGATTTACCATATGGCACATTAGAAGTTGGTGCTTCGGCAGATATGATTTTAATAGATTTAAATAAAGAGCAAACAATTGATGCAGAAGGCTTTGTATCAAAAGGACGCAATACACCATTCAATGGTTGGGTTGCAAAAGGATGGCCAGTGCTAACAATTTTTGAAGGCAATATCGTATACCAGGAGGCAGAGTAATGAAAAAACGTTTACTTATTTTAGAAGATGGCACAGTATTTACAGGTACAGCGTTCGGTAGTGAGCGAGCTTCGCAAGGCGAAGTTGTATTCACAACAGGGATGACAGGTTATCAGGAAACAATTTCGGATCCTTCATTCTACGGACAAATCGTAACGTTAACTTACCCTTTAATCGGTAATTACGGTATTAACCGTGATGACTTTGAATCAATCACACCGGCTATTCGTGGATTTGTAGTCCGTGAATTAGCAAAAACACCTTCTAACTTCCGTTGTGATTTAACGGTAGATGAGTACTTAACTTCAAAGGATATTCCGGGGATTGAAGGAATTGATACACGAAAATTAACACGCATTATTCGCAGTAAAGGTTCAGTAAAGGCTATTTTAACAGCGGCTGATGAAGAAGTGAATGTGGATGAAGTCGTAGCAAAATTACAGGTAACACCAGCGATTACTCATCATGTTCGTGAAGTATCGCCGAAAGCAGCTTACCCATCACCTGGTCGTGGCAAACGCGTCGTATTAATTGACTATGGTATGAAGCACGGTATTCTACGCGAGTTAAACAAACGTGATTGCGATGTACTTGTAGTCCCTTACAATACTTCGGCAGAAGAAATTTTAGCTTGGCATCCAGATGGAATTATGCTGTCAAACGGTCCAGGTAACCCTGAAGACGTAGTAGAAGGCATTGAAACCGTACGCAATTTAATCGGAAAAGTGCCAATGTTCGGTATTTGCTTAGGTCACCAAATCTTCTCACTAGCATGTGGTGCACGAAGCTTCAAATTACCATTCGGTCACAGAGGTGGTAACCATCCGGTAAAAGATTTACGTACTGGTCGTACGGACTTAACATCTCAAAACCATGGTTATGCAATCGATATCGATTCATTAAAAGATACAGATTTAGAAATAACACATATCGCATTAAATGATGGTACTTGTGAGGGTGTGCGTCACAAGAAATATCCAATTTTCACAGTGCAATATCACCCAGAAGCATCACCAGGTCCAGAAGATTCAAATCACCTATTTGATGAATTTATCGAAATGATGGAAGTAGAAGCAGGGAAGGGGAAACAACATGCCTAAACGTACAGATATTGAAACTATTTTAGTAATCGGATCAGGTCCAATCGTTATCGGACAAGCAGCAGAATTTGACTATGCAGGAACACAAGCTTGTCTTTCTTTAAAAGAAGAGGGCTATCGCGTTATCCTAATAAACTCAAACCCTGCAACAATTATGACAGATACAGAAATTGCCGACAAAGTATATATTGAGCCAATTTCACTAGAGTTTGTATCACGTATTTTACGTAAAGAACGTCCAGATGCAATCCTACCAACACTTGGTGGTCAAACAGGTTTAAACATGGCCATTGAATTAGATAAATCAGGAATTCTAGATGAGCTTGGTATTGAAATTCTTGGAACAAAATTAGAAGCGATCCATAAAGCTGAAGACCGTGATTTATTCCGTAATTTAATGTATGAGCTAGGTGCTCCAGTACCTGAATCAGATATTATTCATAACTTAGACGAAGCGAAAAACTTTGTAGCGAAAATCGGCTACCCAGTAATCGTTCGTCCTGCCTTCACACTTGGTGGTACTGGCGGCGGTATTTGCTACAACGATCAAGATTTAGAGGAGATCGTGACATCTGGTCTAAAATATTCTCCAGTAACACAATGTTTACTAGAAAAATCAATCGCTGGTTATAAAGAAATCGAATATGAAGTAATGCGTGATGCTGCCGACAACGCTATCGTTGTATGTAACATGGAAAACGTTGACCCAGTTGGTATTCATACAGGTGACTCTATCGTAGTAGCACCTACACAAACACTTTCAGATCGAGAAAACCAAATGCTACGTAATATTTCATTAGATATTATTCGAGCACTAAAAATTGAAGGTGGCTGTAACGTACAGTTAGCGCTTGATCCATATAGCTTTAATTACTATGTAATCGAAGTAAACCCTCGTGTATCACGCTCATCGGCGTTAGCATCAAAAGCAACAGGCTATCCAATTGCAAAGCTAGCAGCAAAAATCGCAGTTGGTTTAACATTAGATGAAGTTAAAAACCCTGTCACAGGTTCTACGTATGCTTGCTTCGAACCAGCTCTAGACTACATCGTGGCGAAAATTCCACGCTGGCCTTTCGATAAATTCGAATCTGCAAAGCGTAATCTAGGTACACAAATGAAAGCGACTGGTGAAGTAATGGCACTTGGTCGTACATTTGAGGAAGCTATGCTAAAAGCAGTGCGCTCTCTTGAAACAGGTCAAGTTCACTTAGAGCTGAAACATGCAGAAGAAAACTCTGATTCTTGGATTGAAAAACGTATCCGCAAAGCAGGAGACGAGCGTCTATTCTTTATCGGAGAAGCACTTCGTCGCGGTGTAACAATTGAGCAAATCCATGAATGGTCAGAAATTGACTTATTCTTCTTAAATAAATTTAAAAACATCGTAGATATGGAGCAAACACTTGCTGACAATAAAAACGATAAAGATGTGTTACGTACAGCAAAACGTCTAGGCTTTGCAGATAAGAAAATTGCTGAGCTTTGGGAAACAACTCCAGAAGAAGTATATGCATATCGTAAAGAAAATGGCATTATCCCAGTATATAAAATGGTTGATACATGTGCAGCGGAGTTTGAATCTGAAACACCATACTTCTATGGAACATATGAGGAAGAAAACGAATCGATTAAATCAGACAAGCCGTCAGTTGTTGTACTTGGATCAGGTCCAATCCGCATTGGTCAAGGGGTAGAATTCGACTACGCAACAGTACACTCAGTATGGGCAATTCAAGAAGCTGGCTACGAAGCGATTATTATTAACTCGAATCCAGAGACAGTATCAACTGACTTCTCGATTTCAGATAAATTATACTTTGAGCCATTAACAATCGAAGATGTTATGCATATTATCGACCTTGAGCAACCAATTGGTGTAGTTGTACAATTCGGTGGTCAAACAGCTATTAATCTAGCTGATAAATTAGCTGCCAATGGCGTGAAAATCCTAGGTACAACGCTTGAAGATATCGACCGTGCTGAAAACCGAGATAAATTCGAGCAAGCATTACGTGACTTGGACATTCCACAGCCACAAGGTCAAACAGCTGTATCTACGGAGGAAGCTCTTGCGATTAGTGAACGTTTAGGCTTCCCAGTACTAGTTCGTCCTTCATACGTACTAGGTGGACGCGCGATGGAAATTGTCTACAACCAAGAAGAACTAAAACATTATATGGAGAACGCAGTAGAAGCATCTCCTGATCATCCAGTATTAGTAGACCGCTACTTAACTGGTCAAGAAATTGAAGTAGATGCAATTTGTGACGGTGAAAATGTATTAATTCCAGGTATTATGGAGCATATCGAACGTGCAGGGGTTCACTCTGGTGACTCTATCTCTGTATACCCTCCACAAAAATTAACTCAAGCGCAAAAAGATACGTTAGTGGATTATACAACTCGCCTTGCAAAAGGTCTTGGCATCATAGGCTTAATGAACATTCAGTATGTAATTTCACAAGGCGAAGTATTTGTCATCGAGGTTAACCCTCGTTCATCTCGTACAGTACCGTTCTTAAGTAAAATTACAAATATTCCAATGGCGAATATCGCAACGAAAGCGATTCTTGGTAAATCAATCGTAGAACAAGGCTATCCAACAGGTTTAGCGAAAGAGCAAAAGGGTGTCTTCGTTAAAGTACCAGTGTTCTCATTCGCTAAATTACGTCGCGTTGACATTACACTAGGACCTGAAATGAAATCAACAGGTGAGGTAATGGGTAAAGATGCAACGTTAGAAAAAGCACTTTACAAAGGTTTAGTTGCAGCAGGTATGGAAATTCGCACAGAAGGAACAGTATTGTTCACTGTGTCCGATAAAGATAAAGAGGAAGCAATTGAACTTGCAAAACGCTTCTCAACAGTAGGCTATCGTATTGTCGCAACTGAAGGTACAGCTAAAGCGTTTGAAGATGCAGGCGTACGCACAGATGTAGTTGGCAAAATCGGTGCAAAAGGTGAAACATTAATCGATTTAATTCAAAACGGTGAGGCACAACTTGTTGTCAACACTTTAACAAAAGGCAAGCAGCCGGCACGTGATGGCTTCAGAATTCGTCGTGAGTCTGTAGAAAATGGCGTACCTTGCTTAACTTCATTAGACACAGCAGAAGCAATGGTTCGTGTTATTGAATCAATGACATTCACAGCAGAACAAATGCCAAAAGCGGAGGTAGTACATTAATATGATTCGTCAAGAGAAAATGACGGTCGTCTCTCAAAAGCAAATTGCGACAAACATTTTCGAATTGACACTTCGTGGAGAACTGGTTCAGGATATGACACCTGGCCAGTTTGTCCATGTAAAGGTGTCGGATTCATTGGAGCCGCTTTTACGTCGACCAATTAGTATTGCAAACATAGATAAAGACAACAACGAATTTACAATGATTTATCGTGCGGAAGGTCGCGGAACACAAGTGTTAGCGACAAATCGTGAAGGGCAGCTTGTCAATGTCCTTGGTCCAATCGGTAATGGGTTCCCTGTAGAAGCAGTAAAAGAGGGAGGCACAGCCCTGCTAGTTGGTGGGGGAATTGGAGTACCACCATTACATGAGCTTTCCAAGCAATTGAACGCGCGTGGTGTTAAAACAATTCATGTGCTAGGCTTTCAATCGGAAGATGTATGCTTCTATGAAGAAGAATTCAGTGCCCTTGGAGAAACGCATTATGTAACGGTTGACGGCTCTAAAGGAACAAAGGGCTTTGTCACAAATGTTTTAGAGTCAAGAGCACCTGAATTTGATGTCTTTTATTCTTGCGGTCCGTTACCAATGTTAAAAGCACTTGAAGGCTTTTATCCAGAAAAAGAAGGTTATTTATCATTTGAAGAGCGTATGGGCTGTGGGATTGGAGCTTGCTTTGCATGCGTATGTAAAACAACAGACCAAGTAGCAAAAGACTATGTCAAAGTATGCTCTGATGGTCCAGTTTTCCCGAAAGGTACGGTGGCATTATGAGTCGTTTAAACATTCAATTACCAGGCTTAGATTTAAAAAATCCAATAATGCCAGCATCCGGTTGCTTTGGCTTTGGACGTGAATATGCACAGCTTTATGATTTATCAAAGCTTGGCGCTATTATGATTAAAGCTACGACTGTGGAAACACGTCCCGGCAATCCAACTCCACGCGTAGCAGAAACAGCAGCAGGGATGTTGAATGCAATTGGTTTACAAAATCCCGGAATCGAAAAAGTAATGAATGAAGAATTAAAGTTTTTAGAAGCGTATGATGTGCCAATCATTGCAAATGTTGCGGGTACAGAGACAGCGGATTACGTAGAAGTAGCGCAACGCATTTCTACTGCACCAAATGTTAAAGCATTAGAGCTTAATATTTCTTGTCCGAACGTTAAATGTGGTGGTATTCAATTTGGGACAGACCCTGCAACTGCACGTGAGTTAGTAAAAGCTGTCAAGGCTGTTTCTGAAGTGCCTGTATACGTGAAATTGTCTCCTAACGTAACGAATATCGTAGAAATTGCACAAGCTGTTGAAGCGGGTGGTGCAGACGGCATTACAATGATTAATACACTAATTGGTATGCGTTTAGACGAGCGTACAGGTAAGCCAGTGATTGCCAATGGTACGGGCGGCTTATCTGGTCCTGCCGTAAAGCCAGTTGCGATTCGCATGGTCTATGAGGTGTATAAGGCTGTCAATATTCCGATAATTGGGATGGGTGGCGTGACAGAAGCGCAGGATGTTATTGACTTTATGTCGGCTGGCGCATCTGCAGTTGCTGTTGGAACAGCAAACTTTGTCGATCACTTCGTTTGTCCAAATATTATTGATGAACTACCAGCAAAGCTCGATAAATTAGGAGTAGAGCATATTTCAGAAATTATCGGAAGGAGCCACCGCTCATGAATACAAAACCAATACTTGCACTAGATTTTCCTGGAGAAGCAGAAGTATTCAACTTTCTAAAGCACTTTAATGAGCCTCTTTTCGTGAAAATTGGTATGGAATTATATATGCAGGAAGGGCCAGATATTGTACGTAAGGTAAAAGATCTAGGTCATGATATTTTTCTAGATTTAAAATTACATGATATTCCTAATACAGTGGGCTCTGCTATGAAAGGCCTAGCAAAATTAGGGGTAGATTTAGTTAACGTTCATGCTGCAGGCGGACGTCCAATGATGGAGGCAGCACTTGAAGGGCTTGAAGCGGGTACTCCTGCAGGACGTGAACGTGCGGCGTTAATTGCCGTAACACAACTGACTTCTACAACAGAAGAGCAAATGCAAGCAGAGCAAAAAATTGCTTTATCTTTACAGGAGTCTGTATTACATTATGCAAGCTTAACAAAACAAGCTGGTTTAAATGGTGTTGTCTGCTCCGTACACGAGGCAAAAGCTATTGCAGAAGTGTGCGGTGAAGATTTCTTGCGTGTGACTCCTGGTATCCGATTAGCAGGTGGCGACGCACACGACCAAAAGCGCATTGCAACACCAGACGGCGCAAAACGTGACGGTTCTTCGTTAATCGTCGTTGGACGTGCCGTTACAGGTGCACAAGATCCAGTAGCAGCATATAAAATCGTAAGTGAATTATGGGAGGCATAAATATGACATTACAAAATGAAATCGCACACGCTATGTTAAAGGTAGGCGCAGTAGAATTAAATCCAACAGAACTATTCACATGGGCATCAGGCATTAAATCCCCAATCTACTGTGATACACGTTTGACAATTTCTGACCCTGTAATTCGTAAGCAATTAGCAAACGGTTTAGCATCTCTTATTAAAGAAAACTTTGGTTCAACAGAAATCGTAGCAGGTACAGCAACTGCGGGCATTCCACATGCGGCTTGGGTAAGTGATATTTTAGATTTACCTATGGTTTATGTACGCTCAAAAGCAAAAGAACATGGCCGTGGTAACCAAATCGAAGGAAAATACGCAGCAGGTCAAAAAGTCGTAGTAGTAGAGGATATCGTTTCTACAGGCGGCTCATCTATTACAGCTGTAGAAGCCTTACGCGCAGCAGGCTGTGAAGTACTAGGTGTTGTTTGTGTCTACACATACAACCTTCCACGTGCTGAACAAGCATTTGAAGAGGCAGGCATTAAATATGTATCTCTAACAAATTTCGATTATTTAATTGAAGCAGCTAATGAATCAGGTGCTATTCAAGAAGGAGACATTCCGTTCTTAAAAGACTGGCATGGAAAGTTAAAAGCAGGAGAGCTTTAACTATAAGTAGGGTGGTATGAATTTTTTCATACCACCCTTTCATTTGTTGAAAAAACTTTTGCGTCATAAAAAAGACTGTCGACAGACTCAATATTTTTTTGAGTTTGTTTACAGTCTGAAAAGTAAAGGAAATCTTTGCGAATGTTGAGATGCTTGAGATAGGGTGATTTCTCAAAAAAGTAGAATGACACTCAATAAGATACATGATATGTGAAGTGGTTGATTGGAGTGGAGGCTGGGCGACTCCTTGGGGATTAGCGTCACAGATGAGACCCTGGAGCGAGCATCGCGAGTGAAGCGGCTCATCGGACGCCCCCAGGAAGCTTTGCTCTGTGCGAAAGCGAAGCGACAGCAACAAAGCGCCCAGCCGGAACGGAAATCAACCCCTAGTTTTGACCAAGAACTACACTTTATTTATTTATTAATTTACAGCAGAGGAGAAATGAGTCGCATAAGAGATTCAAGCATGCGCTTTTGAACACTCCGCTTTTGAAATGACTCCCATGTAATTTCTATGGATTCTTTAAAATCTTGTTCAAAATCATTTTTTATATCCAGAACCGTTTTAGATTCATATAGGACTGCAATGATTTCATAATTAAGCTCAAAACTACGAATATCCATATTTGCTGTACCAATTGATGCAACTTCTTCATCAACAAGTACAATCTTGGCGTGCATAAAAGCATCTTTATAAGAGTAAATAGAGACCCCCGCTTTTAGAAGCGGTGTAAAGTATGATTGGGATGCTTGATCACTAATTATGCTATCACCTTTTCCGGGATATAAAATGCGGACATCTACTCCAGATAGTGCACTCAAACGTAATAATGTTAATGTTTCCTGATCAGGAATGAAGTACGGAGTGGCAATCCAAATTGACTTTTTTGCAGAGCCCATAATTTTCAATAAAGCATTCCGAATACTTGTATCATCTGAGCTAGGTCCACTTGCAACGATTTGTACGGCACCTTCTGCCTGATGAATTCCTTGACCTGGAAAGTATGTTCTATCCATGAATTGGTTCCAAGAATGAGCATTTAAACTATTAGTGGCATAGAGAAAATCTTCTAGGAAAATGGACTGTAGTTTATATAATGCTTTTCCTTCTATTTTTAAATGACTATCACGCCAAATAGGAAACTTCTTCGACCGACCAAGATATTCATCCCCGACATTGAGTCCACCTGTAAAACCAATTGTCCCATCTACAATAACAATCTTACGGTGGTTACGATAATTTACGGTTTCTAATAGCCAAGGTGAAAGAATAGAATCAAATTCGACTACTTCAATCCCAGCATCTTTCATTGGTTGTAAGAAACCGCTTCGTAATTTATTACTTCCGAGTCCATCGTAAAGAAAGCGTACGATTACGCCAGATTTTGCTTTCCTTATTAAGGCATCTCGAATTTTTGTACCGATTTCATCTGATCGATAAATATAGTATTGAATATGAATATGATGTGTAGCTTTTTCAATTGCTTGTATGATTTCAGTAAATGTTTCATCACCGTTTGTTAAGAGCTTTGTTGTTGTTTCATTCGCAGCAGGACCACCGTCAAATTTTTGGATAACTTGTGTTAAATAGGTGGATCGTTCATTTAAAGGGGAAGAGATGTCTAAATTAAAACTTTTCCCTGCTAAAATCTCACGGAATATCATTCTTTTCTCTTCTGAACGTTGTAAATGTTTCTTTCTTCTCCAGCGACTTCTTCCGAAAAGTAAGTACAGAAGTACACCGATAATAGGGAGAATGGCTAGTACTAAAAACCAAGCCAATGTACTTTGAGGGGAACGGTTTTCAATAAAAATAACAAAGGAAATCCCAATAATTGTGATAGGCCACAGTATACCGATTATCGTATATAAGGAAATGAGGGACTTATTTAAGACTATGAGTATAATTGCTGCAATTGTAAATACAAATAGTAATTGGACTACTCGATTTTTCATATGTACATTTTCACCTATTCTTTCTTATTTCTCATAAAAGCAAGATTGTACTTTAAAAAATTTAAAATAAAGTGTTTCTTTTTTTATAATATAGACATCTTCGCTCCAATGAAAATAGTAATGAGCAAATTAATATCGCTAATTGCAAATGCTCCTTCTTTATAAATTTCTTCTATAGTAATCACGATTCTTTAATATTACCCATGAAATACTCCTTTGAGTTTAACTATTTATCTATGTTAACAGTCTTTTATTTAAAACTTTTAGAATATATTACCTTTATTTTTGCATATATTATTTAGAAAGGAAATTATTTTTTTGGAATGAATATAATCGAGAGGTACGTATATGATTAGGTAAAAAGAAATGAAATAATTACTTTTTCAGTATATCAATATTATTGTTATTTTTTTAGCACTTTAAACGAGAAAACTATTCGTTAAAAATAATTATGAATAGATTCAATATATTTTAATGAGAGTTTGTATTTATTATCTGTTATATAAATATAATCAAAGTAATTAAATGGTATTTTTTTATAAAGTAAGTTTATATAATTATTATATTTAAATAACAAATATAGAGGAGCGTACATAGTAGGTTGAAAAAAGGACAAACAATTTAGTAAAGAAAAAATAAAGTTTATAAAAATATTTTGTAAAGATGTACAGGGTGAATTTATCATATCTTCGTAATATTTAGAAAAATTTACTTGATTTAATGTATTAATTCTAGATAAAATAATATCACAGTTAATTTTCAGATAATTCAATCGGTGTTTTTAGTTGTCTGAAAAAGTAAAAAATATATGAAAGGTGTTTACAAATATTAATGGAGGTGTAAATAAATTTTCTAATAAAATATAATTCTGAAATAAATTCAAAAGATACATATAATTATTTTTCAGAATATTGAATATAGGAAGGGGGAGATTGTTTGAATACAGCAAATGACCTATTAACAATTAGAAATCTAACTACAAGTTTCCGCATCAAAGAAACATACCACGCTGCTGTAGAGGATGTCTCACTTTCGCTTAAAAAGAATGAAGTATTAGCAATCGTTGGCGAATCAGGTTGTGGTAAAAGTACATTAGCGACTTCCATTGTTGGCTTGTACAATACTGTAAATACAAAAGTTACAGGTGAAATCTTCTATAATAATCAAAATTTAACGCAATTAAATGACGAACAATTTAATAGTTTGCGTGGTAATCACATTGGTTTTATTTTTCAGGATCCTCTATCAGCTCTTAATCCATTAATGCGGATTGGAGAACAAATTGCAGAGGGGCTAATGTATCATACAAAGCTCTCAAAACAACAGCGCCAGGAGAGAGTATTAGAATTATTGAATCAGGTAGGTATCGCTAATCCAGAGCGAGTGGCAAGACAATTCCCACATCAATTGTCCGGAGGAATGAGGCAGCGTGTTGTGATTGCCATTGCATTGTCGTGTAAACCTTCTATTTTAATTGCGGATGAGCCGACAACAGCTTTAGATGTAACGATCCAAGCTCAAATACTTGATCTACTAAAAGTACTACAGTCAGAAACTGAAACAGGTATTATCTTAATTACCCATGATTTAGGCGTTGTGGCGGAAATTGCTGATCGAGTTGCAGTGATGTATGCAGGTGAAGTAGTAGAAGAAGCACCTGTCCAGGAATTATTTACTAATGCAAAACATCCTTACACTCGTTCTTTATTGAATTCTATTCCGCAAACACATAGTGAAAATGAAAGACTTGAAGTTATTCAAGGTATGGTGCCATCGCTGATGAATTTACCTCGGGAAGGCTGCCGATTTTCAGCGCGAATACCGTGGATTGATGCATCTGCACATGAAAGAAAACCACAATTACATGAAATTGCACCAGGACATTTTGTTAGATGTACCTGCTGGAAACACTTTCATTTAGAAGGTGAAGAAGGAGGCGGGACTGTATGAGCTTTATGCAAATTAGCGATTTAAACGTTCATTACCCAATTCGAGGAGGCTTTTTTAATACAGTAATCGATAAGGTATATGCGGTTGATGGTGTCACAATGGAGTTTGAAAAAGGAAAAACTTACGGTTTAGTAGGGGAATCAGGATCTGGAAAGTCGACAACTGGGAAGGCCATTATAGGTCTAGAGAAGATCACCTCGGGTCAAATTTTCTATGAAGGTGAGAATGTTACAAATCAGCGTAGAAAACGTGATTCGGCATATAACAAAGATATTCAAATGATTTTTCAAGATTCCCATTCAAGTATGAACCCTAGAAAACGTGTAATAGACATTTTAGCAGAGCCTATTCGAAATTTTATGAAGCTTAGTGATCAAGAGGAGCGTAAGCGCATTAAAGAGTTACTAGCGATCGTAGGTATGTCTGAAGATGTATTGCTAAAGTATCCACATGAATTTTCAGGTGGTCAAAAGCAACGTCTTGGAATCGCGCGTGCTGTTGCTTGTAATCCAAAAATGATTATTGCTGATGAACCTGTATCTGCACTAGATCTATCTGTACAAGCTCAAGTGCTCAATTTCATGAAAGACATTCAGAATGAATTTGGACTTAGTTATTTATTTATTTCGCATGATCTAGGTGTCGTGAAGCATATGTGTGATCACATAGCTATCATGTATAAAGGGCGCTTTGTTGAAACAGGCACTCGAAATGATATATACAAGAATCCACAACATATTTATACAAAGCGCCTGTTATCAGCTATTCCAAATATTGAGCCAGAAACACGTTTGGAGCGAAAAATAACACGTCAAGATGTCGAGGCCAATTATCAAAAAGAACAGCATAAATATTATGACGAGCATGGCAAAGTATACCCATTAAAATCCATCTCGGATACGCATAAAGTAGCGATGTCTGACATTGAACAGGGGGGTATATAAAATGTGGAAAACAATTGTTAGACGTGTATTGTTGATGATTCCTCAGCTTTTTGTATTAAGTCTTTTTATCTTTATATTGGCAAAACAAATGCCAGGAGATCCATTTACAGGGCTTATTACACCAGAGACTGACCCTGCAAGGCTTGAGGAACTTCGTATAAAGGCAGGTTTCTATGACCCTTGGTATGTTCAGTATTATCACTGGATTACAAACGCTTTTCAAGGTGATTTTGGACAAAGCTATACATATAAAATTGCAGTGTCCACACTTATTGGTGAGCGAGGATTAAATACATTCTGGCTTTCATTACTTAGTGCAATTTTTGTATATTTGATTGCGATTCCACTAGGGGTGTTGGCAGGGCGCTATCAAGAATCATTTTTAGATAAATCTATTACACTATATAGTTTTATTAGTTATGCCATTCCAACTTTTGTACTATCATTAATTTTCGTATATATTTTTGGCTATAAACTCATGTGGTTCCCAACTAGTGGAACTGTTGATGTAGGACTTGAACCGGGTACGATGGCATATTATTGGAATAAAATCTATCATTTAATACTACCTGCTATTACGTATGCTATTTTAGGTACAACAGCTATTATTCAATATTTACGCTCAGAAATAATAGATGCAAAAACACAGGATTATGTGAAAACAGCTCGAAGCAAAGGTATCCCAATGCGAAAAATCTATACGAGACATATTTTCCGTAATTCCTTACTACCAATCGCAGCTTTTTTAGGGTTTACAATAACAGGTTTATTAGGCGGCTCTATTTTTATTGAAACAATTTTCGGATTCCCTGGGATGGGTCAGTTGTTTATCAATTCGATCATGAGTCGAGATTATAGTGTTATTACGGCACTAGTTATGCTTTATGGCTTCTTAACATTATTAGGTAGTCTACTGTCTGATATTATTATGAGCATTGTTGATCCACGTATCCGCATAGACTAACTACTAAAATAATGTTTAAGGAGAGGTGTTTTCAAATGGAACAACACAATAATGAAATAGTCAAATTTGATAACTCTCCACCGACGGGAATACAAGTCGTTTTACGAGAGTTTAAAAAAGATAAAGTAGCAATGTTTTCCTTTTTCGGGATAACGCTGCTGATCGTTGTAATTTTAGTCGCTTCAATGTTATTAAATCAAGAAGAAATTTTAAAGATTAAACTGTTAGAGCGTTTCACTGAGCCCGGTGTAAATGGTTATCGACTTGGAGCGGATGAAGCTGGTCGTGATATGCTTGGGCAACTAGTGATAGGGGCAAAGAATTCGATAATAATTGCATTTGCCATTACGATCATTACTAGTGTTGCTGGGATAGCTCTTGGCATTATTATGGGTTATTACGGAGGATTTATTGATAATTTGTTTATGCGAATTATTGATTTCTTTATAACATTACCTACCCTAATGATTATTATTGTTTTCGTAACTATAATACCAAAATATGGTATTATCGATTTAATTTTAATCATAAGTTTATTTCAATGGATGAGCACCGCGCGTTTAGTTCGAAGTAAAGCCCTATCGGAGGGGAAAAGAGATTATGTAAATGCGTCTAAAACAATGGGGACTAGTGATCTCGCTATTATGTTTAAAGGAATTTTACCAAATTTAAGTTCTATTTTAATAGTTGAAGTAACTTTGAACTTTGCTGGTAATGTCGGTATTGAGACGGGGTTGTCCTTCTTAGGTTTTGGTTTACCACCATCAACTCCGAGCTTAGGAACTCTTGTAAACTATGCAACAAATCCTTTAGTACTATCAACAAAATGGTGGGTATGGTTGCCCGCATCAATATTAATTCTAATCTTGATGCTTGGTATAAATTATGTCGGTCAAGCACTTCGTCGTGCAGCTGACGCAAAACAAAGAATTGGATAAAGGGGAGGATTTACAATGAAAAAAAATTGGTTATTACTATCAGTTATTTTTGCAGTGATGTTTGTATTAGTAGCCTGCAATAAAGATGGTAAAGATGCAGCAAAAACGGATGATGGCAAGAAAGATAATCCAGAACAAGCAGAAGAAACTAAAGTGGATACAACTTCACTTCCTATGGAAATAACAAACGATGGTGATGTTATTAAAGGCGGTACTTTAAAGGTAGGTCTTGTAGTAGATACGCCTTTCAAAGGAGTTTTCTCTTGGGAATTATATGATGATAACCCAGATTCAGAAATAATGAAATACGCAACAAACAGTCTTTTTGCAACGGATGGGGATTTCCTAGTAACTGATGAAGGTATTGCGAAATTAGATGTTGATAAGGACAATAAAAAGGCGAAAATTACTATTCAAGGAGACGTTAAGTGGTCTGACGGTCAACCTTTGACTGCTGACGACTTAATCTATCCATATGAAATTATTGGTCATCCAGATTATGAAGGAGTACGTTATGATGACGACTTCCAAAATATTGTTGGTGCACAAGAATATCATGATGGAAAGGCTAAGACGATTTCTGGTATTAAAAAAATCGACGAAAAATCAATTGAAATTACGTTCAAGAAAGTGTCGCCAGCGATCTACGCAGTTGGAGATGGTTTATGGGGTTATGCAGCACCGAAGCATCAGCTAGAGTCAATCCCTGTTAAAGACCTAATTTCTTCAGATGCAGTTCGTAAAAATCCTGTAACACTTGGCGCATTTAAATTTGACAAGATTAAAAATGGAGAGTCTGTTCAGCTTGTAGCAAATGAATACTACTATAAAGGTAAACCAAAGGTAGATAAAGTGGTTATCGAAGTTGTTCCTTCAAGTTCAATCGGTGAAGCAATGAAAACAGGAAAATATGATATTGCAACTTCATTCCCAACAAATCAATATGATAGCTTGAAAAGTCTTTCAAATATAGCGATTCTAGGTCGTCCTGAGTTAGCATATTCTTATATTGGGTTTAAAGTAGGGAAATATGATAAAGCAAATCGTAAAAATATTTTTAATGAGAAATCAAAAATGAATGATGTAAATTTACGTCAAGCGATTGGCTATGCGATGGATATTGAATCTGTTGGAGAAAAATTCTATCAAGGTCTACGTGTAAGAGCAAATTCATTAATTCCGCCAGTGTTTGCATCTTACTATGATGGTACGTTAGAGGGTTATAAATATGATCCTGAAAAGGCTAAAGAATTACTAGATAAAGCTGGCTATAAAGATACAGATGGAGACGGAATCCGTGAAGATAAAGACGGCAAGAAATTCACTATTCGTTTAGCAGCAATGTCTGGTTCAGATACTGATGAAGCGATTGTTGAGTACTATCGTCAAAACTGGAAAGAAGTTGGATTAAATGTTGAACTGACTACTGGCCGTTTAATTGAATTCAATAGCTTCTACGATAAAGTAAAAGCCGATGACCCAGAAATCGATATGTTTATGGCTGCATGGGGAACAGGTACAAATCCATCTCCAATAGGTTTATATAGTGAGAGTGCAGAATTTAACATGAGTCGTTTCGTTTCTCCTGAATTGACAAAAATGTTAGAAAACATTGATTCGGCAGAGGCAATGGATCCAAAATATCGTTCAGAAGCATTCCGTACATGGCAAGAATATATGAGTGAAACAGCAACGACAATACCAACGTTGTTCCGTACGGAAATCATTCCAGTAAACAAACGCGTGAAAAATTACAATGTTGATTATGCAAATGATACACAAGACAATCTTCAAACAATTGAATTAACAGCAGATGCTCCATTAAAATAAGCTTTTCAGAAAAAACAGTCTTTCTTCATATATGGGGAGAAAGACTGTTTTTCATAACTATACGCTCTTCGCAAGGGATGATATTAGTTAAAGCGTGTGCAATGTATATAGGTTGATTAGAGACGCCTTGTAGACTAATCACGAATTACTTTGAAGCGAGCAGAGGTAAGGTATCATATCGTGTGATAATGCCTTCTAGACTAATGCTACAAGTTTCTCATCGGAATCCCTGGAAAGAAACACTCAGGTTGGAAAGAAATCAACTCTGTGTTATTAGTATCGAGCTTTCTTTATACAAAAAATCCACCCACTGGAAAATACCAATGGATGGATTTATAAGTTATTATCGATTAGCAACCCAAGTTTTCACAAGATCTGCAGTACCATAAACGTAATGCTGATCGCCAACTTCATGGTATGTTGCGCTATCGTCCACCTCTGTATGCTTGTACGGAATACGTTGACGGCGTTTTTCTGACATTGGGTCAGGAAGTGGAATTGCAGATAATAATGATTTTGTATATGGATGAACAGGATGATTATAAATATCATCTGCTTTACCGATTTCCATGATTTTACCACGGTACATAACAGCGATACGGTCACTGATATACTTAACCATTGATAAGTCATGGGCAATGAAAAGATATGTTAAGCCACGTTCTTTTTGCAGTTCTTTTAATAAGTTAACAACTTGCGCTTGAATCGAAACGTCAAGTGCAGAAATAGGTTCATCGGCGATAATAAACTTTGGATCTAAGCTTAGCGCACGAGCAATTCCGATACGTTGACGTTGACCACCAGAGAATTCGTGAGCATAACGGTTTGCGTGCTCTTTATTTAAGCCAACAGCTTCTAAAAGTTGATTAACTTTTTCACGACGCTCTTTTTTATCTTTGTAAAGACCGTGAATCGTAAAGCCTTCACTAATGATTTCTCCAGCTGTCATACGCGGGTTTAGTGATGCATATGGATCTTGGAAAATCATTTGCATTTGACGATTAAATTTCTTTAAATCATTATTAGATTTTTTCCCATGGACGTTCTCACCATCGAAAATAATTTCACCATCTGTAATGTCGTACAGACGGATAATGGAACGACCAGTTGTCGATTTACCACAGCCTGATTCTCCAACAAGACCAAGTGTCTCACCTTCGTATACATCGAAGCTAATACCGTCGACAGCTTTAATAGGGTTACCGGCTGAACCGAAATGCTGCTTTAAATTTTTAATTTCAAGTATTTTTTTTGCGCCCGTTTTAGCCATTTGATTGTGCCTCCTTTGCTAAATATCCTTCAATCCGTTTAGCAACGGCATCTGGAAGCGGAATTTTTGGTGCGTCAGGATGCATCAACCAAGTTTTTGCAAAGTGTGTTTCACTTACTTGGAACATCGGTGGCTCTTGCTCATAGTCAATAGCCATTGCAAATTCATTACGAGCGGCAAACGCATCGCCCTTTGGAGGGTTAATAAGATCTGGTGGTGAACCAGGAATCGTGCGTAATAGCTCATCGGTATCGTTATCTAAGTCAGGCATTGAACCAAGCAGTCCCCATGTATATGGATGCTTAGGATTATAGAAAATATCATTAACAGTACCATATTCAACGATTTGACCTGCATACATAACTGCAACTCGGTCGGCAATGTTTGCAACGACACCTAAATCGTGAGTAATGAAAATGATAGATGTTTTCGAATTTTTTTGGATTTCTTTCATTAGCTCTAAAATTTGCGCCTGAATTGTAACGTCTAATGCTGTTGTTGGTTCGTCGGCAATTAGAAGCTTTGGATCAGCTGCAAGTGCGATGGCAATAACAACACGTTGACGCATACCGCCTGAAAATTCATGCGGGTATTGGTTATAACGTTTTTCAGGGAAGGGGATACCTACCTGAGTTAAAAGTTCGATTGCACGTTTTTTAGCATCAGCTTTTGATACTTTTTTATGTTGTAAAATAACTTCAGTTATTTGACGTCCGACCTTCATCGTCGGGTTTAAGCTTGTCATTGGATCTTGGAAAATCATTGCAATTTCATTTCCGCGTATTTTTGACATTTCTTTATCGCTTAAAGGCACTAAATCACGACCATTAAATAAAATTTGTCCTGACTCATAAATACCAGGTGGCTGTGGAATTAGTTTCATCAATGCGTTACTCGTAACACTCTTACCAGAACCGGATTCACCAACAATAGCAAGCGTTTCACCTTCTTTTAAATCAAAGGTTACACCTCGAACAGCATGAACAAGTCCTGCATATGTTTTAAAGTTTATTTTTAAATCTTTTACTTCCAGAATTGTTTTACTCATTTTCGGCCACCTCCTTATTTACGTAGTTTTGGATCTAATGCATCGCGTAAGCCGTCACCAACTGCGTTAAACGCAAAGATTGTTAGTGAAATAAACAATGCTGGGAATATTAAACGCCAAGGAGCGTTTGTAATTGCACCATTACCTTCAGAAGCCATTGTTCCCCAAGATGCAAGTGGAGCAGGAACTCCAAGCCCTAAATAACTAAGGAAAGACTCTGTAAAAATAGCAGATGGTACTGTTAATGTCATTGTAACTAAAATCGCACCAAGTGCATTTGGTACTAAATGTTTTAAAATTAAATGTCCTGTGCGTGCACCTAAAGTACGAGCAGCCAGTACATATTCTTGGTTCTTAATAGATAAGACTTCACCGCGAACAATACGAGCCATTTGAATCCAACCTGTAATAGATAATGCGATAATCATTGGTACAATACCTGGTTTTAATACTACTAAAAGTACAATAACAACTAAAAGGTAAGGTATAGCTGTTAGAACATCGGCAATACGCATCATAATATTGTCAACACGACCGCCTGCTAAACCAGAAATACTTCCCCATAATACACCAATGATCAAGTCAATAATGGCAGCAGCAAACCCGATTAATAAAGAAATACGAGCGCCTGCCCATACTCGAACGAAAATGTCTCGGCCTAAATCATCTGTACCAAACCAAAATTCTGCCGATGGTGGAGCATTATAAGAACCTAATTGCTCACTATAGTGGTATTGTGAAAACATTGGCACAAAGGTAGCCATTAAAACAATACCTATTAAAGCGATTAAACCAAAAATCGCCATTTTATTATGAGAAAAACGAAGAAATACTTCCTTCCAAAAGGAGACAGATTTATCAGCTAATTTATCAGTTGCTTCATGATTTCCGCCAACAATTTTGAACTTATCTTTTTCTATTTGTTGCTGTGTCATTACTTTTTCGCTCCTTTCAGCTTAATTCGCGGATCGATTACGCTATATAAAATATCTACGATGAATACCGCAAATAAAAGAATGATTGCGTAGAACACGGTTGTCCCCATAACAACTGTATAGTCACGGTTCGTAATACTTTGCACAAAGTGTTTACCTAAACCAGGAACCGCAAAAATTTGCTCTACAATGAAGCTACCTGTAACAACCCCAGCCGTTAATGGACCTAAATAAGTAACAACTGGTAAAAGGGCATTACGTAAAGTATGTCGGAAAACAACTGTCCATTTGCCTAAACCTTTTGCACGAGCCATTTTTACATAATCGCTATTGTTTTGTTCAAGCATACTTGAACGTGTCAGTTTAGCGATAAAGCCCATATGCGAAAATGCAATAGCTAAGGCTGGCAATATACTATAACTAAAGCCTTTCCATCCACTAATCGGGAATAACTGAAGTTTGTATGCAAGGAAATACTGCATGAGTCCAGCTAAAATGAAAGATGGAACGGAAATTCCGAGCACCGCAAAGGTCGTTGCCAAATAATCTGGAAACCTATTATGATAAAGCGCTGCCACTACACCGATTAATACACCAAACCCAATAGCTAGCAGCATAGCCTCAATTCCTAAAGTTAAAGATACCGGGAAGCCTTCTGCAATCATATCATTAGTAGAACGCGCTTTATATTTCATAGATTCACCGAAATCAAAAGTGGCCGCATCGATTAAATAATCTTTGTACTGAATATACCAAGGGTTATTTAATCCATACGTTTCGTTTAACTTTTCCTCTATTTGAGGAGGGAAATTACGTTCAGATGCAAATGGGTTACCAGGAGCAAGACGCAATAGGAAAAACGTAGCCGTTACGATGACGAAAAGCGCGAGAAGTATATACATCAGCCTTTTCAAAATATATTTAATCACATAAAACTCCTCCTTCTATTTGTCAATTGTCTGACAAATAAGTGCCTTCGTATTTTAAAAAGAGCTGACTCGCGCCGAAGTGGCTACGAGGCAGCTCTCAGCTTAGAGCTTAAAAAGAATTATTTTTTCTTTACATATTTAAGATGAATATCACCAGTTGGATTTGGATTTAAGTTTTCGATACCATCTTTAACTACTGATAAGTTAGTGTAGTAGTAAATAGGTGCAACTGGAAGTTCTTTCATAATGACTGCTTCTGCTTGTTTTAAGTAGTCAATACGTTTAGCTTCATCTACTTCAGCAATAGCTTTATCTAAGAAGCCTTTGTATTCAGCGCTTTCCCAACCTGTATCGTTATTACCATTTTTAGCAGAATCGAACATTTCAAGGAATGTATATGCGTCTAGATAGTCAGCTACCCAACCCATACGTGCTACTTGGTAGTCACCAGTGTTGATTTTTTCTAGATATACTTGCCATTCTGAATTATCTAACTGAGAAGTAATACCAAGTTTTGTTTTCCATTCTTCTTGAATAAATTGCGCAATTGCAGCATGCGCTTCAGAAGTGTTAAATGAAATGTTAACTTTAATATCTTTAGGATCTTTAATGCCAAGTTCTTTCATACCTGCTTCAAGAGCAGCTTTTGCTCCATCAACATCGTTATCTTTCATATAACCGCGGTCTTCTTCAAATTTAGGAACTGCTACCGGAACCATACCTGTAGCTGGTTTTTGCTCACCTTTAGTTACGTTGTCAATTAATTTTTGACGATCGATAGCTAGAGTAAGCGCTTTACGGATATTGGCATTAGACATAATTTTATCTTTTGTATTGAATTTATACCAATAAATACTTGCTTCGTCCTTGATTTTTAACGAACCATCTTTTTTGAATTCATCAATTACATTAAGATCTACTGTTTGGAATGGTTTACCGATATAGTCAAGCTCGCCACCTTTATATTTAGTAGCAACAGTTGCTTCTTTTTCAACCATATCAATATTAACAGTATCAAGATCAACATTTGATGCATCCCAATAATCTGCATTTTTTGCAAGAACGATAGATTCAGAATGTTTCCAATCGCTTAATTTGAAAGGACCATTTGTTACGAAGTTTTCACCTGCGTCTGTATACCATTCTTTATTAGCTTCAGTCACTTTTTGGTTAACTGGTAAATAAGTTTTGAATCCTGTTAGTTCTAAGAAGTACGGAGTTGGATTTTCTAAAGTTACGACTAAAGTTTTGTCATCTTCAGCTTTGATACCAACAGCATCAATAGAACCGCCCTTTTCGTTGTAAGCTTGAGCCCCTTTAATTGGGTAGAAGATAGAAGCGTACTCTGAAAGGTTTTCTGGATTTAACGCCCATTTCCAAGCATATTCGAAGTCACCTGCTACAACTGGATCACCATTTGACCATTTTGCATCACGTAAGTGGAAAGTATAAGTCTTTTTATCAGGACTGATATCCCACTTCTCAGCCATACCTGGAGTAGGCTTTCCATCAGCATCTGAAACAGTTAGACCCTCAAAAACGTTAATTAAGATTGCACTAGATGTAGTATCTGTTGCAAGTTGTGGATGTAGAGATGGTGGTTCAGAAGAGATTGCTAAGTTAATTTCTTTAGATTTTGAACCAGAATCTTTCGTACCGTCTGAAGATGAAGAATTATCAGACTTTTCGCCACCGAAGCCACATGCAGCTAGTACTAATGAAAAGACTGCAAGGACTGTTAGTAATAAAAACTTTTTGTTTTTATTCATGTGAATCCCCCTTATATAATTTTAAGCCTTCTATGAAGCTCTTATTTAATATACCAAAAAATCATTGTGTAAAAAATAAAAAAGATTCAAATTTATATAGTATTATCTGACATTTAAGAAGATAATACTTTTTTTCGATTCACCACACTAAAGAATGAAAGCGCTTTCGTAATAAAAAAATGATGTTTATTTGTTCCGAATATCAAAAATAAAACAAAAATAAAAAAATAACTCACTATACAGAAGATTCATATTCTTTAGATAATATTATCAATATTTGAAAAATGAGTCGAAAGTCACGCGTGCGATACTACAAGATATTTGTATAGATTTGTAGAAAATCAATGTAAAACTGAGTGATTTAGATTCTTAGTCAGGTATTTTTTTGTAATTAGTAATCTCAAAGAATGAAATTTTTTATCTATAAATGATATATAAGAAACTTGTTTTGTATTTATTTAAGATTAAGCAGTATAAAAGAGGAGAAAGTAGAATTAGAGTAAAATATGCCTTTCTTAAAGAAAAAATATTCGGTATTAAAGTAAAATATGTTTTTTTGAAATAATTTACTCATTGCTTGAATATATAACGATGTATAAAAAAACGGTGCATTAAATCAATTATATAAAAGTAGGATTTGATATGTAGTAAAAGGAAAAATGCATTTGTTTTTTGATATTGTTTTATGGAGAAATCCATTTGTCTCGCTTAGGAGGAATGCTCCTACATAAAATTACTAAAAATTTGTGTACGTAGAACTTAATGATTAGAAAATTACTTAAATTCTTTATGTGGTTTATTTTACCATATGAGGTTAATTAATTGTTAGTCTTCCTAAAAATAAACAATAAGTAGTAGCTGCATAGGGCATCATGAGTAGTCTCGACTGCTGTGCTCTACTAAACCCACGCTTTCACTATCAAAAATGCTGAAAAAAATAAGCAGAACATTTCGATTAAAGAAATGCTCTGCTTAAATGTTTAAAGTTTAAATTGATTAATTTGGGATTGTAAGTCCGAGGATTTTTCGCTTAAATCTGTAGCAACATGATTTACTTGTTGCATTGTCGCAGCTTGTTCTTTACTAGCTTCGGCTATGATCTGTGTACTTGCTGCACTAGAAGAAGCACCATGAGCAATTTCCGCAACAGAGGCTGCTACTTGTTCAGCGCTTGCAGAGATCTCTTCAGAAGTAGATGAAATGTCTTCTATTTGATCTGTCATCGTATTGATCGCTTTTACGATTGCTTCAAAAGAGTTGCCAGCATTGCCAATAATTTTCACACCATCTGTGACAGATTGGAGCCCATCTTCGACAGCCTTCTCTACATTTTGCGTATCTTCTTGGATTTCTTGTGTTAACGTAACGATTTGATTGGCTGATTGCTTTGATTCTTCTGCTAGTTTACGAACTTCGTCAGCTACGACAGCAAAGCCTTTACCGTGTTCACCTGCACGTGCAGCTTCGATTGCAGCGTTGAGCGCTAATAAATTTGTTTGATCTGTGATGGCTGTAATTACTGTAGTTATATTACCTATTTCTTCTGATTGCTTACTTAATTTTTGAACGAGTTTGTTAATCGTTTGAGTAGAGTCATAAATCACATTCATTTGTTGTTGAGCCTCATCGACTGCGCCATTACCGTTATTTGCCAATTCGGTTGTAGTCACTGCGCTGTGGTGAAGTTGTTGAGTTGCTTCTGCAATACGTTGAACACCTATTGCTGTTTCATCCATCGCATGTGCACTCTCATTGGCAGCAATCGTAGCGGTAGACGCTGCATTTGCTGTCTCGTTAATACGTACAGTAACCTCATCAGCAGAAGCAGAAATCTCTTCGATAGAGGCAGATAGCTCTTCAGCAGAAGCAGATAAATGTTCCGCATTGCCTTGAATATGTGTTAATAAACCTCTCAAACTACTTTTCATTAAGTTAAAGGCTGTAGAAAGCTGGCCGATTTCATCTTTAGATTGATGAGAGATATCTTGATGATATAATTCGCCATTAGCAATATTATTGGCAGCGATAACTACGGATTTTAACGGTCGTGAAATTGTACGCTGTACATAATACATCAGAGATATACCAAGTATTACACCAATTATGATAGCAATGATTGAGATGATTTGAGAATATGATACTGCTTTTTTAGACTCTTTCGTGACAATATCAAGCTGATTCTTTTGATAACTTACAATTTTCTCTGATACTGCTAACAAATCTGTATTTGCTTTTTGAACATCGCCATTAACTTTTTGTATCGCTTCTTCTAATTTTCCAGCATCATGAAGTGCTAGTGCTTCTTCAGCCGCTTTGTTAAAAGCTTCATTATATGTATTTAGATCTTTTGCATAAGTCTCCATTTCGGAGGAATCAGATTTTTCCATGGTCTCTATTACATGCTCATCTAACATTTTTGCAGCCTTTGTAAAGTTATCTTTATTAGTTGCTGTGTCTTCAAGGAGTATTGCCCGAATGTAAAGACCTTGCATTGCTCGTTCAGTTTGAATATTATTTGCTAATTCTACTAGAGCTACACGGTTATCTAGTGCATTTTCTACTTTCTTGTCAATGTTTAAGAATTGAATAAACATAATGACTAATGAAATAATTAAGGTCAGAATGATGGTTAAAAAACCAAAGCTTAATTTTTTGCCTACAGACATAAAGATACGTCCTTTCTGGAATGCTATTTACTTTTTAATTAAATTTAGCCATTTAGAAGAGGGGAAGTCAATAACCTCGTAATAATCAGTTCGGATTATTCATGGGTTTATTAGCGTTATTATAAAAAGGAACAATAGATACAAAAATTAATCAAATTAAAGGGGAATATAATAGATGTATAGTACAGATTTCGTGGTCATGCCATAAAAAAACGTTACATTTCATCATCAAGGTAAGCTCACCATGAAGATGCCGAGACATATAGAAGCTCCCCACAAAATACTAAATGTTGGAGTGGTACGATTAAATCGCTATATAACTTTAAACATCAAAAAAGCGCGAGAAATCAATATTTTAAAAATTGATTTCTCGCGCTTTTAAGGTTTTGATTAGTTTTGTCCCAGCCTCATTCTTTAAGACTGTTTTTTTAATTGTAAAATGACAGTTTCATCAGGATCAATGTATAAAGTCTTTTGTTCAAAGTAAATAACAAAACCAGGTTTAGAGCCATTTGGTTTTTTTACCTGGCGTATTTCTGTGTAATCTACTGGGACAGAGGAAGAGTCTCTTGCTTTTGAAAAATAGGCAGCAAGTGTTGCGGCTTCTCGTAATGTTGTTTCATCAGGTTCACTTGTATGGATGACAACATGTGAGCCTGGAATGTCCTTTGTATGCAGCCAGATATCTGTGCGTTTTGCCAATTTAAATGTAAGCATGTCATTTTGTTTGTTATTTTTCCCAACAGAGATCGCTACACCAGTAGAAGAGACGTAACGTTCAGGCTCAGGTTTCATTTGTTTTTTCTTTTTGCGTGCATGACGTAATTTCAAATAACCCTGTTCTGCTAATTCTTCTCGAATTTCTTCTATATCTCCAGGAGCAGCTTGTTGTACCTGCTGAGCAAGCATTTCAAAATAGGCTATTTCTTCCTTTGTTTTTTCTAACTGTTCTTGTACCATTATAAGGGCATTTTTTGCCTTTGTGTATTTTGTGTAATAGCTTTGAGCATTTTCAATAGGTGTTTTACGTTCGCTTACTGGAATGGTGATTTCTTCATCTCCAGTTTCACTATAATAGTTAGTGACAGTTACTTCCTTTACACCTTTTTCAAACGTGTAAATATTCGCCATCAGTAATTCCCCGTATAATTGGAACTGATCTAGCTTAGATGCACGTTCGTAGTCTTTATTTAACTTTTTAGTTTTTAGTATAAGCTTATCAATTTCATTTTGCAGCCATCTTTCCAAATCACCTGCCTGCTGTTTGACACGATCACGCTCAGCTCTGGCAAAGAATACGCGGTCAAGTAACTCATGGACATTTGGATAAATCGTTACATCTCCTTGTAAATGCGTTAGAGCGATTGGAGAGAAGTAAGTTTTATTGTTTGCGATGACATACATTGGCTTTGTTCCACCATTATTAAATGAAGCTATAAAATTTTTAAAGCAATTTACACGATCAACTGTATCTGTTAATCGGAATAATAATTCCTCTGCATGTATAGGAGAGAAACCGATAAATTGCGAAACAACTTCCTTAGCCGTTTTTGGTTCAGAGAAAAAAACTGTAAGCTGTTCATCGGTTACTGCTAGAGGGTGCCATTTATTCTGTGCGGGCGGTGCGATATAAGGCTGACCAGGTAAAACTGTACGGAAACTATTCACGGAAGGTGGCAGATGCTTTAAGCTGTCGACTATTTTTCCCTGTTCTTTATCTATTAACAACAGGTTACTGTGACGGCCCATAATTTCAGCATGTAGCTCCCTTACAATAGGGTCACCAATTTCATTTTTACTTTCAATTTCTACTATTATAATTCGATCGAAATCGTGCTGTTTAATAGAAGAAATAAAACCACCCTCTAAATGTTTTCTCAACAGCATACAAAACATAGGGGGTTCTGCTGGATTTTCTATAGATTGCTCAGTAAGGTGAACACGTGCGTAAGAAGGATGAATCGAATAAAGTAATTTATGATTGCTTCCGTTCGCACGGATATGTAGAACAACTTCCTGAGCGTTTGGTTGATGTATTTTAGTAATTCGACCTGTTACTAATTGTTGTAGGTCGGCTGTCATTGAGTAAGTAAATAAGCCATCAAATGCCATATGAATTCCTCTTTCCAAAGATATAAGCATCTTGGTACTTTCGTATTTTATATTTTAATGGTGCATTAGCTGCATACTCTAAAATTTGTGTAGTAGTTATCACTATAGAGTGGCTAATGTACTTTTCCGCCATAGTGTGTGGTTGATTTCCGTTCTTTGCCGCTGACGCTTCGCTGAATCAATTTATTCAAATCATTTATATTGCGCATTGCGCATCACCATAATATGAGTTGATTTTCGTTCCGACTGGGCGCTTTTCTTGAGCGCCTGTTGAGTCGTTAAGGTCTCAATTGTGACATTGAAGTGGCGCAGTCTTCGCTCCAATAAACTTCTAGATATGGCATACAATTATAACGACCGTCATCTCTTACTTTTGGTGATGAGTTTTTTCTTATGTTTATCATAGCATTTTTTAGGTGAATATTAAAATATAGCTTCAATTGTGGTAGAATTAGCTTTTGCTCTATCTTCATTCAGTGGGTGGCCAACCACCCACTGAATGAAGATAGAGGCCTCCGGCGGATGTCACGGATTTTGAATTGTGCGAGCACAATTCAAAATCCGGACGCAATTACGCCAAGGCGAAATTGATCAATTTTTTTTACGTCATAAATGACAGCGCTTATGTTATAATAATCCCAGTATGCAAAGAAAGGTGTGACGAACCTTGGTGCGTAGTATGACTGGTTTTGGCAGAGGTGTCACAACAACAAGAGACTTTCAATTAACCGTAGAAATGCGCTCGGTCAACCATCGATTTTTAGAAATTAATGCAAAATTCCCGAAAGAATGGCTTGAAGCAGAAATTTTTGCAAAGAAATTAATTTCGCAAGCTTTGTCACGTGGCAAAATTGATGTGATGGTTAATGTTAAAGATTTAGAAAACGTCGAGCAATCTATTGAAATTAATTGGTCATTAATTGAAGCGTATCGTAAGGCAAAAGAGCAATTAGCAAGTAAAGTACCACTAGAAGAAAAATGGACAATGCAAGAGTTACTATCGCTTGAGCAAGCGCTTGTACAGGAAAAGCCACAGCTTACACCTGAGGATTTACTCTGTGCTGTTGAAAAGGCTATTTCACAAGCACTTGAACAGCTCATTCAAATGCGTGAGCGTGAAGGGCAAGAACTGCATGATGTTGTTGTACAATATAAAAAACAGTTAATGGATCAAGTGAACCAGATTCGTTCATGTGCCTCTCTTGCTGTAGAAAAATATCGTACACGATTATTGGAAAGAATTAATCAAGTGGCGGATGGAGCGTTGTTAGAAGATCGCCTACTTGCTGAAGTAGCGATATTTGCAGAACGTGTGGACATCGCTGAAGAATTGGACCGATTAGATAGTCACTTTAATCAACTGGAAGAAACATTACAAGAAACAATTTCAGTTGGCCGTAAATTAGACTTTTTAATGCAGGAAATACACCGCGAAATCAATACGATTGGTTCTAAAAATCAATCGACAGAGGCGGCTGTTGCAGTAGTTCAGGCGAAAACAATTTTAGAAAAGATGCGCGAGCAAGTTCAAAATATCGAATAGCTTGCCTGTATCTGTTATAAATTAAGGGAGATATAGAGAATAAATGATAAAAGAACGTGGATTATTAATTGTTCTGTCTGGCCCCTCTGGTGTAGGTAAAGGGACAGTGCGAAAAGAATTATTTTCTCAGCCGAATACGAATTATGAGTATTCCATCTCGATGACAACACGAAATCCTCGCGAAGGTGAAGTAGATGGTGTAGACTATTTTTTCAAGACACGTGAAGAATTTGAAACGTTGATTGAACAGGGTGGCTTATTAGAGCATGCTGAATTTGTAGGGAATTATTACGGAACACCGTTAGCCTACGTAAATGAAACACTTGATGCAGGACGTGATGTGTTTTTAGAAATCGAAGTGCAAGGTGCTGCACAAATTCGCAAAAAGGCTCCAGATGCATTATTTATTTTCTTAGCCCCACCAAGTTTAACGGAATTAAAAGACCGTTTAGTAGGTCGAGGGACGGAAACAGCAGACGTTATTGCGAAGCGTATTGCAACTGCAAGTGAAGAACTTGAAATGATGAGCCTTTATGATTATGTAGTTGAAAATGATGAAGTGACAAATGCTTGTGATCGTATAAACGCGATTATTAAAGCTGAGCATTGTCGTAGAGAACGTGTTGAAAAAAGATATTTGTCAATGTTGAGAGGAGAATAAACCTATGTTATACCCATCAGTAGATACATTAAAAAAAGAAATCGATTCAAAATACTCTTTAGTAAGTCTAGCATCTAAACGTGCTCGTCAAATGCAAGAGGAACAAGGCACTGAACGTTTACACAAGTATGTTTCCCATAAATACGTAGGGAAAGCACTTGAAGAAGTAGCTGCAGGTGTACTTACGAAGGTATCACAGGATGAGTCAACTGTGTACGAAGACGAAATCTAACATTGATAAATAAGCTTTTGCCAAATTAATGTTAACTTCTTTCAGCAGAAGTCTGCCACCTCTATAGGTGGTGAGATGAATGCCGATTTAAGCTACTTTTCAGCGGATGTCCAAACACCCGCTGAAAGAAGTTAAAGCCTCCGGCGGATGTCACGGAATCGGAAATGAGTTCTTTGTGCAAGCACAAAGCCGATCCCGGACGCAATTATGCCGGGGCATAATTGATCGTCAGCAGTGGATTTTTGATTATACAGAATGTCGAGAGCTCCCGAGGAATATTCCTTTGGGAGCTTATCATTTGAAAGGACGATTGTGCATGAATAAAAATATTTTACTTTGTGTTTCAGGTGGTATAGCGGTTTATAAGGCTGTCGCTCTAGTTAGCAAGCTATCTCAAGCAGGAGCAAATGTAAAGGTTATCATGACGGCATCAGCAAGACAATTTGTAAATCCGCTGAGCTTTCAAGTTATGTCCAAAAATGATGTTTTTTTCGATACTTTTGATGAAAAGGATTCGAGTGTTATTGCCCATATTGATTTGGCAGATTGGGCTGATTTAATTTTAGTTGCACCAGCTACCGCAAATGTCATAGGAAAACTGGCGAATGGAATTGCAGACGATATGGTAACGACGACCTTGCTTGCAACAACTGCCCCTGTATGGCTAGCACCAGCGATGAATGTACATATGTATGACCATCCAGCGGTAAAACGAAATTTGGCTCAGTTACAATCTGATGGCTATCAATTTATTGAGCCTTCGGAAGGATTTTTGGCATGTGGCTATGTTGGTAAAGGTCGTTTAGAGGAGCCAGAAAAAATAACGGCGATTGTGCAAGAATTTTTTTCGGAGAAGCTAAAGCCATTAGCTGGTAAAACGGTAGTGGTTACAGCTGGAGCTTTCTATGTTCCATTGGACGAGCACCATATTATTAGTACACAGTCGAATAGTAAAATTGGTCAGGCAATAGCAAAAGAGGCAAAAACACTTGGGGCAAATGTAATCCTAATAGATGAGAAAGAAACAAGCGTGCATAAGCTCTTTGAACTGCTTGAGGATTATAAAAAGCAATATCCATCTGCATTTTTTATCCATGCAGCAAATACGCCTAAAATTGAAGGGGCACCGATATTATCCGTAGAAGGAATTAGCGCAATAACGTTTGGACAAAAGGTTATTGGTGAACCAATGTTAACAATTATGTCTGACACGTGGATTGAATTTAGTGACACGGCAGAAGTAAATGGTCAATTGTGGGATACGACAAATGCCACGCAGTTTGCGCAAGCATTATGGACATATGTATTACAGGGTGAGAAGTAATGAGTTTGTTAATTGCAGAGGTTATAGTGGATGTTTCAACTTACCATGTAGATCGTCCATTTGACTATGAAGTCCCTACAGAATGGGCACATATTATAGAGATGGGCTGTCGTGTAAAAGTACCATTTGGGCCACGAAATGTTTTAGGCTTTGTGGTCGGATTAAAAAATGAAACTGATGTACCATCTAATAAATTAAAGTCTGTTGCGCAAATTTTAGATATAGAGCCTGTATTAACCGAAGAAATGCTGTTAATGGCAAAGTGGCTGAAAAACGAAACGATTTGCTATGAAATTGATGCCTTACAGGTCATGCTCCCATCAGCACTTCGAGCGAAGTATGAAAAAATTATAACGCTACTAGTGGAGAAAGACGCTTTGCCAGCTGAGGCTCAAGCTATTTTTGGAAAGCGACAACAGGTTAATTTCAAAGAATTCGAGCGTGCAGAATTACTTCCTTTATTAAAGCAGCTTATCACTAATAAAATTGTAAAAATTGAAAATGTTGTGAAGCAGCAAGGTAATGTGAAAGAAATACGGATGGTCAAAATTTCAGATAATCAGCAAGATATCGACAAAGCAATGGAAGGTGCAGCGAGAGCAGCTAAACAACGCCAGCTAATTGAATGGATGGGCAGACATCTTGGAGAGTTACTTTTGCCACAGAAAATCTATGAGGAAACAGGTGTATCTTCCGCTGTATTACAGTCAGTTATTGAAAAAGGGGCCGCTCAATTTATACAAGAAGAGGTGTATCGTGATCCTTTTACGAGAGAGGTTTCCCGTACGCAATCTTTACAGTTGACGGATGAGCAGCACGTAGCTCTAAAGGCTATTGTTGGATCGATGGAAGAACAGACAGCGAAAACTTTTTTACTTCACGGCGTTACTGGAAGCGGTAAAACTGAAATATATTTGCAAGCGATACAAAAGGTGTTAGATGAAGGTAAGGAAGCCATTATGCTTGTACCGGAAATATCATTAACACCACAAATGACAGAGCGTTTTCGTAGTCGTTTTGGAGAAATGGTTGCTGTGATGCATAGTGGCTTATCTGTCGGTGAAAAGTATGATGAATGGCGTAAAATCCAGCAAGGAAAAGTAAGCGTTGTTGTTGGAGCTCGTTCAGCAATTTTCGCACCTTTTACAAATTTAGGTCTTATTATTTTAGATGAAGAGCACGAGTCAACATACAAGCAAGAGGATTCACCTCGTTATCACGCTAGAGATGTAGCGATTTGGCGTAGTGAATTTTACAAATGTCCTGTTATATTAGGTAGTGCAACGCCTGCACTTGAATCATTTGCGAGAGCAAAGAAGGGTGTATATAGTTTGCTATCCTTAAAGCAACGTGCTTTGCATCAACCGTTACCAACTGTTTTTATTGCCGATATGCGAGAAGAACTTCAAAAAGGGAATCGTTCTATGTTTTCAGAGCAGCTTATTGATGCTATACGTATAAGGCTTGAGAAAAAAGAACAGATGGTGCTGTTTTTAAATCGTCGTGGCTATTCTTCTTTTGTGCTTTGTCGTGATTGTGGGACGGTTGTACAATGTCCGAACTGTGACATCTCGTTGACGTATCATCGAACAACAGAGAAATTAAAATGTCATTATTGCGGTTATGAGGAACGTGTTCCTCAAATATGTCCACAATGCCAGAGTGAGCATATTCGTTATTTCGGTACGGGAACACAAAAAGTCGAGGAAGAAATTTATAAGCTATTTCCTGAGGCAAGGGTTCTCCGAATGGATGTTGATACCACAAAGCAAAAGGGTGCACATGAAGAAATTTTGCAAGCATTTGGAGAAGGACAGGCAGATATTTTGCTAGGAACTCAAATGATTGCTAAAGGTCTTGATTTTCCTAATATTACGCTAGTGGGTGTACTTAGTGCTGATACATCTCTGCATCTACCCGATTACCGTGCAGCGGAGCGTACATTCCAATTATTAACGCAGGTTAGTGGTAGGGCTGGACGTCACGAAAAGCATGGTGAGGTTATTATTCAATCGTATACACCAGAGCATTATGCAATTGAACTGGCCAAAATACAAGATTACGAGCCATTTTACGAACGTGAAATGTTTTTACGCCGCCGCTCAAGCTATCCACCGTATTATTATGTAGCACTTGTTCAAATATCCCATGAGGATGTAATGATGGCGGCAGAGTATGCTGGACGTGCAGCGGATTGGCTAAAGGAAAACTTATCTAACCAGGTAGCAATTATTGGACCAACAACTGCAAGCATTAGTCGTCTCCAAAATAGATATCGCTATCAATGTTTGATAAAATATAAAATTGAACCAAATCTCATTCCTGTATTACAGCGCCTTCTAGCGATGTATCGAGCGGAATGGATTAAACAGGGAATATTAATGACGGTAGATTTAGATCCGTCAACTATATAAAATAGTTCATCACCAGATTAGACATGACATTTTGTTGGAATTTATGCCATGCGAGTAGTTGATTAGAGTGGAGGCAGGGTGACTCATCGAGGATCAGCATCACAGATGATGCCCTGCAGCGAAGCGACAGCAACAAATGTTTTCTGTGCGAAAGCGAAGCGACAGCAACAAATGTTATCTGTGCGAAAGCGAAGCGACAGCAACAAATGTTTTCTGTGCGAAAGCGAAGCGACAGCAACAAATGTTTTCTGTGCGAAAGCGAAGCGACAGCAACAAATGTTATCTGTGCGAAAGCGAAGCGACAGCAACAAATGTTTTCTGTGCGAAAGCGAAGCGACAGCAACAAATGTTATCTGTGCGAAAGCGAAGCGACAGCAACAAATGTTATCTGTGCGAAAGCGAAGCGACAGCAACAAATGTTTTCTGTGCGAAAGCGAAGCGACAGCAACAAAGCGCCCAGCCGGAACGGAAATCAGCCCCACATTATGATTTAGCGTTACAATTAGACAAGGTATAAGTCTTAAATATAGAAATGAGGAACAGAAGATGGCAATTAAAAAAGTTGTTGAACATCCAGCAAAGGTACTATCAACGCCGTGTGCGGAAGTAAAAGAAATTAATGAAGAAATTATTACATTACTAGATGATTTATATGACACAATGGTTGAATACGATGGCGTTGGTATTGCAGCCCCACAAATAAATGTAGGATTACGTGTTGCAATTGTTGAGCTTGGCGAGGAACGTGATATTTTAGAAATGATTAACCCGACTGTCATTGAAACAGATGGCGCTGAAGTAGATATTGAAGGATGCTTAAGCTTCCCGGGATTATACGGTGAGGTTGAACGACCTGACTATGTGAAAATTGAAGCGTGTGACCGTGAAGGACGTGTATATGAGCTGGAAGCGGGAGGCTTTGATGCACGAGCAATTTTACATGAAATCGATCATTTAGATGGTGTCCTATTTGATTCAAAAATCAAACGTATTCTAACTGAAGAAGAGCTAGAAGCAATGTACGCTGAAGAGGAGGAATAATATGACTTCAATAATTTTTATGGGAACACCTGATTTCTCAGCGCCAATTTTGCGTATGCTACATCATGAAGGTTATGATATTAAAGCTGTAGTTACACAACCAGATCGTCCAGTTGGTCGTAAGCGTGTGCTAACACCTCCACCTGTAAAAGCAGCGGCTATGGAGTTAGGTTTACATGTTATTCAGCCTGAAAAACTCCGCGGTTCTGAGGAATTACAGCAAATTATTGATTTACAGCCTGACCTAGTCGTAACAGCCGCTTTTGGACAAATCTTGCCAAAAGAATTACTAGATGCACCACCGCTTGGTTGCATTAACGTCCATGCGTCACTTTTACCGAAGTATCGTGGTGGAGCACCTATTCACCAAGCAATTATCGATGGTGAAAAAGAGACTGGTGTAACTATTATGTATATGGCGCAAAAGCTTGATGCCGGTGATATCATATCTCAAAAGGCTATCTCAATTGAAGAGGATGATCATACGGGTGGACTATTTGATAAGTTAAGTGTTGTAGGCTGTGAATTATTAAAAGATACACTTCCTTCTATTATTAATGGAACAAATAGTCGTACAGTGCAGGATGAAGCGCAAGTAACCTTTGCAAGCAATATTTCACGTGAACAAGAACGTATCGATTGGACTAAGGATGCTACAACTTTATACAATCAAGTGCGTGGTCTTCATCCGTGGCCAGTTGCCTATTCAACATTTGAAGATGGCAACTTTAAAATTTGGTGGGCACAGGTTGGCGACACGAAGCATGATGCTATACCTGGTGAGGTTGTTGCGATTTCAAAGGATCATTTTGAAGTTGCAGCAGGAAATGGGACAACACTTGCCCTGTATGATGTACAACCAGCTGGTAAGAAACGCATGACAGCAGAGGAATATTTGCGTGGTACAGGTTCTAAATTACAGATTGGGGACCAATTTAAATGAGTAAAAAAAGCGTAGTAATTTGGGATGGAAATGTGCGTGATGCTGCACTTTCTATTCTGTTAGCAGTAGATAAAAATCAAGCCTATAGTAATTTGCTTTTAAATGAAACGATAAAGCGACATAAAATCGAAGCGAAGGATCGTGCGCTTTTAACAGAAATTACGTATGGCACTTTACAATATAAAATGACACTAGACTACTATCTAGAGCCATTTATTCGTGGCTCAGTGGATCATTGGGTGCGCTGGCTTTTACGTTTATCTTTATATCAAATGCATTATTTAACGCGTATCCCACCACATGCAGCGGTAAATGAGGCTGTAGAAATTGCAAAACGTCGAGGTCACCAAGGTATTGCTTCAATGGTCAACGGTATATTACGATCTATTTTACGTCAGGGTGTAGCTTCTACTGATGAAATTAAAGATCCAATTGAACGCCTAGCTATTGAAACGAGTCATCCCGAATGGTTAGTGCAGCGCTTTGTCGATAACTACGGTATTGAAGTAGCTGCTGAAATGCTACATGAAAACAATGTACCTCCAGTGCAGACTGTACGTGTAAATACTACGAAAGCAACCGTTGAGCAAGCGATTGCGAGCATAGAAGCGGAAGGTTTATCGGCGAAAAGAAGTGAGCTGATGCCTGAATGTTTACATGTAACAAATGGTCAGCCGGCTCGCACAAAGGCATTCCAAGATGGGCTTATTACTATTCAGGATGAAAGCTCCATGATTCCAGCAAATGTTTTGCATCCATCTCCTGGCATGCGTGTCTTAGATATGTGTGCAGCTCCAGGTGGAAAGACAACACATATAGCCGAGATTATGAAAAACGAAGGTTCGATTTTAGCGACTGACCTTCACCCTCATAAATTAGATTTAATCGACCATAATACTGATCGTCTAGGGATTGATATTGTAGAGACTGCTCCTATCGATGGACGTAAGGCACCAGATTTTCTACAATTAGAATCATACGACGCTATATTAGTCGATGCACCTTGTAGTGGTTTAGGTGTTATGCGCCGCAAGCCTGATATTAAATATACAAAACGTGAAGAAGATTTAGAAAACCTTCAAAAAATACAATTGGCGCTATTAGATGCTGCAACAAAAGTATTGAAAATAGATGGCAGGCTTGTGTACAGTACATGTACAGTAGATAAAAGAGAGAATGAAGGTACTGTAGAGGCCTTTTTATCAACGCATCCAGAAATGGAAGCTATACAACTAGAATCTTTACCAACAAAATTAGCGGAAAAGCAAGCAAATGGCATGCTTCAAGTCTTTCCACAAGACTTTGGCAGTGACGGTTTCTTCGTTGCCGCCTTTCGTAAAAAAGGAGAATCCAACTAATGGTGGATCAAGAGAAATTTAATGAGCGCATTAACGACTTAGTTGAAGAGGCAGAAGACAAGCCTGTTCGACGCGCGAAAAAAGAAAAACCAAATTTAAAGGAATCGGTATACTCATTACAGCCGAAACAGTTAGAAGAATGGTTAAAGGAAAATGGTGAAAAACCATTCCGTGCAGCACAAATTTTTGATTGGCTTTATAATAAACGTGTGAAAACATTTGAAGAAATGTCTAACCTTTCAAAGGGGTTACGTGAAAAGCTTGAAGCAAGTTTTGCATTGACGACATTGTCAACAATTATTCAACAGGAATCAAAAGATGGTACTATCAAGTTTTTATTCCAATTACAAGATGGCTATTCTATTGAAACTGTATTAATGCGTCATGAATATGGGAACTCTGTTTGTGTGACAACACAAGTAGGCTGCCGAATTGGCTGTACGTTTTGTGCGTCAACTTTAGGTGGATTAAAACGTCACTTATTAGCAGGAGAAATCGTGGAGCAAGTTGTAAAAGTACAACAAACTTTAGATGAACTGGGCGAGCGTGTTTCACATATCGTCATTATGGGTATTGGAGAACCTTTCGATAATTATGATGCGATGATGAACTTCTTAAAAGTCATTAACCATGAAAAAGGATTAAATATTGGTGCTCGTCACATCACTGTTTCAACATCAGGGATTGTTCCGAAAATTTACGAATTTGCTGATGAACAGCTACAAATCAACTTTGCTGTATCATTACACGCACCTAACCAAGAGGCTCGTCAAAAACTGATGCCAATTGCACGTGCTTACAAATTGGATGAATTAATGGAAGCAGTCCGTTACTATACGGAAAAAACTGGCCGACGTGTTACTTTTGAGTATGGTTTAATGTCTGGTGAAAATGATTCAGTTGAAATTGCAGAAGAATTATCTGCATTAATAAAAGGACTTAAATGCCACGTAAACTTAATTCCTGTAAACTACGTACCAGAACGTGATTATGTTCGCACATCCCGAAGTCAAATTTTTGCCTTTGAAAAAACATTAAAGAAGAATGGTATAAACGTAACGATCCGCCGAGAGCAAGGTTCTGATATTGCTGCTGCGTGTGGTCAATTACGTGCGCAAGAGAGATCTGAAGAGACGAGGTGACCAGTGTTGGAATATACAGTCGAAAGTGATATTGGGTTAAAACGAGCAATTAATGAAGACCGTGCGGCATTTTTTCAACGTCCAGACGGTCTTGCACTAGCACTTGTAGCGGACGGCATGGGTGGTCATAATGCTGGCGATGTAGCGAGCGATATGGCGATGAAACAGATAGAATCCGTTTTTTTACAGGCAGAGGCACATCATTTTGCATCAATGACAACAAAAAAAGAGTGGTTATTACAAGCAGTCAAGCAATTGAATAAAAGTATATATGACTATTCTTTATCACATGAAGACTGTAAAGGAATGGGCACGACGTTTATTGCAGTGTTAATTGAAAAAAATCATTGCTTTATCGCACATGTTGGCGATAGTCGTGTGTATTATTTCTTTGATGATGGTGCACAACAAATAACAAGAGATCACTCTTATGTAAATGTTCTGGTTGAAAACGGTGAAATTAGTGAAGAGGAAGCGTTGACGCATCCGAAGAAAAATTTCATCTTAAAAGCGGTTGGTACAGAAGAAACGATTGAACCAGACTTTTACGAAGTTGATTTAGCATCAGAATCGTATTTACTCATTTGCTCTGACGGTTTAAGCAATAAACTTACAGTATATGAAATGGCATCAATTATTACGTATCCAGATTCAATAGAAGAAAAAGGACGAAAACTTGTGGAATTAGCAAATGCAAGCGGGGGAGAAGACAATATCTCCCTCGTGCTACTCACAAGGCAAGATGAGGAGGTGTAAGTATGCTTGTAGGTAAACGAATTAGTGACCGTTATAAAATTATAGAGCTTATTGGTGGCGGTGGTATGTCCAATGTTTATTTAGCACATGACATGATTTTAAACCGTGATGTAGCGATCAAAATATTACGCTATGATTTTACCAATGAGGATGAATTGCATCGCCGTTTTCAACGTGAAGCACTTTCTGCTACAAGCCTTACACATCCAAATATCGTTAGTATTTATGATGTAGGTGATGATGGTGATCTACATTATATTGTGATGGAGTATGTCCAAGGAAAAACATTAAAGCAGTACATACAGGAATTTGCACCAATTTCTCCTGCTAGAAGTGTGCATATTATGAAACAGTTAACATCAGCAATTGCCAATGCTCATGAAAATCATATTATCCATCGTGACATTAAACCTCAAAATATTTTAATGGATGCTGAAGGCAATGTGAAAATAACTGATTTTGGCATAGCGATGACCCTTAGTGCAACGTCATTTACACAAACAAACTCCGTGCTTGGAACGGTGCATTATTTATCACCAGAGCAGGCTCGTGGTGGTACGGCAACAAACAAATCTGATATTTATGCACTTGGCATTGTTTTATATGAATTATTAACAGGGGAATTGCCATTTTCAGGTGAGTCAGCTGTTTCTATCGCGCTTAAACATTTACAATCTGAGACACCGTCAGTTCGTGCATTCGATGCTACAATTCCACAAAGCTTGGAAAATGTCGTACTAAAAGCTACAGCAAAAGATGCTTCTCATCGTTATTCAACTGTAGAAGAAATGCAAGCAGATTTAGAGACAGTTTTATCGCCAAATCGTATCAATGAACCGAAGTTTGTCATACCGGTAGATAATGATGTAACAAAAGCTATTCCGATTATAAAAGAGCCAGTGATACGTAAAGACGAAGATTTAACGGAGACAAGAGCAATCGAACCAATTGCACAAGCAAAGCCGAAACCCGAGGCTAAGAAGCCCGTTGAAAAAACGACACCTGTAAAGAAAAAGAAAAAATGGCCAATATATGTTGCTGGACTAGTAATAGCAGCTATCGTCATTTTCCTATTCGTTGTCTTTGCCACAGGTTTATTTAGCCCGAAAAAGATATCTGTACCTAGTGTGGCTAATATGACAATTGAGGAGGCTACTAAGAAATTAGAGGCTGAAGGCTTTACTGTTGGTGGTGAACATCAGGAGCGTTATGATGAGAACGTTGAAAAGGATAAAGTCATTGAAACAGACCCTGCGGAGGGGACGGAGCGTGTAAAAGGTTCGGAAATAGACTTAATCGTCAGTCTTGGAGTAGAGACGACGAAAGTGGAAGATTATAGAGGACAGCAAATTAGCCAAGTTCAATCAATGTTAAAGGGTAAATTTTTAGAGCCACAAATTAACTACGTGTATTCAACAGTGCCAGAAGGACAAATTATTGATCAAGAGCCGAAACCACAAGAAGAGGTAATCGCTAAAGATACAACGATGAAATTTACGGTAAGCGCAGGTGTACAAATGGTTACCGTAGATAATGTTGTGAATTACACGAAGGCTCAAATGGATGAGTATGTAAGTAGAAAAGGCTTAAAATGGCGTATGGCTTCTGAAGAATTTAATGATACAGTGGCTGCTGGAAGTGTTATTTCACAATTGACAAAAGTCGGGACTTCAGTTGAAGTAGGATCTACAATAGCAGTTGTTATAAGTAAAGGACCTGCTGAAAAACCTAAAAAAACTTTGGTGAAAACTGTGGCTGTGAAAATACCATATGAACCAGCTGAGGAAGGTATAGAGCAAACTATTCGTATTGAAATTCAAGATAAAAACCATACAATGTCATCAGTAGCCGATAAATTTACTATTACGGCTGATAAAGATTATAAAATACAGCTTGTCATTGAAGAGGGCGAAGTAGGCGCATATAGAATTATTCGTGATTCAGAAATTATTGCTGAAGACAGATTCAACTACGACGATGTCAAATAAGGGGGAATTGGATGGCTCAAGGCCAAATACGTAAAGCATTAAGCGGTTATTACTATGTATATGATGGAGAACAACTAATACAATGTCGAGGACGTGGGGTATTTCGTAATCGCGGGGAATCCCCACTTGTTGGCGACATTGTAGAATATTCACTAGAAACAAAGGGATCAGACGGTACTATTCAAAAAATTATGGAACGTCAAAATGAATTAGTGCGTCCTCCGATAGCTAATATTGATCAAGGTATTCTTGTGTTTTCTGTAAAAGAACCTAATTTTAATACAATTTTACTGGATCGTTTCTTAGTTGTTTTAGAGTCATTTCATGTTCATCCGATTATTTGTTTAACAAAGATGGATTTGCTAGAAGATCATGAACGTGAGGAATTGCAGTCCTATATAGCAGATTATGAAAACATGGGTTATACCGTGCTACAAACCTATAAGGGTGAGGAAGAGCTAGTTGATCGTCTACAGCCTATTTTAAAGGAAAAAACTTCTGTATTAGCAGGGCAATCTGGAGTTGGGAAATCCACATTACTAAATACATTGATTCCAGATTTAAATTTAAAAACTGGAATTATTTCACAAAGCTTAGGGCGTGGAAAACATACGACGCGCCATGTCGAATTAATAGAGGTATGTAACGGCTTATTAGCAGATACTCCAGGATTTAGTTCATTTGATTTTGATGAAATAGAAAAAGAAGAATTAGGCGCATGCTTCCCTGAGATGGCTCGTATTGCAGACGATTGTAAATTTAGAGGCTGTTTACACTTAAAGGAACCCAAATGTGCTGTAAAGGCAGCTGTTGAGACGGGGGAAATTCGTGACTACCGTTATAAACACTACGAACAATTTATGCAAGAAATTATGGATCGAAAGCCGAGGTATTAAGAATGATACAAATAGCACCATCAATTTTAGCAGCTAATTTTGCTAAATTAGGAGAAGAAGTAAAAGAAGTAGAAAAGGCTGGGGCACAGCTTATTCATATCGATGTTATGGATGGTCATTTTGTGCCAAATATTTCTTTTGGCTCTATTGTATTAGACGCCATTCGTCCTTTAACTGATTTACCGCTAGACGTTCATTTAATGATCGAAAATCCTGATCAATATATTGAACAATTCGCCAAAGCAGGAGCGGACTATATTACGGTGCATGTAGAGGCTTGCCGCCATTTACACCGTACAATTCAATTAATTCGTTCATATGGAGTCAAACCTGGTGTTGTATTAAATCCACATACACCAATAGAATCTATTCAACACGTTTTAGAAGATATTGATATGGTGTTGTTCATGACAGTGAATCCAGGGTTTGGTGGGCAAAAATTCATTCATTCTGTTGTTCCAAAAATTGAAGCATTAGCAGCTATTATAAAAGAACGTAATCTTGATATTGCTATTGAGATTGACGGTGGTATTAATGCAGAGACTATTATTCCTTGTGCTAAAGCAGGCGCAACAATTTTTGTAGCTGGTTCCGCTATTTATAGTAAAGAAGATCGTTCTGCGGCCCTACAGGAAATTTTGGCTGCTGGTGAGGCAGCGATTCAAGGATGACAGTAGTCGTTGTTTGTGCAGGCGGGCCAAGAGCGGAACTCTGTTCATTTAGCCCGTATAAAGAGCAAAGTGATGTGTTATTTATCGGAGCAGACCGAGGAGCGCTATATTTAATCGAGCAAGGAATCACACCACATGCCATAGTAGGAGATTTTGACTCACTATCGCAAGAGGAATACGAGCTTGTGATGGCACATACAAATGATAGACAACGATTCCAGGAAGAAAAAGATGAAACAGATACAGACTTAGCGTTATTAAAAGCTTTGACCTATACACCGTTAGAAATTGTACTTACAGGTGTTACAGGTGGTCGTTTAGATCATTATGAGGCAGCAGTTCGTTCGATTTATCGTTTGCAAAAAGAGCATCCACAGGTAGTATTGAAGATTATTAATCATGCAAATATGATGCAATTTTTAATACCAGGCACACACATCATTGAAGCAAACGAGCAATACCGTTATTTGTCTTTCTTTGCGCATGAAGAGCCGATTAAAGATGTGACATTAAGGCAAGTAAAGTATGAAACAACAAATGAAGAAATCTCTCTTGGTACATCTCGCTTTACAAGTAATGAAATAATAGGTAATTCAGGGTCTATATCTTTCACGCAAGGCATATGTTTAATGATAAGAAGCATAGATTAGCGTAAGGGGGAGAGAGTCCTGAAAGTATATACGTTCCAGCTGCCGAAATTTGTAAGTAGTATTACGCGTACATGTATCAACATTTTTAAAAAAGAAAAGAAAGTAAAAAAATCCGACTAACACTAGTCGGATTTTTTTATGGTGTTGAATAACAAAATGGTCAAGGAATTCTTTGTGAATATTGTGGTGGGTGATTTCCGTTCCTGGCTACTCGCTTTGTCGCTGACGCTTCGCTTTCGCGCAGAGCAAAGCTTCCTGTGGGCGAGCGTCGAGCCGCTTCCTTCGCTTCGCTTCGTGCAGGGTCTCGCCTGTCTCGCTTTCCCACGGGAGTCGAGTAGCCTTCCACTCCAATCAGCGATAGCGTAGAACTTTTATTAATTTTATGTATTTCAAAAGTGAAGGCTATGGCTACTCAACATAATCAAACAGAAGAAACTTATAACAATAATGCTATTGTACATCTGATCTTGCTGACGCTACGTTAACACTACGCTTTCGTGAAAGGGGTACATACTATGAGAAGTGGTTGATTGGAGTGGAGACTGGGCGACTCCTTGGGGATCAGCGAATAGAGGAACGAAGGCTAAAATCATCACATCCTGTGATAACGCCTTCGTGACCAACATCGTGTTGGCCCGAGACCCTGGAGCGAGCAAGTATGGGAACGAAGGCTAAGAGCATCACGTCCTGTGATAACGCCTTCGTGACCAACATCCTGTTGCCCCAAGCGGCTCATCGGACGCCACCAGGAAGCTCTGCTCTGCGCGAAAGCGAAGCGACAGCAACAAAGCGCCCAGCCGGAACGGAAATCAACCCCTAGCTTTGCTAAAGAACTATACTTTATTATATCGTAACTGCCTTTCTGCATAGGCGTTTTGTTGTGCTGCTATATGTAAAGAAAGCCGCAAGCAATTACGTTTCCTTGTAATTGCTTGCGGCTTTGTCATTGTTAGTCCAGTTAATAAGACAGAAAAAAATCGATTTGCGCCAAATGCGAAATCGATTTTTTGGAAGCGACGATTAAACGCGCTCGATTTTACCTGATTTTAATGCACGAGCAGAAACCCATACACGTTTTGGTTTACCGTCTACTAAGATACGAACTTTTTGAAGGTTAGCACCCCATGTACGTTTGTTAGCGTTCATAGCGTGGGAACGGTTGTTACCAGTACGAGCTTTACGTCCAGTGATTACACATTGTTTTGGCATGTTGTATTCCCTCCTTACTGTTAATGCTGAAAGATTATTATTTCAGTTCGGTATTTCACATACCATAATAATTTAACATACCATGACGTTCAGTGCAATAGTTTTCACTTAACCTTTCAAGAAAAAAACCTTTACAGACAAAAAATACTTTTTAAAAAAGTGGTATTAATTGGTTCATCACCAAAAGTTATGGGGATTGGAGTCGTTATGGTGATATACTTATTAATTCACTTCTTGCCTGATAAAGAAGATTCTGTAGGGAATGAGAAAACCCTATTGATTAATGTTTCACCTTATTTGCCACGGTAACCAAGCTTCATAGAAACACGTTTCCCGGTTTCCACTAAACGCTCTGTAAGGGTATTAATATGTTCTGCTGAAACGTTAAAGCTAACAAAACCTATACTTACTGCGCCGACTACTTCATTGAAACCATTTAAAATAGAAACTGCAATTGAAGATGTTCCTGCAGTTCTTTCCCCATGACTAATAGCAAATCCTTGTAGTCTTATTTGCTCGAGCTGTGCCTCTAATTCAGCGATTTCTTCATGAGGAATAAGCTGTTCAATAATTTCCTTTGCTTGAGAAACAGGCATTGTGGCTAAAATGGCTTTATTTGCAGCTCCAATATGCATCGGTATACGAATACCAAGCTGATCATAAATACGAATAGGATTAGCTGCACTGTCTATTCTTTCGATAATAATTGTATCTAAACCTGCGGGCTTACTTAAATAGACGCTTTCCTCGACTTCTCTTGCTAAACGCTCTAATTCTGGCCTAATTTTACTAATGTAGTCCATCGTATCATACACTTGTAAGCCGAGTTCCATCCAAATTGTTCCGAGTCGATATTGTTTAGTTTGATCGTCTTGTTCAATCATTCCTTCCTTGATCATCGCTTTTAAAATTCTATGTAATGTACTAAGTGGTAAATTGCATTTTTCCGAAAGCTCTGAAATGGACAAGCTATTTTCACTTGCTTCAGAGGCCAAAACTTTAGCGATTGTCATAGCTCGTTCTAATAATTGCATTCATGTCCCACCTCTCCTTCATTTATTTTATTTTTATTCTTTGTCTAAGTCTAGCTACATAATCGTGGATTTCTATTTCGTTACGCCTCTTACCTCGAAAAGAATGAATATAGGGATTTTTCTAAATATATTGACAATATACCTTAAAACACATATATTTTTCATATAAACTTTCCTCTATGCGGAAACGTTTTCCACTACGCGGAAAAAAGGGGTGAAGGGAATGCATTATTGTTCGTCAATGTATGCACCTTTGAAACACGTAATAGTAAAACATCCAAAAGATGCTTTCCGAAACCAAGAGCATCTTAGCGATGAATGGAAAACATTTAACTACTTATCAGAACCTAACTATAATGAGGCTCTTATAGAATACGCTGAATTTATGAGTATTCTAGAAAAGTATGTTGAAAAAATTGATTTTTTACCAGAATCAGATGAAGTAGGGTTGGATTCGTTATATGCACATGATCCTGTAAAGTTCACATCAAATGGTGCCATTATCCTGAAATCTGGCAAAACATTAAGACAGCCAGAAGCAGCTGTGTATAAAGCATTTTTACAGGAGAAGGGCATTCCAGTTATTGGAGAATTGACTGGAGATGCTGTATCAGATGGTGGCGATATAGTTTGGCTTGATGATCGTACTCTTGTTGTAGGTAGAGGTTATCGAACGAATGATGAAGCTATTCGTCAGCTAAAGGACATGACGGAGGATATAGTCGATGATTTCATTGTTGTACAGCTTCCGCATGATTTAGGTGAAGCTGAATGTTTACACCTAATGTCCTTCATTAGTATGGTGGACAAAGATTTAGCCGTTGTACATTCACGATTAATGCCGGTATTTTTTCGTCAGCTTCTAATCAACCGAGGTATTCAATTAATTGAAGTCCCGAAAGATGAGTATGATGCGCTAGGCTGTAACGTTTTGACACTTGCACCTAGAGTATGTATTATTCCCAATGGAAATCCAATTACAAAGCAACAATTACTTAATGCAGGCGTAACAGTTTATGAATATAAAGGAAATGAAATTTCGCTAAAAGGAACAGGTGGACCAACATGTCTAACTTGCCCAGTAGTAAGAAGATAAAAGGAGATGTCGTAAATGTTTAAAAATGTTATTGTAAAAAATCCAGGAAATAGTTATTTAAATGGTTTAACGACTAGTGACTTAGGAAAACCGCTTTTAGAAAAATTATTTGAGCAGCATGAAAGATATATAGAAGCTCTAAAGAAATGTGGCGTAGAGGTTACACATCTTCCAGCAAATGAGGCCTTCCCAGATTCAACATTTGTAGAGGATACAGCTGTTTTAACACCTGACTTTGCCATTATTTCAAATCCAGGGGCAGAGGCTCGTAATCGTGAGATTGAGGAAATCGAACCAGCTGTTAAAAAGTTCTATGAAAATTTATATTATATCGAAGGCCCAGGAACACTTGATGGCGGAGATGTATTGCAGGCAGAAAAGAAATTTTATGTAGGCATCTCTGACCGTACTAATGAAGAAGGGGCTCGACAATTTAAAGAAATCGTTGAAAAAGAAGGCTATGAGGCAACGATTATTCCGTTAAAAGAGTTTTTCCATTTAAAAACGGGCATCGCATATGTTGGTGAAAATCGTATGGTGCTAGCAGGAGAGTTTATCGAACATCCTGCATTCGAATCCTATGAAAAAATTATTATTCCAAAAGAGGATGAGTATTCAGCAAACTGTATTCAAGTAAATGATTATGTCATTATTCCTGCAGGCTATCCAGAAACAAAGCGTAAATTAAATGATTTAGGCTACCAAACAATTGAGCTTGAAATGTCTGAATTTAGAAAACATGATGGTGGACTAAGCTGCTTGTCATTACGTTTTTAACTTCTTGCAGCGGGTGTACAAGCATCTGCGGCAAGTATGCCGAGGCGTATTTGATTTCAATGTAAAAATACCCAATCAATTTAGGAGATAAATTGATTGGGTACTTTAGTAGAAGTGATAACAGAATATTCGATATATTAATAGCAACTAGAGAGTGGGGATGGATGTTGAGTAAAGGGGAACAACGGCAAGATAATCAATTAAACCGTTCAATGAAAAGTCGTCATTTATTAATGCTTTCGCTCGGTGGCGTTATTGGAACAGGACTCTTTTTAAATGTTGGCTACACAATTAATCAAGCGGGTCCTGGAGGCGCATTAATTGGTTATTTATTTGGTGGTTTAATATTGTATATGGTAATGAATTGTCTTGGAGAATTAGCTGTTTACATGCCTGTAACTGGTTCTTTCCAAACCTATGCAACACGTTTTATCGGTCCTTCAGCAGGATTTTCTTTAGGATGGATGTATTTTGTAGGGTCAGCTGCCACAGCGGGAGTAGAATTTACTGCAGCGGGGATTTTGATGCAACATTGGTTCCCTAATGTCCCAATTTGGATTTGGTGTGCTGTATTTATGGTGCTGTTATTTACTTTAAATGCTTTAACAACTAGAGGCTTTGCAGAAGCAGAATTTTGGTTTGCAAGCATTAAAGTTATTGCGGTGATTGCGTTTATCGTTATAGGAGTTGCAGCAATCTTTGGAATGATTCCGCTAGCTGATCGTCCAACACCACATTTTACGAATTTAGCACCGTCTGGTTTATTCCCAGCAGGTATTACGATTATATTTGTCACAATGATGAATGTTATCTTTTCTTATCAAGGTTCTGAACTTGTCGGGATTGCAGCAGGAGAAACTGAAAATCCAGAGAAAAATATTCCTCGGGCAATAAAGACAATTCTTTTTAGAATTATAGTTTTTTATATTGCTTCTATTATTGTTTTATCTGCTATATTCCCTTCATCGGAGCTTGGACTACTGGAAAGTCCTTTTGTGACATTGATGAATTTAGCTGGCGTTCCATATGCTGCTGGCATTATGAACTTTGTTATTTTAACAGCGATATTATCAGTAGGTAATTCATGTTTATATGCTTCAACACGTTTATTATGGTCGATGTCAAAAGAGGGAATGGCTCCCAAATTATTTGGGCGATTAACGAAAAATAAAGTCCCATTAAATGCACTCATTTTCACGATGCTTTTCTCGCTGCTTTCTTTATTAACGAGCGTGATGGAAGCAGATGCAGTATTTGTTTTACTCATGTCTATTGCAGGAATTGCTGTAACAATTTCATGGATGGGAATATGCGCATCTCAATTGATGTTCAGATATCGATATGTCAAAGCAGGGGGAGAGGTAGCTGAATTAAAATTTAAAACACCGCTTTATCCATTGATTCCAGTGTTCTGCATTGTTTTTTGCATGCTAATCCTTATCTTTTTAGCATTCGATCCAACACAAAGAGTTGGTTTACTTTATGGGATTGGATTCTTTATTGCTTGCATGATTTTCTATAAATTAAAATTGAGTAAAACAAATACAGTTTCCTCTGAGTTTGAAATAAAAAATGAGGAATCACTTGATATACACTGATATGTATTCTGTGTTGAGAAGATCGGATAAAGGAGAGTTTTTATGAATGTTTATCTTTGGAATACCCCTGAAAAACTACGTGCATTATTATGTGAACTTGTCAGTTGGGAAAGTAGAACTTTAACAAAAGGTGAGCATGAATTTGCCTATAAATTAAAAAATAAATTGCGAACGCTTTCTTATTTTCAGAAAAACCCAGAACTTATTGAATTGCATGATGCAGGTCTTGAACGCAATGCTGTGACTGCTTTGTATAAGCATCCATCTGCAGTAGAAACGGTTGTGTTAATTAGCCATTTTGATACTGTCCATACAGAAGAATATGGTGAGCTTGAACCATTAGCCTTCTTCCCTGAAGAGCTGACAAAAAAGCTAATGGAACCTAAATACAAAAAAGATTTACCGGAAGCCGCAAGAATTGATTTGGAATCAGGCAACTACTTATTCGGTCGTGGGACGATGGATATGAAAATGGGGCTTGCTTTGCATATGCAGTTGATTGAAAAGGCAAGTATTGAAGAATGGCCAATCAATCTTATTTTAACGGCTGTGCCAGATGAAGAAGTGAATTCTGCTGGGATGCGTGCAGCAGTTGTAGAGCTTGTCAGACTTCGTGAACTACATGGACTTTCTTATAAACTATTTTTAAATAGTGAGCCTTCTTTTTCACAAGGCCCGGCTGATATCAATGAATATATATATTCAGGAACTATCGGAAAAATCATGCCTGCAGCTTTATTTTACGGTAAAGAGACCCATGTAGGTGAGCCATTAAAAGGAATGACAGCGAATTTTATTGCCTCATACATGACTCAGCATATGGAGTGGAATCCAATTTTCAGTGAAACTGATCTAGGCGAAAGTACGCCATTACCTGTATCTTTACAATTAAAAGATTTGAAAATGGAGTATTCTACACAAACACCATATCGAGCAGCAGCCCTTTATAATGTGTTTTTATTAAAGCGCACAGCATCTGAAGTAATGGATATTTTTGAACAAGTTGCATTAGAAGCAATGTCAGCTTGTAATGAACAATATAAACGAATTTGTGAGCGCGAAAAAGTACATGGAGTAGGTGAAGTAAAGGTACTTCGTTATGAGGCACTTTTAGAGTATGCGATAAAGAAATTAGGCGCTGTTGAAGTAAGTTTAATAAAAAATCAAGTTCTTGAAAATAGTGCATGGGATGATCGGGAGAAATCTATTCGCATCGTGGATCAGCTAATGATTCGCTGCCAGGAACTAGCACCAGCGACAGTGTTGTTATATGCACCACCATATTATCCGGCGATCAATTCATCCAATCACCCCCTTATCATTCAATCGATTGAATTGATGAAGAAAACGGCCAAAACATTTGATATTGAAGTAGAGCAAATTCATTATTTTAATGGTATTTGTGATTTGAGCTATGTCAATTATTCAGATGACTCAAATGAATGGACAGCATTCGAGCACAACACACCGGTATGGGGAGACACGTACAGTATTCCTTTTGAAGCGATGTCCGCATTACAGGGCCCTGTTTTAAACGTAGGACCTTTTGGGAAAGATGCCCACCAAAAGACGGAAAGACTACATGTGGATAGCGCATTTAAGGAAATGCCAGTGATGATTGATACGCTTATTAAAAGCTTATTTTAATTGAATGGCTTTGTTAAATAATACTGATGATAACTAAATCAAGGACCTTGTGAGGTTCTTGATTTTTTGCTGTTAGCTTTATTATTTTTTGTGAATATTTTATGCAACGAAATAAAATGCCTGCTATAAAGTTTTGTTTTTGACTACGGAAACCTGCCTAGCAATATGTAGGTTTTTTGTGATTTTTTAAGGTGGGGCCAATCTAGTTTTTCAATGCTTGTGAGGAAATTTTAGAGGAAGTACGCAACTTAAATATTAGTCATGAGCGTTCGGAAGTAGCTGATATTTTAACAGTCAGCATCGGGATGTGTCATGCTAAAATCTCGAATAGCGAGCAATTGAAAACATGCTGTGAATTAGCTGATCAAGCACTATACACAGTAAAACGAACGGTCGTAACAATTATTACAGAAAAAGTGGAAATTTTGGTGAAGGTGTATGTCTACCTTTGTAATGTTAGTAAAACGTTGATACAATGCGCTTTCATGCCTTCCAAGGTTGCTTAATGTATAACGAAAGTGTTACAATATCATTTAGTCAAAAAGAGCCAAGGGGGCATTTCTATGTCAATTGAATTAAACAATGAATTCGGCCAAATTGATATTTCAACAGATGTACTTGCACAAATAGCTGGTGGCGCTGCTGTAGAATGCTACGGTATTGTTGGCATGGCATCTAAACATCAAATTCGTGATGGTCTAACTGATATTTTACGTAAAGAAAATTTTGCAAAAGGTGTTGTTATTCGAAAACAGGACGACGATTTACATATTGATATGTACATTATTGTTAGTTACGGGACAAAGATTTCGGAAGTTGCTTATCAAGTACAATCGAAAGTGAAATATACAGTGGATAAAACATTAGGTATGAGCGTGAAATCTGTCAATATCTTTGTACAGGGCGTTCGTGTAGCGAATGATTAAGAGGAGGAACTAATTCTAATGCAGTCTTTAGACGGAATAAAGTTTGCAGAAATGGTGCAAATGGGTGCCCATCACCTATTCCAAAATGCAAATTATGTTGATTCATTAAATGTATTTCCAGTACCAGACGGTGATACAGGAACGAATATGAACTTATCGATGACATCTGGGGCAAAGGAAACGGAGCAATATGCGTCAGAGCATATCGGCAAAACAGCTCAAGCTTTATCAAAAGGTTTACTTATGGGAGCACGCGGAAACTCAGGCGTTATTTTATCGCAGTTATTCCGTGGTTTTGGTAAATCTATCGAAAAAGAAGCAACAATTGATGCAAAGGGCTTTGCGGGTGCCTTCCAAGCAGGCGTAGAAACTGCTTATAAAGCAGTAATGAAGCCAGTTGAAGGAACAATTTTAACGGTTGCACGTGAAGCTGCGAAAAAAGGTGTAGAAGTGGCAGAAACTGAAACCGATATCATTGCGGTGATGGAAGCATTTACTGCTGAAGCTCAGGCTTCGTTGCAACGTACACCTGAACTTCTACCTGTTCTAAAAGAAGTCGGTGTTGTAGATAGTGGCGGTCAGGGTCTTCTATTTGTGTATGAAGGATTTTTAGCATCCTTAAAAGGCGAGCCATTACCGGTGAAAAATGAAGCAACTTTAGATGATTTAATTAATGCAGAACATCATAGAGCACAAGATTTCATGGATACTGCGGATATTGAATTTGGTTATTGTACAGAAATCATGGTTCGTTTTGAAGAAGGAAAAGAGCCATTTAGTGAAGAACAATTCCGCAATGAATTAAGCCCTCTAGGTGATTCTTTACTCGTTATTTCAGATGAAGAAATTGCAAAAGTGCATATTCATTCTGAGCAACCAGGCGCTGTTTTAGCAATGGGCCAAAAATATGGTAGTCTCATTAAAATTAAAGTCGACAATATGCGTGAACAGCATTCTGCCATTGTTGGTGAGGAGCATAAAGCACCTTCTTCAGCTAAAAAAGCAGAAAAGCACCCATATGCAATTGTAACGATTGCAATGGGCGAGGGAGTTGCTGAATTACTTCGTTCAATTGGTGCTTCTTATGTTATTGAAGGCGGTCAAACAATGAACCCTTCAACTGAAGATATCGTGAAGGCAGTACAAGAAATTGGTGCTGAAAAAGTATTGATTTTACCAAATAACAAAAATATCGTCATGGCAGCAGAACAAGCAGTAGAGCTTTTAGATATAGAAGCGGCTGTAGTTCCAACGAAAACAATCCCTCAAGGTATGGCAGCGATTCTATCGTTTAATCCAGAGGCGGCAGTTGAATTGAACCAATCAACAATGACAGAAGCCTTTGCAAATGTTAAAACAGGCCAAGTAACTTATGCAGTTCGTGATACATCTATTGATGGTGTGGAAATTCATAAGGATGATTTCATGGCTCTTGCAGAAGGGAAAATTGTATTATCTACTCCAGCATTAAAAGATGCTGCTCAGAAGGTAATTACTGATTTAGTAGATGAAGATGCAGAAATTGTAACAGTCATCTATGGTGAGGATACAACGGAAGAAAACGCCTCAGAATTAGTGAAATTTATTGAAGAGAATTATCCAGAGGTTGAAGTAGAGTTATTTAATGGTAAACAAGGATTATATCCGTATATTATTTCAGTAGAATAATTCAATCTACTTTGCGTATAAGTAGACAAAGCAGTGCACAAGCCGTGTACTGCTTTTGTTTATGGTACAAGGAGAATAGGAATTAATAAACTATAAAATCAGCTAAAAATTAATGATCTGATGTATGTTTCCAGAGGACAATGAACTTGGGAATACTGGAATTTCGGCATTATTAAATCATTGTATATACGGAGTAGACAAAAATTAATCGATATTTCCGTTATGAAATTATAGTCGTGTAAATTTTCTGAAAGTTGATAAAGAAGTGCTTTACTTTTATAGTAACTATCAAGCATGATATAAATAAAAAATCGATATTATTATTTGGATAGAATAGAGGGGTGTTATTATGAAGTTTACTTCAGTATTTGATATTATTGGACCAGTGATGATCGGGCCTTCTTCTTCTCATACGGCAGGCGCCGCACGAATTGGACGCGTTGCTAGAGATTTATTTGGAAGACAACCAAAATGGGCGAAAATCCACTTATATGGTTCGTTTGCTGAAACGTATAAAGGGCATGGAACAGATGTAGCTTTGGTAGGGGGCCTATTAAATTACGATACATTCGATGAACGGATTAAAACAGCTTTTGCCGATGCAGAAAAGGCGGGCTTAGATTATGAGTTTATCCCTGAAACAGCAAATATGGAGCATCCGAATACAGCTCGCCTTGTGATTGGCGATGATGAAGGAGAGATGTCTGTCGTTGGTATCTCTATCGGTGGCGGTAAAATTGAAGTGAGTGAGGTTAATGGCTTCAAGCTACGTCTAACAGGTGGCATGCCAGCAATCCTTGTTGTTCATGATGATCGCGCTGGCTGTATTGCCAATGTGGCAAATTGCTTAGCGATGCATGCTGTCAACATTGGCCATATGGAGGTTTCACGTATTGAACGTGGTTTAACTGCCCTTATGGTGATAGAAGTCGATCAAAATATCGAGGATAAAATATTACAACAAATTTCTTTAATACCACATATTTCGAAGGTTTCTAAAATTAATAACTAAAGGAGGCGCACCAATATGGATGTATTGTTTCATAATGTTCGTGAACTAGTTGAACGAGCGGAGCAAGAAGGAAAGCTGATTTCTGAAATTATGATTGAGCAAGAAATGTTAATAACTGGACGCACAAGAGAAGAAATTATACAGCAAATGGACAATAATTTAACGGTAATGGAGGAAGCTGTTGAAAGAGGCCTGAAAGGTGTAAAATCTGTAACAGGCTTAACAGGCGGTGACGCAGTATTACTTCAAAATTATATTGCACAAGGAAATTCGCTGTCGGGTGATTTATTACTAGACGCGGTGAGTAAAGCGGTTGCTACAAATGAAGTTAATGCGGCTATGGGTACAATTTGTGCAACCCCAACTGCAGGTTCAGCTGGGGTTGTACCAGGGACACTGTTTGCAGTGAAGAACAAGCTAAATCCGACACGTGAGCAAATGATTCGTTATTTATTTACATCTGGTGCTTTCGGCTTTGTTGTTGCTAATAATGCTTCGATTTCAGGTGCTGCTGGTGGCTGTCAAGCAGAGGTTGGCTCAGCTGCTGGTATGGCAGCGGCAGCGATTGTAGAGATGGCTGGTGGTACTCCACAGCAATGTTCAGAAGCATTTGCCATTACACTGAAAAATATGTTAGGGCTTGTTTGTGATCCGGTAGCTGGCTTAGTAGAGGTTCCTTGTGTTAAGCGGAATGCTATGGGAGCGGCAAATTCCCTTGTAGCAGCGGATATGGCACTTGCAGGGGTCACAAGTCGCATCCCATGTGACGAAGTGATTGGCGCGATGTATCGAATTGGACAATCTATGAGTCCGAATTTAAAAGAAACTGCACGTGGAGGCCTTGCTGCAACACCAACAGGTAAAGCTATTAGCAAAGCCATCTTTGATAACGGCAATTTAGAAAGTATCAAGTCACTTCAAAAATAAAAATATTCAACACGTTTTCCTAAGTGGAAGGCGTGTTTTTTTGAGGTTCTACATGGTATAGGTGTTTTTATGATTAGTATGGAAGTTTGGACAAAGTGGATACATTTTCCTGGTAATACACTCATCACCGTAACGTGTGGATGATGAGCCGCTTTGCTTGTGCTTCCGGGCTTTATCTGTGACGCTACAATCAAATTATATATGGCATACGTTTGAATAAATGTCATCCCTTACTTTTGGTGATTAGCCCTATTAAGAAAAAGCCTTTTGGAATTTTAGTAAAGGGTAGGGGTAGGGTAACAGGCAACGGCATCAATCAATCCTTCATCGAATCCGTAGAACGTCCAGTAGGCACCGTTCCATCTATATCCAGATACTTCACCCATCTCTATTCGAGTAGGATAAAACCAAAATTCTCTCCCGTTTCTAAGCCATACATAAGTATTTTGATATACACAATCAATGACATAGGATACAGAAGGTTTTGTTGGTCTGAAGTTTGGTGGAGGTGATTGTGGTCTCATTGTTCCTTGAGGTGGAAAAAATCCCAAGTGATTTCACTCCTTTTTCAACATTATATGCTGAGAAGAAATTAATGCTTTTATTTAACAGAACTTTTAAAACCTAAAGATTGTAAAGCTATGTATTTCTACTGAAGGTGGGTTTTTTTGAAGCTAAATAAGTTTATGTTTTTTATGTACGCTACTTAAAGATATAATTATCCAGGCGTGTTGAGTAAGAAAAAATAGGTTTATTATTAAACGATAAAAGGATTTTTTGTTGCTATTTGCGTAGGGGCGACTTGACTCCCGCGGGAAAGCGAGACAGATGAGACCTCGCCCGTAACGGAAAGAAGAGTCTTCTGTTTAACGGGATGGATAAAAAATGCTTAATAAATACACCTGTTAACTATAAATCAATTATTAGTGAATTGAATTGCTATCTTAGTGAAAATGAAAAGTTATATAATGATTAATGAATATATAATAATGTTTAGTATTTTGTTCAAAAGTGTTAAACGGAAACAACAATATTATGAAAGCTAAGAGTAATCGTAAGAAAGGGGAAAACTCAAATGCTGAAAAATAGTATGGTTAAACGGATGACTGTAGGTAAAGTACTTGTGGTGAAAAACTTTGGAGGAGCTGTCGTGCAAGGTGACTGATTTAAAGAGTCCCGTTTCTGAATTAAAGGGAGTCGGGAAAGAAACAGCAGGACATTTAGAAGCAATAGGCATCGAGACGATAGCGGATTTGTTATGGACGTTTCCGCATCGACATGAGGATTTTCGTTTAAAGGATTTGGCACAAACACCACATAATGAACGTGTCACTGTTGAGTGTAAAGTGGAACGTGAGCCGACAGTATTGTTTTTAGGTCGCAATAAATCACGATTACAAGTCACGGTATTAGCAGGTCGACATTTAGTTAAGGTTGTTTTTTTTAACCAAGGTTATTTGAAGCAGAAGCTTGTACCAGGAGCTATTATTACCGTTACAGGGAAATGGGATAGGGGTAGACAAGTAATCAATGGAACGTCTGTAACGTTTGGTCCTAAGACAGATCAGGTCGACTTTGAACCTGTTTATAGTTTAAAAGGTTTGATTCCGCAAAAACGTTTTCGTAAATATATGCGCCAAGTGCTAGATGAGTTTGGTGCAGAGATACCAGATGCTGTTCCGCAGCATTTACAGGCAGATTATAAGCTTGCTTCAATGCGTGATGGGCTTGAGGGAATTCATTTCCCTGTTGATGCAGGACATGCTAAACAGGCTAGAAGACGCTTTGCCTACGAAGAGTTACTAAACTTTCAACTACGAATTCAAGCGTTGCGTAAAATCCGAAAGGACAGTGAGCGTGGTACAGTTATACAGTTTGATTTGCAAAAGTTACGTGCCTTTATTGCATCGTTACCATATGAATTAACAGGTGCACAAAAACGTGTCGTTAATGAAATTTGCAAAGATTTGAAAGAACCGCATCGTATGAACCGCTTACTTCAAGGTGATGTAGGGTCGGGGAAAACCGTTGTTGCGGCAATATGTTTATATGCAGCTGTAACTGCTGGTTTTCAGGGGGCTTTAATGGCGCCGACGGAAATTTTAGCTGAGCAACATGCAGAAAATTTGATGGAATGGTTTGAGCCATTTGGCGTTCGTGTAGCTTTACTATCGGGGTCGACGAAAGCAAAGGAGCGTCGTTTGCTTTTAGAAGAATTGGCAAACGGAAACATAGATATTTTAATTGGTACACATGCGCTAATTCAGCCTGATGTCGTTTTTCACAAGCTTGGTTTTGTTATAACAGATGAACAGCATCGTTTTGGTGTAGAGCAGCGTAGAATATTACGTGATAAAGGAGAAAATCCAGATGTGCTCTTTATGACGGCCACACCAATACCACGTACACTGGCGATTACAGCATTTGGAGAAATGGATGTTTCAATGATTGATGAAATGCCAGCAGGACGTAAGCAAATTGAAACACATTGGATGAAAAAAGAGCAATTTGGCTCTGTTATGTCAAAGCTAGAATTAGAGCTTGCAGCTGGTAGACAGGCTTATGCTATTTGTCCACTGATCGAGGAATCAGACAAGCTGGATGTTCAAAATGCTGTAGAAATCTATGAGCAGCTTGCAGCATATTTTAATGGACGTTACAATGTCGGATTAATGCATGGTCGTCTATCCGCGGATGAAAAAGACGCTGTCATGCGAGCTTTTAGTGAGGGAACTATTCACGTACTCGTGTCTACAACAGTTGTTGAGGTTGGGGTTAACGTACCGAATGCAACTTTTATGATTATTTATGATGCTGAACGCTTTGGCTTAGCTCAGTTGCATCAGCTTCGTGGGCGTGTTGGACGAGGTGAACATCAGTCATATTGTGTGTTGCTAGCCGATCCAAAATCGGATGAAGGTAAAGAGCGAATGCAATCGATGACGGAAACGAATGATGGCTTCCGCCTAGCTGAAAAGGATTTGGAACTACGTGGTCCGGGTGATTTCTTTGGGCGTAAACAAAGTGGTTTGCCTGATTTTAAAGTAGCGGATTTAGTGCACGATTATCGAATACTTGAAACTGCGAGAAAAGATGCAACGGATATGCTTAAGACTGATGCTTTTTGGCATGATGATGAGTACAAATATTTACGTGAAATGCTTGAAAATTCAGGCGTTTTACAAGGGGAACGCTTCGATTAACTGAATTTTTGATACTCAATTAGGAATGTGAGCACTTGTTTTTAAAACAAGTCTTGCATTCTTTTTTTATACTCTATATACTGATATTAGTACCAAGTGCTAATAACAACTAAAAAAGGTGGCGAATGATGTTGAGACGAACGAAAAAAGAGCGACAGCGACTATTATCCGAAACGATAGCTGATAATCCATTCGTCACAGATGAACAGCTAGCAACACAGTTTCAGGTTAGTGTCCAAACAATTCGTTTAGATCGTATGGAATTAGCGATTCCAGAATTACGAGAACGAATTAAAGATGTTGCTTCGAAAACCTATGAAAATGAAGTGAAATCTCTACCGATCGATGAAGTGATCGGAGAAATAATTGATATTGAATTGGATAATCGTGCATTATCTATTTTTGATGTAAAAGAAGAACATGTTTTTCAGCGCAATGGCATCGCACGTGGACATCATTTGTTTGCACAGGCAAACTCATTAGCGGTAGCAGTTATTGACGACGAACTAGCATTAACAGTACATTCTAACATTACCTTTGTGAAACCTGTTAGAGCTGGAGATCGTGTTATTACAAAAGCAATCGTTATCGGACGTGACGAAAAAAGTCATCGTACAAAAGTAGAGTTAACGTCCACAGTTAACGGTGAAACAGTTTTTGTTGGTGAATTTGATATGTACCGCACGAAAGGTAAAGGTGAACAACAATGAAATTAGCGCTTGATGGAATGGGTGGAGACAACGCACCAAAATCAGTTGTTGAAGGTGCTCTATTAGCATTAGAGCAAATCCCAAATTTAGAAATTCAATTATATGGTCAGCAGCAAAAGCTTGAACCATTTTTAAAAATACATGATCGATTAACTGTAGTACATTGTGATGAAGTAGTTGAAGGAACAGACGATCCAGCACGCGCTGTTCGTCGTAAAAAGGATTCATCAATGGCAAGAATGATGGATGCAGTTGAAGAAGGAAAGGCAGATGCTTGTCTTTCAGCAGGTAATACAGGTGCTTTAATGGCAGGAGGCTTATTTAAAGTAGGACGTATTGAAGGGATTGCTAGACCTGCTCTAGCCACTACACTTCCTACTTTAGATGGTAAGGGCTTTTTAATGCTTGATTTAGGGGCAAATGCAGACGCGCGACCTGAGCATTTATTGCAATATGCAATTATGGGCGATATTTATGCGAAAAAAGTAGGTGGCCTACAAAAGCCACGTATCGGCTTGTTAAATATCGGTACTGAGGATAAAAAAGGAAATGAATTAACGAAGGCAGCTTTTGGATTGTTAAAAGAAGCAGATTTAAACTTTATCGGTAATGTTGAAGCTCGAGATTTACTTGAAGGGGTAGCGGACGTAGTTGTAACAGACGGCTTTACAGGTAATATGGTGCTGAAATCGATAGAAGGTACTGCTGGCGCGTTATTTTCAATGCTAAAAGAGGCGTTCATGTCTTCAACAAAAACAAAAATTTCAGCAGCGCTTATGAAAAATAATTTGCGTGACCTAAAAAATAAAATGGACTACACAGAGTACGGTGGTGCAGGCTTGTTTGGTTTACAAGCACCTGTGATTAAGGCTCATGGCTCATCGAATGCCAAAGCAATATACAGTGCAATTCGCCAAGCAAATACGATGGTTGAGCATACAGTCATCTCGACAATTACAGATACAGTACGTCACTTAGAAATTGATTAACTTCTTTCAGCTGGTGTCCAAAACACCCGCTGAAATAGAGGAACTCAGTCTAAGAACGCCACGTCCTGTGGCAACGACTGAGTGACCAACATCGTGTTGCTGACGCTACGTTAGCACTGCGCTTTCGTACAAAAAACATATGTTGGCCTAAAGCCTCCGGCGGATGTCACGGAATCGAAAAGGAGTTCTTAGGGGATGTTAGCCTAAAACCATCGCATCCATGCGATAACGGCTAACTGACCTGCATCGTGCAGGCCTAAGCACAAAGCCGATCCCGGACGCAATTATGCCGAGGCACAATTGATTAAAAAGGGGATTAATGAATATGACGAAAATAGCATTTATTTTTCCAGGCCAAGGTTCTCAAGTAGTTGGGATGGGGCAAGAGTTTATCGAGAATGCGGCAGAAAGTAAAGCATTTTATGAGCGTGCAAATCAATCGCTTGGCTTTGAGCTTTCTAAGCTTATGTTAGAAGGACCAGCCGAGGAGTTAACATTGACTTACCATGCGCAGCCGGCATTGTTAACTACTGGTGTGATGGTTGCAGAAAAATTACTTGCAGCGGGTATCAAGCCGAATTACGCAGCCGGACATTCACTTGGAGAATATGGAGCATTAGTAATCGCTGGAGTGCTATCGTTTGAAGATGCAGTTTCAGTTGTTCATAAGCGTGGGCTTTATATGAATGAAGCTGTACCTGCAGGGCAAGGTGCTATGGCAGCTATTCTAGGGCTGGAGCTTGAGGCACTGCATGAAGTAACTGAAAAAGTTTCTGCAGCAGGTGATCCAGTTCAGGTAGCGAATGTAAACTGTCCAGGGCAAATCGTTATTTCTGGTACAAAAGAAGGCGTTGAAAAGGCTTCTTTAGCGGCAAAGGAAGCTGGTGCAAAACGAGCGATTCCTTTAGTTGTTAGTGGTCCATTCCATTCAGAGCTAATGCGACCATCTTCTGAAAAATTAGGAGCAACGTTGGCTGATATATCATTATCAGCTCCACAAATCCCGGTAATCGGCAATGTAATGGCGAAAGAATTAGAGGATGTTTCAGCTATTCAACATGAGTTAGTAGAACAAGTATATAGCGCTGTGCAATGGGAAGCATCTGTGCGTGAAATGATTGCACGAGGTGTAGATGTCTTTATTGAGTGTGGACCAGGCAAAGTATTAAGCGGATTAGTGAAGAAAATTGATCGATCTGTTGCGACATACTGTGTTTATGATGAAGCATCATTAGAGGCTGTACTAGAAGCGGCGAAGGAGTGGACAATTAATGCGTAAATTAGAGGGTAAAGTAGCTGTTGTAACTGGTGCTTCACGTGGAATAGGACGATCTATTGCATTAAAGCTTGCTGACGAGGGTGCTAAAGTTGTCGTTAACTACAGCGGTTCACAGGCAAAGGCGGAAGAAGTTGTTACGGCGATTCAAGAGAATGGCGGCGAGGCTATTGCTGTACAAGCGAGTGTTTCAAAAACAGAGGAAGTTTCAGCATTAATGGATGCAGCGGTGAAAACATTCGGCTCGCTTGATATTTTAGTAAATAATGCGGGTATTACTCGTGATAACTTATTAATGCGTATGAAAGAAGATGAATGGGACGATGTGCTAAATACAAACCTAAAAGGTGTTTTCCTTTGTACGAAAGCAGTAACACGTCAAATGATGAAGCAACGTGCAGGCCGTATCATCAATATTTCATCGATTGTAGGTGTAGCTGGTAATCCAGGGCAAGCTAACTACGTAGCTGCAAAAGCAGGGGTTATCGGGCTAACTAAAACAACTGCAAAGGAATTAGCATCACGTAATATTTTAGTAAATGCAGTTGCACCAGGCTTTATAGAAACTGAAATGACTGAGCAACTACCAGAAGATATAAAGCAAGGCATGCTTACACAAATTCCTCTAGCAAAACTTGGGCAGCCTGAGGATATTGCAAAGGCCGTAGCTTTTCTAGCTTCAGAAGATGCTAACTATATGACAGGTCAAACGTTACATATAGATGGCGGTATGGTAATGTAATTTCGATTAGTCAAAAATATTGATTTTTTGTATAATCATTTGAGGGGAGGTGAATGTTTTGTCTACAGTATTAGAACGCGTAACAAAAGTAATCGTGGACCGTTTAGGTGTTGAAGAAAGTGAAGTAACTCTAGAAGCTTCTTTCCGTGATGATTTAGGTGCTGACTCATTAGATGTAGTTGAGCTTGTAATGGAGCTTGAAGACGAATTCGATATGGAAATTTCTGATGAAGATGCTGAAAAAATCTCAACAGTTGGTTCTGCAATTTCATACATCGAAAGTAAAATAAACTAATCGTTTAACTTTATATAGCAGAGATTAATCACCTCTACTGGTGCTGACATGGATGCGGTCATTATACAATAAATGTTTATGATTGAATAAAGTTAAAGCCTTTTGCAGAAATTACTCATGCATTTCTTCGGCGTGAAGAGTAGATACTATGCTGAGGCATGTTTAAAAAGGGGACGAAATGGTTCGTTTAGCGAACTGTGATCGTCCTCTTTTTTTATCTTCATTCAGTAGAAGACACTCACTTATGAAGGTGGGTAAGAAGAATACAAGAGTCGTTCTTTTTTAGTAAGTGTCCTAACATCTACTTATATAAAGGAACTAAGTCTAAGAACGTCACGTCCTGTGGCGACGACTGAGTGACCAACATCACGTTGGCCTAAAGCCTCCGGCGGATGTCATGGATTTTGAAAGGAACGAATTGCGCAGGCACAATTCAAAATCCGGACTCAATTACGCCAAGGCCAAATTGACCTTAAAAATAATTAATTTCCAAAACATTGTATTTAAGCCGAAATACTTTTGCATAAATGCCTTGAAAAAGGTACACTTAAACGGTAGAAACTATTAGGAAGGCAGATTGTTCAATGGCTATGAAAAGAAAAGGAACTATGCAGAAATCTGGCGTGCTTCCTGAAAAAGTACGCAATCAATTCGAGCTGTTACAGCATGAATTAAATATCACATTTATTAATAAAAATTTATTGTATCAAGCATTCACACATTCATCTTATGTGAATGAGCATCGCCGTAAATTGTTTACGGATAATGAGCGTCTTGAATTTTTAGGAGATGCAGTACTTGAACTGTCTGTTTCTAAATACCTTTTTGAGAAATACCCTCAAATGAGTGAGGGTGAGCTGACGAAGTTACGAGCATCCATAGTATGTGAGCCGTCACTTGTAATCTTTGCAAATGAATTAGGCTTTGGTCGCTTTGTATTACTTGGAAAAGGTGAAGAATTAACAGGTGGACGGGAACGCCCAGCGCTACTTGCAGATGTATTTGAGTCATTTGTAGGTGCCCTTTATTTAGATCAAGGCTTACAAACGGTTGTGTGCTTTTTAGAACGAATCGTATTCCCGAAAGTAGAAGTCGGTGCTTTTTCGCATGTGATGGATTTCAAAAGTCAATTGCAAGAAATGGTACAGCAAACAAATAACGGCCTTCTTCATTATGAAATTATTGATGAAAAGGGTCCTGCACATAACCGTACCTTTATATCGAGCGTACTATTAAATGGACAGGAGCTTGGTGTTGGTCGTGGGAAATCAAAAAAAGAAGCCGAGCAGCAAGCTGCGCAATGTGCGATGCGTTCTATGCGTGAGCAAACTGCAAAAGAGGAGGCTTAATATATGTTCCTAAAACGACTCGAAGTGATTGGCTTTAAATCTTTTGCGGAGCGCATTGGAATTGATTTTGTACCAGGTGTTACAGCGGTGGTTGGACCAAATGGTAGTGGAAAAAGTAATGTCACTGATGCCATTCGTTGGGTACTTGGGGAGCAATCGGCAAAGTCGTTACGTGGGGCAAAGATGGAGGATGTTATTTTTGCTGGAAGTGACTCACGTAAGCCACTAAACTTTGCAGAGGTAACATTAATTTTAGATAACACAGATGAACAGCTTGCTTTTTCATATACAGAAGTAAGCGTAACAAGACGCGTATACCGTTCAGGTGATAGTGAATATTTACTAAATAACCAGCAGTGTCGCCTGAAGGATATTACGGACTTGTTTATGGACTCAGGACTTGGGAAAGAGGCCTTCTCCATTATTTCACAAGGCCGTGTCGATGAAATTTTAAATAGCCGACCTGATGACCGTCGCTCAATTTTTGAAGAGGCAGCTGGCGTATTAAAGTATAAGCTAAGAAAGAAAAAGGCAGAGCATAAGCTTGTTGAAACAGATGAAAATTTGTATCGTGTTTTAGATATTTTACATGAGCTAGATAGTCGTCTGGAGCCGTTAGAAATTCAGGCATCAAGTGCAAGAGATTATGTGCAAATGTCAACAGAGTTAAAGGATTTTGATATCGCTATCCTTGTGCACGATTTAAAAAATTGTGCACAATCTTTGCATGCTCTGAAAGCAGAGTATACAGAGCTATATGAAATGGAGCAAAAACAAGCTCATCATATTTCTTCGATAGAAAAGCAAACTGCAAGTATTCGTAAGCTTTTAAAAGAGTTAGATGATTATTTAGATACTACTCAGGCTGAGTTTGTTAATGCAACGATGGAAGTAGAGCGTTGGGATGGTCGTAAAGCGTTAATGGCTGAAAAGCGACAAAATGCTTCTAATCAACTACTTCAATTGAATACGGCATTACAAGAAGCAAAAGATGAGGTTGAGGCTCTTATAGCTCAAGAGCAAGAGAAAAAAGAATTGTTCACTGAAAAACAACAAGAGGTTGCAGGGCTGAAACAAAGCATTAAGCGATTAGAACAATCTTTAAATCGCTCTGTTTCTGAAATTGAACAAGAAATAGAAGAACAAAAAAACCGATATATCGACTCCTTAAACGAAGAAGCAACAGTTAAAAATGAATTAAAAAATATCGAGCAACAGTTAGCGCAGCAAAAAGCGATGGCGACACGAATGTCAGATCAAACTGATGAAATCGGGCAAGAGCTTGCGCAAATTCTTGCTGAAAAAGAGAAGCTAGATGTTGCTCATACTATAACATCTAACGAATTGCAGGAAAAACTTGAGCAATATGAAGCATTGCAAATACAGCTTAAAAACGTCAATGCATCATTTAATGAAAAGCAGGATATGCTTTATAAAGCTTACCAACATCAGCAACAACTAAAAGCTAGAAAAGATACGCTAGCTGAGCTTGAAGCAGATTTCTCTGGGTTCTTCCATGGAGTAAAAGAAGTATTATTAGCACGTGATAAAGGTGAACTAGCTGGGATTGAAGGAGCCGTTGCTGAGTTAATTCAAGTAGATAGAAAATATTCTCAAGCTATTGAAACAGCACTAGGGGCTGCCTCTCAGCATATTGTGACAACTAATGAACAATATGCTCAACAGGCAATTCATTGGTTAAAACAAAAGAGAGCTGGACGCGCAACATTTTTACCTAAAACAGTTATCAAGTCTCGGAAAATCAATCTCTCTATGATTCAGCTAGCCACTGAGCATCCAGCATTTGTCCAAATGGCAGATGCACTTGTTACGTTCGATGAAAACAACCGCACAATTGTCGAGAACCTCCTTGGTAATGTCATCGTTGCATCGAGTTTAGAAGGTGCAAGCCAAATTGCTCGATTATGTGGGTTTAGATACCGTGTTGTAACACTTGAAGGTGATATCGTCAATGCAGGCGGTTCATTGACAGGTGGTGCAATGAAGCAACAATCTTCACTCTTTACAAGAAAAGCGGAATTAGATGGTTTAATAGTAAAGCTAGAATCATTGGAAGCATCTATTTTTGGTGCTGAACAGGCTGTCTCGACTGAAAAAGAGAAGCTTGCAACGTTGCGAGACAAAGTAGAACAATTGAAGCTTGACGGTGATCAGCTAAGAAAAGATGAAATGCAACAGGCGAGTCGTATACGCGAGCTAGAGGTTGTCGAGAAAAGCTTATCTGCACGAGTATCTTTTGCTTCTAATGAAACACAAGATGTAAAAACACGCGAAGAAGCATTGTTAACTCAAAGGGAAGCGGCTACGGAGCGTTTAACGGCATTAGCAACAGAACTGTTAGAGATAAATGAAACAGTGGAGCAACTAAGTAAGGTGAAGCTACAAAGTGAATCGGAAAAAGATGTACTTCGTGAGCAGTCAGCAGAAAAACGCTCGCAGTTAGCGGTTATGCAGGAGCAAATGTCACAAGTACAAATTGCTACAGCCGAGTTAGCTCTACAATTAAACAAAGGTCGTCAAAAAGTCGACAATATTTCTCAGGAAATAATCTGGCTCCAATCTGATGAATCGACAAAACTTTTAAGTGATGAAGAAGTGGATGAGCAAGTTGCTACGTGGAAAGCTAGAAGAGATTCGCTGCAGGATACTATTTCACAGAAAAAAGATGAAAAAGTAGCACAACAACAAGAGCTTACTACTTTAGAAGAACAACTGAAGGAATTACAACGTACACATAAAGGCTACGTTGAAGCGATACGTGCAAATGAATTGAAGCGAAGTCGCGTAGATTTTGAAATCAATAATTTCAATGAACAGCTAGAAGAAAACTATCAGCTAACATTTGAGGAAGCTGAGGAGTTAGCCCTTGCAATTGAAGATGAAGAGCATATGCGACGTCGAGTGAAATTACTGAAGAAATCTATAGAGGAGCTAGGTCCTGTTAATTTGAGCGCCATTGAGGAATATGATCGTGTCCTTGAACGCCATTCATTTTTAACGGAGCAGCGTGAGGATTTACTTGCTGCACAGGAAACATTACATGAGGCTATTAAAGAAATGGATGAAGAAATGACGCTACGATTTAGCGAAACTTTCTATGCCATTCGAGAGCAATTTAAACGTGTATTCCGTGAATTGTTTGGTGGAGGTCAGGCAGATTTAGTGTTATTGGACCCTCAAAATCTGCTAGAAACAGGTATAGAAATTGTAGCGCAACCTCCAGGGAAAAAATTACAAAATCTAAGCTTGCTTTCAGGTGGCGAACGTGCACTAACTGCAATCGCTTTATTATTCTCCATCCTAAATATTCGACCTGTACCATTTTGTATTCTCGATGAGGTAGAGGCGGCTTTAGATGAGGCGAATGTCGTTCGATATAGCCAATATTTGAAGAAGTTTAGCCGAAATACCCAATTTATTGTGATTACACATCGTAAAGGAACGATGGAGGGAGCGGATGTCTTGTATGGTATTACAATGCAGGAATCTGGCGTATCTAAACTTGTATCAGTAAAATTAGAAGATGAACCCGTACTTGCGGAGCAAAGGAGCGAACAAGCATGAGTTTTTTTAAACGTTTAAAAGATAAATTGATTGGCAATCCCACCGAGGAAGAAAAAGTAGCAGAGATTATTGAAGAAGAAGCTGCTGAACAGAAACAAGATGAAGCTACAGAGCCTGCTCAAATTGAAGCAATTGTAGATGAAAATGAAAAAGCTGAGGAAGTTTCTGTAACGGAAGCAACAAGTGAAACAGAAATTCCTGTAGCAAGTGAAGATCAAGGTCAACAAGATCAACAAGAAGAAGTGCAAGAGGTCGCAATAGTAGAAGAGCCTGTAAAGGAGAAAAAACCTTCTGCATGGTCTATTACACAAAAGTTTAAGGCTGGACTTGAAAAAACACGTAATTCATTTACTTCTAAAGTAAACGACCTAGTTGCTCGTTATCGAAAAGTGGATGAAGATTTCTTTGAAGAATTAGAAGACTTATTATTACAGGCGGACGTTGGCTTTGAAACAGTAATGGAGCTAATGGACAAATTACGCTTCGAGGTTCAGCGTAAAAATATAAAAGATACAAGCGGTATTCAAACGATTATTTCTGAAAAACTTGTGGAAATCTATGAGCAAGGAGAAGAGGATTTAATCGAGCTAAATATGCAGCCTAAAGGTGAGCTTACGGTAATTTTATTCGTTGGGGTAAACGGTGTTGGGAAAACGACGACAATCGGTAAACTTGCCCATCGTTTAAAATCACAAGGTAAAACAGTTGTTTTAGCTGCAGGTGATACTTTCCGTGCAGGTGCCATCGATCAATTGCAAGTTTGGGGAGACCGTGTGGGCTGTGAAGTGATTAAACAATCGGAAGGTTCAGATCCAGCGGCGGTTATGTATGATGCAATTCGTGCAGCGAAAAACCGTAATGCAGATGTGTTAATCTGTGATACAGCAGGGCGCTTACAAAACAAAGTAAACTTAATGAATGAGCTTGAAAAAGTTCATCGAGTAATCTCTCGAGAGGTGCCAAATGCTCCGCATGAAGTACTTTTAGCATTAGATGCAACAACAGGTCAAAATGCACTTGTTCAAGCGCAAACATTTAAGGAAGCTACAAATGTAACAGGGATCGTTTTAACAAAGCTTGACGGCACTGCAAAAGGTGGTATTGTTCTCGCTATTCGTAATAAATTACACATTCCTGTGAAGTTTGTTGGTCTTGGTGAAAAAATGGATGATTTACAACCATTCGATGCAGAGCGTTATGTGTATGGCTTATTTGCTGAAGGTTTAGATAAAGAATTACAAAATAGTGAGGACTAATAGCTCACAAGCAATTTAAAGCGCTCGTCTGTAAACAGGGAATCGCATTGTTTAAAAGAGAAATACTAGCTATAGGTGAAAAACGCCTAAAAAGCAGTTAATTAAAGCTTTTAGACAAGGAGATTACCTTGACACAGACGGGCGCTTTTCGTTATGATACAAATGACTAATAACGGGAGGAGAAACATTCGATGCTACTTGAAAAAACAACACGCATGAACTTTCTCTTCGACTTTTATCAAGCATTATTAACAGATAAGCAACGAAGTTATATGGAACTCTATTATTTAGATGATCACTCACTTGGAGAAATCGCTGAATCGTATGGGGTTTCACGCCAAGCTGTTTATGATAATATTCGTCGAACAGAAGCGATGCTTGAAGAATATGAAGAAAAACTATGTTTACTTGAAAAATTTCAACAACGTACACAAATGCTTGCGCAACTAACAACAGGGATTACAGAACAAAGTATGACAGTTGAAGAGCAGCTAACGCTTATAGAACAGTTGAAAGAATGGGATTAGGAGGCGAAAGCAATGGCTTTTGAAGGATTAGCGGAGCGACTCCAAGGAACGATCCAAAAGATTAAAGGTAAAGGTAAAGTATCGGAACAAGACGTTAAAGAAATGATGCGCGAAGTCCGATTTGCTTTAATCGAGGCGGATGTTAACTTAAAAGTAGTCAAAGAATTCGTTAAAAAGGTCAGTGAACGTGCTGTCGGTGTAGATGTTATGCAAAGCTTAACACCAGGTCAGCAAGTTATTAAAATCGTACAAGAAGAATTAACAGATTTAATGGGTGGCGAGCAAAGCCCAATTAAATTTAATACAAAGCCACCAACTGTTATTATGATGGTCGGCTTACAAGGTGCGGGTAAAACGACAACTACAGGTAAATTGGCAAATGTGTTACGTAAAAAATATAATCGTAAGCCATTACTTGTTGCTGCAGACGTTTATCGTCCAGCAGCTGTTCAGCAGTTACAAACATTAGGAAAGCAGTTATCCCTACCTGTTTTTGCATTAGGAACTGATGTATCTCCAGTAGAAATTGCACGTCAGGCAATTGAATTGGCAAAAGAAGAACATCACGATGTCGTTATTATCGATACAGCTGGTCGCTTGCATATCGATGAAGATTTAATGCAAGAATTAAAAGATATTCGTGCGTTAAAAGAACCGGATGAAGTATTCCTAGTTGTAGATGCTATGACAGGTCAGGATGCTGTCAACGTGGCAGAAAGCTTTAATGAAGCGGTCGGTATTACTGGAGTTGTTTTAACAAAGCTCGATGGTGATACACGTGGTGGTGCAGCGTTATCAATTCGTTCCGTTACACAGAAGCCTATTAAGTTTGTCGGTATGGGTGAGAAAATGGATGCGCTGGAACCTTTCCATCCAGAGCGTATGGCGTCTCGTATATTAGGAATGGGTGATGTTTTATCACTTATTGAAAAGGCTCAGGCAAATGTTGACGAAGCAAAGGCTAAAGAACTAGAGGAAAAATTTAAATCCCAGACCTTTACGTTCGATGATTTCGTTGAACAATTGCAACAAGTAAAGAAAATGGGTCCACTTGACGAAATTTTGAAAATGTTACCAGGTGCAGGTAAAATCAAAGGCTTAGACAATGTTAAAGTTGATGATAAGCAAATGGGTCGCGTAGAAGCGATTATTTACTCGATGACACCTGCTGAAAAGACGAATCCAGAAATTATTAACGGTAGCCGTAAAAAGCGTATAGCGAAGGGTTCTGGGACATCAATTCAAGAGGTAAATCGTCTATTGAAGCAATTTGAAGAAATGAAAAAAATGATGAAGCAAATGACAGGCATGGCGAGTGGCAAAGGAAAGAAAAAGATGAAACTACCAGGCTTCGATTCATTGTTTAAATAATATTTTTTAGGTGTTAAGAAAAAACACTTTACAAACAACCTAAACATTGATAATATACTATCTTGTGTGAAACTTATTCGGAGGTGCTATTAAAATGGCAGTTAAAATTCGCTTAAAACGTATGGGAGCTAAAAAATCTCCTTTCTATCGTATCGTAGTTGCAGACGCTCGTTCACCACGTGACGGTCGTTCAATCGAAACAGTTGGTACTTACAACCCACTAACTAAACCAGCTACTGTAAACATTGATGAAGAGAAAGCTCTTAAATGGTTAACTGACGGTGCAAAACCATCAGATACAGTACGTAACTTGTTCTCAGAACAAGGTATCATGGAAAAATTCCATAACCAAAAATTCAGTAAATAATCGGGGGCGAGGTCTTTGAAGCAGCTGATTGAAGCAATCGTTTTACCGTTAGTCGATTATCCAGAAGAAGTTCGTATAGAGACGGATGAAAATGCAAATCGAATTGTTTATAAACTTTTTGTTCATCCAGAGGATCGAGGGAAAGTCATAGGCAAGCAAGGGCGAGTAGCGAAAGCGATTCGTACAATTGTTTATTCAGCGGCGGGTAGTCACCATCAAAAAAAGACCTACGTCGATATATTGGATTGAAAGAAAAGATTTTCACGCTCTTTTATATGCAACAAGCACTGGAGAGTCCTGACGGGTATGTTCACATACGCTTAGGAATTCGAAGTGGCCTTGAGGTAAAGCGTAAAATCTGGACTTAAAAGGAAGGAGCTTGCCGGTTCCTTCCTTTTTTCATTATCTTAGTTACATTGAGAGATAATTGAACATAATGACATTGAGGAAGTCTGGTCAACGTCGAAGCTATAACACAATCCCCAAAAAGTTAAACTGCTTTTGTAGGTGAAAGGTGAAAGAAAGATTACTTTTTGATCTGGCTAGCTAGTAGCTTTACGGGGATGAATATGTTTTAGCATTTTTATTTTCATTCAGCATAAGACTCCCACCTCTTAAGGTGGGGAGATGAATGAGGATGTGATTCCTTTTCAGTGGATTTCAAACTCCCACTGATATAAAGGAACTCAGTCTAAGAACGCCACGTCCTGTGGTGACGACTGAGTGACCAACATACGTTGGCCTAAAGCCTCCGGCGGATGTCACGGATTTTTAAAGGAATGAATAAAGGATGTTAGCCTAAAACCTTCGCATCAAGCGAAAACGGCTAACTAACCTGCATCGGTGCTGCTGTTGCTACGCTTTCGCAAAAAACATCTGCAGGCCTAGGCACAATTCAAAATCCGTACGCATTTACGCCAAGGCGAAATTGATACGAGGTGAGATTTGAATGGAATGGTTTAATGTAGGGCGTATTGTCAATACACACGGTATTCGTGGTGAAGTGCGTGTGTTATCAACAACAGATTTTGAGGAAGAGCGTTTCGCAGTAGGAATAAAGCTTGCGGCGTTTAAAAAAGATGATAAAAAGCCAACATGGGTAACAATTGAATCGATGCGTCGTCATAAAAACTTTATTTTGTTAACCTTTGAGGGAATGAATAACATCAACTTGGTTGAGCCTTTTAAAGAAGGAATGCTCAAAATTACGAAAGATCAAATGACAGATGATTTATTAGAGGAAAATGAATATTTCTTCCATGAAATAATTGGCTGTACAATTGTATCTGAAGAAGGAGAAACAATCGGAGCAGTGACCGACATTCTTCAAACAGGTGCAAACGATGTGTGGGTAGTCAAAGGCACTAAAAAAGAGCATTACATCCCATATATCGAGGATATCGTCAAGGAAATTGATGTTGATGAGAAGAAAATAGTGATACATGTAATGGAAGGTCTGCTATGATGAATATTCATGTGTTAAGTTTATTTCCTGATATGTTTACGGGCGTTTTTGGTGCATCCATATTAAAGAAAGCACAGGAAAAAGGTGCAGTGAATCTGGAAGTAACTGATCTCCGTGGATTTTCGGGTAACAAGCATAATCAAGTAGACGATTATCCGTATGGTGGTGGTGCGGGAATGGTGCTGAAACCGGAACCGATGTTTAGTGCTGTCGAGGCCATTACTGAAGGAAAAAATCCTCGTATCATTTTGATGTGTCCACAAGGTGAGCGCTTTACTCAAAAAAAGGCAGAAGAGCTAGCACAAGAAAAAGAGCTAGTATTTTTATCTGGTCATTATGAAGGTTATGATGAACGCATTCGTCAGCATCTTGTCACAGACGAGATTTCAATTGGAGACTTCGTATTAACTGGTGGAGAGCTAGGGGCTATGACGGTAATAGATAGCGTTGTACGACTTCTACCGGGGGTTTTAGGACAAGAGGATTCTCACATACAAGATTCTTTCTCAACGGGTCTTCTAGAGCACCCACATTATACACGCCCTGCTGAATTTCGCGGAATGAAAGTACCCGATGTTTTACTATCGGGCAATCACGCAAAGATTGAGCAATGGCGTACGGAAGAATCTTTGAAAAGAACATTCGAGCGTCGTCCTGATTTACTCGAGAATTATCCATTAACAGACAAGCAAAAATTGTATTTAGAAAAACTTAAAAACAACAATAAAGATGCTTGATTGTTATCTATATTTATGATAACATCTAATCTGTACTTCTATGTGAAGTACTGAATTACGGTGTTCCGCTGTGGCATAGATTGCGTGCAAGAGCATCTGTCTAAGGAGAGAAAAACAATGTCAAACATTATTACAGAGATTACAAAAGCTCAGCTTCGCACTGATCTACCAACTTTCCGTCCTGGTGATACTGTTAAGGTACACGTGAAAGTAGTAGAGGGTACTCGTGAACGTGTCCAAGTATACGAAGGTGTAGTAATTAAACGTCGTGGTGGCGGTATTAGCGAAACTTTCACAGTTCGTAAAATTTCTTACGGTGTAGGTGTTGAACGTACATTCCCTGTACACACACCAAAAATCGCTAACTTAGAAGTTGTACGTCGTGGTAAAGTACGTCGTGCTAAACTTTACTACCTACGTAACCTACGTGGTAAAGCTGCTCGTATTAAAGAAATTCGATAATTATGACTTAAAAGTGAGGGGCTTGTACAACAAGCCCCTTTTCTTTTTGCTTGTCATCTTAAATAGCTTTCAACTAAAATGAGGATAGACAAGGGGGCAAATCTCGATGGAAAAACAGATAAAGGAAAAGAATGAACTATGGGAATGGACAAAGGCACTTCTAATTGCATTTGCGATTGCAGCGATTATTCGTTATTTTTTATTTACACCCATTGCAGTAGATGGTCAATCCATGATGCCAACCCTTGAAGATGGCGACCGTATGATTGTGAATAAAATTGGTTATAAAATAGGTGAACCAAAACGCTTTGATATTGTTGTATTCCATGCTCCTGAAAAGAAAAACTATATTAAACGTGTTATTGGACTTCCAGGAGAGACATTGGAATATAAAAATGACCAATTATACATTAACGGTGAACCGATAGATGAGCCCTATTTAGATGCTTACAAATCAAAAATTACAGAAGGTACTTTAACAGAGGATTTTACATTAAAAGACATTGATGTAAACCTAAAAGATAATGTAATTCCAGAAGGCTATGTTTTCGTAATGGGAGATAATCGTCGATACAGTAAGGACAGTCGTATTATTGGAGTCGTCGATCAGAAAGAGATTATTGGTAATACAAGTCTGATTTTCTGGCCGTTTAGTGATATTAAAATTGTAAAGTAATTCTTGAAAGGGAGAGATCAATTATGCCTTGGCATAATTGCGTCTGGAATCGGCTTTGTGCTTAGGCCTGCAGGATGCAGGTCAGTTAGCCGTTATCGCATGGATACGATGATTTTAGGCTAACCTCCCCTAAGAACGCCTTTCCGATTCCATGACATCCGCCGGAGGCTTTAACTTCTTTCAGCAGGTCTTTTTTGTAGCGAAAGCGAAGCGTCAGCTACAGGCGTTTGGACACCTGCTGAAAGAAGTTAAAACTCCCTTTTTCTTTTAGTTTAGGAGGTATAGATATGACTATACAATGGTTTCCAGGGCATATGGCAAAGGCCCGCAGAGAAGTAACAGAAAAATTAAAGTTAGTTGATATTATATTTGAATTAATAGATGCACGTTTACCGCTATCTTCCCGAAATCCGATGATAGACGAAGTAATTAATCAAAAACCACGTCTCCTTATCTTAAATAAGTCAGATATGGCAGATGAGCAGGAAACACGTAAATGGGTTGAATACTTTGCACAGAGGGGGCATAAGGCAGTAGCAATCAATTCTCTGGAAGGCAAAGGATTACAGCAGGTTACAAAGGCTGCTCAAGAAATATTAAAAGAAAAATTTGACCGTATGAAGTCACGTGGGATGAAGCCGAGAGCCATTCGAGCAATGATTGTTGGAATTCCTAACGTAGGGAAATCGACGCTGATTAATCGCCTAGCAAAGAAAAATATAGCGAAAACAGGGAATACTCCGGGGGTCACTAAGGCTCAGCAATGGATAAAGGTAGGCAAGGAGCTTGAATTACTCGATACACCAGGTATTTTATGGCCGAAATTTGAAGATCAAGAAGTAGGTTATAAATTAGCCTTAACAGGTGCTATAAAGGATACTATAACGAATATGGAGGATTTAGCTGTATATGGTCTACGCTTTTTATCCGTTCATTATCCGTCACGAATGGAAGAACGCTATGGCTTCCAGTTTATCCATGAAGATTTAGTAGATACCTTCGATCATATCGGTAAACTTCGTCGTGTTTTCGGTCCTGGTGGAGAAATCGATTATGATCAAGTAGCTCAACTGATCGTTCGAGATATTCGTGGATTACAATTAGGCAAACTAACATTTGACTTTGTTGACGAACAACTTGAAAAAGAAACAGAACAGTAATAAAACTGTCATACTCACGCCTTAAATCGTGAGTGTGACAGTTTTTCTTTTAGGAATACTTCATCTTGCCGATAAATGATATAGAGAGAGAAAAAAGAAATAAATATTTTTGAATCAATTCGGAGCTTTTCGTTATAACGTGGGGATTGATTTCCGTTTCGGTTAAACGCTTTCGTCGTCCAGCCTCCACTATAATCAATTAAAATACATGAAATACCATTCCAGAATATTAGTGATGATTCCAAACCTGTTCTTTATAAAAAAGTATTGTTAGTATAAAAGTATGGGCGAGAATACTCAGACTGCACACGTGCGGAATGAAGAGTGATTGTGTATTTAAGTACATATTACAAAAAAGGATGTATATTGTGAAAAACGCCAAAACGTTAGGGTGAATGTTTAGCCCTCTAAAAAGTAAGATTAGCGAATAACTGTTAAGAACCAAAAGGGAGTAAATATATGAAAACGATTAAAGAAATTACTACAGCATTAAAAGAAGTGGAGGAATGGCAGGATTGGATGACAGGGATAGCAACCGATGAACGTGCAGGAGTGCAAAAGGCTTGGCAAGGCTGGAAAAAGCGCCAAGAGAAGAAGCAACAGCTACTGCAGGAACATCAAGCGAAAGTTGATTTCGATCAAAGTTACGGAGGAGAAAATACTTTAATTGCTGGGGTAGATGAAGCAGGGCGTGGACCGTTAGCAGGACCGGTAGTAACAGCTGCTGTTATTTTACCAGCAAACTGTGAGGCTCTAGTCGGATTAAATGATTCAAAGCAATTATCAAAAGATAAACGCAATGCTTATGCCGCTTTAGTAAAAGAGCATGCATTATGTTATTTTATCCATTTCCAATCAGCACAACAAATTGATGAATTAAATATTTACGAAGCGACGAAGCAATCGATGAAGATAAGTGTAGAATCGTTATCTATTAAACCTAATTATGTGTTAGTTGATGCTATGACGCTACCAATCTCAATTCCACAGAATTCAATAATTAAAGGGGATGCGAAAAGCTTAGCTATTGCAGCTGCATCCATATTAGCAAAAACGGCTCGAGATGATTATATGGATCAATTGGACGAGGAATTCCCTATGTATGGTTTTGCCCAGCATGCTGGATATGGTACAAAACAGCATTTAAAAGCACTTGAAGAGTTCGGTCCAACAATCCATCATCGTAAGTCGTTTGAGCCAATAAAATCAATGCTTTAAGGCATTTTAATAACATAATTGCATACAAAAAATAAAAGGCACATCACCAAAAGTTAGGAAGGATATTTGCTATAACGTATATTATGTGGATAAGTTGATTGGAGCGGAGACTGGACGCCCCCCATGAAAGCGCGCAGTCGGAGCGGAAATCAACCCTACGCTATGGTGATGAGCCAAATAAAAATAGAAGCCAATTACGCCAAGGAGTAATTGATGAAAGGAGTATGTATATGACAGCCACATCTTTTAATCCGATTCAAATGCAACAAGCTACTTTAACCTCAGCTAATCAGCCACTCACTTTAAAACAAGGACAAGTATTTCAAGGAACAATTAAACAATTATATCCAGATCAAATGGCAGAAATTCAAGTTGGTCATCAAAAATTTGTTGCTAAACTCGAAGTGCCACTAAAAGCAGGAGATGCCCATTTCTTCCAAGTAACGGGTACAAGCCCACAAACAGAACTAAAAGTTGTTACGGGCCCTATGGAGCAAACGACTTCCCAAAGTCAACAAATTAATCAATTACTTGAATCAATGAATTTGCCAAAAACGGCTGAGATGCAGCAACTTCTAACTCATTTTATGAAAGCGCAACTCCCGATTTCAAAAGAGCAGTTGATGCAAGCAGAAATGTGGTTAAAAGGATTACCAGAGGACGTTACTAAGATGGATGCCCTGCAAGCCATTCAAAAAATGGTAGAGTTAAAAATGCCAATGACAAATGATGTTTTTCAAGCTCTTATTAGTGGACAAAAGACTAATGGCATGATTTCCGTAATGGAAAACTTTACACAGCTTTTAACGAAAGAACTCGCTTTACCAGAAAACCTTAAGCAAAATCTAATGCAACAGGTACAGGCTATTGCAAAGCCTTTTGAAGTAGAAACAGGTAGTTTAGTACTTGCTAAGTCCATACAAATATTAACGAATAATGCTGCTTCTATGAGTGAAAAGATTCAAGCCATGAATATCTTAAAGGAGGCAGGAATACTTCCTCAGCAGGCAACCTTGCAAAACTGGTCAAGCCTTAACGATGTAAAGTCTATACAGTCAAATCAGTTTCAGCAGGCAGGAGAAGTTATTCAAGCAATTTTAACGACAAAATCTGACAATATAAATCATCTTGTTGACCAGCTTAAATCTTGGACGGCAAATCAAAGCTTGCTAACCGATGAACAAAAGCAGTCATTAAATCAACTTATCGATAGACTTAATCAGCTACCAGCAACTAAACAAACTCTAGAGATTTTTGCAAAACAGATGCAAGAACAACTTATAAAAGCGTTTGCAGAAAATTCCTCGGAGCGTTTATTTACACAAGACGCTAATGCTCTTTCAGTAAAGGACCACTTATTATCACTTTTAAAGCATGAAGCTACTACTCCGCTACAAAATGAAGCATTCATGCGAAGTCTTATGAAAAATAGTGTTGAATCCCCGCAATCAATGATTCAGCAGATTGTTACGCAAGCAGATGCCTATGTACAAAATTCTATGGACAGTAAAGCGATGGAACATGCGCTTAAAACGGTATTAAAAAATCTAGGGGTTAGCTATGAAGCGACACTTAATAATAAGTCGGCAGATTTACAGCAGATTGCGCATCAATTAAAACCGCAGCTACATACATTATTGCAGGAAACACATATTTCTCCACAGCTGAAAGAGGCCGCAGAAATGTTAATGACACGAATGAACGGCATGCAGCTAGCATCAGGGGAGAATGGCCATCAGCATCAGCTTATTATGCAAGTGCCATTGGAATTTTTCGGTAAGAAAATGGATGCGACATTGCAGTGGAATGGGCGCATGAAGGAAGACGGTAAAATTGATGCCAATTATGCGCGTATATTATTTTATTTACAAATGGAATCTATGAAAGAAACGGTTATTGATATGCAGGTTCAAAATCGTGTAGTTTCTGTGACAGTATTTAATGAAAATGATGATATTATTCCGCTTGCAGAACCACTGAAAGCAGCGTTAAAAATAGGCCTAGCTGAAAAAGAATATCAACTTTCGGGAGTTTTTATTAAACAATTTGAAAAAGCCCAGCCTGCTAAAACAACCCCTGTAGTAGAACAGCAGGAGGAACATAGTGGGGTGGATTTTCGCGTATGAGTGAAGAAAAATTTACTCGAAAAGAGGCCATCGCTCTCACGTATAAGTTAGGACGTTTTGATAGTCCAACAGTAGTAGCAAAAGGAAAAGGAAAAATAGCTGAAAATATATTAGCGCGCGCGAATGAGCACGATGTCCCGATTTATGAGGATCCAAACCTTGTCCAACTACTTGGACAATTAGATCTAAATGAGTCAATCCCAGAAGAATTGTATGAAGCTGTTGCTGAGGTTTTTGCATTTATTTATCGATTAGACCAACAATATGCTCGAAAATATAGAAAAAATAGAGAATTCTGATTTTCATAAAACTCTGTTTTAGTACACTAAATAGAAGAATGCGTCATATTAAAAGATAAAAAATGAATAAGAGACAAGGTATAGACTTTATCAGAATCTTTCGTTAGAATAGATTATGTTAGTAAAACAATTTTATGCAAATGTTTGATGGGAGGATGTATTATGAATATCCATGAATATCAAGGGAAAGAGATTCTTAGAAAATATGGTGTAGCTGTACCAAACGGAAAAGTAGCTTTTTCCCCTGATGAAGCAGTGAAAGTAGCGAAAGAACTTGGCTCTAATGTGACAGTAGTCAAGGCGCAAATTCATGCAGGTGGACGCGGTAAAGCAGGGGGCGTAAAAATCGCTAAAAACCTTGACGAGGTGCGTACATACGCAAAAGAATTAATAGGTAAAATTTTAGTAACTCATCAAACAGGTCCAGAGGGAAAAGAAGTAAAACGCTTATATATTGAAGAGGGTTCTGATATCCAAAAAGAATACTATTTAAGTCTAGTATTAGACCGTGCAACATCCCGTGTAACAATGATGGGGTCTGAAGAGGGTGGCATGGATATTGAAGAAGTAGCGGAATCTAATCCAGAAAAAATCTTCAAAGAAGTTGTGGATCCTGTTGTTGGATTAACAGGTTTCCAAGCACGTCGCATGGCGTTTAATATGAATATTCCAGCTAACCTAGTGGGGAAAGCTGTTAAATTAATGTTAGGCTTGTATCAAGCATTTATCGACAAAGATGCTTCAATTGTAGAAATTAATCCACTTGTTATAACTGGACAAGGAGAAGTTTTGGCATTAGATGCTAAATTTAATTTCGATGCAAATGCGTTATATCGTCATAAAGATATTGTCGAATTACGTGATTTTGATGAAGAAGATCCGAAGGAAATCGAAGCATCAAAATATGACCTTAGTTACATTTCGTTAGATGGCAACATTGGCTGTATGGTTAATGGAGCTGGTCTTGCAATGGCTACAATGGACACAATTAGCTATTATGGCGGAAGCCCTGCTAACTTCCTAGATGTAGGTGGCGGTGCAACGGCAGAAAAAGTAACAGAAGCTTTCAAAATTATTCTTTCTGATCCACAAGTAAAAGGCATTTTCGTAAACATTTTTGGCGGAATTATGAAGTGTAACATTATTGCCGAGGGTGTTGTGACAGCTGCCAAAGAAATTGGCTTAGCTGTGCCGTTAGTTGTACGTTTAGAAGGTACAAATGTAGAACTTGGAAAAGAGATTTTAAATGCATCTGGTTTAAACATCGTTGCAGCGGATTCAATGGCTGACGGTGCACAAAAAATTGTGGGACTAGTAGGCTAAGGAAGGCAGGGAGAACAATGGCTGTATTTATTAATAAAGATACTAAGGTAATTGTACAAGGGATTACGGGCGAAACTGCGCTTTTCCATACGAAGCAAATGCTTGAGTATGGTACTAAAATTGTAGCTGGAGTAACACCGGGTAAAGGTGGACTTGAAATCGAAGGAGTACCTGTATTTAACACTGTGGCGGAAGCTGTAGCTGCAACAGGCGCAACAACTTCAGTTATTTATGTACCTGCTCCATTCGCTGCAGATGCTATTTTAGAGGCTGTAGATGCTGAATTAGAATTAACAATCTGTATTACTGAACATATTCCTGTCCTTGATATGGTTAAGGTTAAACGTTATATGGAAGGTAAAAAGACACGTCTAGTAGGCCCGAACTGTCCGGGTGTTATTACGGCAGATGAATGTAAAATTGGTATTATGCCAGGTTATATCCATACGAAAGGGCATGTAGGAGTTGTTTCTCGCTCTGGTACGTTAACATACGAAGCCGTACACCAATTAACACAAGCTGGTATTGGTCAAACTACAGCTGTAGGTATCGGTGGAGACCCTGTCAACGGTACAAACTTTATCGATGTTTTGGAAGCGTTTAACAACGATCCAGAAACATATGCAGTTGTAATGATTGGGGAAATTGGGGGTACAGCTGAAGAAGAAGCGGCTGAGTGGATTAAAGCAAATATGACAAAACCTGTCGTTGGCTTTATCGGTGGACAAACAGCACCTCCAGGTAAACGTATGGGTCACGCAGGTGCTATTATTTCAGGTGGTAAAGGAACAGCAGCAGAGAAAATTAAGGCAATGAATGCTGCTGGTATTGAAGTAGCAGAAACGCCATCTGTCATTGGTGACACACTTATTAAAGTAATCAAAGAAAAAGGGCTATACGAAAAGTGTAAAACCCATTAAAATGGAAGATGTAGCACGTTGTGGCTACATCTTTTTCTTTATTTTGGCATGGCTTTAAACGCTTTTAATGGAATTGTGTTCAAGAGATGAAATAGCTAACTCCCTACTTACTGTAAAAGGACCTTTCCTAAAAAAAGCTATGTCATTAAAGATGCGGTCATTTAATTTCTTCTATTAAAAGGAGGTTTTTAAATGATTTTTTCAGTCGATACACAGAGATTACTAGCTTTACATTATATATACCCATTACCACTTCAAAAACTTCAGCAATTATTGTCCCCGGTGGATATACTAAGTTATTTTGAAGAAGCGCCCCCCAACGAGATTGCCAAAGCACTACAAATATCATCTCAAAAAGCATTGGAAATATCTCAGATTTTCCGACAAATTGTGACATTTCCATTTGAGGGAGCTTATGAACGGGCCAATATTTCCCCTATCCCTTTTCATCATCCTGTTTACCCGGCGCAATTATTTGAAATATCCAGTCCACCTACTGTATTGTATGTGAAAGGTCAGTATTCTCTATTAACGAAAGAAAAACAAGTAGCTATTATAGGCTCTAGAAAGGCTACAGCTTATACAAAGACTGCGATGGACCTAATCGTCCCGCCACTTGTTGAACACGAATATACAGTTGTAAGCGGACTTGCAAGAGGGGCAGATACGATAGCTCATGAGACAACCATAAAAGTTGGCGGATCCACAATTGCAGTGCTTGGGCACGGGTTTAATTATTTATATCCTAAGGAAAACCAGTCTCTCGCTGAGCATATGGCGGAGCATCAGTTACTTGTCACAGAGTACCCTCCGTATATGAAGCCTGAAAAATGGCATTTTCCAATGCGTAACCGAATAATTAGCGGGTTGTCCAAAGCTTTAGTTGTAACCGAAGCAGCATTAAGAAGTGGAACGCTTATTACAACAGAATATGCATTAGATCAAGGAAAAGATGTATTTGTTGTACCGGGTCCAATTAATGCGGAGCAATCAAAAGGCACAAATAAACTACTATTAGAAGGGGCTATTCCGGTGTGCAATGGTCATGAAATCGTTGAAACACTTACTCTCTTTTCTAACAAAAATTGAAAAAAAGTTGCATTATCTTAAAATCTGTTATACATTTTGCAACAGGTAACTTAAAAAATTAGCAATAGACCTCTCTAAGGGGGAGACATAGATGGCGGATTATTTAGTGATTGTAGAATCACCAGCAAAAGCAAAAACAATTGAACGATATTTAGGGAAAAAATATAAAGTAAAGGCGTCTATCGGGCATGTTCGTGATTTACCACGTAGCCAAATGGGCGTTAGTCCTGAAAATAATTATGAACCTAAATATATTACGATTCGTGGTAAAGGGCCTGTTTTACAGGAATTAAAGTCTGCGGCTAAAAAAGTGAAGAAAGTATTTCTAGCGGCCGATCCAGACCGCGAGGGAGAAGCGATTGCTTGGCACCTTGCAACTGCATTAAATATTGATATTCATTCAGATTGTCGTGTCGTTTTTAATGAAATTACTAAAGATGCGATTGTAGAATCTTTTAAAAATCCACGTCCTATTAATATGGATTTAGTAGATGCACAGCAAACACGTCGTATATTGGACAGACTTGTTGGTTATAACATTAGTCCGATTCTTTGGAAAAAGGTTAAAAAGGGACTATCAGCAGGACGAGTTCAATCTGTAGCACTACGTATGATTATTGATCGTGAAAATGAAATTAAAAACTTCCAACCGGAAGAATATTGGACAATTGAAGGATCTTTTGAAAAAGGTAAGAAAACGTTCGATGCGCTTTATTATGGCAATGGCAAAGAAAAAATTAAATTAACAAATGAAGAACAAGTAAAATCTATTTTAAAAAATGTTAAAGGTACAAGTTTTGAAGTTGTCAATGTATCTAAAAAAGAACGTAAACGAAACGCAGCACCTGCTTTTACAACATCTTCATTACAGCAAGAGGCCGCACGTAAGTTAAATTTCCGTGCTAAGAAAACGATGATGCTTGCGCAACAATTATATGAAGGTATTGATGTTGGTAAAAAAGAGGGGACAGTCGGTTTAATCACTTATATGCGTACCGATTCAACACGTATTTCGGATACGGCAAAAACAGAGGCTATTGCCTACATTGAATCCAAATACGGCAAAGAATTTATCTCCACAGAATCGAAGCAGGCTAAAAAAGCATCTAATGCACAAGATGCCCATGAGGCTATTCGTCCAACTAGTACGATGAGAACTCCGGATGAATTAAAAGCGGTGCTTAGTCGTGACCAATTGCGCTTATATCGTTTAATTTGGGAGCGCTTTATCGCAAGTCAGATGGCACCAGCTGTACTTGATACAGTTGCTGTTGATCTTCAAAATGGGGATGTTTTATTCCGTGCAAACGGTTCGCAAGTTAAATTTGCTGGCTTTATGAAATTATATATTGAGGGTACAGATGATCAAACTGAAGAAACAACAAAGCTTCTACCTGAAATGGAAGTTGGCGATCAAGTAAAATCGCTTGAAATTGAGCCGAAGCAACATTTTACACAGCCACCACCACGCTATTCAGAGGCGCGTCTTGTAAAGACAATGGAAGAGTTAGGTATAGGGCGCCCGTCCACTTATGCACCGACCCTCGATACAATTCAGCGCCGTGGCTATGTCGTGTTAGATGCAAAACGATTTATGCCGACCGAGCTAGGAGAAATCGTACACCAACTTGTATTAGAGTTTTTCCCTGATATCATAAATATCGAATTCACAGCACAAATGGAGCAAGATTTGGATCATATTGAAGAAGGCGATCGTCAGTGGAAAGAAGTTGTACATGAGTTTTATAAGGATTTCGAGGTCCATGTAAAACATGCAGATGAGGCTATGGAAAAGGTTGTTATTAAAGATGAACCTGCCGGCGAGGATTGTGAGCTTTGTGGATCTCCAATGGTCTATAAGCTTGGACGATATGGGAAATTTATGGCTTGTTCAAACTTCCCAGATTGCCGCAATACAAAAGCTATTATGAAACCTATTGGTGTAAAATGTCCTTCCTGTGAAACAGGCGAAATTGTAGAACGAAAGAGTAAAACAAAGCGTTTATTCTATGGTTGCAATCAGTACCCAGAGTGTGAATTTGTTTCTTGGGACAAGCCAATTAGTAGACCATGCCCGAAATGTAGTGCATTATTAGTAGAGAAAAAAATTAAAAAAGGTGTGCAAATTCAGTGTACGAAATGTGACTATGAAGAGACACCTACTCAATGATAGAAAGATGGTAAGAACATGACTGAACAAGTAGTAAATGTAATAGGCGCAGGTCTTGCGGGCAGTGAGGCCGCTTGGCAAATTGCTCAACGTGGTGTGAAAGTTAAACTTTATGAAATGCGTCCGGTAAAGCAAACACCAGCCCACCATACTGATAAATTTGCAGAGCTTGTTTGTTCGAACTCACTACGTGCAAATGGATTAACAAATGCAGTAGGTGTGATTAAAGAAGAAATGCGTATTTTAGATTCTGTTATTATGAAGGCAGCAGATGCATGTTCAGTACCAGCAGGCGGTGCCTTAGCGGTGGATCGTCATGAATTTGCGGGATATGTGACAGAATCAGTAAAAAATCATCCTCTTGTCGAAGTAATTCATGAAGAAGTCACTGAAATTCCAGAAGGCATTACTGTAATCGCAACAGGACCACTAACATCGAAAGCTTTAGCTGAAAAAATTCAGGGCTTAACAGGGTTAGATTATCTATATTTCTACGATGCAGCAGCACCAATTATTGAAAAAGATAGCATCGATATGGAAAAAGTTTATTTAAAATCTCGATACGATAAAGGGGAAGCAGCTTATTTAAACTGTCCTATGACAAAGGAAGAATTTGATCGTTTCCGTCAAGCGTTAATCGAAGCAGAGGTTGTGCCATTAAAAGAATTTGAAAAGGAAATTTACTTTGAAGGCTGTATGCCTATCGAAGTAATGGCTGCTCGCGGGGAGAAAACAATGTTATTTGGACCGATGAAGCCAGTAGGTTTAGAAGATCCAAAAACAGGGAAACGACCTTATGCTGTTGTTCAATTACGTCAAGATGATGCAGCAGGAACTCTTTACAATATTGTTGGCTTCCAAACACATTTAAAATGGGGACCACAGAAAGAAGTACTGCAATTAATCCCGGGATTAGAGAATGTTGAAATCGTTCGTTATGGAGTTATGCATAGAAATACGTTCATTAATTCACCAAAGGTTCTAGAGAAAACTTATCAGCTTCGCGAGCGAAAAAATATTTTCTTTGCAGGTCAAATGACAGGTGTCGAAGGATATGTTGAATCTGCTGGTAGTGGATTAATTGCTGGTATAAATGCAGCTCGAGTAGCATTGGGACAAGAAACAATTATCTTCCCATTCGAAACGGCGTTAGGAAGTATGGCGCGTTATATAACAGAAGCACAATCTAAAAACTTCCAGCCAATGAACGTTAACTTCGGAATTTTCCCTGAATTACCACCGGGGCGTCGTTCAAAACCAGAGCGTGCAGAGATGCATGCAACACGTGCAATAAGCGCAATTCGTAATTTTGTGAATTCACAAACAATTTGATTGCAAAAAGCCTCTAAAAGTTGATATACTCTTAGAGGCTTTTTCTTTTTGTAGGTAAAATGCTAATTTACACGTATTTTATTCTTTTGTATGGAGATTTTCTCAAAATATAAACATTTCCACTTGCTATATGATGAAGATAGGTATAGTGTCAATATGTATGTTTTCTACTTTTCGATACCCAAAGTGACAAACCTAAAGAGATAAACGTAATTGTGCATTCTTTAAAAGGTGTAAGTATTTGGGTCCATTACCAAACATTAGTTATGGCATTGAAACGTATGCTATGTATATATGTTGGTTTCCGTTCCGACTGAGACGCCCCCCGGGAAAGCGACCAGCCGGAACGGAAACCAACCCCACGTTATGGTAATGAGCCGTAATTTTGAGAAGGTTTATAATAATTCGTTGGTGGTGAATCTTTTAATGTTAGTTTCGTCACAAGATGCACTTGAGCAGTTTATGCTTTATATCCAAATTGAAAAAAACTTCTCTGTTCATACAGTGCGAGAATATGAATCGGATCTACTAGATTTTTTAGCGTTTTTGCAGGTGGAAGGCGTAAATGATTTAGCTAGTGTTGAGTATATACATGCACGTCTTTATGTAACAAAGTTGTACGATGAAAAGAGAGCAAGATCATCGGTGTCAAGGAAGATCTCCTCAATACGCTCTTTCTATCGCTTTCTAAATAGACAGTACGGATTAGATGATGGGGCGTTTCGATCACTTTATCATCCAAAAAAAGAATCACGCTTACCTAGTTTTTTCTACGAAGAAGAATTGAAGCAGCTATTTGATGCGAATGTTGGCGATGATTTGAAATCATTAAGAAATACAGCTATATTAGAGCTGTTATATGCAACAGGTATTCGTGTAAGTGAGCTCACCTCTATTCAAGTAGAAGATGTTGATTTTCATTATTCAATTATTAGAGTAATGGGAAAAGGGCGAAAAGAACGTATTATTCCATTCGGGCAATTTGCGAGTTTAGCTATGCAGGATTACATAGAACAAGCTCGTCCACGATTGATGAAAAACACTAGTCATCAGCAATTGTTTGTCAACATGCGCGGTGGGGAACTTACTCCTCGAGGTGTACGTCATATTTTAACAGAAATGATTGACAATGCCTCGCTCCATACGAAAATATATCCACATATGCTTCGCCATACTTTTGCCACACATTTATTGAATAATGGCGCAGATTTACGTACGGTGCAGGAGTTATTAGGCCACGCTCATTTAACTTCTACACAAGTTTACACACATGTAACAAAAGAGCATCTTCGTCAAACCTATATGAATGCTCATCCAAGGGCATAATAAGCTAAGGAGGAAGGCAAATGGGACAAATTCATGCGACTACGATATTTGCAGTTCATCATAATGGAGGTTGCGCTATGGCAGGTGATGGTCAAGTAACCCTAGGGAATGCGGTTGTGATGAAGGGTACAGCAAGGAAGGTCAGACGTCTGTTTAATGGGCAGGTGTTAGCCGGATTTGCCGGATCGGTTGCCGATGCTTTTACACTTTTTGAAATGTTTGAAGGAAAGTTAAATGAATACAATGGCAACTTACAACGTGCAGCGGTTGAAGTGGCTAAGCAATGGCGCGGTGATAAAATGCTACGCCAATTAGAGGCCATGCTACTTGTAATGGATAAAAGTACGCTCCTTCTTGTTTCGGGTACGGGAGAAGTAATTGAACCGGATGATGGGATTTTGGCAATTGGTTCTGGGGGTAATTATGCATTATCAGCAGGTCGTGCTCTGAAAAAATATGCGGGTGATACAATGTCTGCTCGCGAAATTGCAGAAGCGGCATTAGAAACCGCTGCTGAAATCTGTGTGTTTACGAATCATAATATTATCGTGGAGGCGCTTAACTAATGACAAAAAATAATTTAACGCCAAGACAAATTACTGAGCATTTGGATCGTTATATCGTTGGACAAAATGAAGCGAAGCGAGCGGTAGCTATTGCACTTCGTAATCGATATCGTCGCTCATTATTAAGTGATGAGATGAAGGCTGAGGTAATTCCGAAAAATATTTTGATGATTGGACCTACAGGTGTCGGAAAAACAGAAATTGCACGAAGAATTGCAAAACTAACGAATGCACCATTTGTGAAGGTAGAAGCAACAAAGTTTACAGAAGTAGGGTACGTTGGACGCGACGTCGAGTCAATGGTACGTGATGTAGTAGAAGCTTCTCATCGTCTTGTTAAAGAAGAAATGATGGAGTCTGTGAAAGACCAAGCAGAAGAATTAGCAAACGAAGCCATCGTAAAGTTATTGGTTCCTTCCTTACGAAAAAAACAGTCTATGCAAAATCCATTTGAAATGTTATTTGGTGGGAAAGAACAGCCGTCCAATGACGATTCATCTGAAGAAACTGAAGTACGCTCCAAACGTGCGCAAATCGCTATCGATTTACGTAATGGTAAATTAGAAAACGAATGGGTTACAGTTGAAGTAACTGAACAGAATCCTTCTATTTTCGATGCATTACAAGGAACGGGAATGGATATGTCTTCAAACAATGGCATGCAGGATATGTTATCTAGTTTGATGCCTAAAAAGCAGAAGAAACGCCGTGTACAAGTGAAAGATGCGCGCCGTATTTTAACAATCGAGGAAGCGAATAAGCTGATAGATGCAGATGAAGTTGCCCAAGAAGCTATTTTAAGAGCTGAACAGTCAGGTATTATTTTTATTGATGAAATTGATAAAATCGCTAGTAAGGATAGTAACTCCTCTGCGAATGTATCACGTGAGGGTGTGCAACGTGATATTCTGCCTATCGTTGAAGGTTCTACTGTAACGACGAAGTATGGTGCTGTAAAAACAGACTTTATGCTGTTCATTGCTGCTGGAGCGTTTCATATGTCGAAGCCATCAGATCTAATTCCTGAATTGCAAGGTCGATTCCCGATTCGAGTAGAGCTAGAAAAACTAACAAAACAAGATTTTGTACGTATTTTGAAAGAACCAGACCAATCACTTATTTTGCAATACAAGGCATTATTAGAAACAGAAGGCGTGGAAATAAACTTTACTGAAGACGCGATTGAACGAATTGCAGAAATTGCAACCGAGGTCAATCAAGAGACTGATAATATTGGGGCTCGACGTTTACACACAATTTTAGAACGCTTGTTGGAAGAACTATCCTTTGAAGCTGCAGAAATTGCTCCTGCTAGTATTCCGATCAATGCTGCATATGTAGATAGAAAACTTGCGGGTATAGTAAAAAACAAAGATTTGTCACAGTTTATATTGTAAGAAGGCTGAATAGTTGTTATTTAGTTGTAAAAAACTTTAGAATATTAAGTAAATACTCTTCGGAATATTTATAGGAGGAACATATAATGAACTTATTAGAAAAAACGCGTAAAATTAACTCGATGCTCCAAGCATCTGCTGGTAAGCCAGTAAACTTTAAAGAAATGGCAGATACATTAGGAGATATCATAGACAGTAATGTTTATATTGTAAGCCGTAAAGGGAAGCTTTTAGGCATTTCAATTCACCAACAAATTGAAAACGAACGTATGAAAAAGATGTTCGAAGAGCGTCAATTCCCAGAAGAATATACACATAGCTTGTTTACAATTTCTGAAACTTCTTCAAACTTAGATATCAATGACGAACATACTGCTTTCCCAGTTGAAAACAAAGAGCTATTCCAAAATGCATTAACAACGATTGTTCCGATTGTTGGTGGTGGTGAGCGTCTAGGTACATTAATTCTTGCTCGTTTATCTTCACAATTCGAGGATGACGATCTAATTTTAGCTGAGTATGGTGCAACAGTAGTTGGTATGGAAATTTTACGTGAAAAATCTGAGGAAATTGAAGAGGAAGCTCGTAGCAAAGCGGTCGTACAAATGGCAATTAATTCTCTTTCATACAGTGAGTTAGAGGCAATTGAACATATCTTTGAAGAGCTTGACGGCCATGAAGGCTTACTTGTTGCTTCAAAAATTGCAGACCGAGTTGGCATTACACGTTCAGTAATCGTAAACGCATTACGTAAACTAGAATCTGCAGGTGTAATCGAATCTCGCTCTCTAGGTATGAAAGGTACTTACATTAAAGTACTAAATGATAAATTCTTAAATGCATTAGCTGAAATTAAAATGAAATAATATTAAAACGTTCTTTGGGAACGGTTTAAGGCATCTGGAATGAAGTTATCCGGATGCCTTTTTAATTTCTTTCAGCAAGTCTTTTTTGTAGCGAAAGCGAAGCGGCAGGTACAAGTCTTTTTTGTAGCGAAAGCGAAGCGACAGGTACAGAAGTCTCTCACTCCTTTAAGAGTTAGGATGAATGTGGATTTAAGTTACTTTTCGGTGGGTGTCCAAACACCCTGCTGGAATCGAGGAACCTAGTCTAAGAACGCCACAACCTGTGGCAATGACTTAGTGACCAACTTCGTGCTGTTGCCGCTACGATTTCGCGCAAAAATCATTTGTTAGCCGAAAGCCTCCCGACGTAATTATGTCGAAGCGTAATGTGCTTAAAAACAAAATGGCGAAGGAAATCTTTATGAATACACGCGATGTGAGGAGTTTGATTGGAGTGGAGGCTGGGCGACTCCTCCGGGATCAGCGATAGAGGAACGAAGTCACGTCCTGTAATAACGCCTTCGTGACCAACATCGAAGCAGGAGCGACAAAGCGCCCAGCAGGAACGGAAATCAACCGCTAGTTTTTCCAAAAGAACCATAATTTATTTAACTTCCTTTCAGCTCGAAGTCTCCCACCTCTATAGGTGGTGAGATGAATGCGGTTTTAAGTCCCTTTTCAGCAAAAAGTTAAGGCCTCCGGCGGATGTCATGGAATCGGAAAGGAGTTAATAAAGGAAGTTAGCCTAAAATCATCGTATCCATGCGATAACGGCTAACTGACCTGTGTCGGTGCTGTGTTGCCGCTGCCGCTGCCGCTGCCGCTACGTTAACACTACGCTTTCGCGCAAAAAACATCTGCAGGCCTAAGCACAAAGCCGATTCAGGAATCAATTATGCCGAGGCATAATTGATTATCACACCTAAATTTCATTAGTAACATGAAGGCATCTGAAATAATTATTTCAGATGCCTTTTTGAACTTTTTCGTAATTCGACAAGGATTCGACGAAATTTTTAGCCGGTTTACAATACTCTAATTAAGTCGAACTATGATATAGTACTAAATAGGGGGGAGGAATCATCTATGTTTTAATCCTTTTCCTCATCTCTATAGGTAAGTTTTTATCCCTCGTAGACGCAATTATCGTTGCTTTCTCCCTAAATTAGTTTTTTTGAATGCGAATTACTTTTTGCATAAGTGAAAAAAATAAATTACTCCAATGGTTACTTATAAGCCAGTCTAGAACTACTATTCTGAATTTTGTGCAATATTCCCAACTTGTACTTAAATAGTAAAAAGGAACTCTAATTTAGACATTGTGTCTACCGTTATTTTGTTAAAAAAAGGGGGGAATTCAATTCTAAAACCGTAAACACTGTCGAAATAGTGTAAATTGACTAGAAATGTGTTGTGCTCCGCGAAGCCTGTCGTAGTAAGGGGTGCGGAAGTATTGTCCTGGTTATTTGTAAATAAAAATGGGCCATATTCACTATTAGAAAGTGACAAAAGACAATAGACACTACGTATCATATTAATTACAATTGTGATATTGGATAAAAAATGAAATACATAAATGAGGTGAATGTTTTGGATTTGTTTGGAGGAACTATTAGTAGCCTGGAAAACGGACTTTCCTATGCAACTTTGAATCATAAAACAATCGCTAATAACATTGCGAATGTCGATACGCCGAATTATAAGGCGAAAAATGTAAGTTTTAAGGATATGTTGGAGAAAGAACAACAAATGTCAATTTCGGCATATCGTACTGATAGTAGACATTATGATTTCGAGATTCGACAATCAACACCTGGTGTGAATAATGTCGATGGCTTACGTTATCGAAATAACGGTAATGCCGTGGATATGGATGCTGAACAGGCGAAACTAGCGGAAAATCAAATTTATTACAATGCATTAATTGAACGTATGAACGGTAAGTTAAATACACTAAATACTGTTATTAAAGGAGGTAAGTAATAAATGTCTATTTTTCATGGAATGAATACCACAGCCTCAGCTTTAACAGCACAGCGTTTGCGAATGGATGTCATTTCTTCAAATATGGCAGGTATGGATACAACGCGTGCTAGACAAGTGAATGGGGAGTGGGAACCATACCGTAGAAAGTCTGTGACATTTACGGCGCAAGAGGGGCAGTTTTCAAAGTTCTTTAATGTCGCACTTGGTAAAAACGCAAAAAGTGGCGTTGGTAACGGCGTAAAAGTTACACAAATAAAAGAAGATACAGAAACACCTTTCAAACTTGTGTATGATCCAACTCATCCCGATGCGAATGCAGAGGGCTATGTGAATATGCCGAATGTAGATCCATTAAAAGAAATGGTAGATTTAATGTCAGCCACTCGTTCCTACGAGGCAAACGTAACTGTATTGAATGCAAATAAATCCATGCTGACAAAGGCTTTAGAGATTGGAAGATAAATAAGAAGAAAGGAAGATACATAATGACAATTTCGTCCGTTTCACAAATGACACCTACTCAGGTTGTAAATGAAACAAATAAACTTAATACGACACCTTATGAAGCACAACAGAGCTTTGCGAACTCGTTAAAAGAAGCAATATCAAAAGTTAATGATCAACAAATTACTTCTGATAATCTTACTCAAAAGTTAATTAATGGTGGAGATGTAGAGTTGCATGAAGTGATGATTGCATCACAAAAAGCAAGCATTACATTAAATGCAACAATTGAAGTTCGCAATAAGGTGATTGAAGCTTACCAAGAAATAATGCGAATGAGTGTCTAACTTTCAAGTGATGGATTCACTATTGAAGTAAAGAATATATCCTATAATTTAAAGTTTTTTAATGAATGATTGATGTGAAAGATAGACGCTTTCTTAGGGATTACGTTACAGATAATACACTGGAGCAAGTCAGTAGGGAATGAAGGTTAATAGCATCACTTCATGTGGTGATGCCTTCGTGACCAACATCCTGATTGTCCCAAGTGGCTCATCGGACGCTCCTGGGAAAAACCTAATCTAAACGGAAATCAAACTGTTAAGGTGATGATAATGATTGAATGTTATGGGATATCACTGTTTTCGCGAATTATTAGATGGATAGGTTATTCACTATAACCGGAGGATTCATAATGAATGAACGATTGACGAAAATAAAAAACGACACCAGCCAATTTTGGACAAGTCGCAGTAAAAAACAAAAAATTGTAATGATTGGTTCAGTATTAGGGATTATAGCGCTTGCTACCGTTATTACAATTTTTGCTACAAAAACTACATATGTACCACTTTATAAGGATTTATCGACAAGAGAAATCGGACAAGTGAAGGAAGCACTAGACACTCAAGGTGTAAAGTATGAAATTGAACCTGGTGGGACATCGATTTCAGTACCTGAAGACCAAGTAGATTCATTGTTAGTGCAGTTGGCATCGGAAGGATATCCGCAATCAGGATCGATTGATTACTCTTTTGCAAATAGCTCTGGTTTTGGTATGACAGATAATGAGTTTAATCTATTGAAAAAAGCTGCGACTGAAACAGAAATTGCAAAGCTTATTAAAAATCTAGATGGTGTAAAAGATGCAAAGGTAATGATCAACATTCCAGAAGAGGGAGTTTTCTTAAAGGATGTTAAAGAAGAAGCGACAGCATCTATTGTTTTGAATACTGATCCTGGCTATAAATTTACAGAACAACAAATTGCTACTATGTACAATTTAGTGTCAAAAAGTGTTCCGAACTTAAGTACGGATAATATTGTTATTTCTAACCAATTTTCAGATTACTTTGATCTACATGCAGCGACTACTGATGGAACTTCAACAACGACAGCAGAAGGTCAGTTACAAGCGAAGAAATTGATTGAGCGTGACCTACAACGACAAGTTCAAAGTATGCTAGGTACACTTATGGGACAAGACAAAGTAGTAGTTTCTGTAACAACTGACGTCGATTTCAAAAAAGAAAATCGTGAAGAAAAATTAGTTACGCCTGTTGACGAAGAGAATATGGAAGGAATAGCTATAAGTGCTCAACGTATTTCAGAACAATACTCTGGTACAGGAGCTGCAGCTACTGGTACACCTGAAGCTGAAACGACGACAGATAACTTCACAACATATAACGAAGGTGCAAATGGTAATGGGGATTACGAAAAAACTGAAGAGACAATTAATAATGAAGTAAACCGTATAAACAAAGAAATTCAAGAGGCACCATATAAAATTCAAGATATGGGTATCCAAGTAATTGTTGAACCACCGAAAGGCACTGACGCTGGAACGTTACCAAATGGGGTCCAAGAGGATATCCAGAAAATTTTAAGTACTATTGTTCGTACGACGATTTCTAAAGATGTAGCAGCTGAACTTACTCAAGATCAAATCGATGAAAAAGTAGCTGTATCAGTGCATCCTTTAAATGGTAAAGCGACAGAGACAGCTAGCGAAAAATCTGTTATTCCATGGTGGGTTTGGGTAATCGGCGGCATATTACTAGCTGTAATATTATTGCTTGCATTCTTTATTATCCGTTCACGTAAACGTGCAAAGGAAGAAGAAGAACTTAGTATCCTAGATGAACAAGAAGAACTAATGATTGAAGATATAAATGAAGAAATTGAAACGGAAGCTACAATGCGTCGTAAGCAGCTTGAAAAAATGGCAAAAGATAAGCCAGACGATTTTGCGAAGTTACTGCGTAGTTGGATTGCGGAAGACTAACTAGGAGGTTAGGCTGTGTCCAAGAAAGATAAGGAATTAACCGGAAAACAAAAGGCCGCTCTCTTGTTAATTTCATTAGGGCCTGAGGTTTCAGCTTCTGTCTATAAACACTTAACAGAAGAAGAAATTGAACGTTTAACATTAGAGATTTCAAGCGTAAAAAAAGTAGAAGCAAATGTTAAAGAGGAAATTATTGAAGAATTCCACAATATTGCACTTGCTCAAGATTATATTACACAGGGTGGTATTGGTTACGCGAAGACAGTATTGGAAAAAGCACTTGGTGTAGAACAGGCGCAAACGATTATTAATCGTCTAACATCTTCTTTACAAGTACGTCCATTTGACTTTGCACGTAGAGCTGATCCAGCACAAATTTTTAACTTTATTCAAAATGAACATCCACAAACAATTGCCCTTATTCTCTCTTATTTAGAGGCAGGGCAAGCGGGTGTTATTTTATCTTCATTACCACAAGAAGTACAAGCTGATATTGCTAAACGTATAGCCGTAATGGAATCAACTTCACCAGAAGTTATTAGTGAAATTGAATCTGTTTTAGAGCGTAAATTATCATCAACTGTTACACAGGATTACACGGAAACGGGTGGCGTTGACGCAGTTGTTGAAGTGTTAAATGGTGTAGACCGACAAACGGAAAAAACGATTCTCGATGCACTCGAAATCCAAGATCCAGAGCTTGCAGAAGAAATCAAAAAACGTATGTTTGTATTCGAGGATATTGTTACGCTCGACAACCGCTCAATTCAACGTGTTATTCGTGATTGTGAAAATGAAGACTTACTGCTTTCAATGAAAGTTTCAAGTGAAGAAGTAAAAGATATTATTTTCCGCAATATGTCACAACGTATGGCTGAGACATTTAAGGAAGAAATGGAAATTATGGGACCTGTACGTTTGCGTGATGTAGAAGAAGCGCAATCTCGAATTGTTGCGGTTATTCGTCGCTTAGAGGATGCTGGTGAGATTATTATTGCACGTGGTGGAGGAGATGACGTCATTGTCTAGAATCATCCGTTCTGTACACACACAGTCCAATGGCGATCATGTCAAAAAGATTCAAATTCGTGACATGTTTGAGATGCAAGAGATAGTAGATGGGGAAATTCAACCTCAAAAACAAATTACTATAGAAGAAGTGCTTGAAGAGCGCGAACGTTTACTTGCAGAGGCTAGAGCTATTTTACAGGCTGAACGTGAGGCTTTTGAACAAGAAAAGCAAATGTTCTTTCAAGAAATTGAACATTTAAAGCAAGGTTGGGAAGAAGAACGACCTAATCGAGTGCAAGAAGCTTATGATGAAGGATTTGGTCAAGGCTATGAGGATGGGATGAACAAAGCTAATGAAGCGATGGAACAATCCCTTCAAACGGCCAATGAAGTAATCATTCATGCGAGGGAAAATGCCCGAAAATATATTGAAGATCAGGAATTGATTATTTTAGAGCTAGGCTTAACTGCTGCAGAGCGAATAATTGATGCGTCTTTAGAGCGAGATAACGAATTATTTGTTTCGATCGTTCGTAGAGGACTTAAAGAAGCGAGAGAAATGAAAGAAATAAAAATTTACGTTTCGCCTACCTACTACGCTTTAATTACTGCTAATCGGGATGAACTAGCTGAAATGTTCCCAACTGACGTACCATTTATGATTTTTGTAAATGAGGATTTAGAAAATGAAACAGATTGTTTTATTGAAACAAATCATGGACGTATCGTTGTAAGTATTGATGAGCAATTGAACGAACTAAGATTGAAGCTACATGAAATATTAGAAAGTAAGGAATGATCTAGATGAAAACGGCTCAATTAATCGAACAAATTCCTCAAATACCAACCTTTAAAAAATTTGGTAGAGTAACCAGAGTTGTCGGCTTGATGATTGAGTCACAAGGTCCAGATAGTTCCATTGGTGATGTCTGTAAAATTCATGTGGAGACTTCTAAAAATGGCCATCAAATCATCTTAGCAGAGGTTGTAGGCTTCAAAGATGAAATTGTCGTCTTAATGCCTTTTACTTCTCTTAGAGAAATATCAATTGGCTGCCTAGTCGAAGGAACAGGGGCACCACTTGAGGTAAAAGTGGGCCCTGAGCTAATTGGTAAAATACTTGATTCTATGGGGAATCCAATAGATGGAACTGTATTACCGAAAGGATTAATGACAGTTCCGACAGAGCAGGACCCACCCAATCCGCTAACGCGCCCACCTATTAATGAAAGACTTGAAGTAGGCGTTAAAGCAATTGATGGCATGTTAACAGTGGGGAATGGACAACGTGTTGGTATTTTTGCTGGTTCTGGGGTCGGGAAAAGTACATTGCTCGGTATGATTGCTCGAAATACCCAAGCGGATTTAAACGTAATCGCGCTAATTGGAGAACGTGGTCGTGAGGTACGTGAGTTTATAGAACGTGATTTAGGACCAGAGGGATTAAGTCGATCAATAGTAGTAGCTGCTACTTCTGATCAGCCTGCCCTAATGCGAATTAAAGGGGCCTTTACCGCAACAGCAATTGCCGAATATTTTAGAAATCGCGGCTTAAATGTCATGTTGATGATGGATTCTGTGACTCGTGTTGCTATGGCGCAACGTGAAATCGGTCTTGCGACAGGTGAACCACCAGCTCAAAAAGGATATACACCATCTGTATTTGCAATTTTACCTAAACTATTAGAGCGCACAGGTACTAATGAGAAAGGCTCTATTACTGCCTTTTATACAGTGTTAGTAGATGGTGATGATATGAATGAGCCAATAGCAGATACGGTGCGAGGGATATTAGATGGACATATAGTCCTTGATCGAAACCTTGCCAATAAAGGTCAATATCCAGCTATTAATGTATTAAAAAGTGTCAGCCGTTTGATGAATCATGTAGCGGAGTCAGAACACAAAAAGGCTGCAGAACGATTAAGGGAGCTCTATTATACATATGACAAGTCAGAGGATCTAATTAATATCGGTGCCTATAAGACAGGAACATCAAAGGAAATTGATGAAGCCATTTACTATGAGCCTCTAATTACCGCTTATTTAAAGCAGGGCTATTTAGATAAGGTGACCCTTGAGGAAAGTAAGAATGAGTTAATTTCATTATCGAACGGTGGTGGAAGATAGGGTGGTAAGCTATATATATCGTTTTGAAAAAGTGTTAACCATTCGAGAGCAGGAAAAAAATGAAACAGAAATTGCCTATAAAGAATCTGTACGTTCTTTTGAAGAAATTGCAAAAAAGCTATATGAGTTGTTAAAAAAGAAAGAAGATTTAATAGAGTTTCAGCAGGAGCGTTTAGCTGTAGGTTCATCAATAGAGGAAGTTCATCACTATGCACGGTTTATTGATAGCCTCGAAAAAACAATAGCTGATGTACAGCAGAAAGTTGTTCAAGCTCGTGCAAAAATGAATTGGCACGAAGAAAAATTATTAGAAAAAAACTTGGAAGTACGTAAATTTGAAAAAATGCGAGAAAAAGATTTTAAAGTATTCCAGCAGGAACAGGATCGTATTGAAGGCATTTTTTTAGATGAGATTTCATCGCTTACGTATAACAAGAGAGAAATCAGGTGATTTCATGGCAAAAACAGACAATCGACTTAAAGCAGAATTAGTAGAACAACCGCCTGAACGTAAATCAGGAGGCTTTCGTAAGTTTTTTACGTGGTTTGTAATACCTATCATGTTTGTAGCGGCAGTTCTACTTGTTGTTGCGACCCTTATGAATACGAATGTTTTTGATTTAGGGAAGAAGGCAGTTCAAAGCTTACCGTTCGTTACTTCAGAAGAACAACAAGCAAAAGATGCTGTAGTGAATAATGATTCAAAGGTTGTAAATTTACAGGCCGAAATCCAAGAAAAAGAAGCGGAAATCGTACAGCTTCAAAAAAAGATGGATACGGCAACAACTGAAAAAGAAAAGTTAACGACAGAAAATGAACAGTTAAAATTTGAAGTTGAAAAATTAAATAGGGAGCAAAGTGACGTAAAGCGTGACTTTAATGATATTTTAAAAACATTTGATAAAATGTCTCCTAAAGCAGCAGCGCCAGTTCTTATTAAAATGAGCGATACTGAAGCTCTTCGTATTTTAACAAACTTAAAACCAGATAAATTGGCTGCAATTTTAGAAAAAATGGATCCACAAGATGCAGCAAAATATACAGAAATGATGGCTAAACAATAACGAAATCTGAAAGGAGGTGAAAAAATGGATGTGGCAATGATGCAAATGATGTCTAAGACTAATATAGCGGCTACAAAACCTTCAACATCAGGAGCTTCAAATGTTAAAGAAGATGGAACGTTGAACAAAGCAAATTCGGCTACATTTGGGTCTGTTTTTGGAGAAGTTATTTCATCTTCAAATCAAACAAAACAGTCTACACAGTCAACAGATACAAAAGATAGCTCTGATTTAGAAGCAGTCTTAAATGCTGATTCTATAGAAGAAGTATTAGATGTACTAGGTATTCCACACGAAGATGGCTTGTTAATGCTTCAAATTGGTGAAGAAGGCAAAGCAGTCGCTATAGATGAAATGTTAAATCTTGATAATTTAATGGATGCATTGGGGATTGATACCGAGCAGCTTCAGGAATTAATGCAAAAGTTGCTAGGGGAGGATAAAGAAGCAAAAGATGTATGGGAGCTTTTAGCACTAGTAGATGCTCAAGCACCGATGCTTCAAACACAAATCGTAGCAGCTTTACAAGGCGAAGGACAAGTGACTCCAAAGGAAGTAGCACCATTACTTCAAGTGTTAAAGTTAGCACAATTAGTTGGGCAAAAAACAGACTTAACAGCATCACAAGAAAACTTGCTAACTGACATAAAAAGTCTTTTGACAACGCTACAAACACGAGTAGAAACGGCTCAAGTTACAACTAAAACAACCGTAACGCTTCCGTTGCAAGGTTTCCAGAAAGTAATCCAACAAGTTCAGGTTACAAAGCAGACAGAAACAAGTCCTAATGAAATGGTGACTGCTAATACAGTCCAAACAAAAGCAGACACGTTCCAAGTGACGCTGCCAGCTGCAAAACCAACACAGTCTGAGGCATTTTTGAAAGAGATGCAAGCAATCATCAATAGAGCCCAAATCTCGAATGCACAAGGTATAACACGCTTATCGTTGAAATTGTATCCTGAAAATCTAGGAACAATACGTATCGAGCTTGTACAAAATGACGGTGTCCTGACAGCTCGTCTACTAGCTTCAACAGCTCATGGACGTGAATTACTTGAAAGTCAGGCACATCAATTAAAGCAAGCCTTTGTACAGCAAAATATTCAAGTTGATCGACTTGATATTGCTCAATCATTGCAAGACGCAGATCGCCAACAACGCGACCAAAGCTTCTTCAATAATTTCTTCAAGCAACAACAGCAAGAAGAGCAGGAGCAAAAAAACGACGATGACGATGAAGGTAAATCATTTAGTGACTATTTATTAAGTGAGGAGGTGTAAATACATATGGCAGATGCAACGAAAAATATAAAACCAGTAAATACAAATGTAACAGGTGACCTTTATTATTCCAACTATAAGAAGCCAACGAAGCAAACGGGGAATAGTGATCTTGGTAAGGATGCTTTCTTAAAATTATTAATTACTCAATTACAACACCAAGATCCAACAAATCCAATGGACGACCGGGAATTCATTTCTCAAATGGCACAATTCTCTTCTTTAGAACAAATGCAAAATATGACAAAAGCGATGGAATCATTACTTGCCTCACAGCAGCAAACACAGCTTATGAATTATACATCATTTGTTGGTAAGGAAGTAAAATGGCATGAGCTAACAGATAAGCTAGATGAAAAAGGCAAACCTGTTATTAAAGAAGGAACAGGCACAATTAAATCTGTGAAGTTTGTAGAAGGTAATGCGGTGTTTGTACTAGCGGATGGTAAGGAATTAACTCCTGGTAATATTTCAGCTATTTTAGGCGGTTCGAGTGATGATGTAGTAACAGAATCAGAATCAGAATCTCCACTTGTACAAGCAAGCAAACTAATTGGTAAAAATGTTACGTATATGGACGGCGAGAAAGAATTAAAAGGACGTATCGTTTCTGTAACAAGTAAAGATGGCGTAACTCATTATGTCTTAGACAATGACAAAAAATTAACAGATAAAGATTTTACCGTAATAAGCGAATAAAGGTGGAGAAAAAAGATGGATAAGTTTTCAATACATCGTGTTCCATTGCATCCATCTATTCGCCAGACACAACCTACGCCAATAAAATCACAGCAATCGTTTAAAGCTCATTTACAGGAGGCTACCAATCAACAAGAGTTAAAAGTGAGTAAGCATGCCCATGAACGTATTATGGAGCGTAAGATAGCGATATCTGAACAAGAATGGCAGGCTGTATCGGACAAGGTATTTGAAGCACACTCAAAAGGTGTAAAACAACCATTAGTCTTGATGGATCAAGCAGCTCTAATTGTCAGTGCTAAAAACGCAACTGTCATTACAGCAATGGATCGCACGGAAGCAAAACAACAAATATTTACAAATATTGACGGCACAATAGTGCTATAAGGGCTGGACCTTTGAAAGGAAGCCTATGTGTGCTGATTGATAGAGGCACACAATATAAATGAAGGGAGAACGACATTATGTTACGTTCTATGTATTCAGGTATTTCAGGTCTTAAAAACTTCCAAACAAAGCTAGACGTTATTGGTAATAATATTGCTAACGTTAATACAGTTGGTTTTAAAAAGGGGCGTGTTAATTTTAAAGATTTAATGTCTCAAACGCAGGCAAGTGCATCAGGGTCTACTGCAACGCGTGGTGGTGTAAACCCACAACAAGTAGGTTTAGGTTCACAACTAGCTGCTATTGATACTATTCACGGTGGAGGATCCTTACAGCAAACAGGACGTGGATTAGATTTAGCTATTTCAGGTGAAGGCTTCTTTATGGTGGCTGATGCTAATGGTGAGCCAAATAAGGATGGTTTTATTGATGCAGCTGGTTTCAATAACACGTTATTTACTCGTAACGGTATTTTCTACATGGACAATAATGGCTATTTAGTAAATGCCGATGGTAAATATATGGTAGGTATTTCAGCTGGTGATGATATTGTTATCGAGAAAGATGATACAGGTATTTTAGAAGCAGATGGAAAAAAAGCATCTGGTGATAAAGGTGAAAATTTATTTGATGATACTGGGGAATTAAAACCTGCTGAAGGTGATGTAGGACCAATTCGTATCCCGCCAACAGCTAAAGAAGTACACATTAGTCAGGATGGTACGATTACTTATATAGATTTAAATGGTACTCTACAATGGGCTGGTCAATTGATTATGGCTAAATTCCCGAATGCTGGTGGTCTTGCTAAAGTAGGCGGCAATTACTATCAACAAACATCAAACTCAGGCAAAGCGTATGCACAAGTAGGTACTGTGGCGGGTATGGGTAGTGTTGAAACTGGAAAGGTAGAAATGTCTAACGTTGATCTATCTGAAGAATTTACAGAGATGATTGTTGCACAACGTGGTTTCCAAGCAAATACGCGAATTATTACAACATCAGATGAAATTCTTCAAGAGTTAGTAAACTTAAAACGCTAGTTTGAAAGATTGTAAAAAAACATAATTTTTTTTGAGGGAGGGTCGGGCCGGCTCTCGTACTAGACCCGGCCCTATTTCAATGATTGAACTAACACGTTTAAATGGCAAAGCATTTACATTGAATGCTTTATACATAGAAACGGTCGAATCTTTTCCAGATACGACCATTACATTAACGACTGGAACCAAAATCATTGTTTTACAGAGTGAAGATGAGGTGCGACAAAAGGTAACAGCCTTTTATAAAAATATACAAATACTATCAAACCCGCATCTACGAGGTGAAGAAGATGAAGAATAACAAAGTGTTAACGATGATTATCATCGTACTAGTAGCAATTATACTTATCGGTGGAATTTGCTTTGTATTGTTTACCCAATTTAATAAGCCGGCAAAGACTCTTGAGCCAACCATTGATGAAATTGTAGAAGCTTCTGTTGAAATTCCGGAAATTACAACAAATCTAGCTGATAACAAAGTTGTACGTTTGTCGTTAAAAATTCAAACAACGAATAAAGATGCGGCTGCTGAGTTAACGAAGCGTGATTTCCAAGTGAAAAACATCGTTATTCAAGAGCTTTCTGAAATGGAGCAAAAAGATTTAGAAGGTAAACAAGGTAAACAAATTTTCCAAAAAGCATTAAAAACACGATTAAATGAATTGATGCAAGAGGGAGAAGTTCAGGAAATTTATCTTACCTCCTTCATCACCACATAATAATAAAGAAACTGCTTGAAATGGAGGTGGGCAAATGGCAGGAGATGTGTTATCTCAATCAGAGATAGATGCGCTGCTTTCCGCTATATCAACTGGGGAAATGTCAGCTGATGACATGAAAAAAGAGGACGAGGGTCGCAAGGTTAAAGTGTATGACTTTAAACGAGCGCTGCGTTTCTCGAAAGATCAAATCCGAAGTTTGACCCGAATACATGAAAATTTTGCACGATTACTGACAACCTTCTTTTCTGCACAGCTTAGAAGCTATGTGCAGATTACTGTTGCATCAGTGGACCAAATACCATTTGAAGAGTTTGTACGTTCGATTCCGAATATGACACTCATTAATGTGTTTGAAGTGCCGCCATTAGATGGTAATATATTGATGGAAATAAACCCGAACATTGCCTACTCGATGTTAGATCGTTTAATGGGCGGTAGTGGGGCGAGTCATAGTAATGTTGATAACTTAACAGAAATTGAAACTAAAATTATGACAAACCTTTTTGAACGTTCATTCGACAATTTACGCGAGGCATGGGAAAATGTGGCGGAAATTGATCCGATTTTAGTAGAACTTGAGGTCAACCCTCAATTTTTACAAATGATTTCACCAAATGAAACGGTAGTCGTTATTTCCTTAAATACGATCATCGGTGAGACAAGCGGTATGATTAATATTTGTATTCCGCATGTTGTATTGGAGCCAATTGTTCCAAATCTTTCTGTTCGCTACTGGATGCAGACTAATACAAAAGAGATGTCTCCAGAGCAAACAAAAATGCTTGAAACACGTGTGAAACAAGCACAACTACCTGTTTCCGTTGAACTAGGAATTACAGACATTACCATTGAGGATTTCCTCACAATGCAAGTTGGAGATGTTATTCAATTAGAACAAAAAATTGAAGATCCACTACTGTTAAAAGTAGGGACATTACCGAAATTTACTGTTCAACCAGGAAAGCAAGGCAAAAAATTAGCAATCCAGATTATCGACCCTTTGAAAGGAGGAGACGAAGATGAGTGATGAAATGCTCTCCCAAGAAGAAATTGAAGCGTTATTAAGGGGCGAAACGTTGGAAGATAACAACAGCGGCACTGAAGCTTCTACAAATGATGAAATGAATGATTTAAAAGTAGAGGATTACCTCGATTCGTTTGCGCAAGATGCGTTAGGTGAGGTAGGAAATATATCTTTTGGTAGCTCTGCCACAGCGCTTTCAGCCTTATTAGGTCAAAAAGTAGATATTACTACCCCAAGTATTTCAATGATTAACCGAAATAAATTAGAAGAGGAATTTCCTCATCCATATGTAGCCGTACAGGTTGAATATACAATCGGGCTAACAGGTATGAATTTACTTGTTATTAAACAATCAGATGCAGCGATTATTGCTGATTTAATGTTAGGTGGAGATGGCTTAAATCCGAAACCAGATTTAGGTGAAATTCAGCTAAGTGCCGTGCAAGAAGCTATGAATCAAATGATGGGCTCAGCGGCTACTTCAATGTCGACAGTATTTAATAAAAAAGTGGATATTTCTCCACCTTCTATTGATTTAATGAATATCTCTAAAAACGAAGGAAGAGAAAATATTCCTGAAGATGATTTACTCGTAAAAGTATCCTTCAGATTAAAAATTGGTAATTTAATTGATTCGAATCTAATGCAATTATTACCGCTGAAATTTAGCCAAAACATTGTAAAATCTCTACTAGGAGAAACAGAATCAATCGAGGAACCTGTGGCTGCAACAATAGCACCTGAAGCGCCAGTAGCACCGTCGCCTGTACAACCAGAAGCGTTTATGCAACCACAAGCACCTGTAACACCACCGCCTGCGCAGCCGGTATATCAACAGCAGGCAGCGCCAGTGCAGCAACCAGTGTATCAAGAGCAACAACAGATTCCTCAAGCAACAAGACCTATGCAACCGGTCAATGTTCAACAAGCACAGTTTGCTAGTTTTGATCCAAATGTTATCTCGCAATCTGAAGCTAGAAATTTAAATATGCTACTTGATATTCCATTGCAAGTTACTGTAGAGTTAGGACGTACAAAGCGTTCTGTAAAAGAGATTTTAGAACTATCAAGTGGTTCGATTATTGAACTAGATAAACTAGCTGGTGAACCAGTTGATATTTTAGTTAATAGTCGTTTAATCGCTAAAGGTGAAGTCGTTGTTATTGATGAAAACTTCGGTGTTCGCATCACAGATGTTTTAAGTCAAGCAGAGCGTTTAAATAATTTAAGATAGTTTCAATTGGAGGAGTTAACCATGTCTAAAAGAATTTTGATTGTAGACGATGCCGCATTCATGCGCATGATGATCAAGGATATTTTATCGAAAAATGGGTTTGAAGTTGTTGGAGAAGCTGCTGATGGTTTACAGGCTGTTGAAAAGTACAACGAATTAAAGCCAGATTTAGTAACAATGGATATTACGATGCCAGAAATGGACGGTATTGCTGCTCTTAAAGCAATTAAAGGTTCAGATCCAAATGCAACAGTTATTATGTGTTCAGCAATGGGACAACAAGCTATGGTAATCGATGCAATTCAAGCTGGTGCGAAAGACTTTATTGTTAAGCCTTTCCAAGCTGATCGTGTAATTGAAGCGATTCAAAAAGCTCTAGGATGATTGAATGCAAATGTTAAAATCATTTCGTCTTACGATGATTTTCGCATTTCTTGTATCCTTCCTGTTTTTGTACCCTACAACGACTCCTGTGTATGCAGAATCTAACACAAATTTTGTAAACGACTGCATCAATAATGGAGATTGTAAAGAAGATAGTACTCCAGCTGCTAAGAAAGATTCAGATGTACAAGCGGCTGGAGACATATCTGCGTGGGAATACATAAAAATGGTTTTGGCGCTTATTTTTGTAGTAGCTTTATTTTATGGATTAATGAAGTTTTTAAATAAAAGAAATTTGAACTTTCAACGTAATCAATTAGTACAAAATTTAGGCGGTTTATCGTTAGGTGCTCAAAAGTCTGTACAACTATTACAAGTAGGGAAAACTCTCTATTTAGTTGGCGTCGGTGAGGATGTCCAACTATTACGTGAAATTACTGATCCTGATGAAGTTGCATCACTTTTAGCACTATATAATGAACGACAAGAACTTGCAGCAACATCACCGTATATTGCAGAAGTATTATCTAAGTTTAAGAGAAAAAATAATGAGCGTTCATCAACTCAGCAAAAACAAGAATCCTTTGGTGTGCTATTTGAAAAAAAGATTTCCGAAATTAAACAGGAGCGCAGTGAAGAACTGGAGAAATGGAAGCAAAAGGAGAATAAAGATAAATGAATGATGTAATCAATGTTTTTTCCAACAGCGATCCGACAAATGTCTCAACTTCTATAAAACTCCTTTTAATGTTAACAGTTTTATCATTGGCACCAAGTATTTTAATTTTGATGACATCGTTTACACGAATAGTTATAGTGTTATCGTTTGTCCGTACGGCGTTGGCGACACAGCAAATGCCACCGAACCAGGTCATTGTGGGCCTTGCCTTGTTTTTAACTTTCTTTATCATGGCCCCGACATTCCAAGAGGTCAATAAAGAGGCATTGCAGCCGTTGTTTTCTGAGGAAATTGGAATTGAAGAAGCATATGATCGTGCCAGTGTGCCGTTTAAAGAGTTTATGAGTAAGCATACAAGGCAAAAGGATCTTGATTTATTTTTAACCTACAATAAAGCAGAAAAACCAGCATCTGTAGAAGAAATTCCTCTTACAATGCTCGTACCTGCTTTTGCATTGAGTGAGATTAAAACAGCGTTCCAAATTGGCTTTATGATTTTTATTCCATTCCTAGTAATCGACATGATTGTTGCAAGTACTCTAATGTCGATGGGGATGATGATGTTACCACCGGTTATGATATCATTGCCGTTTAAGATTTTATTATTTGTACTCGTTGATGGCTGGTATCTTGTGATGAAATCATTACTACAAAGTTTTTAGGGGATGATACAGTATGACAGGTGAATTGGTTATTTCAATTGCAGAGCGTGCCATTATGATTATCCTTCTAACAAGCGGTCCGCTACTATTAGTTGCTTTAATCACTGGTTTAGCGGTAAGTATTTTTCAGGCAACAACATCGATTCAAGAGCAAACTTTAGCATTCGTTCCAAAAATCATCGCTGTATTAGCAGCCATCGTATTTTTCGGTCCTTGGATGTTATCACAAGTGACTAGCTATGCGAGAGACATTTTTGAGAATTTAACGCGTTATATAGGGTGAGTAGATGAATGAATTAATCCCGCATTTTACGGTTTTCTTATTAGTGCTTGTGCGCGTATCGGCATTTTTTGTCACTGTGCCTTTTTTCTCGTACAGAACGATTCCGCCACAGGTTAAAATAACTCTCGCGTTAGTTTTAGCTTGGATGATGTATTACACAATTGACGTCGAACCATTTGTATTTAATGGTGATTACATACTTTTAGTGATGAAAGAAGCGCTCATTGGACTGTTACTCGGTCTAGTTGCTTATATCATCATGTCGGCAATTCAAATTGCCGGAAGCTTTATTGATTTTCAAATGGGTTTTGCCATTGCCAATATTATTGACCCGCAAACAGGTGCACAAAGCCCATTAATAGGACAATTTTTTAATACGCTAGCCTTACTATTTCTACTAGCTATCAATGGACATCATATGATTCTCGATGGAATTTATTATAGTTATCAATTCTTACCGATGGATCAAGGATTTCCTAATTTCGCAAATAACAATTATGTAGAGTTTATCATCACAACATTTACGGCTGTTTTTGCGATTGCCTTTCAAATGGCTGCTCCTGTTGTAGCAACTTTATTTTTAGTCGACTTGGCACTAGGAATCACAGCGAAAACTGTACCACAATTAAATATTTTTGTTGTTGGTTTTCCTATTAAAATAGGTGTTAGTTTTCTAGTGTTATTCACAATGATGGCTGTAATGGTTCAGGTGATACAAAAGCTTATTACAATCATGATTTATGCGATGCGTGATTTAATGGCTATTTTAGGTGGTGGGTAAAATGTTGCTACTGCTGGATCTAGATTTACAGTATTTTGCGGGAGAAAAAACGGAAAAGGCGACGCCCAAAAAACGACAAGATGCTCGAAAAAAAGGTCAGGTCGTCAAAAGTCAGGATATTTCCAGTGCGATTGTTATGCTCATGGTATTTATCTTTTTATTCTTCTTTGCAGGTTCACTGCGTGACGATCTTTTAGCTTTTTTCAGGCAAACTTTTATTCATAACATACGCGTAGAAACACTAACAATTGATAGTGTAATGCGCTTATTTACAGAAACATTGGCGCAAATGGCTTTCATCATTGTTCCAATTATGGGAATTGCATTTGTCGGTGCATTGGTAGGTAACTTTCTACAGTTCGGTTTTCTATTTACATTAGAGCCGATGAAGTTTGATTTAAAAAAAATGGACCCGATAAAAGGGTTGAAAAAAATATTTTCTGTTAAAGCCATTATAGAGCTTCTAAAGTCAGTATTAAAGATTGGCTTCATCGGTGGCGTTACGACAATTATAGTTTGGATGAATTTGCCGGAAGTTTTGGCGTTATCCTTTAAAAGCCCATGGATAACTCTTATTACAGTAGGTAAGCTTGTTGGTATCATGGGGATTGCTGCTTCTCTCGTCTTACTTTGTGTATCCCTTTTAGACTGGATGTATCAAAAACATGATTACGAAAAAAATCTTAAAATGTCTAAACAAGATATTAAAGATGAATATAAAAATAGTGAGGGCGATCCGCTGATAAAATCGAAAATCAAGCAACGCCAACGCGAAATGGCGATGCGTCGAATGATGTCAGAGATACCTAACGCCGACGTTGTCATAACAAACCCAACTCACTATGCGATTGCCCTCAAATATGATGAGGGAAGTATGGATGCCCCACGCATTGTTGCCAAGGGTACAGACTTTATCGCTCAAAAAATTAAACTGATTGCGAAAGAACATGATGTGATTATGGTTGAAAACAGGCCATTAGCACGAGCAATGTACGATCAAGTAGAAATCGGTGATCAAGTACCAGAAGAGTTTTTCAAAGCAATAGCAGAAGTGCTTGCTTATGTTTATCGAATTAAGCGGAAAATTTAAAGCTTTTTGTAGGAGGGACACAAATGAAAGTTCGCGATATAGGGGTATTAGGTGCGGTTATTTTAATCGTTGCGATGCTCATCATCCCTCTTCCTCCGTGGATGTTAAGTTTCTTAATCGTCATTAATATTACATTAGGATTAATAGTACTGTTAACAGCAATGAGTATGAAGGAAGCATTAGACTTTTCTATCTTTCCCTCGGTTATTTTATTGTTAACTTTGTTCCGACTCGGACTAAGCGTATCTACAACACGTGCCATTTTAGCAAAAGGTGATGCTGGTGCTGTTGTTGAAACGTTTGGTGACTTTGTAGTCGGCGGGAATGTACTAGTTGGTTTAGTTGTATTCTTAATTCTTGTGTTAATTCAGTTTATCGTTATTACAAAAGGTGCGGAGCGTGTAGCAGAAGTAGCAGCACGTTTTACACTTGATGCGATGCCCGGTAAACAAATGAGTATTGATGCTGACTTAAATGCAGGAGTTATTTCTGAACGGGAAGCACGTGAACGACGCGATAAAGTAGCGGGTGAAGCGGACTTCTACGGAGCGATGGATGGTGCCACAAAATTCGTAAAAGGGGATGCCATTGCCTCAATGGTCATGGTTATTATCAACTTATTATTTGGTATCATCATCGGAGTTGCGCAGATGGGTCTTTCATTTGCAGATGCAGCAAACCATTTTTCTAAGTTAACAGTCGGAGATGGTATTGTCTCACAAATTCCTGCGCTACTTATTTCTACAGCGACAGGGATTGTCGTAACACGTGCATCTTCTAAGGGAAGTCTCGGTGAAGATATTACAGGGCAGCTTTTTGCTCAAGCGAAACTGCTTTATGTAGCTGGTGGAACAATACTTTTACTTGGATTTTTCACACCTATACCTATCTGGATAACACTTCCAATTGGTTGTTCACTAATTGCTGGTGCTTATATGATGGATCATAAGAAACCAGAGGATCAAGAAGAATTACTTGAAATTGAGGAAGAAGTCGCAACAGACGGCATGAAGAGCCCTGAAAACGTTGTGAATTTATTAAATGTGGACCCAATCGAGTTTGAGTTTGGCTATGGTTTAATACCATTAGTAGATGCTGCTCAAGGCGGCGATTTATTAGATCGAGTCATTATGATACGTCGACAGCTAGCATTGGAATTAGGAATTGTCATTCCGGTTGTCCGTATTCGCGATAATATTCAATTACAACCAAATGAATATCGAATTAAAATAAAGGGTAATGAAATGGCACGAGGTGAACTTCTACTTGATCATTATTTAGCAATGAGTCCAGGAGATGATGATTCCATCGATGGAATTGATACAGTTGAACCGTCATTTGGCCTACCTGCAAAATGGATTACTGAGCAAGTTAAAGAGGATGCCGAAATGTTCGGCTACACAGTGGTTGACCCACCGAGCGTTGTGTCGACTCACTTAACGGAAATGATTCGTGCAAATGCTTATGAATTACTTGGACGTCAAGAGACGAAGCAGTTAATTGATCATTTACGTGAAACACATCCAATTTTAGTCGAAGAGTTGACGCCTACACCGTTATCGACTGGGGAAATTCAAAAAGTACTGGGTAAACTCCTACGAGAAAATGTTTCAGTCCGAAACTTACCAATTATTTTTGAGACTCTAGCAGACTATGCAAAGTTAACGAGCGATACCGATATATTAACTGAATATGTACGTCAATCATTGGCACGTCAGATTACTTCTCAATACGTAGGAGACAGCTCGTCGTTAAAAGTTATAACTGTTTCGGGTAAAGTAGAGAAAATGATTGCTGATAGTATTCAACAAACTGATCACGGAAATTACTTAGCGATGGACCCACAAGATTCTCAAACTATCTTAGAAATCATTGCTGCTGAAGTAGAACGCGTTTCCTTTATGGAACAATCTGCTATTATCTTATGCTCTCCAGCAGTTCGTATGTATTTACGTCAACTAACGGAGCGTTATTTCCCGCAAATTCCAGTTCTATCATACAATGAACTTGATGCTACGGTTGAAATTCAAAGTGTTGGGATGGTGAATGTTGAATGAAACGGAAAAAATATTATGCATCCTCCATACCAGAAGCGATGAAGCTTGTGCGTGCTGAATTAGGTGAGGACGCTGTCATTTTGAATTCAAAAGTAGTAGTTACAAAAAAGTTTTTTGGAATCATTAAAAAGAAAAGCTTTGAGGTTGTTGCAGGGATTGACTCAATGGAGCCGAGTAATGTGGCTCCAGCTCCTGCAGCTTTACCTATAACAACAGCTAAAAAAGAAAATGTAAGGTTACAAGAGATTACGAATGCTGTGCAAGCTAAAATGCACCAAGTACAGCCACAGAATGATGCGCCCTTACATGAGGAAACTAGCATTTCTGAAGATTTGAGGAAGGAAATTGCAGATTTAAAATCTTTAATGCATTCTATGCATAAGAAGACTATCCAAGATCAATATCCCGATGAACTCTTACCCTTCATTGAATACTTAAGACAGCAGGAGCTTAATGAGGAGCTCATCACAACGATTGGTGATGAGCTTTTTACTCATTTCAAAGAAACGTCGGAAATCAATTTTTCTCAATGTAAGATGGTTACGAAAAATCTATTGCGCAAAGAGCTAGAGAATCTCCCGGTTGGGGGCTTATCCTATGAAAAAAAATATATTAATGTTTTAGGTCCAACAGGTGTCGGAAAGACTACGACAATAGCTAAAATGGCAGCTAGAGCAGTTTTAGAAAAAAAGAAAAAAATAGGATTTATCACGACCGATACTTACCGTATTGCCGCAATTGAGCAATTAAAAACGTATGCTGGACTGTTACAAGCTCCTGTCGAAATTGCCTATAATGCAACAGATTTTGAACAAGCAATTCATCGATTGGCTCATTTAGATTTAGTGTTTATAGATACAGCAGGTCGCAATTATAAAGAGGTAAAATATGTAGACGATTTACAGCGTCTCATAAAATTTGATAATCAAGCTGAGTCTTTCTTAGTACTTGCTTTGACAACGAAAGAAAAGGATATGGCAAACATTGTAGAGCAATTTAAGCAACTACCAATTGAAAAATTCATTTTTACAAAGATGGATGAAACAAATTCTATTGGCACAATGATTAATTTAATGATTAAATATAATAAAGGACTTGCTTACTATACGAATGGTCAAGAAGTACCAGAAGATATTGAGGAAGCTGATCTAGAAGCAGTACTAAATTTATTTTTCCAAGGTGAAGAAAAATGAGAGACCAAGCTGAAACATTACGCTTGAAAATGTTGAACCAGCAGGGAGAATTAGGTAGGGCAATTGCGATTGTAAGCGGTAAAGGTGGGGTTGGTAAAAGTAACTTCACAACGAATTTTGCAGCTACATTGGCCAATAAAGGGAAAAAAGTTGTCATCGTTGATATGGATATTGGTATGGGCAATATCAATATTTTAATTGGAAAAAGTGTTTCTTATAGTTTAAAAGATTACTTAGAAGGAAATAAGTTGCTAGATGAGGTAATATTTGAAGGGCCATACAATTTAAAGTATATTTCAGGTGGGTCTGGTATGTCTGGCGTCTTAGAATGGTCAGAGGTACTGTTTGAACGACTCATTCATGCATTTGAGCAGCTTCAAAAAAGCTTTGATTACATCTTGTTTGATATGGGAGCAGGAGCTACTAGCTGGTCTTTAGATTTACTAGCTTCTATAGATGAAATCATTGTTCTATCAACAGCAGAGCCAACTTCTATAACAGATGCATATTCAATGATGAAATATATTCATACGAGAGATGCAGACAAGCAATTTTATATACTCTGTAATCGAGCTTATAGTAAAGAAGAAGGAATGGAAACCAATGAACGACTAAAGCGTACGATGAAACGGTTTTTGGATAAAGAAGTTACGGTATTGGGCTCATTACCTGAAGATTCTGTTGTGCGTAAGGCTGTGCGTGAACAAGTGCCTTTTTCACTTGCCTATCCAGACGCACTTATTACAAAGACACTGCATCTTATAGTGGCGCGTTTTATGGAACACCGTACGGAGGAAGTCCATGCCCATGATCAGTCAGCGGGTAAATTCTTAACTAAATTAAGAAATATTTTTTCGAAAGGACGTGATTAATTGGACTTTTTACATAAAAGCAAGCTATTAGTTGTTGATGATTCTGCTTTTATGAGAAAGCTAATTAGTGACTTTTTTGTTGGCAACTCGAAGGTAGAAGTAGTTGGAACAGCACGAAATGGGAAAGATGCGATAAAAAAGATTCAATCATTGAAGCCAACAGTTGTGACAATGGATATTGAGATGCCTGAAATGAATGGGCTTGAAGCTTTAAAAGAAATTATGACTATATGTCCAGTACCTGTTGTGATGCTCTCTAGTACAACTCAACGAGGAGCAGAAAATGCCTTATCAGCAATTGAACTAGGGGCAGTAGATTTTGTCGCGAAGCCGAGCGGAACAATTTCTCTTGATTTACATAAAATCCAAACCGAACTTGTCCACAAGGTTGAACAAGCATCATTGGTATCTATTTCAAAATTAAAGAAACCTTCTGGTAGTAGAAGACAACAAGAACATACATTAATAGCGAGTACCATTAGAAAAGAATCATTTAGTGAAGGCAGGGTGACTCCTCCTGTCAATGCTTCCCCTACAAGGGCAGAATTATCAAAGCCACATGTGGAATGGAATAAAGTAGGCCGGAAAATTGTACTGATTGGGACTTCCACTGGCGGACCTAGAGCATTACAAGAAGTAATAACAAAAATCCCAAAATCAATTCAAGCACCAATTTTAATTGTCCAGCATATGCCAGCAGGATTTACAAAATCTCTAGCTACTCGTTTGGACCAATTGAGTGAGATTACCGTAAAGGAAGCTGAGCAAGGAGATATTCTCCAAAATGGAGTGGCGTATATTGCACCTGGTGGGTATCATTTAAAACTTAGAAAAGTAGGTACCTCCTTTGGCATAGTCCTTGATAATAATGAACCACCTAGATCTGGACATCGCCCTTCAGTAGATGTGATGTTTGAAGATGTGAGCCAATTTAAAGATTTTGATAAAGTGGCAGTGATTATGACAGGTATGGGCCATGATGGCACAAACGGACTAAAAGCACTAAAAAGTACTGGTAATGTGATTGCAATCGCTGAGTCAGCTGAAACTTGCATAGTGTATGGTATGCCGAAAGCAGCAGTGGAAACCCAGCTTGTCGATGAAGTAGCAGATGTAGATGATATTGCACAAACAATAATGAAATATTTGCCTTAAAGGGGTGTCCTCTTATGGAAGTCAATCAATATTTAGAAATGTTTATTGAAGAAAGTAAAGACCATTTACAAGCGTGTAGTGAACATTTATTAGAATTAGAAAAAAATCCAGACGATTTGGCGATTGTTGGAGAAATTTTCCGCTCTGCGCATACATTAAAAGGTATGTCTGCGACAATGGGCTTTGAAGATTTAGCAGATTTAACTCATAAAATGGAAAATGTGTTGGATGCGATCCGAAATGAGAAAATCCATGTGTCTCCTGAAATTTTAGATGTTGTCTTCGAGTCTGTAGACCATCTAGAAGAAATGGTGATGGACATTGCGAATGGCGGAGATGGAAAGCGTGATGTATCCTCGACTGTTGCTCAGTTAAAGCGTATTGAATTAGGTGAGTATGCGATTCCTGAAGTAGTAGCAACTACTGAGACACCAGTTACTGCTGTAGCGAGTGTTTTAGAGTATGACGGCTTTGAACAAACAGTTATTTCACAATCTGCTGAACAAGGTTTCAATGCATTCGAAATTTCAGTGAAATTACGTGAGGACTGTCTGTTAAAAGCAGCACGAGTATTTATGGTGTTTGAGATTTTAGAGAAATATGGAGATGTTATTAAATCAAATCCATCTGTAGAAAAGCTTGAAGACGAACAGTTCGATCAACAATTTTACGTAGCTTTCGTAACAAAAGAATCTGCTGAAGATATGAAGAATAAGATTATGAAAGTTTCAGAAGTTGAAGAAGTAATTGTCGCAACTATTGGGAAACCAGCTACTGCTGTAGCGAGTGTTTTAGAGTATGACAGTTTTGAACAAACAGTTATTGCACAATCTGCTGAACAAGGTTTCAGTGCATTTGAAATTTCAGTGAAACTACGTGAGGACTGTCTGTTAAAAGCTGCGCGTGTATTCATGGTGTTTGAAATATTAGAAAAAGATGGAGATGTTATTAAATCAAATCCATCTGTAGAAAAGCTTGAAGACGAACAGTTCGATCAACAATTTTACGTAGCTTTCGTAACTAAAGAATCTGCTGAAGATATGCAGAAAAAAATTATGAAAGTTTCAGAAATCGAAGAAGTGATTGTCACAACTATTGAACCGAAGCAACATAGTGAAAAAGAACCAGTAATTCAAGAAGTAGCGGCTACAGCAACGGTAGAAGTTAAGGCTCAACCTGCTACTGCACCTGAAACAAATACTGCAGCATCTACACCTGCAAAAGCAGCAGCGCCTGCTAAAACTGATAAGAGCCATGCGCCTGTTGGTAATAAAACAATTCGTGTTAATATCGAGCGACTTGATATTTTGATGAACTTATTTGAAGAGCTTGTTATAGACCGAGGACGATTACAGTCTATTTCAACTGAAGTTAACCATGGAGAGTTAAATGAAACTGTGGAGCGTATGAGCCGCGTCATGGGTGATTTACAAACAATTATTTTAACGATGCGTATGGTTCCTGTTGAAACAGTATTCAATCGCTTCCCGAAAATGATTCGTCAGCTATCACGTGATCTAAACAAGAAAATTAACCTTGAAATTATTGGTGCTGAAACAGAACTAGATCGTACAGTAATCGATGAAATTGGGGATCCACTTGTTCATTTAATTCGTAACTCTGTTGACCACGGTATTGAAAATCCGACTGCTCGTCGTGCAAAAGGTAAACCAGAAGAAGGAACTGTTGTACTACGTGCTTATCATAGCGGTAACTATGTCTTTATTGAAATTGAAGATGATGGTGCAGGTATAAATCGTGAAAAAGTTCTAGCTAAAGCTATTTCTAAAGGTATTGTTACACAAGAACAATCATATTCAATGTCAGATAAGCAAATCAACGAGCTTATTTTGGCTTCTGGGTTCTCAACAGCAGATGTTATTTCTGACGTATCAGGTAGAGGCGTTGGATTAGACGTTGTTAAAACAACAATAGAATCATTGGGTGGAAATATTTCTATTGAATCTACACAAGATGTAGGATCAATATTCTCGATTCAATTACCACTGACATTATCGATTATTTCTGTCATGCTAGTAGAAATTGAGAAAGAGATTTATGCAATTCCACTTTCATCAATTATTGAAACTTCAATTATCCGTTCATCTGAAATTATGAATGCGCATAATCAAAAAGTAATCGACTTCCGTGGCAAAGTAGTACCACTAGTATTTTTAGAAGAAATCTTTGAGGTACCTCGCAAAGAACCACAGGATGACGAATTCCATTCAGTGGTCATCGTTCGAAAAGGTGAGAAGCTTGCTGGTTTAGTTGTGGATTCATTCATTGGCCAACAAGAAATTGTGCTGAAGTCATTAGGAAACTACTTAACGAATATCTTTGCAATTTCAGGTGCAACAATTTTAGGTAACGGAAAAGTAGCCTTAATTGTGGATTGTAACGCACTTATTAAATAAGGTGAATGAATAAGAGAGGTGTAAACAATGACAAATGCAGTGGAACAAGAAAGTATTAAAGTAATTGTTTTTCAACTAGCAGATAAAGAATATGCGATTCCAGTGTCACATGTACAAGGGATTGAAAAACTAATGCATATTACGCGCGTACCGAAAACGGCGAAATATGTAAAAGGTGTTATTAACCTACGCGGCGTCGTAACACCAATTGTAGATTTGCGTGAACGATTTGAATTACCTGTCTCAGAGCATGAAGAAACAACACGCATTATCATTATTTCATTAGAAGATATGGAAGTAGGTTTCGTCGTAGACTCTGCAAATGATGTGTTGGACATCCCTGCTGACTCAATTGAACCACAGCCCGAAGTAGTAGGTTCACTGGAAGAAGATTTCATTTCAGGGGTAGCTAAAATAGATAAACGATTATTAATCTTATTGCATTTAGAGAAAGTATTAAATCCACTAAAGTAGGGATCGATAATGACATATAATCAAAAGATTACATCACTACATTTAGATGTATTAAAGGAAATTGGTAATATAGGTGCTGCGCATGCTGCGACAGCACTTTCCAATTTGCTTGGTAAAAAAATTGATATGCGAGTACCGAAGGTTGAAATGGTGTCATTTAATGACATGATGGAGCTTGCCGGAGGATCTGAAAATGTTGTAGTTGGAATCTTTCTACGCATTGAAGGTGATGCGGAAGGTAGTATGTTCTTTATCCTGCCTATTGAACAAGCAAATCGCTTCATTCGTCGTCTTATATTTGATGAATCATTCGACTTTAAAAAACGACCTGTTTCAGAGTTAGGCTTATCAGCTATGCAGGAAATGGGGAATATTTTATCTGGCTCTTATTTATCTGCGTTATCTGACTTTACGAATTTGAAAATTTATCCAACTGTGCCAGGACTAAGCGTTGACATGTTTGGAGCCATTATTAGTATTGGTTTGATTGAATTATCACACGTTAGCGATAATGTTATCGTAATAAACACATCCATTTTTGAAGACGGTGTAGAGGATCAGGAAACGGTAAGAGGGCATTTCTTCTTATTACCAGATCCAGACTCATTTGATGCTATTTTTAAAGCATTGGGAGTTTCATAGATGATACAAAACAATAGTAATGGGCAAGTTATAAAAGTTGGGATTGCACAAATGGATGTAGTAAAGTTACCAAATACGATAAGAACATCAGGTCTGGGATCTTGTGTAGGTGTCATTTTATATGATGAATCAAAAAAAATTGCTGGTTTAATTCATGTGATGTTACCAGATTCGAGTTTAGGTAGACAAGAGTCAATAAATGTGGCTAAATTTGCTGACACAGGCATTGCGGCAATGATTGACTTATTAAAGTTAGAAGGCGTTCAAAAATTCAAGCTAAAGGCAAAAATTGCAGGTGGTGCACAGATGTTTCAATTCACTTCAGATAAAGATTCCATGCGCATCGGCCCACGTAATGTAGAAGCTGTAAAGCATGAGCTAAAGCGTCATGGAATTCGTTTAGTTGCCGAAGATACAGGGGGCAATAGCGGTAGAACAATTGAATTTAATCCTGCGACTTCGACATTACATATTCGAACGGTAAACCAAGGAGTGAGCGAAATATAATGTTTGGTTCTATTTTTTATAACCTATGGGGAGCGTTAATTGCCTTTTCTATATATTTTTTTAGTACATTTCTAAAACCTTATACACCACTACGAATTATCATAGGGTCATTTGTGGCGGGAATAATTGCGTTTTTCGTCATGTATATTGTTAGATTTTTAATTGCCTACGTTTTATTCACACCTGAGGGCGATGCAGAAGTCAGTGAAAGTGATCATGAAGAAAACGAATCTGACAATCGCCAGGAAGAAAATCAAGAAGCACCGACGGCCAACTCTACCGTCGAGTTTCAAGATGAAAACTCAGAAGAAATTGCTCAAGTTGTGCGCACAATGATGCATCGTGAGGATGATCCGCAATTAAATAATGCTTAAAAAAGGGGAGTCGCGTGTAGCGACTCTTTTTTTATAGATATCTTAATTCTTGCATATTTTTAATTATATGGTGTCTTAGTGACCTTGGACTAAGTCCGAACTAAAAAATGCTGACACATAAATGTAAAGAATCTGTGATAGAGTACGAGAAACAAATGAAATTATAGTCGATTCTTGTTATAATATAGGAAAGAATTAGATGGGTTATTATGTTAAGGGTCATAACTAGTAACGCTTTTTATGTCGAGGCATAATGGATCTTCTTCCAACAAGTGTTTACGTAGCGAAAGTGGAACGTCAGCTACAAGTGTTTTTTGTATTGGTATAAGACAGTAGCAAACAGGCGCGTAGATGCGTTTTTTTTAGAGAGGTGGATTACATGACACAACCAATTCTGAACGATGAACAAAAGCTGTGGAACCGCTGGATAAATGAACGTGATCCAGATGCTGGTGATTTACTTATAAAAAAATATATTTCTCTAGTATCCTATCATGTACAACGTATTGGAGCGAGCTTACCAAAGAGTGTATCACGAGACGATTTAACGAGCTTAGGTATGGTAGGTCTTTTTGACGCGTTAAATAAATTTGATATTAATAGAGACTTGAAATTTGATACATATGCTTCTTTTAGAGTAAGAGGAGCAATTATTGATGGTTTACGTAAGGAAGATTGGTTACCGCGTTCCGCACGTGAGAAGGCAAAGAAGTTAGATGCACAGATTGAACAGTTAGAACAAAAATATATGCGTCATATAACACCTGAGGAACTTGCGGAACATATGACTTTACCTGTTGAGGAAGTATACCAAACTGTACAAGAGCATTTCTTTTCAAATGTCCTTTCCATTAATGAACAGCAAGATCAAGATGAGACTGATGGAAAGTCATTCGTTATTCGTGATGATACGACAAAGACACCTGAGCAAGCTGTCGTTAGGTCAGAACTGCTAGGGGATTTAGCGGAAAATATCCAAAAGCTTAATGATAAGGAGCAGCTGGTGCTTAGTTTATTTTATACTGAGGAATTAACATTAACAGAAATTGGAGAAATGCTTGGATTATCAACATCACGCATTTCACAAATCCATTCTAAGGCGCTATTGAAGCTAAGGAAATTATTATCCAATGAAATGATTAATGCATAATCATCTTTAGATACATATCGTTGAAGGAGGAAGTTTCATGAGTTTAAAGGGTGTCGAACTACAAATAGCTATTCCAAAAACATTTGAAGCAGGAAAAATGGCGGATCAGGCACAACAACAAACTTTGGCTCAGCAAGCGCATGCAAATGAAGCGTTAAAAAAAGAAATAGAACGCAAGCAAAAAGTTGTGAATACTTCAGAGGGTATGGATAAGATTAGTGAAGATGAAGAAGCAGGTGGCGAGTATATAAAAGGTACTCGAAAAAAGAAAAATAAGGATAATGAGAATCGAGAAAAGCAGGCGCAGCATCCGTTTAAAGGAAATTTCGTGGATTATAGCGGATAGGAGTTTACTATGACAATCATACTAATTGCAGTTCTATTTATTTTACAGCTACTTTCATTTTATTTTCTTATCATATTAAATACGAAGCTAGCAAAATTTAAGGACCTAGAAAAAAAACAGGAGCGCTTAATGCGTGAAATGGATGACACAATCAGTATCTATTTAGCTGATATGAAAGATGAAAATGATCGTCTAATTCAAGAGTTGCAAAGAGTTTCAAAGTCTGAAATTCAAAATGCTGTGAAACAGAAAGAACAGATTGTGAGACAGAAGGAGCAGGAGCAACCTCCTTCTCTGACAAAGGAAGAAAGCACAGTAGACGGTTCTGTTAGTTTAGATAATGAACCGCGTGTTTATGTGCCCAAAAATATCGTAGCCAATGCTTATTCACGTCAGCAGCAAACTGGTGCTAAAAATGATGCAAATAAAACTGAGGCTAAGGTGGCACAATCAGCCCAAGAACCAACTGATGCAACCAAAAAAGAAGAAGCAAAGTCATTAACGATCGAACAACAAGCTGTTGAATTAGCGAAACAAGGTAAAACTGCAGAAGAAATTGCCAAGCAACTTCAAAAAGGAAAGACAGAAATCGAGCTTTTATTGAAATTTCATCACTAAAACAGTTGCGAATGGTATAAAGCTATGATATAGTTGCAAATGGTGTTATTAATACACACGCATTTTGATGTAGTAAGTGGTGCTCTAAGCTTAGGGTAGCTTGTTGCAAGTGATAAATGCGGAGGATAAAAACCAAACATACTAGGAGGAAATACACATGTCAGTAATTTCTATGAAACAATTACTTGAAGCTGGTGTACATTTCGGTCACCAAACTCGTCGTTGGAACCCAAAAATGAAGAAATATATCTTCGTTGAGCGTAACGGGATCTACATCATCGACTTACAAAAAACTGTTAAAAAATTAGAGGAAGCTTATGACTTCATGCGTCAAGTTGGTCAAGACGGTGGTAAAGTTCTTTTCGTTGGTACGAAAAAACAAGCACAAGAAGCGATCAAAGATGAAGCTGAACGTTCAGGCAACTACTACATCAACCAACGTTGGTTAGGTGGTACTCTTACAAACTTCGGTACAATTCAAAAACGTGTTGCACGTATGAAAGCAATCGAAAAAATGGAAGAAGATGGAACTTTTGAAGTTCTACCTAAAAAAGAAGTAATCCAACTTAAAAAAGAACACGAACGTCTAATCAAATTCTTAGGCGGTATCCGTGATATGCACGCTCTTCCAGACGTAATGTTCGTGGTTGACCCACGTAAAGAACGTATTGCTGTTGCAGAAGCTATTAAATTAAACATCCCTCTAGTAGGTATTGTTGATACAAACTGTGATCCAGATGAAATCGACTACGTAATTCCTGCTAATGATGATGCTATTCGCGCTGTTAAACTTTTAACTGCTAAAATGGCTGACGCTTTAATCGAGTCAAAACAAGGTGAAGAGGAAGCTCCAGCTGTAGAAGCTGCTGCTGAGTAATTCACGTTTACAAAAAGGTGATAAGTGGCTCAAAACCCTTATCACCTTTTTTAGAACTTATCACTAAAATTTGTACAACCAATTTGAGGAGGAAACACTAAATGGCAAACATTACTGCACAATTAGTAAAAGAATTACGTGAAAAAACTGGCGCTGGAATGATGGATTGTAAAAAAGCGTTAGTACAAACTGATGGCGATATTGATGCTGCAATCGATTTCCTACGTGAAAAAGGTCTTTCTTCAGCTGCTAAAAAAGCTGACCGTATCGCTGCAGAAGGTACAACTTACATTTTAGAAAATGGTAACGATGCAATCATCCTAGAAGTAAATGCTGAAACTGACTTCGTTTCTAAAAACGATAAATTCCAAGTATTAGTTGCTTCATTAGCTGAACAATTACTTGCTGCTAAACCTGCAACAGTTGAAGCTGCATTAGAGATTGCAAATGCTGAAGGTGTAAAAATTGTTGACCAAATTTCAACAGCGATTGCAACAATCGGTGAAAAAATTACTCTTCGTCGTTTCGAAGTGAAAACAAAAACTGATGCAGATGCATTCGGTTCTTACTTACACATGGGCGGCCGCATCGGTGTATTAGTTACTTTAGAAGGTTCTACAGATGCTTCTGCTGCAAAAGATGTTGCTATGCATATCGCAGCTATTAACCCTACTTACGTTTCTCGCGACGAAGTTTCTGCTGATGAAGTTGAACGTGAGCGTAAAGTATTAACTGAACAAGCTCTTAACGAAGGTAAACCAGAAAACATCGTAGCAAAAATGGTTGAAGGTCGTCTTGGTAAATACTTCGAAGATGTTTGCTTACTTGACCAAACATTCGTTAAAAACTCAGATCAAAAAGTACGTGACTTCGTTGCTTCAACTGGCGGTTCAGTAAACGGCTTCGTACGTTACGCTGTAGGTGAAGGTATCGAAAAACGTGAAGATAACTTTGCTGAAGAAGTAATGAGCCAAGTTAAAGGTAACTAATTTACTTGCGTTTGATCCTAATCAAATAATATCTAGATTTTCTAGACAAAAAATGGGGAACACAACATAGCGTGTTCCCTATTTTTCCGAAATGAGAGAAAAAAGATATAATTAGTTCATCCACTGAAAATTGTGAATGACATTTGTTAACACTTATACTAAGTATAAAAGTTGATTAGAGTGGTGGCTGGGCGACTTCTTGGGGATCCGCAATAGAGGAACGAAGGCTTAAAAGCATCACGTCCTGTGATAACGCCTTCGTGACCAACGTCGTGTCGCTGTCGCTACGTTAGTACTGCGCTTTCGCACAAATAACATCTGTTGCCTAAGCGGCTCATCGGACGCCCCCAGGAAAGCCCATTCGGAATTAAAATCAACCACATGTTATGGTGATGAGCCATATAATTTCCTATTCTGCCTTATTCATAACTAGCAATTATTGTTATTTATACTATAATGGAAAAGGGAATAAAGATGTTCTAAATAAAGTCTGACGGAGGTTTACAATGAGTGTGCCACAATATAAACGAGTAGTTATAAAATTAAGTGGTGAAGCGTTAGCTGGGGAAGCGGGCTTCGGTTTATCACCAAAAATTATCAAGGCTGTTGCAGAAGAGGTAAAACAAGTAGTAGATCTTGATGTAGAAGTTGCTGTTGTTGTAGGTGGCGGTAATATATGGCGTGGAAAAATCGGTAGCGAAATGGGGATGGATCGTGCAGCAGCCGATTATATGGGTATGCTAGCAACGGTTATGAACTCTTTAGCGTTACAAGATGCACTAGAGAAATTAGGAATTGAAACACGTGTGCAATCTTCTATTGTAATGACACAAGTAGCAGAGCCGTATATTCGCCGTAAAGCAGTTCGTCATCTAGAGAAAAAACGTGTAGTTATTTTTGCAGCAGGTACTGGTAACCCATTCTTCTCTACTGATACTACAGCTGCGTTACGTGCAGCTGAAATCGACGCAGATGCAATTTTAATGGCTAAAAATAATGTAGATGGTGTTTATTCTGCAGATCCAAAAGTAGATGCAACTGCCATTAAATATGATACACTCACATACTTAGATGTTATCCAACAAGGCTTACAAGTAATGGATTCAACAGCTTCTACTTTATGTATGGATAACGATATTCCGTTAATTGTCTTCTCAATTACGGAACCAGGTAATATTAAACGTGCCGTACAAGGCGAGAAAATTGGAACAGTTGTTAGGAGGAATGTATAATGGCTAAACAAGTTTTAGAACAAGCTAAAGAAAAAATGAACAAAACAATTGCAGCTTTTTCACGTGAACTAGCTTCAATCCGTGCAGGTCGTGCAAATGCTTCACTATTAGATCGCATTACGGTTGATTATTATGGTGCACCAACACCGATTAATCAGCTTGGAGGTGTTTCGGTACCGGAAGCACGTTTATTAGTAATTACACCTTACGATAAAACAATTTTAGGTGAAATCGAAAAAGCAATTATGAAATCAGATATTGGTATTACACCAACAAATGATGGATCTGTTATTCGTTTAATGATCCCTGCTTTAACAGAAGAGCGTCGTAAAGATCTTGTGAAGCAAGTTAAAAAAGAAGCAGAGGATGCAAAAATTGCAGTACGTAATGTTCGTCGCGATGCTAATGATGATCTAAAAAAACTTGAAAAAGCTGGCGAAATCACAGAAGACGATCTACGTGGCTACGGTGAAGATATTCAAAAATTAACCGATGATTTCATCGTTAAAGTAGATCAAGTGACGAAAGAAAAAGAAAAAGAAATTCTAGAAGTGTAAGCAACTCGCTTTGCATATCTACGATGGAACTTTTTGATGAGATGAAGGCGTCCTATATATAAAGGACGTCTTTTCTCTTTACTGTTAAAGTATCTTCATTCAGCGGGTGTCCAAACATTTACTGAGATAGTGGAACTTTAATTGTTTTAAGGGAAGTATCTTTCATCTATTTTTGCTTTCTTTTAAGATTAAGAAGAACTATTCTTTATATGAACTAAAATACATTATTTTAAGGGGAGCAATACCCCATTTTAACCTTAAGTTGAGTGGGCGTGATAAAAGTCTTAAAAGCCCCTCTTTATAAAGAGTTCATCACCAAAAGTCGTAATATGTCATGTTAAGTTGATTATCGTTTAGAACTATACTCAGCTGTTCAAAAGTTAACTCAACATATGGTGATATCTTACGATGTAGGTAGTTCTAAAATAAGGTAGTTCATACATAGTCAATTTAGAGGGGAAAAAAAAGACAAAAAGCGCTTTTGTTTGTTATGATAGGTTAGTATACGTCTGATTAGTTGTAGTGGGGGAGTTAGCATGTTTAAAAAGCTATTAGGTAAACAAATAAATATAGATACACTATCATTGGAGGAACGTGTTGCCATTGCTAAAAACGAGCCAATTCCTGCCCATGTCGCGATTATTATGGACGGAAATGGACGTTGGGCAAAGAAACGTGCCATGCCACGTGTTGCTGGGCACCATGAAGGTATGAAGACGGTACGAAAGGTAACTAGATTTGCGTCAGATCTAGGTATTAAAGTTTTAACGGTATACGCGTTTTCTACAGAAAATTGGAAGCGGCCAAAACCAGAGGTCGATTTCCTAATGCGTTTACCTGTAGAATTTTTAGGTTCCTTTTTACCTGAAATGATGGAACGCAATGTACGTGTTGAAATGATAGGTGATCCATCTTTGTTACCGGCACATACGCAAAAGGCGTTGTTTGAGGCGATGGAAGAGACGAAGCATAATACAGGATTAATTTTAAATTTTGCTCTGAATTATGGAAGTCGTTCGGAAATGGTTAACGCCATGAAAACAATGCTTCAGAAGGTGCAGGATGGTCAATTAACGATGCAAGACATAACAGAAGAATGCTTGACATCTCATTTAATGACGGCTCATCTGCCAGAGCCAGATCTATTAATTCGTACAAGTGGTGAAGTGCGATTAAGCAATTTTATGTTATGGCAGCTCGCTTATACAGAATTTTGGTTTACAGATACATTATGGCCAGATTTTAGCGAGGAAAACTTACTGAAAGCGGTGGAAAACTACCAGAAACGTAATCGCCGTTACGGTGGGTTGAAGGGAGAAGAATCAACTTGAAACAACGAATTATTACGGCAATAATTGCAGCAGCACTATTTATTCCATTTGTTATTTATGGAAAAGTGCCATTTACAATACTTGTGCTTGCAATGGCTGTTGTGGGCTTTTATGAAATACTAAAAATGAAAGGTATTTCACTTTTTTCAGTACCTGGATTTTTAGGGTTACTAACATTAATATTACTTGTAATACCAACTAACTGGTCAAATAAGGTGGTAGATGCAATAGGCTATTCCTCCAATTTAATGGTTGTGTATGGTCTAATGATGCTATTGCTCATATACGTAGTACTTGTAAAAAATAAAATTACATTCGATGAAGTTGCATTTATTTTATTAGGTGCGTTTTATGTCGGATTAGGCTTCCATTACTTAATCGAAACTCGAAGCTATGGTTTAGAGTTTGTCGTATATTGTTTACTTGTAGTTTGGACAACTGACTCAGGTGCATATTTTGTAGGAAGAAAACTAGGTAAAAATAAGTTGTGGCCTGAAATTTCACCGAAGAAAACTGTGGAAGGTTTTATAGGGGGAATTGTCATTGCAGTAATCTTTGCTCTAGGGATGCAGGCAATTTATCCATTTACAGATAGTTACGTCTCACTTATTTTCATCACAATCTTTGCGTCAATTATTGGTCAAATGGGCGATTTAGTGGAATCGGCTATCAAGCGTCATTTTGATGTAAAGGATTCAGGCAATATTTTACCTGGACATGGCGGTATTTTAGATCGCTTTGATAGTCTATTATTCGTCGTGCCTTTACTACATTTTTTACATCTTTTTGTTAACTAGGAACAATAGAGGCTCATCGGACTCGAAAAACGAAATTAACTCTATGTTATGTTGATGAGCCATAATAATAGCATTTTCCTCTAAACAGAGTGGTAATAATCGTGCTATATCATTTTTGCTGAGATAGAAAAAGGGGACAATTTGTCGTGAAAAAAATTAGTTTACTTGGTGCAACTGGTTCAATCGGTTGGCAAACCTATGATATTTTAAAAGAACAACGCGATGCCTTTCATTTAGTGGCGTTTTCTTCAGGGAAAAATATCGAAAAAACTCGTGAAATGATTGAAACTTTAAAGCCTGAGCTTGTATCTGTTCAGTTAGAAGAAGATGCAATTATGCTCGCTAAAGAATATCCACAAGTTCACTTTACGTTTGGTGCAAAAGGGCTTGTAGAGGTAGCTACACATCCTGATTCGACGGTACTAGTAAACGCGGTTCTTGGAAGTGTTGGACTAGAATCGACATTAGCTGCAATTCGCATGGGCAAAACAATTGCCATTGCCAATAAAGAAACACTTGTAACTGCTGGACATTTAGTGATGGCAGAAGCCAAGAAATACAATGCGGCAATTTTGCCAGTTGATAGTGAGCATTCAGCGATTTTCCAATCGATGAATGGTGAGAATCCAAAAAATATTGAACGTTTAATTATTACAGCTTCTGGTGGTAGCTTCCGTGACAAAACACGCGAGGAATTGAAGCATGTAACGGTTGCAGATGCACTAAACCACCCGAACTGGTCAATGGGTGCGAAAATTACGATAGATTCTGCTACAATGATGAATAAAGGACTAGAAGTCATTGAAGCACATGTCTTATTTGATATGCCATATGATAAAATTGATGTACTTTTGCATAGAGAAAGTATTATTCACTCCCTAGTTGAGTATCATGATACTAGTGTCATTGCACAGCTTGGTACGCCGGACATGCGTGTACCTATCCAATATGCATTAAGTTACCCAGATCGTATGCCGCTGCATAACGGACAACGACTCAATTTAGCACAAATTGGTCAGTTACATTTTAAAGAAATGGATTTTGAACGTTATCCAGCATTGCGACTAGCATATGAAGCTGGGCGCACAGGCGGTACAATTTTAACAGCGATGAATGCAGCAAATGAAGCGGCGGTTGCAGCATTTTTACAAGGGAAAATAACATTCCTAGAAATTGACGAAACGATTGAGCGTGTAATGCAAGCACATAACAACATATTAGTGCCAGATTTGCAAACAATTTTGCATGTAGACAGTGAAACAAGAAAAACAGTGTTAAACATGGTAAAATAAAGAGAAAAGATATCGTTAACTATTCGCTTTTAAAGGTGGGGTTTTATGCAAACAGCTATTGCATTTATTTTGATATTTGGCCTACTTGTATTCTTCCATGAATTTGGTCACTTCTTATTCGCGAAACGAGCAGGAATTATGGTTCGAGAATTTGCAATTGGTATGGGACCAAAAATTTATGGAAAAACACATGGTGAAACAATCTATACGTTACGTTTATTGCCGATTGGTGGTTATGTACGTATGGCTGGTGAGGACATGGATGGTACCGAATTACAGCCGGGCTATCGAGTAGGGCTTATTGTAGATGAAGATAATGTTGTAAAGAAAATTATCTTTAATCAAAATAATAAGCAATTACCAGATTTGTTATTTTTAGAAGTTGAGCGTGCCGATTTAGAAAATGAATTATTTGTAGAAGGCTATGATGAAGAAGAAAAATTAGTTCGTTATAATGTTGCGAGAGATTGTATTCTTGTAGAAAACGGTAAAGAAACGTTAATTGCACCATATGATCGTCAATTTAACGCTAAAACAGTCGGTCAACGAGCTATGACAATCTTTGCAGGCCCGTTATTTAACTTTATTTTAGCTTTTTTTATTTATCTGCTAATTGGGTTAATTAATGGTGTACCTACGTATGAGCCAATCATCACAGAAGTAGTAGAAAATGATCCAGCTGCACAGGCAGGAATGCTTGCAGGAGATAGAGTAGTTGACATTGATGGACAAGTTGTTAAAAAATGGCAAGACCTGGCTGCAATTGTACAAGATCACCCAGGTGAAAATATTAATGTAACAGTTGATCGAAATGGTCAGCAAGTTAACCTAAATATGAAGGTAAAAGAAGTAGAACAAAATGGCGAAAAATATGGTCAAATAGGGGTTAAGTATGAGAGTCCACGAGAATTTAATCCATTAAAGGCTGTTGTTTATGGCGCTCAAGAAACGTATAATATGACTGCTAAAATATTTGAATTGCTTGGTATGTTAATTACCGGTAAATTCACGATAGATGCTCTATCAGGTCCAGTAGGAATTTATAAAGCGACAGAGCAGGTAGCTCAATATGGATTCATGAATTTAATGAATTGGGCAGCGATGTTAAGTATTAACCTTGGTATAATGAACTTACTACCGCTTCCAGCACTTGACGGAGGACGTCTATTATTCTTTGGCTTCGAAGCAGTAAGAGGTAAACCAATCGATCGTCAAAAAGAGGGTCTTGTGCATTTTGTCGGTATCGTACTATTGATGATTTTAATGGTCGTAGTTACTTGGAACGATATACAAAGATTTTTCTTTTAACTAAATGAAGTAAAGTTAAGTTTTTCAAGTAAAACATATTTAAAGGAAGCCCTGGCAATTACGCCAAGGTGAAAATTGATTGAAAAAACATAGCTTTGAACGCAATTTTTTTGAAACATTGCGTTCAAAGCTAAATTTGTTTATGCTAATTAGAGTATAAAAACTTATCTATTAAAAAGGTGGAACACTGAATGAAGCAAAGTAAAACATTTATCCCAACGCTACGTGAAGTACCTGCTGATGCAGAGGTAAAATCACATAAGCAATTACTACGTGCAGGGTTTATTCGTCAAAATACAAGTGGGGTATACTCGTATTTACCGCTTGCAAAACGTGTGTTAACAAAAATAGAAAACATTATTCGTGAAGAGATGGAAGCAATCAATTCAATTGAGCTTTTAATGCCTTCATTACAATCTGCGGAACTTTGGCAGGAATCAGGCCGCTGGGAAAAATACGGTCCAGAATTAATGCGTTTAAAGGACCGTCATGATCGTGATTTCGCATTAGGGCCAACACATGAAGAAGTGATTACAACTTTAGTACGTGATGAAATTAAATCATATAAAAAATTACCGATAACACTTTATCAAATTCAAACTAAATTCCGTGATGAAAAACGTCCTCGCTTTGGTTTACTACGAGGAAGAGAGTTTATTATGAAAGATGCATACTCTTTCCATGCATCACGTGAAAGTTTAGATGAAACATATGATGATATGTATAATGCCTATTCAAATATTTTCTCTCGTCTAGGCTTAAACTATCGTGCAGTTATTGCAGATGCAGGCTCAATCGGTGGTAAAGGTACACATGAATTTATGGTTCTTTCTGAAATTGGGGAAGATACAATTGCATACTCTGACACGTCTAATTATGCTGCAAACATCGAAATGGCAGAAGTTCTTGTAGACTATCAACCATCAGATGAAGCATTAAAAGACCTTGAAAAAGTGGCAACACCAGACCAAAAAACAATTGAAGAAGTATCAGCTTTCTTAAATGTTGATCCTTCAAATGTCATTAAATCATTAGTGTTTGATGTTGATGGGGAATTAGTTGTAGTACTTGCTCGTGGAGATCACGAAATTAATGATATTAAACTGAAAAATGCACTTGATGCTGGTTCTGTTGAGCTTGCTAGTGAAGCGGCAATCCGTGATTTATTAGGCTGCGGTGTTGGTTCAATCGGTCCTGTTAAATTACCAGTAGACGTAAAAGTAGTAGCTGACAATGCTATTAAATCTATTCGTAACGGTGTAGCCGGTGCAAATGAAGATGGTTTCCATTTAGTAAATGTTAATCCAGAACGTGATTTTGCTGTGAATGAATACTTAGATATTCGTTTTATTCAAGTGGGTGATCCATCTCCAGATGGACAAGGAATTATCAAATTTGCAGAAGGTATTGAGGTTGGTCATATTTTCAAATTAGGAACAACTTACTCTGCAAAAATGAATGGTACATTCTTAGATGAACAAGGTAAATCACAACCATTTATTATGGGATGCTATGGTATTGGTGTATCACGTATTTTAGCTGCTGTTGCAGAGCATTTCCAAGATGAAAATGGTTTTGTATGGCCAACACAATTAGCTCCTTATGATATCCATGTTGTTCCTGTTAATACAAAGGATGAAACACAGGTTGCATTAGCTGATGAGCTATATGGCTTATTGAAATCTTACCGTTATGATGTGCTATTAGATGATCGTGCTGAGCGCGCTGGAGTTAAATTCGCAGATGCTGACTTAATTGGCTTACCTGTCCGTGTAACAGTAGGTAAAAAAGCAACTGAAGGTATTGTTGAGGTTAAATTCCGTCAAACAGGTGAAACGTTCGAATGGAAAAAAGAAGAGGTTATTGATCGCTTAAATGAATTTTTCCGCAAAAATTAACTTCTTTCAGCTGTAGTCTCCCATCTCAATGGTGGTGAGATGAATACGGGTTTTAAGCTACTTTTTAGTGGTTGTCCAAGCACAGCTGAAATAGAGGAACTCAGTCTAAAAACGCCACGTCCTGTGGCAACGACTGAGTGACCAACTTCGTGTTGGCCTAATGCCTCCGGCGGATGTCACGGAATCGGAGAGGAGTTCTTAGGGGATGTTAGCCTAAAATCATCGCATCCAAAATGCGATAACGGCTAACTGACCTGCATCCTGCAGGCCTAAGCACAAAGCCATTCCAGACGCAATTATTCCAAGGCATAATTGATTTTCCTTTAAAACGGCTTGTCCCAAAAAGGATGAAAATGGCATTAAATAGATAAAAGATTCGCGCCACTTCTCGGGGACAGCGAGCCAAGCATGAATTCATAGATGTTTAGGATTTGTGAGGCTTGACGGTCGCCCGCGGAAAGGGAGCGAATTTTTTCTTTGGTTCGTAAACGTTGGTGAGGAAATAAAACAAGGGGCTTTAAAGACTGCCTCTTTCTGAAAGTAGGTGTCAATAGATTGGAACAGCAACAAGAAGCAAGAACTAAGTTTCAAATGCTCTTGCAACAACTAGAGTTAACAGATGATGTGTATATGTCCTTTTTTGAAGAAGGTGAATTATCACGCCTAACTGTACACAAAAAGAACAGGCTATGGAATTTTACTATTAAATTACGAGATGTACTTCCTTTTCCACTATACCAACTATTTCGGACTCGTTTGACTGAAAAATTTTCAGCAATCGCTCAAATCCACACAACTTTTGATACTGTAGAGAAAAATGTTACGGAAGAACTTGTCCAACAATATTGGCTAACAGTAGTAGAACAAATAGATGAGATGGCGCCACCTTTAAAAAATTGTCTAGCATCGCAAATGCCTATGTGGAATGGGCAAAAAATCACTTTATCTTGCATGCAAGAAATGGAATTTATGATGCTGAAAACAAAGTATGCAGAAAAGCTTTCCGAAAGCTATAGCCAATTTGGCTTCCCACACATTGTGATAGATTTTGTGCTTCAAGATCAAACGGAAGAAATGATTGCGGCACAGGAAGCTTTCATGGAACAGAGACGTTTAGAGGAAGCAGCTTTAGCTCAGCAAGCGATACAAGATTATCAAAAACGTGAGCAAGAGAAGAAAGAAAATCCAGCTATTGCGAACCTTGGTGACCGACCATTCCAGCTTGGTATGTTAATTAAAGACGATGAAACAATGGAAATTAAACGCATTGTTGAGGAAGAACGTCGTGTTATCATAGAAGGTTTTGTTTTTGATACGGAAATTAGGGAGCTGAAAAGTGGTCGCTCTTTATTACAAATTAAAATTACCGACTATACGGATTCTATCGTAGTAAAAATGTTCTCACGTGATAATGATGATGCGGAACTTATGAAGCATTTGAAAAAAGGCATGTGGGTAAAAGTCCGAGGCTCTGTACAAACTGATACATTCATTCGTGATTTAATCGTTATGGCAAATGATATCAATGAAATCAAAAAAGAAACACGACAAGATAAGGCGCCAGAGGGAGAAAAACGAGTTGAATTACATTTGCATACACCAATGAGTCAAATGGACGCTGTTACACCGGTTGATAGACTTGTTGCGCAGGCTGCAAAGTGGGGTCATCCAGCCGTGGCTATTACAGACCATGCTGTTGTACAATCCTTCCCAGAGGCTTATTCTGCAGGGAAAAAGCATGGTATAAAAGTTATTTATGGCCTGGAAGCTAATTTAGTTGATGACGGTGTACCAATTGCTTATGCATCTGAGCACCGATTATTAGCTGATACTACCTATGTCGTGTTTGACGTTGAGACAACAGGTCTCTCTACTGCTTACGATACTATTATTGAGCTTGCAGCGGTTAAAATTAAAGATGGAAATGTTATAGACAAATACGAAAGCTTTGCAAATCCACATCATCCACTTTCAGCAACGACTATTGAACTGACAGGTATTACAGATGATATGGTACGTAACGCGCCAGAAGTGGAACAAGTTATTAAAGAGTTCCATGAATTTATCGGAGATGGCATAGTAGTAGCCCATAATGCATCGTTTGATATGGGCTTTTTATACACTGGCTATAAAAAATTCGGGCTAGAGGGAACGATTCATCCAGTTATTGATACGCTGGAGCTTGCGAGAATGCTTTATCCAACGATGAAAAACCATCGTTTAAATACACTTTGTAAAAAATTCAATATTGAATTAACCCAGCATCACCGAGCTATTTATGATACAGAAGCAACTGGTTACTTACTTTTACAGTTGTTAAAAGACGCAGATGAATTAGATATCAAATACCACGACGACTTTAATAAGCATGTTGGTGGTGGAGATGCTTATAAAAAGGGACGCCCAATGCACTGCACAATATTAGCGGTAGATAATGCTGGACTAAAAAATTTATTTAAATTAGTCACCCACTCCCATACTAAAACTTTCTATCGTGTACCTCGCGTAACACGAGCGGTTCTAGAGCAATATAGAGAAGGTTTATTAGTCGGATCAGGTTGTAATAATGGTGAATTATTTGAGACGATGATGAATAAATCCCCAGAGGAAGCGGAGCAAGTTGCGAGATTTTATGATTATATTGAAGTTCAACCAAAGGCAGTGTATGCACCGTTAATTGAGCGCAATGTCATACGTGATGAATGGACACTTGAAGATATTATTCGCAAGTTAGTAAAGCTAGGGAAGAAGATGGATAAACCAGTTGTAGCAACCGGCAATGTCCATTACTTAGATCCGACAGATGGGATGTTCAGACAAATTCTAATTGGCTCTCAAGGTGGCGCCAACATCCTAAATAGATCGAAGCTACCTGAAGTTCATTTTAGAACGACTGATGAAATGCTTGAGGAATTTGATTTTTTAGGACCGGATCTTGCGAAGGAAGTAGTTGTCACTAACTCTCAAAAAGTCGCAAATATGATTGGTGATGTTAAGCCAATTAAAGATGATTTATATACACCGAAAATTGAAGGCTCAGATGATGAGGTCACAAATTTAACCTATGAAATGGCATATAGTATTTACGGAGAAGAACTACCAGAAATCGTTAAGGCCCGAATTGAAAAAGAATTAAAGTCAATTTTAGGCCATGGTTTCGGAGTAATTTATTTAATTTCTGCAAAGCTTGTGAAAAAATCATTAGCTGATGGCTATTTAGTAGGTTCCCGTGGATCTGTTGGATCTTCATTAGTTGCGACATTTATGGAGATTACTGAAGTAAACCCACTTCCACCTCATTATATTTGTCCAAACTGTAAGCATTCCGAGTTTTTTGATGATGGTTCGGTAAGCTCAGGCTATGACTTACCAAATAAAGATTGTACAGAATGTGGGACACCGTATAAAAAGGATGGGCAAGATATCCCATTCGAAACGTTCCTTGGCTTTAAAGGAGACAAGGTACCTGATATCGATTTGAGTGCGACACGTTGTTAACTGAAAAGGTTAACCGCCTTAATTGGTAGAACTGCTATTTCGAAGTGTGGAATGAGAGGGTAACGCCTTGAAACACACTCGCTGAAGCTACGACAAGCGTAGATGGTCTTGCAAATACCTAAAACGTTTGAAGCTCGTTAAAGTAGGCTGAAGTTCACCCAAACAATTCGGCTGTGGAAAGAGAGATAGAAATCTCTTGTGAATGATAGGTCTGGCGTCTATAAAATTCCTATGGTTAGAAGCGGTAGAATAACCGAGACGAACCCTTGACTGACTTTTCGTGAATGTCACGTAGTAGAAATGCTGCGGGGTCCATTTAGGACTTCTAGGTGTGGATGAGTAAATGTTAGGTTATGAAAATCCATATTGTGTTACAGGCACAATCCAGCCTAGCGGAATTTAGAGGGAACCTACGGGAATTATGTACAGATAGAAATAGTGGAACGTGTGAAGCTCCTAACGTAAGAGAAGATTGCACTTCGATGAAGACGGTGTATGGAAAGGCAAAATGGCTATAACATACTTTAAAGGAGTGGCAGTAGTGCCGTAGTACTGACGAAGAAATGCTGTTGATGACTGAATAACCAATAAGTCGGAGGAAAAAACATTTCAGAGGGAAGGGCACAAGTCGTTAACGTTGAAACAAAACCTACAATAAGTCAGATTCGAGTATGACTAAAGAGAACGAAAACTTCGTAAAGGAAGTGATTAGTTGGCTGACTTAATGATTCAAAAGTTAAGAAATAACGAATATTTTGGCTTACAAGAGACATTTGATAACCTTTTTATAGAAAGTGAAAAGGGTCGATACTTTACAGATATTTACAAGCTGATTATTTCTGAAGAAAATATTTTACTCGCTTTTCGTAACCTAAAAAGTAATACAGGTAGTAAAACGAAAGGTACAAACGGACACACAATTAAACATTTAAACAAAATGAATGCCGACAAGCTAATAAAGATAATAAGAAAAAGACTTGAAAACTACACACCACATTCGGTTAAAAGGTTGTTTATTTCGAAGCCAAACGGAAAAATGAGACCACTTGGAATACCTACGATTGAAGATAGATTGATTCAGCAAATGTTCCTACAAGTACTGGAGCCGATTGTAGAAGCTAGGTTTCATCCTCAAAGCTACGGATTTAGACCGAAAAGAAGTACACATGATGCATTAGCAAGGTGTTACCATTTGGTTAATCATAGTCATCAACACTTTGTGGTCGATATAGATATAAAAGGATTTTTCGATAACGTTAATCATAAAAAGCTTATAAGGCAATTATGGACAATTGGTATAAGGGACCAAAAAGTTTTAACAATTATTAAAAAGATGCTAAAAGCTGAAATTACAGGTGAAGGTATTCCGACTAAAGGAACTCCACAAGGCGGTATCTTATCCCCGCTTCTTGCTAATATAGTGTTGAACGAATTAGATTGGTGGGTATCGAACCAGTGGGAAACAAAGCCGACAAAAGTGCCTTATAAATTGAAACGAAATAAAACGGATGCTCTAAAGAAAACTAGGCTAAAGCCTATGTACCTTGTCAGATATGCAGATGATTTTAAAATCTTTACAAACTCTTTTGAAAACGCTCGAAAGATTAAAATAGCTGTTGAAAAATGGCTAAAAGAGCGACTCATGCTTGAGATAAGTAAAGAGAAGAGTAAAGTCACAAATCTACGTAAAAATGGTACAGATTTTTTAGGGATACGATTTAGGGCAGTTCCAAAAGGTAACTCTAAAACAGGGTATATCGTAAATTCTAAAATGGACCCTAAAGCAAAAGAAAAAGTACAAGGGGTTATAAAGTATCAATTAGTTAAACTTAGAAAAAGTCCTACTCCAGAAAAAGTGATGAACTTTAATGCAAATATTCTTGGACTGCATAACTATTACAAAATTGCGACCAGGATATCACAAGATTTTAATGCAATAAGACATAAAGTGCATCCGAATATCAAATCATTGTTGTTTAGAAACATTTTCGTGAAAACGAAGGAAACAAACAATGTCATTGATAAATTTTATGGGGATTACAATTATCAAAGATTTAAAAGTAATGGATTGCTGGTATATCCTATTGAAGCAATTCGACATGATATACGAGGACAGAGAAAACCTGAATTTACGATTTACAATGAGAAAGACAGGTCCTTAATTCATAAAGATTTAAAACATGTGTCAGTTCGTGAAATTGAGATGTTTCGTAAAGGAATATATAAAGCTAACAGTGTTTTGTATGAAAATAATCGCCTGAGTAAATATGTGGCTCAAAAAGGGAGTTGCGGAATAACAGGTGAAAGACTTACTCCGCATCAAGCCGTTTGTCATCATATTAAGCCGACAGCTCACGGTGGAACAGACGACTATGATAACCTGATTATTATCAAGAGGAGTTATCACATGCTTGTCCATACAAAAGACCCGCTCGCTTATAAAGGTTATGTAAAGATGCTAGCTCGATTCGAAAAGAAAGCAATAAATAAAATAAACGAACTAAGAACGGAAGTAGGAAATCCAAAACTTAGTTTATAAATTTCAACAAAGTTAACGATGGAACGCCGTATGACGCCGAAAGGGTCACGTACGGTGTGGGACGGGGGAAAAGCTGGAGATAATATCAAATGTTTACCTATCGTCATACTTTTCCGGGGAATATCAACCACAAGCCCATAACTATACGAAGGTATTATTCGGTGAAGATTATGTATATCGTGCCGGAACAATCGGTACAGTTGCGGAAAAAACAGCGTATGGCTATGTAAAGGGCTATGCTAGCGATAACAACTTGCATTTCCGCGGTGCTGAGGTAGATCGGTTAGTGCAAGGCTGTACAGGCGTAAAACGTACTACAGGACAACACCCTGGGGGGATTATCGTAGTACCAGATTATATGGATATTTATGATTTCTCACCAGTGCAATTCCCTGCAGATGCTCAGGATGCAGAATGGCGTACGACGCACTTTGATTTCCATTCCATTCACGATAATATTTTAAAGCTTGATATTCTTGGACACGATGATCCGACTGTGATTCGTATGTTGCAGGATTTATCAGGAATTGATCCAAAAACGATTCCAACAGATGATCCAGTCGTTATGAAAATCTTTAGTACTCCAGAATCTTTAGGCGTAACAGAAAAACAAATTGGCTGTAAGACCGGAACACTCGGCATTCCTGAGTTCGGTACTCGTTTTGTACGCCAAATGCTTGAAGACACAAAGCCATCAACATTCTCAGAGCTTGTGCAAATTTCAGGACTTTCACACGGAACGGACGTATGGCTTGGTAATGCACAAGAATTAATTCAGAATGGTACATGCGTGCTGAAAGAAGTAATTGGCTGTCGTGACGATATTATGGTGTATTTAATTTACCAAGGGCTAGAACCGTCACTGGCATTTAAAATTATGGAGTCTGTACGTAAAGGGAAAGGTTTATCTGAAGAGTTTGAGGCAGAAATGCTGGCGAATAAAGTACCAGGCTGGTATATCGAATCATGTAAAAAGATAAAATATATGTTCCCGAAAGCCCATGCGGCAGCTTACGTGTTAATGGCTGTTCGTATTGCATGGTTTAAGGTACATTTCCCGATTCTTTATTATGCAGCGTATTTCACAGTACGTGCAGATGATTTTGATTTAATTGCCATGGTACAGGGCTCGCAAATGATTCGTGCAAAAATTGATGAAATCAATATGAAGGGCTTAGATGCTTCAACAAAAGAAAAAAACTTATTAACTGTGATGGAACTAGCACTTGAAATGTGTGAGCGTGGTATGAGCTTCCAGAAGGTCGATTTATATCGTTCGCAGGCTAGTGAATTTATCATTGATGGGAACTCGTTAATTCCACCATTCGATGCGATTCCTGGACTCGGTACAAACGTTGCGAAACAAATTGTGGCAGCACGTGAGGACGGAGAATTTTTATCGAAGGAAGATTTACAGCAACGAGGTCGAGTATCCAAGACATTAATAGAGTACATGGATCAATTAGGTTGTTTAGAAGGGATGCCTGATGCGAATCAGTTATCACTTTTCTAAAATAAGAAGTGAAGGCTTCATCATCAATAACGAATAACTTATAAGCCTTTTGCTCAAATTAAGGCTTATAAAGTTGAGTGTGACATTTATTAAACTGTATACCATGTATATAAGTTGATTGAAGTGAAGGCTGGCTACTCCTTTGGGAATAGCAATAGAGGAATGAAGACAAAGAGCATCACGTACGCCTTCGGCCAACATCCTTTTGGCCCAAGCGGCTCGTCGGACGCCCCCAGGAAAGCGCTCAGTAGGAACGGAAATCAACCCCACTTTATGATGATGAGCATAAAATAAAGCACAAATTTTAATTTCTAGACACAATCTTTAACTTCTTACAGCGGATTTCCAAACATCCGCTGTAATAGAGGAACTCAGTCTAAGAACGCCACGTCCTGTGGCGACGACTGAGTGACCAACATCACGTTGGCCCAAAGCCTCCGGCGGATGTCACGGGATCGGAAAGGAGTTAACATAGGATGTTAGCCTAAAATCATCGCATCCATGCGATAACGGCTAACTGACCTGCGTCATGCAGGCCTAATCACAAAGCCGATTCAGGACGCAATTATGCAGAGGCATAATTGATTAGGTGTCTAGAAAAAGGAAATTTGCATTGTACCGTAAACTATGCTATCCTTATGGTAATAATTTGTTGATATTTTTCCAGCAAAAGAGTGGGACCTTCCCGCTCTTTTCTGTTGTTATACCGTAGCAAAACAAATTTTTGACTAACAGCAGGTAAGACCGTTAAATTTCACCAAAGCTACTGGTGGAATTTCTGTTTTATTACGCCAGAATTTGATAGATACAGGAGGAAACAATGAGCAAAGTACCATCTTTAGTTGAAGAGCTCGCTAAACCGATTGTTGAAGAGTTGAATCTTGAGCTAGTAAATGTCGAGTTCGTAAAAGAAGGACGTAATTGGTTTTTACGTGTTTATGTGGATACACCTGAAGGTGGAATTGACATTGAACAATGTGCTCAAGTTAGTGAACGACTAAGTTTGCTATTGGATGAAAATGATCCAATTACACAAAACTATTATTTAGAAGTTTCTTCACCTGGAGCAGAACGTCCATTAAAAAAAGATACTGATTTTGAAAAAGCGATTGGCAAATTTATTTATGTTAAAACCTATGAGCCCATTAAGGACATGAAGGAATTCCAAGGCTACTTAACGTCATACGATGAACATACATTAGTGATGGAAGTACGCATTAAAACGCGTAAAATTACAGTAACAATTGAACAAGAAAAAATCGCATTGGCACGACTAGCCATCGATTTTTAAGCATAATGCATATTTAGGAGTGAAAACAAAAATGAGTAGTGATTTGTTAGATGCGCTAAATGCGCTAGAAGAACAAAAAGGAATTTCAAGAGATGTGTTAATTGAAGCAATAGAAGCGGCATTAGTTACAGCTTACAAACGCAACTTCAATCAAGCACAAAATGTTCGTGTTGACTTAAACTTAGATAAGGGCTCTATTCGTGTCTTTTCACGCAAAGATGTTGTTGAAGAAGTAGAAGATGACCGTTTACAAATCTCTGAAGAAGATGCCAAAGCTATCAACCCTGCATATCAATTGGAAGATGTGGTTGAGCAAGAAGTAACACCTCGAAACTTTGGGCGTATTGCTGCACAGACAGCAAAACAAGTTGTTACACAACGTGTACGCGAAGCAGAACGTGGCCTAATTTACGAACAATATGTGGACCGTGAAGATGATATCGTGACGGGTGTAGTTGAGCGTCTAGATGCTCGTAATATTTACGTAGGTCTAGGAAAAGTAGAGGCTGCATTACCGCAAAACGAACAAATTCAAGGTGAAACATACCATCCACACGATCGCATCAAGGTTTATATTACAAAGGTTGAACGTACAACACGTGGACCACAAGTTATTGTTTCACGCACACATCCTGGTCTATTACGCCGCTTATTTGAAATGGAAGTACCTGAAATTTATGAAGGTATTGTAGAAATTAAATCAATTGCTCGTGAAGCAGGGGATCGTTCTAAAATTTCTGTTTACGCACATAACGAAGAGGTAGATCCAGTAGGTTCATGTGTAGGAGCAAAAGGCGCTCGTGTGCAAACGATTGTAAATGAATTAAACGGTGAAAAAATCGATATCGTTGAATGGTCAGAAGACCCAGTTGTATTTGTAGCAAATGCTCTTAGCCCATCTAAAGTTTTAGATGTTCAAGTTAATGAAGAAGAAAAATCTACTACTGTTGTTGTTCCAGACTATCAATTATCACTAGCAATTGGTAAACGTGGTCAAAATGCTCGTTTAGCTGCTAAGCTAACTGGCTGGAAAATTGATATTAAGAGTGAAACAGATGCTCGTGAGTTAGGTATTTATCCATCTGCAACAAGCACTTTCGTACCTGCTGAGGATGAAGAAAGTGATTTTGATGATGTGACAGTTGACTTATATCAAGACGACGAAGAATAAGTAAGAAAGCCCGTGTGACTAGTTAGCTGCCATTATTCAGTGGGCGTTTAGCTGCGTCGACTGAATAATGGCAGAGCCTACATTGGGAAATATCATGGTTAAAATCCAAATATATATAACCAATGTGGTGCATGGCTAGTCCACCTCTTACGACAAGCTTCAGAGAGGAAAGGTGATTCTTATGGCTATTAATAAAAAAGTACCTCTTCGAAAATGTGTAGCTACCGGAGAAATGTTACCAAAGAAAGAAATGATTCGTGTCGTTCGTTCGAAAGAGGGCGAGGTAAGTGTTGATGTTTCCGGAAAAAAACCCGGACGTGGTGCCTATGTCTCTAAATCGGAAAAGGCAATTGAAATCGCCCGTAAGAAAAACGTTTTAGGGCACCAACTTGATGTGAAAATTCCTGAAGAAATTTACGATGAGCTTATTTTGTTAATTCGTAGGGAGTCTATTATATGATTAATAATCAAGCGGTGTATAATTTGCTTGGGATAGCCGCAAGAGCCCGTAAAGTGATTTCAGGAGAAGAGTTAGTAGTAAAGGAAGTCCGCAATGGTAATGCTAAGCTAGTACTGCTTGCAAACGATGCTTCTAAAAACTCTAGCAAAAAAATTCAAGATAAATGCACGTATTACAACGTTGAGTATCATGTAATTGGTGATCGTTATGATCTAGGACATGCTACAGGTAAGGAGGCCCGAGTGGCTTTAGCTATTACCGATAAAGGTTTTGCAAGCAAATTGTCTAGTCTACTCAACGAAAAATAATCGGGGGTGAGCAGATGACCAAAATCAGAGTTCATGAATATGCGAAACAAGTGAATAAAACGAGTAAAGAGGTTATTGAAGCACTTAATAAATTAAATGTTAGTGTAACAAATCATATGTCAATGTTAGAAAAAGACATAGTGACAAAGTTAAACCAAACATTTAATAATGTAAAAGATGTGAAGCAACCTACTCAAAACGTATCGCAAAAATCACAGCAACCGGTGAAAAAGCAAGATGGGCAAAAGCAGCAATCTGCTACTTCCAAGCCTAAAGCCAATAATCAGCAACAAACGTATCAAAACTCAAATTCGTCTAACGAAAAATCTAAGAATACAAAAGGTAATCAAAATAGAAATATGACAAATAATAACAATAATAATAATAATAATAATAATCGTAGAGGTGGCGGCGGTTACAACCAACGTCCAAAACCAGGAATTCATGGCGGGAAACGTCGCCATCCAAAAACACATCAACCAAGTCTACCAGTGAAACAAAAGGAATTACCAGAAAAAATTACTTTTGTTGAATCACTTTCTGTAGCGGAATTAGCTAAAAAATTACACCGTGAACCATCAGAAATTATTAAAAAATTATTTATGCTTGGTGTAATGGCAACAATTAACCAAGAATTAGATAAGGATGCAATTGAACTAATTTGCGCAGACTATGGTGTAGAAGTTGAAGAAGAAATTCGTGTAGATATTACGGATTTAGAAACACACTTCGAACAAACAGAAGAAGTTAACGAGGCGGAATTATCAGAACGTCCTCCTGTAGTAACAATTATGGGTCACGTTGACCATGGTAAAACTACATTGTTAGACTCTATTCGCAATACTAAAGTTACAGCTGGTGAGGCTGGAGGTATTACTCAGCATATCGGTGCTTATCAAGTTACCGAAGGCGACAAAAAGATTTCGTTCCTAGATACACCAGGACACGCTGCATTTACAACGATGCGTGCGCGCGGTGCAAAAGTAACGGACTTAACAATTTTAGTAGTAGCTGCGGATGATGGCGTAATGCCACAAACAGTAGAAGCGATTAACCACGCAAAAGCAGCGGAAGTACCAATTATCGTTGCAGTCAATAAAATGGATAAACCTTCAGCTAATCCAGACCGTGTAATGCAAGAGTTAACAGAACATGGCCTAGTTCCTGAAGCTTGGGGTGGCGAAACTATTTTCGTACCAATTTCTGCATTAAAAGGTGAAGGCATTGACACATTACTTGAAATGATTTTACTTGTTGCTGAAGTTGGAGAATTAAAAGCGAACCCTAATCGTTTAGCACTTGGTACAGTAATTGAAGCACAGCTAGATAAAGGTCGTGGCTCTGTTGCAACACTTTTAGTACAAGACGGGACATTAAAAGTTGGGGATCCAATTGTTGTCGGCCATACTTTTGGTCGAGTACGTGCTATGGTAAATGATAAAGGCCGTCGTGTGAAAGAAGCTGGACCATCAACGCCAGTAGAAATCACAGGCTTAAATGAAGTACCACAAGCTGGCGACCGTTTCGTTGTCTTTGAAGATGAAAAAACAGCACGCCAAGTTGGTGAAACACGTGCAATGTCAGCGATTCAAGCACAACGTTCAGAAAAGCAACGTGTAACGCTTGATAACTTGTTTGAACAAATGAGTCAAGGCGAAATGAAAGAGCTTAACTTAATTGTTAAAGCTGACGTTCAAGGTACTGTAGAAGCTATGGCAGCATCATTAATGAAAATTGATGTTGAAGGCGTAAACGTGAAAATTATTCACACTGGCGCTGGAGCGATTACAGAATCAGATATTTCTCTTGCAGCGGCTTCAAATGCAATTGTTATTGGCTTCAACGTTCGTCCAGATATCAATGCAAAACGTGCAGCAGAAGAAGAAGGCGTAGATATTCGTTTACACCGCATTATCTATAAAGTAATCGAGGAAATTGAACAAGCAATGAAAGGTATGCTTGATCCAGAATTCGTAGAAAAAATTATTGGTCAAGCAGAAGTTCGCCAAACAATTAAAGTATCAAAAGTTGGTACAATTGCTGGTTCATACGTAACAGAAGGTAAAGTAACTCGTGATTCTGGCGTACGTGTAATCCGCGATAATGTAGTAATTTTTGAAGGTGAATTAGATACACTTAAACGTTTCAAAGATGAAGTTAAAGAAGTTGCCAAAGGTTACGAATGTGGTATTACAATTACAAACTTCAACGATATTAAAGAAGGCGACATTATTGAAGCCTATATTATGGAAGAAGTTAAACGCGTATAATGATTGTTTATGCAGAAGTTGAATTCATGATTCAAACTGCCCATTCTTTGAAGGAAAAACGTGCTGTTTTACAGCGTATGCTTATCCGCACTAAGCAAAAATTTAATGTATCCATTGCGGAAATTGACCATCAAAATGTATGGCAACGCACGAAATTAGCGCTTGTTGCTGTTTCTTCTTCGAAAGAAGCAGCCGAGCGTGAAATTAATCACGCGCTTCATTACTTACAGTCAAATCCGGAATGGGAACAGCTTAATGTGTGGCGAGACTATTTATAAGTAACATTTGAAGTTATGTTGTATGATTTAGCCATACCTTGCATGTAAATATATGTGCAAGTGAAGACATAACTTTCTGTACATCGAAATTGAGGTGACAAACTATGTCTCTACGCTCAAACCGTGTCGCTGAGCAAATGAAAAAAGAGCTTGGTGATATTCTTGGACGTAAAATAAAAGACCCGCGTGTTGGTTTCGTTACTGTTACTGGTGTTGAGGTAACAGGTGATTTACAGCAAGCGACAATTTATATTACAACTCTAGGCAATGAACGTGAAAAAGAGGAAACACTAAAAGCTTTATTAAAGGCTTCTGGTTTCATCCGCTCAGAAATCGGTTCACGAATCCGTTTACGTCGTACACCAGAACTAATCTTTGAATTCGATTCATCGATTGAATATGGGAACCGTATTGATTCATTGCTACGTGGTTTACACGAAGAATAAGCTTAACTTAAAAAAGTCTGCCATATGCATGTTCATGCAGGCAGGCTTTTTACATTCAACAGAACATTTTGCGGCTTTATCATTTTTGTAAAGTTTCACTAAATGTTCTGGCGAATGACTGACAAGTCTCCTGCTAATTTTTCTGCAGAAGTGTCAGGGTATTTATCTTTATAAAACTGTAGCAAGAAAACAAAATATGCTAATAGTGAACTTAGGAGGAAATTTATGAACGGTATTTTACCGCTTTGGAAGGAACGTGGCATGACAAGCCATGATTGCGTCTTTAAATTACGTAAAATTTTACGTACTAAAAAAGTTGGCCATACAGGCACACTTGATCCAGGTGTTGAGGGAGTTCTTCCGATTTGTATTGGTCAAGCAACACGCATCGCAGAATACTTAACTGATGCAGGAAAAATCTATGAAGCTGTTATTTCAATTGGCCGTACAACGACAACTGAAGATGCAGAAGGAGAAACAGTTGAGCAAGATAGTACGAATAAAAAGTTCACACGAGCTCAATTGCTAGAGGTTTTAGCATCACTAACAGGTGTTATTCAACAAACGCCACCGATGTTTTCAGCTGTCAAAGTAAATGGTAAACGTCTCTATGAATATGCTCGAAAAGGCGAAATTGTCGAAAGACCTACACGTCAGGTTACTATTTATGCATTAGAACTACTAGATGATGTAGAAATATATGAAGGGGAAGAAATTACATTCCCAGTACGTATAGCCTGTAGTAAAGGTACGTATATTCGAACACTTGCTGTGCAAATCGGAGCGGCACTTGGTTATCCAGCACATATGAAAGAACTCGTACGCACAGCCTCAGGTACATTTACACAAGAGAATTGCTTTACGTTGGCACAAGTTGCTGAACTGATGGAAGCTGAACAAATTGATACATGCATTTTACCAGTTGAGTATGCATTAACAGATTATCCATATATAGAGATCACTTCCGCGAACGAAAAAGAAATTTCCAATGGACAAGTGCTTCCCGCAGATGCATTATTAAAGAAACATGATAAAATTGTTTTTGGAATCAATGGGAAAGCATTTGCGGTTTATCAAGCCCATCCTACAAAGGAAGGGTTTATGAAGCCACATAAGATGTTTCCGATGATAGAGTAGGAGGATTTTTAGTATGGAGGTCATTCATTTAAAATACCCACACCAACTACAGCAACAAGAAAGCATGCAGCCATATTCATTGGCTCTTGGTTTTTTTGATGGTGTACATAGAGGGCATCAGGCAGTTATTAAGGCAGCGAAGGAAGAAGGAGACAAGCGTCGAATTCCAACGGCTGTTATGACATTCGATCCCCATCCTTCATTAGTGCTTGGCGGACGTAACGAAAAAGTATTTTATATAACGTTATTACAGCAAAAATTGCAGCTTTTTGAAGAACAGGGTGTTGATACAGCATTTGTTGTACATTTCACATCTGATTTTGCAAAGCTTTCACCTGATGCATTTATTGATACATTTATTCGTGGGTTGAACATTCAACATGTTACAGCTGGCTTTGATTATTCTTTTGGTGCATTTGGTAAAGGTACAATGGAAGATATGCGTGCATTGAGTAATGGAGATTACGGCGTAACAGTTGTTGAAAAGAAAACGGATGATATCGAAAAAATTAGCTCTACACGTATCCGTAAGCTTTTGCAAGAGGGAGATATGGAAGAAGCAAGATTGCTCCTAGGACGACCATTTGAAGTTACAGGTATCGTTGTACATGGTGATAAGCGAGGACGCACAATAGGTTTCCCAACTGCAAATGTCCAAGCGTTAGAGGGAACTTATATTCCAGCTAGCGGTGTATATGCGGTTCGAGTACTTGTACAAAATAACTGGTTTGATGGTGTATGTAATGTAGGCTATAAACCAACATTTAAAGATCCAAACGACAAACAATTATCCATCGAAGTCCATATATTAAACTTCGAAAAAAATATTTACGGTGAAGAAGTGCATGTCGCTTGGTATAAGCGTATAAGAAGTGAACGAAAATTCGATGGTATTGAAGCTTTAAAAGCACAAATCGAAAAAGATAAACAAGAAGCGATTGAATATTTCAATGAGCTTCAACAGTAAATCTCAAATGGAGCAATGTTAAATTCAGAAAAAGTATTTATATCTGCTCTCTGATAAAGTATAGGTAGATTGGGGAGAAAGCTAGGACACCCCAGGAAGCTTTACTCTGTAGCGAAAGCGAAGCGACAGCTACAAATGTTTTCTGTGCGACAGCAACAAAGCGCCCAGCCGGAACGGAAATCAACCCCACACGTTACGGTGTGAGCTATATTTTATCGGGTTTGCAAATTAAAACTACTTTAACATATGAATAGGCTGACGTTAACGCTTGCTTGCCCTATTGATTTATGGTAACATTCATAAGTGCATAATATGCTTATCCTTAGCTCGGTATATCGATGACTCCAACGTGTACTGTGCTAATGGGGATTAACAATTATTTAGGAGGTCCATACAAAATGGCTATTTCAAAACAACGTAAAAACGAAATTATTGCTGAGTTCCGTACTCACGAAAGTGACACTGGTTCTCCAGAAGTACAAGTTGCAGTATTAACAGAGGAAATTAACGCTCTTAACGCTCACTTACGTACACACAAAAAAGATTTCCACTCTGAGCGTGGTCTTCTTAAAATGGTAGGTCGTCGTCGTCACTTATTAAAATATCTTCGTGAAACTGACGTACAACGTTACCGTGAACTAATCACTCGTTTAGGCTTACGTCGCTAATTGTCAATCGAAAAGCGGGATTAATCCCGCTTTTTCTTTATGTTTATAAACATTAAGAACAAAGTACGCTTTACTATTAAAAAAAAAGCATGTATGATATGAACTTCAAGCAAAAAAACACTATTTCAATTAAAAACAGAAATAAATCCTAAATAAATTGGCAATAACTGAATTTAAATGTATTATTATTTCATGAAATATTTAGCATAGAACAAGCATTTTTGGTACACTTACTATTAGTACATACAGACGAAGTAAGTGTTTTTATAATAGAGAGGGGTTCATTGAATGAACGAAAAGAAAGTCTATTCCTATGAATGGGCTGGCCGTCCACTTGTAATCGAAGTTGGACAGTTAGCAAAACAAGCAAACGGGGCCGTATTAGTACGCTATGGTGATACATCTGTACTTTCAACAGCAACAATGTCAAAATCACCGAAACCACTTGATTTCTTCCCATTAACAGTAAACTACGAAGAACGTTTATACGCAGCAGGTAAAATTCCTGGTGGCTTTATTAAACGTGAAGGTCGCCCATCTGAAAAAGCAATATTAGCAAGCCGTTTAATTGACCGTCCAATTCGTCCGATGTTCCCAGACGGTTTCCGTAACGAAGTACAAGTTATTTCAATGGTTATGTCTAACGATCCAGATTGCACGTCTGAAATGGCTGCAATGGTTGGTTCGTCATTAGCGTTAGCTATCTCGGATATTCCATTCGACGGACCGATTGCAGGTGTACAAGTTGGATATATTGACGGTAAATTTATTGTGAACCCAACAGTAGAACAATCTAATCAATCAACAATCCATTTATCTGTAGCAGGTAACAAGGACGCTATCAACATGGTTGAAGCAGGTGCACTAGAAGTACCGGAAGAAGTAATGCTAGAAGCTATTATGTTCGGTCATGAAGAAATCAAAAAAATTATTGCTTTCCAAGAGCAAATTGTTGCAGAAGTAGGGAAAGAAAAATTACCGGTAACATTATTTGAAATTGATGAAGCAATTCAAGCAGATATAAAAGCAGCTTGTGAGACTGACATGCATGATGCAATTCAAACTGCAGAAAAACATGCACGTGATGAGGCTATTCAAGCAGTAAAAGACCGTGTTATTGCATCTTATGAAGAGCAAGAAGCGGATGAAGTAACAATGAAGCAAGTTTATACAATTCTAGATAAAATGGTAAAAGACGAAGTACGTCGTCAAATTACAGAAGATAAAGTTCGTCCAGATGGTCGTAAGTTAGACGAAATTCGTCCACTTTCTTCTGAAACAGGCTTATTACAACGTACTCACGGTTCAGCATTATTTACGCGTGGACAAACACAAGCCCTTTCTATTTGTACATTAGGTGCACTTGGTGATGTACAAATTATCGACGGTTTAGGTGTAGAAGAATCAAAACGCTTTATGCATCACTATAACTTCCCTCAATTCTCTGTAGGGGAAACAGGCCCAATTCGTGGACCAGGTCGTCGTGAAATCGGTCATGGTGCACTAGGAGAGCGTGCTCTTGATGCGGTTATTCCAGATGAATCTGTATTCCCATATACAATCCGTTGTGTATCAGAAGTACTTGAGTCAAACGGTTCTACATCACAAGCTTCTATCTGTGCTTCAACGTTAGCGATGATGGATGCTGGTGTTCCATTAAAAGCACCTGTAGCAGGTATTGCAATGGGGCTTATTAAAAAAGGCGAACATTACTCTATTTTAACTGATATTCAAGGTATGGAAGACCACCTTGGAGATATGGACTTTAAAGTTGCAGGTACAGCTAAAGGTGTAACAGCACTTCAAATGGACATTAAAATTGATGGTTTATCACGCAATATTTTAGAAGAAGCATTAACACAAGCTAAAATTGGACGTATGCACATTTTAGAATCAATGCTTGCTACTCTTGCAGAACCACGTGAAAAATTATCTGCATTTGCACCGAAAATTGTAATCGTGAAAATTAATCCTGATAAAATTCGCGATGTCATCGGACCTGGTGGTAAACAAATTAACAAAATTATTGAAGAAACTGGCGTAAAAATTGATACTGAGCAAGATGGTACAATTTACATCTCTTCTGCAGATGAAGAAATGAACGCTCGTGCAAAACAAATTATCGAAGACATCGTACGTGAAGCAAAAGTTGGCGAGTACTACTTATCAACAGTTAAACGTATTGAAAAATTCGGTGCGTTCTGCGAAATATTCCCAGGCAAAGACGGCTTACTTCACATCTCTGAAATTCAAGAGGAACGTACAAAACAAGTTGAAGATGTCTTAAAACTTGGCGATCAATTACTTGTGAAAGTTATTGAAATCGACAAGCAAGGTCGTGTGAATTTATCTCGTAAAGTTGTTATCCAAGAGGAAAAAGAACGCGCTGAGCAAGATAAATAATAAATTGTAGAAAAGGCTGCGTATAATGCGCAGCCTTTTTTAAATAAAGTATAAGGAATTTGGTTCTATAATATTTGTGGGAAGCTTCACATTGTGCCTACCCCTTGATGTAGAACCAGAGATATAATTGGGGGAGATTTTATGGTACAAGTACATACATGTCAGAATGGTGTGCGTATTGTGTCTGAGCAAATCGATCATGTAAGATCCGTTGCGCTAGGCATTTTTGTTAATGCAGGATCTCGGTATGAGCTACCTGAGGAAAATGGCATTACGCATTTTATAGAACATATGCTTTTTAAAGGGACAAAAACTCGAACAGCTCGCCAAATTGCTGAAGAATTTGACCGAATTGGTGGAGAGTTAAATGCCTTTACATCCAAGGAAAATACTTGTTATTATGCAAAGGTTTTAGACCATCATGCAGAGCTTGCAGTTACAATATTAGCGGATATGTTCTTTAACTCTACGTTCGCACAGGAAGAGTTAGAGAAGGAAAGACAAGTTGTACTAGAGGAAATATTAATGAGTGAAGATGCAGCTGATGACGATGTTCATGAAAAGCTGTGGGGAGTCATGTATCCAAACGATGCACTCGGTCGTCCAATTCTAGGAACTGCGGCTACTTTACAAACATTTACAGCAGATATGATACGTAACTATATGGCTAAACATTATGGTCCAGAATCAGTTGTTATTTCAATAGCGGGAAATATTTCTGCAAAGCTCATGCAAACAATTGAAGACTTATTTAGCCAATATCAGCCATCTCCACTTGCAGTTGAGCCTGTACTTTCGAATTCTCCTTTTTATCCAGGAGAGATTTCAAAAACTCGTGATACAGAGCAAGCTCATTTAGCCATTTCTTATCCAGCGATTGGTGTAAAGGATCCTGATATGTATAGCTTTATTGCACTTAATAATATTATTGGTGGTAATATGAGCTCTCGTTTGTTCCAAGAAGTACGCGAAGAACGTGGTTTAGCATATTCAATATTTTCTTACCAATCTTGTTATGCTGATGTTGGAGCATTTACGATTTATGGAAGTACAAGTCGTCAGCAATTATCACAGCTTCAACATACAATTGATGCGACATTACTTGATATCGTAGCAGGTGGCGTGACAGAAGAAGAACTTATGAATGCGAAGGAACAGCTAAAGGGTAGTTTTGTTCTCGGTCTAGAGGGGACAGGTGCTCGAATGAATCGCAATGGTACTAGTGAGTTAGTGCATCGCAGACATCGTTCAGTTGATGAAGTATTAGCGTCAATCGATGCCGTATCGATGGAATCAATCGATCGCTTAATAGCAAAAATTTTAAAAGCTGAGCCAGCCATTTCAATTATCGGCCCAGAAGCTTAAAATAAAAGGAACACAAAACTATCGCTATAGTTTGTGTTCCTTTTTAATTGAAAAGTCTTAATAGGAGGATCTCGATAGCTTTCGAGGTTCTTTTTTTGCAGCCTTCAATAAATTGCATAACGCTAAAATGATGGAGCTGTTACGTACGCTTGATTTCTCATTATTTGAGCTCACGCCATTGGAAGGTCGCTACGTGGTAGGCTTCGGTAAGGCATTTACAATTGATATAACGAATGATACTTTAGTCCATGTAGTAATTGATAAAAAATAGGTTGCCCTTTTAAGGCAACCATTTTTTTATTCTTTAATAAAACTCTCTTGCTAAATATAATGTAAAGCTTTGAAGTAACCAATGATTATTCTCATGATTGTAGGGATCAAAATAATTATCAAAAAATTTTCTGCTACTTGTGATAAATAGTAATGGATAGGGGCTTTGTAAAAGTAAAGCCTGCATTGTCTCCGTCCCTACTAGAATTCTTTACGTTGATATATTGCGGTTGAAATGAGAGAGGACAGCCATAAGATTAAAAGTCCGGCAAAAGGAGCAAAAAACATATACTGTTTTAAGTTGGATAATGTTAATGTGATATCTGGTAAATACTCTTTTAAAAGATTAAATAAGATACTAGGTATGAAGCAAAGAGCAATAAGAAACATTCTGCCCTTTATAGAACCAAATTTAATGTAGATCGGTAATAATAGTGCTAGCATACAAAAGGCTAATGCAACAAGGAGATTAAATGTTAGAAAAAACTCTGCTGATGCCCAGTTATTATTCGTAAAACGATGAATGATAAATACAATCGGTAGTGCGAGGATAAGCCCAAAAAGCATAAGAAGGACACTAAGTATATATTTACTAAGTATTATGTCACCTTTTGAAATGGGTAAAGTATTTGCATATTTATCCCAGTTACTTTGTTCATCATAAGTGAGAGCAGTTATAGCTTGAAAGGTCACGATAAATATAATAAGTGTAAAGAGTATTAAACCTTGTTGCATAAAAATTGATATAAATAGGAAGAAAATCAACAGGAAGGCCTGTGCTTTTATTTGACGCTGAATCGACATTAAATCTTTTAAGATAAGACCAGCCATAATCAAACACTCCCTTTCACATAAAATAGCATTATATCCTCTATAGAAGGCTTTTCAAGGGAAAATACCTCATTTACTTCGTTTTTTAGAACTAAGGCTTCTATACCAAAGGCTCCATTACGTTTTCTTATAATGGCATGTTCTGGTATTGCACTTACTTCCTCTTTATTGCCTTTAAATATTCCGTACTCATAGAGCAGTACGTCTTTACCTTCACTAAATAGAATTTCACCGTTATGAATAAATGTAATATAGTCGGCTATCTTTTCTAAATCACTTGTTATATGAGAAGAAAATAGAATGCTATGTGTTTCATCTTGCATAAACGTTAAAAATAAATCGAGAATATCATCACGAATTATCGGATCTAGTCCACTCGTTGGTTCATCTAAAATTAAAAGTTTTGGATGATGCGACAATGCTATTGCTATGGAAAGCTTCATCCTCATTCCTCGGGATAATTCTTTAACCTTCTTCTTCTCGGGAACTTTAAATTGTGCTAATCGCTCAAAATAATAGCCTGAGTCCCACGTTTTAAAAACTTTTTTCATAATTTTGTCGAGCTGCGTCGCATTAAGTGTTTCAGGCACATGTAAATCGTCAAAAACCACACCGATGTCGTTTTTTATCGATAATTCATGTTCGACAACATCCTTACCAAACAGCAAAATTTCGCCATATTCTTTTTTGAGTAAATTAAGTATGCATTTAATTGTAGAAGACTTTCCAGCACCGTTTTCTCCTACAAAACCCATGACAGTCCCTTGAGGTACTGAAAAACTTACATCTTTAAGAGAAAACCCTTCAAAGCTTTTCTGTAAATCATGAACTTCAATCACATTCATTTAGTTGTCCTCCTCCAAAATTAATGAAAGTAACTCCTGTACTTCCTCTTTGGTCATGCCCGCAGTTTTGGCCGTTTTCACTGCTTTTTGCATATGTTCTTCAACTTGACGCAATAATTCCTCGCGTAGAAAATCTTGATTTCGTTCTGTAACAAAGCTTCCTTTCCCAGCTACTGTTTCGATAAATCCGTCCCTCTCTAAATCAGCATAAGCACGTTTCGTTGTCATAACGCTAATTTTTAAATCCTTTGCAAGTGCACGAATAGATGGTAGTGCGTCGCCTGCCTGTAACTTATTGGCTAGTATCGCTTCCTTAAGCTGTACGGTTATTTGCTCATAAATGGGTTTATCACTGGCGTTGCTTAAATGGATATGCATAAATTTCTCACCTCGCACAACTGTATATATACACTATACACGGTTGTGTTGATAAAAGCAACATTTTCATACTTTGGGTATGGGTCACGAATTGCAAAAACTCGGCATATATTGGGGTAACGGTTCAAGGAGGGAGATGAGGCATGCTACTATCAGAGATGGTGGATAAAGAGTTAATTCAAATTGAGGGTGGCGTACATTTTGGTATATTGGCACATACAGAATGTCTATTAGATGTGCAAACAGGAAAGATTCATGGTTTCGAGATTATTAAAGATAAATTGCCATTCCAAAAAAAGAAAGTAAAAGTTAGTGAAATGATACCTTGGCATGAAATTATACTAATTGGAGAAGATCGGATTTTATTTAACAAAACAACGACGGTACAGTCAGAATTTTTACAGTGAGGTGAGCTTTTGGAAAATGAAAAATGGCTTGTTATCGGTGAGGACCTAAGGTTAAAGGAATTAGCTACAATGCTAAGAAGCCCATCGAGAACGGTATTTTATAAAAGAACATCAGTTTGGAATGAAGAGTTAAATAGGCTTGTATTAGAATTCCAACCAAATAGAATTATTCTTCCCATTCTTCCACTAAAAATTGAAGTGGAACAGCTTTATGGGATATCGCAAGTTAAGTTTTATACAGGGCGTTTAACTATGCATTGGAAGCAATTGCTTGAGAAAAATGAAACAAATTGTTATTTACAACAAGAATCTTTTATTTGGCAAAACGCAAGATTAACGGCGGAGGGTTTTATCGCAACGTTTTACGGACTCGAGCAAAAATGTATTTACGGACAAAACTTTACTATCGCAGGTTTTGGACGCACAGCCAAAATGCTCGCATCTTTACTCGTCAAGATGGGCGCTAATGTCCATATAGTTGCGCGTTCAGTTGTACAAGTGAGTGAAGCAAAGGCATATGGTTATAAAGCTACGAATTTAGATGACCGCCTATGGTCAATTAATGATGGGATTTTTATCAATACGATTCCAGCTAAATGGATTACAGAATCATTCCAAGATCATGTCCCAGCTGTCCTATATGATTTGGCTTCAGAGCCTGGATGTTTAGATATAGACGCTGAGCAATTACAAACATACGTACTATTGCCATCATTACCTGGGAAATACTTTGCACATGATGCGGCTACAATTTTGTGCAAGGCAATAGAGGAGGAAGAAAATTGCTAACGGGTAAACGAATTGGTTTGGGTATTACAGCCTCTCACTGTACGTATGAGGATGTAGTACCTAAAATTCAAAACTTTATAGACGCAGGAGCTACAGTTATTCCAATAATTACACACTCCGTGTTACATGCGGCTACACGTTTTGGTACCGGAGAAGAATGGATTGCAAAAATAGAGGAATTAACTGGGGAAAATGTTATTTCTTCTATTAAAGAGGCAGAACCATTCGGACCATCCAATCCATTGGATGCAATGGTTATAGCACCGATGACAGGTAATAGTATTAGTAAATTTGCTAATGCAGCAACAGATAGTCCGGTATTGATGGCTGCTAAGGCAACATTGCGAAACGGTTCCCCAGTAGTCCTAGGCATCTCAACAAATGATGCACTTGGCTTAAATGGTATGAATATTATGAGACTGCTAAATGCTAAAAATATTTACTTTATTCCATTCGGGCAGGACTCTCCACATTCCAAGCCAAATTCCTTGATTGCTGATTTTGATCAAATGGTCGCAACTGTACATGAAGCGATTACTGAGAAAAAGCAATTACAACCACTGTTTATACAATATTTCAAATAATTCGCGAATTACACACAATTTTCAGTATTTTTGTGATACAATAGCACACATTATGGAACATGTATTCAAGGAGAGATGACAGATGACAAAGCAGTTAACAGTTGCGGTTGTTGGAGCAACAGGGGCAGTAGGCACAAAAATGATGGAGCAACTAATCAAACGGAATTTTCCAATCGGAGATATAAAATTTTTAGCATCTGCACGTTCAGCAGGGAAACCAATCGAATTTAATGGTAAGACATATACAATTGAAGAAGCGACACCTGAAGCTTTCGAAGGCGTCAATGTCGCTTTATTCTCAGCTGGTGGTTCGGTATCAGCGGTGCTAGCACCGGAAGCGGCAAAACGCGGTGCAGTAGTTATCGATAACACGAGCCATTTCCGTATGGATCCGGAAGTACCACTAGTTGTTCCAGAAGTAAATCGTGGCGATCTTGCTAAGCATAAAGGGATTATTGCGAATCCAAACTGCTCTACGATTCAAATGATGGCTGCACTTGAACCAATTCGTAATGCATATGGCTTAACAAAAATAATTGTATCGACATATCAAGCTGTTTCAGGTGCAGGTATTTCGGCTATTCAAGAATTAAAGGCACAAAGTGAAAACTGGGATGCAGGTAAGGATGTAGAAGCAAATATTTTACCTTCTGGTAGCGACAAACGTCATTATCCAATTGCTCGTAATGTCATTCCACAAATTGATAAATTTACAGACAATGGCTTTACATACGAAGAAATGAAAATGATTAATGAAACGAAGAAAATTATGCATGCACCAGAGCTAAATGTAGCAGCAACTTGTGTTCGCGTGCCAGTCGTTTCAGGACACTCTGAATCTGTTTATATTGAAGTAGAAAAAGAAGCAACAGTACAGGAGATTTTTGAAGTATTACGCAGTGCACCAGGTGTAGTATTGCAAGATGATATCGCAACACAAACTTACCCAATGCCTATCTATGCAGAAGGGGAAGATGCTACTTATGTAGGACGTATCCGTCAAGATTTAGACAATAAAAAAGGATTCCACCTATGGATCGTTTCTGACAATCTTTTAAAAGGCGCTGCATTAAACTCTATTCAAATTGCAGAAGCAATGCTGGAGGATAACTTACTATAAGAGGGGTGTAAGGATGAATTTAGGTCGAATTGGGACGGCGATGATTACGCCGTTCAAAGAAGATGGCACGATTAATTATCCAGAACTAGAACGTATTATTAATTATTTGATTGATAATGGTACAGATTGTATTGTCGCATGTGGCACAACCTCTGAAAACCCAACTATGTCCACAGAAGAAAAAATTGAAGTTGTACGCTTTACAGTAGAAAAAGTAGCAGGTCGTGTACCTGTAATTGCAGGTACAGGGGATAACGAAACTGCTTACTCTATTGCAATGACGCACAAGGCTGAAGAAAATGGTGCAGATGGTATCATGCTTGTAGCACCATATTATAATAAGCCAAATCAACGCGGTATTTTTGCGCATTTTGAAACAATTGCAAAAGAAACAAGTTTACCTGTCATGCTTTATAACGTGCCAGGACGTACAGGCGTCAATGTTGCCTTTGAAACTTCCGTTGCTTTAAGTAAAATTCCTAATATTTCATGGATTAAAGAAGCGAGTGGCAATTTAGATCAAATGGGCGATATTATTGAAAATGTTGATTCAGAAGATGATTTCTTTGTGTACAGTGGGGATGATGGTTTAACGCTTCCACTACTAGCAATCGGCGGAGCAGGAATTATTTCAGTTGCTGCTCATGTTGTTGGAAATGATATGCAATTAATGATTAAAGCGTTTGAAGAAGGAAATCACGAGCTAGCAGCCAAAATTCACCGAGCATTATTACCACTTGTACGTGCGCTGTTCGCACAGCCAAACCCATCGCCTGTAAAATACGCGATGACCAAATTAGGTTTTGATACACTTAATGTTCGTCTGCCAATGATGGAAATGACAGATGAAGAAAAAGCGAACTTTGACCGAATTTGGGATACGTATCAAGAAAAAGCGAAAAGCTTTAGGAAAATAAGTACCTTTAGTTAAATCCTCAGACCGTAAACAAACTTGAGAAATTTTAGTTTGTTTACGGTCTTTTTTCTTTTGTAAGAAATATAAAAGAATAAGACCGTTGCTCAGGAGGGAGGCCCCCTCTCGGGTAAGACAGTATCCGCTCGGGTAGGATGAGGAACTGCTCAGGTAAGGCAGAAAACCGCTCAGGCGCTAGAACAAACTTACAGAGAATGGTTTGCAAACTGCGATTTTTCCTATCCTAACAAGCTACGTCGCTTAATAAAAGGCAAAAATTAGACCTTTTACAATGCTACATACTCAACCTTCTTTCCATCTATTAGTAATAAATTTAGCAATAAATTTCTGTTTCCATCATGAAAGTTGTATTTTTAATTTGTGCAAAAGCTTTGCAAACCGTATAATAAATCTTAAGTGGTTGCTGTTCGGGATATTTTTTAGGAGGAAATAAATTGACAAAAAAGAAAAATGAATTAATTCGCATCATCCCACTTGGGGGCGTAGGCGAAATTGGGAAAGCAATGTACGTAGTAGAAATTGACGAAGAGCTATTTGTAGTGGATAGCGGATTGATGTTCCCAGAAGACGAAATGCTGGGCATTGATATCGTAATTCCGGATATTACGTATTTAGAAGAAAATAAAGAACGTGTGAAAGGGATTTTCTTAACACATGGTCACGAAGATGCAATTGGCTCGATTGCCTATGTATTACAAAAAGTGAAAGCGCCAGTGTACGGATCAAAATTAACAATTGCACTTGCAAAGGAACATTTAAAGGAATTGCCTGCACCACATCAGGTGAAATTCTTTGAGGTTACGAACCGTAGTCGTATGAATTTTAACTCAACGTATGTGACATTCTTCCATACAACACATAGTATTCCCGATTCGTTAGGGGTAGTGTTCCATACATCTGAAGGAGCAATTGTTCATACAGGTGAGTTTAAATTCGATCAATCAGCTACAGGTAAATTTAAGCCTGATTTAGCAAAAATGGCTCAGTTAGGTGAAGAAGGCGTATTTATTCTGTTATCTGAGTCGAGTGAGGCTGAGCGACCAGGTTATACGACATCTGAGATTGTAATTGAAGAGCAATTATCAAAAACATTCCATTCAGCACCAGGTCGTATTTTAGTTGCTGTTTATGCATCGAATTTTATTCGTATTCAACAAGTATTTACACAAGCTCAAAAATCGTTCCGTAAAGTAGTTATCGTAGGAAAACCTTTAGAAAAAGCCGTGGATTTAGGTGTACAGCTAGGTTACTTAACGGTTGAAGAAGATACAATTATCCCTATCTCAGAAATGCAAAAGTATCAAGATGATGAGATTATTATTATTGCTACAGGTAATAAAGGGGAGCCACTTGATGCATTAGAAAAAGTCGTTCGCAAACATCACCGAGACATTAAAATTAAGCAAGATGATACAGTATTAATTACTTTTACTCCGTCTCCAAGTATGGAAGTACAAATGGCTAATACGATGAATTCTATCGCAAAAGCAGGTGCTGAAATTCTTACATCTAGCAAAAATGTACATGTGTCGGGTCACGGTAGCCAAGAGGATTTAAAATTAATGCTAAACCTAATGCAACCGAAGTACTTTATCCCTGTGCAAGGTGAGTACCGTATGCTTATTGCTCACTCTAAGCTTGCTCAACAACTAGGTATGCAAAAATCACAAATTTTTATCGCCGATAAAGGGGATATTGTAGAATATAAAAGTGGTAAAATGCGAATGAGTGGCCGTGTACAAGCTGGTAATGTATTAATAGACGGTATTGGAGTTGGCGATGTAGGTAACATCGTACTTCGCGATCGTAAGTTATTATCACAGGATGGTATTTTCATTGTTGTAGTTACGTTAAACCGTGCTCAAAAGAAAATTGCATCTGGTCCGGAAATTTTATCGCGTGGTTTCGTATATGTACGCGAATCAGAAGAATTAATGGTAGAAGCTTCTGAGATTGCTAAAAATGTTATTGAAAAATACGTTGGTAAAGATACATTTGAATGGACAAACATTAAACAAGAAATTCGAGATACACTGAATACGTATTTATTCCAAAAAACGAAGCGCCGCCCAATGATTATCCCAATCATTATGGAATATTAACTTCTTTCAGCAAATCACTTTTGTAGCGAAAGCAAAGCGTCAGCTACAGAAGTCTCCCCCTCTATAGGTGGTGAGATGAATGCGAATGTAATTTATTTTTCAGCGGGTGTCCAAACGCCCGCTGAAATAGAGGAACTCAGTCTAAGAACGCCACGTCCTGTGGCAACGACTGAGTGACCAACTTCGTGCTGCTGACGCTACGTTAGCACTACGCTTTCGCGCAAAAAACATCTGTTGGCCCAAAGCCTCCGGCGGATGTCATGGAATCGGAAAGGAGTTCTACTTAGGATGTTAGCCTAAGATCATCGCATCCATGCGATAACGGCTAACTGACCTGCATCACGCAGGCCTAAGAACAAAGCCGATTCCAGACGCAATTATGCCAAGGCACAATTGATAAGTGAAAGATCATCGTTGAACGAAAAAGGATTTTCTAACCGAATGTAAACGGTGGAAAATCCTTTTTTTGTCTCAATCCAGAAAGTTAGGGATGACACTTATTGTGATAAACGTCGTGTGTAGGCTCATCACCAAAAGTTGTGGATGTCATTTGGTAAAACAGATGCCATGTATAATAAGTTGATTGGTGGAGGCTGGGCGACTCCTTGGGGATCATCGGACGCCCCAAGGAAGCTTTGCTCTGTGCGAAAGCGAAGCGACAGCAACAAATGTTTTCTGTAGCTAAAGCAAAGCGACAGCTACAAATGTTTTCTGTAGCTAAAGCAAAGCGACAGCAACAAATGTTTTATCTGTGCGAAAGCGAAGCGACAGCAACAAATGTTTTCTGTAGCTAAAGCAAAGCGACAGCTACAAATGTTTTCTGTAGCTAAAGCAAAGCGACAGCAACAAATGTTTTATCTGTGCGAAAGCGAAGCGACAGCAACAAATGTTTTTTGCGCGAAAGCGAAGCGGCAGCGATAAAAGCGCCAAGCCGGAACGGAAATCAACTACACGTTATAGTAGTGAGTGAGTTTTTTTTTGAAATAATCAAGTTCTACATGTTATTATTCGCTACATATAAAGAAGGACTATAAAAGAAGGTGAAATAGATGGCGACTAGTAAAAAAAGAAAAGTCACGAAACCAAAAACGACTACAGCAAAAAAAGAAATGCATCCGCTTATGTATGAAATTTTAGGTCTAATCTTAATTGCATTAGCGGTTATTATGATTTTTGAATATGGCATGATTGGACGTATTCTACAAACAATAGCAATGTTTTTTTTAGGGAATTTACATTTTGCTGTGCCATGTATGCTTGTATTTGTTGCGCTGTTACTAATGATTGGGCGGAAAAAAGTAAGTATATATGATCGACTAATATTAGGTATGCTCCTCATTGTTATGAGTTTAACAATTTTTAGTCACGGTATTCTTTTTGAACAATTATCAAAATCCGGAGGTTTATTATCAGACTCTGTGTTACGTGAATCTTGGCGAATTTTAATTAGTTCAGAGGGAATTATCCATCGAAGTAACGCACTTGGCGGAGGTATGATTGGTGCACTATTATTCAGTGCTCTACATGTATTATTTGAGGCGACAGGTGCGAAGGTTGTCGCATGGGTTATTTTCTTTATAGGGTTAATTTTAGTTACAGGGAAGGCGCTTGTGCCATATTTAGCGGAAAAAATGCCCGCCATTTTTGGTAAATGGCAAAAGAAACATCGTGAAAAGAAAAAAAATATGCCTAAAAAAGCTAATAATCGCCGTTCAAAAGTAGAAAGCAGGGATGAAATTGCGGCTGTCGATCAGGAGCCTGAGGTGAAAGAGGAAGAGGAAATTTCTCATGAACCAATCATCTCTGCCTTTACGCAAAATGTGTCTCATGAACGAGAAGAATATGCAACTGTTGAAAATGAAGATATTGAACATGGGGAACTTGTTGATGATGTCCATATCGAAGGGGCAGATGCTGTAGAAAATGCAGATTATCAATTGCCGTCTTATAATCTTTTACAATTACCGCCACAGCACGACCAAAGCGGTGAATATTCTGTCATTCAGGCAAATGCGAAAAAGCTTGAGCAAACTTTGCAAAGCTTTGGTGTAAAGGCAAAAGTAACGCAGGTTCATTTAGGCCCAGCTGTAACGAAATACGAAATATTACCAGATATAGGTGTGAAAGTGAGTAAAATTGTAAACTTACAGGATGATCTTGCCTTAGCACTTGCTGCAAAGGATATTCGTATGGAAGCACCTATTCCCGGGAAGTCTGCGATTGGCATTGAAGTACCAAATAGTGAGGTAGCAATTGTTACACTTCGAGAAGTGTTAGAGTCTAAAGATGGTGCAAAGCCAGAAGCATTATTACAAGTCGCATTTGGTCGTGATATTACTGGACAAGCAGTACTCGCCGAGCTCAATAAAATGCCACATTTACTTGTTGCAGGTTCAACGGGTAGTGGGAAAAGTGTGTGTATAAATGGCATTGTCGTATCAATACTTATGCGTACAAAACCACATGAAGTAAAACTAATGATGATTGACCCGAAAATGGTGGAATTAAATGTTTATAACGGAATTCCTCATCTTCTAGCGCCAGTTGTCACAGATGCACGAAAAGCATCACAGGCACTAAAGAAAGTAGTATCAGAAATGGAACGCCGCTACGATTTATTTTCTCATACAGGAACACGTAATATTGAGGGCTACAACAACCATGTACAAAAGGTAAATGACCAAACCGATGAAAAACATCCGAAATTACCGTATATAGTAGTGATTGTAGATGAGTTAGCGGATTTAATGATGGTTGCCTCTAGTGATGTAGAGGATTCTATTACACGTTTAGCTCAAATGGCACGTGCAGCAGGGATTCATTTAATAATTGCAACCCAACGACCAAGTGTAGATGTATTGACAGGTGTTATTAAAGCAAATATTCCTTCGCGAATTGCCTTTGCGGTGTCGTCAGCAATCGATTCTAGAACGATATTAGATATGGGTGGAGCAGAACGTTTACTCGGTCGAGGAGATATGCTGTTTCTACCTGCCGGTGCATCTAAACCAAAACGTGTGCAAGGTGCATTTTTATCAGATCAAGAAGTTGAGTCTGTTGTTAACTTTGTTATAGAACAGCAAAAAGCACAATATCAGGAGGAAATGATACCGTCCGAAGAAGAGACAATTTTAGAGGAAACGGACGAATTATTTGATGAGGCTGTGCAGTTAGTTGTTAGTATGCAGACGGCCTCTGTTTCGATGTTGCAGCGCCGCTTCCGTATCGGCTATTCGAGAGCTGCTCGTATTGTCGATCAAATGGAACAACGCGGTATTGTCGGGCCTCCGGAGGGTAGTAAACCTCGACAAGTGCTCATTCATCAATACGAAAATTAGTACTAATACCACGACAAAAAGTTGAATAATATTGTGTACATCAAGTAGGCCTAAATTCATTTCAAAATTTGGGCGTAATTAGGCAAAGGTGCAATTGCTTTCAATCTATAAAAATGTTATATTAATGAACGATTAGTAGGAATGTTGTACATCAGATGTCTGATCTCTGATTTTGGTGGTGATATATGTGACTATTAAAGCAGATCATCGTCATCTCTATCTTCAAGTAATTGATCGTTTAAAGTCTGACATTGAAAAAGGCATTTTTAAAGAAAATGAAAAATTGCCTTCAGAGTTTGAATTATCGAAATCACTAGGAGTCAGTCGAGCAACTCTTAGAGAAGCGCTACGACTGTTGGAAGAGGAAAATGTTATTGTACGTAGACATGGGGTGGGGACATTTGTAAACCCTAAACCGTTGTTTACATCAGGTATCGAGCATTTATCGAGCATTTCTTCTATGATCGAGGCAGCAGGTATGGAACCCGGTTCCCGCTTTTTAAAGGCGACGGAAAGCATACCTTCTGAGGAAGATTTAAAACGCTTCCAATGTGATGACGAAGATAAGATACTCACAATTGAACGTGTCAGAACAGCGGATGGCGAGCCGGTAGTATACTGCATAGACAGGTTACCAGCAAGCTTCCTGCCAACTGACTTTGTAGAAAAAAAAGAAGTTTCACTTTTTTCTGCACTTGAACAATCTGGTAAAGTTCATGTTGCCTATGCTGTTACATATATTGATCCAATCGGGTATCATGAGCAAGCTTCACCGATTTTAAATTGCGGGCGTGAAACAGCTCTTTTAGTATTAAAGCAGTTGCATTACGATGATCATGATCAAGTAGTGCTGTATTCAAAAAATTATTTCCGAGCTGATAAATTCAGCTTCCATGTAGTTCGTAAAAGGGTGTAGAACATTTCTAAATAATTATATTTTCCTGCTAATTACAATACCTTTGGGGGGTTATCAAAATGAAAAAACGTAAATTTGGCTTAGTATTATCATCAGTATTAGCTGCAAGTGCAATCTTAGGTGCATGTGGTACCAAAGACGAAGACAAACCTGCAAAAGAAAATGAAACATCAGGCGAAAGCAAGAAAGAGGATGCGTTCTCAGTAGCAATGGTTACTGACGTAGGTGGCGTTGATGATAAATCATTCAACCAATCTGCTTGGGAAGGTGTTCAAGCTTACGGTAAAGAACATAACCTGGAAAAAGGTGATGGAGGCTTCGACTACTTACAATCAAAAACTGACGCAGACTATGAAACAAACTTAAACAACTTATTACGTCGTGACTTCGATTTAGTTTATGGAATCGGTTTCATGATGGCTGATGCAGTTGATGCTGTTGCTGCAGAAAACCCAGAAAAACATTTTGCATTAATCGACGCTGAAGTAAAAGAAGACAACGTTGTTAACGTTCTTTTCAAAGAGCAAGAAGGCGCATTCTTAGCTGGTGTAGCTGCAGCGAAAATGTCTAAATCAGGTAAAATTGGTTTCGTAGGAGGCGTAGATATTCCAGTTATCAACCGCTTCGAGGCTGGCTTCGTAGAAGGTGCAAAAGCGGTAAATCCAAATATCGATATCCAATCAAAATATACTGGTGCATTCGATAAAGCGGATCTTGGTAAAATCACTGCAAACAGCATGTATTCTTCTGGTGTAGATGTAATCTTCCACGCTGCTGGTGCAACTGGTAACGGTGTATTCTCAGAAGCAAAAGAACGTAAGAAAAAAGACCCTAAAGCAAATGTATGGGTAATTGGTGTAGACGCTGACCAATACGAAGAAGGTAAAGTAGACGATAAAACAAATGTAACTTTAACTTCTATGTTAAAAGGTGTTAACACAGCAGTTATAGATATTTCGAATAAAGCTAAAAACGGTGAATTCCCAGGTGGTAAAACGCTTACTTATGGTTTAGCTGAAGACGGCGTGAAACTTGCAGATTCTCGTGGTGCAATCCCAGAAGACGTACAAAAGGTAATTGATGAATATAAAGAAAAAATTGCTAAAGGTGAAATTAAAGTTCCAGAAAAAGTGAAAAAATAATTCATCTTTTGATCATCATAAGGGACTTAAAAGGCCCTTATGATGATTTTTCAATCTATCGTTATATTTTGACTATTTGTAATATTCTATTTGGCTATATTTATCATTACCATAGAGGTAGTAATATTATATGAGATTATTGCAAGAATAGTAATGATGGTATCAAGTTAATAGAAGAAAGGTTTCTAACGATGACCTTTCCTGTATTAATTTATCTTCATTATTTAACTTCTTTACACCCGCTGGAAGAAGTTAAAGCCTCCGGACGCAATTATGCCGAGGAATAATTAATTATCTACCTCTATTGGTTCGACAGATATAAGTGGATTTTTTGGGGTATATAATGCCCGATGAGAGAAGATGGAAGTTCTAGCTAAGTCATTGTTGCGATGTAAAACTATTGAGCTAACAGTGAATGTGGCTAATTTATAGATTATTATAATCAAAAACTGGGCGTATTGTTTATCTGTAGCGACATTACGTCAAGTCGAAAGTGATAAAAGTGCCTATTAAGGGAGTGACGAAATTGGAACACGTGATTGAGATGCTAGGAATACGAAAAGAATTCGGTAATTTCGTGGCGAATAATAACATCACCCTCCAACTGAAAAAAGGCGAAATCCATGCATTACTAGGTGAAAATGGTGCAGGTAAATCGACTTTAATGAACGTCCTTTTTGGTTTATATCAACCAGAGGGTGGCGAAATTCGTGTTCGTGGGAAGGCTGTTAAAATTACAAACCCAAATGTGGCCAATGATTTAGGAATTGGTATGGTCCATCAACACTTTATGTTAGTGGAAAATTTCACAGTGACGGAGAACATTATTTTAGGTTCTGAACCTACAAAAATGGGGATTGTAAACATTAAAGATGCGGCGAAGAAAGTACAAGCACTTTCTGAAAAATATGGTTTAGATGTTGATCCATATGCCAAAATCGAGGATATTACTGTAGGGATGCAACAGCGTGTTGAAATTTTAAAAACACTTTATCGTGGTGCAGAAATTTTAATCTTTGACGAACCTACGGCATCTTTAACACCACAGGAGATTACAGAGCTAATTCAAATAATGCGCCGTTTAATTGAAGAGGGCAAATCCATTATTTTAATTACCCATAAGCTAAAAGAAATTATGGAAGTTTCTGACCGTGTGACGATTATCCGAAAAGGGGAAGGGATTGGAACAGTTACTACTGCTGAAACAAATCCTGACCAATTAGCTGAAATGATGGTTGGTCGCCAAGTCGAATTTAAAACAGAAAAAACAGAAGCAAAACCAACTGATGAAGTACTTACAATCGAAAACTTGGTTGTTACAGACTATCGTAATATCGATAAAGTAAAAGGTTTGAACTTAAAAGTACGCAAAGGTGAAATTGTTGGTATTGCGGGTATCGATGGCAACGGACAATCGGAGTTAATCGAAGCCATTACTGGTCTACGTAAAGTAAAGAGTGGAAATGTTAAATTAAATGGTACTGATATTACAAACATGAAACCTCGAAAAATTACTGAGGAAGGCGTTGGGCACATCCCACAGGATCGCCATAAGCATGGTTTAGTATTAGATTTCCCAATAGGTCATAATATCGCACTACAAACATATTATCAGTCTCCAATAGCTAAGGGCTTTGTTATGGACTACAAGAAAGTGTCTGAAAAAGCGCGCCAAATTATTGAAGAATATGATGTGCGTACGGGTAATGGTGAAATGACTCCAGCGCGTGCCCTTTCAGGTGGTAACCAGCAAAAAGCAATTATTGGCCGTGAAATTGATCGTAATCCAGATTTATTGATTGCAGCTTTACCAACACGTGGTCTTGACGTAGGTGCTATTGAATTTATTCACTCTCGCCTAATCGAGCAACGTGATAAAGGAAAAGCAGTACTGTTAATTTCATTTGAACTAGATGAAGTCATGAATGTTTCGGACCGTATCGCTGTTATTTATGATGGTCAAATTGTTGATGAGTTAAGTCCAAAAGAAACGACAGAACAAGAGCTTGGTCTATTAATGGCAGGACAAAGTAGTAAAAATAAAAAGAATGATGCGAAGGAGGGGAACGACTAATGTCAAATCGTGCCATTAATATACTCGTTCCTATCATCTCTATCATTATCGGTTTAATTGTTGGTGCTATCGTAATGGCAGTCAGCGGCTATGATCCTATACTAGGTTATAGCGCCCTTTGGACAGGTATTTTTGGAGATTCATATTCAATTGGGAACACAATCCGTCAAATAACACCGTACATATTGGCGGGTCTTGCAGTAGCGTTTGCCTTCCGTACAGGTTTATTCAACATTGGTGTTGAAGGTCAGCTAATTTTAGGATGGCTAGCAGCAGCTTGGGTAGGATATGCATTTGAACTACCTAAAATTATTCACTTACCATTAGCATTACTTGCGGCAGCTGCTGCAGGTGCATTTTGGGCCTTTATTGCAGGTTTCTTAAAAGCGAAATTTAAAGTTCACGAAGTTATTGCGACAATTATGTTAAACTACACTGCGCTTTATATTGCGAATGCGGTAATTAAAAAATTGTCGGATGGTAGCTTTAAAACAGAACGCGTACATGAATCGGCTTCTTTACGTTCTCCGTTTTTAAGAGAGCTTACAGACAATTCAAGTCTTCACTATGGGATCTTAGTTGCACTGTTAATGGTAATAGTTATGTGGTTCATTTTAGAAAAAACAACACGTGGATATGAGCTGAAAGCGGTAGGCTTTAATAAGCATGCTGCAGACTATGCTGGTATGAACGTCAACAAGAACATTATTTTAGCTATGACAATTTCAGGTATGTTCGCTGGTCTTGGTGGTGCTATGGAGGCACTAGGTACATTCGGAAATGCTTCTATTAAACCAGGCTTTACTGGTATAGGTTTCGATGGTATTGCTGTTGCCTTACTTGGTGCTAACACGCCACTAGGGGTTGTATTCGGGGCTTCATTATTCGGTTCACTTAAATACGGAGCGCTAAATATGCCGAATGCTGCCGGTATTCCAGAGGAAATCGTATCTATTATTATTGCGTTAATTATTTTCTTTGTAGCATCAGGCTATATTATTCGAGTAGGTTTACAAAAGTTAAGCAAGAAAAAGGAGGGGCAATAACATGAGCTTTTTAGAAATGTTATATTTCATCATCCCTTCAGCAATTCTTTATGCAACACCATTAATCTTTACGGCAATCGGTGGTGTATTCTCTGAACGTTCAGGTGTAGTAAACATCGGACTTGAAGGTTTAATGATTGTTGGTGCATTTGTTGGTATTTATGTCAACTTAGAATATGGTTCAACATTCGGTGCAGCAACAATTTGGGTAGCAATGCTAGCAGCTATGATTATTGGGGGCATTTTCTCTCTGTTCCATGCAGTTGCTTCAATTTCTTTCCGAGCCGATCAAACAGTATCAGGGGTTGCCATCAATTTACTTGGTTTGGCTGTATCTGTATTCATGGTGAAAATGATTTATGATAAAGGTCAAACGGATACGATTACTCATTCAATAGATCGTTTCGCCATCCCTTATTTAGAAGATATACCGTTCTTCGGTCCATTATTATTTCAAAATGTTTATAGCACATCGATATTAGCGTTTGCAGTAGCTATCGGGGCATGGTTTATCATTTATAAAACACCGTTTGGTTTACGTTTACGCGCTGTTGGTGAACATCCAATGGCTGCTGATACGATGGGCGTAAATGTTAATAGAATGCGCTATATTGCTGTTGTCATCTCTGGGGCATTAGGTGGTCTTGGTGGTGCAGTATACGCGCAAACAATTACACATGATTTCTCACATGCAACAATTGCTGGTCAAGGCTTTATGGCGATTGCCGCAATGATTTTCGGTAAATGGCATCCAATTGGTGCTTTAGGTGCAGCATTATTCTTCGGATTAGCACAAACGTTAAGTATTGCAGGAAACCAAATTCCTTACATTGAAGAAGTTCCTGCTGTATACCTACAAATTTTACCTTACGTATTAACAATCTTTGCATTAGCAGGATTTATCGGTAAAGCAAATGCACCAAAAGCTAGTGGTCAACCTTATATTAAGGGTAAACGCTAATAAACAGACAATTATTTATACTAAAGACTGGGCGAAAATGCTCAGTCTTTTTCCTTGTACATATCTTGAGTGTTTGGGAAAATAATGGTTGGAGGTTGATCGTTATTTGCTAGTATGAACAGGTTCATCAATCAACCAAAAGCAATTTCACACATATCATATACATACTTTGGATTCTTTTTGCAATTATAGACAATAGACATGTATAGTATGTGTAGTACTTTGTTATATTAAGAAAGATAAGGAGGGTTCTATATATGTTTAAAACAATACCTTTTGCAAAAGGTGTAAATTTGCATATCCGACAAACGACCCAATTTAAAACCGTAAATTTTTCAATTAAATGGAGAAAAGCTTTAACGGCGACAAATGCGTCTGAACGTACAGTGTTAACAAATGTATTGCAACACAGTAATGCTCAATATAAGACAACAGCTGCATTCCGTAGTTTCTTGGATGACTTGTATGGAACAGTGTTATATTTTGACACATCTAAACGTGGTAATGAACATACAGTACTGATGAATGTAGAAGCAGTTAATGATCATTATCTGGCGAATACAAGTGTTTTAAACGAGGTACTTGATTTATTGCACACAGCAATATTTGAACCGAATTTAGAAAATGGTGTATTTAAGGAATCTATTGTAGAACGTGAAAAGAAAACGGTCATTCAGCGTATTGAATCTATTTTTGACGATAAATCTCGTTTTGCGCAGCAACGCATTCAACAAATTTTACGTCCAAATGAACCAGCCTCTATTTCTGCTAACGGAACTGTCGAGGACATTCAAAAAATTACCCCTACATCTTTGTTTGAAGCATATCAATCCATGCTTACTAACGATAAAATAGACATTTATGTCGCGGGTGATATTAATGAAGACGAAATCGTAGCGAAACTAAAAGAAGCGCTACCATTTAATGATCGTACACCTGAAGAAATTCCTGCTGTGCTTCCACAACAGCATCCACAAAATGATTATGTACGTGAACAACAAGAAATGAAGCAAGGTAAGCTGCATATCGGCTTTAGTACACCAGTACGATTTGGTGACTCTGATTTCCCTAAAATGCAAATCTTTAATGGCGTGTTCGGTGGCTATCCTCATGCTAAATTATTTATGAATGTTCGTGAAAAGGAAAGTTTAGCATACTATGCGTCAAGCTCATATGCGTCACATTATGGTTTAGTCTTTGTTGTGTCAGGAATTGAACCAAAGAATGAAGAAAAAGCGCTATCACTTATTAAGGAACAACTTGCTGTTATGCAAGCTGGCGATATTACAGATTTGGAAATAGAACAAACGAAGGCAATGCTAACAAATCAGCTAAAAGAAGCGTTAGATTCTGCCCGTGGACAAATAGAAATTTTTGACCAATATAAAGATTTACCTGAGGAGTTCTCTGTTGAAGCTTGGGCAAATAAATGGAAAGCTGTGACAAAGCAAGATATTGTTGAAATGGCGAAACAAGTACAGCTAGAAGCGGTCTATTTCTTATGTGGAAAGGAGCAAGCCGCACAATGAAAACAATTGAATTCAAACAATTAGATGAAACATTGTACTATGAAAAATTAGAAAATGGCTTAGATGTCTATATTTTACCAAAAAAAGGCTTTTCCAAAACGTTTGTGACATTCACTACAAAATACGGTTCTGTTGATCGTACATTTGTGCCAATTGGTGGAACTGAAAGCATTACAGTACCAGATGGCATTGCCCACTTCTTAGAGCATAAAATGTTTGAAAAAGAAGATGGAGATGTCTTCCAAAAGTTTAGTGAATTCGGCGCTTCAGCCAATGCCTTTACATCATTTACACGTACAGCGTATTTATTTTCTTCGACGAACAATATTTATAACAGCACAGAAACATTATTAAATTTTGTTCAAGAGCCTTATTTTACAGAAGCAACAGTTAATAAGGAAAAGGGCATTATTGGTCAGGAAATTACGATGTACGACGATCAACCAGATTGGCGCCTATATTTTGGTACAATCGAAAATATGTATCATAATCACCCAGTAAAAATTGATATCGCTGGGACAATAGAGTCGATTGATGGCATTACTGCGGACCATTTATATACGTGCTACAACACATTTTATCATCCGTCCAATATGTTATTATTTGTCATTGGTGCAGTAGATCCTAATGAAATGATGACGTTTATCCGTGACAATCAAGACAAAAAAGAATTCTCTGAGCCAACACCAATTCAACGTTTCTTCGATCAAGAACCGACAGAGGTTGCTGTTAAAGAACGTGAGTTGCATATGGATGTACAAAAGCCTAAGGTCTATGTCGGTTTAAAAGCAAAAGAAACAAATCTTTCTGGTCGTGACATGTTAAAACATGAACTGTCTGTTCAAATTGCACTGGAACTTATATTTGGACGCACATCTAAATTTTATGAGAGCGTCTATGATAATGGTTTAATTGATGAAACGTATGCATTTGATTTCACGTTAGAAAATGGCTTTGGATTTGCTATGATTGGCTCAGATTCTACAGAACCGGCTGCATTAGAGAAAGCTATTAAGGATGAATTGGCGAAGTATGATGGAGATGCACAATTTGAAAGTGCCGATTTAGACCGAGTAAAACGTAAAAAAATAGGTTTCTTCCTACGTGCACTGAACTCTATTGAATTTATCGCAAACCAATTTACACGTTATTCGTTTAATGATATGAATTTGTTCGATGTTGTGCCTGTCCTAGAAGAACTAACGATTGAAGATTTGAAAAAAGCATTTGCTTCAGTTCAGGGTGAATCTCAACAAACTGTCTTTAAAATTTTACCTACAGAGAAGGGCGTACAGTGAAAAAGTTTGCCCTTGTGTTAGGTGCATCGGGTGAGATTGGCCGTACTATTTGTCGAAGTCTGGCAGAAGACGGTTGGTCCATCTACATACACTTTTCAAACAATGAAAAAGCAGCACAGGCTTTATACCGCTCTCTTTCAGAAAGCTTCCCTGCACAGGAGTTTATGCTTGTACAGGGAGATTTTTCGAAAGCGTCCGGGGCACAATTGTTAGCATCGCAAATTTTTAATGTGCAAGCGATCGTCTTTGCAAATGGTCAGGCACATTATTCTTTGCTTGAAGATACAACGGTGGAAGATATGGATGCATTATGGCGTGTTCATGTGCAAAATCCAATGCATCTGACGGCTTTACTGTCATCAAAACTGCGCGCTCATGATGTTAGCTATGTGCTTTTTATCGGTTCGATTTGGGGGGAAGCTGGGTCGGCTGGTGAAGCACTTTACGCCGCTGTGAAGGGTGCCCAACATGCTTTTGTGAAGTCTTATGCAAAAGAAGCAGCACTGTCACGTATTCGTGTTAATGCCATTGCGCCTGGCTTTATTAATACCACGATGAACGGACATTTAAGCGAAGAGGAGCTTGAATATATAATAGAGGACATTCCGCTAGGTATAATTGGACAAACATCTGATGTTGCTGAAATGGTACGTTTCTATCTTTCTGGAAAAGCAGATTATGTAACGGGACAAATCATTAGATTAAACGGTGGCTGGTACATATAATGTTCTTTTTTGCACATACTACATGTGTAAAGGAGGAGAAACATATGACTATTTTAGAGAACTGGCAAAAATGGACATCGTTTTTAGGTCAAAATGTTGCGCGAGCTGAATCAAGCGGTATGCCATCGAAAATGATTCAACAGGCTGCTGTACAAATTGGAGAATATTTAGCGACAAATGTCGATCCTAAAAATGAACAAGAGCGAGTGCTGTCGGATTTATGGGGCGTTGCCTCTGAAGAAGAAAAACAAGCATTGGCGAATTGTGTCATTAAACTTGTAGAAAATAAGCCTGTGCAGTAAAACGAAGAGGAGAACTATCTCCTCTTTTTTTTCTGGATAAAAAGTGATTTTTGCATTGAAAAGGGAACGTATGTAAGCCTATTCTGTACGTTCAAAAAAAAAATAGTAAGTTTTTAAAAATAACGCCATAATTCCATATATTCTAACTTTCCATTACATAAAAAATCAGCTATGATGGAACTTATAAAGGATTTTTTACGTTAACTAATAGGAAGGGAACGAGTGTGTTTGAGCGATTGGTACTTTGAATATGAAATTCAGGTGAATCGCCCTGGATTATTAGGAGATATTGCTTCACTTTTAGGGATGCTTCGTGTCAATATTATCTCAATAAATGGTGTCGATGAGGATCGACGTGGTATGTTAGTGCATACAGACAACGATGAGACAATTGAGCGTTTTCGTACAATTGTTTCGACAATGGAACATATTAACGTTACCAAATTTCGACAACCTAAACTCCGTGATCGTTTAGCCATTAGGCACGGTCGTTATATTCCTCGAGATGCAGATGAAAAGAATACCTTCCGCTTCGTACGAGATGAACTTGGTATTTTAGTTGACTTTATGGCTGAGCTTTTTAAAAAAGAAGGGCATAAGCTTATTGGGATACGTGGAATGCCCCGTGTTGGAAAAACCGAATCGATTGTAGCGGCTAGTGTATGTGCCAATAAAAAATGGATTTTTTTATCGTCTACAATGATTAAGCAGACTGTTCGCAATAAACTTGCTGGTGATGAATTCAGTGACAATAATATTTTTATATTAGATGGCATTGTGACGCGTCGTTCATCTGATGAGCGACATTTGCAACTAGTGCGTGAAATGATGAATATGCCTTCTATTAAGGTCATCGAGCATCCAGACATGTTTGTTCAGCATTCAGAATATAAGATAGAGGATTTTGATTATATCATTGAATTGCGTCATCACCCAGATGAAGAAATTACGTATGAAATAATGGAAAAAGACCAAATGATGTCCGAATCTAATTCATTTGGTGGATTTAATTTTTAATTTGATATTAAAGTAGGTGTTATGAGTGGCAGAATTAGGGACTCGACTGAAAGAGGCGAGACTGTCTAAAGGCTACAGTTTAGACGATTTACAAGAAATAACAAAAATTCAAAAGCGTTATTTAATAGGTATTGAAGAGGGCAATTATTCGATTATGCCTGGTTCGTTTTATGTACGAGCTTTTATTAAACAATATGCTGACGCTGTTGGTTTGGACGCGGAGGAGCTTTTAGAAACTTATAAAAGCGAACTACCAGGAACTCCAAACAATCAAGTGAGTCAGATGACTAGTAGTCCAAGTAGAAGGAAAGTTTCAAAAGGCCCTTCTACTAAAATGATGGAAGCAATGCCGAAAATAATCGTTGGTTTATTTATCATTGTTATTATTGTGGTGATTTGGGTTCTAATGCAGTCTAAAAATAGTGCAGTGCCAGATGTTATGGACGATACTTCATCAGAAATAGAATATGATACAAAAGTAAAACCTATAGATACAGAAAAAGATAAAGAAAAAGAGCATAAAAAAGCTCAATCGAAGGACAAACAAGACTCAACAGATTCAGCAGACACACCTGATGAAAAGCAAACTGAAGACGTTAAGCAATCGATTTCAGCTGGGACTATTGAAGCGGACGGTGCTACAACTACTTATACGTTAACAGGTGCCGATGCATTTAAAATACGTATAGAAGTATCAGGTCCTACATTTATCGGTATTCGAAACCAACAGCAACAAGAAGTACTAACAGATACTCGTGTATATAATGCAGGAGAAGTAGTAGAATTCGACGCAACATCTCAAAATTATGCCCGTATCCGTTTAGGTAATTCAACGCAAGCTAAAGTATACATTAATGACGAGCCTTTAACGTATGCACAGCAAATTGTTACGCAAAACATCGTCATCAATTTCAATAAAGAATAGTAGTCATCTAGTGATGACTACTTTCTTTCATCATGAAAGGTGTTAGAAAAATGAACATTCCAAATAAAATTACCATCTCTCGAATCTTACTTATTCCGTTCTTTGTCATTGTTATGATGTTTGATTTTGGCTGGGGAACAATGTCACTATTCGGTGCGACGATGCCTGTTCATCATTTTGTAGGTGCACTCATTTTTATTATTGCTTCAACAACTGATTGGGTAGATGGTTATTATGCACGTAAGTACAATCTTGTGACAACGTTTGGGAAATTTTTAGACCCACTTGCTGACAAATTGCTAGTTTCAGCAGCTTTTATTTTAATGGTAGAGCTTGATATGGCGTCTGCATGGATAATAATAATTATTATTAGCCGTGAGTTTGCAGTAACTGGCCTTCGTTTAATATTGGCAGGTGAAGGAGAAGTTGTTGCTGCGAACCAGCTTGGGAAAATTAAAACATGGGCTCAAATTGTAGCCATCGGAGCAGCACTTTTACACAATACAATCTTTACACTTATCGGTATTCCATTTGATACAATTATGCTATATATTGCATTGTTCTTTACACTATGGTCTGGATGGGATTATTTCTATCTAAATCGACGTGTCTTACTTGAGTCTAAATAAGAGAGGTCTTGAGGATCATGAATGCTGAAATTCTTGCGGTTGGCTCAGAGTTATTGCTTGGTCAGATTTCGAACACAAATGCGAGATTTATTTCTAGTCAGTTGTCCGAGTTAGGGATAAATGTGTATTATCACACTGTTGTTGGAGATAATGCACACCGTTTAGAAGAGGCCATTTCCATTGCAGAGACTCGTGCTGATTTAATCATTTTCTCTGGTGGGCTTGGTCCTACAAAAGATGATTTAACAAAGGAAACGATAGCGCGTCATCTTGATGTTTCTCTCGAATTTGATGATATCGCACTAGCTAATATTGAGCAGTTTTTTGCAAAACGAGGACGCCCAATGACGGAAAATAATCGTAAGCAGGCTTTAATACTAGCGGGTAGTGAGGTGCTTGTAAACCATCACGGTATGGCACCTGGCATGATATTAACAAAGGATGGGCGTACGTATATTTTGCTTCCGGGGCCACCTAAAGAGCTTGAGCCAATGTTCCAGTTTGAAGCAAAGCCAAAGCTTGGTGCGATGTTAAATGCTGGAGGGGTAATTACATCGCACGTTATGCGTTTTTATGGAATTGGAGAGGCGGAGCTAGAGGTACGTGTCCAAAATATTTTAGATTCGCAAACAAACCCAACTGTTGCTCCACTTGCTTCTGACGGTGAGGTTACATTGCGTGTAACTGCCAAAGCAGAAACGGAGCAAGAAGCGCAGCAGCTTATTGCCTCGAAGGTAGCGGAGATTCAAGCGATTGTTGGGGACTATCAATACGGTATAGATGATGATTCTCTTGCCTCTAAAACAGTAGAAATGTTACTAGACAATAAGTTAACAATTTCTGCAGCAGAAAGTTTAACAGCGGGATTATTTCAGTCAGAGCTTGCTGAAATACCAGGTGTTGGGGATGCCCTTGTTGGTGGCGTTGTTACGTATACGGAAGAGGCTAAGATTAAGCAACTCGGTATTTCTAAGGAATTATTAACTACACATGGTATTGTAAGCAGTGAATGTGCAGCGGCTATGGCTAGCGCTGTTCGTGAAAAGTTTGATACAGATATTGGTATTGGATTAACAGGTGCAGCAGGTCCTACAGCCCATGATCATCAACCAGTGGGGACGGTTTGGATTGGTCTTGCCATTGGCGATGAAAAACCGATAACGTATTTACTTCATTTATCGGGTATGCGTAATACAAATCGACTGCGTGCAGCGAAATTTACTTGTCATTATTTAATGCAGCTTTTAGTAGAAAGAGGCTTTAAAAAACGTTAATCAATTATGCCTTGGCATAATATAGGTTCATCCCTAAAAGTTTCGGATTACTTTTTGTTAAAACGTTACTATGTAAATAAGTTGATTGGAGTGGAGGCTGGGCGACTCCTTGGGGATTAGCGAATAGAGGAACGAAGGCTAAGACCATCACATCCTGTGACAACGCCTTCGTGACCAACATCGTGTTGGCCCGAGACCCTGGAGCGAGCAACGCGAGTGAAGCGGCTCATCGGACGCCCCCAGGAAGCTTTGCTCTGTGCGAAAGCGAAGCGACAGCAACAAATGTTTTATCTGCGCGAAAGCGAAGCGTCAGCGGCAAATGTTTTATCTGTGCGAAAGCGAAGCGACAGCAACAAAGCGCACAGTCGGAACGGAAATCAACTACACGTTTTGGTGGTGATCCATAATATAGTTGAAATAGAAATTTGGGTAATGGAAAGTTACCCAAATTTTTATTTTGAAGAAAAACGAATAAATGTTCGCTTTTTTCTTGCGTCTTATCTCAAAAACAAGTATAGTAGAGATAGAGAAAAACAGTGAACAGTTTTCGAAGGAGGAAAATGAATGAGTGATCGTAAAGCTGCCTTAGAACAGGCGTTAAAACAAATTGAAAAGAATTTTGGTAAAGGTTCAATCATGAAACTTGGCGAAAAGACTGATTTAGAAATCGCTACATCATCAAGTGGTTCGCTAGCACTTGATGCTGCATTAGGTGTTGGTGGTTATCCACGTGGACGAATTATTGAAGTATACGGCCCTGAATCATCAGGTAAAACAACGGTTGCTCTTCATGCCATTGCAGAGGTTCAGGCAAAGGGTGGACAAGCAGCGTTTATCGATGCTGAGCACGCGTTAGATCCAATCTATGCACAAAAATTAGGTGTCGATATTGATGAACTTCTATTATCTCAACCAGATACAGGAGAACAAGCGCTTGAAATCGCAGAAGCATTAGTACGTAGTGGTGCTATCGATATCATCGTTATTGACTCAGTAGCAGCATTGGTTCCGAAAGCGGAAATCGAAGGAGATATGGGTGATTCGCATGTTGGTTTACAAGCACGTTTAATGTCTCAGGCGTTACGTAAGCTTTCAGGTGCTATCAATAAATCAAAAACGATTGCCATTTTCATTAACCAAGTACGTGAAAAAATCGGTGTTATGTTCGGAAACCCGGAAACAACACCTGGTGGTCGTGCACTTAAATTCTATAGCTCTGTTCGTTTAGAAGTACGTCGTGCAGAAGCTATTAAACAAGGCAATGACATTATGGGTAACCGTACAAAAATTAAAATTGTGAAAAACAAAGTAGCACCACCATTCCGTACAGCTGAAGTTGATATTATGTACGGTGAAGGAATTTCAAAAGAGGGCGAAACAGTCGATTTAGGTGTTGAACTAGATATCGTTCAAAAAAGCGGTTCTTGGTATGCTTACGGTGATGAGCGCCTAGGTCAAGGTCGTGAAAATGCTAAACAGTATTTAAAAGAAAATCCAGCAGTACTTGACGACATCGCAAATAAAATCCGTGCTTCTTACGGTATTGCATCATCATCTTACACAATTGCTGCGCATGATGATGAGGAAGAAATGGATGAGGAATTAAAACTTCTTCTTGAAGATGAATAATATAAATGCATTGTTCCCACTCTTTATAGTGGGAGCAATGCATTTTTTTTGTTTACACATACTGGGGAATATGGTTTTATAATATTTATTAGGAACATTAAAAGTTGTGTGCTACAAAGAGAGATAGGGAAGCTTTGTAAATATAATTCCTAAGTACTGCTTCTATGCGTTAATGTTAAAAGGTAAAATAAGCGTTAGTGTAAAAAGTAATAGGAAATTAATTCTCTTAATGGTTATGACTGACTTTTTTTCATAGGAGGGCGAACAGATGCCCGACTATCCTTGACAGAGCTTGAGGCTAGCTATACAATTAAATATGTATAATTTCTGAATTATGACTTTAAATAGGCAGTACATTCTGAATTCATTAATAAAGGCCATAAAGCCCTAGTAAATGAAGATGAAGACTCTGGCAGATGCCAAGGATTTTGAAAGAAATGAATAATAAGATGTTAGCCTTAGTTCTTTGCATCCTGCGAAAACAGCTAACGTATCTGCATCGGTAAAAACACCACTTCCTGTGACTTTACCGAGTGACCGACATCATGACGGCTCCTCGTGCAGACCAGAGCATAATTTCAAAATCCGGGACGCAATTACTATGCCAAAGGCGAGATTGATGTATGCGCCGACTGAAACTGTAATACCCAAATAGCAAGAGGAGGTGTTCATATGGATGGAATTACTATCATCTCCGCTTTGCTTGGACTCATCGTTGGTGCCGCTGTTAGCTTTATCTACATGAAAAAAGTGAATGACTCAAAAATCACTGGTGCTAAACATGTCGCTGAAACAATCGTTGAAGAAGGAAAACGAGAAGCGGAGGCATTGAAGAAAGAAGCACTACTTGAAGCCAAAGATGAAACTCACAAATTTCGTACTGAAGCAGAAAATGACATTCGTGAACGTCGTTCAGAACTTCAGAAACAAGAGAACCGTTTATTGCAAAGAGAAGAGAATCTTGATCGCAAAGATGATGCTCTAAATAAGAGAGAAGCAAGCTTAGAGCGTAAAGAACAAGCTTTAAGCGAAAGACAACAGCATATTGAACAGATGGAAAGCAAAGTGGACGAGCTCGTTGCCTCGCAAAAATCGGAGCTAGAGAGAATTTCTGCTTTAACTAGAGATGAAGCAAAAGCTATTATCTTAGGAGAAGTAGAAAAAGAGCTAACAACTGATATTGCTGTGATGACGAAGGAAGCTGAAACACGTGCGAAGGAAGATTCAGATAAAAAAGCACGTGAAATTTTATCGCTGGCATTGCAGCGTTTTGCAGCAGACCATGTTGCTGAGACAACAGTATCTGTCGTGAACTTGCCAAATGATGAAATGAAAGGCCGTATTATTGGTCGTGAAGGTCGTAACATCCGAACTTTGGAAACGCTAACAGGTATAGATTTAATTATTGATGATACTCCAGAGGCGGTTATTTTATCAGGCTTTGATCCAATTCGTCGTGAAACTGCTCGACTTGCACTTGAAAAACTTGTACAGGATGGCCGAATTCACCCTGCCCGAATTGAGGAAATGGTGGAAAAAGCTCGACGTGAAGTGGATGAACAAATCCGCGAAACAGGTGAGCAAACAACATTTGAAATTGGCATTCATAACTTACATCCAGATTTAATGAAAATTTTAGGCCGTATGAAATATCGTACAAGCTATGGACAAAACGTTCTAAAGCATTCCATTGAGGTTGCGCATTTAGCAGGCTTACTTGCTGCTGAACTTGGTGAAGATGTAGCATTAGCTCGCCGTGCAGGCTTATTACATGATATTGGTAAAGCGATTGATCATGAAGTTGAAGGTAGTCATGTTGAAATTGGTGTAGAATTAGCAACGAAATACAAAGAACATCCAGTCGTAATAAACAGTATAGCTTCTCACCATGGTGATACAGAAGCAACATCTGTCATCGCGGTATTAGTGGCTGCAGCTGATGCATTGTCAGCGGCTCGTCCAGGTGCTCGAAGTGAGACGCTTGAAAACTATATCCGTAGACTTGAAAAGTTAGAGGAAATTTCTGAAAGCTATGATGGTGTAGAAAAATCCTTTGCGATTCAAGCTGGTCGTGAAATTCGTATAATTGTACAACCTGAAAAAATTGATGACTTAGCTTCACATCGCTTAGCGAGAGATATACGTAAGCGAATTGAAGAAGAACTTGATTATCCGGGCCATATTAAAGTAACGGTTATTCGTGAAACACGTGCCGTGGAGTATGCGAAATAGTGTTGAAAGTTAGAGGTTTCTCTAGATGAAAATCTAGAGAAACCTTTTTTTATTGTGAAATTGTCATGATTAAAAGTTTTCTATCATAAAGAAAAGATAGGGAGTTAATAATAATTTCAGAGAAAGTTGTGAGAGCAATGATTGATATACATACACATATTTTACATGGGGTAGATGATGGACCGAGAACTGAAGAAGAATCATTACAAATATTAAAGCGGGCTGTAAAAGAGGGAATTACGGAAATAATATCAACTTCTCATGCCCTTAAACCGCAATTTCATGTAGACTATGCAACCGTAGTAAAACAATTAGATAACTTACGTGAATTAATCGAACATCACGATATACCGATAACATTACATACTGGACAAGAAGTTCGAATAAACAATCATATTGGCAACTTACTTAATGATAATCAGCTACATGTGTTGGCAAACTCAAAGTATGTTCTGATTGAATTACCGTCAAATATTATTCCTAGCTATACAAATGACTTGATGACAAAATTATTAATAGCAGGTTATACACCTATTATTGCCCATCCAGAACGGAATCGTGCTATTGCTGAGAATCCGAGCCGGCTAGAGGTCCTTATTCGTAATGGTGCATTTGCCCAAATTACAGCTGGAAGTCTTAGTGGACATTTTGGAAGAAAAACTCAAAAATTTTCATTAGAGCTTATTCGAGCAAATTATGTACATACATATGGCTCTGATGTTCACAATTTGACAACAAGACCCTTTCACTTTGAGAAAGGACTTCGATATTTAGAAAAGAAAAAAGAATTAGATATAGTTGATATTTTATTGGAAAATAATAGAAGGATCGTTAATAATCAACCTTTAATCTTACTGGAGCCTGTGGAATTAAAAAGACGAGGTATTTTAAAATAAAGAATTGATAGTAAAGAACTAGAAAATCATTTTATCTAATCTAGTGATGAATAACTTAGAAAATTAAGCGATATACTGACTACTAAACAATGTAATTTAAAAAATAATTCACGTTTATTTTGAGAGCAGCTTATTAAGTACAAATTGATGGATATTAATACTTTGATATAAAGAATAACAGTTACCCTTAATATAGTATAACATTACTGTCCTAATTATAGCTGCGTTAGCCGTACGTTTTAAACGACTAGCGCAGCTTTTGGATTTAAGCGTATTTTATTTCTCTGCATACAATATAACAACGTTTAAATAATTACAAATTGTTTTTATATAACTTGTAAGAAATCAATTAATTCATCTTCAATGAATAACAAGAAAATAATATTCATATATGTATTAAATGGTGAGTATCTAAAAATGACTAAATGATCGTATAGACATTTAGGATTGAAGGGGTCGTGTATGGAGAAAACAATAAACTTATTTGATTTCATCAAGATATTGAAAAAACGGTTCATTCTTATAATGAGTCTAACTGCTCTTTTGGTAGGGATTGCGGCTGTTATGAGTTATTTTGTGCTTACGCCAGTTTATCAATCAGAAACTCAAATTTTGGTTAATCAAAAGCTAGATGCTCAGCAGCAAACTCAATTTGAGGCGCAGAAATTAGAGATAGATTTACAATTGATCAATACGTATAGCATCATTATTAAAAGTCCTGTTATTTTAACGAAAGTGATTGAGAGGCTTGATTTGAATAGCACACCAGAGCAGTTAATGGATCAAATTTCGGTGACGAATGCAAATAGCTCTCAAGTCGTTTCTGTTAAAGTAAAGGATTCTGATTCTAAACAGGCGGTAGAAATTGCGAATACTTTGGCTGAAGTGTTTAAACGAGAGATTCCAGTATTAATGAGTGTAGATAATATTACGATTTTATCTTCCGCAAAAGTTAGTGAAAATCCTGTTCCTATCAAACCAAATAAACTACTGAATTTGGTTATTGGGGGAGTATTCGGTTTTTTAGTAGGTATGGCAATTGCCTTTCTATTAGAAGTTTCCAATAAGAAAATTAAATCTGAACATGAAGTGAAAGAAATTTTAGAATTCCCGATAATTGGTTTTATCAGTCCAATTAAATAATTTGGGAGCTAGGAGCGATTAATATTGGTACTTTTGAGAAAAAGAAAAAAGAAAAAATTGACGACAATGCCACGAAAATTAGTAACCGTGCTAGATGCAAATTCCATTAGCTCTGAACAATTCAGAGCTATACGTACAAATATTAAATTCGCCTTGCCAGATAAAGATTTAAAAACGATTTTAGTGACCTCCTCAATGGCTGGGGAAGGAAAATCGACGAGTGCAGCCAATCTTGCTGTTGTTTTTGCACAAGATGGGAAAAGGGTGCTCATTGTTGATGCAGATATGCGAAAGCCAACGATTCACCATACATTTGAATTGTATAATACGTCAGGTTTATCCAATGTATTAACAAGACAAGAAAAGTTTCATGAAGTCGTACAACGATCATCTATTGAAGGACTTGATGTCATCGTTAGTGGTCCTATGCCACCGAATCCTACAGATTTACTGGATTCGACAACAATGGATATTTTGATGAAAGAAATCTGTCGAGATTATGACATTATTATTTTCGATGCTCCTCCTTTACTGCACATTGCAGATGCCCAGATTTTAGCTCATAAGTGTGACGGTACATTATTAGTAGTAGATACAGATGTTGCCTTAAAAGATGATATGTTGAAGGCGAAAACATTACTTACTACAGCTCGGGCAAAGGTATTAGGTGTTATTATGAATAATATGGCCCTAACTCGTGATCACTATTATTATCAATATTCCAGTAATAAGTAATAAGTAATAAGTAATAAGTAATAAGTAATAAGCATTGTTCCTATACGAATCGTATTAGGTAAGGAGAAATATATGAATTATTTCGTTAATAAAGAAAATATTTCATACTTTTTATTAGTAATTATCGTGTTTCTTAGTTTGATATCCTTTGAAAAAATAATTTATAGCAATATTTATAGTCTAATATTAATGTGTATTTTATTGGTTGCAATGATACTACTTGTGACTCATTTTGTCATTGATAGAGAACGATTTGATCAATTACTATTCCAAGTAATAAATCAAAACAATATCGTCATTTTACTCATCTACTTCTTATTTTTCGCTAGCTTCCTCTCATCTTTAAGTAATGGTTTGATCTCTCTTGGTGGTCTTTTAAGACTGTTTAGTACGAGTTTGTCATTAATTGTGTTTTTTTTAATCATACCGAAACTAACACATACAGTAATTGGTAAAGTGGATCGTTTCATTATTTATCTCATTTCCTTATTTTCCATTGTCGGTATTATAACAAAAATAAATGGTTCCTTTTTTATTTACGATACGTATTATGGACGTGTGAATTCGATTTATTTTGATCCTAATTATTTCGGGGCGATAGCAGGTGTAGCGGTCATATTATCCGCTGAGAAAAAAGGATTTCTATTTAAAGTTTTGTGTGTACTCAATTTTACTGCACTTTTTTTATCCAATTCTAGAACAGCATTTTTAGCACTTTGTCTCACAATGCTCCTTACTTTCTTTTATAGAAGAAGGGTGAAAATTGGAACGATAGTATTTACTGTTTTTTTTATCATGATATTAGGTATTAGTGTGTATTTTTTATATGAAGCGGATTTCTTTAGAATAGAACAAGGCTTAAATTCTCGGGGGGATTTGTGGGAAATCGCCATTTCCGTAATAAAAAATCAGCCACTTTGGGGATATGGGCAAGAAAATATTCCTTATCTACTAACAGAACACGGTGTCGAAAATAGCAGTACACATAACGCGTATTTTGACTACATGCTGTCATACGGTATTCCTTGTATGGTGTTATATATTTTCATAATGCTTATCGCATTTTATAGGGGAATAAAGAATAAAGTAAATCGCTCGAAGATTCAAGTTCCTTTATTCTTACTTATTTGTTCCGCTGCTATCAATATTAGTATTGGAGGGCTAGGTGCTACTTCTTTATTATTCACTTTATATTTAGGGATGTGCAATAGTATGCGCAATCAAGATAAAGGGTTGAAATAATGGATACCGTTTATAAAAGAGAATTTGTAATATAGTCGGCTGAAAATGTGCTGAAGCGAACGTAATAACCATTTATGCGAAAGTTTTAACCTTTAGTACAGTGGTGCAATATGTAACAGACTATTTAACATTTTATCGTGTACCATAGACAAACTCTTTAATGATATTGATTGGCTGAATGAATATAAGGCATTTTAAAAAATTGATATCCCCCATAATCGTAAACAAGCTGTGCTGGTGCTATAGCCTGGATAGCGATCACCTGTCACTCATTTTTAATAAAAAAACGATCAGTAAATGAGAGTATGTGCAGACAGACACGTTGGCAAATTGAGAATATTATCGAATGGAATTAAGGAATGTCAAACTATATTTCTATAGTAAGATGATTTGATGAGGTAAAGGCCGATTTTTCAAAATGCCAATAAAGCAGAATAGTAGCTTCTTTTAAAGCGCATATTGTGTTTGATTTAAACGAGAACACTTTGAATACTATGGAGGAGTTGTACACATTGAAAATTAGTTTTGTGCATAGTGAAAAATCCTATTTACCTGAAATCAATGCATATGAGACTTATTTTAATGAACAAGAAGGAATAGAGGCCCAAATTATCACGAATAACGAACTGAAAGAAATGAAAAGTAACGACTTCGATGTGTTATGGAAATTTCCCGGTATGGATTTGCGGAGGAATTTTAAGGATGTCAAAGTGATTCACGAATATAATTCATTATCTACCGGCTATTTTCCTTCCTTCAAAAATTATTTAAAAAAACATTACAATATTATCCCAGATGGAAAAGTATTTTTGAATGAAAAAGTGGAAAGTGATTTGAAAACGAAAGATAAGATGCCTGCGATTATTAGGGATATGGGCATTGCCAAACAATTTTTTTTACAAAACACAAAGAAAGAATTTGATTTTGTCTATGTGGGAGCTATGGGGAAGGGGAGGGAATTGGAATTTGCTCTACAACCTTTTACCACAAAGCTAAAGCATAAAAGTATGCTATTAATAGGCCAGCCGAATGATGATTTATATGCTCAGTATAAAAATCATTCCAATATCATTTTTACTGGAGTGATGCCCTATAATGAAATTCCTAGCATTGCGTCAAAAGCCATTTATGGATTTAATTATATGCCAGATATATATCCATTCAATGTACAAGCTTCTACAAAATTATTGGAATACTGCGCGCTAGGCTTAAAAGTTGTGACAAGCGATTATCATTGGTTACGTGAATTTGAAAAACAAAGAGAAGGGTGTTTTTTTAAATTGAATGCGGACCTAGCTAATTTTACACAGAGCGAACTAGACAACTTTCCATTTATGACGCCAAATTTACAGGATCTAGAGTGGCATCAACTATTTGATAATATCAATCTTTTAGGATTTTTGAATCAAGTTGTCCACCATGAACCCTCTCGATAGACCAAAACATGATGCTGTTTTTACAGCGAGAGATTTGCTAGCAATATAGTCACTCTGTACTTATTTATTTCAACTTGAAAAGAAATACAATGATTAAGTATTAATGAGTTCTTGTGAGTTTTCATATGAATATATGTTGAATATATAACTCCTAAGCAAAAACCACCTTATCCTACATAAATACATTTGTATTCCTCTAATACAGGAATCCCTATTTCTAACCAATCAAAAGTTATCTCGAAATTAACGCTCATGCCAATCATCTTTCAAAAATAAATTTTAACAGAAGCTAAGGTTATTTTAATTATGGATAATTTTAATTTCTTTCAGTAATTGTCTTTTGTGCCGAAAGCTTAGCGACAGGTATAGAAGTCTCCAGCCTCAAGGGTGGTGAGATGAGTGCGGTTTTAAGTCACTTTTCAGAAGGTGTACAAACATCCACTGAAATAGAGGAACCCAGTCTAAGAACGCTACGTCCTGTGGCGACGACTAAGTGACCAACATCATTTGTTGGCCTAAAGCTTCTCGGACGCAATTTTGCCTCGGCATAATTGATTAGTAGTCAAATGACGAAATGGGTGAGTGCCTTACTTGATATTTCTAAGTTACTAAAGAATAAGTAATAGATTGAATTAATATAATAAGTGACTGATTATCATATGGTGAGTTCAAAGGAAGGGACTGGGGAAAATGAATGAAATTAAAACTGCAGCAATTTTTTCCTATGTAACTATCTTTTGTACTTTTGTAGTTTCAATAGCGTTTACACCATTTATGATTCGCATGCTTGGGCAAGAAGAGTATGGTTTATATGCAATAATGATGGTGATTATTGGCTATTTCTCGATTTTAGATTTAGGATTTGGTAATGCGATTGTTCGTTACATATCAAGAAATCGTGCTCTTGGTGACAAAAACAGTGAAGCGGAATTAAATGGATTTTTTCTGAAATTATATATCTTAATTGGTTTGATTGCGATTGCAATTGGAGTAATTTTATATTCACAAGTCGACAATATTTTTGGAAGTAGCTTATCAGATTATCAAATTGAGAAAGTAAAAATGATGGTTATTTTTATGACCATTAGTTTAGCAGTGCAATTTCCATTATGTGTTTTCTATTCAATCTTACAAGCGTATGAACGGTTTATCTTTATTAAAATAGTATCTTTAATACAGGTGATCATTCAGCCAATTACGATGCTGATTTTCCTTTTAAATGGTGCGGATTCTGTTACGATGATTGGTATTGTTGCAGTTTATAATGCTTTATTTATCCTGATAGATGCATTAATTTGTATAAAAATTCTTCATGTACAATTTACATTTAAAAATAGTAATAAGAGCTTGCTAAAAGAGATTTGTCTTTATGCATTTTTTATTTCTGTCACTGTAATTGTAGATAAAATCTATTGGCAAACTGATCAACTACTTTTAGGTATTTTAAAAGGTACTGTAGATGGTGCTATTTATGCGATTGCCATGCAGATTGTCATGATTTTTATGTCGTTGGCACTAGCTATTAGCAATCTTTATTTGCCTAAAATATCAATACTCGTTACGCAGGAAGATGGGCTGATGCAAATAAATCATCTATTTAAAAAAGTAGGGTCGATTCAGTTTTTAATAATTGGTTATGTTTTGGGGGGATTCATACTTTTTGGAAAAGACTTTATTACGTTATGGGTCGGAAAAGAGTTTCAACAAGTTTATTATATTGTATTGATCATTATGATCCCTTTCTCAGTTGATCTTATTCAGAATTTAGGATTGAGTGTATTAAAAGCAAAAAACTTAGTAAGATTTAGAACAATTCTATTATTATGTATTGCCTTGTTAAATTTTGTGTTATCGATTCCAGCTATTGAATATTTTGGTTTACTGGGAACAGCAAGTATAACAGCATTTTCATTATTAGTTGGTAATGTTGTAATTATGAATGTCTATTATCATAAAAAATTAAAATTAGATATCAAAGGATTTTGGCGAAATATATCAAAATTAATGGTCGCTTTCTTTTTCTCAACAATCACTATGAAGTTACTTTTATTTATATTTAATCCGAATATTACATGGGTTTCTCTCATTAGCTATATCATTTTATATGGCATTCTTATATTCCTAACTCTTATGGTGTTAGTGATAAATGCGCGACAAAGAAAAATGCTCATACATGTAGTAAAAAGTAAATTTACGAACTTAATACCAAGAAAAGTGGGACAGGAATAAGTATAATTTAATCAATTAAACGAAGCTTTTATTCAATGTAGTGTTAATGGAAATATTTATTTGTACTGCATGGTCAATTGCGAATCACCAGTTATAGATGGTAAACTAAAAGATGCTAATTATAGAAAGAGTGGTTTTGAAAATGAAAGTGCTATTTATTGGTGATATCGTTGGTTCAATCGGCCGCGATGCAGTGGAAAAATATTTGCCACGTTTAAAGAGAAAATATAACACAGACATTGTTATTGCCAATGGTGAAAACGCAGCAGCAGGGCGTGGAATTACACGAAATATTTATAATGATCTATTGCAAATGGGTGTAGATGTTATCACAATGGGCAATCATACTTGGGATAATAAAGATATTTTTGATTTTATTGATGATGCGGATTATTTAATCCGTCCAGCGAACTTTTCGAGTGAGGCGCCAGGTAAAGGAATGGTGCAAATTTCAAAAAACGGTGTAACACTATCTGTTATTAATTTACATGGACGAGTATTTTTACCTCCTCATGAGGATCCTTTTGCGATGGCAGAGGAATTAATCGAAGAAGCACATAAAACGTCACCGCTTGTGTTCGTTGATTTCCACGCAGAAGCAACAAGCGAGAAAATTGCACTTGGCTGGCATTTAGATGGGAAGGCATCAGCAGTCGTTGGTACACATACGCATGTTCAAACCGCCGATGCACGTATTTATCCAAATGGAACAGCCTATATTACAGACGTTGGTATGACAGGTCCATACGATGAAATTTTAGGGATGACGAAGGAAAGTGTCATTTATAGATTCCAAACAAACATGCCATCTCGTTTTGAAGTGCCTAAAAAAGGACGCGAAGTGTTAAGTGGTTTCTTTGTAGAGATTGATGATAAAACAGGAAAAGCTATACATTGCGAGCGAATTTATATAAACGAAGATTATCCGTTCCAAGCATAAGAAGAGAAACTATTGTGTATTAAAAAATGCACAATAGTTTTTTTGTTATAAAACAAAATAGTTAAGGGAATCTTTGAGAATTTTGTGGCACTTTAACTAAGAATGATTTCTGTTTCGGGCAACTCGCTTTCCTGTAGTCGAGCGTCGAGCCACTTCCTTCGCGTTGTTGTTGCTGTTGCTTTCGCTTTCGCACAGACAAAACTCCTTTATTAAAATTACTTTTATCACTTAGATTTAAGCGACGTGTCAGAGGATACTTGCTATGGCAATCAGTTGATTTACGTTCCGACTGGGCGACATCAAAACGTAAAAGGATTCACACATAGTTTTGTGTATGAATCGTTTTTTGCTCTTTGGCAGGTAGATGTTGATAAAATTCAAAAGTTGGGTGATAAAACGTGAAAGTTAGTCGATAAAATTCAAAAGTTGGGCGATAAAACATGAAAGTTAGTCGATAAAATTTAAAAGTTGGTCGATAAATCGTAAAAGTGTTCCGATAAAACTAAAAAGTTGGATGACATTTCGGAAGTCATGTGAATCAGTTGATTGGAGTGGAAACTGGGCGACTCCTTCGTGACCAACATTTGCTGTCACTTCGTTGCACTACGCTTTCGTGCAAAAAACATCTGTTGGCCCGAGACCCTGCAGCGAAGCGGCTCATCGGACGCCCCCAGCAAGCTTTGCTCTGCGCGAAAGCGAAGCGTCAGCGACAATGTTTTATCTGCGCGAAAGCGAAGCGTCAGCGACAATGTTTTAACTGTGCGAAAGCGAAGCGTCAGCGACAATGTTTTAACTGTGCGAAAGCGAAGCGTCAGCGACAATGTTTTAACTGTGCGAAAGCGAAGCGTCAGCGACAAAGCGCTCAGTCGGAACGGAAATCACCTCCTCGGTTTGCCAAAGAGCCATACTTTGTTTGATTACCATAGATTTTCAATGTAAATTTTCAGTCTTTTTTGATTGTTTCAATATATAAGAAATGAAAATAGTCTATTTTCTTCTTGGCGAGCATAAAATGACCTATCGACAATAACTTGAGGTCCAAAAAAAGGGGGACATGAGTTGTTGAGCGTAAACACTATTCGCGAAACGGGGAGGAATAATTGTGGATTCATTAAAAGTATCATCACGCTCTAATCCAAATTCAGTTGCAGGTGCATTAGTCGCGGTAATCAGAGAAAAAGGGCAAGCAGAAATGCAGGCAGTTGGGGCAGGTGCACTTAACCAAGCCGTGAAAGCAGTGGCCATTGCACGCGGATTTGTAGCGCCAAGTGGCACAGATTTAATTTGCGCACCGGCGTTTGCCGATATTTTAATTGCTGGTGAGGAACGTACAGCTTTAAAGCTTCTTGTGGAAAAACGTATTCGATAAAATGTAATGAAGTAAAATGCCTTGCACATAATAAGCTGCAAGGCATTTTTTCGTTTATGATAGAAATAAGGATATGAGGAAGAGAATGCCTCATGCCCTACATACTAACATGTTAAATGTCACTTGAAATCAGCAAGTTAATTTTTTAAACTTAATTGATTTGAAAATTACAACTTTATGAACCCATTTTCAGTCAAAGGTCTGATTTTCGGTTAAATCGTTGAATAACAATAGTGCAGACCGTTTCTTCGTGTTAAACTTATGAAGGAAATATAATAGCATATACATTGGATCTAAGGAGTTGTTGACATGTTACATCAGCTTTCATGGAAAGTCGGTGGGCAACAAGGTGAAGGGATTGAAAGTACAGGCGAAATTTTCTCAACGGCAATGAATCGTTTAGGTTACTTCCTATACGGTTATCGTCATTTCTCTTCTCGAATTAAAGGTGGCCATACCAATAATAAAATTACAGTTCGTCCAACAGAAGTACGTTCTATTGCGGATGATTTAGATATTTTAGTAGCGTTCGACCAAGAAACAATCGACGTCAATTATAAAGAACTAACAGAAACAGGAATTATTTTAGCTGATTCAAAATTTGATCCAGTGAAGCCAGAAGATTCAAAGGCGCCATTATTTGCGGTACCATTTACAGAAATTGCAGCAGAGCTAGGTACTTCGTTAATGAAAAATATGGTGGCTATTGGGGCAACTGCATCATTGTTAAATTTAGATAATGCAGTATTCCAAAATGTTGTCGACGATATTTTTGGTAAAAAAGGTGAAGAAGTAGTTCAAAAAAATATGGAGGCCATTGCACGAGGCCGCCAAATTATGAGTGAGCTTTTAGGCGATCGTGTAGGTGAATGGGCTTTAGCACCAGCAGATGGCAAACGCCGTATGTTCATGATCGGAAACGATGCTGTAGCACTAGGTGCACTTGCGGCTGGGACACGCTTTATGGCAGCTTACCCAATTACACCAGCTTCTGAGATTATGGAATACCTTATTAAAAAATTACCGAAATTCGGTGGTGCGGTTATTCAAACAGAAGACGAAATTGCTGCAGCGACAATGGCAATTGGTGCAAACTTTGGTGGTGTTCGTGCCTTTACAGCTTCTGCCGGCCCTGGTCTTTCATTAATGATGGAAGCACTTGGTCTTTCAGGTATGACGGAGCAGCCGCTAGTTGTTGTTGATACACAACGTGGTGGTCCATCAACAGGGTTACCAACAAAACAAGAGCAATCAGATTTAATGGCGATGTTATATGGTACGCATGGTGAAATTCCTAAAGTAGTAATTGCACCTTCTACAATGGAGGAGGCATTCTTTGACACAATCCAAGCGTTTAACATTGCAGAGGAATTACAATTACCAGTTATTTTAATGACTGACTTGCAATTATCTCTAGGTAAACAATCTGTAGAGCCATTCGATTACAATAAAATTGAAATTCGTCGCGGTAAAATTGTTACAGGCGACATTGAAGAAGCAGCTGATAAAGCATACTTCAAACGTTATGAAGATACGGAAGATGGTATTTCGCCACGTGTGCTACCTGGTACGTTAAACGGTATTCACCATGTAACAGGGGTTGAACACGATGAAACAGGTAAACCATCTGAAGCAACTGGTAACCGTCAAGTACAAATGGATAAACGTTTCCGTAAGCTAGCAGCATTGAAATTTGATAATCCAGTACATTCTAATGCTTCACACGAAGAAGCCGATATTTTATTAGTTGGTTTTAACTCAACACGTGGAGCAATTGAAGAAGTACAAGAACGATTGAATGCTCAAGGTATGAAGGTGAACCATGCACATATTCGCTTAATTCACCCATTCCCATCTGCTGAGGTGGTACCACTTGTAGCAAAAGCGAAAAAAGTAATCGTTGTAGAAAATAACTACACAGGTCAATTAGCAAATATCATGAAGATGAATGTTGGTGGTCACGATAAAATCGAGACTATTACAAAATATGATGGTACACCATTCTTGCCAGGTGAATTAGAAAATCGTGTGAAGGAGTTGACTCGCTAATGGCAACATTTAAGGACTTTCGTAATACAGTGAAACCAAACTGGTGCCCAGGCTGTGGTGACTTCTCTGTTCAAGCAGCGATTCAGCGCGCCGCGGCAAACGTTGGTATTGAACCAAACGAATTAGCTGTTATCTCTGGGATTGGCTGTTCTGGTCGTATTTCAGGCTACATTAATTCTTACGGTTTCCACGGTATTCATGGTCGTGCATTACCAATTGCACAAGGCTTAAAAATGGCTAACCGTGATTTGAACGTTATAGCTTCTGGTGGTGACGGCGATGGATTTGCAATTGGTATGGGTCATACAATTCATGCTATCCGTCGTAATATTGACATCACATACGTTGTTATGGATAACCAAATTTATGGTTTAACAAAGGGGCAAACATCTCCACGTTCTGCTGCAGGATTTATTACTAAATCTACACCAGGTGGTGCGATTGAGCCTTCATTAAAACCATTAGAAGTAGCTTTAACAAGCGGAGCTACATTTGTCGCACAAGGTTTCTCAACGGATATTAAAGAGTTAACAGCTTTAATTGAAGCAGGTATTAATCATAAAGGCTTCTCATTCATCAACGTATTCTCACCTTGTGTTACGTATAACAAAGTGAACACGTACGATTGGTTTAAAGAAAACTTAACGAAGCTTGCTGATATTGAGGGCTATGATAATTCTGATCGTGGTATGGCAATGCGTACAGTGATGGAGCATGAAGGTTTAGTAACAGGTATTATTTATCAAGATACTGAAACAGCTTCATATCAAGAAAAAGTACCAGGCTACTCCGAGCTACCATTAACAGATATTGATATTAATATGAGCGAAAATGATTTTAATGATTTAGTGAAAGAATTTATGTAAATTAAATTTAATATTGCATGACAAAAAGCATTTGGGATGTACTCATTCCAAATGCTTTTCGTGTTTTTAAAGACTGTTATGTCAATGGAATTAAGGTGTTAAAACATTATTGTTTCTGTTGCTACGTTGCACATCGCTTTGCAAAGAAGAACCGTAGTGCTGAAGTTTTGTTTTATCACTAAAATGACATGAAAGTAGATACATATTAAGTGAGGTTGATTGGAGTGGAGACTGAGCGACTCCTTGGGGATTAGCGTCACAGATGAGACCCTGGAGCGAGCAGCGCGAGTGAAGCGGCTCATCGGACGCCCCCAGGAAAGCGCTCAGTCGGAACGGAAATCAACCCCTCGTTTTGCCGAAGTTATACTCTATCATTGATTTTCTTTGTGATACACCACAAAATTTTTCGTTATCCTTATAAAATCCTTATAATCATTTTTTACACTATAATCATCGAAAGGAAGATGATTATTATGGAAGATATTATTTTACAAACAGAAAATCTTAGTAAAGGCTTTAAGGGGCAAAAAATCGTAGAGGATCTGTCGTTAACGATACCTCGCAATACTGTTTATGGTTTGCTCGGTCCAAATGGTGCAGGGAAATCAACAACGTTAAAAATGATTACGGGGATGCTACGTCCGAATGCAGGGAAAATACTTTTTAATGGCCGTGAATGGAATCGTAATGATTTAAAAGACATTGGTGTATTAATTGAAACACCACCGCTTTATGAAAATTTAACGGCAAGAGAAAATCTCAAGGTTCGAACGATTGCCCTCGGTTTGCCGCAGTCACGTATTGACGAAGTATTAAAAATTGTTGATTTGACCAATACAGGGAAAAAACGAGCAGGACAGTTTTCGCTTGGGATGAAACAACGTCTAGGGATAGCTATTGCGCTATTAAATTATCCAAAGCTTTTAATTCTTGATGAGCCGACAAATGGTCTCGATCCAATCGGCATTCAAGAACTTCGAAAGCTGATTCGATCTTTTCCAGAGCAAGGGATTACAGTCATTTTATCTAGCCACATCCTGTCAGAGGTAGAACAGGTCGTTGATGAAATTGGCATCATTGCAGGAGGGAAATTAGGTTATCAGGGAGTTGCCCCACAAGGTCAGGAATTAGAATCATTATTTATGCAAGTAGTGTCTGCTAATAGAAAGGTAGGCATGTAACATGATTTCAATTATGAAGGCCGAAAAATTAAAATGGAAAAAGACTTTTATCCCTAAATTAGTGTGGCTGGCACCCATTGTGGCGATATTACTAACTGCATTTTTAATGGGAGGGAGCTTCTTCCAAAAGGGTGCTTATAATTGGTGGTATACAATGCTCTTACCGGGTGCTCTGACGATATGTTGTGCATTAGTGGTGGAAAATGATGCTAAATTGAAATATCATAGTATTCTCGCAATGCCACTCGATCTGAAGAAGATTTGGTATGGCAAAATACTTGCATGTAGTGCCTGGTTGTTATTAATTACACTTATTTTCTTTGCAGGAATTACTGCTGGTGGAATACTTTTTGGCAATAGCTATTCTTTCATTAATAGTCTTACAGGTAGTTTATTAATTTTCGTAACGTTTTTATGGCAAATTCCACTTTGTTTATTCCTTGCGGCAAAATTAGGAACTTATATGGCTATTTTTATAAATTTAGTCGGCAATATTGCTGGTATGATTGCATTTGCAAATGGAGAGTTCTGGTATAGAGTTCCTTATGCCATTACAGCAAGACTAATTTGTCCAACTCTTGAGATTTTACCAAATGGTTTGCCAGTGCCTGAAGGTAGCCCGTTATTAAGCATGTCGGTTTTAGTTCCAGGTATATTAATTGCTTTAGCATGGTTTGCATTACTTAGCTTCTTTACTGCACGTTGGTTCCAAAAAAAGGAGGCGAAATAGTGTATGGTAATGTTAAGATTACTTAGAGCAGAGTTTCTTAAAACAAAAAGAACGCCGTTTTTGCTTACACATCTAATTGTACCTATTATTATTTCAGGGATATTTTTAGCATACTATACTTATTCACCATGGGGTTTTTATGATAGGGTAACGGCTTATCTTCAAGCAGTAGCATGTGGGTTTCCAATTATTATTGGATTAGTTTGTGCGATGGCAGCGGAGCAAGAAGCAAATGCAGGACATTTTCAGGGGATGCTAACAGCTACTAAAATAAAAGTAGTGGCCTATTTAAGCAAATTGCTAATGTTATTGTTATTTAGTTTTGGAGCAATAATACTGTCCTTCGGTATTTTTAGTGTTGGTTTTATTGAACTCCTGCATGAAGATACTTTTGGTTATCAATTTTATTTCATAGCTGGATGTATTCTATTTGTTAGCTTTGCATTTTTATATATTTTACATTTTTTTGTTAGTTTTCATTTTGGTAAAGGTGCCTCAATCGGATTAGGGATTGTCGGATCACTAATAGTAGCCCTACTCCTCACGGGACTAGGTGATGGTATTTGGTCATTTATACCTTATGGTTGGGGTGGTCACTTTGTTTCATTATGGGAAATGAAGGCGTCAGGGCTTGACCTATCGACGGTGGAAATAGGACTTCAGGAAGGTATTATTGCTTTATCTTGCGGGACATTGCTTGCATTAGTCCTTTCTTGTTTATGGTTCTGGAAATGGGAAGGAAGAAAAACAGAAAGTTAGGGAAAATGATGAGGGTAGAAGTATGGCAAAAATATTAGCAGTAGATGATGAAAAAGATATTTTAGTATTGATAAAAAATGCATTACTAAAAGACGAACATTTAGTAACCGCAGTCTCTGATGCGACAGAAGTAAGTAAAATGAATCTTGGTACTTTCGATTTAATTTTACTGGATGTAATGATGCCCGAAATAGATGGGTTTACTCTATGTGGTCAAATACGTCATGCTGTAGATTGTCCTATCCTTTTTTTAACGGCTAAATCGTTGGAGGAGGATCTAATGTATGGTCTTGGTCTGGGCGCAGATGATTATATTATCAAGCCGTTTGGAATTGGGGAGCTACGTGCAAGAGTGAATGCACATTTGAGACGCGAAAAAAGAGAAAGACGTAGCATTCTCTTTGTAGATAACGTTCACTTCAATTTATCCGGCAAAGAGCTGTTTGTAAATGAAGAAAAGGTAATGCTGACAAAAAGTGAATACGAAATATGCGAATTTTTAGCTCGAAATCGAGGACAGGTGTTTTCTAAAGAAAAGATTTATGAAACTGTTTTTGGGTTTGATGGGAAGAGTGACAGTACCGCTATTACTGAGCATATTAAAAATATTCGTTCAAAGCTACATGCTTTTAATGTTGACGCCATTGACACTGTTTGGGGGATCGGATATAAATGGAGACAATAAAGCCTACTAAAGGAACACGACTACATACTTTTTTTCTTCGATATCTCTTTTTCCTATGTATAGGCACTATACTATTAGTAGTACTACTGTTTGGTATATTTTTGTTTACTTTTTCTGCCAATATCGTACTACCCGCAAATTATGCAGAAACTCAGATTTCATTATCGAAGGATCGCATTACGTCTAGTAGTTCGGTTACAGCTGATATTATTCCAGACCTTGTTGACTACGCGGTTTTTTCTAAAGATGGACAATTTTTTACAGGGAGTCTTTCAGAAAAGGAAGCTATAAAGGCTTGGAATTTAATGAAAAAAGGGGAAACTTCAAATGGTTCCCAATTTTACTCGTTTATAGAGCGAGAAAATGAGATTTGTATATTACGATATTATTTAGTACCTCAGTATCGTTCGGAAATTTTAAGAAAATATTTGCCTAATCCGCAACTATTTGTATTTCTATTGTTTATTATAGGGATAGTGGCTTATGCAACTGTCCTTGCTATCCATTTTGGCAGAAGTTTAAAGAAAAAAATGGTTGGCTTGCAGGAAGCGATTGAAAAAATACAAAATCAAAATTTAGATTTTACGATTAACCATTCAGGAATTCGTGAAATAGATGAAATATCAATTTCTCTTGAGCAGATGAAAGAGGCCTTAAACAGCTCCTTAAAACAGCAATGGGAATCAGAACAGACCCGTAGAGAGCAAATTTCAGCTCTTGCCCACGATCTGAAAACGCCTCTTACAATTATTCGGGGGAATGCAGAACTTTTACAGGATACTGAACAAGATGATATACAAAGAGAATATAATGACTATATTTTGAAAAATACGATGGAAATAGAAAAATTTACGAAAGAGCTGATCGATTTATCTAAAATGGAGAAAAATATCGTTCGTGAAAAAACGAATGTTAAAACAGATGCATTTATGATAGAAGTAGAAGATCAAATGAGAGCTCTTTCGTTGGAGAAAAAGCTTCAAGTAGATGTCCAAAAGGAAATGCTACCTGCACTTATATCGATCGATGAAGAGCGGTTCTATCGAGCGATTTTAAATATCATTGCCAATGCTGTAGAACACACACCTGAAAATGGCAAGGTGACATTAACTGTTCAAGGTGCCGCTGATATTATTCAATTTACTGTTGTTGATAGCGGCTGTGGATTTTCTCCGAGAGATTTAAATGAGGCTACCAAACAATTTTATCGAGGAGATTCAAGCAGAAATGCGGGAAACCACCATGGGATGGGACTTTATATTGCTCAATCCATTGTTCAGAGTCATGATGGAACATTGCTTATCGCCAATGATTTATCAGCTGGAGGAGGGAAAGTGACCATAACAATCCCAACCGATTTCGCATTGGCGTAATTGTTTTTGTTGTTGTATTGCTTTCGCATAGAAAAACTAAATTATTCAAAATGAGATTTATTATTTTGTATATTTCTATTTTGTTAGCGAATTCTAATGAAGTTTATTAATATGACATTGGAAAAAAATATATATCATATATATGAGTTGATTGGAGTGGAGGCTGGGTGACTCCTTGGGGATCAGCGATAGAGGGACGAAGGCGAAAACCATCACGTCCTGTGATAACGCCTTCGTGACCAACATCCTGTTGGCCCAAGCGGCTCATCGGACGCCACCAGGTAGCTCTGCTCTGCGCGAAAGCGAAGCGTCAGCGGCAAATGTTTTATCTGCGCGAAAGCGAAGCGTCAGCGGCAAATGTTTTATCTGCGCGAAAGCGAAGCGTCAGCGGCAAAGCACCCAGCCGGAACGAAAACAACCTCACGCTTTTGATGGCGAGCCCTTAATTAATAAAAATGGTTCATTAACACACTTGATAAATATCTTAAAAGAAGAATGATTTTGACAAATTTGTTAATATCATTCTTTTTGTTTTTGTTTGAAAGGAAAAAGTGGGGAGTGTGTTCGGGCAATCGTATTGTAAAAAATGCTACAATAAAAGAAAAAAAGAAGAGGCGATGCACGTGAGTAACGTCATTGATTTTATTGCAAAGAAAAGAGAACGCGAAGAAAGGCAGCGTGCTCAAGATTTAGAAAGGTATGTTGCGACACAATGTAATTTTCATCAACCAGAAAATATTGATGCACTTGTTGATGGTAAAATGATTGAGGTCAAGGACCATACGTTGTTTTTAGGATTTCTCTCAATATTAAAAGATGAAAAAATTGATCCACTTGATATTTTTCAGGATGTTTTTAAATTGGAACCTGCCCACTTCGAGATGTCCTACAATATGAGATGGTGGTCAGTTGTACAGCTTGCCTTTACATTTTTAACAATTTTAAAGGAGAACGAGCCGCATACATATGCAGATTTTCTTGGTTTATAAAATTAATCTAGAGTGTGTGCACGTCTTGGAAAGCTATATAAACGTGCGCATACAGGACTAGATTCCTTCTTAATTTCCTCTAAAACTTTTACGACCCCCCTTCAATTAATAATTGTTCATAGATTTTCATAATACCTTAATAATTTTTACTGAATATTTTAACGTCCTCCATACTTGCTTAATGTTTGTTTCTTAACATAAATGTTGTAAGACAAATGAAAACAAACATAAACAAATGGAGGTTCCAACTCATGGCAATTCAAAAGTTGTGGAAGAAAGGTCTAATCGGAGCATTAGCAATTTCAATGTTGGCGGCTTGTTCTGACGGTTCATCTAGTTCGAATGAAGTGAAAAGTGATTTGTCACTTGAAGAGGTTACGAAAAAAGCAAAAGAAGAAGGCACTGTAAATTCTGTCGGTATGCCAGATACTTGGGCTAACTGGGTAGAGACTTGGGAAGAGCTTGGTACTGAGTATAGCCTCAAGCATAAGGATACAGATATGTCGAGTGCTGAGGAGCTAGCAAAGTTCGAGGCCGAAAAGGAGGATGCCACTGCGGATATTGGTGACGTTGGAATTGCCTTTGGGCCGATTGCTAAGGACAAAGATTTAACATTACCGTACAAAACATCTTATTGGGATGAAATACCTGACTGGGCAAAGGATGATGAAGGCCATTGGATCGTGGGTTACACTGGAACAATTTCATTTTTAACTGATAAAAACAACGTCAAAAATGCCCCGAAATCTTGGGAGGACATTAAAAACGGAGATTACACTGTCAGCATTGGTGATGCTTTAACAGCGAATCAAGCACAGTTTGCTATTTTAGCAGCTGCAATGGCATTTGGTGGCGATGAATCGAATATTCAACCAGGTATAGACTTTTTTGCAGACTTAGCAAAACAAGGGCGTTTAAAAGGAGATCCAACTGTAGCGAATTTAGAAAAAGGCGAAATTGACGTAGCCATCCTATGGGATTTTAATTCACTTGGCTATCGACACCAAATTGATGAGAAACGCTTTGATGTAGTCATTCCATCAGAAGGCTCAGTAACATCAGGGTATGCAACGGTCATTAATAAATACGCAAAAAATCCTCATGCAGCAATGCTTGCTCGTGAGTACATTTTATCCGATGCGGGGCAAGAAAATTTAGCGAAGGGTTATGCTCGTCCAATTCGTGACAAAGTGCAATTGTCTCAAGATGTTCAGAAACTATTATTGCCTGAGGAAATGTACAAAAATGCACAGCCAGTAAAAGACCAAAAGAAATGGGAAGAAACAACAAAGCAAATTCCACAACTATATCAGGAGCAGGTATTAATTCATGGGAAATAATAAAGTTGTTTTAATTGTCGTAGATGCACTTCGTTTTGATACAGCCTGTACCCATATGGGGTTTATGCACCATTTAGTTGAACGTAAAATTGCAGCGCGCTATAAGGTTTGCTCAGAGGTCCCGTCACTATCAAGGCCTCTATATGAAACGATTTTAACGGGGACACCACCCATTGTGCATGGAGTAACGAGCAATATGACAGTACGTTTATCCACGCAAAATAGTCTATTTCATATAGCAAAAGAAAACGGTCTTTCGACTGCAGCTGCTGCCTATCATTGGGTAAGTGAGTTATATAATCGTGCACCATTTATGCATATGGAGGACAGGCTGCAATTAGATACTCAATTGCCGATTGAGAATGGCTTGTTCTATTTTGAGGATCACTATCCAGACAGTCATTTATTTGCTGATGCTGCTTGGTTAATGGATCAAAAGCAACCTGATTTCTTATATATTCATCCGATGAATGTAGATGATGATGGTCATAAATTTACAGCCGACTCGGCACAATATCGAAATCGCGTTTTAGCAGTGGATGCATTATTATCTTTATTTATTCCAAAATGTCTTGCGCAGGGCTATGAAGTGATCGTGACAGCTGATCATGGGATGACGAGTGATGGTAATCATGGAGGCACAACAGCTGAGGATCGCCACGTACCGATGTTTGTTATTTCGAATCATGTTAAAGCAGGCATTAAGGATGAGGTTGTATCACAGCTACAAATTGCTCCACTATGCTGTCATTTATTGAATATCGAACCTTCTGATGAAATGGTTCCGCTGTTATTAGAGGGGATGCATTCTTTAAAAGGGGTTTAATTATTAATATTTAATCAGGTGTGTAATTGGAGTGGAGGGCTGGGCGACTCCTTGGGGGATCAGTGTCAAAAATGATACCCTGCAGCGAAGCGGAGTGGCCCAGCTGAAACGGAAATTGACCCCAGTTATTGTGAAGAATTCATTTTTATATGAATTACTTTGAAGGTTTATCGGAACAAAATCCAGATTTATCGGAACAAAATCACGTTTTATCGGAATGATTTTAGAATTTATCGGAACAAAATCTCATTTTATCGGAACAATTTCAGTTTTTATCAACTATGGGCGACTCCTTGGGGATTAGCGGCTAGCCGGAACGGAAATCAACCCTACGTTATGGTGATGAGCCTTCTAATTAATAAAATGGCCGCTATTAAATAAAGAAAGAAGTGATTGTTTTGATTTCGAAGCGGCAAACAGTTGCCTGGCTTTCTCCTTTTCTAGTACTTGTCTTGTTATTTTTCTTAGTACCATTACTGTATATGCTAATCACAAGCTTTCAAAATAGTGATGGTTTTACACTTGCACAATATAAATCTGTATTAACGAATGATTACATTTTACAAGGCTTTAAAAATAGTATTACACTGTCCGTTATTTCGGCTGTCATTGCCTTGATCGTTACGTTATTTGCAGTTTATGCGATTATGAGATTTTCTGAGCCAGTGCGTGAGAAAATTTTAATACTGACAAACTTAACATCAAATTTTTCAGGTATTCCGTTAGCTTTTGCCTTTATCGTATTGCTTGGCAATAGCGGGCTCTTTACATTGCTATTCGATAAATGGGGTATCGGCCCATTATCATCATTTTCTCTATATAGCTGGGGTGGCTTGTTGCTGATTTATATTTATTTTCAGCTACCGTTAGCATTAATGCTTTTATACCCAATTTATGATGGAATTCAACAACAATGGAAGGACGCAGCAGCACTACTTGGAGCTTCTACTTGGCAGTTTTGGATGAAGATTGGGATCCCTGTTATGCTTCCGGGGATTGTTGGAACATTTAGCGTGTTGTTTGCCAATGCAATGGGTGCGTATGCCTCAGCCTATGCGCTAACTAGCAGTAACTACAATTTAGTGGCCATTCGTATTGGTTCTCTTATTAAGGGAGATATTTTTGCTCAACCAGAGCTGGCAAGTGCTATTGCCGTAATACTAGCAGTAACGATGGTGACGGCAATGCTATTAAGCGAATGGAGCATTTCAAAAACAAGGAGGAAGTTATAGTGAAAAAAAGAGGTTTTGCTGATTTATTTTTCCTCCTGTTAGTGGTGTATTTAGTGCTGCCTGTTGTTGCAACAATGCTTTATGCCTTTGCGACAAAATGGAATAAGACAATCTTGCCAGAAGGATTAACATTTAAATGGCTTGCTACCTTATTTCAAGATGCAGAATTTATCCAGGCGTTTGGACGTTCTGTTTTATTGTCGAGTGGGGCTGTAATGGTTGCATTGCTCGTTATCGTACCAGCTATTTTTGTGATCGTGTTGTATTTTCCGAAATACGAAAAATGGATTCAGATGGCTGTTGTGATGGTGTATTCATTTCCAGGAATTATTTTAGCAGTTGGGCTCATTCGTGTTTACAGCAAATTTGGTGTGCCAATGATTCTAGTAGTTTTAGGGGCATATGTTATCGGTATCCTACCGTACATTTATCAGGGGACACGCAATAGTTTGCGGAATGTAGATGCACGACAGCTTTTAGATGCAGCGCAATTACTGGGAGCATCGAAATTGCAGGCATTTACTAAAATATTATTACCTACTGTTTACCCAGGCTTATTTGCAGGTGCATTATTATCGTTTTCTGTACTTTTTGGAGAATTTGTACTGATTAATTTAGTTGTCGGTTCTCGCTTTGAGACTGTGCAAATTTATTTAATGAAGAAGCTTAGTACAAGTGGACATATTGCTAGTGCAGTAGTCTTTATTTATATCGTTCTAATGGGCTTATTAACGTTCGTTATTGCAACATTAACGAAACGATCGAAAGGTGCTACAAATCTATGAGTTATATTGTTATTGAAGAACTTCATAAAAAATATGGATTAACGACGGTTTTATCAAATATAAATATGAAGATTGAAAAAGGTGAATTTATAACTCTTTTAGGTCCAAGTGGCTGTGGTAAGAGTACAATTCTACGTATTTTAGCAGGCTTAACAGATTCATCTGCGGGAAAAATTATCGTAGAAGGTAAGGATATGAATGGTGTTCAACCAAAGGATCGTCAAGTTGGTATGGTATTTCAATCATATGCACTATTTCCGAATATGACGGTGAAAGAAAATGTAGCCTTCGGTTTACGCATGCAAAAAGTAAATACTGCTGAAGTGGATCAACGTGTTCAAGAAATGCTTGAGATTGTGCATTTAAGTGAAAAAGCAAATGCATATCCGAAAGAATTATCTGGTGGTCAGCAGCAGCGTGTTGCCCTTGCGCGAGCTTTAATAGTGCGTCCAAAAGTATTGCTGTTAGATGAGCCACTCAGTGCGCTAGATGCCCAAATTCGTAAGAAACTTCAAGCAGATTTACGAGCTATCCAACAAAAACTAGGTATAACGATGATTTTAGTTACGCATGATCAAGAGGAAGCGATGGCTGTTTCTGACAGAATCTTTGTTATGAATAATGGGATGATTGCACAAAGTGGAACACCTACTGCAATTTATACAAGCCCTGAAAGTGAATTTATCGCTAATTTTATCGGACATTACAATGTGTTTACACGTCAAGCCCTTGAGAAAATGATTGGCGAGACATTGCCAAAAGAATACTCAAAATTTGCGATTCGACCAGAAGCTATACATCTCGATCAGAGACAGGGGGATGTTTGTATGACTGGAGAGGCGAAGCAATCATTAATGAGTGGCAATGTTATTCGGACAACGTTAGAGGGTGAATGTCTCTTTACGATGGAGCAGCTACATCAACGAGGGCATTCGTTTGAGCTTGGTAAGCGATATGAGTGCTATGTAGCGAGGGAAGATGTGATTGCATTATCATGACATATGCAAAAATTGAACGTTTTGAATTTATTTTAAAACAGTTAGAGATAGAAGGAAAAATTGTTGTTGCCAATATTGCAGAAGAATTACAAGTGGCACCTGAAACGATTCGTAGAGATTTTGATGAGCTAGAGCAACAACATTTATTAACGAGAGTACATGGTGGAGCTGTTAAGTATACGAACGTTAGAAATGAACCGGCATTTTTGCGCAAGCTTCAAATGCAAAAGGAGGCAAAGCGCAATATAGCTCGTTTAGCAGCTAGATGTATATGTGACGGGGATACAATTGCGGTTGATACAGGTACAACGACTGTGCATATTGCAGATTTTTTATTGGCAGTCGACGATATAACCGTTGTTACCAATTCTATCGCTGCAGCTGTTCAATTTAATTTGGCGATAGAGGAGCGGCGCATGACTGGAAAAGTCATATTACTTGGTGGAACGACAAACCCAAGGCAATCCTCAGTAACAGGCGCTATGACGTTGGAGTTATTAGGGAATATGAATTTTGATAAAGCATTTATATCGTGTGGTGGTATAAGTGAAGGTATCGTATACGATTATGATTTGGATGAATCGTTAATTTCTAAAAAAATGATTGACCGTAGCAAGATGAACTTTTTATTAGTGGATGCATCTAAAATAAATGGTAAGTCCTTTTATCAAATATGTCACATTGAAGAGTGCTCAGAAATTCTTTGTGATATAGCTTGCCCGTTGGAATGGCAAGCGTATGAGGAAAAGTGGACGGTATGCAATGGAGGGAAAAGCGAATGATTGATTACCATGTACATTTAGAGGAGGGGCCTTATTCATTCCGTTGGCTAGAGCGTACTTCTCAAGCAATTAGATTTTTTAATGAAGATGAAGGATCAGCTAAAGGTTCTAAAGCATTTATAGAATTGCAAATGAAGCAGTTATCACAGCGATTACAAAGTGGCTGCTATAGTGAGGAATGGCTAGATTTATATTTACAACAGGCAAAGAAGCTAGGTTTACGCGAGGTTGGCATTGTCGACCATCTATATCGTTTCAAGGAGACACGAGCATATTTTGAGCGTTATATGCAGTTAGATAACAATGAAGTTGGGAGAGCTCAGCGTTACTGGCTTGATAGTGTGATGACGGAAAGTATGGATGATTTTGTGTCAGCTATTAATCAAGCAAAAGAAAAATGGAGTCGTCATGGTATTTCCTTGAAGCTTGGTATCGAGGCAGATTATTTTGTCGGTGGTGAGGAAGAATTAACTTCATTATTAGAAGGATATCCATGGGATTATGTTATCGGATCTGTCCATTTTGTGGATGGCTGGGGTTTTGATAACCCTCAAACTCAATACATATTTGAGGACATGGACGACGCAACTTTACAGGAAAACTTTGCCCAATTTTTTGCTACAGTAGAAAAAATGATCCTCTCGAATATGTTTGACTTTGTGGCGCATTTAGACAACTTTAAAGTGTTTGACTATCAAGTGAAGAACACAGCTTTTCTTGACTCTTGGTATGAAAGAATTGCAAAGGCACTTGTGACAACACAAACTGTCACTGAAATAAATGCCGGCTTATATTATCGCTATCCAGTAAAGGAAATGTGCCCAGGCCCCCGTTTCTTACAAATTTTAATTAAACACGATGTATCCTTTACAGTTTCCTCAGATGCGCATTTCCCAGACGATTTAGGTAAGTATACATTTGACAATGTAAATTTGCTTAAGAGCCTAGGTGTTCAATCGATTGTCGGCTTTGAACAGCGTATGAGAAAATTAATAAAGATATAGCATACTGTGGTTCATAAATATAAAGGCATTGACACAAAAATGTGGAGTTCATTTTTGTGTCAGTGCCTTTAATTAATTTATTAGTATTAGTTACATAAGTACAAGAAAAATCGCATACAAATGATTAAATTCATTTTTTAATGAGAGGCGAGTAAAATTGACAATAACAGAAGATCAAACCTTTTTGCCAGTTATCATACAATCGGGTCACAGTGCATATGGGGTAGCCCGCTCCTTTTACGAAGCATATCGTATTAAAAGCCTTGTATTAGAACCAGCTTTGAAAACAAAAAACATTCGATCGCTCTTATTAGGTGGGGCCCGAGGAATGGCAACTCAAAATAGTCAAATCATCGACTTTCAATCTGTGGACCGTTTAGATGAACCAGCTTATTTTGTACAAGCTTTAATCGACATCGCGATGCAGTTCAAAAATAAGAAATTGATTTTACTTGCAAGTAATTGTTACTACGCAGAGCTTATCATTATCAATAAACAGTCGCTACAACAATATTTTATTTTGCCATATATAGATGAAGATTTAATGGATCGGATTCGAACAAAGGAAGAGTTTTATAAGTGCTGTGAAATATATAATATTAAATACCCAAAAACAGTGGTAGTGACAAAGGAACATCATGCAATAAGTGATGTTCCATTCGATTATCCGATAATTATTAAACCATCGAATGCAGTCGAATATACGAGTTGTTCCTTTCCTGGGAAGAAAAAAGTATTTCTCGTAAAAAATGAAGAAGAGCAGCAACAGATTATAAAAAATATATATAGCTCTACGTATAAAGATTCTTTAATTTTTCAAGAATTTATTCCAGGCGATGATTCGTATATTCGTGTATTAGATGTTTACGTAGGGAAGGATAAGAAGGCTAAATTGATGTGTTTAGGTAATAAGCTTCTTGAAGATCCTTCACCACAAAATATTGGCAATTCTTTGGCGATTATGACTGATTTCGATGAACAGCTAATGGACAAAATACGTTATTTTTTAGAGGACATCGGCTATAATGGATTTGCAAATTTTGACATGAAACTAGATGTTCGCGACGGGGAATATAAAATATTTGAAATGAACTTACGATCTGGAGCTTCTAGCTATTTCGTGACAGCGAGTGGTCATAATTTAATGCAGTATGTCGCTAATGATTATGTATTCAATGTAAATCAAAAGCTAACGTATGTACAAACAAAGCATTTGTGGTCACTTATTCCAAAAAGGATGCTATTTAAAGGTTTAAAAAATGAAAAACTGAAAATAGAAGCCAAGCGATTAATTAAAAAGGGCAAATATTCGAATTCCTTATATTTTAGAGAAGATATGAACGTAAAACGATGGACGATGCTAAAACTATATAATTATTATTTGAATCTCAAATATAAAAAGTACTACAAATAAGGTCAAGGCCAAGTGCAGGCACCTATGATACAGAATCGTATCATAGGTGTCCTATTTTTTTTGGGGGAATTAAGGTAGTTAAGAGTAATTAAAGCTCATCACCAAAAGTTGTAGATGACGTTTGTTAAGACGTATGTTTTGTTTATAAGTTGATTGGAGTGGAGGCTGGGCGACTCCTTGGGGCTCGTCGGACGCCCCAAGGAAGCTTTGCTCTGTGTGAAAGCGAAGCGACAGCAACAAATGTTTTAACTGTGCGAAAGCGAAGCGACAGCAACAAATGTTTTAACTGTGCGAAAGCGAAGCGACAGCAACAACAACAACAAAGGGCCCAGCCGGAACGGAAATCAACAATACGTTTTGGTAATGAGCCGTAATTAAGTCTAAACCACGACATTTAGTACGCAAACCTTGTAGGATGTTGCAATTATTAAGTATAATAGGAAAATGGGAATTCAAATGTATGGAATTCGTTTGAAAGGAGTTACCTGATTGCGATGAATGAAGAACAACGCTTAGCAAATCAACAAGTCAATCAACCAAAAAAAGAAGACAAGCCTGAAAAGGATTATAGTAAATATTTTGAAACGGTCTTTACGGCTCCTTCATTAAAAGATGCTAAAAAACGTGGGAAAGAAGAAGTTAAGTACCATAAGGACTTTAACATTGCAGAAGAATTTGCAGGTATGGGTACGGGGCGTACTTTCTATATTCGTACGTATGGCTGCCAAATGAATGAGCATGATACGGAAGTTATGGCTGGGATTTTTATGCAGCTAGGTTATACGCCTACAGATGTGATTGATGAAGCTGATGTAGTGCTACTGAATACGTGTGCTATCCGTGAAAATGCAGAAAACAAAGTATTTGGAGAACTGGGCTTCCTACTAAAATATAAACGTAAAAATCCAGAAATGCTGATCGGGGTTTGTGGCTGTATGTCACAGGAAGAATCCGTTGTAAATAAAATTTTAAGAAGTTATCCGCATGTCGATATGGTGTTTGGTACACATAATATTCACCGTTTACCGAACATTTTAAAAGAAGCATATATGTCTAAGGAAATGGTCATTGAGGTTTGGTCTAAAGAAGGCGATGTTATTGAGAATCTGCCGAAAAAACGTCTTGGTTCCATCAAAGCTTGGGTAAATATTATGTACGGCTGTGATAAATTCTGTACGTATTGTATCGTACCTTATACGCGTGGTAAGGAGCGTAGTCGCCGTCCAGAGGAAATTATTGCTGAGGTTCGTGAACTAGCGGCTGCGGGCTATAAAGAAATTATGTTATTGGGGCAAAATGTCAACGCTTACGGTAAGGATTTTGAGGATATTGAATATCGACTTGGTGATTTAATGGATGAATTACGAAAAATTGATATTCCACGTATTCGTTTTACAACGAGTCATCCACGAGACTTCGATGATCATTTAATCGAAGTACTTGCACAACGTGGTAACTTAGTTGAACATATTCATTTACCAGTACAATCTGGTTCAAATGATGTGCTAAAAATTATGGCGCGTAAGTATACACGTGAGCATTTCCTTGGTTTAGTAGCGAAAATTAAAGCGGCTATTCCGGAAGTAACACTAACGACTGATATTATCGTAGGCTATCCTAATGAGACAGAGGAACAATTTGAGGAGACATTATCCTTGTACCGTGAAGTAGGCTTTGAAATGGCCTTTACTTATATTTATTCTCCTCGTGAGGGTACACCTGCTGCCAAAATGGTCGATAATGTACCTGAAGAAGTGAAAAAAGAACGTCTTCACCGTTTAAATGAGGTTGTAGGGGAATACTCTCGCAAAGCATTAGAGGGCTTGAAGGGCGAAATAGTAGAAGTCTTAGTCGAAGGTACAAGTAAAAAACGTGATGATGTGTTAGCTGGCTATACTCGTAAAAATCGTCTTGTAAACTTTAAAGCGCCAGCAGATTTAATTGGTCAATTAGTGAAGGTAAAAATAGTTGAGGCTACTTCTTATTCACTAAGTGGTGAGTTCGTAGAAATAGTAAAAAATGAAAAGGTGGAAGCGTAAATGTCACAAGTATTATATACAAAAGATGATTTAATCAAGAAGTCACACGAAATTGCGCATATGATTGCCAATACGCCAGAAGTTGAATTTTTCAAAAAGGCTGAAGCACAAATTAATGAAAATCAATTAGTACGTGAACGTATTGCAAGTCTAAAAAGCCTACAAAAACAAGCTGTTAACTTCCAACACTTAGGAAAAGAAAAAGCGCTTAAATTAATTGAAGATAAAATCGAAAAAATCGAAGAAGAAATCAACGCAATCCCAGTGGTTCAACAATTTAAAGAATCTCAAGGTGATGTAAATGATTTATTGCAATTAGTTTCGAACACAATTGCTAACAATGTTACAAATGAGATTATTCGTTCAACTGGTGGGGATTTACTTTATGGAGAAACTGGCTCGCAAGTAGCAAATACAAGACCAGGCAGCTGCTCATAAAATAATAGAAGTAATAGCTCGAATGACAGCATTCGGGCTATTTTTATGTTTAACTACTTTCAGAGGGTGTTCAAACATTCGTACCTGTCGCTACGCTTTCGGCACAAAAGACATCCACTGAAATCGAGGAACTCGGGCTAAAAACTTCACATCCTGTGAAAACACCTGAGTGACCAACCTCGTGTTGTTGCCGCTGCTGCTTCGCTTTCGAGCAGATGAAACCCTTTTGCTGCCGCTTCGCTTTCGCACAAAAAACATTTGCTGATGTCGCTACGCTTTCGCGCAAAAAACATCTGTTGCTGCCGCTGCGTTAGCACTACGCTTTCGCACAAAAAACATTTGCAGGTCTAAGCGCAAAGCCGATTCCGGACGCAATTATGCCGAGGCATAATTGATTAATCCTCTTCAATATTTGTGGGGAATAGCGTATTTAGACAACATAGGATATAAAAAGTCAGTAAATATATTCTCCAAAAATATATGTTCACCCAATGGGCGCTACCTGCATATGATGGAGTGAAAAGAGTCAAAGGAGGAATTGCGCTGAAACGTTTACGACAAATCGTGACGAGAGCAGTAGTTGCCAAAGGGAAGAAGAGAACGGAAGAACGTGTAACATTAAGTCCATCAAATAAGCCGACGAGTATTCTAGGGTGCTGGGTCATCAATCATACTTGCTCCGCGAAAAAAGTCGGTAAATTTGTAGAAGTATCAGGGAAATTTGATGTTAATGTATGGTATGCCTATAGTAGTCATTCGAAAACAGCGGTGTTTTCTGAAACGGTGCACTATAAAGACAAAGTGAAGCTTTCATTTAGAGAAGGCGACGTGAGTGTTGGTGATGATGTTCGTGTACGTGTCATTCAAGAGCCAAACTGCATAGAGGCAATCATCTCTCCGTGTGGTACGAAGTTTGAAATCGTAGTAGAACGTGAAGTGGTTGTAGAGGTAATGGGAGAAACGACAATTTGCATTAGTGTACATCCACTAGATTTCGAAGAGGAATGGAACTATGAAGAAAGCTCATCTTCATCATCTAGCTCCAGTTCCAGCTCATCGTCTAGCTCTAGTGAAGAAGGCAGGTATGTTTTAGAGTCTTCATCGTTTCCTGATGAAAGAACAAGATAGCACTAAAGATTTTATACATGCGAAGCGCTAGCATCTTAAAAAAAGGTGAATTAAGCGTTTCGCATGTATCTTTTGTTATAATAAAAATATCTATATGGTTAGAGCGAGGGAATTTTTAAAATGACAACATATACACCAATGATGCAACAGTATTTGCAGGTAAAGGAAGATTACAAGGATGCCTTTTTATTTTTTAGATTAGGCGACTTTTACGAGATGTTTTTTGAGGACGCTATTAATGCCTCTCAACTTTTAGAAATTACATTAACGAGCCGAGATGCGGGTGCAAAAGAGCGTATTCCAATGTGTGGCATTCCGCATCATTCGGCAAAAAATTACATTGAAACGCTTGTGCAAAAGGGTTATAAGGTTGCGATTTGTGAGCAAACAGAAGATCCAAAGCAAGCAAAGGGTGTAGTGAAGCGTGAAGTCGTGCAGCTTATTACACCTGGTACGATCATGGAAGGTAAGTCGCTCGAAGGTAAATCCAATCATTTTATTGGTGCTGCGGAGCAATTCGACGATACAACATTTGGCTACGCCTATTTAGATTTATCTACAGGTGAAGCAGTAGTCTCTTCAATTGAGGGCGATGGAAAAGCACTTTTAATGCAAATGCAGGCATACGGTATTCGTGAATTAATTGTAACGGAAAGTTTGCAGCTTCTATTAGCAGAGCATGCAGTAAATGCAGGTATTGTCCTTTCAATTGAAACAGATGAAATGACATTAGAGAAAGCTGCACATTATTTAGAGGCGGTGCCAAATGATTTACGAATTGCTTGCCAACGTTTGCTAGCTTATATCGATAAAACACAAATGCGTTCTTTATCACATATTCAAACATTTACGTACAATGAAATGAAAAATTATTTACGTATTGACTCTAGCTCTAAGCGTAATTTAGAGCTAATTCAATCTATTCGCGGTGGCGATCAAAAGGGCACACTTTTATGGTTGTTAGATGACACTGTGACTGCAATGGGAGGGCGCAAGTTAAAGCAATGGCTACATCAACCCCTTGCTTCACGTGCTGCCATTGAAGAAAGACTAGCAACTGTCACTGATTTATTGGAAGAATATTTTGTAAGAACGGAACTCCAAGCCTCTTTAAAACAAGTATATGATTTAGAGCGTTTAGCTGGACGTGTAGCTTTTGGTAATGTTGGTGGACGAGATTTAGCACAGCTACGTGATTCATTACGTCAAGTACCTGCAATTCAGCAGCAATTACTTAGTACCAATAAAGAAACGATGCAAAAGCTAGGCGCAGCGCTTGATACGTGTGCGGATGTAGAGGCACTATTAGCTCGTGCTATTACAGACAATCCACCAATTACGATTAAAGAGGGTGATGTCATTCGCGATGGCTATAATGAGCGCTTAGATGAACTTCGCTATGCTTCTCGTAATGGGAAGGATTGGATTGCACAGCTCGAGCAAGAGGAACGGGCGAAAACAGGCATTAAAAACTTAAAAATAGGCTACAATCGAATTTTCGGTTACTATATTGAAATTACAAAATCTAATATCCATTTAGCAGATTTAACACGCTATGAACGTAAGCAAACTTTGGCCAATGCCGAGCGTTATATTACTCAGGAGCTTAAAGAAAAAGAAGCGTTAATTTTAAATGCTGAGGAAGAAAGTTTAACGTTAGAGTATAACTTATTTGTGGAAATTCGTGATGAATTAAAGGCGTTTATTCCACGTGTCCAAGCGTTAGCGGCAAGCATTAGTGAGTTAGATGTACTATTAAGCTTTACAAGTGTTTCAGAGAAATACCGTTTTACGAAGCCTGAGTTTCATGGTGGACGTTCACTAGAAATTATTGAAGGGCGTCATCCGGTTGTTGAGAAAATGCTCAATAAACAAATGTATGTACCAAACGATTGTGTACTTGAGGAAAATAACAATATGATGCTTATTACAGGTCCTAATATGTCCGGTAAAAGTACGTATATGCGTCAAGTTGCACTAATTGTTGTTATGGCACAAATGGGCTGTTATGTACCTGCAGAGAAAGCTAGATTACCAATTACAGATCAGATCTTTACACGCATCGGTGCGGCGGATGATTTAGCTGCGGGACAATCAACATTTATGGTGGAGATGTTAGAATCTCAGCACGCGATTACGCATGCTACAAAAAATAGTTTAATGCTGTTTGATGAAATTGGACGTGGGACATCTACTTATGATGGTATGAGTCTTGCTCAATCGATGATGGAATACATCCACGATAAAATTGGGGCAAATACACTGTTTTCAACTCACTATCATGAATTAACGGCACTTGAAAAGGAACTTCCTCGACTGCAAAATGTACACGTATCTGCTACTGAAAAAAATGGCACAGTTGTCTTTTTGCATAAGGTGAAAAAGGGGGCTGCCGATAAATCTTACGGAATTCATGTAGCACAGCTTGCACAATTGCCAGAGGAAATTTTAACAAGAGCACAAGTGCTACTTGAAAACTTCGAGGCTGGAAACGATGCCGGAAACGAAGTAACAGTGGTACAAGAAGTTGTGGAAAAGCCAATGCAAATGTCTCTATTTACGGAGGAAGAACCAATCTCTCCAGCAGAGACAGAGGTGCTTAAAAACCTTGAAAAAGTAAATATTCTGGGCACTTCACCTATGCAAGCAATGAATATTTTATACGAATTACAGCAGCAACTAGTAAACGCAAAAAAGTAAAGGAGTGATGCGCTATGGGAAAAATACAAATTATGGACGAGTGGCTGTCCAATAAAATCGCGGCAGGGGAAGTAGTTGAAAGACCGGCCTCTGTAGTAAAAGAGCTTGTTGAAAATGCCATTGATGCAGGAAGTACGTCCATTGATGTCTTTTTACTAGAAGCGGGCCTCACTTCAATTCAAATAATTGATAATGGTAGTGGTATGGATGAAGAGGATGCATTAATATCATTCTCTCGCCATGCGACAAGTAAAATTCATCAAGAACACGATTTATTTCGGATTCGTACCCTTGGCTTCCGTGGTGAGGCCTTAGCTTCCATTGCATCAGTGTCGAAAATGACACTTATTACATCTAATGGTGAATCAGGTACGTATTTAGAGCTTGAGGGTGGGCATATTGCTACACATAAACCTGGCCCTTTACGTAAGGGAACAGATATTACAGTAGCACAGTTATTTTTCAATACACCCGCTCGATTAAAATATATGAAAACAATACAGACCGAGCTTGGACATACAATTGATCTGATGAACCGTCTTGCACTCGGAAATCCGCAAATTGCGTTTAGATTATTGCATAACGGCCAGCAATTGTTACAAACAAATGGACGAGGAGACGTACAGCAAGTATTAGCTGCCATTTACGGTGTGCATAATGCGAAAAAAATGGTGGCATTCAATGGAGAGTCACATGATTATAAAATTTCTGGCTTCGTAACACTACCAGAGGTGACTCGTGCTTCGAAAAACTATATGTCATTGTTTGTAAATGGTCGCTGGGTGAAGCATTATTTGGTCCAAAAAGCGATTGTAGATGCGTATCATACGTATTTGCCCATTGAACGTTTTCCAATTGTAGCGCTCTATATAGAGGGTGATCCTTATTTAACAGATGTCAATGTTCATCCTGCCAAACATCAAATACGTTTAAGTAAGGAGCCCGAGCTTCTTAAGCTAATTGAGGAAACTATACGAGAGAAAATCCGCAATGTTATTCGAGTACCGCTTATGGAAAAGAAAGAGAAAGTGGTAAAGCCTGCGACGGAGCAGTTAAATATTTGGAAACCTGCACCAAAGCTTAATGTGGATAAAATGAATGCAATTGTAGAAAAACTTTATGATGTGCAAACTGTTCAGGAATCGAACACTTTAGATCCTATAGTGCCACAACCTGAATCCGTTCCTACTGCGGTTGAAGAAAGCTGGCAACCGACACCGGTGATGGAAGTGAATCCTATTAAAGAAGTGAATCTTCCTAATGAAGTGAAGCTAGAGGAACCAGTGGAAATTCTAGAGGATGAATCAGCTAAAGAACCATTTCCTGCGCTTGAAGTAGTAGGGCAAATTCACGGCACGTATATTGTTGCACAAATGGAGGATGGCTTTTATTTAATTGATCAGCACGCTGCTCAGGAACGTATTAAATATGAATTTTTCCGTGAAAAGGTCGGTCAGGTGAACCCAAATGAGCGTCAGGCTTTATTGCTTCCATTGACTTTCCATTATGCTGCTGACGAGGCTCTTATATTACGAGAAAACAGACAAGAGTTAGAAGCTGTTGGCGTATTTTTAGAGGAATTTGGACAGGCTTCATTTGTAGTGAGAGAGCATCCTAGCTGGTTTCCTAAGGGAGAAGAACAAGAAATTATTGAGGATTTAATTGAACAGGTACTGACAACTAAAAAGGCAGACGTCAAAAAATTACGTGAGGCGGCAGCGATTATGATGAGCTGTAAAAAATCGATTAAGGCTAATCATTATTTAACGAAAGAGCAAATGGATATGTTACTGCAAGATTTACGCAATGCCGACAATCCATTTACCTGCCCACATGGACGTCCAGTGCTAATACATTTTACAACGTATGAAGTGGAAAAAATGTTTAAACGGGTAATGTAGTTGTAACGCCTGACAATAATCATGAACAACATGAATAGTCCGTGCTGCATAAAGGAATTTTATAGGTATACAAGAGATTATATGTTTAAAGTTTTTACTAATTATACAGGCTAGCATACGCAGTAGAGGTTACACGTATTTTCAAATTATAGCTAATGGGGGAAAAAAGTTATGTTTTCATTTGAACAACGTCCTAAAATTATGCATTTTTTAGAGCAATATAGCTTTGATGTTTTAGTCATTGGTGGTGGCATTACTGGTGCTGGCATTGCGCTTGATGCAGCATCTAGAGGGTTATCAGTCGCTTTGATTGAAAAGCAGGACTTTTCTGCCGGCACATCAAGCCGTTCAACAAAGCTTATTCATGGTGGACTTCGATATTTAAAACAACTTGATGTAGGTGTCGTAGCTGAGGTTGGGCGTGAGCGTGAAATTGTTTATGACAATGCTGTTCACGTGACAACTCCTGAAAAGATGCTATTGCCATTATATAAGAAGGGCTCACTTGGACCATTTACAACATCAATGGCACTGAAGGTATATGATCGATTAGCAGGTGTTAAAAAGCATGAACGTAGAACAATGTTAAACGCTCAGGAAACGGCAGCACTAGAGCCTTTACTCAATCGAGATGAGCTTATTGGTGGTGGCTATTACGTTGAATATCGTACGGATGATGCCCGTCTGACAATTGAAGTGCTGAAAAAAGCTGTGGAATATGGGGCACTTTGTCTAAATTATGCGGAGATGACAGAGTTTTTATATGAGAAGAAAAAGCTTGTTGGAGTACAAGTGAAGGATCATGTTACAGGGAAAACGATACAAGTGCATGCTGCGCAAATCGTCAATGCTACTGGACCTTGGGTAGATGAGGTCCGCAAAAAAGATAAAGTAGTAGACAAAAAGCAGTTACGTCTCACAAAAGGGGTCCATATTGTCCTTGATCAAAAGGATTTTCCATTACGCCAAGCAGTGTACTTTGATATAGCGGATGGGCGTATGGCCTTTGCTATTCCACGTGATGGTAAAGCCTATATAGGGACAACAGATACAGTTTACGAGGGAGACCCTGTACATCCTGTCGCTACCCAAGAGGACGTTGATTATTTAATTGCTGCTGCAAAGACTGTCTTTCCAACTGCAAATATTTCAAGAGATACGATTGAATCGTCGTGGGCAGGTGTGCGTCCACTTATTTTTGAAAAAGGGAAGGATCCATCCGAAATTTCACGCAAAGATGAGATATGGACGGCTCCAAGTGGACTAATGACGATTGCGGGTGGCAAACTAACTGGCTACCGTCAAATGGCAGAAACAATCGTTGATAAAATTGTGAAAACCCATAAATATAAGCACGCAAGTCCATGTGTAACACGTGAGTTATCACTTTCTGGTGCAAAAGGCATCAATGCCATCAATTTCACTGATTATAGTACTTATAAAGCTAAAGAGGGCGTTCAGTATGGTCTAAATTATGATGAAGCAAAACAGCTTGTACAAAAGTATGGCACGAATGTCGATGCATTATATAACCAGGTGAAATATTTGCATGAACATGGAAGCACGATGCCTCTAGCCCTACATGCAATGTTACTTTATGGCATAGAAGCGGAAATGGTGTACACACCAAGTGATTTCTTTATCCGTCGAACAGGCTTACTATACTTTGATATTGATGCGGTAAAACGTTATAAACAGCAGGTCATTCAAGTTATGCAACAACATTTTAACTATACAGAGTCACAAAGAAATACTTATGTAGCTCAACTAGAGCAAGCAATTTTAGATGCAACAAATTTTGCTGTGGAAGAGGTGTAGGCAATGCGTTATATTGAAATGACAGATGGCCATTTTCTGTTTACTCGAACATTAAAGCCATCGAAGCCATGTATTGGTCATATTCATATTCTGCATGGTATGGCGGAGCATAGTGGACGTTATGTGAAATTTGCCAATAGCTTAAATGAAGCTGGCTATGCAGTAACAATGCATGATCATCGTGGGCATGGAGAAACAGCAGCCTATAATGGCACACTAGGTTTTTTTGCTGAAGAAAATGGGTTTGATCGTGTCGTAAAAGATGCACATGAAGTAGTAACATTATTGCATGAACAATTTGCAGATGTACCTTTGATATTATTTGGTCATAGTATGGGATCGTTCATTACTAGAAGATATATTCAATTGTACAGTGATCAAGTGGATAATGTGATTCTTTGTGGAACAGGAAACGTTACAGCATTGCATACGATGGGGAATTTAGTAGCAAAAGTATTGGCCAAACAGCTTGGTAAAGAGACGGAGAGCAAGTTGTTAAATAAGCTGAGCTTTGGTAGCTTTAATAAACAGTTCCCAAATTCGAAGACTCCTTATGATTGGATATGTTCAGTAGAGGATGAGGTGGAAAAATATATAGATGATCCATATTGCGGCTTTATCCCTACTAATCAATTTTTTGTGGATTTAACAACAGGTTTTATGTCGTTAAATCGTAAAAAAGAGATTGCAAAAACAAAAAAAGACTTACCTATATTATTGATAAGTGGTAGTAAGGATCCAGTAGGAGAACAAGGCCAAGGTGTATACGCTGTAGCTGAACAATTGGCAGAAGCGGGCATACAGGATGTGACGGTTTACTTATTTGAGGATAAGCGCCATGAAATCCTAAACGAGGACAATCAAAAGGCAGTCTATCAAGTTTTATTACGGTGGTTAGAAAAATATGATACAAGATAAAATACAGCAGGCAGAGGTCGTAGCAATCGTAGGGCCTACTGCTTCTGGAAAAACGGCATTAAGCATTGAGTTAGCAAAAAAATATAATGGCGAAATCATCAACGGTGACTCCATGCAAATCTATCGAGGCTTAGATATTGGTACAGCGAAAATTACTGAGGAAGAGATGGAGGGTGTACCCCATCATTTACTAAGCTTCAAAGAGCCGACAGAGTCCTTTTCAGTAGCAGATTATCAAAAATTAGTGCGAGCTAAAATTGCAGAAATTCAAGCGCACGGTAAGCTACCGATTATTGTAGGGGGCTCAGGTTTATATGTGCAGGCAGTACTCTATGATTTTCAATTTACAGAGGAGCAGGTAGATGAAGCTGCACGAAAAGCCTATTATGCAGAGCTGGAGAAATTAGGTCCAGAGGCGATGCATGCTAAGCTAAAAAAACTTGATCCACAAACAGCAGAGACGATTCATCCAAATAATACTCGCCGTGTTATACGTGCGCTAGAGATGATTGAGCTTAGTGGCGTTTCAAAGGCATCCGAAGCACAAAATCGTGGAGAAGTTCCACTTTACAATCATGTGATTTTAGGACTTGGGCAAAATATGTCACGTGAAAAGCTCTATGATAGAATTAACCTTCGAGTTAATATAATGATGGAAAAAGGGCTTTTAGAAGAAGTAAAAGGCTTATGGCAGCAAAATATACGAGGTGTGCAGTCAATCCAAGCAATCGGCTACAAGGAATTATATGAATACCTAGATGGAAAATGTTCTTTAGAAGAAGCCATTGAAAGTTTAAAGCAAAATTCTCGCCGCTATGCGAAAAGACAACTAACATACTTCCGAAACAAAATGGATGTATATTTTGTTAATAATGACGAAATACTTTAATTAATTTCTAAAAATTACTAATTGCCAAATTGGTAGAACATGCTACTATAGGAATGAAGAGGTAGAAAGAAGTATAAGGAGGCATTTTGATGAAATCAATTAACTTGCAAGATACATTCTTAAACCATCTACGTAAAAACAATGTTTTTGTAACTGTGTTTTTATTAAATGGTTTTCAGTTAAAAGGAACTGTGAAATCTTATGATAATTTTACAGTATTATTACTAGATGCTGAAAGCAAGCAACACCTTATTTACAAACATGCTATTTCTACATTTGTTCCAGCAAAGCAAGTAGATTTTTTAGAGACAGAAGAATAGAAACATTATAGTAAAACAGTTAGTGTTCATGACACTAGCTGTTTTTTTGCCTACAGGCTATAATGTAAGAGGAAATCGACATATTGGAGGACTACACATATGAAAATTATGGATACAACAGAAATATTAGAACTATTAGATGCTAACGAAGACCTATACATCATTGATGTTCGTGAAGATGATGAGGTAGCACAAGGCATGATCCCTGGTGCTCAGCACATTGCTCTTGGAACAATCCCTGAACGCTTAGGCGAATTAGATGCTTCAAAGCCATACATTATCGTTTGCAAAGCAGGCGGTCGTTCAGCAAATGCATGTGCATACCTAGAAGCTCAAGGTTTTGACGTAACAAACCTTGAAGGCGGCATGCTTGCTTATGATGGAGAGTTAGAATTTAAATAATGGTCGATTAAAACCCTCATTTAGGCGAGGGTTTTTCTTATACAATCGAGTTGATAAAAGATTGAAGCAATCGTAATTAATTTGGTAGTATATGTTACAATTACAACATACAAGGAGGGATTAGTATGTATCGAACAATAGCACCCCCAACAATGTCTTTACAGTAGAATCTACTGTTTGGGCATTCAATAAAGGCTTGCTAATTCTCAATAGATTCTACTGTATATCGAAGACTATATACATGTAGAAAGTAGGAATTAGAAATGAGCGGAAAGCTATCTTTTATTTTATCAATGATTATTTTTGGAGCTGTCGGTGTTTTTGCAAAATATATTAAGTTGCCTTCAAGTGAAATAGCCTTTTGGATGAGTCTTGTTGGCTCTTGTTTTTTACTTTTGATTTTCCTTGCTAAAAAAGAAAGGTTTACGAAAACTACTATTTTGCAAAATAAATGGCCATTAATACTTTCGAGTTTTGCCTTATGTGGTAATTGGATTTTCCTTTTCCAAGCGTACAAGGAAACAACCATCGCAAATGCAGCTCTAAGCTACTATTTTGCTCCAGTACTAGTGATTTGTCTGTCACCTATAGTTTTGAAAGAGAAAATATTATTAAGAAAAATTTTTTATGTTTGTGTTGCTCTTGTAGGACTGTATTTTATCGTTCAAAGTCAAACTACCGAAACGAGCGAACATTATATCGGTATTGTCTATGGGCTTATTGCAGCTTGCTTCTATACAATAATTACATTCACCAATAAGTATATTCGTGGATTAAAAGAGCCTGATAATACGATTATTCAACTTGCTTTAGCAGCGTTAATCCTTGCTCTTTACCTTTTGGGGACTAACGGGTTCCAAGTAATGCAAATCGATATTAAATCAATTAGTTTACTTATAGCATTGGGCATTGTACATGCTGGAATCGGCTTCTATCTGTTCTTTTTGGGAATGCGTCATCTAAAAGGGCAAAGTATAGCTATTTTAAGCTATATTGATCCACTGACATCATTAGTGATTTCGGTGATGGTTATAGGTGAAAAAATGGCGACCCTACAAATACTAGGCGCTATCCTTTTACTCGGTGCAACATTTCTGAGTGAAATAGATAAAACAAAGTTGATATCACAGCAATAAACGGAACAGAAAGCTCCCGAAAGCCTTTTTGGCATTAGGGAGCTTTTAGTAAAGGGGAATAGAATTAGTTTTATCCTCTAAAGTCCGTGTTAATATTTCATACTCTTTTAGAAAATTTTTGTAAATATATTCCGCATAATTTGTTGCAAAGTCTATTCTTCTTTAAATTGTGCCAAGCACCATTCTTTAGTTTCTTGGTCGGCAAAGGATGCTTCTACACTATTTAAATAAATTTGTCGATAATCTTCTTCGCTTAGATTAAATTCATTGTTAACTAAATGGATTTCATTTGCCATTGTAGTATTTGATACGGTTCTGTTATCCGTATTAAATGTCACTTTTATTCCATCTTTATGAAATTTATAAATCGGATGTTCAGAATAATGATTAACAGCTTTCGTTTGGACATTACTTGTTGGACACATTTCAAGCACAACCTGTCTTTCTTTAACTATCTTATAAGCCTCGGCACAATCTTTAATAAATACTCCGTGTCCTATTCTTTCAGCACCCAAAAGTTCAACAGCCTCTAGAACGTTTTTACCAATCCCTGTTTCACCAGCATGAATAGTGACTCTGTAGCCATATTCTTTGGCTAATGCGATTGGATCTACGAATTTTTCACAAAAGCCTTCTTCTTCGGATGCACATAGGTCAATTGCCACTACACCTTTTCCAAGGAACTTTTTACCTTTTTCAACCACCTCGAATGCACTTTCTACAGACATCGTCCTCATGCAGGACAGGATTATATTTCCCTTTATTTCGTAACAGCTTTCAGCGTCTCTCATCCCATCTATAACAGCTTGAATAACTTCTTCAACGCCAAGACCTTGTAATGTGTGAAGTAACGGGGCAAATCTGACCTCTAAATATTTCACATTTTCCATTGTTGCATTCTCAAATAGCTCAAAAGTAATTCTTCTTAAGTTCTCCTTAGACTGCATTACTATATTAGGAAGAAAAAATCTTTTTAAATATTCATCAAGGGATTCGCATTCTAACGGAGCAATTAGCTCCTTTTGTAGTTCATCCTTATCAAAAGTGGGTAACTGAATGCCTTCCTTCAGTGCAATATCGATAATAGTTTCAGCCCTAAGGCTTCCATCCAAATGACAGTGTAGTTCAATTTTTGGCAATGTTAAAAAGTTCATTTTTGACCTCCTGAAATAAATTATTAGATTTAAAATACAAAAAAATTCCTGATCACAAAGAAAATACAAGTTTTGTACTTGTACTTTCTTCGTAATCAGGAATTTCGGTTCCTGGTAGAGACCCCCAAACCATATTATTGGGGTTATACGGAAATATTATTGAATTCATTTATGATTTTTAATAGGATAATAAAAAAATTTCGGATTGTCAACATGGTCCCTACCTTTATCAACAAAACTGCTTCGTTCGTTTAAGTACATTTCTTCAAATAGTTATTTGTTGTTATTAAGAGGAAAAGGTCCTTTTGAGTTTATATTTTGGAGTACCGAATGTCAACATTCATTATTATCCCTTACACCTAATGATCCTTATATCGATAGACCACTCGCCCAAATCCCTTTAAAACCGACTTCCTCTACAACTTTTGCGGAAAGAACGTTATGGATTTCATTAAAAATTCAAGTCTGTCTGAATATATTTTTTAAAAAAAATTCGTCCTTTTTTCAATATCTCCCATCTCCATACTCGACATGTCTATATAACTAAAAGTAATGATTAGTGGGGCAAATATATTAGAAACTAATGATTTTGAAATCAATAAAATGGATGTATTGAGAACAATCATAATAATACTTTTCTAGTGTAGTAGATTTATTATGACTCTAACAGAAAAATAGGAGATATTAGTCACGTTACCAAGTCTCACCCACCCACGCAAGATAAATCTATCTACATACAATAAAGTAACCTCCATAAGTGGAGAGGACTACACTATCAATACAAAAGAAATAAAAATATCTAATTAAATGAGGTGAGTTTATTGAAAAACGGACTTGGAAAATGGGAACAATTCTTACTTTTAAAACAAAATCCTTTAACAACTAACTGCATGCCAGAATCAAAACTTTACAGTCTAGAAAACCTAATCTATTTATTAAATAAGTATGAGTATATTTATGTGAAACATAATAGCACTGGACAAGGAAGAGCAATGTATAAAGTCTACAAAAGAAAAGATGGACACTATTGTTTTAACGGATTTACCATGCAAGGTGAAGAAATAAGTAAATGTGTAGCAGCAATTGAGGATTTCCACCAAGTTCTACATCCATATGAGAAACACGGTAGATTAAGCGGAATTTATATTATACAGGAGGGGGTCAAAAGTCTAACCCCTGATGGGGATTCAATATCCATTCGTGTTCATGTTCAAAATCTAAAGGGAAAATGGGTAATTGGAGGAATTTACGGAAGGCTTGCAACTGAGGATCATGGGATTGTCAATTCAAATCGGGGTTCTCAAGCAATATCGATTGAAGAATTATTATCAGGTTATTTGATGATGGATAATACAAAGAAAGATCAAACAATAGACACTCTAAAAGAAGAATCAATTTTAGCATCTGAAGTAATATCATCCCACTTTCCTAATAGAGAATATGGCATTGATTTTGGAATAAATCTTGAAGGAAAACCTATATTATTTGAAGTAAATACAACGCCAAGCATACGTAGTTTTGCCAAAGTTGATAGAGCGATCTGGAAGAATATTGTTGAGATTAGGAAAATGCAAAATGAAGGTTAAGTTTGAAATGTAGTTATTTTTCATGTTAGTCAATTGCAAGCCCTCAGGAACCTGAATATGCGTACATTAGTTTATTTGGTTATTCGAAGTGTTAAAAGATTCTTTTGATTCACTCTTTTGGAGCAAATGCCAGCGAAGGAAAATTCCTGGAGCATTTTTCCGTTTAATCTAATATATTGACACAAAAATCACTTTGTCGTAGATTTAAAGTAATTGCATAAAAGCATTAGGTGCCCACTGCGGGAGAATAGGGAATAAAGTGAAAAGCTTTAGCGGTCCCACCACTGTAAAAGAGAGTTTCATAGAGAATGCCACTAGCATAGTCTGGGAAGGTTCTATGAAATGTTGAAATTGAGCCAGGAGACCTGCCTAACTGCTTCGGTTATATAGACGATGGAAAAGTCTGTAGTTTATTTGTTATGGAATAAACTACAGGCTTTTTATTTTTTTCTCTAAATCATTCTTCGAGTAACAAGGGCAAAAAAGAAAGGGGAAATTTTCATGCAATTATTACAACAGACGATTCAAAACATTCAAAGTGCTGACCACAAAATGATGGAGCAGGCAAGAGAACGCATAGATGCACTTTGCAAGCCTCCTGGAAGCTTGGGAAGACTAGAGACCCTTGCTGTACAACTATCAGGGATTACAGGAGAACTATTTCCTGAGATTGATAAAAAAGCGATTATTGTCTGTGCCGCAGATCATGGTGTTTGTGATGAAGGGGTGACATCTAATCCACAAAATGTGACGGTCTTTCAAACATTAAATTTTCCAAGAGGAGGGACTGGTGTTTGTGCTGTAGCGAAAATAACAAATGCAAAAATTGTCACGGTAGACGTTGGCGTAAAAGAGGATATTCCGCATGATGCTGGGGTCATCATAAAAAAGATTAAATATGGAACGGACAATATGGCGAAAGGTCCTGCTATGACACGGGAAGAAGCCATTCAATCCATTGAAGTAGGAATTGAAGTAGCTACGGAAGAAATAAACAAGGGGATAAATGTACTCGGGACGGGTGAAATGGGCATTGGAAATACAACACCGAGTGCTGCAATATTATCGGTTCTTCGCGAATGTCATCCCAATGAAGTGACAGGCTTCGGTGCAGGTGTTGGGCCAGGGGGGATAGCACATAAAGTAGAAGTCATTCACAATGCTATTACATTAAACAAACCAAATCGTCATGATGCTATTGATATTCTTGCAAAAGTTGGTGGATTAGAAATAGGCGCTATGGCTGGAGTGATACTTGCCGCAGCTGCGCATCGCAAGCCTGTTGTTATTGATGGCTTTATTTCTACCATTGCTGCTCTTATTGCATACGAACTTGAACCAAACGTAAAAGACTATATAGTTCCTTCACATGCCTCTGAAGAACCAGGTGCAAAAATTGCCGCTGAAATGCTCGGAATTGAACCGATGCTGCAAATGAATATGCGATTAGGTGAAGGCTCAGGTGCAGCATTAGCCTTTCCTATTTTAGATGCAGCATGCTCTATGATGAAAAACATGGCTACATTAGAGGAATCTATGTTGCTGTTGAAAAAGTAACTTTAGTCGCTGCCGTGGATGCACGGTGTTTGTGATAAACAAGAAATTAAATAACAAGCCCAAATATCAGATTTGGGCTTGTTATTATGTAGCAGTATAGCTATGCTCGATTCAACTTCCGTAACGGTAAACGCCATTTCTTCATATATGAAAGTATTCTTAGTACTGTGATCACACCAAATAATACATATAAAAAGATATCCCCTGAGAATTGTTGAAGTCCGATAATAAGCCCGGCTAATGCTGCCCAAACGCCATAGACTTCATCACGAAGAACTAACGGTTGTCGTCTAGCTAACAAATCGCGAACAATTCCACCACCTGACCCTGTTAAGACAGCAGCTACAATAACGGCACTAATAGGCATGTCGAGCTTCACAGCATAGAGAGCACCTTGAATCGCAAATGCCGATAATCCAATAGCATCGGTGAAATTGCCCCAGCGATGCCGGTGCTGAATGAGTCGATGTGGAAATAAGAAAAAAATTGTAATGGCTGCAATGGCGATTTGGAACATCATGTCCTGACCCCACAGTGTTGTTACAGGTAAACCTATGAGTAGATTCCGTATAGCTCCACCACCAAAAGCAGTTACGATACCGAGTATATATACACCGAATAAATCGTATTCTTCCTCCATCGCAATTATTGCCCCGGAAATAGCGAAGGCAATTGTTCCAATGATGCTAAAAAACTCCCAAGCCAACCTTTTCACCCCTTATCTGAATAAATCATTTCTTGTTGTAGATTACATATTAGAAAGCATCGACTTGCGATTTAGAATTATCAGATATCAAATATCTTATTATAGCAGAATTAAATAGATTAAGTTCGTTATTTAGTTTAACGCCAAATGAAAATTTGAAACAAGAAGAATACCCGCGCTTTCAAAAGCAAGCTTTGCAGGCAAGCTCACAAATTGTTAAGATAAGATTTGAACAAATGTGAAATGGAGAATAACATAATGACTTTTACAACCAATTTATCAGAAGAAACACTAGCGTTAGCTGCTAAAATAGAAGAAAAGGTACGCCCTTTTCATGCAAAGGTAGAAGATATGGCGTTCTTCAATCAACAAAAAGTGCTTGCTGCATTCCGAAAGCATCAAGTTAGTGATTATCATCTGCACCCGTCTAATGGTTATGGCTATGATGATGAGGGGCGTGACAATCTAGAACGAGTGTATGCAGAGGTCTTTGGAGCGGAGGCTGCCATTGTACGTCCGCAAATTATTTCTGGTACACATGCAATTACACTTAGCTTATTCGGAGTGCTACGTCCTGGTGATGAATTACTTTATATTTCAGGTCAGCCGTATGACACATTGCAATCAATAGTCGATGGTGGCGATAAGGATACTGGCTCGTTAAAAGATTATAAAATCAGATATAGCCATGTGGATTTAATCGATAACCAAGAGATCGATTGGGAAGGTGTTGCAGCTGCAATTACATCAAACACAAAAATGATTGCTATCCAACGTTCGAAGGGCTATGCAACACGCCCATCCTTTACCATTTCACAAATTGCAGACATGTGTGCAAAAATCCGTGAATTAGCGCCAAATGCAGTTATTTTCGTTGACAATTGCTACGGTGAATTTGTTGAGGCACAGGAACCAACAGAGGTTGGGGCTGATTTAATGGCAGGCTCACTCATTAAAAATCCTGGTGGAGGCTTAGCGAAAATTGGTGGTTATATTGCGGGTCGTGCAGATTTAGTAGAGAAATGTGCTTATCGTATGACATCACCAGGTATTGGTGCTGAAGCAGGAGCAACATTAAATACGCTTGGTGATTTCTATCAAGGATTTTTCCTTGCGCCACATGTTGTATCTCAAGCATTAAAAGGTGCCATCTTCACGGCGGCTATGCTAGGAGAGATCGGCATGAATACATCACCAAGCTATGATTCTAATCGTACGGATTTAATTCAATCGGTTTCTTTCCAAACTGCGGAACAAATGATTGCTTTTTGCCGTGAAATTCAAGCGAACTCACCAATTAATGCGCATTATGCACCAGAGCCGGCGTATATGCCTGGCTATGAAGATGATGTCATCATGGCCGCTGGAACATTCATTCAAGGTTCCAGTATTGAGCTTACAGCAGACGGTCCTATTCGTCCGCCATTTACAGCATTTATTCAAGGTGGGTTAACATACGAGCACGTAAAATTTGCAATTTGTAGTGCTGTTCAAAAAATCCAAAAATAGATTGCGAAAAAGCTATTCAAAATTTCCATTTTGAATAGTTTTTTATTTATGGATGAAAAGTTGAATATATATATAAGTTAATTGGACTCGAACGCCCCTAGGAATGCGCGAAGTCGGAACGGAAATAAACCCCCACCTTAGGAAAATAAACTTAGTATTTTACAATTTTTCATCATTTCAAAAAAAATATTTTATTCCATGTTAGGAAACCTCACATGGACTGTTGACAGTGTGAATTTTTCGTTATATTATTAGCTGGTATTGGAGGGGACTTAAATGAGTCGTGAAATTAGACGAACTATGCCGTTGTTATCAATGAATATCGTAATGCAATTGACCGAGCTTTCGGCACGTCAGATTCGTTATTATGAAGAACACCATTTAATTGAGCCGCACCGAACAGAAGGCAATCGACGAATGTTTTCATTAAATGACGTCGATACACTGCTGGAAATTAAAGATTACTTGGAACAGGGCATGAACATGGCAAAAATTAAAAAGCTGTTCTCTAAAAAGAATGAACCTGTTTCAACAGATGAACCTAATTTAAGTGACTCAGAATTACGTCGCATCATGCGTGAGGAAATGCTTCAAGCGCAGCGTATGCAAAAATCATCCATCCGTCGTGGGGATTTATCTCGATTCTATTAATAAAAGGCAACATCATTAATTACTTTATTAATAGGGTAGGGTAATGATAAAAAAGCTAGACAATTTATAGGAGTGTGGAAAACTGTGGGTAAATACACAAAAGAGGACATTAAACGTCTAATCGAAGAAAAAAACGTAAGCTTTATACGTCTACAATTTACAGATATTCTTGGCACAATCAAAAACGTTGAGATTCCTGTAAGCCAATTAGATAAAGCTCTAGAAAATAAAATGATGTTTGATGGCTCATCCATTGAAGGCTTCGTACGTATCGAAGAATCAGATATGTATTTATATCCTGACTTAGATACTTTCGTAGTGTTCCCTTGGACTTCTGAAAAGGGGAAAGTAGCACGTTTCATCTGTGATGTATACACTGCTAAAGGCGAGCCATTTGCTGGTGACCCACGTAATAACTTAAAACGTATCCTTAAAAAAATGGAAGATATGGGCTTCACAAGCTTCAACTTAGGGCCTGAGCCAGAATTCTTCTTATTCAAATTAGATGCAAAAGGTGAACCAACACTAGAAGTAAATGACCACGGTGGTTATTTCGACTTAGCACCAACTGATCTTGGTGAAAACTGCCGTCGTGATATCGTATTAGAGCTAGAAGAAATGGGCTTCGAAATTGAAGCATCTCACCATGAGGTAGCTCCAGGACAACACGAAATTGACTTTAAATATGCAGATGCAATTACAGCTTGTGACAATATCCAAACGTTCAAATTAGTTGTTAAAACAATTGCTCGTAAACACGGTTTACATGCTACATTTATGCCAAAACCATTATTTGGTGAAGCTGGCTCTGGTATGCACTTCAATGTTTCATTATTTAAAGGTAAAGAGAATTCATTCTACGATGAATCTACTGAACTAGGTCTTTCTGAAACTGCAATGCAATTCATGGCAGGTGTCCTTGCTCACGTTCAAGGCTTCACAGCTGTGACAAACCCAACAGTTAACTCTTATAAACGTCTTGTACCGGGTTATGAAGCACCATGTTATGTTGCGTGGTCAGCTCAAAACCGTTCACCGCTTATCCGTATCCCATCAGCACGTGGTCTTTCAACTCGTGTAGAAGTACGTTCTGTAGACCCATCTGCTAATCCATATTTAGCAATGGCTGTTATTTTAGAAGCTGGTCTTGAAGGTATTCGCAATAACTTAACACCACCAGCTGCTATTAACCGTAACATCTACGTGATGTCTGATGAAGAGCGTAAAGCGAATGGTATCGCAAACTTACCACCAGCACTTGACGATGCTTTAGCGTTACTTGCACAAGATGAAGTAGCTCAAGCAGCTTTAGGTGAGCATATCTATGCAAACTTTAAAGAAGCAAAAGAAATCGAGTTTGACATGTATCGTACAACAGTACACCAATGGGAACGCGATCAATATTTAAAAATGTACTAATTAAAAGCGTTGGAGCTGTGATGCTCCAACGTTTTTTTGTGCACCTATCACCAAATAGCGAGATAGCGCATGCTATAAACAACCCTTATTCTCTATTCTCAAATAAGCTTCAATTAGAGTAGGTCATGATATGACACAATTTAAGGCCTGTCTACCGACATGTGGTGCAGCAGAGGTAATAGTATGTAGGGACCGATTTGCTACAAGACATAATGTCAATAAAACCGTGAAAATTATTGCCTCAATCTATGACAACTGATTTACCAAATAGTCATGAAGATAGTTTGCATTTAGCCGGCTATGATATGACGGGACGTCCTGCTCAACAGGTGGTACTTGGCGGCGTATGTGTAGGAGCAATGTATAGCAGGGGGGATAAATCCATAACGTTGTATCAATTCAAAAATGTACTAATGACGAGATTCTAATCTACACTAATAGTAAGAAAGCGATAGGGAAGACAAGCCCCATCGCTTTCTTCTATTAATAGCCCATATGATGATGACCCATGTGATGACCCATGTGATGACCCATGTGATGACCCATGTGATGGCACATATGATGATCCATATGATGATGGCCCATGTGATGGTGATGGTGTCCCATATGATGATGGCCCATATGATGATGTGGCATATGGCAAGGCTCAGGTGGCATTTCGCAAAGTGTATGAGTTTCGCAACATTCCTCCACTACACACTCAGTGCAAGGGAAATGATATTGATGATCAATTATATGTTTGTTAACTGTTGTAATATGTGCTGGTTGTACATGAGGTACGACCGTATGGATGTAATTAGTGCGTACATATTCCTCTGGTGGACAAAAATGTGGTTGTTCAAATTGAGTTGGGCACATTTGTGGCGGACAACAATGTGGTTCATGGTGATGATGGTGATGATGATGCATACGTCTATGCATGGTAAAACCTCCTGTTTTGATAAGTTGTGGTTCATAATTAACATATGAGATGAAAGACAGTGTGGTCTATTTGTATGCCTATTAAGAGCTGGTTAAATCTCTTAGGCAATCAAAATAGGTATGATTAATGGAGAGTTTCACCAAACGATAACTTCTATTAGCAAATGTTTTATGTAGCGAAAGCGAAGCGTCAGCTACGGAAGTTTCCCACCTCTATAGGTAGTGAGATGAATGCGAATTTAATTACTTTTCAGTGGGTGTCCAAACACTGCTGAAAAAGAGGAACTCAGTAGTTGCCTCAGGATGGAATTATGCAGGGCATAATTAATCTTCTTAAAGATAATGTAAAATTGGGTTTTGTTGAAAGATATTGATACAAAGAAGAAGTGCGGATAATTAGAAGAGAATTATAAAAATAACAAATTTTTTTAGATTGAATAAAAATGCATTTTGTTGTAGAATTAAACGTTGTATTGTTGGTTTATGATATTTTTATAGCTATGACTTTATGAATAGAAATTTTGCAGTGCGGATGTTAATTATAAAAAAAGTAGTGTTTGGGCATTCCTTTATTACTTTTTAGAGGGATGTTTTTTTATATTATCCGTACGTTCTTTATGATCTGTATCGAAAGCGAAGCGTCAGGTACAAGACTCCCACCTCGAATTCAGTGAAAGTAAAAAAGTTAAGTGGGAGATTAACGGCTCGTAAATGCCTGAACGGTAAATACTAATGATTAGTGAGGAATAAAGATTTTCCCACTGATTAAAGTTCATATATACATTTCTTGGCGGTTTAAAAGGACATAACTAACAAGCTTGATGTATTAAACTTCGAAAAAACCTAGAGAAATGAGGCTTTAAATTATGAAAAAATATCCTACTTCTACATACTTTTTCTTCATAATTCCGTCTCTTATTGGTGTTCTATTATTTATGACACCAGTCTTAACGGAAGATGGATGGAAAGTTCCAATTGCTATTTTAGCAAATTTACTAGCAGGTTTTGTTGCACCAGTTATTAGTTATTTTACTATAATTATGTTTGCGATTTCGGCAATTGGTTCACTCATTGCCAAATTATTTCCTCGAAATAATTTAAAAGAGCCTAGTATTTTAGATACATTATTTTATGTAAATTGGTTTTGGACAATAATAAGAGTCATCGGTTTAGTATTTGCATCAATGGTTGTCTTTGATTATGGACCATCGGCGATTAATAATGAAAATACTGGTGGATTATTAATGAACCCAGACGGTGGTTTAGTAACATTTTTATTTACGATATTCTTATTTGCAGGAATACTATTACCATTTTTAACGAACTTTGGCTTGCTTGAATTTTTCGGAACGATGATGGTAAAAATCATGCGTCCTCTTTTTAAAAGCCCTGGTCGTTCATCGGTTGATGCACTTACATCGTGGGTAGGTGATGGAACAATTGGTGTTCTAATGACGAGTAAGCAATATGAAATGGGGAACTACACGAAAAAAGAATCTGCTATTATTGCAACGAGCTTCTCTGTAGTATCCATCACATTCTGTATCGTAGTATTAGACACAGTGCATTTGTCACGCTATTTTATTCCATATTATTTAACGGTTGTCTTTTGTGGTCTTGTTTTAGCGATAGTTATGCCACGGATTTTTCCGCTGTCTAACAAAGAAGATACTTATATCGACGGTACACCAGTAGATCTATCACGTGAAGAACTACCAGAAGGTTATAATTCTGTGTCACATGGTTTAGAAAATGCTTTAACCGTAGCGCATGCAAATCGTGACCCACGTCAATTTATGAAAGATGGAATTAGAAATGTCTTGGATTTATGGGTTGGAGTAGCACCGGTTGTCATGGCATTTGGTACGGTTGCTTTAATGCTTGCTGAATTCACTAATGTTTTTGCATTTTTAGGAAAGCCATTTGAACCTATTTTAACAGTGCTTGGTTTACCAGAAGCAGCGGAGGCAGCACAAACGATGGTTGTTGGCTTTGCTGACATGTTCCTACCTTCAATTTTAGGAGCTGGAATTGAAGCTGAAACTACACGATTTGTAATTGCTGTCGTTTCTGTGACACAGCTTATTTATATGTCTGAAGTCGGTGGACTTATTTTAGGTACAAAGATTCCGCTTAAATTTTTAGATCTAGTTGTTATTTTCTTAATACGTACGATTATTTCACTACCAATCGCAGCAATAGTTGCACATATACTCTTTTAGACTTAAAAAGCAATTGTTCGAATTTACTAACGCGAACAATTGCTTTTTCATTATATAAATCGTGCGTTGGTTGAGAATATTTGTGGAAGAATAAATAACTGTGAACAGAATACAACATGACACATAAATTCATTGAGTTGGGAAAAACTACACTTAAAGTGATACTAAAAGTGATACTGAGGTGATGAAATGGACAGAATTTTTTCTCTCTGCTTAAGTTCCTGTTATTTATTATTTTCTCAACCAAGTGATGCCTATATAAATGATTCGCTCAGTCCTTATGAAGAAATTTATCCTGAGATAGGCTATAAAACGGTTGAAGCAGCTGCCTCCGATTTTGAACGGCACTTTCATCAAGGGCTAAAGCTACCACTTCGAGTACCTTCTATTAGTTTTACACATCATTTTGGTCGATTTAATGATCTTGAAGGAGATATGAATGATTTTTTTGAAGTGACATTTATTAACCATCAACTTCCTGAGCATCATTATAAAATTACTGTTCGACCTAATGAGTTTAAGTTACCGGTGAAAAAGGAAAATATAGTAAAGGATTTCAAGTTGAAAAATGGAACGACTGCAATTTATATGGAAATTTCAGGTTTCAATGTACTTTCTTTTGAAAGAGAAGATTGGCAATATATGCTGTGGATTGATAAACGGGTTTCAAATAAGGTAACATCTGAAGTTTTAGTTGACATCGCCAATTCCATTGACTATAAAATGCAAGAGGATGAACATGGATAATAAAAAATGCCAAGACTGAACTGCACCCCAATTGTTAGACACATCTAACAATTAGGGGTCACTTCAGACCTTTAATGGGGGCTTGGTATTTTTACTAAATTAAAGTGGTGAATCTCATAAAGTTGAAAAAATTAGTTGACTGAATGCATTCATTAAGTTAATATTACTAGCGAATAAGAAAGAGGTTCATAGCGCATACCCTCTATAAAAAACTATGGATGACGTCATTTACGCCATATCCAAATGCGGATATGGCGATTTTTTTTTATTAGGATTCACGCATAATGGACTTCTCACAATTTGAGGAGGCATTTTTATGGCAGGAAGAAATGAAGAACAAGGTTTACAGGATTTAACACTCCTTGGCAATCAAAACACAAAGTATTTATTTGAATACTCACCGGATATTCTCGAAGCAGTCGATAATTTGCATACGAAAAATGATTTTTTCGTGAAATTTAATTGCCCGGAGTTCACGAGTCTATGTCCAATGACTGGGCAGCCAGACTTTGCGACAATGTATATATCTTTTATTCCAGATAAAAAGCTAGTAGAGAGTAAATCATTAAAGCTATATTTATTTAGCTTCCGTAATCACGGGGACTTCCATGAGGATTGTGTTAACATCATCATGAATGATTTAATTAAGCTGATCGAGCCGCGCTATATTGAAGTATGGGGTAAGTTTACGCCACGTGGTGGTCTGTCCATTGATCCATGGTGTAACTATGGTCGCCCAGGCACAAAATATGAGAAAATGGCGGAGCATCGTTTGATGAACCATGATATGTATCCTGAAAAGGTGGATAATCGCTGATGCTTTATTATTTAAATGGATTGTTTGTTGGCTTTTTAATTTTAGCAAATGTTTTAGCTGTAAAAGTGTTTAGTATAGGCGAGTGGATGATGCTTCCGGCAGCAGCGATTTTAATTATTTTCACATATCCTCTTATTGATGTAATTTGTGAGGTATATGGCAAGGAAGCGGGCGGTCGTACAGTAAGAACAGGCCTTATGGCACAAGTGTTTGCGGCATGCTTTATTGCTATTGCTATTGAACTATCACCTGCAGAAGCCTTTGGTTATCAGAAGGAGTTTGAGACAATTCTTGGCGGCAGTATGCGTGTCATTATTGCGAGTCTTGTAGCGTATACGGTCAGTGTTAATTTGGATGTAGTCATATTTAGTAAGTTTAAAGAAAAGCATGGAAACGGTAAGCTTTGGCTTCGCAATAATGCGTCAACGATGTTAAGTCAACTCATCGATACGGCATTATTTATTTCGATAGCTTTTTATGGAATAATGCCAATGAAAGTGTTGCTGACGTTATTTATTACACAGTATTTATTTAAATTCTTGGCATCCATTGTAGCAACACCACTTGTATATGGGCTAGTTTTCATTGCGCGAAGATTTGATAAACGTAAAGGCTTTGAACCATCTCATTACTGAAGTGATTCAAAGTGTTGAAAATAAAGTATAGCTCTTTGCATGTATTTTCTAGCAAGTGCTCAAATCAACGCTTGCTAACAGAAAAATTGGTAGTCAGGAACGGCAATCCACTACATTTAAAGCGCCACAACATTTTAATATAACTGTATTACTATTTTCCACAATACTTTGAGCCATCTCATTGCTGAGATGGCTTTTTCATGTGTACTTTGCTAATCAGATAAGCACTATAAGATAAAAACAAAATGATTTTATAATGAACATACAGACAATCAAGCTAGATAGAAATAGCGTAAGGATTTGCAGAAAGGTTGAAGGTATTTGTGTTGTATAAAGGACTATTTTTTTGGACAAGCCATTGGATCAAAAATATCCCAAATGAACATGATTTTTAGCTTCGGCACAATTTGACCGAATGCTAAAATGCATAAAGTTATTGAATTAATAAGCAGGTAATTGTCCTCAAAACATTCCACTTATACATCTCAATCACCCACTATAAGCAGGTTGAAGGTATCCATCAACAAGATGTAACCTAATATTCGTAGTAAAGCACATTAATATATGGTTTGGGAATTTTTTCAATAACTTGATAGGAGAGATGTGCATAATTCTTCTACGGAAGTTAGTCGAATTCTCGTAACGAAGAATATTCTTTAAAAGAATACCTCCTATTCCACGTTTATAGCTCCATTTTTGCATATGTACCACGTTACGGATGAGCATATACTGTGGATGAGAAGGGGGGAGGTGAGCATCTATGAGAATTAACTGGATGATCCGTCTTCAACATAAACCATTTTTACTTGCGCTATTTTCGTTGATTTTATTACTCGCACAGCAAGTAGCAACTATTTTTGGTTACGATTTAACGAGTGCAATGGATGAGCAAGCGACGTACATCTTAAATATCGTATTATCAATTTTCGTTTTAGTAGGGGTTGTAGTAGATCCAACTACACGGGGAACCAGTGATAGTCAACGTGCTTTAATGTATCGAAGACCTAGATAAGCAAAGGAGTAGAAATAAATTAAAAGTGTAATTTTACATTTTAGATAAATATGGTATAATGTTGAAAAAATGATAAAGTAGGAAGGATGATTAAATGTCGCTTGAAATGGAGCGGAGGATTGCCAATCTCGAGCAGGAAATGATGGATTTACGGCATGAATTAGAAGACTTAAAGCGCCAGCAATCTGTTGCCAAAACAAGTACGTTAGGCGCCAGAAAATCCATTATTGAACAATCTGCGCCAAAACCAGCGCAAGACCTAAAGCCAAATTCAAACATGGAACCAAAGCCCAAAATAATGACAGATACAGAACAAAAGGTGCAGCCACAGCGGACGTTTGAAGAGCGTATCGTGTGGGCACTTCCAAAATTATTTATGGTAATTTTAGTGATGGGGGTACTTTGGGGTCTAAAGCTCGTGAGTGATTATGGCTATTTACCGAACGAGGTTAAAATTATCCTTGCCTACGTATTATCGCTTGCCTTAGCAGCAACAGCTTTTGTGATGGAGCGTAAACAAATAGGATCATCGGCCATAACAATTTCTTTATATGGCGGGGCTTTTATTGTTGGAATATTAACAACAGCTGCAAGTGCGATATTGTATGAAATCATAGGGTTAACGCCGGCACTTGTTATTGCCGTTGTTTATATCGGCTACGGTATTGTTATTAGCTATTTAAAGAAAAACGAAGTACTAACGATATTTGTAGCGTTTACCTCGTTATTACTACCATATTTACTAGAATATATGGATTTTAGTCCTGTTATTATCTTAATCTATGTCGTTGTACTATTTATGATGCTGCAATTTGTCATTCATCAACACAAGCAGAAATTGGCGCTCTATATAGCAACCTTTTTCACTGTGCTAGCTGTCAGCATTATAGCGTTTATGAACAATGACAATCGAGTTATTTTTGCAATAGGCTTCCTTGTTGTTCTAACTACTTTTTACACGAGTTGGTGCCGTTTATATAATGCAGAGTCTAAATTGAAATATATTCATGTCGGACTCCAATTTAGCCTAGGAGCCTATAGTTTATTGCTCATGAACTTTATTATTAGACCGATTGAATATAGCGAAGTACTACTATTCATATTAGTAGGCTTGTTTACTGCTTTAGCGGGTTATGGCTATAAGCAAAAATGGCAGGAGGCATTTGATAGTGCCGTAACACTCGCATTTATTACACTATGTAATACGCTACTCGTTATGAATTTACCAGTGAACGTAGATCAATTGCTCATCCCGTTCATCATCTTTGCAGGTGTTATGATGAGTTTACGATTACGAGTAAGTATGATGAAGGTTGTCGGCTCATTCGCATTTACAATTACACTCGCTTTAAGCTTTATTTTTCATGAGCCGACACCATTCTTCAGCATAGACCATGTTAGCTTGATAATGCCGGGAATATATCTCCTAATTATTTATGTATATGCAAGACGACCAAAAGAGACACTGACAACCTTTGAAAAGTTTATGAAAGAAATGTATATGGTTGATATTGTAGCAGTTATTACGGCTGGTTATTTCTTAGCCTATGTTGGAAAGCTGGATGGAACGTACTTTGCAGGTGCCGGAAACATTCCACATCTATTGTGTATTTTCCTCGCATTACTTTTCGTGGGATCGCTTCTAGTACCAACAAAATACAAAGGGCGTGCATTAACGCCAGTACTTAGTGTATTTTTCATTCTCTTCACAATAATGCTCGAAATTATTCCGTACAATATGCAGGGTGTCGAGTGGTTAAATATAGTAACAAGAATCGTGTATATTGCTGTTATCGTAGCAATTTTGATTGATTTACTGATGAAGGGGCGCATTTATCAAATCTATCAAGAGCAAATAGAGAAACTTCTGGACCCAATTGTAAGTGCAGGCGTTGTGCTTACGATGATATCCATTTTGGGTCTCATATCCCAACTTTCCTATAACAGTTTGCTTGATTGGAAACTAAGCATTGCCTTCTCGACGATTACATTATTCCTAACAGCAAGTATTTCACTATGGCTTAGCACCGCACGTCACTTACGAACATTACGAATAACAGGTTTTGCCATCCTAGTCTTTGCGTTTATTAAACTTATATTCTTTGATTTGTCAGCACTAGACTTACTAATACGAGCAGTCCTGTTTATCGCGATTGGTGGGATAGGGTTGCTGTTGTCGGGTAGGTTGTTGAGGAAATAATAGAAAAGAGATTCCAATGTAGTGTTGGAATCTCTTTTTTATTATGGCTGCTTCCTTAAAGATTGTTGCTGTTAAAACATAAAAACAGAGTTAATCTACAAAATATGTAGAATCAACTCTGTTTTTATGTTTGATATTTCGTAAAGTTAGTTCTACAAGGACTTTTAAGATTTAAAAATAAAGCTCCTTTTTTGATAAACCTTTATAATTCCCCATATTGAGAATAAAGGAACAGAGAAAGCGATACCTAATAATAGTGATAAAACAGCTAAATTATCAATATTCCTATAAGTAATAAAGATAAACCACTTATCATCCCCATTACCTTCTCGTGATAGGTCAATAAATCTAATTTCGCGTGCCCATATTTCAATGCGACAATTATTGATGAGGTAGCACTCGAAAATAAATTAATAAGTAGTAAAAAATCTTCTATTATGCTATTAATAGCTTTAAGCAAGGAGTACCAACCTCAAACCTTTTTAGCGATGAGACAAAAACTAAAAATAACAACGTTCTTTATGAAGGACAACCATAATTTATCTTCTTTCGCGGGTGTCCAAACGCTTGTACTTGTCGTTTTGCTTTCGCTACAGAAAACATTGCTGTAATAGAGGAACTCAGTCTAAGAATGCCATGTCCTGTGGAAACGACTGAGTGATCAACTTCGTGATGACTTAGAGCCTCCGGCGGATGTCACGGAATTATGGGGAGGCATAATTGATTGGCGCGCATACTTCAAATGTATGGGCGTCTATTAGTATAGGAGGACATAAAAATGGAGATTGCTTATACAATTACAGTGTTAATAATTGGGCTCGTTCTTGGCTCGTTTTTTAATGTAGTAGGCTTACGTGTGCCTTTGAAGGAGTCCATTGTGCGTCCACCCTCGCATTGTACTTCTTGCAAGAGACAGTTGACGGCGCTTGATTTGGTGCCTGTTTTGTCTTATTTATTTTTAGGTGGAAAATGCCGTAGCTGTGGGCAAAAAATTTCTTGGATCTATCCGCTGATGGAACTTATAACAGGCGTGTTATTTGCCTTTGCATATTGGAAATTAGGCCTTAGTGCAGAATTTTTCGTAGCGCTATTATTAATTTCATTATTAGTTATTATTGTTGTATCGGATTTTGCGTATATGCTTATTCCTGATAAGGTACTATTATTCTTTTTACAATTGCTAGTTTCGGGACGTGTGATATCTCCTTTATCTCCGTGGTGGGACAGTATAGTTGGCGCTGTGGTAGGTTTTGGAATATTATATATTATAGCTGTTCTATCAAGAGGTGGAATGGGTGGTGGCGATATTAAATTATTCTTTTTACTTGGGCTCGTACTCGGCACAATACATGCTATTCTGACGCTATTTTTAGCAGCTGTCATTGGCATGATTGTTGGGATAGTTGTGTTAAAGGTACGCGGGCAAGGAAGAAAAATGCCTATACCATTCGGACCGTCTATTGCTTTAGCAGCTATTATTATCTATTTCTATGGGGATGCGTTGATGAATTGGTATCTCGGATTTTGGTAATTAATCCGGTGAGGGATTCCTTCAACGATTAATAATCTTCACCAATCAGACTTTTACAGCAGTTAATGCAAGATAAAGATCATGGAGGGGATAGGATGAAACCAATTATCGGTATAACGGCTTTTGCGGAGGATGATTTGTCCTCAAGATTAAATGCTGCTTATAGCAAAAGTATAATTGAAGCAGGGGGGGTTCCACTTATAATTCCACTTGGGGTTGAAGAGGATGTAGCACAAATTTTATCGTTGACGGATGGATTATTACTATCGGGTGGCTATGATGTACATCCATTCCTCTTTGATGCAGAACCTACACCAAAATTAGGGAAGGTTCATCCTGAACGAGATTCTGTGGAGCTTGCTTTAATTAACGCGGCTTATATTCGGAAAATGCCTATTTTTGGAATTTGTCGAGGGCTTCAAATACTAAATGTTGCGTTTGGAGGCACAGTCTATCAGGATATTGATAGTGAGTATCATAGTAAAAAATTAATAAAGCATGCTCAACAAGCAGCAAGAGGCGTTGCAACACATTATGTTAATCTATCACCTGATACATTATTAAAAGCGATTATTGAAGAAGAAAAAATTGCTGTGAATTCATTTCATCATCAGGCAATAAACGTAGTAGCAGAAAAGTTGAAAGTGATAGCAAAGTCTAGTGATGGTATCATTGAAGCGGTAGTACATGATGATTTACCATTTTGTCTAGCAGTACAGTGGCATCCTGAAGAGCTAGCCATTGCAGGAGATGAAGTATCAAAGAAACTATTTGCTGCATTTGTAAATGCAAGTTTGAAATTTAAGGTAGAGGCATAAAACTTTTTAGCATAGAAAGATGAAGAACAGCTTGGACAGAAATCAATCCCACGTTATGGGTAAGAGCTGTTTTAAATTAACTAAAGACTGTTAGGTGTAAGAATCCATTTTAAAGTGGGTTCTTTTTTAGTTTATAAAATAGCATTCAAAAGATAAGAAAAAGAGGTATATGCCCATTTGTGAACATAAAATCCTCTTTTTATACTTTAATATTGAGATGTTTTTAATGTACACGACGATATAGACCTACAACATGTCCCAAAATAGAAACTTGATCTACGATAATTGGCTCCATCGTTGCGTTTTCAGGCTGTAAACGAAAATGACTTTTTTCCTTAAAGAAACGCTTTACAGTTGCTTCATTCTCTTCAGTCATTGCTACAACAATATCACCATTATCAGCTGTTGATTTTTGTTTAACAATAACTAAATCTCCGTCTAAAATGCCAGCTTCAATCATTGATTCACCCATAATTTCTAGCATAAATAACTGATCTTCGCTTGTTCCATAAATATCTGGTAGTGGGAAATATTCATCGATATTTTCAACAGCAGTTATCGGAGAACCTGCAGTAACCTTTCCGACTAATGGAACATGAATAACATGTTGCTTTTGGATAGAATCCTCTGGTTCTAAAATTTCAATAGCACGTGGTTTAGTTGGATCGCGTCGGATCAAGCCCTTTTGTTCTAAACGAGCTAAATGTCCATGGACTGTTGAGCTTGAAGCAAGTCCAACTGCTTCACCAATCTCACGTACAGATGGTGGATACCCTTTTGCTCGTACTTCTTCTTTAATGAACTCTAATATGGCCTCTTGTCTTTTCGAAACTTTTTTCATTATTGCTCACCTCTTTTTTAATCATTCTACTTATTAATAGTATAACAGAATGCGAACACTTAAGCAAACATAGGTTCGAAAAGTGTTTGACAAAAACGTTTGTTCGTATTATTATGAGAACATACATTCCGAACAAACATTCTTAAAAAGGGGTTATAAACATGAACTGGTTAAAGAAAAATCCACATATTACAATTTTATTAGGAGCTTGTCTACTTTTTGCAGCATACCTTTTTATAACAGATCCAGGCGATGTAACGTACACAGAAATTGAAATTGCACATGGTGATAGCTTATGGTCGTTAGCCGATCAATACCGTGGTAAAATGAAAACGGATGAATGGATTAAGCTTGTGAAAACAGAAAATGAATTATCGAACGTACAAATTATTGCAGGTAAATCACTAGTGATTCCAGTAGTGGGTGATCAACCCTATCCTATAAATTCAATTGAAATTGCGAGAAACGAAAAATGATAATGAATCAACAATCGGCTGTTGTCTATTGCCGTGTGAGTACAGAAAAAGAGACACAAACTTCCTCGTTAGAACGTCAGCAAGAGGAATTAACGCGCTATGCTAAAGTACAGGGCTACGAAGTCAAACGTGTTTTTAAGGACAAGCATAGTGGCTATGATGTGGAACGTGAAGGTTTACTAGAAATGCTCGATTTCATAAAAGAAAAAGAAATAAATGCATTATTTGTGCAAGATGAAACACGTTTAGGGCGTGGGAATGCTCGAATGGCAGTATTGCATTTATTGCAGAAAACAGAAACAGATGTTTTTTCTATGCGAGATGAGGGACCTTTACAATTAAATGAAATGGATACGATGCTCCTAGAAATTTTAGCAATTGTTGAGGAGTACCAGCGCAGAATTCATAATGCTAAAATAAGACGTGGCATGCGTCGTGCCGTTGAAAATGGCTATCGCCCTGAAAACAATTTATCTAACCGTGGAAATCCAAATGGTCAAGAACGTAAGGATGTTCCTATAGAAGAAATTGTCAACCTTCGTAATCGAGGCTTCACCTTTGAAGAAATCGCTATGACTCTTAGAGGTCTAGGCTTTGAAGTGAGTAAAGCTACTGTCCATAGGAGATATCGGGAACATCAAGAGGGAAGCGAACAAATAAAATGACGTTTTAATCAGTGGGAGTTTTATCATCCTGCTGATTTTTTTATTTTTAAAGGCTTTAGAAGTGGAAAGGAGCGAGAAGTAATGGATAGACTTTTGAATGAATAACTAAAATTCATTTATCATGGAGAACAGTATCCAGTAGCCCGATAAAAATAAGAGAAGTAGCGATTTCTACCTCTCTGCCTCATATATTCTTTATAAATATGAAAAACAATCATCTTTCCCTGAAACTACCTTATGCCCATTCTTCTTCTAAAACAGCATAATAATACTCATCCCACCACTCATCTCCATTTGGGATGCATTTTTTAAAATAGCCCTCGCGTCTCATACCGATTTTCTCCATCACTCGATAGGATGGGGTATTTTCTGGCTGGCATGTTGCAATAATTCTATGAAGTTTCAATTCTTTAAATCCGTAGTCCAATACAGCTTTTGCTGCTTCTGATGCAAATCCATTATTGAAATAGTTCGGATTCAATACCCAACCAATCTCATACGTATGGTCACCAAAACATTGATGGAAAACAATATGACCAATTACAGTATTTTCGCTTAATAAAATAATGGGGAAGTGTTTTGCTTTTTCACCGTTATTTTCTGAAACGAACTTTTTTGCTTCTTCCTCATTAAAAACGCCCTCGGGAATATACTTCATTACAGTAGGATTTGAAGTATATTCATAGACAGCTTGCCAATCTTGAATTTCAAACTCTCTTATTAATAGTCTTTCTGTTTTGATAAACAATTTATATTCCTCCAAGCATAAATCAATTGTTGTTTTGGAACCCTATAAATTAGTTATACACTTGTAATTTCCAAAAGTCATGCAATTTATGGTATTTATTTCAAAAATTCAAGGATACTAGAAAGGTTGGTATAACTGCATTTTCGGGGAATACATGCTATACTTTGCATACCATATTCATTATGATATGTACTGAAAGGTGTGTAACTATGTTATCAAAAGAGAAAATTAACCGAATCAATGAACTTTCTGCTAAGGCTAAAAGTGGTACATTAACTGAGGCAGAAGCTAAGGAACGATCAGCACTACGTAAGGAGTATCTGGATACTTTTAGAGCAACTATGCGTGATACAATTGAAAACGTAAAAGTGGTAGATGCTGAAGGAAATGATGTAACTCCAGAAAAAGTAAAACAAGCGAGAAAGAATAAATTTCTAAATTAGTGTGACACATTTAAAGCAATTACTCCTCGGCATAATTGTGTCCGAAATTTGAATTGTGCTTAAGCAATTAATTCCTTTCAAAATCTAGGACAACCGCCGAAGGCATTATTTTTATTCAGCTAGCCCTAAAGCCGTGAAAATGTTTATTTATAAAAGTATTACTTCATAATGAGGGGCAATTTTATACTGAAATAATGATAAAGTATGTTATAAAAGGCAAATAGTATAACAAAAGCATTGTTTTCTGAAGCAATGTTGACTAAACTGTATAAGAACAATATATAGGACGAGAAAGGATGTCACAAAATAATGACTCAACATGCGGATCAACTAGCGATTAATGCTATCCGAACTTTGTCAATCGATGCAATTGAAAAAGCAAACTCAGGTCACCCAGGTTTACCGATGGGGGCAGCGCCAATGGCTTACACGCTTTGGACAAAACAACTTCAACATAATCCGGCTAATCCAAAATGGTTTAACCGCGACCGTTTTGTACTTTCTGCAGGTCATGGCTCTATGCTTTTATATAGCCTACTTCATCTTGGTGGCTACGGCTTACCAATGGAAGAAATTCAAAACTTCCGTCAATGGGATTCATTAACTCCAGGACATCCTGAATATGGTCATACAGTTGGGGTAGAGGCAACAACAGGTCCTTTAGGTCAAGGTATTGCAATGACAGTTGGTATGGCAATGGCTGAACGCCATTTAGCAGCTACTTACAATAAACCAGGACATGACATCGTTGATCACTATACATTTGCACTTTGTGGCGATGGCGATTTAATGGAAGGTGTAGCAGCTGAAGCTATCTCTTTAGCTGGTCACTTAAAACTTGAAAAGTTAATCGTTTTATACGATTCAAACGATATTTCTTTAGACGGTGATTTAGAAAAATCATTCTCAGAAAATGTCCAAAAACGTTTTGAATCTTATGGTTGGAACTATTTAAAAGTTGCTGATGGTACTGATGTTGAAGCAATTAACGCAGCTATCGAAGAAGCTAAAAAATCAACTGGCAAGCCAACACTTATCGAAGTGAAAACTGTTATCGGTTTTGGTTCACCAAACAAATCAGGTAAAGCTGCTTCTCACGGTGCACCACTTGGTCAAGATGAGGTTGTTTTAACTAAAGCATCTTATGAATGGGCACACGAGCCATTCCAAATTCCTGCTGAAGTATATGATACATTCGCAGCAGCAGCTAATGTACAAGGAGCACAACCTGAAGAAGCTTGGAATGCTAAGTTTGAAGCATATAAGCAAGAGTTCCCAGAATTAGCAGCGCAATTTGAAAACGCAATGAATGGTCAATTACCAGAGGATTTCGCTTCAGAATTACCAGTTTATGAAGTAGGTAAATCAGTAGCTACTCGTTCTTCTTCTGGCGATGCAATCAATGCAATTGCAAAGAAAACACCATCATTCTTTGGTGGTTCAGCTGACCTTGCCGGCTCAAATAAAACAACGATGAAAGACGCTGGAGATTTCTCTGCAGACGATTATGCTGGCCGTAATATTTGGTTCGGCGTACGTGAATTTGCAATGGGTGCAGCTATGAACGGTATGGCACTTCACGGTGGTCTTAACGTATTCGGTGGTACATTCTTCGTATTCTCTGACTATGTTCGTCCAGCAGTACGTCTTTCTGCCTTAATGGGTCTTCCTGTTACTTATGTATTTACACATGACTCAATCGCTGTAGGTGAAGATGGTCCAACACATGAACCAATCGAACACCTAGCATCTTTACGTGCAATGCCAAATCTATCTGTTGTTCGTCCAGCTGATGCAAATGAATCAGCAGTTGCATGGGAGCTAGCAGTAGCATCTGAAAAAACACCAACTGTTTTAGTATTATCTCGTCAAAACTTACCTGTTCTTGATGCATCTATTGATACAGTACGTGAAGGTGTTACTAAAGGTGCTTATACAGTGTCTCCTGCTACAAAAGAAGTGGCGGATGCCATTTTAATTGCAACAGGCTCTGAGGTTTCACTTGCAATTGAAGCACAAAAAGCACTAAAAGCTGATGGTATGGATGTGGCAGTTGTTTCAATGCCGTCTATGGATCGCTTCGAAAAACAAGACGCAGCTTACAAAGAATCTGTTCTTCCAAAGGCTGTAACAAAACGTCTTGCAATCGAAATGGGCGCATCATTCGGCTGGCATAAATACACTGGTTTTGAAGGAGACGTTCTTGCTATTGATAAGTTCGGCGCTTCTGCACCAGGTGAATTAGTAATGGAAAAATACGGATTCACAGTAGAAAATGTTGTAGCGAAAGTAAAAGCTCTATAATTTATAAATACCGCAATACTCAGTAGGTTAAATCTCCTCTGAGTACTGCGGTATTTTTTCATGTTTAGAAGACTTCACTAAAGAAATCCAAATAGCTGCACAATGAATTAGCAGCATAACGACAAAACAGTAAAAGCCCTTGGAACTTCCTCCAATATTTAGCTCATCAACTATAATGCCACTAAACCAAAGAAGCTGACCTGTGACAATTACCGAGAGGCTTGCAAAAAGTATACAAAACCAAATAGATACTTTTTTTATAATCACGATAATGAGTAGTAAAACTGCAAAAAGTAGGGTAGTTTCAAAAATCGGATCAAGAAGTGAAAACGTATTTTCATTTACGAAATGCTTATAAGTAAATCGAGTATCCACACAACCCCTCCTTATAAATAATAACGTTTATGGTAATAAAAGGTTTCTTAAGTGAAGAAACTTATCTGGTATTAATTTCCGTTTGGTATACAATGAGAAGAGTAGGAGGGCTATTTAAATGAACTCACAAGCTATACTCACACAAGTAAAGAAAACTTTCTCACAATTAGATTGTACTGGTGGGGGAGTTATTATTAATAAGCATGGTCAAACCGTACTAGAAGAATATTTTGGCGTGCAAGGACAACACCAAGACACAAAGAGAGTAGGACCACATACTCTTTTTCATCTTGCTTCGGTTCGTAAAACATATGTAGGTTTTGCTGTAGCATATGCGATTTATCATAACTATATTGCCTCAATAGATGATCCACTAAGTGATTATTTAGAAAATGAAAAAGTTTTTGCCGATGTATCAATTAGACATCTACTAACACATACTCACGGTTTACGTCGTCAAAATGAAAAAATAATGAAGGAATTCAAAGCAGGCTATAACTGGGCATACCGAGATATTAATGTAGAATTACTTGCTAAAGTCATTATTAAAGTTACTGGAAAAACTTTTGCAGAAATTGTAGATGAGCAAGTATTTCGAACATTGTCTTTTACTGAATCAAATTGGTTCAGTGAAAAAAACGAACAGCATATAGAAGTAATACATAATGATAGTCCATTTTGGTATGAAAGCGATGTATGTGATGGTAGCAAAATGAATATGTATAGCTCATTAAGAGAGCTAGCTAAGTGGGGACAAGTACATCTTGATAAAGGGAAATTACATGGAAAACAAATTATACCTGAGGAAATCATACAGTTATTAACGACAATTCAATCCCCGAATACTAAACCAAGGACCTTGCCCACTAATGGCTTTTTTTGGTTTATTCAGCCTCAACAGAGAGAAGGGGTTACAGAGTTAAGCCCAATATTACCACAAGGAAGCTTGCAATTACTTGGTTACACAAGTGTTGCTTTATTAGTAATTCCAAATGAAAATATTGTGGCAGTTCGTGGATTTAATAGCTTTGGTTCACCTGAAGGGTTTGATTACATTAAAGATATTCATGATTTTGGTTCAACAGTGTATCATTCGATTCTTTAACAGTAAAAGGAGAGCTTGTAATGAAAAAGTATAGCGTTGTTTTATTTGATTTAGACGGTACAATATCTGATCCTAAAATAGGGATAACGAAATCTGTTCAATATGCTTTACAAAAAATTAGTATAGTTGAGGAAGATCTAGATCAGCTTGAAACGTTTATTGGGCCTCCGCTGCAAGTTTCATTTCGAGAAATATATGGGTTGGATGATGTTCAAATACAGCAAGCAATTGCCTATTACCGTGAACGTTTTATCCAAAGCGGCATGTATGAGAATAAATTGTATCAAAATATATCCTCATTATTAGAAAGTTTACAGAAGGATGGATATCAGTTAGCAATAGCTACATCAAAGCCAACTGTATTTGCAGAACAAATTTTAAAATATTTCAACCTTGAACATTTTTTTGACTTTGTAGCAGGTAGCAATTTAGATGGGACACGCTCAGCTAAAGGAGAAGTTATTGCATTTGTACGCGAACATTTTAATGAAGTAAGTAACAATCAATTTATGATGATTGGAGATCGTAAATACGATATTATTGGGGCTCATGAAAATCAAATTGATTCTATCGGTGTTACTTATGGCTATGGCTCACTAGAAGAATTAACGGATGCAGAAGCAACATACATAGTTAACAATGTAGACGAGTTGCAAGAATTTTTTAATAGATTAGGTTAAAAAAATACGAAACTGCACTGGGAAAATGCAGTTTCGTATTTTTTTGGAAAACAGATAGAATCGTTGATAAAAGCTTGGAAATAAACCACCCAGCAAAATCACTGATAAATCAAAATTTACTTCGCTAGCCCGTTTTGAAAAGCGTAGACAACGGCTTGTGTGCGATCTTGAACATCGAGCTTCGCTAAAATATTGCTGACATGTGTTTTCACGGTTTTTAATGCAATATATAAATCATCGGCGATTTCCTGATTGGCTTTACCTTTAGCCATGAGCAATAATACTTCCATTTCACGTTCGGTAAGCTGCTCATACAATGGGGTACTATTTCCGTGGCGCATGCGATGCATCATTTTTGATGTTACTTCTGGTTCTAAAACAGTTTCACCGCCCATTGTTTTACGAATGGCATCAGCGATTTGCTTCGCATTGGATGTCTTTAAAATATAGCTGACTGCACCTGCCTCTAATGCAGGGTAGACTTTATCATCATCTAAAAAACTTGTTACCATCATAATTTTTGCTTCGGGCCATGCTGTTAAAATTTCAGCTGTCGCCTCAGCTCCTGTCATAACTGGCATTACATTGTCCATTAAAATAATGTCAGGGCGAAGAGCTAGAGCACGTTCCACTGCCTCTTTACCATTTTCAGCTTCACCTACCACAGTGATATCTGGTTGTGCTGATAGATAGGCAGAAACACCAATCCGCACCATTTCGTGGTCATCCACTATTAACACTTGAATCATTCACTTCAACCTCCTTATGTAGTGGGATTTTCACCTCTACAATTGTACCTTCGCCAGGCACTGATACAATTTTGTACGTACAGCCAATCTCTACAGCACGTTCGGCAATATTTTGCAGCCCATAAGAAGTAGATTTATCGGCTTCGACATCAAAGCCGAGACCATTGTCCTGAATACGTAAAATGGCTAAATCGTCGCGGGCAACGAGCAATAATTCAACTTCGCTCGCTTTTGCATGGCGTAGCGTATTCGATAGCGCCTCCTGTGCAATACGGAATAAATGATCCTCCTCCGCTTTGGATAATGACATTTCTTCAAGCTCATATTCGATATGAAAGAATACTTTTTGCTGCAGCTCAATAATAAGTTCCTCGAGACCTTGTGCAAGAGTTTTATTATGCAGAGCTACTGGACGTAGATGTAATAACAATGCGCGCATTTCAAGCTGTGCCTGTTGTACGATTTTTTCGACCTGCTTTACGCTTGTAGCATTTTCATCAGTTTCTGTTAATGCAGACAGTAACATCGAAGCTGCAAATAATTGCTGTGATACAGAATCATGGAGTTCACGAGCAAGACGTTGACGTTCAGCAACTATGCGCTCTTGAATGATTTTATCATTAGCTTCTGCACGTTCATTGGATAAGCGTTGTAAGCTTTTTCGTTGAGTATCAATTAACTCACTTGTTTGAACTAAAGCTTTTTTCAAAGGTTTTGGTAAAGGCTCTTTCTTAGGTAATACAAAATCAGGTTCAACTAACTGTTTCACGATGCGGGTTGCCTGAGCCTCTCTTGCACGGGCAGTCATACTGATCCAGCTTGCAATTAGTAAACTAAGCGCAAAAAGAGTGACGGCAATAAAACCACCGAATGGGATATTATTATAATTCTGCTGCCATAATGGCTCCCATGTTTTCTCATTTGGCTCGCCCCAAACAGCGACAAGGAGTCCGAATGTAGCACTCATCAAAATAAAAAATAGAGTAAATATTCTTGAGATAAAGGCAATCATTTACGTAGCACCTCCAAGTCCCCAAGCCATGTTGCAACATGTATTACGAGTGTACGTTTTGCATCCTCGGGGTTTCCATCTGAGAAACTTACACTTTCATTGAGTAAGCGTTGTGGGCCAACATGAAGACATTTTAATTCACCAAACAATGTCGTATAGTGTAAGCGGAATGGAATTTCATATGGGATATAAATTTGTACCTTACCGATACCTTGTCGAATCGTAATGATGCTTGTGCCGGCAGGTAAAATTGTTTGTGTCGTGTCAATCGTAATGTCGCCTGCAAGTCGCTGTATTTGAACATCTTGCCATTTATAGGCATCTACTGGTGCAGGTAATGTACCAAATATTTCGTTTTTCGTAGTCGGAAGTTTTTCAAAAAGCTCCAAGCCAACAACTTTTGCAGAGTTTTCTCTTTGCAAATATTGATAGAGCATATATAAGAGAATGATGACGATAAATAGGCGTAAACTCCACATTGTAAAGAGGGCAATCGAGATAAAGAAAATTCCTGTCCATTTAAAGAAACGATTTTTTTTCGAGAAACTTAGATAAAAAAGTCCTACCCCAATCAATAGACAAAAGGCGCCACCGTTATTAAAAATTGTGAGCTCCACAAAAACGAGTAAAAAGAAGCATAGTACCCAAAAAGTGAGCTTATTAGTTGTGAAATTTTGCAAGAGGGTCACCCTTCTTTCTACTAAGAGTATAAGAGAGGGAATGGGTCCCTCTATTTCAAAACGTGAAAGAATGCGCCTCTAAATATGGCGCATTTCTTTCATTATAACATGTTATTTGTTTTCAATTAGCAGCGGTGCGTTATCTTCTATGGATTTTTTTTCTAGCTGCGCGAGACGAGTCTCGAAAGATGTTACTTCATGATCTTTGTCGATTTGGTAAGCAAGCTTATCGATGTATGATTCTAAATCTTCAAAGTTGGTTTTGTTATTTTTAGCAATCATTCCGTCCATTTGATGGTGAGCGCGAGTTACGTTTTCTTTGCCCATAAGCTGTAATTGACGCACTTTCATGTCTTTAATTTTGTGTTTCATTGTTTCAAATTTGCGTTCAAGCTCGAAGTATTCACGTGTACTTGCTTCAATACTAGCTTGTAGTGTATTGTTACGTGCTGTGTAAGCAGCAACTTCATCAGAGGCAAAATCGATTAAATCTTGCTCACCACTAGTAGTAGCTAATTTTAGTTGAGCCTCACGTTTAGCTAGTAATTCCGCATTTTGTTTAAATTCTTGTTCTAGTTTCTCTTTTAGCTGACCTTGACGCTCTAATAATTTTCCAGTTTGCTCTGTTTGTTTTTCTGCTTCACGAATGTATTGGTTTAACATTGCAATTGGGTTTTTTTGTTCCTTCTTATCAAACAACTGATGTAAATCTGCCTCTATTGTATATTTAAAACGTTGAAATAAGTTCATACTAAATCGCTCCTTTTATTTTGTTAAGTTAGACCATTCTTTTTCAAAGTTTGTAAATGGATCTTCTTCTTTAGCTTCAATCGTTGGGATTTTTACATCTTCGCCATTCCATTTTTTATAGATAACATAGATGATAGCGATTGCTGCTAAACCAACCATTGCAGGGATATTAGAAATTGCTGATAGAACACCAATCAGACCCACTGTAAACCATAATACTTTGCCGAATGCTGATTTACTTGAAGTGTAGAAGTGCATACCGAGTGCTACAAACAATCCAGAAAATAGTAGACCTGCAATTGGTCCAGTTAAAGCAAGTGCAACACAACCTGCGATAAAGCCTCCTATTAGTAGAAAAAATTTTCTCATATGTTTTAGCTCCTTTCGTTGATACCTTTATATTACCTATTAGCGAGCTTTGCTAAAACGGACTGGAAATTGATTTTACTCTAGGTCTTGAGGCTGAGAATATTCTAAGTACTATAGAAGAAGCTCAAATTTGTAAAAACTTAATTAGCCATAAAGCATTTTATAGAACCGAAAGTAGAAAGTTTTCGACAAAAATAGAAGATGAATGCCTCCTTCGTTTGACAAATAAAAGAGTTTGGATGAGCTATACTTATGAAAAAGAAATGAGCGAAGGAGGATTTCTAGTGAGAACCTATTCCATATATAAAATAAAAGAAGAGCATTTAACGTTTATTTTCGGCAGAGAGCGTAAGTTATTAGAAATGATGCAAGGCTGTGAAGACGCTAACGAGAAATCCTTAAAAGAGCTTGCATATATATGTGAAAGCGTACGCTTCGATGAGATTGCTACGATGCTTGAGGCACAACTAGATTCCAAGTATGCACATTTAGAGAGAGCTCGTAATGCTTTATTTTTAGAACATCCTATTAAAGGAAAAATGGCAATTTATTTAGTAGAACGCAAAATTTGTGTTTATTGTGAGGGTTCACGAATGCTTGATTTGGATTTATTCCAAATGCTTGCGAAGATGAGCGAACGCTTTATTGCATTTAATAAACAAGATAATGAGTGTGGGTGGCTAAAGCCAATGAAGTATACAATGCATTAGGAAATTTCACTACAATATATAGTAACACGCTAATATTTGGTGTATAATGGAGCGTGGAGAGTTTTTTCTCGGTATATATTGTAGTGGAGGAGGTTGGTTGTATGCCTACATGGGGCTGGATTATTATTGTAATTATCGCATTAGCAGCGGGCGCGGCACTTGGTTTCTTTTTAGCTCGTCAAGCTATGATGAAATATTTAAAAGAAAACCCACCAATTAATGAGCAAATGATTCGTATGATGATGGCGCAAATGGGTCGTACGCCGTCTGAAAAGCAAGTACGCCAAATGATGTCACAAATGAATAAATTCCAAAAGTAATTGGGATTTTTAAAGAGCAACTAGTCCAAGCCGGGGCTGGTTGTTTTTTTAACTTCGAAAGCGAAGCGACAGCAAAAATTACGGTGATTTAAAATTGATTTTTATAAATTATTTGAAAAATATTTAAAAACCATATAATTCTATCGGAAAACTCGTTATAATAGAAATATTCTATATAAAGGAGTTGTTTGTATTGCAGAAAGAAAAAACAAATGTTGAAAGCTTTGATCTAGATCATACGAAAGTAATAGCGCCATATGTACGTTTAGCAGGTGTTAAAACAGGAAAAAATGGCGATGAAGTGTACAAATACGATATTCGATTTAAACAGCCAAATAAAGAGCATATGGAAATGCCTGCATTACATTCCCTAGAGCATTTATCGGCAGACATTATCCGCAATTACTCCGACCATATTGTTGATTTCAGTCCAATGGGTTGCCAAACAGGCTTCTATGTATCGCTAATAAATCACAATGATTATGAGGAATTATTAAATATTTTAGAAAAAACATTTACGGATGTAACAAAAGCCACTGCAGTCCCAGCCTGCAATGAAGTGCAATGCGGCTGGGCAGCTAGCCATAGTCTAGAAGGTGCACAAGCGTTAGCTAAAGAATTTTTAGCAAAACGCGATGAGTGGCATATTGTTTTTGCTGAATAAAAAATATAAAAACCTTGCGTGAATGAATGAACTGCACTCCAATTGTTACACACTTTCTAACAATGGAGTGCAGTTCAGTATTGCAAGGTTTTTCATAGTGTCAATGAGACTCATTGCACTTTGTTTTTCCACAGATCATTTTGAGGAAGAACCATACTTTATTTAATATGACACCTTTATTTCATTGAAAAATAAAGTGGTTTATTAGGAAATTTTTTTGAAGTTATGGAGCTTGAAATGAGGGTGAATTCCATCCTAGGCTACTCGCTTTCGTTCTTTTACTTATGATGCCGCTGACATGTCAGAAGGTACATGCTATGTGAATTGATTGATTGGAGTGGAGACTGGACGCCCCCAGGAAAGCGCCCAGTCGGAACGGAAATCAACCCCTCGTTTGCAGAAGAACTATATTTTATTTAAATATGACACTTATTGACACATTAGGGTTTTTCATTTGCTCTAAAAATGAAATGGAATGACATTAGATGAAGAAGAATCACGATTTATTTTTTGATAAATGAAATTTTCTAAAAAGTCATGGATTAAATCCTCATATTCAGCCATATTTTCATTAAAGGACTGTGCATGAGCACCTTTTTCAAATAGCTTCAGCTTTTTAGGACCAGTTTTTTTATTGTATAAATCCAGTGACATGGAAGCTGGGATAAAGGTGTCAGGTATACTATGGATAAAGAGCACAGGCTTTTCAATTTTTGTCACAGCCTCAGAAGGTGTTACACTTTTAAAGGAATAACCGTCTCGTAAGCGGACAAAAAAATCTGCAAAACGAATTGGAATAATGGAGCCGTATTTAAATTCTGTCTTCGCGATTTGTTTCAGCAGCATTGAAAAATCAGAAAACGCACAATCAGAAATATAGAAATCTGCACCATCCTCTACAGTTCCTGCATACAGTAGCATTGTTGCGGCACCCATCGATTCACCGTGAATTCCAAGAATGGCGTCTTCACCAATCATTACCTTTATAGTTTTGACTACTGCGTCAAGGTCATTTTTTTCATAATAGCCATAGCTAGTCGTTTTTCCACCTGTCTCCCCATGTCTACGATGGTCAAAAATAACGGAATTGTAGCCAAGCCGTTCAAAAAGTCGAGCATATTTGACGGAGTTGATTTTATTTTCTGTTACGCCATGGCAAATAATGATGGTATTATTTGTTTCCAAAGGCTGAAACATAATGCCTCGAATCGTATAGCCATTTGGAGAGTCAATGTTTAATTCACATTTAAAATTTTTATTGTACCAAGCTTCATCAAAACGTTTAGCAGTGGTTTCACGTTCACGGACGAATTCAGGATCCTTTTGCTTAATGTACATTAATTTATTGGAAAGCGCGAAGCCGAACAGACCAGTTGCTGCTGCGGCAATCGTCGTCGTTATACCTGAAAATAAAAGCATTTTCTTTTTCTTTTTCATTATAAACACCTCCACGTCCTGTTTCTTTTGTTGTCTTGGCATACAATCGATCATTCGTATGTATGCACTTTTCTTAATTGTAATGTTCCCAACTGAGATTGTTTAAAACACGTCAACATTTTACATTATCTTTAGCAAAACTGCGATTATTTCTGTTATCGAAAATCGTCAAAATATTTGTTAAAATAGATATATCTGCTAGTAGCATATGCATGCAGTGTTCATTTTTGAACGGGGAAAAGGGGAGAATGTTTATGACGAAAGAGATAGTAATAGTAAGTGCTGTACGTACAGCACTTGGTTCATTCCAAGGAACATTAAAGGACGTACCAGCGACAAAATTAGGGAGTATTGTTATTAAAGAAGCATTAGCACGTGCTGGTGTAGCAGGTGAACAAGTTGACGAGGTCATTATGGGGAATGTCTTATCGGCTGGACTTGGGCAAAATCCAGCTCGTCAAGCAGCTATTGCAGCAGGCTTACCACTTGAAGTATCTGCATTAACGATTAATAAAGTTTGTGGCTCAGGTCTAAAAGCAGTTCACTTAGCGACACAAGCTATTTTAGCTGGTGATGCGGATATTGTCGTTGCAGGTGGCTTTGAAAATATGAGCCAGGCACCATATTTGTTAAAAAATGCACGAGAAGGCTTCCGCATGGGGGATCAAAAAGTAGTCGATACGATGATTCATGACGGATTATGGTGTGCTTTCAATGACTATCATATGGGCATTACAGCTGAAAATTTATGTGATGTCTATGAGATATCTCGAGAGGAGCAAGATGCCTTTGCAGCACGTTCACAGCAGCGTGCAGAAGCGGCAATGGCAGCAGGGAAGTTTGATGATGAAATCGTAGCGGTGGAAATTCCGCAGCGCAAGGGCGATCCAATTATTTTTGATAAAGATGAATTCCCGCGTCAAGGCGTTACAGCTGAGTCTCTATCTAAACTACGTCCAGCCTTTAAAAAGGATGGCTCTGTAACAGCAGCAAATGCATCTGGAATTAACGATGGTGCAGCGGCTGTCGTTGTTATGTCAAAAGAAAAAGCGGGAGAGTTAGGCATTCGTCCAATCGCACAAATTACAGCAAATGCGAGTGCGGGTGTAGACCCAGCTATTATGGGAACTGGCCCTGTAGCAGCAGTAAAAAAAGCATTAGCAAAGGCTAATGTAACATTAGATAATATTGATTTAATTGAAGCGAATGAAGCTTTTGCAGCACAATCAATTGCTGTAGATCGCGAATTAGGCTTTAATCATGATAAACTAAATGTGAACGGGGGAGCAATTGCTCTTGGCCACCCAATTGGTGCAAGTGGAGCGCGTATTTTAGTAACGCTTTTACATGAAATGGAAAAGCGTGATGCAAAAACAGGTCTCGCAACACTATGTATCGGTGGTGGACAAGGTGTGGCTACTGTAGTCAAGCGCCCTTGAAGTGAATAAGAAGGTGAATTGCAATGGGAAAGAAACGAAAACAACAGCAACGCGTGGATAATAGTGTAACAGCTAGTCTACCAAAGCAGGAGGCAGTTACATTAGCCGATCAATTAGGCGGTGACGTGCTTGCTAAATTAAAAGCGGCAAAGCAAGATTTAACAGCGAAAGAGCAGGCCGCAGAAGAAGAGCGCCAAGCAAAGCTAGCCTTTGAGCGCAAACAACGCGAAAAAAACAAATCGTTTGAAGAACTACTAAACGAATACGGCGATAAAGGCTCAAAATTCTAAAGAGAAACAGTGAATCCAAATACGGATTCACTGTTTTTATGTTTTATCAGACTTTGATTAGATAAACTCTATAGTATTTAAAAATAACCTTTCTAGTAGTTCTGTATTGGTAACAGATTGGATCATCGCGTTTAAATAAGTTTCTTTATCTATATTTGTAAAGTTCCAATTAACACCTTTAGATTGTGCATATTCTTGCACAAAAATACGAATTGTACGCCCGTTTCCCTCTCGAAAAGGGTTTAACATATTCAATTCAGATTTGTAATATGCCAATCTACTTGCAGCTTGATTAATTGTAGTCCATGCGGGTTCATTATTTAATTGATAAAACAATTCATCGGCATAGGAATTAATAAATTGAAATTGACAAAACCTAGTAGAGCCTTTCATTAATTGAACATCTCTAAAATGTCCAGCGAACGGATAAATATCTTGAAATAAATGAGCATGCAAACTTTGAAAGTCGTAAAGCTGGAACGATTTGATTTTATATGTTCCTTGCTCAATTTGTGTGGCTCTTAGAGAAAAAACAAATGCTTCTGCTAATTCAAGATTTTTGTAATCAGTAATGTCCAGAAGATTTGTTTTTAAAAGGAAGTCATTATTAAGTTTTTTATTGTACTTTTCCATTATTCAGAACTTCCTTAATAATGGTCGGTGAAATTTGTATACCAGAATTAACGATTTCAAGTACTTTTTTTTGAAGTGTTGGAGTAAGTGATAAATTTTCAAATTGTAAATTTTTAAGTACACGATTAAATTCAGGAGAGTTTAATTGGATTTGTTTCATTTTAAATTGCTCCCTTCTCTTACTTCTTATTATAAGCTGTTGGGGCGACTTCGACAATCAAACGCTTTCGCAACAGAGGTAAAGCGCCATTGAAGTGAATAAGAAGGTGAATTGCAATAGGAAAGAAACTAAAACAGCAGCAATGCGTGGATAGTAGCGTAACAGCTAGTCTACCAAAGCAGGAGGCAGTTACATTAGCCGATAAATTAGGCGATGACGTGCTTGCTAAATTAAAAGCAGCAAAACAAGATTTAACAGCGAAAGAGCAGGCTGCAACAGTGAATCCATATACGGATTCACTGTTTTTATGTTTTATCGGAAAGATTCTAAGATTTATCGGAATGATTTTTGTTTTTATCGGAACATTTAGTCATGAAGATATGATTATTTACACTATATTCCTCGAATGATAAAATTAATCATCTTTAAAAACAGGAGACGTTGCCAATACATATTTCTCTAATAGTTTAGTTACTATCTATGTTAGGAGAGAAAAAATGATTGAATTAAGTACTGAAAGATTAAGACTAATCCCATTAAACGCAAAGTATTTAGACTTACTTATCAATGATGAACAGTCATTGGCAATAGAGTTGTCAGTAAGTAGTAAAGAAGCTTTTCTTGATGAAGAACTAAGACAAGCTTTGAAGTTTAGATTATCGAAAGTATTTGAAAATGAAGAAAATTATATATGGTACACGAATTGGTTGATCGTATCGAAAGAACAAAACTGTATCGTTGGGGGCATTATGTTAAAAGGTCTACCGAATGAACAGGATGAAGTTGTAATCGGATACTATACATTTCCACAATATCAGGGAAAAGGATACATGACTGAAACTGTTAGGATGATGAAAGATTGGTTACTACGTCAATCTAAAGTAAAGTACGTGATTGCCGATACTGATAAAAATAATATTGCCTCGCATAAAGTATTACAAAAAGCAGGGGCAACGTTATATTCAGAATCTGAAGAACTATATTTTTGGAGATTCGTATAACAACAAATAAAAGACAAAGGGGACATTAAAGCGCCCTTTGTCTTTTGAAAATTTTCTTCACCAACACTACAATCCCAACAAAAACAATCGCTCCAGCTGTATCCAAAATAATATCCTGTCCGCTCATTGTACGTCCTGGTGTAAAGCTTTGACGAATTTCATCAAGCGTGGCTATAAGAGCTGTCCCGCCAATAGCGACACCTGCGGCAAACCGACGTTTTCCCCATGCAAAGTAAATACCAAGTGCAATGCAGCCGAATCCAACAAAATGCGTTAATTTCCGAATTAAAAATTCTACAAACTTAAAGTAACCGCGTTCTTCAACAGAAACAATTGTGTCCCAATAAGGAATTTTTAAAACGGATAATTGCTTTTCAAACGGTTTATTTGCTAATACTTGCTCCAATTCAGGAATAATAGACTGTTGTTCATAGGTCATGCTAGAGGAAATCGCAAGTACTACTAAAAATGCTATTAAAATAAGCCATTTTTTCATCGGTGATCCATATATTGTTCGATTTTTGTTAGCTCATTAGCTGCTTTAAAATCTGTTATCGAATTAATTTTTTCATAGGCAGTTAGAGTTTGCGCCAGCTGTTCCTGTGAGCTTGCACCAATCACTGTTGAAGCTATATTAGGTTCCTTTAGATTAAAGGCGATTGCAAGTGCATGTAAATCGTCATAATGTGATGATAAGCCTGATAATACTGCTGTTAATTCGTCCGCTGTATATGTGTTAAAGCCATTGACACGCTGTAAACGTTCTTTCCAGCTATTTGTTAGTAAACCTTTTGCAACAGTCCCACGTGTTACAACGGAAGCCCCTTCACTTGCGATAAAGTCGAGCCATTCTTCTGGTCTACGGTCTAATGCACTATATTGCATCATGACACTTTTTGCAGAGCTTGCTGGTAAATAACGCTTTATTACATTTGGTCGAATAGAGGAAATGCCATATTCTCGAATCAATCCATCCTTTTTCAAATCTTCAAAAGTGTCGATAATTCCATCCCAGTCGTCCTCAATAGTCCCACCATGTAACTGATAAACATCAATATAGTCTGTTCCTAGTCGTTTTAAGCTAGCGTGTAGAGCTTCCTTTATATAAGACGGAGATGCATCCCAATGCCAACCTTCTACACCTTCTGCCCATCGATTACCAACTTTCGTAGCGACTATAACATCTTGTCGACGCTTCCCTAAAATAGCCCCAATAATTTCTTCATTTGATCCAAAATCATATAAATCGGCTGTATCGATGTAATTAATGCCAGCATCTAGTGCCATATCGACGATTTCAGCAGCCTTTTTCTTATCTGTCGAAAGAGACATGCCCCCTAAACTAATTTCTGAAATTAACAATTCACTTGAGCCAAGCTGTCTTTTTTTCATACCAATGCCCTCCTTCGATTTCTCTACATGTAATGGTACAATGAACATATCTGAAGAACAAGCGAGGTTATAGTCAATGAAAAAGTTTGAAGAAAAAACGACAAAGACTACACCCATTTATGACGGGAAAATTGTGAAACTACAAGTTGATGATGTCACTTTACCGAATGGTAATGTTGCAAAAAGGGAGATTATTAAGCATCCAGGCGCAGTTGCGGTTATAGCTGTTACCGATGAAGGCAAATTAGTATTAGTGGAGCAGTATCGCAAAGCTTTAGAACGTTCAATTATTGAAATTCCAGCTGGTAAGCTTGAACCAGGTGAGGAACCGATTGTGACCGCGCGCCGTGAATTAGAAGAAGAAACAGGTTACGGTGCACATAGCTTAACCTATTTACAAGCGTTTGCAACATCCCCAGGCTTCGCAGATGAGGTCATTCATCTATTTGTGGCAAATGATTTATATAAAATTGAAAATAAGGCAGATCTAGATGAGGATGAATTTGTCGAATTATTAGAAGTTTCGTTGGAAGAGGCACAACAAATGGTTGCAGATGAGCGTATATACGACGCCAAGACAGCGTTTGCAGTACTTTGGCTTGCTGCACAATAAGATAATAATCTTTAGCATAATAGAAGCGGACGAGCATAAGCTGTACAAACCTTGATAGAAAAGGAGCATGTTTATGTCTCGTACGGTGTCTATATTTTATCACGCTTCCATCATTGCTGTGAGTTTCGTTTGTGGCGTTATCTTATTTCATATTATTGGTGGGCCGAATGCAGAGCCTTTTATTTCATTTATAGAGCCTCGTTTAACAAATGGGGACAGGCATTCTCTATTTCGTTTAGTGTTACCTGTTGCTGTTTCAATAGCTCTTGTACTATTGCTTGCAACGCATAGTGTCCTAAAGGTTCTAGTACGTGTAACAGTGGCGATACGTGCAACCTTTTTTGGCTTTAGCTCGGTTTTTTTATTACAAAAGCTTGAAGCTTTCTGGGTTTATACGATTTGGTGGTTTCCATTTCAGCTTATCTATTGTATATTGTTGCTAGCCCTATGCAATTTACTTGTACCATCTTGGTCAAAGAGAAAAATCGGGAAAATGATAAATGGTCGGACAATTTTGTTGAATTTTATCGCATTTTTCATCATAATAGTGGCTGAGTTTATTGTTATTTCTTATGTATTAAATTGATAGATACAATTCACGAAAATCTAACATTAGGTAAAAACATACAAAAGCATATTCGAAATCTAATCACTATCTTGTAATAGGATTTACTCCTTTGGTATAATGGAAAGAGTTTAGGGGGGCGTCACATGGAGAGCCGAATTGATCGTATAAAAAAACAGTTGCATAGTGCTAGTTATAAGCTGACGCCGCAGCGAGAAGCAACAGTTGCTGTACTGCTTGAGCACGAGGAAGACCACCTAAGTGCAGAAGATGTTTACCTTTTAGTAAAAGAAAAGGCACCAGAAATTGGTCTTGCTACTGTCTATAGAACGTTAGAGTTACTAACTGAGCTCAAAATTGTCGACAAAATCAACTTTGGCGATGGCGTTTCGCGCTATGATTTACGCCAAGAGGGCGCTGCGCATTTCCACCACCATCTTGTTTGTATCGAATGTGGTGCGGTTGATGAAATTCAAGAAGATTTACTTGAAGATGTGGAAGCCGTTGTTGAAAAACGTTGGAACTTTATCATAAAAGATCACCGACTAACTTTCCACGGCATTTGCTGGCGCTGTCATGATAAAAACGACGAGTCGAATGAAGAAAAATAACGAGAAACTGTCTGTTTAATCTTAAGTTATAGATTGAATCGGGCAGTTTTTTGTTTTATTTAAAATTAGAATTATAAGGGGACGTTTTAGCACAATTCCAATAGCCGTGCTAAAATAGAGAATAATTGACAGTAAGGGGGCGCTGTGATGAATGAATTTCAATATGCAATAGAGGATTATATCCATTTTATACAAGTAGAACGACAATTATCCGATAATACATTAGCATCCTATCGCCGAGACTTAGAAAATTACGTGAATTTTTTGCGGGAAGTAGAGGGAATGTCTAATTTTCGTAAAGTGGAAAGGACGACCATTTTGCGTCATTTAGAGCAGTTGCGTATGCAAGGAAAGACAAGTCGTACTGTTGCCCGCCATATTTCCTCCATTCGCAGTTTCCATCAATTTTTACTCCGAGAAAAGCGAGCAGAAACAGATCCGACAGTCCATTTAGAAATGCCGGCCATTGAGCAAAAGCTACCAAATGTCCTCTCAATAGAAGAAATAGAAGCTTTATTAGTGGCACCAAATCGCAGCAAACCACAAGGTATTCGGGATGTGGCGATGCTAGAGCTATTATATGGGTCTGGGATGCGTATTAGTGAGTTGATTGCATTGGATCTAGCTGATATTCACTTAACGATGGGCTTTGTACGCGTTTTTGGTAAGGGAGGCAAGGAGCGTATCATTCCTCTTGGAAAAAGCGCTCTTTCGGCATTAAGTACGTATTTAGATGGCGCACGTAGTCAATTACAAGGGAAATCTCCAAAAACAGAAGCTTTTTTTATTAATCAAAGGGGAAAACGTTTAACAAGGCAAGGTTGTTGGAAATTAATGAAGGAGCACGCTTTAAAAGCGGGCATCCAACATGAATTAACGCCACATACATTACGTCATTCCTTTGCAACACATTTAGTGGAAAACGGTGCGGATTTACGGGCAGTACAAGAGATGCTTGGACATGCCGATATTTCCACAACTCAAATTTATACACATATTAGTAAATCCCGACTATCAGAGGTTTATAAGCAATTTCATCCACGTGCTTAAGAGAGAAATTTATTAGTCGGAGGTCTGACCTTTATTTTTCGCTGTTTTTTGGTAAAATAGAGTCAAGAGATTAGGAGGCAAAATTATGAATAAACCGTTTGAAAAAATCCATGTAGTAGTATTGGACTCAGTTGGAATTGGTGAAGCCCCAGACGCAGCGAATTTTGGAGATGTAGGTTCACATACTCTTGGACATATCGCTGAAAAAATGAATGGGCTTACAATGCCGCATATGGAGTCTTTCGGCTTAGCAAACATTGAACCATTACAAGGTATGAAAGCTACTGATAAACCAAAAGCATACTACGGTAAAATGCAAGAAGCATCTGTTGGTAAAGATACTATGACAGGTCACTGGGAAATCATGGGGTTAAATATTGATAAACCGTTTAAAGTGTATCCAGAAGGATTCCCTGCTGAGCTAATTGCAGAGTTGGAAAAACGTACAGGCCGCAAAGTCCTTTGCAATGAACCTGCAAGTGGAACACAAGTAATCGAGGACTTCGGCAAGGAGCATATGGAGACAGGAGCGATTATTGTCTATACATCTGCTGACCCTGTTTTGCAAATTGCTGCACATGAAGAAATTGTTCCATTAGAGGAATTATATAAAATTTGTGAAATTGCTCGTGAGCTAACATTACAACCAGAATATTTAGTTGGCCGTGTTATTGCTCGTCCATTTGTCGGTACACCAGGAAACTTCTCACGTACATCTAATCGTCATGACTATGCGTTAAAGCCATTTGGTCGCACAACAATGAATGTCTTAAAAGATGCAGGTTTAGATGTTATAGCAATCGGAAAGATCTCTGATATTTTCAACGGTGAAGGCGTAACTGATGCAGTACGTACGAAAAATAATACGGATGGTATGGATAAATTTGCAGAAGTAGTGCGTCGTGATTTCCATGGTATAAGCTTCTTAAACTTAGTGGACTTTGATGCGAATTTTGGACATCGTCGTGACCCACTAGGTTATGGTAACGCACTACAAGAATTTGATGCGCGTTTACCAGAAATTACTGAGGCAATGACAGAAGATGATCTACTAATCATTACGGCAGACCACGGTAATGATCCAACATTCCCTGGGACAGACCATACACGTGAGTATGTACCGTTGATTGTCTATTCACCACGCTTTAATGGTGGTAGCGAGCTAGCACTACGTGAAACTTTTGCAGATATTGCAGCAACAGTTGCTGAAAACTTCAAAGTAGAAGCACCAGAGTTTGGTAAAAGCTTCTTAAAAGATTTGAAGTAAGGGGGATTATCAATATGAATATGGCGCAATTATTTGAAAAGAAAAAGCAAGGCAAGGAGCTAACACAGGCTGAAATTCAGTACTTTGTAGAGGGTTACACTACGGGTACAATTCCTGATTATCAAGCAAGCTCACTACTAATGGCAATCCGTTTATTAGGTATGACATATGATGAAACATTTTATTTAACAAAAGCAATGATAGAATCTGGAGATGTTATTGATTTATCTTCTATCGAAGGTTTTAAAATCGATAAACACTCGACAGGCGGTGTAGGCGATAAAGTCACACTAATTGTTACTCCAATAATTGCTGCGCTAGATATTCCAGTGGCGAAATTTAGTGGTAAGGGTCTAGGCATTACAGGCGGTACAATCGATAAATTAGAATCGATTCGTGGCGTTAAAACAGAGCTTTCATCACAAGAATTTATCGACAATGTCAATAAACATAAAATTGCAGTGGCTGGTCAAACAGGTAATCTTGTACCAGCTGACAAAAAATTATATGCGTTGCGAGATGTGACGGGTACTGTCGATTCCATTCCACTTATTGCCGCGTCTATCATGAGTAAGAAAATCGCAAGTGGTGCAGATGGCATTGTGCTTGATGTCAAATGTGGCTCTGGTGCATTTATGAAAACAGAAGAAGAAGCGCAGGTTTTAGCTGATACGATGACTGCAATCGGTGAAAAGCTAGGGCGTAAAGTAGTTGCACATATTAGTGATATGGATAATCCACTAGGTAAAATGATTGGCAACAAGCTTGAAGTAGTAGAAGCATTTGCTTTATTAAGTGGACGTATGGATGAAACACATGAGGATCTACTTGAGGAATGTATTATTATTTCTTCGCTTATGTACCAAGTTGCAGCAGGAGTAAATGAGACTGAAGCAACAGCTGCTGTTAAACGAGTATTAGAAGATGGTTCAGCTGCTGCAAAATTTGAGGAATTCATCGTAGCACAGGGTGGCGATTTAGCTGATATCGTGCAAAAAGACACAGCAAATAAAGTAGCTATCAAAGCACCTACTGAAGGCACTGTAGGGACGATTAATGCATTATTAATCGGAGAAGCTAGCGTTGGTCTTGGTGCAGGTCGATTAACTAAGGAATCTGAGCTTGATTATGATGCTGGTATTCAATTGATTGCCAAAAAAGGCGACCATGTTCGTGCTGACGAGACGATTGCATATTTATATTCAAATCGTCAAATCGATCAGGAAACAATCGAAAAAGTACTAAAAGCTTATACAATTGCATAATTAATACGAAGCGAGAACTCTCTTTAACAAAGGGGTTCTCGCTTTTTTGTTTTAAAAAGAGGAAGTTTAAGCAGTGGAAAGGAGTTTTTTGTGGCGGAGTGGGAAAGCCGGAGCGACGGAAAGAAGGCATAGCGACGGAAAGAAGAGCCAGAGCGACAGAAGGAAGAGCCAAAGCGACGGAAGGAAGAGCCAGAGCGACGGAAAGAAGTGTAGAAGCGCCAGAAGAGAGAGTCAAAGCGACGGAAGGAAACCAGGGCGCCGGAAAGAAGAGCCAGAGCGACGGAAAGAAGAGTCGAAGAGACGGAAGGAAGAGCCGAAGCGACGGAAAGAAGAGTCGAAGAGACGGAAGGAAGAGCCGAAGCGCCGGAAAGAAGAGCCAGAGCGACGGAAAAGTAGAGTCAAAGCGATGGAATGAAGGCAGAGTGGCGGAAGGAAGAGCAAAAGCGCCGGAAAGAAGAGTCGAAGAGACGGAAGGAAGAGCCGAGGCGCCGGAAAGAAGAGCCAGAGCGCCGGAAGGAAGAGTCGAAGAGACGGAAGGAAGAGCCGAAGCGCCGGAAAGAAGAGCCAGAGCGACGGAAGGAAGAGCCAAAGCGCCGGAAGGAAGAGCCAGAGCGACGGAAAGAAGTGTAGAAGCGCCGGAAGGAAGAGTCGAAGCGACGGAAGGAAAAGCCAAAGCGACGGAAGGAAGCCAGGGCGACGAAAAGAAGAGCCAGAGCGACGGATAGAACAGCCAAAATCGTGGATAGAACCGACGAAGCGACGGATAGAACAGCCAAAATCGTGGATAGAACCGACGAAGCGACGGATAGAACAGCCAAAATCGTGGATAGAACCGACAAAGCGACGAAAAGAAAAGCCAAAGCATCGGATTGAATCTCCCAATAGACGGATAGACTTCGTAATAAGAGAGGAGTTCTTTGTGCAAGCACAAAGCCTCTGAATGCAATTATGCCTCGGCATAATTGATCATCATAATAATTCTTGTAAAAAATGCCTGGCAGGTTTAAAAAATGTTGATTTATCCCATACTGCATTTAACCTAAAAAGCTATAAATATGTCGATTTGACACTATTTCGGAAGACTTTGCACTAGTTCTGTCAGCCGCAAGGAATCACCACATTGAATGTGGAATTGCACGAGGAGGAGGCGATGTTCATGCATTTTCAATTAGAAATGGTAACAAGAGAGACAGTAGTTGTACGTTTATTTGGGGAGCTCGATCATCATGCAGTTGAGCAAATTCGGGCTAAAATTTCTACAGCAATTTTTCAAGGCGCTGTGACGACCATTATTTGGAACTTAGAGGGGCTTTCTTTTATGGATAGTTCAGGTGTAGGTTTAGTGCTTGGTCGGATGCGTGAGTTAGAGGCAGTCGCCGGACGAACAATATTATTGAATCCATCGCCGACAATGCGAAAAGTATTTCAATTTTCAGGTTTAGGGCCGTGGATGATGGATGCAACTGAAGAAGAAGCGATTGATCGAGTTAGGGGGATTGTAAATGGATAACGAAATGACATTAACTTTTTTAGCACTTAGTGAAAATGAAGCCTTAGCGCGTGTAGCGGTGACAGGTTTTATCGCACAATTAGATCCAACGATTGATGAGCTATCCGAATTTAAAACGGTTGTCTCAGAGGCTGTTTCTAATGCTATTATTCACGGTTATGAAGAGGATGGTAAAGGCGTTGTTACAGTTCATGCAAAACGTGAGGATGATATTGTAACTGTGTCTGTTTTGGATAAAGGTATCGGCATTGAGGATGTAAGCCAAGCAATGGAGCCGTTATTTACGACGAAAAGTGCGATGGAACGTTCAGGTATGGGCTTTACTATTATGGATAGTTTTTCAGATCAATTGACAGTAATGTCCAAGTGGCAAGAAGGTACAACTGTCACGTTTACGAAGAAATTTTACTCGGTTCGCACACCGGTAATGTGAGGCTGCCCTTTGAAGCCGCTAGAACAGTCGTCCGATAAGCTATTGTCACAGGGAGAAATGCGAGATTTAATTGCACGTGCACAGCAGGGCGATCATGAGGCTCGTAAACGAATGATTGAAGGGAATACGAGGCTTGTGTGGTCTATCGTCCAACGCTTTGCAAGCAGGGGCGTGGAGCTCGAGGATTTATTTCAAATTGGCTGCATAGGGCTCATGAAGTCTGTGGATAAATTCGATCTAACGTATGATGTTAAATTTTCGACATATGCTGTACCAATGATCATTGGAGAAATACAGCGCTTTTTACGGGATGATGGCATGGTGAAGGTTAGTCGATCTATTCGTGAGCTTAATTTTAAAATTCGTCATGCAACTGATGAATTCATTAAAAAAAATGAGCATCCACCAACCATTCATGAATTAGCACAGATTCTTGATGTCACATCTGAGGAAATTGTAACAGCTTCTGATGCATTAAGAGATCCCGCTTCCTTGCATGAACAATTGTATGAAAGCGAAGGGGATTCTATTACATTGATGGATCAGATGAAGGACGAAAAATCTGAGCAGCCATTTGACTATATACCACTAAAAGAGGTGCTTACAAGACTTGAGCCTAGAGAGCAATCCATTATTTATTTACGATATTTCTCAGATTGTACCCAAACTGAAATTGCTAACAGGTTAGGCATATCACAAGTTCAGGTATCACGATTAGAGAAAAAAATTCTTGCTCAATTAAAAAATTGGATGGCCACAAGTGCCACAGTTGAAGAGGAAGAAGTAAAAAAAGACATTTAAGAAAATGGTGACAGCATGACAGAAAAACTATTTAACAGCTTAGAAGAAGCTGAAAATTTTCTTAAAGAACAATTTGGTGACGGCGAATCATTTGACGTTAGTATTAAGCATGTTTTTGTCAAAGATTTGCCGGTTCTTTGCGCATATATAAGCGGACTTGTGGATGGAATAGTGTTAACACAATTACTCTCTAACATGTTGCCTGATGAGGACATTGATATTGAGGATGAAAAGGAGTATTTTGAAGCCTATTTCAACTACCAAGGCCGTTCAGAGGAAACCAAACGTGAAGCCATTTTATTATCCATTTTAAGTGGACAGGTAGCCTTTATAACTAAAAGTGGTTACGGCTACGTTGCAGAGATACGAAGTTATCCAGGACGTAGCCCAGAGGAGCCTGACAATGAAAAGGTTATTCGTGGATCTAGGGACGGCTTTATAGAAGGTATTTCACAAAATGCTGCTTTGATTCGTCGACGAATTCGCAATAGTAATTTACGTTTCGAGCTACATAAAATATCCGAAATCGGTCAAACCGATGTTGCGCTAGTGTTTATAAAGGGTATTGCGAGTGATGAAGCGCTCGATAAATTGCGACAGCGTATTGGACAAATTAATCATGATGGCTTGACTATGACTGATAAATCACTAGAAGAATGGCTGTTTAAACAGAAGTTTCATCCAGTTCCTTTTGTACGTTATACGGAACGACCAGATATTACCGCAGCGCATTTACTTGAGGGACATATAGCCATTGTTGTCGATACGTCTCCTTCTGTTATTATTGTGCCAGCAACGGCTTTTCATTTATTGCAGCATGCTGAGGAGTATAGGCAGGCACCAGCTGTGGGAACCTTCGTCCGTTTTATGCGCTATTTTGGAGTAATTGCGGGTTTATTATTATTGCCTATGTGGTATTTATTTGCAACACATGGGATACATTTACCAGATGAACTATCCTTTTTAGGGGCAAAGAAAAAATCACATATCCCGCTTTTACTACAAGTACTTATTGGAGATATTGGGATAGAATTTTTAAGGATGGCCGCCATTCATACCCCATCACCATTATCCACTGCGATGGGGTTGGTTGCGGGTATAACTATTGGTCAGATTGCTATTGATGTTGGGGTATTCTCGCCAGAAGTAGTGTTATATACAGCCATTTCAGCTATTCTGACATTTATTATTCCATCTTATGAACTTGGTATCTCCGTTAAACTCTTTAGAATATTGTTGTTAATAATGACTGGAATTTGGGGAGTTAATGGGTTATTTATTGGGTTGTTTATATTATTTACTTATTTATGTTCATTACGTCCGATGCAAGCGCCTTATTTATGGCCACTTATTCCGTTCTTTCCAAATGCAATGCTTCGCGTACTTGTCCGTTTCCCGATGACAGCAGATGCATTAAGACCTTATGTAGTCGATTCCGAACATCGAAAAAGATCATAGGAGCCATTGCACTCGTTTTTTTCATGTGATAAAGTTCACATATAGTATTTTGTGATTTTTGCGAAAATTGTCTTTATTCATCAAAAGGGTTCATTACGACAGGGTGTTGGCATAAATGTGATTTTGCCATCATGTACTGTTGACCCCTTGTTGAATAAAGCATTACCTCTAAAATACATTTAAAATTGAGGTGCAATTTTTATCACAAGATGGAACGATGTGAAAAGGGAGAGATGCACATGCATTTATATGGAACACAAGCGATTTCTGAAGATGGTCATTTAACGATTGGACAGGTAGATACATTAGAGCTTGCAAAAGAGTATGGTACACCTTTATTTGTGTATGATACAGCGCTTATTCGTAAGCGTGCACGCGGCTTTATTGATACGTTTAAAAAACTAGGTGTAAAAGCAGAAGTAGCTTATGCTTCAAAAGCATTTGCATGTGTAGCTGTGTACCAATTAGCGGCACAAGAAAGTCTATCTTTAGATGTTGTCTCTGGTGGAGAATTATTTACAGCTTTAAAAGCTGGTTTCCCTGCAGAGCGCATTCATTTCCATGGTAATAATAAGAGTATTTCAGAATTAGAATTAGCATTTGACTCGAAAATCGGTTGTATTGTCGTGGATAATTTTTATGAAATTCAACTTTTACAAGAAATTTCAGAGCGCCGTCAACAAAAAATGCGTATTCTACTACGTGTCACACCAGGCGTTGAGGCACATACGCATGATTTCATTACGACAGGTCAAGCTGATTCTAAATTTGGCTTCGACTTAAACAATGGTCAAGCAGATGAAGCTTTCCAACGAACTTTTAACCATGAATACTTAGAGCTTCTAGGTTTACACTGCCATATTGGCTCACAAATTTTTGACACAGCGGGCTTTGGCTTAGCGGGAGAAAAACTAATTGATAAAATTTCTGATTGGAAGAAGGCTCACGATTTTACATGTACTGTGTTAAACTTAGGAGGGGGCTTCGGAATTCGTTATACTGAGGAAGATGCACCGCTTGAGCCACAAGTATATGTAGAGGATATGATTACAGTTGTAAAGAACAAAGCGACTGTACTAGGTCTAACTATGCCGGAAATTTGGATTGAACCAGGGCGATCTCTTGTAGGCGATGCAGGAACATCACTTTATACAATTGGTTCACAAAAAACAGTACCTAATGTTCGTAAATATATTGCTGTCGATGGTGGTATGAGTGATAATATTCGTCCAGCATTATATGATGCGAAGTACGAGGCGGTCATTGCAAGTAAAGTAAATGAATCAAAAAGTGAAACATATACAGTGGCTGGTAAACTTTGTGAATCGGGCGATAAATTAATTATTGATGCTAAGCTTCAGGAAGCAGCTTCTGGTGATGTGCTAGCAATCTTCTGTACAGGTGCGTATGGTTATTCGATGGCGAGTAACTATAATCGTGTGCCACGACCAGCAGTTGTATTTGTGGAGAATGGCAAGCATCAATTAGCAATTCGACGCGAAAGTTATGAAGATATTGTACAAAACGATCTCCCGCTAACGTTAAAAAAGGGTGAGTAAATATGAGAAAAAACAAATGGGTATTACTAGCGTCCATTTCAACTTTTATTTTGTTGTGGGGCGTTGTCTATTGGGTATTGGCGTCTAAAGGTATTCTCGGACCTGGTTCGTAAGACAGAAATTGACTTGCGGTAAAAGTACAAATCGTGTAGGATAGTCAAAGATTATGTACAGCTAGAAAAAGAGGGAATAGACAAATATGTTAATTCGATATAAAAAAGCTTTCGAGAAAATAGCAATGGGGCTACTCTCGTTTATGCCTAACGAAAAAGACATAAAAAAGCTCAAAGAGACAATCCACTCCTATGAAAATGATGATAATTGGGTTTTATATTTATGGAAAAAGAACGATGAGTATATAGGCATTGTTGGACTTGTAACAGACAGTAATAGTATGGCTACGATTCAACATGTATCCGTTGTCCCTTCCTATAGAGGTGAGGGTGTTGCGAAGGAAATGCTACAGGAAGTAGCAGACCTGGGTCAGTATGAAAGTGTTCGTGCAACAGAGGAAACGCGTAATATTGTTCAAAGATGTATAAATTGTATCGATGAAGAAGCAGACGATCATTGACGTCTGCTTTTTCTTTGTTTGCTTTCTTGACGCTCTGCAAGAATATGTGAGCGATCTCGAAGCATATGTTTATGAAGAAGATAATTAGAGTTACTTGGTGGTAAAATCTGTATGCGAGCAAATGTTAATTCCTCTAATTTGGGTGAAAGAGGAAGTTGAAATGCTTGAAAGGACTTGCCCTTTTGGATAGCAGAAAGTGAATCTGTTAGTTGTGTTAGTAGTATTTCGTAGTCGATTTCGTCAAAAAAGATGTGGCCCATATTATGTTGAAAATTATGGAGTGTTTTTTCTAAGATTCGCGCAGAGCCAGTAAAATTGTCACGTCGCCAATGATATAAACCTGTTGCGAGCTGTACGTAACCAACGAGAGGGTGCACTTTATCACCTGGAGCAATTTCCTTCCAGTATTCCTCAAGAACTTCATGGCATTCAAAAAAATCTTGATTACCATTAAAAAAAGCACAATAGTCGATAAATAAAGTGTGATGCTGTGGATGCATTTTGGACTCCTTTCTACTATACTAAAAGAACATAGAATCTCAGGGTGGTAAAACAATGTCTTATGAAGTAAAATTAGAAGCCTTTTCAGGGCCTCTTGATTTATTATTGCATTTAATTCACAGATTGGAAATTGATATTTATGATATCCCAATGGCTGAAATTACTCAACAATATATCGACCATATACATGCAATGCAGGTACTGGAGTTAAATGAGGCTAGTGAATATTTAGTGATGGCTGCAACATTATTAGCTATTAAAAGTCGTATGCTCTTGCCAATTCATGAAGGTGAGCTTGAAGATGCCGAATTAGAAGTCGACGGCCCAGACCCTCGTGAAGAACTGGTGCAACGCTTAATAGAGTATAAGAAATATAAAGAAGCAGCGAGTAGCCTGCAAGAACTTGAAACAGATCGTGCACAGGTATTTACACGGCCTCCAGCAGATTTATCGGAGTTAGCATCGGATGAGCAAATGGCGTTATTTGATTTGAACGTCAACATCTATGACATGCTTGGAGCTTTTCAAAAACTGATGCGTCGAAAAAAATTAAAAAAACCGCTAAAGACAACTGTAGCGAGACAAGAACGCTCGGTGAAAGACCAAATGCGTTCGGTTGTCGATTCATTACGATCTACAGGTGGACGTGCATCATTTTCCGAGCTTTTCCCCTATGAAGATAAGCCAACGCTTATTCTGACGTTTTTATCTCTTCTTGAACTAATGAAACGTCAGGTCGTCATCGTAGAGCAAGACGGTAACTTTGAAGAATTAACAGTTACATTACAGAAGGAGGAATGGGATGATGACGAAAACATTGATGCTACAGAGTAGAATAGAAGCCTTATTATTTGTTGTTGGAGACGACGGCTTAACCATTAAGCAATTGTCACAACTTTTAGGTGAACCAGAAGAGTTAGTCGTACAAACAATGGAAATGTTGAAAACAACATATGAAGAAGATTCAGCAAGAGGCCTTGCTATAAAAGAAATAGCTGGGGTTTATCAGCTTATAACAAAATCTGATCTAGCAGATACCATTCAAAGATTAGTAGAAAATCCAACTGCTCAATCATTATCGCAAGCCTCGCTTGAGGTATTGGCTATTGTGGCATACAAACAGCCAATTACACGTGTAGCAATTGAAGATTTACGTGGTGTGAAATGTGAAAGACCAATTCAAACGCTCGTTTCTAGAGGGTTAATTAAGGAAGTTGGTCGCTCGGAAGGGACAGGACGTGCAATTTTATATGGTACTACAAAGGAATTCTTAAACTACTTTGGTTTAAATAGTATAGAAGAAATGCCGCCTTTACCTGAAGAAGAGTTAGTAGAACCAGAGCAAGAAACAGATTTATTTATGACCAAATTCCAAGAAACCTTTAATGGAGTAAAGTAAATAAACAAGATTTGAAGGTATATTACTTAGCTTGAAACATAAATATAATCTATATTTTCCTATTACTTTTAATAAGGAGTGGCTCGTTGCTTCGGTTAGTACGTTTAATATTGTTCATGACAGTCGTGGTAATGTTAATGCTTCCTCAAACCAGTTTTGCGCGGGGTGGCAGCGGATATGCTGTTTTAGATGGTGATACGGGCCGTGTATTATTTGCATCAAATAGTGATGCACGGTTACCAATTGCTAGCTTAACAAAAATTTGGACAGCACTCGTTGCTATTGAAAATAGCAATCTTCAAGATGAAGTAGTTATTTCACCTAGAGCTTCAACGGCAGAGGGCTCGTCAATTTACTTGCAGGCTGGTGAAAAAGTTACGGTAGAAACACTGTTATATGGTTTGATGCTTCGCTCAGGAAACGACGCAGCAACAGCTTTAGCAGAACACGCCGGCGGATCAGTAGAAGGGTTTGTAAAGTTAATGAATGAGCGGGCTGTTGTTGCTGGTCTCACAAATACAGTATTTATGAACCCGTCTGGCTTGCACCATGATGAGCACTTGTCGTCAGCGAGGGATACTGCTGAAATGTTAAGGATTGCTCTCCAAAATAGAACTTTCAAGAAGATTGCATCCACAGTTCTTTATCGTGCCAATACTGAAAACGGGATGTTGTGGGAAAATAAACACCGTTTATTACGAGAAGGGTCAGGGACTGCCATCGAAATAGGGGATGAAACACAACAACCTGTTAATGCATTAAAATCAGCAAAGGGTTCAGCATTTGCCGGAAAAACAGGCTTTACAAAGGTAGCTGGTCGGACCCTTGCAACCGCCTTCCAAAAGGACGGGCAAACCTGTATTGTCGTCACTTTGAATGAGTCCGATGACTGGAATGTACATCGGGGCTTAGCCAACAAGGTTTGGCAAGAATACAGCCTTGAAACAGTGGTGAAAAAAGGTAAATATAAAGTCAATAAAAACCTTTCCATTCGTTTAGAGGAACCAATTCTTTTGCAATTAAATAAAGAAGAAAAAGAAAGTGTAAGGCAAGTGTTGCATGTTTCTAGAAAACGTATGGAAGGTGTACTGTCCATCTTTCTCGGTGAAGAGCGTATCTATGCAGTGCCAGTAAAAGTTGAATCAGTGGATCGTTAAAAGCGATTCGCTGATTTTTTTGTTTATTACTTGAGTGAGAGGATTTTAATAAAATTGGATCATCATCAAAAGTTAGGGATGACATTTGTTAAAAAGTATGCAATTTAATTTTAGTGTAAAGGCTGGGCAACAAAATAGGATTCACAATTGTGTGGGAATCTTTTTTTGCTCTTTGAAAAGTGGATGTCGATAAAATTTAGAAGTTGGTCGATAAAAAATGAAAGTTCGTCGATAAAACTCAAAAGTTGGTCGATAAAATGTAAAAGTGATCCGATAAAATTCAAAAGTTGGAAGACATCCTGTTGTTGCTGCCGCTACGTTGCACTATGCTTTCGCACATTCAAAACATATTGTGCCGCTTCCTTTCGTGCAAAAAACATCTTCCGCCCCAAGCGACTCACCCGACGCCCTCAGGAAAGCCCCCAGCCCGAGCGGAAATTAACCCCACGTTATGGTGATAGACCCCTAAACATCAAGTGTAAATTATCCAGAAACTAGTCGATAGAAATTATTTCAAATAATTTAATTACTTATGCATAATTAGTTTTTCTTTAATAATGTATAAAAGTATGACATAATTTTCACAGATTAGCGGGAAAAATAACCTTATTCCTAATGTGTGAATGAGGTTTAAAGTTTGGTGTCAAAACCAACGTGAATGAAAACTAGAGGTGAAAGAATGGAAAGATTACAAAAGGTCATTGCGTATGCCGGAGTGGCGTCTAGGCGTAAGGCAGAACAAATGATATTAGAAGGAAAAGTTAAAGTGAACGGTGTCGTAGTTCGAGAGTTAGGTACAAAGGTTTCCAACTCAGATACGATAGAAGTAGAAGGCGTTAAGCTTGAGAAAGAGGATAAGGTTTATTATTTACTATATAAACCACGTGGAACGATTTCGGCTGTAACAGACGACAAAGGACGCAAAACTGTCACAGATTTGTTTAAGCATATTCCGCAACGAATTTTCCCGGTTGGCCGTCTCGACTATGATACATCAGGCTTATTGCTATTGACAAATGATGGCGAATTTTCTTATATGCTGACGCATCCGAAGTTTAAAATCGACAAAACATATATTGCTCGTGTTAAAGGTGTTCCAACGATTGAAGGTTTAAAAAAGCTTCAACGAGGAATTAAGCTAGAAGATGGTAAAACAGCTCCTGCAATGGTTAGTATGACTTCATTTGATGAAAAAGCAGGTAAAGCAATCTGTGAAATTACGATCCACGAAGGTCGAAATCGTCAAGTGCGTCGCATGTTCGAGGCGATCGGTACTCCTGTTGTTAAACTAAAACGTGAACGCTTTGCCTTTTTAGATTTATTCGGACTAGCTCCAGGAGAATATCGTGAATTATCAAAGCATGAAGTGAAGCAATTGCGAGTGTTAGCGGAGACAGGAAAAATCGGATAAATGAGTAATTACTAAGAGAAAGTGAAATACTTCTATGTACAATAGTAATGTTTTCACTTTCTTATTAGTGAAATCGTTCATAAATCATTCATAATTATTAGCTAAGTGTTTGTGTTTCATTTTGCTATAATAGGTGAGAATAGCTTACCTAAATTTGTTGCAACCTGATGAAATCGTTTCCATGATTTGTAAGGTTGTGTTTGACGCACAAGTGAATGACAAATATAAAATTTGACAAACATGTAAATGTCGTAAAAAAAGAAGCAGTAAAATCTATACATATGAATGTTTGTATGAAAAGCTTAGCGTCAGTAGGAGTTACTCTAAGCCGTAATTGATAGGGGGTTTATTAACTTGGAGAAAAAGAAAAAACGTCTCGTCATTCGTACTATTATTTTAGCAGTCTTAGTATTAGCAATTGGTTACACGGTATACGGAACAGCGACAAAGGATAAGGTAGAGTTATTAGCAGTTGGCTCTCAAGCACCAGACTTCACGTTAGTAGATTTAAACGGCGAGAAACATAAGTTATCTGATTATAAAGGGCAGGGAGTGTTTTTGAACTTCTGGGGAACTTGGTGTAAGCCGTGTGAAAAGGAAATGCCTGCAATGGACCGTCAGTATAAAGTTTATAAAGATCAGGGTGTACAAACATTGGCGGTTAATATTGCACAAACAGATTTTGAAGTACAGAACTTTGTCGATAGACACGAATTAACGTTCCCAGTAGTTATTGACAAAACGAAAAGCGTAATGACTGCTTACAATGTAGGTAATTTACCTGCAACTCTCCTTATTGACCCAGATGGTAAAGTAGCCAAAATTGTTACTGGTGAATTGACGGAGGAAAAAATTGCTTCGTACATGGAATTAGTGAAACCGAAATAAGGAGTAAATGACTATGGAAAACATCATTTGTGCTTGTGGTCATAGTAACCCATATGGCACGAAGCTTTGTGAGAAATGTGGTCGTCCTTTAACTGAGGAAGGTAAACAAACAAAAGTTGTTGATATGCGTTACGATGGTACGGCGATTCGTTCAAAAACGTATAATAAAACAGTCATCGATAAAATTTGGAATTTCTTCTCGAATGTAAAAGTGGGTATTGCCCTAATTATTATCACGTTGGTCTCGGCGTCAATCGGAACAATATTACCGCAAGAGATGTATGTTAATGCCCCGGAACCTAGTAAAGCGGAGTATTATGAGAAAGTGTATGGCTTCTTTGGCAAACTCTATAATAGTTTAGGACTTTCTAATTTGTATAGCACTTGGTGGTTCCAAATTTTAGTGGGTATGCTTGCGATATCCATTATTGTTGCGAGTTTAGACCGTGGGTTACCATTGCATAAGTCTCTAAAAAATCAACGCGTTAAACGTCATGAAAGTTTCATGAAGCGTCAACGTATCATTGGGGAAGGACAAGTGTCAAATCCTGATGAAATGTTAGATAAAGTTGAGCAAAAAATGACTGAATTAAAATATCACGTTCGTCGTGATGGAAGTGCGCTGCTAGCAGAGCGCGGTCGTTTTGCTCGGTACGGCCCATACATAAACCATGTCGGTCTCATTATCTTTTTAGCAGGTGTTATGTTGCGCTTAGTACCTGGTTTTTATGTGGATGAGACGATTTGGATCCGCGAAGGTGAGACACGAGCTATACCGGGGATGGATGGCTATTTTATTAAAAATAATAAATTCATTTTGGAAACCCATGGCGATAAGCCTCAGGACGAGGAAACAAACCAAGGTGTAAATGCTAAGGCGAAAAACTATCAAACAGACGTCACACTATACAAACAACCTGAGGGAGCTATTCCAGGGGATATAGACAATCTTGAAAAATTGAGAGATTACTCTATTCGTGTCAATCACCCGTTAAAAGAAAGCGGTTTTGCGCTTTATCAAATGAATTATCGTCTTAATGAATTGAGACAGATGAATTTTGACTTAGTAAATAAAGCAACAGAAGATGATTCACTAGGTCAAATTCAAATTGATTTAACGAATCCTAAAAAAGAATATGATTTAGGAAATGGTTCTTCAGTACAGATTCTTGTTTATACACCGGATTTTTCTGGTTTTGAAAATGGTGAACCACAGACAAAAACATCAATACCAAATAATCCAGCATTTTTATTTAGAATGATAACACCAGAAACTCCAAAAGGTGAAGTAAGCTTTGTAGAAATTAGGAAGCCACCACTTGAACCACTTGGTGAAAACAAATATAGAATGAAATTCGCTGCAGCAGAGATGCGTAATTCATCGAACTTTACAATTCGTAAGGATAGTACGATACCGATTTTATTTGTCGGTGGTATTATTTTCATGATTGGTGTAGTAATTGGCTCATATTGGAACCACCGACGTTTATGGTTACAGGTGGAACCGGATGGTCGAGTGTTGATGGCTGCTCATGTGAATAAAAATATGTTCAGTATGAAAAAAGATTTAGATACAGTCACTACATTTGCTGGCCTACCACCATATGAAGATCAGTTAGATAAGTCAGAAGATGTCAAGAAATCCACAAAGAAAAAGGAAGGTGACAACACCTTATGAGTTTGATTGACATAAGTGGAAACCTATTATTTGTAGCATTCATAGCCTACCTAGTTGCAACATTATTATTTGGTGGATCGATAAAACAATCGAATGCAACAGGCAAAAATACCGAAAAATGGGGTAAGGTTGCAATTGGTGTAACAATTATAGGTTTGCTTGCACAGCTTGGTTATTTTGTCACTCGTTGGATTTATTCAGGGCATGCACCTGTTAGTAATATGTTTGAATTTACGACTGCATTCGGAATGTTCATTGTTGGGGCATTCATATTGATTTATTTTATTTATCGCGTGCCAGCTCTAGGCTTAGTAGCATTGCCTGTGGCGATATTAATAATTGCTTATGCTTCGATGTTCCCGAAAGAGGTAAGTCCTTTAGTGCCCTCTTTACAAAGTTACTGGTTAACAATTCATGTTATTACAGCCGCTTTAGGCCAATCAATTTTAGCAATTAGTGCGGTAGCAGGACTAATTTATTTATTAAAAGTAGTTGATTTAAAGAAGCCTTCTAAACAACGTTTCTGGTTAGAAGCGGTAATGTTCTTCCTTGTGGTAGTCGTTGGTTTCGTAGTTGCTACATCAATCTTTAATATGATGGATTACGATTCAACATATACTTATGTTGATAAAGAGGGTAATGAACGTCAAATTGAATACAAAATGCCGCCACTATTTGGTATGAATGAATATAAGGCAGTGGAAGAACATGGCATGTCTCCGTTAGTAGAAATGCCAGGGCTTATTAATGCGAAGAAATTAACAACAGTTGTTTGGTCATTATTAGTAGGATCAATTTTATACTTATTAATTCGATTAATTGCACGACGTCGAATTAGTGCGATTTTCCAACCTTTTGTCAAACGAGTGAATTTACAATTAGTCGATGAAATTGGTTATCGCTCAGTGTTGATTGGCTTCCCAGTATTTACGTTAGGGGCTTTAATCTTTGCAATGATTTGGGCACAACTTGCGTGGAGTCGTTTCTGGGGATGGGATCCGAAGGAAGTGTGGGCACTTATTACGTGGTTATTCTATGCAGCATTCCTACACTTACGTTTATCAAAAGGCTGGGAAGGTGAAAAATCTGCATGGTTAGCATTAATTGGTTTTGGGATTATCTTATTCAACTTAATTGCTGTTAACTTGATTCTTGCAGGCTTACACTCATACGCTTCAGCTTAAACTAATTTGATAAAATAAAAACAGATTAATTTGAGCATATATGAGTTTTTTACGTCGCTAGTATTAGAAAGAAGAGCCTTCTTGCTGTGGCAAGGGGGCTTTCTTTTCTTTTCAATATGTGCAGTACCATGTACAATAGAAGGTAGAGAAAGATAAGAAGAGAGGGATCGTGAAAGTGTCAGAAAATATTTCAGTATTAGTAGTAGATGACGAGGATCGTATTCGACGCTTATTAAAAATGTATTTAGAGCGAGAAGGGTACCTTGTTGACGAGGCAGAAAATGGTGAACAAGCGATCGAAAAATCTTTAGAAAAAGAGTATCACTGTATTTTATTAGATATTATGATGCCTGAAAAAGACGGGCTTGAAGTTTGTGCGGAAATCCGTGAACGAGCAGCAACACCAATTATTTTATTAACTGCAAAAGGCGAGGAAGCGAATCGTGTACAAGGCTTTGAGCTAGGAGCAGATGATTATATTGTAAAACCGTTTAGTCCTCGTGAGGTTGTGTTACGTGTGAAGGCTATATTACGTCGTTCACAAGCATTCTCACCTTCGACAAATGCTTCTTCTTCAAAAGATTTAGTTGTGTTCCAACATTTAATGATTGATCATGATGCGCATCGTGTAACAGCAGAGGGTATTGAAGTAAATTTAACGCCTAAAGAGTATGAATTACTTTATTTCCTAGCCAAATCACCAGACAAAGTATTTGACCGTGAACAATTACTAAAAGAAGTTTGGCATTATGATTTCTTTGGCGACTTACGAACAGTTGACACACATGTAAAACGTTTACGCGAAAAGCTCAACCGTGTATCTGAAAACGCTGCAAAAATGATTGTTACTGTATGGGGCGTTGGCTACAAATTTGAGGTTGTCAATGAATAGAATATGGAATAGTGTTGTCGGGAAGCTATGGGTAACCATATTGCTTCTCGTTTCATTTGTATTGTTTGTTTTCACGGTTCTAATGCTTGAGTTTCTTCAAAAGTACCATATGCAACAAGCAGAAAGCTCCTTGCGTCAAACTGCAGCAATAGTTGCGAGTATAATAGATGATAATGAAACAGCAGAGTCGACTTCGGAATTATTAAAAGATATTTTACCTGAAAGTACTAATGCACTTATTGCTATTAACCATGACAGTGTTTCTTTCGCTATGCAGGAAGGTGTAAATAAAAAAGAAATCCAGGATATGATTTTAGCCAATAAATCGTTCCAAGAAGTTTTTCAATCAGATGAACCGATTATTAAGGAAATGATGATGCCGTCTTCCACAGACGAAGAAAAGTTGGAATCGTATGTTGTGCTTGGTTTCCCACTAAATGTGGAAAATACAGTACATGGGGCTGTTTTTATTTATCAAAGTCCGGATGCGCTGCATAAAACATCGAAAGAGACAACGAAAATTGTCTTTTTATCTGCTTTCATTGCCTTTGTGCTAACGACATTTTTTGCGTTTTTCCTTTCATCACGTATTACGTCACCATTACGTAAAATGCGTGAGCTAGCGTTTGAAATTTCTAAAGGGAATTTTGAAGCGAAGATGCCGACTACACAAAATGATGAAATTGGCCAGCTTGCAGTTGCCTTCAATCAAATGGGCCGTCAATTGAAACATAATCTAGAAGTGATCAATCAAGAAAATGAACAGCTTTCAAATATTTTAACATCGATGACAGATGCAGTTATTACATTTAATCGTGATCGTACAATATTATTAAGTAATCCGCCAGCGGACCGTTTAATGCAAAAGTGGTTTGTCAATAAGGGATCACAAAGTGCGAAGCCAATTCCGCCAGAGCTTTATCATATGCTCGATCATGTACTGATGTTTGAGGATAAGCTCGAAGAAGAAATTGAGATGGATGGAAGTTACTATACGTTTACGATTAGCCCTCTTTATAGTGAGGAGTCGATACGTGGAGCGGTCGCGGTTATTCGTGATATGACTGAGCAGCATCGTTTAGAAAAACTGCGTTCAGACTTTATTGCCAATGTTTCTCATGAGCTCCGGACGCCGATTTCGATGCTCCAAGGTTATTCAGAGGCTCTAATGGATGATGATTTTATTCAGGATCAAGAAGAACGTAATGAGATTACAAAAATTATTTATGATGAATCGAAACGTATGGGGCGCCTCGTAACAGATTTATTAGACCTTGCGCGTATGGAATCGGGGCATATGACGCTTTACAAGGATGAACTCCCAATTAATTCAACATTTGAACGTATTACTCAAAAATTTGCACAGGTTGCAAAAGAGAAACATGTTGGTCTAATATTTGACAGTGAATTTAATGATGAAGCTACGATTAGTATAGACGAGGATCGAATTGAACAAGTATTAACGAATTTAGTTGATAATGCTCTCCGTCATACTGATGAAGGGTCAGTAACAGTGAAGGTTGAGCAGGAGCCAACCTTTGCAAAGATATCTGTCCAGGATACAGGGCATGGTATTCCACAAGAGGACTTACCATATGTCTTTGAACGTTTCTATAAAGCAGATAAAGCACGTACGCGTTCTAAAGGCGGAACTGGCCTAGGTTTAGCTATTGCTAGAAATATTGTCAAGGCACATTCAGGCAATATTATGGTAGATAGTGTGCTGAAAGAGGGGACTACCTTCACATTTTATTTACCTTTTGATTAATACTATTAACTTCTTTCGACAATGTGTCTTTTGTACCGAAAGCGTAGCGACAGGTACAGAAGTCTCCCACCTCTTTAGATGGTGGATGAATGCGGGTTTCAGTTACTATTCGACGGGTGTACAAACATCTACTGAAATAGAGGAACTCAGTCTAAGAACGCCACGTCCTGTGGCGACGACTGAGTGACCAACATCACGTTGGCCCAAAGCCTCCGGCGGATGTCACTGAAATCGGAAAGGAGTGCAATAAAGGATGTTAGCCTAAAATCATCGCATCCATGCGATAATGGCTAACTGACCTGCATCACGCAGGCCTAAGCACAAAGCCGATTCCGGACGCAATTATGCCAAGGCATAATTGATAGAGTGGTATTAATTGGATGTAACTTCTGTAAACATTTAGACGACAAATATAAATAGAACGGGGGTGGAGTGCTTTGAATGACTCCGTGTTCCATCGATTATACGATGCATATCATCAAGACGTGTTCCAGTTTCTTATTTATTTAGTAAAAAACCGTACACTTGCTGAGGATTTAGCACATGAGGTTTATGTTCGCGTCTTGCGCTCATATGATCAGTTCGCAGGAAATAGCACCGAGAAGACTTGGTTATTTGCTATTGCTAAAAATGTCGCTATTGATCATTTTAGAAAGCAAGCTGTACGCCAAAAGCATTCACTTGATTTTTTTGATTGGGAAACGGAACAGCTACGTTCAACCACACCATCACCGGAAGACGTGCTGCAGGCCAGTGATGAATTTATGCAGGTACAATCAGCACTTGAACACTGTACAGGTGACCAAAAAATGGTCATTATTATGCGCTACTTTCAAGATTTATCGATTGCAGAAACAGCGCAAATACTAGATTGGACAGAGGCGAAGGTAAAAACCACTCAGCATCGTGCCATTAAATTTTTAAGGCAACAGCTACAACAGGTTAGAGAACAGGAGGCGAAACGGCAATGACACATAACCAATTCGATGATGATCAACTGGAACATGTATTGAATAATGCCCCTAAGCTTTCTGATCGCCGTTCAAAAGAAGAAATATTAAATCGATTATTGGCAGATGCTCGCTTGCAGGATAATGTCCATCTTCAAGAAGCAATACAACAACCAATAGATGATGAAATAATATTGCAAGAGCAACAACACAGTATTTCTAAGCAACAAGAAAGTATCGAGACAGCGACAACAAAGAAGAAAGTTCGTAAATGGCCGATCTTTATGAGTGTTGCAGCTATTTTTGCCTTAACAGTACTTACGGGCTCCATGTTTATAAATAATAATGATAATACAAAAATGGACCAGGCTAATGCTCCTGAGACCTCGCAATATTCAACATTGCAGGATAGTAGTGCAGCGAAAAGCTCTATCAACCGTGATAAGATTATGGAATCCAACATAGTAGCAGAACATTCACGGTTCATGTCTCTACGATCATCTGTTTATGAGGAAGATTTAACAGATGCAGTAGTGTTCCATATTGGTTTGGCAAATCGTGATAAGAAAAGCGTACCGATGACGTATATCGTTTCAAATGAACGAGTTGCTACTGATTTTCCGAAGAAAAAGCCTACAACATTACAAATGTATGAAAAGTATGCGCCACAGATTGATGAGAAAGCAAACGGTTTTACTAACTACCATCCATATAAAGGGAAATTGAAGGAGAAGGACGATAAACTAGTTCATGTATTGCCGAAGGAAAATGATTATGATGTTGCTTCAGCAGATATTAATGAATACTTAGGGACATTAAAGGATACATTCTCAGACTCAGTGTATAAAGCTGTTGAGTTTGAAAATCCTGATGGTACATCCTATAAATTTTCCAAGGATGAAGAGCTAAGTAATCCTATGGCATTAACAAGCTCAGATCATTTTAATTACTATTTATATAAAGATGAAAATGGAACTGAATATTTATCACCCGATTCTCGCAAAACTTTTTCCACAGTAACTGAAGCTCTTACCGATATGCGGAATAAAAATGATGATGTATACATTCCAGTTGTACCGGAAAATGTAACATACACAGTGAAAGAGGTAGCAGAAGGCGTTATTGTAACATTTGATGAGCCGCTTGATTTAACGACAATGGACGCGGTCCGTGCAACTCAATTAATTGAAGGTATGATGTTAACTGCTGCAAGCTTTGATCAACAAATACGTCTAGACAATGTTGTACAGGAGAGCTGGGAGGGATTTGATTTGAAAAATTTCTTACCAAAGCCTGTAGGAGCCAATAAACGGTATATGCCATAAATAGCATAACAACAAATAGTTGTACAGAACGTAAATAAATTTTTGAAGCATTCTCGCGCTATATATGCGAGAATGCTTTTATCATTTTATGACTCCAATAGCAAAGAAGCTAGGTGGACTAATAATCTATGAGGGATGCAGAAAATCTCTAGATTTTACAAGGTAATTAGCCGGTTAATTATAAAGCATACAAGATTAATCGGGATTTTTTAAGCAAAGCTATTTACTTTTCTCTAATAATTTATTATAGTAAGGCTATGAAATAAAAAAATATTGATTCATCTTCGGGGCAGGGTGTAAATCCCGACCGGCGGTAATAGAGTTGTAAATCGCTAATGTTTCCTTTAAGGCATATTAGCTCGAATGATTTACAAAAGGCTCTTCAGCCCGCGACCTGTGCAAATAATTTTTTGCATGGCTGACTTGGTGCAATTCCAAGGCCGACAGTTATAGTCTGGATGGGAGAAGATGGAGGTACGATCGTCATTCATTGTTATGAATTTAGCTATGAACGAGCGTTTTTTCGATGTGGCTTCACACAACGTCCGCTCTAAAATGGTTAATTAATGGCGTCTTTTAATCATGCCTATTCTCCCTTATGCTCTTTTGCATAAGGGTTTTTTCATGATAATTATTGATTAGGTCGTAACCTTTCTTCTTGCGAGATTGAATCAGCAAAGAGGAGAGAGTTTTCTATGAAGAAAAATGTTAAACTTCAATCGTATATTACGATTGGTATGCTGAGCAGTATTTCGTTTTTATTAATGCTTTTTAATTTCCCAATTCCACCATTTCCAGCGTTTTTGGAAGTAGACTTTAGTGATATGCCAGCATTACTAGCGGCGATCACAATGGGACCTGTAGCTGGTATTTTAGTAGAATTCTTTAAAAATGTGTTGGACTGGGTTTTCTCAGGCACGCCAACGGGAGTACCGGTAGGACATATCGCGAACTTTGTAACAGGTATTTTATTTATTCTACCAGTGGGCTTTGTGTTTAATCGCTCCAAAACAGTTAAAGGCCTTATTGGAGGTTTAGCTGCTGGAACAATCATAATGGCAGTTGGTATGAGCATTCTTAACTATGCGGTATTTTTACCTATGTACACTTACTTTTTAGGTATGGAGCCTGTTGTAGGCGATTCACTATATAAAATGATCGTAGCTGGTATTTTGCCATTTAACATTGTGAAAGGTATTTTAATTACTATCATCATGGCATTGCTATTTACAACAATGCGTAAATGGATTCATAATCAGCGTTCAATGTATTTAACAAAATAATTAGCATGAAACCTCGAGCTGTTAAACGCTCGAGGTTTTTTTAACTTCTTTCAGCAAGTGTTTTATGTAACGAAAGTGAAACGGCAGTTATAGAGGTCTCTCGCCTCTTTAGGTGAGATTAATAAGGTTTTAAGTCGCTTTTCAACGGGTGTCCAAACATCCGTACCTGTCACTGTGCTTTCGATACAAAAGACATCCGCTGAAATAGAGGAACTCAGTTTAAGAACGCCACGTCCTGTGGCAATGACTGAGTGACAAACATCATGCCGCTGCCGCTGCGTTTTCGCGCAAAAAACATCTGCCGGCCTAAGTGCAAAACCGATTCAGGACGCAATTGTGCCAAGGCATAATTGATTGTAGGATAGATATAATAATTGAGATGTGGATATTATTGCGAAAAAGTAACATCTAGTAAACTATAGTATTTTCATGTAGAATAAGGAAGAGTTTAGGTTGTTAGAGGAGTTGGAGTTTGAAGAGATGAGTGAAAAAAAGAGTCAGTGGTCTAGTAAACTAGGCTTTATTTTAGCATCGGCAGGAGCTGCAATAGGACTAGGGGCAATTTGGAAACTTCCTTATGTTACTGGACAAAGTGGTGGGGGAGCATTTTTCCTTATTTTTGTTCTATTTACATTGTTGATTGGTTTACCGATGTTATTATCAGAATATATTTTAGGTCGTGGTACACAGTCTGAGGCTGTGACTGCCTATAAAAAAATTGCACCGACGAAAACAGGGTGGGCCTGGGTTGGTCGTTTAGGTGTTCTTGGTTGTTTTTTATTATTAACTTTTTACAGTGTTGTAGGAGGTTGGATTTTTATATATAGTGGCCTGGGTGTAACTGGGGCTGTTATTGACCCTGCTAATGATCCTAGTGAACTATTTGGAAAGATTATAGGAACACCTTGGATTACATTACTAGGCTTAGGATTGTTTACACTGGTAAATGTACTAGTCATTTCACTTGGTGTGCAAAATGGCATAGAGAAGGCCAGTAAGTGGATGATGCCTTTATTATTCATTATGTTTATTGTGCTTGTTGTAAGGGCTTTAACATTAGATGGGGCAATGGAGGGGGTTAAATTCTTCTTGTGGCCTGACTTTTCCAATATAACTGGAAAGGCTATATTAGAAGCTTTAGGGCAGTCCTTCTTTGGTTTAGCGGTAGGATTTTCTTGTCTTGTGACGTACAGCTCCTATTTAAAGAAAGATGTGAGCTTACCTAATTCTGCAGGCTCCGTTGTTCTTCTAACTGTGCTTGTATCGTTTTTAGCTGGATTAGCAATTTTCCCTGTTGTATTTGCTTTTGATTTAGAGCCGGCGTCTGGACCTGGCTTACTATTTATGGTTCTGCCAACAGCTTTTAGTCAAATGCCGTTTGGTGAAATCTTCTTAGCGATGTTTTTATTATTATTTTTATTCGCAACGCTAACTTCTTCCTTCAGTTTATATGAGATTATCGTAGCGGCATTTATTGAAAAGGGACGTATGTCTCGTTTTGCATTGACGATGCTACTAGGTGTAGTAGTCATTATTGCGGCGATTCCTGCAGCACTTTCATCAAGTACATTAGCGGATGTATCAATCTTTGGAAAAACAATTTTTGATGCAACTGACTTTTTAGTTTCTAATTTAATGCTTCCGTTGGGTAACTTATTGATTGCTATCTTTATTGCGTATGTGGTTGATAAAGAATTTGTGAAGAAGGAATTATTGATAGGAAGTCAAATGGGGCAGGGATTCTATTCAACATATCGATTTTTGATGTTAATAGTAGTACCTTTTGTGATTATCGTAGTGTTCGTAAATATGCTTTTACAATATTAAAGAGAGTAGGTTGTGTTCCGTTAATAGGAATGCAACCTACTTTATTTTTTAGAGAATGTCTTTTGTAAAGACAAAAAAACGTTGCTGCTAAACATTCGCGCAAAAAAACATTGTTGCTGCCGCTGCGCTTTCGCACAAAAAAACATTTGTTGCTGCCGCTGCGCTTTCGCAAAAAAAACATTTGCAGGCCTATGCACAAAGCTGATCCCGGGCGCAATTATGCCGAGGTATAATTGATCTAAAATATTTATGATGAGTCTAAAGACCTTAAATGCTAAGTGGAATGAGGGTGACTCTATCCATCTGAAAAAAAGATAAATATATTCGAAAAAATGCATGTAATAAAACCTTACATAGATATTGTGTTTTTTATCATTTTAATGTATTTTAAAAACAGTTATAAAAAACGTGTTAATTAAATTTACATTGGAGTGGTGAAAAATGAAACATTATACGATAGAAGATATTAAACGCCGTGTTAAGGAAGAAAATGTGAAATTTATTCGCCTGCAATTTACTGATATATTAGGAACGATAAAAAATGTTGAAGTACCAGTAAGCCAACTAGAAAAAGCATTGGACAATAAAATCATGTTCGATGGTTCATCAATTGAAGGTTTTGTACGCATTGAGGAATCAGATATGTACTTGAGTCCTGATCGTGATACTTTCGTAATTTTCCCTTGGACTGCTGAAAAAGGCAAAGTGGCTCGTTTAATCTGTGATATTGTTAGACCAGATGGTACACCATTTGAAGGTGACCCTCGCTCCAATCTGAAGAGGGTTTTAAAGGAGATGGAGGAATTAGGTTTTAGCTCATTTAATTTAGGACCAGAGCCAGAATTCTTCTTATTTAAGTTAGACGAAAAGGGGCATCCAACACTTGAGTTAAATGATAGTGGAGGATATTTCGACTTAGCTCCAACTGACTTAGGGGAGAACTGTCGACGTGATATCGTATTAGAGTTAGAAGAAATGGGCTTTGAAATCGAGGCATCACATCATGAGGTTGCACCTGGTCAACATGAAATTGACTTTAAGTATGCAAGTGCAATCGAAGCATGTGATAATATTCAAACATTTAAGCTTGTTGTAAAAACAATAGCTGCACAGCATGGACTACATGCAACCTTTATGCCAAAGCCACTATTTGGTGTTAACGGTTCTGGAATGCATTTTAACTTATCATTATTTGAAGGGGATAAAAATGCGTTTTATGATGAACGTGCAGAATTGCAATTAAGCCAAACAGCACGTAGCTTTATGGCAGGCATACTAAAACATGTACACGGTTTTACAGCTGTCACGAACCCACTTGTTAATTCCTATAAAAGACTAGTGCCGGGCTATGAGGCTCCTTGTTATGTGGCATGGTCTGCACAAAACCGTTCACCACTTATTCGAATCCCAGCTTCACGAGGACTATCAACTCGTATCGAGCTGCGTTCAGTCGATCCAGCTGCGAACCCTTATTTAGCGATGGCCGTTATTTTAGCATCTGGGCTCGATGGTATTCGTAAAGATCTAACACCACCGGATGCTGTAAATCGCAATATTTATAAAATGTCACGAGCTGAACGTGAATTGAATAGTATTGACAGCCTCCCATCGTCATTGGAATACGCACTCCTTGAATTGGAACTGGATCATATCGTACGTGAAGCGCTTGGAGATCATATCTTTGAAAAATTCACAGCTGCTAAAGAAATTGAATGGAATAAATACCGCACACGTGTCCATAACTGGGAGCGGGAAGAATATTTAAAAATGTATTAGAAGGAGAGTGTTGGGGCAGTAGTGCTCCGACACTTTTTTAATCCCAAATATGTGGAATTGAGTGTCAAAAAGAAGGCTATCCCTATTTTTCATTTATAGGGATAGCCATTTTTAGTTAGGAAGTTTACTTTGGATAATTAATTTGTACTTTTCATTTGGTAGTTCTTGGTCATAGATGTAAACACCATTTTCAGCTGAAAATCTATAATGTAATTCTAACAAACCATCCTCAACTAATAGATGATCCTTTATCTTAAATTTTTTATAGTATCCATTATCATTGAAATATAAAAATACTTGATTATTAAAATCAGTATTAAGTTCACTTACACTAACAATATCCGAAACAACTTCTTGCATATGATTGGTTGAAGCGTCATAAAAAATTAGCTTATCATCACCAGTTGATGGTTCGTCAAATGTTAGATAAACCCATTGTTGATCATTTAGAAGCCTTGCCCAACCAATAAATTCATATGAACTCTTAAATTCTTTTATTTCTTTAGTTTTTACATCATATAAATAGATATATCCAAAATGATTTTTTTCATCAGTAAATAATATTTTTCCATCCTTTGCAGACAAAGACATATTTCTGAATGTAAAGCTATTTAAATTAAATATACTTATTGTTTTGTCTGTTTTGAGATTCTTAAGCATTACTTCCGCTTTTTCATCTTTTCTATTCATTTTAATCCAAGCTGCGAAGTCTCCAATTAGTATGGGGAAATCATTAATAACATTTTCTTCATTTTCTTTTGTCAATGGCTGAATTTCTTGCGTCTTTAAATTCATAAAATATGGATTCAGATACCCTCCGTGTTCATCGGTATCTACCCATAATAACCAAGTATCATTTAATTCTACCCCTTGAACTGATGGTAATTTGAATTTACTGTTAAAAATGGTTGTGCATTTTTGAGTCTTGCGATTATATTGAACAATCTTATTGTCAAGAGAAGGACTCTTTTGATCTACGCTCATATAAATATAGTCAGCATTCCCTCTATATGAGTTAATACTAGTAAAAGGTACCTCTACTGTTTTATTGAAATCCTTATCGATTATTTGATAATAATTTGAACTTTGGGGTTTAATCAAAGATCTATTTGACTGTACACCATTGTATACGGCTTTAAAAACAATGAATAGGAATATAGTGGCACATGATAGAATTATTGTTCTTTCTATTATTTTCAAGTGAATCTCTCCATTTAAACTACGATATTTTTATAGACTGTGTTAATGTTGTTTTTTTATGATTCTAAGGGAAAGGGTTTCCTGATCATATTTCACCTTTAATGTAGTTCATAAATGCCGCTATATGGATAAATATTTTACATAATCTTCGAACTGAGATAAATAATTCTTTAAATTATTACCCACTTCTTTCAAATCACCATATATATTTTGGTCTGCTAAATAAAAAGCATCCGATAAGTAATTCATTTCAACCTCTATCCACTTATTACTTTCCTCTAACTGTAAATGGTCAATTAATCGAAATAACATTGAAAAAACTTCTGATACGTTGTTAGTTGAAAGAAAATATTCGTTCAGCAGTCCGAGTAATATCTTAGAAGGAAGGTCGTTATTATTTAAATCTCCATTGAACAATTTTAATTTTGAACAGACATCAATTGGTTTTTTCTGTGAAGACAATGATATTTCAATTACTACATACGGCAGATTATCAAGGTGTTCAATAACATTATCAGCCCATTTAATCACATCCTGAACAGTATAAAAATCTATTAAAATCCCTAATCTATATACTTCTGCCGTTACTTTAATATCCATACTAAAACTCCTTCTTTAGCAGACCAGCTAAACATTAAATTAAGACAGACGTAGAATTTTGAAGGTATCTGTCATTTCGAACAAAAAAGTTGTAAGCAATAACTCCTTAATATTGTGTTTTATACTTTCGTTACTACGAGTCTCGACATATAAGAACCAGTTATTAAGCTCCTTAATTGCAATACCTTTTAAATGAACTCGAGGGTTTCATCTTAATGCTGAACCTAAGAAGTTGCTCAGCTTCGCTCCAATCATCTCACGTTTAAAAAGGAATTTTAAGCATATATTACCAAATATTTCGTATAATATTCTCGTGGTCTATCTACTCCTATTACGTTCTCAGCTACAACCGAAAATATTTTGTTACAAATACTTCCTATTAATCTATGATTAGAAGAAAAGGGGGAAAATGTATGACACAAGCGACCCAAGTAGTAACGATTCAAAATAATGATATTGTACAATTTGAACATGATATTAATAACGCTCTATTAGATTTAAGCGAATATTTAATAGTGGATATTAAATACAATACGTTATATATAGGGGAACATACAGTTATACATTCAGCTTTAATTATTTATAAATAATTGATTCAAAGGGGGAAATATCTTGTCAAAAATATATTGGGTATCAATTGCTAAAAAAACAGATGAAACTTCGGTGGAGCAGAATGTCATTGAAAAAATTTTTGCGAAGAAATCTGAGTTGAAGAATTTTTTAGAACAAGAAGGCTATTGTAAAGCAGCGAAAAATCAGTATATTAAAATCGATAATGAATTGATATACGAAGCGGCCGTTGAAAAAGTGTAAAAATGAAATAATCATAGTATAAGTGTTTACCCGCGGGTGAAAGGGAAATACCCGCGGAAGAAACATAAATATCCGCGATTGAGATAATGCCAAGCACTAAGCTTCTCATCATTTATTGTGGTAGGTTTATTGAAATAATGATAATAGAAATTGTCTATCTTCAGGGAAAGTTAATGTTAAACCTAGTAAATCATCTTTTGATTTCCACGCGATTTCATAAATCAATTCATCGGGATCATGTATCATCATTTGACCACCTTTAATGCTTGTTTCGAAATAACGCACTTCTATTACATCATTATTTTTATGTAATACTTCTCTGACGATGTCTACTATATATCCGGTTTCTTCATACACTTCGCGGATACAACATGCCTCAAAATTCTCAGTAGTTTTTTTCCCGCCTGAGGGTACCGCCCATGTTTTTACTTCCTCTTTAGTACCTTGCAAAACCATTAATAATTGATTATTTTCATTTAAGCAAATTCCTGCAGCTCCTTGCCATTTACTCAAAATCAAAACCTCCAATCCAATTTTTTATACTAATTTTAACCTATATTATCCAAAAATAGGTATGACTTTTGTTGATTCTATACATATAGGTTGATTGGAGTGGAGACTGGGCGACTCCGTGGGGCTCATCGGACGCCCCTAGGAAAGCGACCAGTCGGAACGGAAAACAACACCCGCTATGGTGAAAATAAAGCTTTCTTTTTAACCAGTCCAAAGTTAGCATAAAAAGACAGGTATAACTATTTCTGATGTTTTAAGCTATAAACAAGGAGTGAGAGCAATTGAGTTGGATTGAGTCGATTCAAAAAGCAATTAATTATATCGAAGAGCATTTATTAGATGACATCACAATGGAGCAAATTGCACGAGAGGTTAATTCTTCAGTCTTTCATTTTCAACGGACTTTCTCGATTTTAACGGATATGTCTATTGCAGATTATATAAGACGTAGAAGGCTAACATTAGCTGCACAGGAGTTAATAAATACAGAGCAGAAAGTAATCGATCTCGCCTACAAATATGGCTACGACTCTCCTGAAGCTTTCACAAAAGCGTTTCGGAAGCAGCATCAACTAACGCCTAGTGAAGCAAGAAAGAAGCAAGGACAACTACAATCATACAATCGCCTGGTCATCCAGGTAAGCCTGAAAGGAGCAGAACCAATGAAGTATAAAATCGTAGAAAAAGAAAAGTTTCAAGTGGTAGGGGTAAAAAGAACATATAATTCTCAAAATGGTGAGAACTTGCAAGGCATTCCTCAATTTTGGAATGAGATGAATTCGAAAAACTTCGATCATCAACTTATCCAATTAAATAATGGAAGCATCAAAGGGACGCTAGGTGTTTGTGTACCAAATACAACCCAAGGACAAAATGGTTTCATTGATTACTGGATTGCTACGGATCATGTAGGAGAAGTGGGAGAAAATCTATTAGCGATGGAGGTACCTGCATCGAAGTGGGTTGTCTTTGAGGTACATGGCCCTATGCCAGATGCTATGCAAAATACTTGGAAACAGATTTATTCAGAGTGGTTCCCATCTAATCCGTATAAACCAGCAGGAACAGCTGAACTTGAAGTTTATCCTGATGAAGATGCATATAGCGCTGATTCATACTCTGAAATTTGGATTCCTATTCAATAAAGATAAAATGGATTTGGTAAACGATTAGTTTGCCAAATCCATTTTTGTAGTGATGTTTAGCGTAACCCAACATAGTAAACATCGTATCTTATATCTAAAAGTCTCCTTTAGAGAAATTTTTTAGTGTTTCTTAACATCCATATTTTGTATAATGTGATGAAGGAGGTTGTATATGGATATAGATAGCATAATTTTCGATTTGGATGGGACACTTTGGGATTCAAGAAAAACAGTAGCGCAATCATGGACGCACGTAGTTCAGGCCTCTCCTTTCGGTAAAGGAAAGATAACCGAAGAAGATTTATCTGGAACGATGGGGTTACAAATTAAAGAAATAGCCGCTGTATTATTTGATTATCTTGATGAAGAAAAGCAAATGGAGCTTATTTTAGCATGCTGCCAGCAAGAGCAAGATGATTTATTACGCAATGGCGGTATTTTATATCCGCAGTTAGAGGAAACTTTACTAGCTCTTTCAAAAAAATACCGTTTGTTCATTGTGAGCAATTGTCAGAAGGGCTACATTGAAACATTTTATGCTTATCATAAACTAGAGAGATATTTTCTCGACTTTGAAAATCCGGGGCGTACAGGCTTGTCAAAGGGTGAAAACATTCAATTAATTATGGAAAGAAACCATATAAAAAATGCTATATATGTGGGAGATACACAGGGAGATATGCTGGCCACTAAGTTTGTAGGAATTCCCTTTGTTTTTGCTTCATATGGTTTTGGTAAGCCAGAGGAGTATGACTATATCATCGAAAAGCCAATTGATTTATTGAATATATTTTAAATAGGTTATAGTGTCTGACGTTCTCTGTACTCTTATTTATATTAATAAGCATAGGTGATTGCTTATTTGTACATACGTACTCAGACGAAGTTCTCTTAAGTCTTGATCTTAATTCTGAAATTTGGATTCCGATTAAGTAACTGAAGCAGCCAAGAATGTTAATACGATAACATTCTTGGCTATTATAATTTTAACTTTTAATTAAAGAATAAACATTAATATCATAAGAAGATTCTTTTGATTCTTCATATTCTTTAAATGTTCCTTCAAAAGTAAAATTCAATTTCTCTACTACTTTTATAGAATTTATATTACCAGGCTCAATTTTTGCTTCAATTTTATTTATGTTTAAAGTGGTGAAAGCAAGATCAATCAAAGCCGAAATACTTTCTGGCGCATAGCCTTTTCCCCAATAAGCTTTAGCAAGATCATAGCCGATTTCTGCTGAGGCATTATCTACGTTAAATGAATTAAATCCACAAGAGCCGATTATCTCATTAGATTCCTTCTCAATAATGGTAAAGCGAATAGCTTTGCGCTCCTCAGTTAATTCATCAAAAAGTTCAATCATTTCCTTTGCTTGTTCTTCATGAGTGAAATTGGCGATATTCATAAACTTTGTCACATCGGGATCTGACCAAATATTAAATAGAATATGTGCATCAGCCTTCTTCATTTTTCTTAAATATAATCTTTTGGTGTTTATTTGTTCAATCAATACTTTTACCTCCAATTTTTTAACTTCTTTCAGCAAATCACTTTTGTACCGAAAGCGTAGCAGCAGGTACAGAAGTCTCCCACCTCTTTAGGTGGAGAGATGAATGCAGATTAAAGTTACTTTTCAGCGGGTGTTCAAACACCCGCTGAAAGAAGTTAAAGCCTCCGGCGGATGTCACGGAATCGGAAAGGAGTTCTTTGTGCAGGCACAAAGCCGATTCCGGACACAATTATGCCGAGGCATAATTGATTATATTTGGATGAAAAATATTGCTATCTGCGCATAATTCAGTCCCTTCAAATTTTATGTACTCATTATACAATATTAAATATTAAACAATAACCCCAATAATTTCTATCAACGCTATAATGTAGGAAGATGTATCAAAAGAATAGGGGAAATGATAATGATCATGGTAACTGCCGAGAATTATTCGATTATCAAAGAAACAATAGAAAAGGCGCCAACATTTGTCTATAGCATACTGGATCAGGTGATAGAAGGCACTGTCTACGCCGACAATGAAAGCTTTCATTCACTACTTTTTCATACCAAGTCAGGAATATACTATGTTTATGGAGATTCGTCCAGCGAGCAAATAGTAAATAAACTTAGATCTTTACTACAAGAATCTATTGAACAAAGTAAACGTTTTACATTGTTTTCTTACTCAGATGATTGGAACACAAAAATTGAACAAAGATTAGATGGTCTTGTGAAAAAACTAGAAAGATACACTTTTAGCTTTGCTATTAATGCTTATAACGAAAGAGAAAGGCGAGAGTCACATGACTATGAATTCATTAAAATCAAGCAACATCAAATTGAACATTGTTTAGAATTTAACAATCAATATTATGAGGAATATTGGGGTTCTACAAATAATTTCCTTGAAAATGGCTTTGGTTTTTGTCTGGAGGATGGAGACAAGATTATTAGCGAAGCTGTCTCTATTTTTAAATCAGATCATTTCGCAGAGATTGATATAGTAACTGATCCGAATTATAGAGGACAAGGATTAGCAAGTTTCATTGCAGAGAAATTCATAGATTATTGCCTTTTAAATGATATACAGCCTTGTTGGGATTGTGATATTCATAACCAAGCATCTTATCATTTAGGCATTAAGCTAGGTTTTACTAATCCGCAAAAATATGCAGTGTATACAAAATCTTGACTCATAAAAAATGCTCACGGTGTAAAAACAACATCGTGAGCTTTTTTTATTGTTTAAAAGAACCCGTTACGCAAATCAAAGATATTGTAAAACAATCTAGCATCTCTAGCCATTTTAGTATTAGCGTTCATTTGTGGTCGTAAGCAGTTTTGGAACATTTCATCGCAATATCTACATCTACCATATCGAGCATAACATTCGTCGTGTAATTTGCAGCATGAATCTACGGCATTGATAGGTCTACCTGGTCCTGAACATCCTGGTCCACAGTATTTATAACCAGGGTAACAAAAACCAAATTTGCGGTGTCTGTACATCATCTATTCTCCTTTTCTAAAAGAAATAATTGTTACTATAAAATATGAAATTTTTGCTTTTAGAAGGGGATTAAAAACTAATGTAAGTGAAAAAAGCAATAACGGATGAGACATTTCTATAAATGTAAGGTTTCTGTAAGCTTTTAAAAAAACTTTTGTAAGGATGGGAGGTTATGATAGCCATAGCGCAGTAAAGTATGAAAGATAAGGAGTTTTTAAGAATGAATCCGTCTGTTACTCAAAAAGAAAGAATCGTTTCATTAGATATTATTCGTGGGCTAGCGTTATTTGGAATTTTGTTTATAAATGTAGCGGCCTACCAAGTAATAGTAGAGGGAGGACCGATGCCTGACTATAGTGGAATTAATGGTATTATTGATACGCTTATTGATATTTTTATTGAGAAGAAATTCTTTTCGATTTTTTCATTCCTCTTTGGTGTAGGTTTTTATATTTTTGCTTCACGTGCAGAAGCGCGTGGCGATAAACCAAGATGGCGTTTTGCAAGACGTTTACTAGCTTTATTATTAATTGGTATTGTCCATTTGTTTATTTTTTGGGGTTCAATCCTCGCTATCTATGCAGTATTAGGTTTTTTACTAATTCCATTCTATAATGCAAAGGTTTCAACAATTAGTAACTGGCTATTTGCTATCATTACTGTTCATGTCCTAAGCATTCTCGGGCAAATATTTATGCCAAACCAAGGAGCCTTTTCAACTGTTTTTGGATTTTTAGGAAATGATGCAGTTACTATTTTTATTATGTTTTTAACTGGCCTTTTAGTAGCAAAAGCTGATTGGATTAGTCATGTAAGTGAATACTCAAAACAAATAAAATGGATTCAATTTGTGACATTCCCACTTTTTGTAGGTATCTCTCTTTGGATTTGGTTTGCTGCTCAAGGGGAAGATCAAAATCTACAATTCATTATTGGTTTAGGGGTAATTCCAACAACGTATTTTTATTTAACTTGTCTATTTGTTATATTAGAGAATAAGAAAATTGCGAAGCTTCTTAAACCAATTGGACGAGTTGGTCAGATGGCATTTACAAACTATTTAGCTCAAAGCTTTATAGGCCTAGCTATTATGTCTTTAATGGGGCTTGAAGTTGTTTCGCCTTCTGAAGTAGTGATCATTGCAATCCTAACTTTTGTCATTCAAATTATCTTTAGTGTCATCTGGTTTAAATTCTTTAAAATGGGGCCATTTGAAAAGTTATGGCGCTTCATGACATATGGAAGAAAAGCAGTGTCGAATAAATAAACAATTTTGTGCGAAACTCCCTGATGGTGAATGATTCAAATCCATTAGGGAGTTTTTAGTGCAATAATAATATGTATGAATTTGTAAAAAATGAAACCTAAAGAAGGAGATATCCGTAAAATAGATATCGACATAAAGGAGTAATGTGATATGGCAAAACAAATGAAAAATTATATTGCAGTTACAACAGCGTCATTTATGGCTATGCAATTAGCTGCATGTGGGAATACAGAAACGCGGACTGTTGAAGAGTCTCCTGCTACAACAAATAATGTAACGCAAGAAAATGATACTACAACAGCAGGGAACGGTTTACAAAGCGTCTATGATAGCGACATGGCAAATGCATGTGATAAATGGGAAGAAAGTGATGATGGTTCGTTCGAGTGTCTAGATGAGCATTCGCCTCAATATGCACATCATTTCTTTAATGGACTTATGTATGCAACTACCGGAGCAATGCTAGGAAGCGCTATTTATAAAAGCCGCAATCTAAGAAATGGTACAGATAGAGAATATAAAAACGGTGGTTCAGCAGTACCGCGTACAACGCATAGCAATACTACAAATTCAAATGGAATCACGACGAACGGCACACAAAAACCATCTGGTACAACATCTAGTAGTTCAAATAACTCAACAACAAATAGCTCAACAAAAAATAACTCAACAACAAATAGCTCAACAAAAAATAACTCAACAACAAATAGCTCAAATTCAAATACAGACGGTACCAAGTCTTATTCGAGTGGCAAGCGTTCTTACTCAAATAGTTCAGGTTCATCGACGAATAGTTCTAATTCTTATTCAAATAACTCATCATCCAGCACAGGGAAATCAGGCTTTGGCTCAGGTGGTGCCTCTCGAGGCGGCTCTTCATCTTCGTAAAAGGAGAAAACAATATGGATAATTATTTTCAACAACGCCAAGCATTTTATTCTCAATTCCCTAATTTCTTTCCTGACTTTGAGGATCTAGAGTATGCTTTATATGATGTTCTAGATTTACCTAAAGAGAAGATTGATGAAATCAACTATGCATCTACTATACTTTGGAAAATATTTTTAAAGGTTGGGAAACAATTTAAGCATTTATCGGATGAACAACTTTTAGCATTAGGCATTCGTTCTGAAATGCTCCCATATATTCAATTAGATTATTTACAGCAACAATCGATACTAGCTCGCTTCGATTTTATTTGTACAGAGGACGGACAAATAAAATGTCTTGAACTAAATGGTGAAACGCCATTTCTTGTCCAAGAAACCTTTGAAATCAATGAAGCGCTTTGTCAGCATTTAGAATTTGATAGTCCGAATGATGTTTCAGCATTACATAAAACCTTGTCTGGAGCACTTTTTGCGGCTATGCATTATTTAAATGATTTGAAAAAACCTAAAATCGTCATTACAGGGAAAACGGCTGCAGAAGATTATGAGGAATACTGTCAGGTACAGTTTTTAAAGAAATGTATACCTTTTGATGTAGAATATGTTCCTATACAAGAGCTCATTATTTTTTCTAGCAACACTGCTAATATAGCTCCTGGCCTTTATACGCCTACAATGGAGAAAATTGATATTTTGTATCGTCCTGCACACCCAGTAGAGTTTTTAATAGATGATGTGTCTTCCGACGGTGATCGTATAGGTCTACAATTACTGGAGCTTGTAAAAGATGGGCAGCTTGCTATTATTAACGCACCCGCTGCATATGTACTGCAATCGAAAATTTTATTATGGCTGATTTGGGAGCGAAAAGATGATCCTCTTCTTTTTAATGCAGAAGAGCGAACTGCTATTCAAAAATATATGTTGCCAACGTATCTTTCAGCGGAGCCATTTGTTCAGGAAAACTTGCCGTTTGTCAAGAAACCTGTCTATTCGCGAGAAGGGAATACTGTAGAAATTTATGCAGGGGATGGTACGAAAACGAATGCCTCTGCATATACCCATTATGATGATAATTTGTTTATTTATCAGAAGTATGTGGAAATGCCATCTATAACAATAAAGCTAAAGGATGGATTACAGACAAAGAAATGGTTACTCGGCTCATTTATCGCTGATAATCGTGCATGTGGTTTATCTTGTAGAGTAGGCAATCAAATTACAGAATGGGATTCTCACTGGTTAGCCGTTGGATATAGGGAAGAAACCTAAAAAAAATCGGCGAGACTTTATAAAGTTTCGCCGATAATTATTTTACTCGTTCCAGCCTTTACAGACGTCAACCCATTCTTGATATGGAGTATAGGTTTCTAGTTCAGAAATAGTAAGCTCAATAGCGGAGTTGCTACTACCGCATGCAGGGAATACTGTTGTGAAGCGTTTAAGTGATTCATCTAAATAAATAGCCACGCCTTCATTCACACCAAAAGGACAAACACCTCCTACCTCGTGTCCAATCTTTTCAAGCACTTCATCTTTTCCAAGCATCTTTGCCTTTGTACCAAAGACTGCTTTATATTTTGCATTGTCGACTTTGGCATCGCCTGCAGCAACAATTAATATCGCTCCATCGTTCACGAGAAACGATAAGGATTTCGCAATGCGTTCAGGCTCGCACCCGAGTGCCAGTGCCGCTAGTTCAACGGTCGCTGAGCTTTCGTTTAGCTCCTGTATTTTGTGTTCCACATTCCATTGCGCTAAATGTTTACGCACTTTTTCAATTGCCATATGTAATACCTCCTTACAATACTATGTTTCATTTTAACATAATTTTCTGAATACATAGTTGTGTTATCTTCCCGAAATAACCTATTATAAAAACAGTTGGTATAAAATTACACATTTGGAGGTGGAGCCACTGATTTTGAAAGTGCTACAGTCACTTTTTGTACTGATAGGATTATTATTTTTCACTGGAGTAGTTGCGCTGTATGTAATTATTAGTGGTGGGCTACATTTTTGGGGATTACTCTTAACTGTACCGATCTGTTTATTTGTCCTATTTGTTTGTTTAATTTTTAATTGGTTGACAACAAAAAAACGGAAGATATGGTCAGCTGGAATAATGGGCATTGCGTTGTTGATAGCCTCGATTAAACCTATTCAATATTACTATAAAATGAGTATTCCAACTGTTGATGCAGAAGTTAATGTGTTAGTCTATCAACCATTTACAGAGCAAAATAAAGTAGTGAAGTCAGATTCAAAGGCTTCATTGCAATTAGTTGAGTCACTACCACGCTTAGATGGGGCGACGGCGATGTATCCACTGTATGCTGCCTTTGTAGAAGCGACATATCCAAAGGGTAACTATCCATATGATAGAAGTAGAGTGATGGTGAGTCGTACACCCGAAGCTTATCAAAATTTGATTTCAGGAGATGTTGACCTGATTTTTGTAGCAGCACCATCTGAATCACAAAAGAGGCAAGCAGAGATGAAAGGTCTTACATTTGACATGACCCCTATTGGACGAGAGGCATTTGTCTTTTTCGTCAATCATAAGAACAGCGTAGAAAATTTATCACCGGAGCAGTTCAAACAAATATACGCTGGAAAAATTACGAATTGGCATGAGGTCGGTGGTGAAAATGCTGCGATTCGTGCCTTTCAACGTCCGGCAGATAGTGGAAGCCAAACAGCACTTGAAAGTATTATGGGAGATACACCAATCATGGAAGCACCTGCTGAAAATGTTGCAACTGGTATGGGTGGTATTATTCATGAGGTATCAGAATATCGTAATTATAAAAATGCCATTGGCTACACGTTTAGATTTTACTCAACAGAAATGGTGAATAACAAAGAAATTAAATTATTGTCCTTTGATGGGATCGCGCCCACAAAGGAAAATATTCGTAATGGTACATACCCACTCGTATCTGAATTTTATGCTGTTACAGCAGGAACAGATAACCCTAATGTAAAGAAGTTTATTGACTGGATTGTATCAGATGAGGGGCAAGCACTAGTTGAAAAAGTTGGTTATGAACGGGTAGAAAATGACTGAATAGTTTGCTATACTAGTATCACAATCAAATATGATAGTTTTCTAGGGTTCCGTAGCAAATGCTAGTCTGGTCCGAGAGAAAACCACAAATTGATTTTGTGACACGGAAGGATAAAAGCCTGGGAGGTACTGTTTACAGCAGTGCTCCATAGGCTTTTTTTTTGGGCAACAGAGGGAAGGAAGTTAAAGAAAAAGGACAATTCAAGGTTTAGGTTACCGAACACTGATTGAGGGTAGGTCACCGAAACTTCTCGGGTAAGCCGAAGAAGTGCTCAGGTAGGTCACCAAACTGATTAGGTATGTCTGGGACGACTCGCTTTACTCAAAGAGAACTGCTCATAAAAGTCATTCATCCGTGTCTAACAATAAAATGGAGGGATTCGCAATGAACAAACAATGGTTAAGTGTCATAATTGCCGCTTTTTTTGAAGTCGGCTGGGTTATTGGCTTAAAGCATGCAGAAAATGCACTCGAATGGACTGGTACAGCTATTGCAATTTTTGTTAGCTTTTATTTACTAATTAAGGCTGGAGAAAGCTTACCGGTCGGCACTGTTTATGCAGTATTCGTTGGCTTGGGAACAGCGGGTACTGTGTGTGCTGATAGCTTATTGTTCGGAGAGCCATGGAAGTTAGGCAAAATTTTATGTATCGTCGTTTTACTTGCGGGCGTCGTCGGTTTAAAGCTAGTGACAGGGGAGCCTAAAGAAAAAGAGGTGAATGAATAATGGCATGGTTTGCATTAGTAGTCGCGGGGCTATGTGAGATGATGGGTGTTTATATGATTAGTAAATATAATAATGCTAAAAGTATTAAAAATTTAGTGTTATTGATTTTTGCGTTTACATTGAGCTTTGCTGGTCTTGCATATGCCATGGAAACATTACCGATGGGTACAGCCTATGCAATTTGGACAGGAATTGGAGCGGCAGGTGGTGCATTACTTGGTATGTTGTTGTTCAATGAATCTAAGGATTGGAGACGTATTGTTTGCATTGTTCTTGTTTTAGGGGCAGCGATATTTTTGAAATTATTATCTTAGTTAATAGTCATCTGGCATCGGTAATCGTTGCGGGGTGACTTTTTTATTGACCGAAAAAAACGACAGACAACATTGTCAGTTGTCCGTCGTTTGTTGAAAATTATTTCTTTACATCCTTTGTCCATTCAGCAACTTTATCTGCATTGGCTTCTACCCAATCTTTAGCAGCTTCTTTTGGGTCTTTGCCGTCCATAATTTCTAGCATAACACTCTCTAAGTCTTCTGATGTCCAGTGGAAGTTATCAAGTACAGAATATACATCTGGTTGATCTTCTTTTAAACCTTTACGAGCGAATGTGTTAATCGTTTCTTCGCCACCATAAACGCCTTTTGGATCTTCCAAGTATTTAAGATCATATTTAGCGAATTTCCAGTGAGGAGACCAGCCTGTCACGACGATGTCTTCTTTATTTTTAATTGCTTTAGCAAGAGATGTTGTCATAGCACCAGATGAAGAAGTTAATAGATTCCAATCTGCTAAATTATCATATTCATCTAAAGCTTTTTCAGTAGCAGCTGTAATCCCTGCTCCAGGTTCAATACCTGTAATTGTGTGATCTGCTTGATTTTTTAAATCCTCAATCGAATTAACGTCCATATAGCTTGGTACAACTAGACCTATTTTGGCACCAGAAAGGTTTTCGCCTAGCTCATCAAGATCGTCCTTATATTTTTCGTACTGTGGGGCATGAGTATTTGGTAACCATGCAGCTACCATACCATCTGCTTCACCTTTTGAAACAGCCTCCCACATAATTGCATTATCAAGTGGTGTTAATGTTACATTGTAGCCTAAATCCTCTAGCACCTGACCAACTACATTAGTTGAAGCAATTTCTGTATCCCATTCAACGTAGGCTAGATTGACGTCCTTTGAGTTACCATCGCTCTTACTTGAATCATCACCACTACATGCGGCTAGCAAAAAGCCAAGCCCTAAAACCATTCCTAATTTAGTTAATGTTTTCAGTTTCATCGAATCTTCCTTTCGTATATTAATAGTTTTGTCCCAAACTATAAAATGTAAATCTCAGTTGTGAAAGTGAAGAACTAAGATTTGCGTTAATCAATTGTCTTTTTTTATACGGTTTTCTTATTATTAAAGCTTTGAGTTAAGCGGTCTATTATAATGGCGAAAATTACTAGACCTAAACCAGCAACAAAGCCATTTCCAACCTGTGTACGTTGTAGTGCAGTTAATACTTCGCGTCCTAGACCAGGTGCACCGATCATTGAGGCAGTAACAACCATTGACAGTGATAGCATAACAGTCTGGTTAATCCCCGCCATTATAGTTGATTTTGCAAGTGGGATTTCTACTTTAAATAGTTTTTGATTTGAAGTACTACCATATGAATCCGCAGCTTCTACTAATTCTTTTGGTACTTGGCGAATTCCAAGGTTCGTCATACGTACAGTTGGTGGTAAGGCAAAAATAACGGATGCAAATACGCCAGGTACGATACCAATACCAAAGAAGGCAACTGCAGGAATCAAGTACACGAAGCCAGGCATTGTTTGCATGAAATCGAGTATCGGCTTAATCACATTTTCTGCTACAGTTGACTTGGACATTAGAATGCCAAGAGGAATACCTAAAATAATTGAAATGATACTTGAAAAGAGCACGAGCGTAGTTGTTTCCATAAGATGTGTCCATAAGCCTTGATTATAAATAAATAACAAACCAATTAATGAAAACGTTGCGAGCCCGAATTTTTTGCCGGTAATGAAAAAGGCAAGAATGACAACAAGTAAAATTAGAATTATCGGAGGAATGCTCACTAACAAATCAGTGACCTGATTCATGAGTAGTTTTCCATTTTTTTGAATTAAGTTAAAAAACACTGAAAAATTACTCGTCAACCAGTCCATAACTGATTCTACCCATGGTCCCAATGGTATAGCTGGGATATTGTCTAAAAATTTATTCATGTGAAACTGCCTCCTCATCGCTAGTTGAAAGTGCTTCGATGACAACGCCCCGGATGAGAACGCCAAGTAAGCGCTCATCTTTTACAACTGCAATAGGAGTAGGAGAATTATAAATCATGCCTAGAATATCCTGTAAAAGCATATCTGGTGGAACGGTTAACATATCGGATTGAACAATTGAATGTACCGTTTGTTCTTGTTTTTTAGCTGCAGCCCTAGCGTCGTCAGCAGTAATATAGCCTTTTAAATGTCGGTTTTTGTCAACAGCCATTAGTAAACTAACTGTTTCTTCACGCATTCTTTTAAGTGCTACGGTCGGTCCATCTACATCTACATTGACATATATAGGTCGAACCATGGCATTTTCAGCAGTTAATACTTTAGAGCGATCGACGTCTTCTACGAAGGTTTTAACATAATCATTTGCAGGATTTGTTAAAATTTCTTCTCCTGTACCGATTTGAATGATTGAGCCATCTTTCATAATAGCGATACGATCACCGATACGTAATGCTTCATTCAAATCGTGGGTGATAAATAAAATTGTTTTTTTCAATGTGCTTTGTAAGTCAAGTAACTCATCTTGCATTTCTTTTCGAATTAATGGATCGAGTGCAGAAAAAGCCTCATCCATTAGTAATATTTCAGGGTCATTTGCAAGTGCCCTTGCTAATCCAACACGCTGTTGCATACCACCTGATAATTGACTTGGATATTGGTCCTTATAAGCAAGTAAGCCTGCATTTTCGAGAGCCTGCTCTGCTTTTGCTTGTCGTTCTTCCTTTGAGACGCCTCTTATTTCAAGACCATATTCAGTATTTTGAAGAAGTGTACGATGGGGGAATAAACCGAAGTTTTGAAAGACCATACTCATTTTGTTTCTTCTTACATTACGTAAACTCTCTTTGCCCATTTTAGAAATATTTTCTCCATCGATGTAAATATTTCCACTTGTAGGCTCTATGAGACGGTTTAAAAGTCGGATAAGTGTCGACTTCCCACTTCCTGATAACCCCATAATAACGAAAATTTCACCTTCATTTACGGTAAAACTTGCATCGTATACACCAACTGTTGCACCTGTTTCTTTTAAGATATCAGTCTTGCTTTTTTGTTGCTTGACGAGTTCTAATGCTTGGGGAATATGTTTCCCGAAAACTTTAGAAACATGTTCCACTTTTATTTTTTCCAATAGAACCACTCCTTTTGTAGATCAATTTCGCCTTGGCGTAAGGGTGTTACTACTTACGCACAGATAATTGCCACTGGACGTGGCATTCTTTAGGCTGAGTCCCTCTATTTCAGTAGGTGTTTGGACACACACTGAATGAAGATAAATACTATTTGAGGATAATGATACCCAAATATAAACAATTAACAACTTAACCCTAACAAAGAGTTGTTACTTTTGTCAAATCGACAAAATAGAAAAAATCCGCTTAAACGCTGTTATATCAGCGTTTAAGCGGATTTTAATTTGGGTATAAAAAGCTCTGAACTCGAGCGAAACTTTCGTCATTACCGATAAAGTATATAATATCTCCTTCTTCCAAGGACACATATGGACCAGGAGATAGTAATAATTCATTTTGACGACGAATTCCGACAATCGTACAAGATGTATTTTGCCAAAAATTCAATTCCTGTACTGTTTGGTGGATACAAGGGCTTTCAGCTGTCATCTCTAATTGATAAGGAATAAACGGATTGACGGATCTGAAATGTTCAGTTCGACTAATCAGTTGTTTAGTCTTTTCCTGTAGGTTTATTAATTCTTGGTGCTGCTTTTGGATGCTAGTCATAAGCTCATGTTGCAGTTCGTGGACTGATTGAACATCATGGAATTGGCGGACAAAATGTGCAGCCTTTTCATATGAGATGATAATAACTCCACTACCTTTAGTGGCCTCAACGATTTCCAAGTCCTGTAAGACAGCGATCGCTCTTCTTGCAGTTTCCGCAGATACATTGTATTGGCTTGCTAGAGATGATCTTGAGTAAATTCTATCGCCTATTCGATATTTTCTTTCCACGATTTTTGAGGCAAGATCGACAGCAATTTGCTGGTATTTTGGCTGTTTCACCTGCACATTTTTTTCTAATTGCATTCTAAACTTCCTTTCGTCATTACAGTTCCCTCAGCTTATTATAGACTAGCCTGCACAGAAAAAATAGCATCTCCATAAGCTATTAGTATATGATAAAAACGTAATATAGCAGTTTTTTGTTTCTATTCATTTTTTATATTGAATAGGAGCTATAGTTTGACAGGACTTAGTTATTATTATAAACTAAGTTACATTATGTAAGTGTTGTGAAAATACAAGTACTCAGTTAGAACGTTTAGCTAGCTGTTAACAATAGAAGGTTGGAGAAAATATGACAATTACTACTAAAGTTTTGGATATAGTGAAAGACAAAATGACGATCGTGAAGCAATCGGAAACTGAAAGTATTTGCTTAGTTGGTCCAGTAAAATTACCGGTAAAACAGGGTGAATTTTCAGCAACATTTCAATGGTATAACTGGTTAAAAGTGGGCGCAAATTCGTCAAAAGAGGAAATTATTGATGGATTAGCATCTGCAAACTTAGCCTTTTTACAACAGTCCTCAGTGCTTGTTTATGGAGATTTTGCACATGCAGAGGATGCTTTAATTCGTATGCATAGCATTTGTCATACAGGTGATATTTTCGGAAGCCAGCGCTGTGACTGTGGTTATCAATTACATGAATCGATGAAAATGATTGTAGAGCATGGCTGTGGTGCCATTTTCTATTTAGCAGATCATGAAGGTCGTGGCATCGGGTTATTCTCGAAATCTCTTGCTTATTTATTACAAGAAGAGGGGTTAGATACGGTTGAAGCAAACCATGCTTTAGGCTTCCCTGACGATACTCGTTCTTATGAAGATGCCATTACTGTTTTAGCTGCACTTCGTTCAAAGCCAGTTACACTGATTACTAACAATCCTAAGAAGCTTGCCGCATTACAGGCACATGGTTTAGCAGCGGAAGGACATGTCCCACTATGGGGAGGATTAACGGAGACAAACCGTTTTTATTTAGACACAAAAGTAGAGAAATCTGGACATTTGCGCGAAGAGAAGTGAGTGGAGGAACGAAGATGACAATAGATGAAAAATATATGCAGTTAGCACTTGATTTAGCCGCTAGTGCAAAAGGAAATACGAATCCTAACCCACTAGTAGGGGCTGTAATCGTCAAAGACGGTGTCATTGTTGGAACAGGTTTACACAGAAAAGCAGGTGAACCACATGCGGAGGTGCATGCATTCCGTATGGCTGGAGAACATGCTAAGGGTGCGACACTTTATGTAACTCTTGAGCCGTGTTCGCATTATGGAAAAACACCTCCTTGTGCAAATTTAGTGAAGGAATTAGCAGTTAGTCGTGTAGTTGTAGCTATGCAAGATCCAAATCCTGCTGTTGCTGGACGTGGTATTCAACTGTTACGAGATGCGGGCATTGAGGTAGAGGTTGGTATTTTAGAAGCTCAAGCTCGCCGTTTAAATGAACGTTTTATTCACAATATGCTAACAAAACGACCATTTATTATTTCAAAATATGCGATGACATTAGATGGGAAAATAGCTGCCCATACAGGACATTCCAAGTGGATAACTGGTGAGGCAGCGCGTGAGGATGTTCACCATATTCGTCATGAGGTGGATGGTATTTTAGTTGGTGTTGGTACTGTTTTAGCTGACAATCCATCCTTAACGACAAGATTAAAAGAAGGTTACGGAAAAAATCCAGTGCGCATCATTATGGATAGCTCCCTTCGTACACCTGCTCATGCCAATGTTCTGAATGTAGAAGAAGCGAAAACAATTATTGTATGTAGTGAGAATGCCAGCCAAGAAAAAATAACAGCATTTGAGGAAAAAGGCGTGACTGTATTGCCAGTTCGACATGAATCTGAGGGGCTTGTTGTTGATGATATGCTTGAAAAACTATATCAATATGGTATTACGGATATTTTAGTAGAGGGTGGAAGTACAATCAACTCTTCATTTTTACAGCAAGGTGCTATTAACAAATATGTGATATACATAGCGCCAAAAATTCTCGGTGGTCGTTTGTCATTGACACCTATTGCTGGTCACAATCCATCTACTATGGATGAAGCATGGGATGTAGAATTTGCTTCGTTTGAGCAAGTAGGGCAAGATTTACGTATTATTGCTTATCCAAAGCTAGGTGAAGAAAAGTGAAATATCAAGCAGATGTTTGTATCGTAGGGGCTGGGCCAGGTGGAGCACTTCTTTCGCACTTACTTGCGAAAAAAGGACTTTCCGTGATTCTACTGGAACAAAACGCAGCACTTGGGCAGGCATTTCGTGGTGAGCATTTAAACGAAGAGGGTGAGGCTGTTTTAAAAAGTCACCAGCTTTTTAAAGCAGTTGAAGCACTCGGTATATTACGTATGGGAAAGCTTGAATATTACGCAGACGGTAGAGCAATAAAAACTATTCTTCCTGATGATGCTGTAGGGCATTTGGGAATTCATGTTCCTCAAGCAAATCTATTAAAGGGAATCTTACTAGAAACGCAGAATTTTCCGCACTTTTCTTGTTTCCTAAATACGAAGGTGACGACGCTCATAATTGATTCTTTGGGCAGATATACGGGTGTCATTGCATTAAGGGATGGGGAAACCATTGAAATTAGTAGTCAGTTAATTATCGGTGCTGACGGTCGTTACTCTACTATTCGAAAGAAAGCGCACATTGAAATTCAAAAGCATAAACATGGCTTTGATTTATTGTGGGCAAAAATTCCTGCCCCTCGGGGATGGGAGCCATCGATTAAAATGGCATTAATAGGTGATAAACAGCTATCCTTATTTACACAGGTAGGTGGGTTCATTCAAATTGGCTGGAATATTGAACAAGGCAGTTTTCCTCAGCTCAGAAAAAAAGCATTTACTCCATTTATCCAACAGCTTTCAGATCAATTTCCGGAACTATCTTATACTGTAAACGAACATATCAGATCTTGGCAAGATTTTGTCGTGCTTGATGTATTCAGTAGTCATTGTGACTGCTGGGGGACAAAGGGGCTTGTGCTATTAGGAGATGCTGTTCACACGATGACACCAACTGGAGCATTTGGGCTAAACAGTGCACTTAAGGATGCAGATTGTCTTGCGTCATTATTAAATAAAGATACGCTTGTTCATTTTAACGTACAAGATTTTCAACAAATGCGCGAGCAAGCCATTGAAGAAGTATTGGCGAAACAAATTGAAAAAGAGCAAACATTTGCGGCTAACTTCATCAACAAGGCTTCTTGAAGGGAAGAAAAACAACATGAAATTTGGCTTTGATATAGATGACACACTCATAGATTTACGAGCACATGCCTTTGCGCTCTATAATAAAAAACTTGGCAAAAATGTTGAGCTAGAAGTATTTCAAGCTTTGCAAAGAATTGAAATTCACGAACCTTTTGGATTAACAGATGCAGAAGGAGCGGCGATGTGGAATAGTTCATTAGAGGAAATTTATTTTACGGATTGTCCTTCTTTTGAGAGAGCTTTAGAGACGCTTCAAGATTTGGCACAGCAAGGACATGACATTTATTATATTACTTCACGTCCTAAACAATATTGTGAGCAAACACAAGCATGGATGAAAGCACAAGGATTTCCAATCACTGAAGGTCACTTTTTCTGCGGAATGCAGGATACAGAGAAAGTGGCGATCATCAAAGAACTAGCTTTAGATGTTTATGTAGATGATAAACCAGCTGTTTTAGAAACATTACAAGATGTGAATACAAAAGTGATTTTAAAAAATCAATCCTATAACAAGCATGTTGTACTGCCACGCTTAAATCATTGGCAAGACTTCTTAGGATTAGTAAATAATTAACTTTGCACTATAACGTGTAGTTGATTTCTGTTCCGACTGCGCTTTGTTGTTGTTGCTGTCGCTTCGCTTTCGCACAGATAAAACATTTGTTGCTGTCGCTTCGCTTTCGCACAGAGCAAAGCTTCCTGGGGGCGTTCAGTCTCCACTCAAATCAACTAATATCAAGGGTGTATTTTTAACAAATGTCATCCACAACTTTTGATGATAGCTAAATAATTAAAGCAATAAACCCGAATAGAAAGCACTTAAAAAGTGAATCTATTCGGGTTTATTCTTTTTATCAATACAATTGTTTTTCGATTTCTAATGCAACGCTTTGAATAGTTTCAATTAATAACTTTTCATCGTAGTCACTGTAGCGTACTTCTGGTATAACCAGCGTCACTGAAGCGATGATTTGTTGAGATGCATTTAAAATCGGTGCAGATACAGAGCATGCTCCACGCACACGTTCGCTATTACTTTTCGCAAACCGTTGAATATAGATATCCTTTAATTCCGTTAACAGCTGTTCTTTTGAAAGTATTGTCTTATCAGTGATACGTTCAAGACTTATATTCTCTACATATTCTTCAACATTTGGCATAAATGCGAGCAATATTTTAGATGATGCACCTGCATAAAGGGGAGAGGTGTCACCTACAAACATTTTCGTTGAAAGTGGATATGTTGAATCGTAGTTTAAAATACATCGTCTCTCCAATCCATCAATAATATTCATGGAAACACTTTCGCCGATTTCTTGGTTTAACTTTTTTAAAATAGGCTCTGCGACAATAATAAGACTTGATTCTTCTTTTACTAAATTGCCTAGATACAGAAGTGAATGACCTAGTTGATAGCGTTTAGTACGTTCATCTTTGTGTAGAAAGCCTTCGTACACAAAGGTAGAAACGAAGCGCTGTAAACTGGAAATGCTAATCCCTGTTTTTTTACTTAACTCAGTTAGGGAAAGGCTAGGTTCATCTTTTGAGAAAGCTTTTAACACTTTAATAGCTTTGTGCAGCGATGACATTGTATAGTTTTTTTCGAAAATCTCCTGATTCATCCCGTCACCTACGTAATAAAATTTTCTTCGACATCTGCCGGAGGATTTATCTTCAGATATACATGCTGTTATGCTTTTGCCAATAACAGCATTTATAAAATGAAGATAAACTGGCTAATCACCATAACGTGGGGTTGATTTCCGTTCCGACTGGGCGCTTTTATCGCTGCCGCTTCGCTTTCGCGCAGAGCAAAGCTTCCTGGGGGCGTCCGATGAGCCGCTTCACTCGCGTTGCTCGCTCCAGGGTCTCATCTGTGACGCTAATCCCCAAGGAGTCGCCCAGTCTCCACTCCAATCAACTTATCCACATGACATACTTTTTAATAAAATGTCATGCCAAACTATCAGTGATGAACCATTAAAGTACTTCTATTATAGCGTAATTTTATTTTGGTAGAGAGGACTTTTGGAATTCATTTGTATGTTCTCCAAGTATCGGTGGTGCTAATTTATATTGAATATCTAAATCAGAAAACTTTAACGGGCTTTTGATGAATCTGACTGTACCATATTGTTCGTGTTCTATCTCACCAATCATGTCGCGTGCCATAAATTGTGGTTGTTCTAGTGCTTCAGCAATCGTGTTCACACGTCCACCTGGAATTTTGTATTGTTGCAATAAGGTAATCCATTCATCCCGTGTTTTTGTCATTGTAATGTCAGTAATCATCCGAACTAGCTCCGCTTCATGTTGCTTGCGCATCGTATTTGTTATAAAGCGAGGATCATTGGCCCATTCCTCACGCTTCAACATCGTGCAAAACTTTTTAAATTGTCCATCTGTACCAACGCAAATCATTAAGGGGCCATCCCCACAGTTAAATACTTGATATGGCGCAACATTGTTATGACGATTACCTAGACGTTCTGAGATAAAGCCTGTATTTAAATAAGCACTTGCTACATTTGCTAGGCTACTCATCTGAACGTCTAATAAAGCTAAATCAATAAATTGCCCTGTATTTGATTGATCGCGCATTCGTAAAGCGGCTAAAATACTAATGACGACATAATTTGAGGTTAAAATATCTGCAATAGGGACACCAACTTTTGTCGCTTCTCCTTCAGTTGAGCCAGTAACATGCATTAAACCACTCATCGCTTGAATAACTGGATCGAAGCCTGGTTCGTGCGCAAGAGGACCAGTTTGACCGAATCCTGTAACTGCACAATATATGATTCTAGGATTCACTTTACTTAATTCCTCATAGCTGAGCCCCATACGCTCCATGTCTCCCGTTTTAAAATTTTCGAGGACAACATCAGCATCTTGGACAAGTTCTTTAAATTTTTCTCTGCCAGCTATTGTCTTTAAATCTAATGTGATCGATTTTTTATTGCGATTGGCACATAAATAATACGTACTTTGACCATTCACAAATGGCCCCCAATCACGCATACTATCAGAGCCATCTGGATGTTCTATGCGAATTACTTCTGCCCCTAAATCGGCCAACATCATGGAGCCAGCAGGAGCAGCATAAACGCGAGATAAATCTAATACTCGAATATTTTCAAGAGGTTGCATTGTTCGTCCTCCTAAACTCGTCATTTATAAACAGGCTTACGTTTTTCTACTACTGCATTTACACCCTCTTTAAAATCATCTAGCTCTGTTACAATAGCCATTTGTGACGAAATATAATCAAGGGCAGTACGTAAATCCATTCGTTGACTTTGATAAACAGCACGCTTTATGAATTGCAATGTCGTAGTCGGACGACTTGCTAATTCCTTTGCATAATTCAATGTGTATTCTTCAAGCTCATGGTCTTCTACAACAAATGTCACAACACCTTTGTCTTTTGCTTCATCAGCAGTTAATACACGAGCTGTCCAGAACATGTCCAATGCTTGATCGATACCGATTAATTTTGGTAAATAATAAGCGCCACCGTCGCCCGGCACGATCGCAACATTAATATAGCTTTCGGAAATTTTCGTAGATTTTGCAGCAATCCGTATATCGCACATTAAGGCCATATCAAGTCCTGCGCCCATTGCAAACCCATGCACCTGTGCAATAACGGGCTTATCAATCTCTTCAAGGAGAAGGGGAATACGCTGAATCTTTTTCCAAAGAGAATTTTTTCGTGCTAAACCTGTAGAAGAGATATCGTCCTCACTTTGGAAAAATCCTTCACCAGCTTGCATCGCCTTAATATCCCCGCCAGCGCAAAATGATTTTCCATTACCTTTTACGATGACAACACGTATATCCTCTGAATCACGAACAGTTTCAAGGGCTTCAATCCATTTAGCAATCATTTCTTCACTAAAAGCATTGTACGCTTTAGGTCTATTTAATGTAATTGTGGCAACATGGTCTTGCACTTCAAAAAGTAAAACAGTCATTGATAACACTCCTTATCATTCCATTAGTGGTTTGTCACAAATTAATTAATTATCCTTCCACATTGAGAAGTGGCGAGCTTCTGGTCAATTATGCCTCGGCGTAATTGCGTCCGAGGCATTAGGCCAACACGATGTTGGTCACTCAGTCGTTGCCACAGGACGTGGCGTTCTTAGACTGAGTTCCTCTATTTCAGCAGGTGTTTGGACACCCGCTGAAAAGTAACTTAAACCCTCATTCATCTCATCATCTATAGAGGTGGGGGACTTCTGTATCTGTCGCTTCGCTTTCGATACAAAAGACATCTGTACCTGCCGCTTCGCTTTCGATACAAAAGACATCTGTACCTGCCGCTTCGCTTTCGATACAAAAGACATCTGTACCTGCCGCTACACTTTCGGTACAAAAGTGATTTGCTGAAAGAAGTTAGATGAAGTTAAATATTCCCATAGACTATCGCCGCTATTTTCTAATAGTTGAGTTGCGACGAAATTAGTCCAATAAGAGGTGCTGGCACCTTCATCGCGCCACGACCAAAGTCTACGTGTAAATTGATGCAAACTATGCTCATGTGTTGTACCAATTGCAGCGTGCACTTGATGCGCAATTGTTGTCACAGCTTGAATAACTTCCTCGAAGCGAATGCAGGCATATGCAACTTCACTATTTTGATTGTTCATCTGAAGGGCTTCGGTTACATTATTAAATGCTGCAAGAGCGACTGCCGTTTCACCTGCTAAATGTACAATATGCTGCTGGACGAGCTGGAAGCGATGAATCGGTCGCCCGAACTGCTCACGTTCTTTCGTGTATTGAACAGTTAAATCATTTATTTTATCGACGGCTCCGGTCATCAGTGCTAATTGAAAGGCAGAATTGAGTGTTGTTATAGCATGTATCTCGTCAGGAGATAAGGTAGCAGATACTTGTGAAACTGTAGCATCATGGAATATCACGGTATCACGTGGCTCGCCTGCTAAATTAGTACCTAACTTAATTTCAGCTTGGCTTAAATCTATTTCTACAAGATGAGTACCCTCCGTGCTATAGGCAAGTGTCACTAGGTGTTTTGTATGACGTGCCCAAGGAATTTGAATTGCTTCTCCAGTTAATTTGCCATTCACTAACGCAAAGGCTTGGTTAGGGCAGAGCAAATACGTCGCCAAATCCTCAATTACTTGTAAGCTAGTAAACTCTAATAAATAATTTGCAAATGTTGTTTCTGCAAATGGAATCGGTGCAGCGTATTTTCCAGTTAAACGAACAATATTCAATAAATCCTCTATGTCGCCACCTGCACCGCCATTTTCTTCTGAAATGGCTACAGCTGTCATACCGCTTTCTTTAAACAGATCCCATAGTTCTGGTGCCCAATGACCTTGTTCCACTGTATCGACTAACTCTTTATCGACTTTTTCTTTTAACATGCGCTCTACAACATCAACGATCATATCTTTCATTTCACTCATTGAGCTACAACCCCTTTCGCTACAACGCCATACAGTACTTCTGAAGTACCTCCTCGAATAGTGAAACCCGGTGCATGCAAAATGGATTCAGCCATAAAGCGATCGATTTTACGATGCGCATCAAGTGTTGGATAAGTCTGTACGATTAAGCGTGTGATTTCAGGAATACTTTGCTCAAATTTCGTACCGAGTGCCTTCACAAGTGCTGCCGGAATAGATACGTCTTCACCATTACCAGATTCTAAAAGCTGAGCTACTCCAATTGACAAATTACGTAGACCCCAAAGACGAGCTACTATTTTTGACGCTTGCTTTAAACCTTCTAAATTGTTTTGGCGCTTTAACTCTTGAATGAGCTCATCGATTAATGGGAATGTACTCATTATTCGCTCTGGACCACTACGCTCAAAGGCAAGCTCTGCTAATCCTTGAGCCCAACCATTACCGATTTCTCCAACAACCATATTGTCAGGTACAAAAACATTATCAAAGAACACTTCGTTGTAATGATGTTCACCAGTTAAAAATTTGATCGGAACAACAGTTATACCTTCTGCATGTAAATCGACAATCAACTGACTGAGCCCTGCATGTTTACTTTTCCCATCAAAAGGACTTGTACGTACTAAAGTCACCATATAGTGGCAAAGATGTGCGTTACTCGTCCATATTTTTTGTCCGTTGACAATCCATCCTCCCTCTACTTTTTCAGCGCGTGTGCTAACCGAAGCTAAGTCAGAGCCACTATTTGGTTCACTTAAACCTATGCCGAAGTAGCATTCACCTTTCACAATTTTCGGTAAGAAATATTCACGCTGTTCTTCCGTTCCATACCGTAAAAGAAGTGGTCCTGTTTGGCGATCAGCAAACCAATGTGCTGCAACTGGAGCTCCAACGGCTAAAAATTCCTCTGTTAAAATATATCGATCAATGGTACTCCTCTCTTGACCGCCATATCTTTTAGGCCAAGTTAAGCCAATCCAACCTTTTTGACCAATTAATTTAGAGAATTCAGGGTCATCTCCACTTAGCCAAGAGTCACATTTAGGCGTGAAAGTTCCTTTTGCTAATTCATCCTTTAGAAACGTTCGAACATCTAAGCGAAATTGCTCCTGCTCTTGTGTAAATTGCACAGTTGGTAAATGAAACATATGATCACTCCTTAAATTTTACCGTAATGTGGTAACTGTTATTGTATATGTGTATTTTATTATTGGTAATAACTGTAGTCAATTACTTTTTGGAATTATTAGAAAATTTTTGTTGGTGGAGTGATGAACTAAGTGTTGAAAATAAAAAATCGTTGAAAAAATGGAAAAATGCAGAATAAACATGTTACTATGTAGAAAATTCTGTTATGGAGGTGTGGGCATGCAATTAGCTATCAAAACTTCCCAAAAATTAATGCAAGTTTTATCACCACAATTAGTACAGCATTTAGAAATACTGCAATATTCAACAAATGAGTTAGAACAGTATATTTATGAAAAGGCTACTGAAAATCCATTGTTAGTTGTCACGGATGCGACGGTAAAAATGCAATATGAGGAAATTATGCAATTAGCAAGCTATTCCGATAAGAGTTATTCCGCGCAAGCACCGCAAATTCATTCATTTAACCCCATTGAGATGAAGTTTGCTGTAAAAGAAAGCTATGAGCAGTATTTATTGGAACAAGTACCTATGCATAAAAATCTATCTTCTGTCGATTTAAAAATCTTAACGTTTTTAATTCAATCGTTAGATGAACGTCTATTTTTAGATGTTGATGTAGAAATTGTCGCAAATAAATATAATACAAATGTTTTGCATGTGGAGGCACTATTGGACTTACTTCAAACTTTCGAGCCAGTAGGAGTAGGGGCGCGTAATTATAAGGAGTATTTACTTATTCAGGTAGATAGTGATGCGCTTGCACCGAAATTAGCCTCTCGATTTATCGAAGCGGATTTAGAGCTAGTAGCAGCGCAAGCTATTAAACAATTAAGTAAAAAGTATAAGACGTCTCTATATAACGTGAAGAAAACTGTCGACTATATAAAAAGTTTAAAACCAGTGACGACAGGAGATAAATTCGAAGCGATCCCATTTGTCATTCCAGAAGTCGAAGTAGAAAGATTAGGAGAGGAATGGCTGATTAAATTAAATCGTGGATATTTACCAAACGTCACTATCGATAAACAATATGTTGAAATGCTAAAGAATGATCCGAACTGTAAAACATATTTTAACGACACAATGAAAGATGCTCTTTTATTATTACAAGGAATCGAACAGCGTGATAAAACATTGTACGAATTAGCTAGATTGCTAGTGGAATTGCAAGAGGATTTTTTCCATAAAGGCATTCAGTCATTAAAGCCTATGCGGTTAAAAGATATTGCAGATATTTTAAGTCTACATGTTTCAACGATTAGTCGAGCTGTTCGTGGAAAATATATTAAAACCGCCCATGGTGTATATGCTTTACAATCGTTATTTACAAAAGGAGTAATGAATATTTCTGGGAAAATGGATTCTATTATGTATATTAAAAAACGGCTCAAACAGTTGATTGAGACAGAGGATAAACAAAAGCCGTTAACTGATCAACAGCTTACAAATACGTTAAGTGCTGAAGGTATCCAAATATCTAGGCGGACAGTAGCAAAGTACAGGGAAGAGATGAATATTATGAGTTCATTTAATCGTGTATATGGATAGGGTCGATGATGTAAATAAACTGTTAATGATGTATTTTTGCATCAAAATTTAAAAATTGCATATGGAAGATTCATAGTTGCCGCTTCGCATTCGTCAGAAAACATTTGTTGCTGAAAAATATTATCAAAAATTTAGGGTTAAGGATGTTTGGCTCCCCGCTGAAAAAATCTTAAAACGTTTACCAAGTAAAAGTTGATTGTAGTGGAGACTGGGCGACTCCTTGGGGATCAGCGTCACAGATGAGACCCTGCAGCGTAGCGAAGCGGCTCATCGGACGCCCCCAGGAAGCTCTGCTCTGCGCGAAAGCGAAGCGTCAGCGATAAAAGCGCCCAGTCGGAACGAAAATCAACCACACGCTATGTTGATAATCCTTGAAATTACTGTGATAGAAAAATCTACTAACGATAGATGTACAGATTAATAATTTTTTTGAAATTTTTAACAATTGAGTAAGTTTGGCATCAGAATTGCTGATTAAACGGTAGACATTGATGTAGAGGAAGGGGCTAGTGAATGTCTACATAAAACACATAAGGGGTGGTTTAATGGGGGCTTTGCAAAAATCACTGAAAACACGGCATATTACAATGATTTCCATTGGAGGGGTTATTGGAACAGGACTCTTCGTCGGGACAGGAAAAAATATTTTAAGTACCGGTCCGGCAGCGGTGATTTCATATGCAATTGCATGCTTACTCATAGTTTTGATCATGCAAATGGTTGGGGAAATGGCATCTGGAGAAATAGTATTAGGAAAGAAATCTGGAGGTTCAGCAGAGCTAGGGTCATTTGCTTCTTATGCAGGGAAGTATATCGGCCCATGGGCAGGTTTTACAGTTGGCTGGCTTTATTGGGCGAGCTGGGTATTTATTGTAGGGTTAGAAGCAGCGCTCATAGGGGGGATGCTACATAATTGGTTCCCGATGATCCCAACATGGCTCGGAAGCGTAGGCATAACATTATTGATGACAATTGTTAATATTTATTCAGTAAAATCATTTGGTGAATTCGAATATTGGCTGTCCTTCGTTAAAGTTACGGCAATTATTGTATTTTTAGTTGTTGGTATAGCTATGATTTTAGGGATTTGGCCAAATTACGAACCAAAGGGGTTAGGGATTTTATCGGAATTCGGTGGATTTGCACCAAATGGCATTGTACCAATTTTAACAGCAATTGTCTTTGTTATATTCTCCATTTGTGGTGCTGAGGTTGCAGCCATCGCGGCAGCAGAGTCTGAAAATCCAGCTAAAAATATTGTCCGCGCCATTCGCAACGTTGTTTTTCGATTAGGGTTATTTTTTGTAGGTTCAGTAGCTATTATGGTTTTAATTATCCCTTGGAATGATTCAAAAATGTTGGCAGCACCTTATGCAAATATTTTAACGATGGCAGGGCTTCCGATTGCTGCTCAACTTATTCAAATAGTCATTTTTATTTCTCTAATCTCTGTGTTAAATTCTGCTCTTTATACAAGTTCACGTATGTTACTTGAAATGTCCCGACAAGGTGATGCACCAAAAATATTCTCACAAATTAAAAATCGTCGAGGTGTACCCGTACCAGCAGTTATTGGTAGTACAGTAGTAGCGTATATTTGTGCGATGTTATACTTCATTTCACCTGAAGTCATTTTCTACTTTTTAGGTAATTGCGTTGGAGGATTAATGATTGCAGTTTATATTTTCATTGCTATTTCACAAATTCGTTTCCGGCGTTATTATGACAAAGTTTCAGATGAGCCATTATCGATTAGAATGTGGTTATTTCCATATTTGTCGTATGTCACAATTGGTATTTTAACAGTCGTTTATTTATGCCAAGCCCTCATCGAATCTTTACGTTCACAATTCTATTTAAGTACATTTGTATTAATTGGCTCAGTTGTGTTGTTCATGATTATGCGAAAGCTATCGACAAGACCGGCGGAGCAAATAGAGGAAAAGCTAGCGTCAGAATAGAATATTACTGAATACAAAAAAATTCGCAATATTTCTGCGAGATATCAAGCCATGAAAGAACTTAAAGGATACTTTAAACCTTTTAGGCTTCCAGATGCCCCGTAGAAAGAGCGGATTTTTTTGTATGAAAAAGTTCTTTAAGTTCAAGAGGGAGTGATCTAGATGTCGATAACTCAACTACATAAAGATGAGCATTTTTTTATTGTAAAAAATGATGAGGTAATGATTAAAAGTGATATCCAAATAGAGCTTCTTGAAAAAATAATTAAAAATTATAGTAAAGGAATAGAAACCTTTGAGGTAGAAGGCTATTTTATTCATGTATTAGATACTTCGCAAGGTAACTTATTTTATGTCAAACCAATTATGCAATATAGCTATATAGACTTTATGAACCCATTATCAATTAAAGTGTTAAACTCCATATCCGATGGTGTTACAGTATGTGATTGCGATGGCAAAATTTTATTTCAAAATGATAATGATATTGAAATTGTTGGCTTTGATTTAATGGGGAAATATGCAAAAGACGCAATCGCTGAAGGAATAATGAGTGATTCTATTTCGATGAAAGTAATTGAGTCAAAAGAAAAAGTAACTATTTTGCAGACGTTCATAAATGGCAAATGCTTTTTAGTTTCAGGTAAGCCAATATTTGATGAATACGGTGAATTACAATATGTAGTTGCTATTACTCGTGATATGACACAATTAAAACTGTTAGAGAAAGAAGTAAAAAAATTAGAAGTTCAAAACGAGAATTTTAAAAATAAGCTACATGCCTTACATAATAAAGAAAACACAAAAAGTAGTTTAATAGCTGTATCTTCAGCAATGATGCAGGTTGTAGAGCGTGTTATGAGAGTTGCAGTGGTAGACTCAACTGTATTAATCGGTGGTGAATCGGGCGTTGGTAAAGAGGAAATTACAAAGCTTATTCATGCAAATAGCCGACGTCACAATAGGCAAATTTTAACGATTAACTGTAGTGCAATCCCTGAGAATTTATTGGAATCTGAACTTTTCGGCTATGAGGCAGGAGCATTTACTGGAGCTTCAAGAGGTGGAAAGGCTGGGTTATTTGAAATTGCGTCAGGAGGTACAGTGTTTTTAGATGAAATTGGGGAGATGCCATTACTACTACAGGCGAAATTATTGCGTGTTCTCCAAGAATCAGAGGTTCAGCGTCTAGGTAGTGGAAAACCTATTCCTATCGATGTTCGCATAATCGCTGCGACAAACAGAAATTTAGCAGAGATGGTGAGGCAAGGTAAATTCCGTGAGGATTTATATTATCGTTTAAATATTATTCCGATTGAAATTCCTCCTTTAAGACATCGTCGCCAAGATATCATCCCACTAATCAATCACTTTTTAGCTGTTGTTGAAGAAAAATATAGTATCCATCGGACAATTGAGTCATCTGCAATGAAAATATTAGAATCTTATGATTGGCCAGGCAATGTCCGTCAACTTAAAAATATGGTGGAGCGTATTTGCTTACTAGCAACACAGCCAGAAATAACAGCATATATTGTGCAGCAAGAGTTAGATAGTAACCCAATTAGTACACGTAATCTAGAAGATCCTGTAGAAATACAAAGAATCCAGGAACCAGTTGTAACCCCAAAGTTTAGTGGTACTTTAAAGGAGCAAATAGCCTCGTTCGAAAAGCAAATTATTAAAGAAGCTTTATCTAAATATCCAAGTATTAGGCAGGCTGCCAAATCACTTGGTTGTGATCAGTCGACATTAGTGCGTAAAATACAAAAGTTCCAATTAACGAAACAAATTTCATATAAGGACTAGTGATGTATTTTTGCATCAAAATTTCATCTATGCACAATACGTTGTGATATCGCAATACTCACTAATAAATACAAAGAAAATGATGGAATGCATCATTAATATTGTTAATAGATTTAGAAGAAAAGAGGCATTTTCCACAAAGAAAGCGTCTCTTTTTAATTTTGTAGCAGTTTTGTGAAGCAACTGATGAAAAAAATATTGCTACTTTCTCATAACGTGGGGTTGATTTCCGTTCCGGCTGGGCGCTTTCCTGGGGGCGTCCGATGAGCCGCTTCACTCGCTTTGCTCGCTCCAGGGTCTCATCTGCGACGCTGATCCCCAAGGAGTCGCCCAGCCTCCACTCCAATCAACTATATTATTGGCATACATTTCACCAAAATTATTCCTATCTTTTGGTGATGAGTGAAAAAATTACAACGCATTAAATAATTTTTCCCATCAGTTGGCATGAGAATTGCTACTAAAAAGATGTATGAAATTTTAAACGAAAAGAGGTTGGCATTTATGACAATTCAACTAAAAGAAGAGCTAAAAACGTTAGATCAAAAACATTTTCTACACCCGACAACGTCAATTGAACAACAGCAAACACAAGGTCCAGCAGCCATTTTTACAGAGGGCAATGGCATTTATTTAAAAGATATAGAAGGAAATATCTACATTGATGGGATGTCTTCATTATGGAATGTAAATATTGGGCATGGTCGTAAAGAAATTGCTGAAGTGGCGAAGGAGCAAATATCTAAATTAGCATTTAGTTCCTGTTTCGCATCGTTTAGCAATGAACCAGCTATTCGTTTAGCGACGAAAATTGCATCTTTAACTCCGGGAGACTTAAATACTGTATTTTTCACTTCAGGCGGCTCAGAGTCGAACGATACAGCGATTAAATTAGCACGACATTACTGGTTACTCAAAGGACAGCCAGAGCGCCAAAAGATCATTTCACGTACCCATTCATACCATGGTGTAGCTATGGGTGCAACAAGTGCGACAGGCTTACAAGCGTTTCGTGACTTTACTAATTCACACGCTCCTGATTTCCACTATGTATACAGCGAATCCGTACGCAATTTACGTGAAACTATTGAAGCGTTAGGCCCTGAGACTGTAGCTGCATTTATTTCTGAGCCTGTGCAAGGTGCAGGTGGGGTTAATATCCCACAAAAAGATTACTTTAAAGAGGTACGAAAAATTTGTGATGAGTACGGTATTTTATTCATTGCAGATGAAGTCATTACCGGGTTTGGTCGTACAGGTAAATTTTTCGGTATGGAACATTATGGCGTAGTGCCAGATATGATGTCATTCGCTAAAGGAGTATCGAGTGGCTATGTTCAGCTTGGTGGTGTGGCGATATCCGAAAAGCTTCATCAAGATTATTGCGAACTTTCTAAAGGAACATTAATGCACGGATATACTTACAGCGGTCATGCGCTCGCATGTCAGGTTGGGTTGAAGAATATAGAAATCCTTGAGCATGAAAATCTCGTTGAAAATGCTGCAAAGATGGGGGATGCCATGTTAGAAGGCTTCCGAGCACTGCAAGAAAAATATAGCTTTATCGGACGCGTGCGTACTCTTGGATTACTTGGAGCTATTGAATTAGTAAAAAGCCGTGAGACGGGTGAATTGTTTGAGTCTCCTCTTAGTCCAATTTTTGTACAAGAAACGATGAAACGAGGATTGATTTTACGAACAGTTACGTATGATCAAGATACAGTTGTTTTTTCTCCACCTCTCATTCTATCAAAAGTAGAGCTAGATGAAATGTTACGTATTTTAGACGAGACATTTGAGCATATACGTAAAACAATTGTTGAAAAAGAGTAGGGTCAACAATAACGATCATTATTTGAAGGAGGAGTTTTATGACAACTATCGTTAGAGAAATACGAGAACAATTTAATCCTGCAAAGCCATCTCAATGTATAGGCCAAGTAGAGCTTTTGACAATAGATGAAACGAAAGACGTTATCGTTGCAGCTCAGGAAGCATTTGAAGGGTGGAAAAATACATCATCTGTTGCACGTGGAGAAATATTACGCGTGACAGCAGACTTGCTTGAGAAAAATATTGATAAAGTAGCAGAAATAGCTTCGAGTGAAATGGGTAAAACGAAAAATGAAATGATTGGTGAAGTTAAACGTGGTGCTTCCATTTTACGTTATTTTGCACAAGAAGGGCTGCGGGCAACAGGTGAGGTGTTACCTTCTGCCAATGAAGCGAAATTATTGTACACAATGCGGGTGCCACTTGGTGTCGTTGCTGCCATAACTCCCTGGAATTTCCCTGTCGCAATTCCTCTATGGAAAATTGCGCCTGCATTAGTGTACGGCAATACTGTTGTCTGGAAGCCGTCTATTGAAACAGCTTTAACTGGAAAATTAATAGGGGAATTATTTCAACAGGCAGGCTTACCAGAAAACGTGTTAAATGTTGTGCAAGGCCGTGGTTCAAAGGTAGGTCAGGTTTTATTGGAGGCACCTGAAGTAAAGGCGATTACATTTACAGGTTCGAATAATGTGGGGCAAAGTATTTTAGATACTGCTGGATCAACTAATAAAAAAATTCAGCTCGAACTTGGCGGCAAAAATGCAGCTATTATTTTAGCTGATGCCAATATCAATCAAGCTGCAAAATTAACGATTGAAGGTGCGATGAAGCAGACTGGTCAGCGTTGTACAGCAACTAGTCGAGTTTACATCGAGGAAGCGGTTTATGAAAAGGTATTAGAGCAGTTAATTGCAGAAGCTAAAAAAATTGAAGTTGGTGTCACGATGGGACCTGTTTCCTCCAGGGGACAGTATGATTCTATTTTAGCTGCTATTGAAAACGCAAAACTAGATGGAGCTGAACTTGTGTTTGGTGGTGGTGCAACTCAAGGGATGCAAGAGGGATATTATATCGATCCAACCATTTTTACGAATGTAACACATGACATGGCGATTGCCCGTGAAGAGATTTTTGGACCAGTTTTAGCCGTCATAAAGGTAAAGGATTATGAAGAAGCGCTCCGGTTATCGAATGACTCTGAGTTTGGATTGAGTGCTTCTATTTATACAACTAACATTCCGAAAGCATTTGATTTTATTAACCGTAGTGAAGTTGGACTTGTACAGGTTAACGATGAAACGGGTGGAGCGGAGCCTCAAGCACCGTTTGGAGGAATGAAAAACTCAAGTACCGGTGCCCGTGAGCAGGGGCAGGCAGCAAAAGAGTTCTTTACAACATTTAAAACAATTACGATTAGCACAAAAAGTGAGTAAAAAATTTAACATGAAAGAAATTTAAAAAAGAAGACAAAAAAATAAATGTCACATATGCCTCGGTGTAATGGCTCAGATTTTTCTTGAATTGTACGCAATAACTAAAAAAATCTAGGCATTCGCTTGAGGCATTAACTATATACAAAAAATTTGGGGTTATAAATTAAACGAAAGAAGGTAGAGCTATGGCACAAAGTCGTTTAGCAATCGATGTCGGTGGAACGTTTACGGATGTATTTGTTTTTAATGAAGAGACGGGGGAAGTATTCGTTACAAAAACGTCGTCTACACCTTCAAATCCGGAGCAAGGAATTTTAAACGGAGTAGAAAAAGCAGCATTAAATGGTAAGGATATTAAAATTTTCTCTCATGGCACAACAGTTGGAACGAATGCGTTAATTGAGCGCAAGCTGCCAAAAACAGCTCTTATAACGACAAAAGGTTTTAGAGATGTCATCGAAATTCGCCGGGGAACGAAAGAAGATATTTGGGACACATACAAAGATACTGCGAGGCCTTATATTCAACGACGAGATCGATTTGAAGTGACAGAAAGAATAGATTATGAGGGAAATATTCTTCAAGCAATTGATGAAGAGGAAATTCGTTTATTAGCTCAAAAATTAAAACGTCGCGGTACAGAATCCATTGCCGTTTGTTTCATCAATGCTTATGTGAACGGGGAAAATGAGGCGAAAGTTAAAGAAATTATAAAAGAGGAATTACCGGATGTCTATGTTTGTATTTCAAGCGAGGTGCTTCCAGAAATTTTTGAGCATGAGCGTATGAGTACAACTATTATAAATGCAGTTCTTGGACCAATTATGAGTAATTACATTAGTAAGTTAAGCACTGAAATGCAGAAAAAAGGTTATGACGATGAAATATTAGTTTTACACTCTGGTGGCGGTGTTATGACTTCAAGTACAGTGCCCCGCTATGCTGCTAGATTGGCAAGTTCGGGTATAGCTGCTGGAGCAATTGCAAGTAAACATATCGCAAAGTTGTGCGGATTTGAAAATGCAATCGGCTTAGATATGGGTGGTACAAGTACTGATATTTCACTGATGTATAAGGGCGATATACGAATTACAAAGGACTGGTCGATAGAATATGGCTATCCAATTGGTTTCCCGAGCATAGAAATATTAACAATAGGGGCCGGTGGAGGTAGCCTCGCCTGGAAAGATGAAGGCGGTTCCTTACGAAATGGACCACAAAGTGCAGGGGCAGTGCCAGGTCCAGCTTGCTATGGGCGAGGAGGCATTGAGCCAACTAATTCAGATGCAAATTTAGTGTTAGGACGTCTAGGTGTGGATTTGTTAGATGGGACGATGCAGTTAAACAAGGAAGCAGCTAGAGATGCTGTGAAAAAAATAGCAAATGCATTCGATCAAACGATTGAGGAAGCGGCAAGTGCCATTATAGAAGTTGCGAATGCCAATATGAGTGATGCAGTTCGGTTAATATCGGTGCGGAGAGGCTATGATCCCCGTGATTTCGCGCTTGTAGCTTTTGGTGGTGCTGGTCCTTTACACGGTGCCTACTTGGCAAAAGATTTAAACATCCCAAAAGTCATTATTCCTACGCATCCAGGTGTAGCAGCGGCAATGGGATGCCTACTTGTAGATGTCCGTCATGATATTTCTAAAACGTATGTGAAAAAATTAGATGAAGTAAGTGCAGAGGAACTGACAAATCAGTTTAGTGAATTACGAGAAGAGGCAAGAGAGTTATTAGAAGAGGAAGGAATTGCAGAAAATACATCAACATTAACAAATTATATTGACCTTCGTTATAAGGGACAATGGCGATCTCTAGCTGTTCCCATATCCGATCAAATAACTTCCTTAGACGCTATTTTGGAAGCATTTCATAAAGAACATGAACGAGAATTTGCATTTTCTGATAAGGATCAGACCGTAGAAATATTTGGCCTACGTGTAACAGCTATAGGCACTGTACCAAAGCCTAATTTCCCGCAATATGTTTCTGAAGGCTCTCTGGAAGACGCTTTTAAAGAAACGCGTCCTGTTTATTTTGAGGGTAAATATATTGAAACCAACGTATATAATCGCGATAAAATACCTGTTTATACACAATTTACAGGTCCAGCCATTATCGATCAGCTTGATACGACGACTGTTATTCCACCAGGATTTACTGCTGAAGTAGATGCCTATAAAAATATTATTATTACGGTGAACTAATACGGAGTAAGGAGGAATTGGCTATGAGTACAACGAAATTGGAGACAAATCAAAAGGTCCAAAATTTAGACCCAGTAACATTTGAAGTGTTAAAAAACGGCTTTGTGAATTTAGTAGATCAAATGGCTGAACAAATGCTGCGTACATGCTACTCGTTTGTTATTTATAATCGAGACTTCAGCTGTGCATTATGCGATGCACAGGGGAATACCGTTATGCAAGGTACGCAAGATATTTCTGTACATGTAGGGACATTGCATTTAACTGCAAAAGCTGTCTTAGAGGATTTCGCTGATGACATTCATCCGGGTGATGTGTTTTTAGTAAATGATCCTTATCGTGGAGGGACACATTTCAGTGATGTACGTGTAATTTTACCAGTGTTCCATTATGACAAACTAATTGCACTTATGCAAACAAATGGTCACTGGGCAGATGTTGGTGGCTCTAACCCAGGTTCCTTTGATATTACAGCTAAGGAACATTACGGAGAAGGCCTACGTATCCCACCTGTCCGCATTTATAGTAAAGGTAAATATTTAACAGATGTTGTGAAGATTATTGTCATGAATATGCGTATCCCGGAAGAACGTATTGGAGATTTACGTTCTCAAGTGGAAGCTGCTAAAGTAGGAGAGAAGCAGCTCCAGGAAATGATAGAAAAGTACGGCATAAATACAGTGTTAGAAGCTTTTGAGGAAGTCCAAAACTATGTAGAGCGATTAATGCGAGCGAAAATTAAAGCTTTACCAAAAGGACAGTGGGAAACGGTGGACTATATCGATATGGATCCACAATTAGGAGATGGCCTCATCCCAATTCGTGTGAAAATGACCATTACGGAGGATGAAATAGTTTATGATTTAAGCGATTCACATCCTTATATTAGCTGTTTCTTAAATGCGGGCTTTGGCTCAGCGCTTTCTGGTACTTATGCAGGAACCAAAACATTTTTCCCGGATATTCCGCTGAACTCGGGGTTTTATCGTGTTGTGAAAATATTTCTTCCTGAAAACTCTGTCGTCAACGCACCTAGCCCAGTAGCTGTCTCTGGCTATTGTTCAGGCGCGTTTGAAAAAATTATGAATGCATGCTTCGAATTATGGTCGAACATTATGCCTGAACGCGCTATCGCATGTTCATTTAATTTAGAGTATTTATTAATAGGTGGGTATGATGAGCGGAGAGATAGTAGTGAATATTTTATGTGGTATGACTGGATGGCTGGTGGTCATGGTGGACGTATTGACCGGGATGGTGCGAATACTACCTCACCAGTGTTCGGGGTAGGTTTGAGTGTTCAACCATGCGAGGGGCAAGAGCGTTTGTCTCCAGTTGTTACAACAAAGCATGAAATAATAATAGATTCTGCTGGCCCAGGTAAATACCGTGGCGGCTGTGGTGTAGAAAAGGGCGGCGTTTTAACGAATGTAAAACAAACAGTGATGTCCTATTGCTGTGATCGTTCTCGCTCCATTACATGGGGGATTATGGGTGGCTTACCTTCCATCGCACAGGGGGCTATTTTAAATCCCCAAAAAGAGGATGAAAAATTTTTAGGTACGATCTTCTCCAATGTTGAATTGAAGAAAGGAGATTCCTTTACACGTCCCTCGGCAGGAGGCGGTGGTTTAGGTGATCCATTAGCACGAGATGTAAATGCCGTTTTAGAGGACGTTATTGATGAATATGTTTCGATTGAGCGTGCAAAGCTTGATTATGGCGTAGTTATCAATGAAATTGACCGCGATATAGATGCCTTCGAAATTGATGTGGTTGCAACATTAAAAGAACGTGATTATATTCGCAAAAATCGCCATAGATGGCTGGAAACAGATCCAATAGAAGTTGAGCGGATGTATGGCAAAGGTGAAATTAATCAAATGGATGTTGTTCGTAAATATGGTGTCATTATGGATTATGAAACAAATAAAGCATTGCCAGTTTCAACAGAGCAATACCGAGAAGCGATGAAGAAACGTTCTTTGGCATATTGGGGATAGACATAACGTTCTAGCATATTGGATCAAGTATCAACTAACTTTAATTATAAATAAGAGAGTAGTTCACACTACTCTCTCTGCGAAATGAGGGTTTACAAATATATCAAGTAATGCGAACTACATAAAACTTGAAGAGTATGCTGACTACTGCCCAACCAAATATAATCAGCAAGCATATTTTAAATAGTGTTAACCAAAGCTTTCGGCAAGAATAACGAATAAGGGTTGATTTATAACATCTTTAGTGTAAAATTACACCAAAGATGTTATTTTATTTGTGAGACCGAAATTTAAGGACATCGATAAAACAGTCTTACTTGATCGAGTTATGCTTTTTGGGAGGGAATGAAATGACATTTTTACGTTCTTTGCATGTCAATGTTATGATGGCATGTATAGTTGCGTTTATAGTAGCGGTAATTGGTATTAATCTATTTGATCTTTATCAACTAGGAATGCTTGGTATACTTGCTATTATTGTGTTTCCAATTACGGTGATTTTAGCTGGAAGACGCTTTGCTCCAGCGCCATTTAATAATTTCACTACGTGGATTGTTATCATAATGATTGGTATTTGCATCTTACATTGGATAGGTCAAGATGATAAGGGACTATTGATGACGCTTTTCACATTAGACTATGTATTTATGTGGCTGATCTATCATGACACAGTACGAGAGTATATGGTTGCAAATGATTTTACTTACTTTAGCTATATCGTTCGCATTGTGCTTGGTTTTTTATACGGTGTTTTGTTGGATGTATTCGTCTATTTCGTAAAAAAAATAATGAAACGATAAGTTTACTTAAACAGCAGAAGACTGCCTTTATGGCAGTCTTCTCGCAGTAATCCGACACAGTAGTAAGGGCATCAGTTTTTACTAAATCTACTAAGCTTAAAGAGTGATAAATCCTGCTTACTTTTTCCTATTAGCGTTAAATCCGCTAGTACTTCACCAACAGCACTACTAAATTTAAAGCCATGACCTGAAAAACCTGCTGCAATAACAATATTTTGATGCTCAGGTAAAAAGTCAATAATGAAATCTTCATCTGGAGTCATCGAATATTTACATGGTTTTCCGAATTTCAATGCACCGTGTTGAGGCATAAAACGATTGATGAAGTTTTGTAAATCTATTGCATCCTGTTCGTCGAATGGGCGTAGCGGATCGTTTGGGTTAATACCATCACCGCCATCATGTCTGCCAAGCTTTAGGCCAGCTCCATCAATACTTGGAAAACCATAGTATGCGGAATCAGCAAATTCAAAACAATAGGCCGGGAAAATATCTTCACGATAAAGTTGCTCATCAGCTTCAAACCATGCAAAGGTTTTTCTCGTTGGTGTAACGGGGATGGTGATGTCCACTGTTTGTAGTAACTCAGTTGCCCAAGCACCAGCTGTCACAACTAAATGTTTAGCTTCATATATATTATTTGCTGTTTGGACACGGATAATTTCTCCCGCTTTGATGTTCTGTACTTTTTCATTTGTATGTAAGCTTGCCCCTGCTTCAAGAGCTAATTTTTTATAAGCGCGAATGCAGGCTTCTACGCGAAGGACACCAGCAGTAGGCTCAAAGCAAGCAACAAAGTTTTCAGGTAAGGATAATCCAGGCCATTTCTTCATTGCTTCAGCCGCAGAATATTGCTCTAATGCTAAATCATAGAGCCTAGCACTTTTTTTCACATTTTGAATGAAAGAGTGGGTCTCTGCACCGACATTTAATACCCCTGTTTGTAAAAATAAAGCTTCATCCGTTAACGCTTCAAGCTCTTTCCATAATTCACCTGCTCTTTTGACAAATGGTACATAGCTAGCTCCTTCACCATACGCAAAGCGAATAATTCTTGTTTCCCCATGATGACTACCTTCTTCGTGAGGAGGATTAAAGGCATCAAGCATCAAGACATTTTTTCCTGCCTTTGCTAAATTATAGCCCGTTGCCATCCCCATCGATCCTGCACCAATTACAATCACATCGTAAATCATTTTAATCCCTACTTTTTTGCTCTAGTATAACAAAATGAAAGAAAAACGGACAGAAATTTCTGAAAAATATCCCGAGTAAGAAAAATGCACAATCTCTTAGGGATAGGAGATTGCGCATAGACTTTAAAAGTGGTAATACTTTATTTAACAATATGGCTACTATAGCAGCTGTTGCTATTGGAGAGCCGAATAAGTATTGAACTGTTGTTGGTAATGAGTATAAGAAATCTTTAGGAAGTAATGTTAAGGCTAATGTTAAAATCACTGGTACAGCGATTACATACATTTCCTTTTCACCGATGCTTTCATTTTTCATTACTTGTAAACCACTGATTGCAATAATGCCACATACGATGACGAATACACCACCGATAACCGCTGAAGGGATGGCAGAAATAAGAGCAGCTAGTTTACCAGAGAAGCCGAATAAAATAAACCAAAAACCTGCAGCAATAAAAACACGACGACTTGCAATACCTGTGATCGATATCACACCTGCATTTGTAGAATAGCCAGTGACAGGAGTTGAACCTAGTAATGATGCGATGAAGCAACCAATTCCTTCGCCGATCACCCCGCGATTAATTTGTTTATCAGTTAATGGTTTATCGATGACATTGCTCACTGCAAACCATGTACCTGTTGTTTCTGCCATTAAGACGATATAAATAATCACCATTGTAATGATAGCTGAAAAATTAAACGTGAAGCTAAAATCTGCAAATGGAATTTGAGGCATACTAAACCATTTTGCTTGTGACACTGCTGATAAATTTAAAACACCCATAATATTTGCAGCAATACAACCTACGATTAATGCGATGATTACTGAAGCTATACGAAATACGCGTCCTTTTTTATTAAAGACAGAACCTAGCATAACGCAAAGGATTAGAACGATAGCCGAAGTTAAAGCTAAATAGATGTTTTGGTTAATAGATGCACCTGCCGCATTATAAATGTTATCACTCAAACCTACAGGCATTAATGAAAGACCGACCACAAAGATAATTGTCCCTCCGACAATTGGCGGAATGAAAGTTTTCACGATTTTATTGAATACACCTGTAAAACCTAAAATAATAACTAAGATGGCGCCGACTAAACTTGCTCCTAGCACAGTACTCCAACCAAGATCTCCACTACCACTTGCTGCATAAATACCTACGATGGCCCCGATTGGAACATATGAAGGACCTTGAGCTATCGGTAACTTCATGCAAAAGTGAGTTTGAATAATCGTAGCAATCCCGACCGCAATGAAAGTCGATTGAATCAATGCACTTGATTGACCTGATTGAAAACCGATTAACATGGCAATTAAGAAAGGCACTACGTAGACATCCATTGCCATTACATGCTGTAAACCAAGTAGGGCGGATTGGCCGAATGATACCTTCTCATCTGGTAAAACTGTTAATTGCTGAGTTTTCATTTTATCGTTAGCTAATTTGTTATGTTGCGTTTCCACTAAGATGTACACCTCAAAATTGTAAATTTAGAATTTTTATTTATGCTCTAGCGTGAACCTTATTTCCTTGTACCCAAACTTCACGGATATTTTCAGGGCGCACAAGATACATGATCTTTTGGAAGATATCTTGTAAATCTTCCTTACTATCGAAAATAGGAAGTTTTGCAGAAGGTATGTTAGTATCGATGATTTGTACATCCCACGTGTAGTTTTCTTGTAATCTACCAATGGGTAGGCTCAAGCTTTCTCCGCCACCTGCTGTCGCTAAATAAAATGCTTCATTAATCGTAATACGTGAATTTGGGACACCACGTTTTTCAGCAGAAAGAGCTGTATCGACACCATCTTCTAACATTCTAGATGACATGACTGCTTGTCTAGCATTATCGAATAGGCTTGGTGAGAAACCGCCAGAAATATCTGACCCTAATCCGATATCAACGCCTTTTGCATGGAAGCGGGCAATTGGAATGACGCTATTTGCAAAATAAGCATTAGAAATTGGACAATGACCTATCGCTGTGCCTGTTTCAGCAAATAACTGTGCATCATCATCATTTAAGAAATTGCAATGTGCCATTACAGATTTATCGCCTAATAGACCAAAATCATGTAAGGCGAAGGCATCATTTTTCTTAAAGCGTTCTTTTACGTAGCCATGCTCCCAATCGCTTTCACTACAATGTGACTGGATATGTGTATCGTATTTAGCTGCTAATTCTCCCAAACCTTTTAGAGCATCGTCTGTACAGCTTGGAATAAAGCGTGGTGTTACAACTGGATAAACTCCTTGCTTCGTTGATTTGGCTAATTCCTTAACAGCTAATATAAATTCTTCTGTATCTTTTAGTGCAGTTTGAGTATTTGCATCTCGATAATAGTCTGGATTTTGTTCAGGATCATCCATTACAACTTTCCCAACTAAACCTCGTTGCCCTTTTTCAGCACAAATTTTCGCTAATAGCACACTTGCTTCTTTATGGACAGTTGCAAAATAGAGCGATGTAGTCGTTCCATTTGCAAGGAGATTACTTACCAAATCTTCATAGACCTCTTGTGCAAACTCTAAATCGGAGAATTTGGATTCGATAGGGAAGGTGTATGTGTTCAGCCAGTCATAAAGTGGAATATCTAATGCAGTTCCAGCTTGTGCCCATTGCGGTGCATGTACATGCAAATCAATAAAACCAGGGAAGAAATATTGTCCATTGGCTAATTGATGAAAATTCTCTTTGTTTTGATATGTAGTTAGTAGATTTTGATATTCTGCATGCTCAGGAGCTACTGTTTTCGCAATCATCCCGTCAGCATTAATGAAGAATAAATAATCCTTTAAAATTTGTACTTCAGTAGGAGACTTACTTGAAAAAGCTGTGCCTTTAAAAATTAACGTATATTCTGACATGAAAACCACCTTAATGTTCGTGTATTGACGAATTCATGGATTATTATAGGTCATTTAAACTGTTTCGTCTATAAAAAAACGAATATCAATGGAATTAACGTAGGTTTTTGAACATATTCCACTATTTTTTTACAGCTTTTCAAGGCGTTAAGATGAATTATTGCTAAATATTTGTAATGCGTATGTCATGCTGTTGATTGGAGTGAAGGCTGGGCGATTTCTTGGGGATTAGCAATAGAGGAAAGAAGAACAATAGCATCACGTACTGTTATAACGCTTTCGTGACCAACATCTTGCCGCTGACGCTACGCTTTCGCGCAAAAAACATCTTGCCGCTGCCGCTACGCTTTCGCGCAAAAAACATCTTGCCGCTGACGCTACGCTTTCGCGCAAAAAACATCTTGCCGCTGCCGCTACGCTTTCGCGCAAAAAACATCCTGCCGCTGCCGCTACGCTTTCGCGCAAAAAACATCTGTCGCCACGACGCTCTCAGGAAAGAGCTTGGCCCGAGCGGATACCAATCCTATAGAGATGAGATTATGGGATATAGTACAATTTTTTAAAATAAAAAAAAACTACACATCAATTCGTTATTGCACAAATTTTGTGTAGTTCAAGTTTTAGAAATTAATGGTTATGAAATTGAGTCATTAATGATGTTAATAAAAGTATTAAAGGTCGAAGAGGTATTTTGTTCATTTTTTCGTGTGCAAAGATAAATAGGTCGCTGGATATCGATTTCTTTTATAAAAACTCGCGCTACTTGCTGTCGTTGAATAAAACTAGAAGCTGCGATGGATGGAGCTAACATCGTACCATATCCAGCCGCAATAGCGTGAATGGATTCATTGATGCCGTCCAGTTGTAGTCCTACTCTTGGTGGCGGGATCTTATGCACCTTACATAAAGCGTTTAAATATTCTTTCGTAGAGCTACCATCTTCTCGTGAAACGAATGGCTGCTGCATTAATTCGGCTAATGTCACTTTCTGCTCTGCCAGTGGATGACCAAATGGGACGATAAACCAATAATCGAGATTCATGAGAAATTGATAATTTATATCTGGATGATGACCATCCTCTTTTACGATAAAAGCCATATCACCCTTATAGTGTAGTAACTCTTCAATAACCTGCTGAGAATTAGCGGTTTTTATATGGATATTAGTTGTTGGATAGGCTTGTTTATACTTTGCGAGCCATTTTGGTAATAAAAAATGCGATGGGACATGGGTAGAAGCGATTTGTAATTCTTCATTACCTGTATTTTTTAATTGCTCTAGTTTGTTTTCAATATCCAACTCCAAATCAAATAAGCGCTGAGCCTGTTTAAATAAAAATTCCCCATTTTGTGTTAATGTAATTCCTCGACCTTTTGATTCTAAAAGAGTTAAGCCTACTTCTTTTTCCAAATTTCTAATTTGAATGGTAACGGCAGGTTGACTAATCATTAGAGCTTGCGCTGCCTTAGAAACACTATTGAGCTCTGCTACTTTTGTGAATAATCTAAGAGCATGTAAATTCATTATGTATCCCACCTCTTATAAAAATTTTTTATCCTTTTATATAAATTATATATTAGATTTATTAATTTTCACTCTGTATCCTTTTAATTACAAAAGGTTTTTAGGGGGTGGGGACATGATGAATCGACAGCACATCGGAATTTTATTTGGTGGAGTGCTATTACTTGTAGTGGCAATGGGGATTAGCAGGTTTGCATTCACACCAATTTTGCCATTTATGCGTCATGATGTCGGGTTTTCGTTTGAAGTTGCAGGGTTTTTAGCATCAAGTAATTATATTGGCTATTTCATTGGCGCTTTGTGGGCAGGATTTATCAATCGCCAAAAGAAGAACTTTTTATTGTTAAGTGTTGTTTTCAATGTCCTTTCTGTTGTTCTTATGGGAATCATTGAAATATATAGTGTTTGGCTTGTGCTTCGTCTGATTGCGGGCATTTCAGGGGGACTTATTTTTGTATTAACATGTAGTATTATTATGGATTATTTAGCAAAGCATGCACTTACACGATGGTCAGGCTATTTATTTGGTGGTATCGGATTAGGAATTGCTATTTCAGGTTTATTAGTCCCTGCTATCGAAGCACGTTTTGCTTGGCAAGGTACATGGATAGGCTTAGGGATTTTATCTGCTGTTTTTTTAGTGATAACATTTATACTTTGGAGAGGTTTGCATGTACAAGATAGTGAGAAAACCGCAAAATCCTCTGATGCAAAAATGACAAAGGGCTTTATGCCATGGCTAATTGTCGCATATGGTTTTGAGGGGTTAGGCTATATTATCACTGGTACTTTTTTAGTTGATATCATTCATAATATTCCTTCACTACAAGCATACTCTTCGTATAGCTGGGTTATTGTCGGGGTAGCGGCTATCCCATCAGCACCTGTTTGGACAGTATTATTAGAAAAATTCTCTGCCATCAAAATTTTGTTTGTTGCATATGTATTGCAAGTATTAGGTATCTTATTACCAGTCTTTTCACAAACAGTATGGAGCGTATTATTATCGTCATTTTTATTTGGCTTAACATTTGTAGGAATTGTAACGTTAACAACCTCCTATGCACGTCAGCTTTTCCCAACACAAAGCGGTCCAGTCGTATCATTGTTAACAACGTTTTATGCTTTTGGACAAATTATCGGGCCAATTATCGCGGGCCAGCTTGTGGCGGCTTATAGTAGCTATAAGGCAGCGCTTGTATTTGCAGGAGTCATTGTATTTTTTGCGTTGATTGTCATGTTATGTGGAAGATGGATCACTGTTAAACGACAGGCCACTTTAGACAATGTATTGCCTATCAAAACCCAATCCAGTCCTTAAATTAAAAAAGCCAGAAATCCGTTTGGGGATTTCTGGCTTGTGTTTTTACTTAAAGATGCCGTGCCTCAATCTAAATGATATAAAAAAATAAAATATAAGTCTATATCTTTTTTTTCGTTTATGGAAAAATATGAATGTGCACAAAGGACGTAACGTTACGATTCTATACAGAAATGAGTGATAGTATGGAGAGAACAATAACGACAGAAGAAGCAATTAAACGCTGGGATCAACACGCAGAAAGCTTTACTGCAGACTATGATGCACACGGTGGCATACACCGTGAAGTATTATTAAATCCAGCCATTTTTTCATTATTAGAAGAGGTGAAAGGAAAAAGGCTACTAGACGCAGGGTGCGGAGAAGGCTATTTAAGTAGAATACTTGCTCAAAAAGGGGCTATTGTTACAGCAGTTGATTATTCAGAAAAGATGCTAGAAATTGCTAGAGAAAGAACACATAAGGATATTCCTATACAATATAAACATGGAAATTGCGAAAAACTAGATTTTTTAGTAGATGAACAGTTCGATGGTATTGTTTCCAATATGGTCCTTCAAGATTTAGAAGATTATAAGGCGGCTTTGAGTGAAATGTATCGTCTTTTAAAACCTAATAGTACATTCATCTTTTCAATTCTTCACCCTTGCTTTGTTACACCTAATAGTGGATGGATCAGAAATGAAAAACTTGACCAACAGTATTGGAGAGTTCAGCGCTATTTTTATGAAGGTGTATATGATCAAAGGTTTCCGCTAGATTCTGATGAAAAAATTGTCTTTTATCATCGAACATTAACGAGCTATATGAAAGCAATTATTCAAGCAGGATTTACGATAGAAGACGTTATCGAACCGATGCCTTCAAAAGAGATGCTGACAAAGTATCCTCAATTCGAGGAAGATTTGCATTGTGCAGATTTCATAGTCTTCAAATTAAGAAAATAAAGGAGGGAAACATGTGCGTATATATCATGTCAGTGAGGAAAGTGATATTACAGTTTTTCATCCACGATTACCGGATCGACTAGATTTAGATCCGGAAAAAGGTCTAGTATGGGCAATCAACGATAAATGCTTGCCTAATTTCTTAACACCTAGGAATTGTCCCCGAGTTTGCTACCATATTGGTGCCGATACAACTGAACAGGATAAACATGACTATATAACATTGGCATCATGTGGACATGTCGTCGTGATTGAAAGCAAGTGGTTTGAGACGATGAAAAATACGAAACTCTACTTATATGAGTTTGATATCCAAGGGTTTACAATACAGGATCAAAATGCTGGTTATTATACAAGTGAAACAACGCAATATCCTATTGCTAAATTTGAAATAGCAAATTTATATGAGGAACTGTTTAAACGTAATATTGAATTACGGGTAGTCGATAGCCTGTGGAACATCTATGATGAAATTCAAAAAACAACATTGAATTGGTCGATGTGCAGAATGCAATTTGCGCAACCAAGAAAATAATTAGCCAAGCCCCGTAAACGATACTGTTACGTTTACGGGGCTTGTAATATTTAGATAGTAAGTACTAATGGGGTACTCTTAACATCAATTAATTTATTATTTTTATATGTAAATATGTATTCATAGTTGGCTGTTTCATCCAGCATTTTCGGTAAATAATATTTTAAATCTGCTATACCTACATTTTTAGGATGGAAAATCCATGATAGATCTTTCCAATCTAAAATGCCTTCTGCAACTTTAATCGGTGTCACATAATGATAGGATTCTGGTAATTCAGCAATAAAAGCATACATACAACCAAAGTCGGTTGATCCATCGGTCCATGTTATTTTCCCTTTGTATGTAATATCCTGCAGTACAATGCCCGTTTCTTCCTTAATTTCTCTTAATGCTCCAACCAGTGGAGTTTCATCTTTCTCAATCTTTCCTCCTACACCATTCCAAGCCCCCATCCATTTGGGAAATCCCTATTTAGCAGTAATATTTGGTCACCCTTCATAAGAAAACAAATTGTAAATTCAACCAAGTCTTGTCGCTCCTTTTAAATGATAAAACGAATTCAAATATAGATAATAAAATAGTAGCACAAATGAGTGAAATGGTTGTCCTACAAATAATAAAAAATGGTGTGAATAAATCAATATTACTCATTAAAAAGAGAATTAAGTAGGTCAAGGAAGTAATTTAAGGTCATAGTAAGGGCTGTTGACGGAATTTTCAAATGAGCTATAGTTGTGATTATACGAAATGGATAAAAATGAGGTGCGCATATGATTTTAATAAGCTCCTGCTTAGCGGGGTTAAAGGTACGTTATAACGGAACAGATAGTTTAGATGAAAGAATTCAACGGCTTGTGTTAGAAAATAAGGCGGTAACTGTATGTCCTGAACTTATGGGAGGCTTTTCGACGCCTCGTGAGCCCGCTGAAATTGTTGGAGGAGATGGTGAAGACGTTCTTGCTGGAAAAGCAAGAGTGGTAGAAAAATCTGGCCGTGATGTCACGGAGCTTTATATTAAGGGCGCATATGCAACATTACAGAAAGCACTCGAACTAGGCGCGACTAAAGTTATTTTAAAAGAGTATAGTCCATCTTGCGGCAGTGCGGTGATTTACAATGGGAATTTCAATGGGACGAAATTAGTTGGGGTAGGCGTAACTACTGCATTGCTAAGAAGAAATAATATTGGTGTTTTTTCTGAAGAAGTTTTTACGGATTTATTAATGCAAATTTGATCGGGAATGAGATTATTTTCGTTGATAACCAGCAACCAAGACAAGCGGCTATACAGCAGTAGGGGACGAAGAATATCCCACTGATTAAAGTTTCACTATATAGTTTAAAGAAAAAATAAGCTTTGGATATAAGATGATGTCCAAAGCTCTTTTCATAAAATTATAATGTGTTCACTTGCTCAATTTTTAATCCGAAAATTTGAGGCGGTTCAATCTTGTTCATTTGTAAATATGTAGAGATTTGTCCACGATGATGGATTTCATGTTCGGGAATTGACATAAGTATTCTCCAAGCACTAACTTCATGACCATGAAGGGTTAAAACCTTTTTTGATAACACATCGTTGCCAATTTTCAATAGACCCTTTGTTAATTTGATTTGACATGACTCTAAGTAATTTGAAATATCCTCAAGAGAAGCCCCTTTACTAGTATCATGTCCTGCGTACGTCCAAGAACCATTTTCAAATATACCAAGAAACATCAAACGAGCTGATGCAATATGTCGCAATAAATCACCTATAGAAAACTTATCTTCAGAAGGCTTCCAATTTAAAAGTTCATCAGGTATTGCCTTCAAATATTGCATAGTTCGTTTATGAACACCATCTAAATATTTTACATATTCCTCTATGTCATGAATCATGCCTTCACTCTCCCTTTTTTTCTGACCTCCATTACTTATATTCTTAATTTTTCGAAATTATCCTCTTGTAAATTTAAATAGTAGAAAGAGTTAACGTATAACGTATATGTTGTTTCTACATTTTGCTTACGTTTAAATGTAATAGAATCATTATGCTCTTCCATAATATGCTTACAAATAGACAATCCGAGGCCTGCTCCTTCATTTTTCACAGCAGTCTCACATTTAGCTTGAATACCTCTGAACCATAAGAACGCTCCTTCTTTAGAAATTTATCTCCTTTTTCGATTCGATAGGAGGAAAAACAACAGGACGACTAAGGATGAGTAGACGAAAATCCAAATAAATCGCCAATAAAAAATGTTCGGAATTGAAGCTATTGAATCTTCCGAACCCATCATTTCCAATGAAAGACGTACAGGTGGAAGCAGCCAAATTAGTCCCTTGATCTGAAGAATTGTCTCTTTTAAAGTTGCGATAACAACAGAAACAATTAAGATACCAATTACACCCCACCAAGTATTTTGCTTGTTTTTGACAAGTTCTCTAGTAAAAATAGCTGAAAGAGCAATAGCTAGTACAGATAAACTAAAATGAGAGAGGAATCCTAGTAATTGATGTATAAATCTTGGTTTTTCTCCAAAGGCACCAATTAGGGTTGGATAGATTACTGATATGCAACTTAAGAATAAACCAATTAGTACACAGATCATAAAAATTCCTAAATTGTATTGTGTTCGACTTTTTGCATGTAGTGTTGTAATTACTTTTTGCCCTTCATCTTCTGCGTGAAATAGTGTAACCGTAAACCATCCCATTAGAAAAAAGAGAATGATAGCTGTAAACGAATAGCTATCTAATATTGGATTCGGTATAAAAGTATAGTTAACAACAAGACATAAAACGAAAATCGAAAAAGGTGGAACATATTTATAGGTCCTTAAATAATTGATAAATTGATAGCGTAATAAACTAGTCATTGCTGCGTTTATTCCTCCTTAAAAATGGGTATAAAATTGTTCCTCCTTCTGATTGACTTGGATTAATTGGTTAATAGAGGCTTTTTTCTGTAGGAGATCCAATAATACTTGATCTGTATTTTCCGTCTTAATAACTGCAATTACCTTATGACAACCATTATTTAAAAGGGTTTGTTGTTGAATATCAAGAAGAGGTAATAGGTTATCTAATAATTTCAAGCTTGGAATTTCAAACATTAATTTATTTTTCGGTATATCATTGTTATTTAATGAATCAGCTTGAAGGATTTTATTATTGTGAATAACAAGTACTGTATCAACAAGATTGTGCAGTAATTTTGTTTCGTGACATGTTAAAACGATACTTAAGCCTTTGTCCTTTAATATAGAAAGGGTTTCTTCTAAATCGCTTTGGGCCTTAGGATCGAGTCCTGATAATGGTTCATCTAAGATTAGCAGATCTGTGTCTTCAAGCATTGCCTGCATAATCATAACTTTTTGCTTCATACCCTTAGAAAAGTTAACAATCCGAATGTTCCGAGCTTCCTCTAAATGAAATAATTCAAGTAAATTATTTATTTTTTGCTGTAGTTGTTTTTTTGCCATACCTCGAATACTGCCCATATGATAAAGATATTCTTCAGGTGTAAATAAAATATGAGAAGGGGTCACTTCTGGCACATAACCAATTTTTAAAGATTGCCGATGTTTTACAATAGAACCACTGTCGGCATCGACTAATTCTGCAATAATTTTAAGAAGGGTACTCTTACCTGATCCATTCTTTCCTACTAGAGCGATAATTTGATTAGCACAAATAGAAAATGTAGCGTTCTCTATAATTTTCTTACCTCTATACTGTTTAGAAATGTTCTGTATTTCCATAATCGTATTCATAATGACACACCTTTATTTTTAGGTTTTTAACCATTAACTGTAAGTTTAGTATAGATGAATATTAGTTCCTTTGCTAATATAGGTTATTTTTTCCTGGATGTATTTTCAGTAGGAGCTTTCTTGTATGCTGTTACTTTTGTTATAAATATTATAACTGGAGCTTCTTTTTTTAATTAAATAACCCCTAGATAAAAGAATCTAGGGGTTAAGTATGAATTATATTAGATCAAAATAAACGGCTAAAACGTCGTCATAGTAAACTTCGTCAATTCCGCTACTTCCGTATTTAGAGGTAGTTTTTTGTACCAATATCTTTTGGTTATAATGATCGATACTTTTTTAGACTTACAATATTTAATGTAATAAATACTAAAGCGAAGCAAGCAAGAACCGCTAAGTCGGCTAGAATTTCACTAAAGGTATATCCCTTATACATTACCCCGTTCAACGCGTCAGCGGCATAGTATAATGGCATAATACGACCAATATTTTGCAGCCACTCCACCATATTATCAAGTGGGAAAATACCTGAAAAGAAAATTTGCGGTACAATGACTAGCGGAATAAATTGCATCATTTGAAATTCTGAAGAGGCAAAACTTGATAAAAGAGCTCCTAATGATAATGAAACAAGTGCAACGATAATATTGATTAGTAGCACAAGCCAGATGGAGCCGACATGTACGATATCAAGGACATAAACCCCGAATAGAACAATAATAGTCGTTTGAATTAATGCAAACAATCCATAACCAATCATATAACCAGCAACAATTTCAGAACGTTTAATCGGCGTCGCTAGTAAGCGTTCCAAAGTCCCTGAAGTTCGTTCTTTTAACAACGCAATGCCTGTAATTAAAAAGACGAAAAAGAACACAAAGAAGCCTGTCAGCATTGGGCTAAAAATATCAAAAATAGCGGTATTTTCATCGCCATATACATAATCAGTTGTCAACTTCATCATGTCAGATTGTTCAGGCTGTAAAATTTGAGAAAGTTTCATCTTTAAAGCCTTGGCTGTCGACGGATCATCATTTAATAATGTGAGCTTCAATTGAGTTTCATGAAAAGCTAACCAGCCATCATACTTCTCATCTTTTAAACTGGCAATAGTGAAATCATTTTTTTCGATAACATCAAAATCCGCCTCTTCAAGCTTTTCAATTATTGATGTAGGACCATTTGATACGACTAGTGTCATTTCAGGTTCGTTACTATTAAAAACAAAATACATTAACGAAAGCACAAGAAGAGGTGCAAAAAATAATAAGGCGAGTGTACGTTTATCGCGTATCATTTGCTGCATAATTCTTGTAACAATTGCGCCGATTCTCATAGTGCTTCACCTCCAGCCTTTAAAAACACTTCATCAAAGTCCTTAGCCTGATAATGAGCTTTCAAATCATGTGGTGTTCCATGCGCGATAATATGACCATTACGTAGCATAGCTAACTGGTCACAGCGCTCGGCTTCATCCATTGCATGTGTCGTTACTAAAATTGTTTTATGCTCATCGTTTTTTAAACGAATTAACTCCTGCCAAATTTCCTTTTTCAATACTGGATCAATACCCACAGTTGGCTCATCTAAAATCAACAACTTTGGATTTTGGATAAGGGCAATTGCAAGGGATAATCTCCGTTTCATCCCTCCAGAATAATTCAACACCTTAATATTTAAATCATCCGTTAAATGAACAAGGCTTGCAGCATAATTGACACGCTCATCACGTTCTTTTTTTGATAATCGATAAAGCTTTGCAAAAAATTGAAGGTTCTCTTCACCAGTTAAATCCAAATACAGTGCATCAGATTGTGCCATATAGCCGATATCCGTCAGTAATTGCTTATGGGGGACTGTATGATTTAACACTTGAATACTACCATTATCAGGCTTGATCATTCCCATAATCATTTTAATTAAAGTCGTTTTCCCACAGCCTGAAGGACCAAGTAAGCCAATAAGCTGTCCCTTAGGAATTTCTAAGGAAAGCGGGGCAATTACTTGTTTTTGTTGAAACTTTTTTTCTATGGAGTTTAATGAAATTGCATTGTTTCCCATATATCCATCTCTCCTTTACTAAACACAGTGTTGATACCTGAAATTTTAAGGCAGTGTATTCGGAATTACAATAAACAGATAACCAAAAAGTGTTAAGTGATTTTTGTTTTTCACATTTTGAGTTAGGTGAAATCAGACTTATTAGGTCAAAAGACTTACTAATACCCTAGAAATCAATATAAATAGTAAAATGTTAACAAAAATTTCATGAATAACCATTTACTGAATTAGATTGATGAAAAAAATAATGAGGAACCGATAAATAAGGTAATACTGTAACTACAATCACTATTTGACCTTGTTGAGATCATTTAGATAACCATATAACTTCTTTCAGCACCTTATGAAAAAAGTTAAAACCTCCGGCGGATGTCATGGACTCGGAAAAGTGTTCACATAAGATGTTAGCCTAAAGTCATCGCATCCATGCGATAAAGGCTAACTGACCTGCATCGGTAATAATGTCACATCCTATGACATTACCGAAATGACCGACATCGTGTCAGCCCTCGTGCAGCCCTAAGCACAAATCCAATTCCAAATCCAGACACATTGTTTATCTGTGCGAAAGCGAAGCGACAGCAACAAATATACCGAGGCATAATTGATCAACATCGCTAAATACTAATAGGAATAAAATGATAATACAAAGGGAGGGCCAAATGTCTATTCACGATATTATGAATTTTGAAACAAAACGAGCTATAAAAAATGCATTACTTATACAGACAGAGGAAGTAGGTTTTGATAGAGTAACGGTAAAAAACCTAGCTACTACTGCAAACATAAATCGAGGAACTTTCTATTTACATTATAAAGATAAATTTGAAGTGATGGAGGATTTGCAGCAGGAATTATTAAATGAACTAGAAAGCTATGTAAAAAACGTTCAACCACTAGAAGCCTTTCACACGGTAAAAATAGGTCAACTTTATCAGCCGTTTATAGCAGTGTTTAAATATATTAAAGAGCATGCAACAGCCTTTCGAGTTATTTTAGGGGAGCAGGGGAGCCCCGCCTTTAGTAAGAGGATGAAGAAAGTTTTTAGTAATCATATATTGGACAGAATCTCTGTTATTCGAGAAGAAGGACTTGACCCAGAGTTTCAACAATATTTTGAAGCTTTTTTAACATCTGCGATTTTAGGTGTTATACAAGAATGGCTAAACAATGGAGATGAGGATTTAAACGTAGAGGAGTTAGCGATGATTCATTTTCGGTTATTGCGCTTCCTTGGTGATTTGGCATCTATGCAGCAATGATTTTTTATTAAAGAATCTGCCTACTACAAGATAGTAAGCAGATTCTGACAGATATAGCATTATAAATACAAATCACGTTTAACAAAAACGCGAATAGCTAGCATGTAGCATAGCAGCCCAATTAAAAATAATGCTCCTAGCATCCAAAGAGACGAACTATCTTGAGTCATTAATTTCTCAGGTGCAAATAATGAGTAAATCGTGAAGTACTTAAGCTTTTCTAAAGAACCACCCATATTACTAAGCGCTTGAATTAAATAAAAAAGAATTGGAATTCCTGTACTATATGCATAAGAGGTTCTTAAATCCTTGCTACTGCAGGATACAAAAAAGCAGTAGCCACTAATGGCAAAGTGTAAGAAAAAAAGACCGATATTTAATGTTAAAAAAGCACTTATATCCAATTCATTCGGAAAGAGAATCTTTGAAAATAAGATTGCAACCAAAGTTGTAATTGAGAGCAATATAAAGATGCTAGCGACTAAAAAAAATGCTTGCGTAAAAACAATTTTAAAACGTGTATTCGGTGTCGCGATTAGGTATGCCATGGAGCCATTATCGATATAGCCCATAATTAGTTTATTTGCCGACATAATGATGAAAACTAACGGCAGAATGAGTAATAAAAATCCATACAAATAGGTTGATAGAAATTCAATTAACGTATTACCTATGTTACTCATACCAAATGCTGACATTAATTCAGGCATTGTTTCGGTAAGCTTGTTAAGAGTATTGCTCATCTCAGGGTTATACATATAGACAATACTAATGATATAGAGCATTAGTACAGCGAGAATAATACAAAAAAGTTTAACGGTAGCTAGCACCTCATGTTTTAGTAAAGTAAAGTTCATGATTCTTTACCTCCACTTTCGTAGTAATGCATGAATATATCTTCAAGTGATTGTGAAATGATATCGAGGTCATTAATTTTATAGTCTGCTAATGTATGAAGCAATGTTTGGACATTACCCTGAACTTTTATAATTGCTTGAGTTGGGCTAATCTGTTCAATTTTAAGTTGCTCTCCTAAGAAACGAGACAACTCTTGCTCGCTTTGAAAATCAATTAAAAACTTTTTAGATTTTTGCTTTTTTAAGTCAGCAATTGTTTCAGTTGCTACAATTTTCCCCGCATTAAGTATCGCTACACGGTCACAAGTTTTTTCAATTTCTTCAATCATATGAGAGGACATGAATACTGTTGTTCCTTTTTCTTTTTCAGCTAAAATAAAATCGATAAACTTTGTTTGGATAAGGGGATCTAAGCCACTTGTCGGTTCATCTAGAATGACTATCTCAGGGTTATGCATAAATGTGCAAATGAGACCAAGTTTTTGCTTCATACCCTTTGACATTTTCTTAATAAGTCCATTGGCATTTAGTTCAAAGAATTGCATGAGTTCATTAGCTCTTGTTAAATCATTTAATCCTCGCATTTGGGCAATAAATTTGATAAATTGTTGTCCGGTCATTTTATCGATAAATGCAATTTCACCAGGTAAATAGCCTACAAATTTTTGAATTTCAGCCGTAGATTGTCGACAATCTAATCCTTTTATGAAACACTGTCCTTCTGTGGGCTGTAAGAAGCCCATTAAATGCCGTATTGTAGTAGATTTACCTGCACCATTTGGACCTAAAAATCCGAACACTTCACCTTTCTCAATTTGTAAGTCCACATTCTGTACACTATAAAAATCGCCGAACTTTTTAGTTAAATTATTGACCTCGATTAATGCCATACATTTCACCCCTTTGACTGTTCTTTAAAATGATTATAAGACTAATTATCAAAAAATAAATTACTATAAAATGAAACTTTAATCATTGGGCTACTACATCTTTCACTAATCGAGCTTTGTGCGATAAAAAAGAACATGAATGGCTTCTTTAAAAAGACTCCTTCATGTTCTGCGCTTAGTGATTATATATTCCCTGTAATATTAATTTGAAGATATCTATTCTCCATAATAATTATTAAGTGCTACTTCAAAACGTTCTTCTAGGTGCTTCGAAATATAACTCAACACAAATTGCTCCTTTTCCATCTCGATATGAGAGGAACGAAACATTTTGCTGAAAAAACCTGCTTTATTTTCTATAGAAAATTGCTGTAATGCTTCTGTCCGTAATGTCGACACAATTTCATTTTCGATTTGACGCTCACGAAGTTTTTGAACGATATCCTTAACGTTACGCTCTTGCAGTTCTAAAATTTGTTTTTGTAGATTTTCATTTTCTTGTTTAAGTTCAGCGGTTTCTTTTTGAAGTTCTTCAACTTGAAGATCCGATTCCGAGGATACTAATTGAATTTTTTGTGCGAGAAAGTCTTGATTTAACGTTACTTGCAATGCTCCATGCTCTTCGCTTGGGAAAATATTGAAAAGCCCCGTTTGTATCATTTGCTGAAGAACATTCCCAAGAACGTCAACTTTATTCACTAAATCATCAGTACCCATAGTTGTTGCAGTTATTTGATGATTGATGAATTGACCGTTGTCATCAATTCCAAGCAAAAGTTTTAAGCCTCTAACGCGGTGTTCATCTTTTAACAGTAAAATCATGCGAAGTCTTAAGATGGCAGGAAGATTTAAACGAATATTGGTGTTTGGGCTATTCGAAACATTATCAAAAATATACTGTTCGAATGGTTTAATGTAATAACGAAGCATCGCATCCGTAATTTCAAACCAACCTGCGACTTCTGCAATGGAATAATGATTCGATTCTTCAATATGCGCTAAATAGTCGTCATTATACAGTATTTCTTCTGAAGGCGTATTTTGTATTACGACAAACAATGGGTCATGTTGCACAATTCCGAGTACCATTTCTTTTGCATCATTTAGTTTAAGCATCCTTTCACACCCCACTTAATTTTTCCGTATAACTCTATATAGGTTTCTATTCTACTGGAAGCAATTGTATGACTATTTTGAATAGGAAATAATCATTAGAACCAATGAACTGAAGACTTTTTCTGACTCTTAAGAAAAATTTAAGAAATCTCCTCGTAAATCTTTAAGAAGTGCCCTTTATATTAAAAGTATTCAAATAATACTCGTGATCGGGGAGAGAGAAAATTTATGTTAACGTTCCTTACTGAATTTATAAAACATCCAAAAACTATAGGTGCGATTTCACCTAGTTCAAAAAAATTAGCAAAAAAAATGGTCGAGACAATTTGTTTTGAAAATGCCCAATGTATTGTTGAGCTAGGTCCAGGTACTGGTTCATTTACGAAAGAATTAATGAAAAGGAAAGAGCGTTCAACAAAGTTAATTCTTATTGAAAATAATGAGATTTTTTATGGAAAGCTACGTGAACAATTTCAGCATGAGCCGAGTATAATCGTAATACATGGATCAGCTGAGGATTTATGCAAATATATGTCAGCATTAAATATTGAAAAAATTGACTATGTCGTATCTGGGTTACCTTTTACATCATTGAATCCTGCAGTTTCCTCACGTATTTTACGGAATGTAAAGGAGTGCTTAGAAGACGGAAAATTTATTACATTCCAATATTCACTTGTTAGGAAATCCTTTATCCAAAACTATTTTGAGGATATTACACATGAAAAAGTATGGATTAACCTTCCACCTGCCTATGTGCTGAGCTGCAAACTTGGAAATGTGAGGGCTATTTAATGGGACTACAGGATCTTTTATCATATATTGAGCAATATGGTTATTTTGCTTTATTTTTCAGCTTATGGTTAGGAATCGTGGGTATGCCTCTACCTGATGAGATGATTGTTATGAGCGGCGGCTTTATGTCTTCGTTAGATAAAATGAGTGTGCTAAAAGCTTTTGTATTAACCTATCTAGGTGCAGTTTCAGGACTTTCCTTAGGATTTATTCTTGGTAAGGTGTTTGGCCATAAAATACTTGATAGATTGGTGAAAAAGAAGAAGGCTAAATATTTATTAAAGTCAAAAGAGCTACTAGATAGATACGGACATTTTGCTTTAGTTATAAGCTATTTCATACCAATTGTGAGACATATACTTCCTTACTTAGTAGGTATGAACAACATGCCGTTTAAAAAATACGCTTTGTATTACTATACAGCAGGTTTTGTTTGGACATTGATTTACTTTACACTTGGTTTATTCTTTGGAAAACACATTGAGCATATTTCCATAATAGCAACAAAATACGGTATATATTTTGGCGCTTTCGTCGTTATTGTTGGATGTTTTTATTATTTTTATAAACGAAAATTAAAGTCGGTAATGTAGAGTGTTTATATTATTTTTATATACTTAAAATAAAAAAATAGTTAAAATTAGGAAGTGTGTAAAGGTTGATTGGAGTGGAGACTGGTGACTCTCAGGAATCAGCGTCACAGCTAAGACCCAAGATCCTGTTGTTGCCGCTGTCGCTTCGCTTTCGCGCAGATAAAACCCTTTTGCTGACGCTACGTTAGCACTGCGCTTTCGCACAGACAAAAACACGTTGCTACCGCTACGCTTTCGTGCAAAAAAAATTGTGGGCCTAAAGCCTGTCACGGAATCGGAAAGGAGTTCTTTGAAATATCACAAAGCCGATTCCGGACGCGATTACGTCGAGGCATAAATTGATTATATTTTGAAATTGGTGGGATTAGATGAGTAAAGAAACAATACTTATTGTTGATGATGAAAAAGAGATTAGAAATCTTATTGCTATTTATTTAAAAAATGAAGGCTATGATGTTCTAGAAGCAAGTGATGGAGAGGAAGGCTTAAGTCTTTTAAAGAAACATAAAGTACATTTAATTGTTCTAGATATTATGATGCCGAATGTGGATGGTATTGAAATGTGTATGAAGGTACGAGAAATAGCCGAGATGCCAATTATTATGCTGTCAGCAAAGTCTCAAGATATGGATAAAATCGTTGGATTAACTTTAGGGGCTGATGATTATGTAACTAAGCCATTTAACCCTTTAGAGCTAATTGCGCGCATAAAATCTCAGCTGCGTAGATATATCAAAATGAATCGACTAGATGATATGAACGAAAATGAGATAGAGATTGGTGATATGCGAATCAATACCGAAACACATGAAGTAATCGTCAATAATGAAAAAGTGAAGCTTACGCCAAGGGAGTTTTCAATTCTTGATTTACTTGCAAGAAATCAAGGCATTGTGATGAGTGCTGAGCAAATTTATGAAAAGGTTTGGAAGGAAGAGGCTATACAGTCTGAAAACACGGTAATGGTACATATTCGTAAAATTCGAGAAAGAATTGAGACAAACCCGAGAAATCCTCAATATATTAAAACAGTATGGGGAGTAGGTTATAAAATTGAGAAAGATCATTAAGCCATTTAAATACATACTAAACAAGCTTAAATTGCTCATTTTAAACGCCATTACAAAAGTACGGCAAAGTATCAGAATACAACTTTTGACAACTTTTATTCTTTGTGCATTTTTAGGTTTACTTGGAGCAAAAGCCGCTCTTTCATTTGCTTTGAACATCAACCAAACAGCTAAGATTGATTATAGTCAAGGGATGCAGGAAATAAATGATCAAGCGAAGAGTGCCGCAGATCTAGCCAGCAATGATAATAGTTTAGAAGCAATACAGCAAATGATTGAATCAGAAAATTTAAAACTTGAAATGAAACAAAGTGCATTAAAAGTAATCGTTACCGATGAGAACGGAAAGGTTTTATACAAAACAAAGCAAGTGGAAGAGGAACAAATCAATTTGCATAATAAGATTAGGAATGTAATGGATTTTGCGATAAACCACCCACTCTATAATTATGAGATACCGGCAATCAAGCAATCGCGGGAAGAATTTATTGCCTTTTATCCATTAACTTTAGAAGAAAAAAACTTATATTTCTTTGTCAGTGGTATTCCTGAGGGGATGGTTATCGCGAGTTCGAATGAGGGTCTTATCCCATTATTTAGTGCAATTATTGTATTTACCTTTTCATTCTTCTATATAACGAAACGAAAAATGAAACAAATTGAGGTGTTGGCGGAGGGGGTTATGGAAATCGCAAAAGGGAATTTAGCCTATCGCATTAAGAAAAAAGGGCAGGATGAGATTGCTGTATTAACAGACAATGTTAATCATATGGCCGAAGCAATCATGACAAATATAGAGATGGAACGAAGGATTGAAAAACAAAAAAATGAATTAATTACTAATGTCTCGCATGACCTACGAACACCACTTACTTCGATTATGGGTTATTTACGATTGTTAAGAGATGAGAGATACGACACGAAGGAGCAATATGATGAGTATTTAAAGATTGCTTTCTCAAAATCCGAACAGTTAAAAAACCTAATTGATGATTTATTTGAATATACGAAGCTAACGAATGAAAGTATTATCCTTGGGCAACAAGAGGTATGTATCAATGAACTTCTCGATCAGTTAATCGAGGAGTTGATTCCTCAAGCGGAGGAAAACCATCGTACATTCAATAAAAATTTCTCGGAGGAGCGGATCTTTGCTACACTAGATTCTGAAAAAATTGTCAGGGTTTTTGATAATTTATTAATGAATGCAATTAAATATAGTACAGGTGATGGCGAGATTTTTGTTTCTCTTGAAAGAAAAGAAGAGAATGTTCAAATCTGTGTCGCAAATGAAAGTAATGAATTTACATCTGAAGAGCTAATGAGCCTATTTGATCGTTTTTATAAAAAAGATCAATCTAGAACAAGTGTAGCGGAAGGTTCAGGACTTGGACTTGCTATTGCTAAAAGCATTGTAGAACTACATGGTGGCAAAATTAACGCAAAATATACGGAAGGAATGTTGCAGTTTAACATCGAACTGCCAATTACAGCCTCCGGACGCAATTATGCCGAGGCAGATTGACTAAAAATAGAAAGGTAGCATTTAATAGAGCAATGCTACCTTTCTTCATGGGTGAATTAGTTGCTCAATAGTGAGAATATGATTGGCCTTAGTGTGGGGGAGTATCTTTTGTAAGTGCATTAAAATATTCTTGTCCTTAATAATAATTTGAATTTCTGTATAGCTATATTGTTTTTGGACTTCTTGAACATATTCTGTAATTTTCAATAAATGATGTGGCTCTTTCATTTCTACTTCTACAAAAAAGGGCAGCGTTAATTGATGTAAATTTAAGCAACCGCGACGAATCCAAATCGCTTCATTGACGTAATAACGGATAGGTAATTGACGATTACTTGCGATAAATAAATCCATTTATTTCTCCTTTTTTTATATCTTGATGTTAATAGTGACGGATAGCCTCCGCCTCCAATTATGGATAGGACCATGAAAATGATGGATAGCCCCGCCCAGATGATGGATAGAACTCTACCAAGTGTGGAAAGCCGCGACAAAGTTGATGGATAGAACCCCATAATGATGAATAGCCCCGCCTCAAATCGACGGATATTTGTACGCATCGATCGTCTCTAGAAAATATTTTAGCGCAGGTGACTGTACTTCGTCATTGCGATAAATAAACCAAGTTGGGATTTGTGCCTGCTTTGTTGCTAGTATGTGCATCGACAGTGACTGAGTATCCATATATTTTTGAGCGATTGCACGTGGCAGTAGTGTTACACCTAGCCCTGCAGCAACGCAGCCAATGATTCCATCGAGTGTGCCAAATTCCATACGCTTTTGTGGTTGCACACCGTCTTCACGCAACCAATGCTCCCAAATAGCTCTATATGAGCAGCCATGAGGAAAAGTAATAAATGTGCTGTTTTCTAAATCACGTTGGCTATCAATTCGTTTATGTTTGCTAGATGTGATGACAACAAGCTCCTCATAAACAAACTCCTTCGCAAGGATATTTTCTTTATAAACGGGTCCATTTACAAACGCACCATCTAATTCATAGTTTTCTAGCCGTTCGATATTTTGTTGAGATGGACTTGTCAATATAGTGATATCCACCTGATCATAGGCTTTATGGAAAGTAGTTAAGAGGGTAGGTAAGTGTAGTGCCGCAGTCGTTTCCATTGAACCAATTCGTAAAAGTCCTCTATTTTCCTCTGTATCCTGAAGTATTTCAAAGGATTTTTCATAGAGATGTAGCATTTTTAATACCATTTCATAAAACTGTTCTCCCTTTGGTGTCAATCGGATACCTCGATGTCCTCGATAAAAAAAGGTTGTTTGATACATAGCCTCAAGATTTTGTATTTTCATAGAGATGTTAGATTGGGTGTAATTAAGCTCTGCAGCAGCTTTAGAGAAGCTACCTGTTTGTACGACTGTCCGAAAAATTAAGAGATCATTAATATTCATATGTTCCCTCCAGCCATCAATTTATTTGATATCTATTATAAAGGATTAGTGCTATTTGTGATATCTGATTTTTCGTTATAGTGAGAAGGAGGGGAGGTAAAATATGCACAAGCAAACAGTTCAATATTTATTAGGAGGCATTTTTTCATTAGTCATTGCTATGAGTATTGGTCGTTTTTCCTATACGGTTATCTTGCCGTATATGCAAGATACTTTTGCCTTTAGTCATACTACAGCAGGTTTTCTAGCGACAAGTAATTATTTAGGATACTTAGTAGGAGCATTGGTGGCTGGTCGTTTACAAATAGGGGGTAAACGTATTCCTTTTTTACAAATATCACTCGTTATTAGCATTTTGACAACGGCTATGATGGGCTTTACTGATGCTGTTATCGTATGGTATGTGCTTCGTTTTATTTCTGGGGTTATGAGTGCATTAATCTTTGTAGTTGTTGCTAGCCTTGTACTCGATCAGTTAGCTGGGAATGGTAAAGCGCATTTATCAGGGCTTTTTTATAGCGGGGTAGGTGCAGGAATTGCTCTAAGTGCGGTTATTGTATCACCCATACATGCAATGTTTGATTGGAATGGAACGTGGATTGCTTTGGCGTTGTTTAGTGTCGTATTGCTTGTATTCGTCGTGTTGTTCATAAAGCCAGTTACTCAACATTCACAACAGAAACAAAGTCAAACAGTAGCGCCACAAAAAGTCCCACCTACGTCATGGATGAAGTGGCTAATTTTAGGTTATAGCTTAGAGGGCCTTGGCTATATTGTCACGGGAACATTTATCGTGTCAATCGCAGAAGAATCAACAAGCTTTCATGGTGATGCTACCTTTGTATGGTTTGTTGTCGGGATTGCAGCGATTCCATCCTGCATTGTTTGGTCTACGCTTGCACAGCGATATGGTTACGTGAGAACATTATTGATTTCTATGTTAATTCAAGGGTTAGGAATTATTTTACCCGCGTTTGCGACTAATAAAATGACACTTTATATAAGTGCCTTTATTTTTGGAGCAACTTTTATGGGAATTACTACAGTAGCGACAACATTAGCAAGACAAATATTGCCTGTGAACAGTCACAAAATATTAGGTTACCTAACTGCTGGATATGCTTTGGGACAAATGTTAGGTCCTTCACTTGCAGGAGCGCTAGCCAATTATACGAATAGCTATCAGTATGCCTTATTTGGCGCAACAGCCGTTGTAGTAATAGGAGCATTATGTCTTATTAGTGGATTAAAATATGAAAAAGTAAAAGTAGGAAAGCTAGCTACGCAAGTAAACCTTAAGTAAATAGACAAAGTAAGTAAGTCTACGAGTGACTTACTTACTTTTGTTTTAGTGGATATCACGTTTTTTGAAGTTCCCACCACGTACCTCTGATACATCAGAAATAACTACGAAGGCACTTTCATCGATATCTTTAATAATCGATACAAGTTTATTTTCTTCCATACGGTTAATGACACAGTTTAATATATCAGTTGGTTCATTGGAGAAACCGCCTCGTCCTTTAGTATATGTAACACCACGACCTAAACGAGCTTGAATAGCATCACCGATTTCATCTGATTTTGCACTAACAACACGAACATCTTTTGATTTTTCTAAACCAACTTGAATAATATCGATAACGTTTTTCGCAATATAATACGTTAAAGCTGAGTATAATGCACTTTCTAAGCCAAAAATAAAGCTTGCCCCTAAGAAAATAAAGGCATTAATAAATAATATAATATCCCCGACTGAAAATGGAATCTTACGTGATAGTAGCACAGCTAAAACCTCAGAACCATCCAAAGCGCCACCGTTACGTAAGACAATCCCAATCCCAACACCTAGTAACATACCACCAGATAAAACAATTAATAACGGATCATTTGGGCCTAAAATTGTTTTAACATCATGCATAAGCACTGTGGAAATAGAAAGAGCTGCTATCCCAGCACAACTCATCAATGCAAAAGTTTTACCTACTTGTTTGTAGCCAATCCAAATAAAAGGAATGTTTAATACAAAGAGCAGTACGCCTAATGGAATACCAAAAAGGTGTGCTCCCATAATACTAATACCTGTCACGCCACCATCAATGACATTGTTCGGAATTAATACCGCTTCAAGTCCATATGCTGCGATGATGGCGCCAATTATAATCATGATAAATTTTCGTGAGTTTTCAACTGTCTTTCTTCTTTTCATTAATCTTCTCCATTTCTTTACGTAAAAATATTACTTAAGGTTTTGGAATAATATTTATAGCAATTGTTTTTGTCTCAGTCTCTTTGCTTGAGTCGGCCATATTATAGTATTTAATTATTAAATCGTTTAATTCTTTTTCAAAGCTCATAAATTGATCATTCGTTAATGTCAAATCGATAAATGAAAAAGTTGCTAAATCTGCAAGTCTTTCTTCTTCATCAAGAGAATTTAAATAATTTTGATATTGAGATAGTAAAGCTAATTGATAGTTGGAAACATAATTTAATTTTTGTTTGATTGTTAGTTGTGTCCAATCCTCCTGACTAAGTTTTTCTGCTCCTTCATTTAATGCATAAAATTTTTCTGTAACAGAACGTACTTTTCGCTCTTTCACAATTTTTATGATGTCTTCATCCATTAAAATTTGAATGTGACGATATAAAGTAGCTTGAGGTACATCCTTTATGATAGAAATCATCTCCAAAGTACTTAAGCCTTCTTCTTTATCGTGCATTAGAGCTTGTAAAATTTTCATTCTCACAGGGTGCATTAAAACTTCTGCTTTATTCCGCATAAAAACGATCCTCCTATCAGATGGAATCAAGGGAAGCAATCAAATGTTATCAATATGAGAACATTATCAATAAATATACTATATATTTTTTTTTCAGATGTACAGTAGAAAGGTAATGAAATTTTTTACATACTCTGTTATCATTATCAATAATGATAATGAATGGGGGTTTTAGGAATGAAATTACATTATAGTTTTGATGATTTAAGCCAACTGGATTGGGCAAGCATACTTCCAATCATTTTGCCATTATTATTCGTAGGATTTGTTCTAATCATTGTTGCTTTATTCGATCTATATCGGCACCGAGATACGAGAGAAAACATACTAATGTGGACAATTATTATTTTGTTCTTTAATACAATTGGTTCTGTTCTTTACTTCATAATTGGTAGAAAGGATGTAAATAAACATGCGCTTAGAAATTAAAAATATTACGAAAAAGTTTAAACAAAAAACAGCAGTGAATGATTTTTCTATGGTTATTGATGCTAATGAATGTGTCGGATTAATTGGACCGAATGGAGCAGGAAAGTCTACATTAATTCAAATCATTGCCGACATTCTGAATGCAGACAAAGGGGAAATTCTTCTTGATGGTCAAAAAATTTCATCTATGAAAAATCAAATTGGTTACTTACCTCAGTATCCTAATTTTTTCTCATGGATGACAGCATTTGAAACATTGTCCTTTATGGGAACACTTTCTGGCTTAGAAAAAAATGAATTGCAGAAAGAGATCCCATTGCTTTTAGAAAAGGTCGGCTTAGGGAAAGAAGCACATCTCCATGTCGGGACGTTTTCAGGTGGTATGAAGCAACGTCTTGGCATTGCACAAGCATTATTGCATAAGCCAGCTTTAATGATTATGGATGAACCGGTATCAGCACTTGATCCAATAGGGAGAAGAGAAGTGTTAAACCTATTGAAAGAGATAAAAAAAGAAACGACCATTTTATTATCAACGCATATATTGAGCGATGCGGAGGAAATTTGTGAGCGCTTTGTAATGATTAAAAATGGTCACAAAATAGAGGATGCTACAAAATTAGAGTTACTTGAGCGCCATCAAGAATCAGCTATCTATGTAATGATTCGCAAGGTAGATTATCAGTGGTTAACAATGCTCGAACATTTACCTTATGTGAAGAAAATCGAAAGCTGTGGAAATGGCTTCAAAATCCACGTTGGAAATTTGGAAGCAGATACTAATCGATTAATACAGTACGGACTGGATTCAAAAGTGTTGTTTACTAAATTTGAAGTAGGTATTCAAGACAATCTAGAAGAAATATTTTTAGAATTGGTGGTGTAAATGAATGAATGCTTTTATCGAATTAAGTAAAAAAGAAGTACAGCAAATGGCAAGAGAGTTTAAAATATTGTGGCTACCAATTGTATTTATTTTCCTAGGGCTAACACAACCGATTATGATGTATTATTTACCGGTTATTCTACAATCAGCTGGTGGTGTTAAAGGTATAATAATTGATCCTACGATGGCAAAACCTGTCGGACAGGAAGTACTTGCCTCAACGTTAAATTCACAGTTTGATCAGTTGGGCATTATTATTCTGGTCGTCGCCACTATGAGTATTATCCAAGGAGAGAAAGCAAATGGCATGATGGCATTTATCCTAACAAGGCCAGTATCGATAACTTCTTATTTAAATAGTAAAATCATCATCCATTATATTTTGGCTGTTATATGTATAGCTCTTGGCTATGCAGTGTCCTATGGCTATTCAGCGTATTTATTTACTACTGTTCCTATGACACAAGCTTTATGGGCATTAGTTTTTTATTGTGTATGGCTGTTATTCATCATTACGTTTGTTGCGATGATGAGTACATTTTTTAAAAGTACGGCATTTATTGCACTAATAAGTATCGTTAGTCTATTAGTATGTCGTTTTATCGCTGGGCTACATCCATTCATAGACATTGTTAATCCTGCTAGTAATAGTATGTATGCAACAAATATTCTAATGTCAGGTGATGTGGGATCTTGGTATGGCCTCAATATTATAGTAACACTGCTGTTAGTTTTATTGATGGTCATTACAATGCAAAGTTTCATAACGAAAAAGAAATTTTAACTTCTATGGGATGAGGTGATGAAATTGTTATCGATACAAAATTTACAGAAATCATATGGACAGCATGAGGTTAAATGCCATCCCTATCTTTTGGCGATGAACCGTATGAAAGGATACGTATATAATTGAATGTAAAAATAGATCCAATGAGTAAAACTCCTTTGTATCAGCAGTTAATCCAGCAACTACTTTTTGAAATAGCGACAGGGAAATTGCAAAATGGTGACCCATTACCCTCCATTCGTGATTTAGCAGCTCAAACAAAACTCAATCTTCATACCGTTCATAAAAGCTACAAGGAGCTTCAGAAGCAGGGAATAATCACAATAAAACCTAACTCAAAAGCACTTGTTAAAAAGTCTTCTGAAGCAAAGGATGTTAACCTTCAACAAATTTCTATTAAGGTCGAACAAATAATGTGTGAAGCAAATGTTTTAGGGATTAGTGAGTATCAACTGCAGCAGATGTTTCATAAGAGTTTGCAAAAATATTATACTCAACGTTAAGAGAGAAAGAGATGACTTCTGCAATATAAAGAAGTCATCTCTTTCTAATTAGAGTGTATTTTAATCAATTATGCCTTGGAATAATTCCGTAACATGCGTTGGAGGCTTTAACTTCTTTCAGAGACACCCGTTGAAATGTAACTTAAATCCAAATTCATCTCACCAACTATAAAAGTGGGTTCTGCTGAAACAAGTTAAACTCATCCTTGGTCATCCCAAAATAGACCTCATCATAAAAGGTACCATTTGTATAAATCATATTTCTCAACCGGCCTTCTTCAACAAATCGCAGTTTTTTATGTAGAGCAATAGAAGATGCATTAAATGAGTAAACACAGATTGTTGCTTTTTGATAGCGTAGTTCAAAGAAATAATGCTTTAAAATCGTTAAAATCATATCTTTAGCATACCCTTTTCCTCTATGAGAAGGAAATACCGTGATAGCATAATCAAAGGTCCCATTCTTTGCATCACAACCAGAAACCTCAATTGTCCCCACGATATTGTTTGAAGCATCCTCCGCAATCCAGTAAAAATCATCACTCTCAGAAGATGCCCCTTGTGATATTTCATTTATCCATTCTTCAATTTGCTGATTTGTACGAGGAAAAGCGACTGAATCAAGGTTTTTAAGTATGTCATCATCTAAATTTTCAAATATATGAATATCCTCAGACTTTGGTGCCCTCAATCGTATTTTTTCTCCACGCCAATAGGAAACTTTCATTGAACTCATCTCCCTTTTTAATTTGTTCAGTTAAATTATACCATTGGAATTGTGTGGAAGGGAAAAAAGTAAGAAACCACTAAAAGAGTTCCTTACTTTTACAAATGCTATATTAAAAACACCGCCACAATGGTTGTAATCACAAGACCAATAGCCACTGGCAATAAATTACGCCTTGCAAGTTCGAATGGGCTAACATTACAAATTGCAGCAGCTGGGATTAGTGCCCAGGGAATTAATGTTCCGCCTCCTACAAAGATCGCTGTTATTTGCCCTAAAGCTGTTAAAGTTGCAGTACCTCCTCCAATAGCATTGCCAAACAGACTACCGACGGAACCTGCTAAGGAAATGCCTGAGAAGCCAGAGCCGTCTAAGCCTGTAATAGCGCCAACGACTGCTAAAGTGACGACTGCAATCCCCTTTGTTAATGGCACTACCGCAGCTAGACCCACACCGAGATCGTTGACGATACCATGTGAAGCGGCTGGTAAGTAGTCACCGATAATTTGTGTAAATCCAGAATCCCCTAAATAGAAAAGGCTGCGATTGGAATAACCGGTCCAAACACTTTAAATCCGAATTGGAATCCTTGAATGAAATAGCTTGTTGTCTTTTCGAGCCCTTGTTTTTTGTGGGCTACAACACAAAGTAATAGTAGGATAAAGACAGATGTGCCTCCTATTAAAGCTGTTGCATCTCCGCCTTGTAATTTTAATATAGACATTGCGATGACATCGAGTACAAAGGCAATTGGAATAAGTACTGCGAAAAAGCGTTTTTGCCCGAGTGTTAACAGGTTTTCAGCAGCTACTTGTTCTACTTCCTCATTTGTGTCGTTTGTTGCAAATAAATTCGCTGATCCACGCTTCATATCCCGTCGTAATAAAATATAGGCGACTACCGTAGTAACAACGCCCATTGTAATAACAAGGGGGATACTAGCAGACATTACCTCACTAACTGGAATACCAGCAGCATCAGCAGTTAGCTTAGGAGCTCCTTGTATAACAAAATCGCTTGAGAGAGCTAATCCGTGACCAAATAAATTCATCGCCATCGCCACACCGAGTGCTGGTAAACCTGCACGTAGAGCAACAGGTAACAAAACTGCCCCTAATAGTGCAACAGCAGGCGAAGGCCAGAAAAACCAAGAGATACACATCATTAAAAGACCAATCGTCCAATAAGCTAATGCGGGTGTTTTAATAATTTTCGTAAAAGGCGCAATCATGACCTCATTAATACCAGAAGTCATCATCACCCGACTCATTGCTACGATAATAGAAATAATGAGAATGGTCGACAAAAGCTCAGTGATAGCATAAATAAAACTGTTAAAAACACCACTAATGGACGAAGTTATATCGCCTGTAGCAACGATTGCTAACATGAATATGCCTAGTACACAAATGAGGGTGGTATCGCGACGTTTAACCATAAAGCCAATGATAAGGACAATAAAAACAACGTAAATCCAATGGAGAGCAGTAAATTCAATCCCCATACGTTTCCCCCTCAATATTCGATCTGATTCTATAGAATATGAAGGGGAAAAAAGTTGGTGATGGTTTAGAAAAAATTCTACTTAGTCAGAACGACGGAAAGTATGGTCAGAGCGACGGATAGAATAGTCGAAGTGACGGAAAGTATGGTCAGAGCGACGGATAGAATAGTCGAAGTGACGGAAAGTATGGTCAGAGCGACGGATAGAAAAGTCGAAGTGACGGAAAGTATGGTCAGAACGACGGATAGAAAAGTCGAAGTGACGGAAAGTATGGTCAGAGCGACGGATAGAAAAGTCGAAGTGACGGAAAGTATGGTCAGAGCGACGGATAGAATAGTCGAAGTGACGGAAAGTATGGTCAGAACGACGGATAGAATAGTCGAAGTGACGGAAAGTATGGTCAGAGCGACGGATAGAAAAGTCGAAGTGACGGAAAGTATGGTCAGAGCGACGGATAGAAAAGTCGAAGTGACGGAAAGTATGGTCAGAGCGACGGATAGAATAGTCGAAGTGACGGAAAGTATGGTCAGAACGACGGATAGAATAGTCGAAGTGACGGAAAAAAGAGCCAATGTGACGGATAGAATCGTCAAAGTGACGGATAGAGAAGCCAAAGTTGTGGATAGCGCCGCCCAATTCATGGATAGAAGCACCAAAGACGTGGATAGCGCTGCCAAATTCGTGGATAGATCCGTCATAGCGAAAAACTAGTAATAAAATAAAATAAAAGAGGTGTGATTTGGAAATTGTTATTTCCAGGAAAAATACTTATCGATAAAGGCGGAAGCAGACCAGTTGGTACATATAGATTAAACCACCAGTTATACAGGAAGTTCTGGTTTTAATTGACAATGATAATCATTATCGGTATTGTGGAAGTGGACTAGAAATCACATGTCCACCTATTCGCATACCAGCGGTTATTTGATTAATTTATGCCAGCATGAAGATGCCTAATACACAAATGAGTGCGGTGTCGCGACGTTTAACCATATCCAATTTTTATACATATTTATTGCGAAATATCCTAAATTTATCCTTGTAAGTTGTTGTAATAGTTTTTTAGAAATTTAAGTTTTATAAAACCGATATTCTTTTAATAAATTAAGTAATGAAGTAGAGGTGAACCATAGGTGAAGCAGGTGTTGGTAATTAAGAATGAACGGTCTTTAGCAAAGAAAATCGGAAGCGGTCTAAAGCAAGAAGGCTATTTCATTTTAACACTTCACAATGAAAACAGAGGTTTAAATATAGTATACGAGCAAGATTGGGATCTTATTATATTGGATTGGGATTCGTTAAGTATGTCTGGACCGGAAATTTGCAGACAAATACGGTCCGTTAAAACGACCCCAATAATCATTGTGACCGACAATGTGTCCAGTGAGGATTGCATAGCAGGATTACAAGCAGGAGCAGATGATTATATAAGAAAACCATTTGTAAAAGAAGAATTAGTAGAAAGGATAAAAGTTATCTTAAGAAGAGGGGACTATATCCAGTTAATCGAGAATGATTACTTTCGATTTAAAGATCTCTTCGTTGATGCATCCCGCAAAATTGTGACAAAAGGTGGTGAAAATCTCCCGTTTACTAAGCGCGAGTATGACTTACTTGTATATTTAATCAAGAATAAAAATACAATATTGAGCCGTGAAATGCTCTTGAATCAGGTTTGGGGATATGACGTAGCAGTCAATCCAAATGTAGTAGATTTATATATTGGGTATTTAAGAAAAAAGCTAAAGTGCGAGAAGAAAGACAGATATATTCAAACAATCCATGGCAGGGGCTATTCAATGATTGAATAGTAAAAATAAGATAATATATAAAGTACCGTTTGTTACAGCAATCAATATTAAACATAATCGAAAAAAAACGAGTAAAAACAGTTTCAATCAGTTTTGCTCGTTTTTTTGTTCTATTAAATCTGAAAACCAAACAGTTTCTGATAGATATTGAGTAGACGGAAACAATAAAAGTATTTTGTATCCAATCTAAGCTAGAAAGTAGACTTCTGTATAAACTTGTATTTTTCACAAGATTTTCACAGAATTAAAGACTATACTGTTTCACAGACAGGTTAAATGAAAATGATTATCAATAGCAATTGAGGTGGTTAGCAATGACTATGCAACTCAATGTATAGATTTCATCATTTTCAAAATAAATTACATAAGGAGTATATGTATGAAGAAATCTATGTTTTTAAAATTTGTTGGTATTATCGCAGTTTTGACATTGATGTTAGTAGGTTGTTCAGATTCAAGTAATAAATCTAATCAAGAGTCAAAGTCTAATGAAGATAATGGAAGTAAAGAGGTTGCTAAACCTGCGACAGTTGAAATCACTGATGCCCACGGAACTGTTACTGTTCCTGTAAATCCAAAGAATGTAGTTGCTTTGGATAATAGAACTTTTGAAACTTTAGCTGATTGGAACATTGACTTAGTAGCTGTTCCAAAGGATGTAATGCCTGCTGATTCACCATATGTAAAGGATGATTCGGTACAAAATATTGGAAATCACCGCGAACCAAATCTTGAAATTATAGCAGCTGCAAACCCTGATCTTGTAATCGTCGGTCAAAGATTTGCAGACTATTACGAAGAGATCAAAAAATTAGTGCCAAATGCAGTTGTTATTGATCTTAATGTAGATGTTTCAGAGGAAGCTGCTACGCCTGGAGAAAACTTAGTAAATGGACTTAAAAATTCTACAATTGCTTTAGGAAAAATTTTCGATAAAAATGAAGAAGCAAAACAAGTAGTAGCTGATTTTGATAAAGTTATCGAAAATGCTAAATCTGCTTATAACGGAAAAGATAAAGTTATGAGTGTTATCGTTGGTGGTGGGGATATTGGTTTTTCAGCTCCTCATTCTGGACGTGTTTGGGGACCAATGTATGAAATTTTCAATTGGGTTCCAGCATTAGAAGTTGCTGATTCTACTTCAGGTCATAAAGGTGATGAAGTTTCTGTTGAAGCTATTGCACAAACTAACCCTGATTGGCTTTTCGTATTAGATCGTGATGCTGCAATATCTGGTGAAGAAAATTCAGTTCCTGCTCAGGATGTTATTGCAAACGCACCTGCTCTTCAAAACACAACTGCTGTTTCTAAAAAACATATCATTTATGCACCAGCAGATACTTATACAAATGAATCAATTCAGACTTATATAGAGTTGTTTGAAAACCTTGCAAATACTTTAGGTAAGTAGTGTAAAGGAGTATAAAATAGTGCTAAAAAATGTAATTTCTAGGGTTGAGATAAATTCTCAACCCCAGTTTTATAACTACAATAAGATATGGACAAAGTCTTTTATATTAGCGGCTATAGTTGTTAGTATTTTAGGCATTATATCACTATTTACTGGAGTTTATGATATACGTGGACAAGAGGATGGAATGGAGATGTTTTTCATTACTCGTATTCCGAGAACAGTTGCATTAATGCTAACTGGGGCTGCAATGTCAATGGCAGGACTCGTAATGCAACTGATTACACAGAATCGTTTTGTTGAACCTACTACAACAGGGACTATTGAATGGTCAGGTTTAGGGCTGCTTTTTGTTTATTTATTATTTCCCGCCCCAACTTTAGTTTTAAGAATGACTGGTGCAATCATTTTTTCTTTTATAGGAACTATGATTTTCTTTTTGTTTTTAAGAAGAGTTAAACTTCGTTCTTCTTTAATTGTCCCGATTATTGGATTGATGCTTGGAGCAGTTATTTCTGCAGTGTCCACTTTTATGGGACTTCTTTTTCAAATGACACAAAGTATTGAAACTTGGTTTGTCGGTTCTTTTGCGCCTGTTCAGGTGGGAAGATATGAATATTTATGGTTAATTGTAATCGTTACTTTGTTTATTTTTATTTATGCTAATAGATTGACTTTAGCTGGACTAGGAGAAGATGTCGCAACAAGCCTTGGAGTTAATTACAATAGGATTGTTCTTGTGGGGACTGCCCTTATTTCTCTTGCAGTTGGAATTGTTGCAGCAGTTATTGGAAATTTACCCTTCTTGGGTTTAATTGTCCCAAACATTGTTTCAATGTATAGAGGTGATGATCTTAGGAGTAATTTACCTTGGGTATGTTTGATAGGAATGGGGACTATAACTGCTTGTGACATAATTTCTCGAACAATTATAATGCCTTTTGAAGTACCTGTTTCTTTAATACTGGGAACAGTGGGTGCAGTCGTGTTTATTATTATCTTATTGAGACAAAGAAAACCAAGGAGGCTACGATGAGCACATTGGAATATAGAAATAAAGAAAATGTCGAAATCGATTCTAGCCTTCATAATAAAAATAGATCAGCTAGGGCTTTTCGTTCTAAGAAGGAGGAAAGGCGTTATTGGTTTTTGCTGATAACATTGATTGCTTTGGGCATCCTTTCTTCATATGGACTTTTAGTTTATAACAATCCAGTTCCGATTGATTCACCTTCTTTTATCCCAGTTGTTAAGAGAAGGATAGTAGCTATTGTTGCAATGATTATTGCAGCAGTTTGTCAGAGCTTGTCGACTGTTGCTTTCCAATCCATTACGCATAATAGGATTATTACTCCTTCGCTTTTAGGTTTCGAATCACTTTACTCAACAATTCAAACTAGTACTATATTTTTCTTTGGGGCTAGTGCATTAATAAATTTTACTGGGGTTGGATCATTTTTATTTCAAGTTGTTGTTATGGTTTTAATGAGCTTGATACTTTATGGATGGCTACTTTCTGGTAAATACGGGAATTTACAACTTATGCTTTTAGTTGGAATTATTATTGGAACTGGGCTAAATTCAGTGGGAACTTTCATGAGAAGACTACTTGCGCCTTCTGAATTTGATATTTTACAGGCAAGATTGTTTGGTTCTGTTAATAATGCTGATTCTGCATATTTTCCTATTGTAATTCCTATTGTAATAATTGTAGCAATATTACTTCTTACTCATTCTAAGAATCTAAATATATTGTCACTAGGAAAGGATGTTGCTACTTCTTTTGGAGTTAAATATCAATCTAATGTAATTTATACGCTTGTATTAGTTGCTATTTTGATGTCAATTTCAACAGCTTTGATTGGACCACTTACTTTCTATGGTTTTTTAGTAGCAACTTTGAGCTATCAGGCGGCATCAACTTATGATCATAGATATATTTTTCCAATGGCTCTAGCTATAGGATTTTTGATAATAACGAGTGCTTACTTTTTGATGTATCATGTATTCCATGCTCAAGGTGTAGTTTCAGTTATTATCGAATTATTTGGTGGAATAATATTTTTAACTGTAGTTTTAAGGAAGAGGGCTTTATGATAAAAATTGATAATGTTAAAAAGTTCTATACTGATAAAGTAAAAATAGGACCTTTGGATATTGAAATACCAAAAGCGGGTTTTACATCTTTGATTGGACCAAATGGCGCTGGAAAGTCTACTACACTTTTGATGATTGGAAGACTCTTGGATATGGAGGAAGGACAAATTCAGGTGGCAAATATGGATGTTTCTGAAACCAAATCAAAAGACTTATCAAAAATTCTTACTATATTACGCCAAGAAAATCATTTTGTAACTAGGCTTACTATTAGACAACTAGTTGGATTTGGACGTTTTCCTTATTCAAAGGGAAGATTGACTATAGAAGATGAGGTTATTATTTCTAAATATATCGATTTCTTAGACTTAACTGATTTAGAGAATAGATATTTAGATGAGCTTTCTGGTGGTCAAAGACAAAGGGCATATGTAGCGATGGTTTTGTGCCAAGAGACTGAATATGTACTTTTGGACGAGCCTCTGAACAACCTTGATGTTGCTCGCTCTGTTCAAATGATGGAGCATTTAAGACGTGCAGCTAATGAATTTGGAAGAACAATTCTGACTGTTATGCATGATATAAATTTTGCAGCCAAATACTCTGATAGAATTTGTGCTATGAAAGATGGACAAATTGCCGCTTTTGGAACAGTAGAAGAGGTTATGGACTCGAAAATTTTGACAGATATTTTCGAAACAAAAATAGAAATTATCGAAGGTCCTTATGGTCCACTAGCTGTTTATTAGTTACGAAGTTTTAACTCAAAAAATGAGTAAGCCAAAAAAATTAATAGAAAATTAAATTATTTGCTGTAGCTTGCACAGATCATAATAGCTACTCTAGTTGAAAGTTGCTGCCTGTATTTTACAGACGGCAGCTTTTTCAAATGCCATTGCCCACGTTTATGATTGAAGTATATAGTAACGAGAAATTTAGTGATCTTAATATACTCTGACGTTTTTCAATGAGTAATTCAAAAAAAGGATTACAAAACCAAAATAACATAACATTGACAGATGATAACTACTTCACCTTTAGACTATTTCAAATTAAGCGTTACACAACAATAGAAAAATTGAAAGACTTAGGAGATATTCCTAAGCCTTTTTTTGCAATAAAATTATAAATTTTTACTTACTAACTTTAAGGTATCTTTAATATAATCATGATAAGGTGTTTCGGGTAGCGAATCTATATTACTAGCGGCTCTCTTTGCATAAATAAGTGCTTCTTCTACTTTTCCTAGCTGGAAAAGACAAAAAGCTCTATATGCATCTGCTGTGTAGAGAATACATAATTCCAGCGGATAACTATTTGTATTTGGCATTTCAAATCTTTCGAAATCTTTCAGCGCTTCTTTTACCTGTTTTTTACCTAACAAAGCTTTACCTTTTTCAAGATAATAAAAATCATTGTCAAGATTACCCTTCATTAAGGTAGCGTACTTATTTAAATAAAAAAGAGCTTGATCATAATCTTTTGGTATTTGATTATAATAATGAGCTTGAAGTAATAGTGTAAAAGCTAAGGACCTATCATTCTCACTACACACAGCAAACTGCTCGGATTTCTTTATAAAATAGGAAAAATCATTTTCATTGTTATGAAGAAGTGCTTGGAATGCTGCAATTCGGAAAATATTATCCATTTTATAAAAGACCATTTTTCTTTTTGATATTTCTATTAATTGATTAAGTTTATCCTTTCCGGATTTATATTCACCAATTCCGAAGAGTAAGACCATTTCAACAAAATTCGCTTCTATATCAACAAACAAATCAATTACTATTGCTTTTTCCTCATATTCTTTTTTTACGCTTCGTAACATTTTTAGAGCTGCATGATACTTGCCGTTTTTTGCAAGGTATTCCACTTCATATACTTTAGCAGCCAAGCAATGGCTATAAAGTGATAATCGTTCATAGATTGTTATTGCCTGATCTATCAAATTTTTTCCTCGGTTTTGATCTGTCTTTATTATTATCCTTCCAGAAATGTCTAATATTCTGGCGGATTCCAAAGAAATAGGAAACTGTTGTTCAAATATATTTTGGGTTAGATTAATTATCTGCTCATCGTTGTTTTTATCAAAAGCTTCCTCTAATCTCTTAAGTAAATACTTTAGCTCATTAGGAGTAGGGTTCCCTAACAAATACTGAGGATCACAGCCTAACTGACGTGCAATAAATTTTAAGCTCTCCATAGAAGGGTTTGCACGCCCATTTTCAATCATACTTAACATTCCTTTTGACATTTTATTATCGGCTAGTTGTAGAATTGTCATTCCTTTTTCTAATCTTAATTTTTTTATTCGTTTCCCTAACTCATTCATTTTCAACATCCTTTTTAATTCTAAAATATTAGTTCAATTATATTAAACTTTGGCTTGAAAAGACAATTATTACATGCTACGATAAGTTCAATCAAATTGAACTTTTGGATTGGGTTAAACAGAGGAAGAAGATGAGGGATTGAATATGAGTGCATTTATTGAGAACAAAGTTGAACAAAAGCTAGATATAGGTGGAATTGAATTATATTATGAATTGTTAGGAAGGCAGCATGAAGGTCCTACTTTAGTTTTCGATTCAGGGTATGGAGTAACTTTAGATAATTGGAATCCGATTAAAGATGAAATATCAAATTTTTCAAAAATGTTCATTTATGATAGAGCTGGTATTGGAAAAAGCGGTATAGATGATAGACCCCGACACAGTAAACAAAGTGTTGAAAATTTACATATTTTACTAAAAAAAGCAGGTGTGAAACCTCCATATGTATTGGTGGGTCACTCATTTGGAGGATTAAATATAAGATTATTTGCTAGTACATATCCAGAGGAAGTTGCGGGAATAGTTCTTTTGGATTCAACTCATGAGGATCAAAATAAAATATTGCCTCCTTTATTTTCAAAAGAAGTTCAGGAATCGTTTTATAATCAATTTACTTTAGAAGGTTCTCTTAATGAGGTTGAAGAAAGTCTAGAACAAGTTCGTAATTCTAATTCCTTTGGAAGTATTCCATTGGTAGTCGTTACAGGCGGTCTGCAGCCTTTCCATACAAAGGAATCTATGGCTGCTTGGATTAGATTTCAGAGAGAGCTAGCTAAGTTGTCATCGAATAAACAACATATTATCGTTGAAGATGCTGGACATGCGATACATATTGATCAACCACAAGTTGTTATTGATGTAATAAGAAATTTGTTAGCTACAGTAAAGAATAACAATAAGAATACTGGACATAACTTTTTTTAATTATTTATTGCTTATTTGGATTGTATTCTTAAATAATTTAAAACAATATAAACATCCAATATACCAATTATTAAACCAACAATTATAAAACATATACCCGTAACATTAACAACAATTGGTTTAAGTAGTTCAAAAACGAAAGATAATTCATTAGTACTTGAGGATAGAAAATAAAAGTACTTCACAGGCTTTTTGGTTCTTAATATGACAACAGTATGAGGGCGATTGAAAACACATAAGGTTTTCAAGTACAACAATTTTAGTGTCAGAAAAAATATCTTGAATCAGATGATGAATGTCAAAAAGTATAAACAAGCCGATCTTCACATTTGGAAAATTGGCTTGTTTATATTCTAAGATAAAGATACTTTACAACATCGAATATTCAGAGTGTTCCCTCTGTGCTTTGACGAGAGAAGAATTGTATCTGAGTAGCATTTTAAGGCTAAATGTTTGTGAATAAATGTACTTAAACTCCCATGAAAGAACTTAATCATCTTTCATTTTCTGTGATGTAGTGCTGGTTTTTGCGCTACATGGATGGCTAACGGGTGCGATTGTTCAATTAAACAGTCGCTATCCAATAACGTCGAGATTAGTTCAATACATATATAAGTGAAAAAATAAATAATGGAGGGGTAAGGTGACACATTTTTGTATAGAAATTGTTAAACCTCCAGTCATTGAGACACACACAAACACTTTTTAGGTTGCTTGATTCCAATATTAAATGGGCGTTAAGTAGCCTAATTTTTATTGTGTCCGCTCCTCATGTTGATTTGAAATAAAGTTGTACATTTAATAAAAAAGGTTAGATGTTCAAGCAAACTCGCGACGAAATAAACACGTTCAAAATCAATGCATTACTTGAAGAAACGTATTGGGAAAATCGACTTTAAGCGTAACATCTGTTGAGTAATTATCTGAATTATTTCGAACTATTTTAAGAAGAGAAAGGCTTAGGAGTTATTCTAAGCCTTTTTGTAGTTTTTCAGTGAAAGAGAATAGCATTGATTTTATGTACTTATTACATCACTTAACGAAATCCTATAAAAGTTTTTTTGAAAAAATGAACTATTTATAATACTAAATTGTTACTTGTATAGAAATCAGAAAAAGGAGGTGGGATTGTGGAACACTTTAGCGATGAGAGGGTTTTGTTTCAAACATATTATAAAGACGTCTTCAGGGCTTGCTATTACATGCTTCAAAATAAATACGATGCAGAAGATTTATGTCAGGATGTATTTGCAAAAGCTTTGAGTGAAGATTTTCGAGACATACAAAATCAAAAATCCTGGTTACTTAGTATTGCCATGAATATGTCTCGAAATTATTTAAAGAAAAAGAACAGACTGTTATTAAAAGAAAATTTTAATTTCCTATCATCTAAACAGTTTGACAATACCCAAAACATTGAGCAAACAATACAGATCAATGAAAATAAAAGTGAGTTAGTCGATTTATTGAACAAACTGCCTGTTCGTATACGGAAGGTTATGGTATTGAAGTATGTGCATGATTGTAAAGATAGAGAAATTGCTCAAATTCTAAAAATCCCTGAGGGGACGGTTAAATCGAGGCATTTTAAAGGCAAAAAATTAATGGAAAAGTTTATAGAAGTGGATAAAAATTTGTTACTTGAATGGAGGGGGCATCGTGAGTAATATGGACGATTTAATAAAAGAGCAAGTGAAGTGCGACCAAGTAGATTATCCTAATGAGAATGAAATGTGGAGTAAAATCATCCGTAAACAACAAAATCGTAATTATAAAACTAAAAAACATAGCTATAAACCCCGAATTATATTATCCGCCATTTTGTTTACAATTGTTTTATCATCCACAACTGTATTTGCTAAATATTCAACAGAAATCTTGGACTGGATGCGAAATATGAATAGATCAGGCATTATTACTTCTTTAGAAAATGGATTTGGACAAGAAGTAAATAAAACTGCTGAAAATGAAGTTGGTGTCTTAACTATCCATAATGTAGTTTCAGATCAAAATGGTACTACTATTAACTTTAGCTTAGATATTGATCACGAGTATCCCATAGATTATGCAAACTTCGAACAAGCGTTACTCAAAATTGACGGAAAAGAAATACAGATGGAAGCAAGTGCAGTCTATAATCAGGAATCGGATAAATTAGTAGGGGTCCTACATACAGATGAGGATATCCCACATAACAGCCATGTTACACTTCAACTAGGTGGTGTAAAGGAGATACAACTGAAAAGTATAGAGTTAAAAGATTTGGCTCACTCGAACAAATATCCTGAAAAGATAAACATTCATCAAGATGGAATATCACAAATAGATTTCATTTCAAATGATTATCAAAAAGGACAATATATATTGGATTATCTCATCGAACTGGAGGAACCCAATAACATTGAACACGCCTATTTATCCTATACCGTAGAAAATGAACCCATTGCGAATTCTGGCGTTACTCATAAACGTCCACAACCAAATGTCATTAAAAGAAGTGACTCACTAGAGATACAAAAAGAAGCGGTAGAAAAATTAGGGGTATTTTTAAGTTACAATGATACAGTAAGTTATAAACCAGAAACATGGAACTTGGATTTCCAATACAATCATGATCTTGCTAAACAATCTACCTTTGTTATCGACGTGGACAAAAAAGTTGAGCTAGGCTCTCGGCAACTTCAATTTAAAGAGCTTGTGATTACACCGAGTAGGGTGAAGCTATATTTTGATGAAAAAAATATAAAGACCAATTCTAATTGGTCTTATGTCTATAATTATCGTCAGATTAAATTGCGAATTGGTGAACAAGAATTGTCAGGAAATTATTTTGATGATGGTTATCTTTCCTTTGAAACACAGGAACTAATAAAGGATATTACGAATAAAGAAATTGTTCTTACTTTAAAAGATGCGACTGTCTCTTATGAAGCTGAAAAGCAAGACAAAGTAGACCTTACAAATATTTCTGATGTACCACAAACCATAAAAGCAGAATTAAACGGGTATCCAATTGATGTTACCTACTATGCTAATGGCAATGATTTAATCGTTGAATCAGAAAGTAAGAACGAGCAATTTGGTGGTATTACACAAAATGTTATTTATCAGAATGGCGAAAGAATCTTTGCTGAAACTCGTTCTAATGATGGAGTGTTAAGAACACATAAACAAGTGGAAACATTTAAAAATATAAAGGAGAAAGATATTACATTAAACTTCTTCCTTTATACTGTCAATGAAGATCGAGCTAAAACTATTATTTTACAGTAAATCATTTGTAGTGTAGATTTAAGTTTTAAATAATGAATGACTAATACTGCTGTAGAACATAATTGAGAATTGTTTTAAGAAAAAATAAAAGAGCCACTCTTTGTGAACCCCAATCGTTAGATTTTTGGTCTAACTTTTGGGGTTCACTGCTTTTTGAGTGACAATCTTTTAGAATAAGTGATATAAACAGTCCAGTCATTAACCAACACTTCAGTTGTTGCCTCTCCGCCGTTTGCTTTAACAATATCATCGGTATTTCAAGATTGATTCTTACTTATCCAGGGAAACATAGGGACATTTGTCTTCAAAATCTACGGAACGGGCCCATACCTGGGAAAAACGGTCTCCCGCCTGGAAAAAACGGTCTACCTGGGAAAAATGGTCTGACTGGGAAAAACGGACCAATCGGGAAAAACGGACTGACCGGGAAGAATGTTCTAACTGGGAAGAATGGACTGCCTGGAAAAAACGGTCTACCTGGAAAAAATGGTCTCCCGCCTGGGAAAAACGGGCTCATACCTGGAAAACGCATTGGAAATACCATTTTTTTAACTCCCTTCAATTGATTATATTATAGGCTATGTTCAATCAATGAAGTGGCTTAGACTAAGGCACAAATTTGGGATATTTGCAAAGGATGATTTTAAATTGTTCCACAAATTGCCACTCATCTAATACAGATACTCTTTAGTTGGCATCTGGAACCAATAATTTATTAACTTAAAGGATTGTTACGTAAAATGTATTCAATTCCGGTATGATAAAAAATATTATTCAACGTAGTGTAGTTCTTTTATTGAAATAGCTCAGTAACTAGGCCACCTCTGATAGATGATATTGTAAAGTCATATAAACAAATAAATGTAATCGGAATGACCAATAAAAGATAAACACGGTTATTTCATTTGGCACTGCGATGGATAATTTCTCTACTTTACTGAATTTGAAAGTGTGGAGCATTTTAAACAAGTGCTAGATGAATATGAAGAGAAAAAAATTGGTGATATGGTTGAATGATATGTTTATAGCCTCGTAGTGGTTATACACCTCGATAAATTATGTTTATTTAGTAAACGTATTACAACTAAAAGTAAAACATATAAAAAATGTTACAAAAAATAATGAAAATCAGTACATTTAAATGATAAAATTCCGATATTTAATATTGTCTAATGTCCAACATCTATATTTACGATACATCCACTTTTTGAAATAAAATAGTAATTTCAAAGCCTTTATACAAAAGTTTGAATAATAAATTCATCCTCTTTTTTAGAAAGTAAATGCTCTATTAAACCGGATGCTATTTGAATAGTAATACTCGAATAACATTAGAAATTCCTAAAAAAAAAATAAAAAATTTATTATTGTAATAGAGCATTGTGAGATAGTAACAGGAGGAACATGATGAGAAATTATTTCGAAGACCCGTACATAAAAATTGAGCAACAACTAATTAACTTAGTTAGTGAAATTAGTGAATATAAAGGAATGTTGACCGCTTATAAAGAGCAAAGACCTGATATATTTACCAATCTTGAAAAAGCTATACCCCTACAATACATAAAAAACTATATTTCGGTTTATGAGGATATAAAAGTTTCGAATAAGCGATTAAAAGAACTTATTTTAGATGATATGATACCTCAATCAATTTCGGAAGATGCGATATTTTGTTATTATGAAACTTTGACTCTTGTACATAAAAAATCCAGTACTTTTTCTATAAGTCCAGATACTATACAAGAATTGCATTTTCAATTAATTCATTATAATACCTCTGACAGTGCAAAATGGCGCGAAAAGCCATTTTCTATTCCAGGATTACCTGAAAAAGGGATGCACACGATTTGTTATCGTCCTCTTCCACCTGAAAATATTCCACAGGCAGTAGAACAATTATGCAATCAGTACAATTTATTGAACTGTAAAAAAGAGTTCCCTACACTTATATTGATAGCTCGCTTTATATTGAATTTTTATTGCATCATTCCTTTTAGTCAAGGTAATAGTAGATTAGCGCTTATGTTAATGCAATTACTATTAGTAAAAAGCGGATATACATTTGTAAAATATGTTTGTTTAGATGAATATATAAAGAAAAGAGAATCAGAATACTATGAAGCTATCTATAAATCATCGGTCAATTGGTACTGTAATGGGCATAATATTAGTTTCTGGTTAAAAGAGTTCTTAATTATTATTATTGAGGCTTATAAAGATCTACATAGCAGAGTACTGGATTCTATATGTAAACATACTAAGGTTGAGCGAATTCAGAATTTTATACATAACCAAAAACAACCTTTTACAAAAGAATGCATTCGAAGCATTTACCCAGATATAGCTGAAAGTACAATTAGTAAAGCTTTAACTGATTTGCAATTATTAGGAGAAATTAAACTTATTTCAAAAGGGAGAAATGCGCGTTGGATGAAAGTCCAATCTTAGTCTATACCTTTTTTGATGGGCTAATAAGCTTTTACAAAACAAAATAAAAATCTTATTAAAGAACCAGTTGCCAACCTTTATAAAGCAATTGGTTCTTTACATTTCAATCTAGAAACATTGAAAACCTCAAAAGATCCTTGTAACTACAAAGTCAAGTATACCCCTCAATAATGAAAATTTAGTAGGTTCCATTTCACAGCTAATATCTTTTATCAGAAGAGTCCTTAGGCCAAGGAATAATTGATAGAATTATTCCAATTACTTAATTAACCTATTATTAACAAAAATATGTCATTATTTAGTTGTCAGACGACTGAACTTTGTTAGATTGTGACACATTCAGATTAATATTGTTAATATTAATCAATTTTCAGACTCGAAATTACAGTGAAATACCCTATTTTTGCGTGAAATAGGTTATTTCCATCGTTATTTGCTAAAAAATGTGTACATGACTAAAATTTACATCATAGGAAATAGAAAGGATTTTTCCTAAACTCAAGTAAATTGGGGGGTGCTCAAAATATATATAAAACCGTATGAATTATTATGAAAAATATCAAATAGGGAGGTAAATAGAATGAAACGGAAATTAATTAAAGGATTAATGATAACATCCATTGTTGCAACAGGAGTTATTCCTGTACATACTTTTGCAACACCTATTGCTCAAGCAGAACTTCAAGAAGAGAACGTGACTCTTTCGTCATCTTTAAGAAAATTAGGTGCACAATCTAAATTAATCCAAATGTATATAGACCAATCTTTAATGAACCCGAATGTACAGCTAGATGAAGTACCAGCTTTACATACAGATCAATTTCTAATCAAACAAGATATGAAGGAATGGACATCGGAACTCTACCCAAAGTTAATTCTAATTAATTCAAAAAGTAAAGGATTTGCCACTAAATTTAATAGCTATTATCCAACATTAAAAGAGTATGTAGATAATAAGGAAGATAAGGAAGGTTTCCTCGATAGGTTGGAAGTTCTTCAAGAAATGGTTATAACAAATCAGGAAAATGTTCAATATCAAATTAATGAATTAACAGATCTTCAATTACAGCTTGATAAAAAGCTTAAAAATCTCGATACTGATGTGGCAAAAGCTCAGGAAGTACTTAGTTTAGAAGGAACAGGGAAGATAGACAAGCTAAAAGGCGAATTACTTGATACTAAAAAATCAATTCAAAATGATTTGCAAGAAATAGCGTTTCTACCAGGGGCTTTAAATGAACAAGGACTAAAAATATTCCAAGAAATCTATAGTCTTTCAAAAGATATTATTGAACCAGCTGCTCAAACAGCGGCAGCAGCGTATAACAAAGGAAGAGAAATTAACAACGCTATTTTAGAAGCAGAGAAAAAAGCAGAGCAAGAAGCAAAAGACAAGGGTAAATCTGCTTTAGAGATTGAAGCTGCTAAAAAAGAAGCACGGGAAGCAATTGAAAAAAATAATCAAGGTGAAATTGCAGCAGCAGCAGCCACAAAAGCGAAAGAGCATGACCTTATGAAAGTAATTGACTCAGAAAGAATCAAGAAAACATATAGTACCTTCGCTGAAGTAAATAAACTAAAGGCAGAACAACGAGCATATTTAGATGATTTAGAGCAGCAAAACCAAAAATTATATGATTTAACAACGAAACTATCGATAGCAGATTTACAAAAATCAATGCTTCTTCTTATTCAACATGATTTACATACATTTGCTAGTCAAGTGGATGTAGAACTTGACCTATTGAAACGCTATAAAGAAGATTTGAATTTAATAAAAAGTAGTATCACGAAGTTAAGTACGGATGCTGAAACTACTAACAATCTATCTCAAAAAGATACATTAAGACGATTAAAAAATGGTATTGGTCAACTTGAAGAACAAGTTCATAAATTTTGATAGTTTATTGAAAAATTAGGAGGGATTAGATTTGAAGAAACTTTCATATAAGGTGTTAACCGTGGCCACATTGGCAACGGTTATAACTGCAACTAACAGTGGCCCTATTCAGGCGCTTGCGCAAGAACAGAGCGTTCAAGAACAGGGAATTGGGAATTATTACACATTAGGACCTGAAGGACTGAAGAAAGCGTTAGCTGAAACAGGTTCTCATATTCTTGTTATGGATTTGTACGCAAAAACAATGATTAAACAACCAAATGTAAATCTATCAAATATTGATTTAGGTTCTGAAGGGGGAGAGTTAATCAAAAATATTCACCTTAATCAGGAACTGTCTCGAATCAATGCGAATTATTGGTTAGGTACAGCGAAGCCAAAAATTCAAAAGACAGCACGTAATATTGTAAATTACGATGAACAATTTAATAATTACTACGACACATTAATAGACACTGTAAAAAAGAAAGATAAGGAAGGGCTAAAAGAAGGTATTGGTGATTTAATCAGTTCGATTGATACAAATTCAAAAGAAGTTACAGAAGTCATAAAGATGTTAGAAGCCTTCAAAACAAAGCTATATACAAATACTATAGATTTTAAAAATAATATTGGTGGTCCAGATGGGAAGGGGGGATTAACGGCAATATTAGCGGGCAAACAGGCATTGGTTCCACAACTTCAAACTGAAATTGAGAATCTACGTGCCACTCAAAAAGCACATTTTGACAATGTACTAGCATGGTCAATTGGTGGTGGATTGGGAGCAGCAGTTTTAATTATTGGAACTATTGCAGGAGGGGTAGTAATTGTTGTGACTGGCGGAACAGCAACGCCACTTGTTGTCGGTGGCCTTACAGCTCTCGGAGCAGCTGGTATTGGTTTAGGAACAGCAGCTGGTGTTACGGCATCTAATCATATGAACTCCTACAACGAAATCTCCAATAAAATCGGGGAATTAACGATGAAAGCCGATTTCGCTAATCAAGCAGTTATTTCACTTACTAACGCCAAAGACACTTTGACATACTTATATCAAACAGTGGATCAAGCGATAATGTCTCTAACGAATATTCAACAACAATGGAATACTATGGGGGCAAATTATAAAGACTTATATGATAATATCGATCAAATGCAAGAACATAAGCTCTTTTTAATACCTGATGATTTAAAAGCTGCTAAACATAGTTGGAATGACATTCATCAAGATGCAGAATTTATTGCAAAAGACATTGCCTTTAAACAAGAAGAAAAGAATTGAAATAAAGATAGGAGGAATATAAAATGAAAAAAAAATCTCTTTACAAAGTACTCGCTGTATCGACGTTATTAACTTTGACAACGACTTCTGTAATCTCTCCAGTAGCAGCATTTGCAGAGACAAGTAAAATTGAACAAACAAGCAATAGTGATATGTCTCTTTCAGCAAATGAAGTAAAGATGAAAGAAACTTTGCAAAAGGCGGGGCTTTTTGCAAAATCTATGAATGCCTATTCTTATATGTTAATAAAGAATCCAGATGTCAACTTTGAAGGAATTAATATTAATGGTTATACAGATTTACCTGGTAAAATTGTACAGGATCAAAAGGATGCAAGATCACATGCATATACATGGGATACAAAAGTAAAAAAACAGCTTATAGATACATTGACAGGTATTATTGAATACGATACAAAATTCGAAAATTATTATGACATAATTGTAGAGGCCATTAATACAGGAGATGGAGAGACATTAATAGAAGGAATAACAGATTTACGAAAAGAAATTCAACAAAATCAAAAATATGCACAACAATTAATAGAAGAATTAACTAAATTAAGAGACGATATTGGACAAGATGTAAGAGCATTTGGCAGTAACAAAGATCTTTTGCAGTCGATTTTAAAAAATCAAGGGGTTGCAGTTGAGGATGATCAAAAGCGACTAAAAGAAGTTTTAGATTCTGTAAACTATTATAAAAAATTAGAGTCCGATGGAATAATAACAGTGTCTGTGCCTTCTATTCCTACTTGGATTGCTGGTGGTATCATGCTGGGGGTAGCTAGAGACCAACTAGGTCAATTAGAACCGTTATTAACACAATTAAATCAGACGGTTGATTATAAAACCACATTAAATCGTGTAGTTGGAATTGCACATAGTAATATTAGTGAGATGTACAATGCACTCGATGATGCTATTAATGCTCTTACTTTTATGTCTGCACAATGGAATGATTTAGACTCTCAATATTCAGGAGTACTGAGACATATCGAGAATGCATCTGAAAAAGCGGAACAAAATAAATTCAAATTTTTACTACCTAACTTGAAATCAGCTAAAGATAGCTGGAGAACATTAAAAATGGATGCAGACACATTAAAAGCAGGGATAAAAGAGTTAAAAATATAGCCTATTTTCAATAAAAAGTAGATTTGGAGAATATTTCATTTTCCAAATCTAGCTTTTTATTTTTGTTGTGTTATGTTATATCAATAAATCCGATACGACCTGAACAATTAGCAAGAAAAATATAATTGGTAATAAAATTTGGATCCACTTTGTTTTGATATAAGGAATTATCTTTAAGCCTAAGAACGAGCCAACGATAGAGCCAATTGAAACAGGAATGGTGATTCCCCAATTAACAATGCCCGTAAAGTAGTAAAAGAGAAATGCACCTGTACAACTTGAAAACGTTATAATTCTTGTTATCTCAACCGCTTTTATATAGGTATATTGCTTTTTAAGGTGATAGGTTACATTCATAAGTGCTGAGCCTGGTCCAAAACCACCGTCATATATTGAGATCGCAAACGGTATGAGTTTATTAATTGGTAGTTCCGCTGTCTCTTTAATATCCTTTACCATAAATTTATTACTGCTAAGTACAATGAAAAATGCGAAAATTAAGAAGACACAGGCTACCACATTCATGACTTGTCCCGATAATCGAGTGGCTAAAAATGCGCCCAATACACCTCCTAAACTAGAAATCATAATTAAAGGTGTAAATTTTTTTAACGATAAATGTCCTTTAATTAAAAATGATACGACATTTGATAGAGCTGAAATTCCGGTCGCGAATTTATTAACTGCTACGGTTGTATGAATCGGAATGCCAATAAGTAACATTGCGGGTAACAAAACGAAGCCTGCAGCGCCGAAAAGAACACCAATGACTGCTGCGAGTAAGCCAATTGTAAATAAAATAAATCCATTTACTGATAACCATTCATGTAGTAAAATTTCCATCAAATCACCTCTATACCCAAAATACTGCTAAATAATACATAAAACAAATATATATAAATTGCTTATTCATAAATTAAATTTATCCTTTATTCAGTGGGGGTTAGAACACCCACTGAAATAGAGGAACTCAGTCTAAGAACGCAACATCCAGTGGCAACGACTAAGTGACCAACATCATGTCGCTGACGCTGCGTTAGCACTATGCTTTCGCGCAAAAAAACATCTGTACCTGTCGCTACGCTTTCGGTACAAAAAACATCTGTTGGTCCAAAGCCTCCGGCGGATTTCACGGATTTTGAAAGGAGTGAATATAAGGAATGTTAGCCTAAAACCTTCGCACGCATCCTGCGAAAACGGCTAACTGCCCTGCATCGGTAAAAATGCCACGACCTGTGGCATTACCGAAATGACCGACATCGTGTCGGCCCTCGTGCAGGCCCGGGCACAATTCAAAATCCGGACGCATTGTTTATCTGCGCAAAAGCGAAGCGTCAGCGGCAAATATTTTCTGTAGCGAAAGCAAAGCGACAGCTACAATTACGCCAAGGCGAAATTGATTGATAGAAAGGTGTGAATGAAATGAATTTGCATGCGTTAAGGATTTTTACGAATGTAGCAAAGCTTGGAGGAATTACTGCAGCAGCAAATAAAATGCTTCTTAGCCAACCAGCCGTCACTATTCAAATACGGAAATTAGAGAGCGAAATAGGGGCAAAATTGATAGAAGGGAAAGGACGTGGCATTCAATTAACTCCTGAGGGGAGGTTTTTGTATGAGCAGGGAATGCGTTTATTTTATTTAGAAGCACAAATTGATGAAAAGCTTGGTAAATTTTTAGCGAAGGAAGAAAAATTACATATTGCTTCTTCCTATATACCAATAAACTATATACTCCCGCCTATTATAGCAGCGTATAAGCTTGCTAATCCTCACATTGAATTTTTGGTGTCGTTAGGTAATGTGAAATCTGTGGAGGAGCAAGTCATGAGTTATGAAGTGGATCTTGGTTTCGTCGTGCAAAATAAAATTGGTCACCCTGATTTACAGTTTGAAAAAATATTAGATATCCCGTTTTGGTTTGTTGTTCACCCATCACATTCTTTGGCAAATCAAACTGTTTCCATTTATGAATTATCGAAAGAGGAATTTATATATCGGGAACGTGGTAGCTCAACACTAGATTTATTGGAGGCCGTTTTTTACACGTTAAACAGTCCATTACCTAAATTAGGACTTCAAATGCAGGGCTTACATGAATCGATTAAAGTAGTGGAAGCAGGGTACGGTATGACTTTAGCGCCGTCCTACAGTGTAAAGGAAAGTATAACAAATGGGAAACTAGCTCGGGTGTATGTTGAACAGGCAGATATTCAGCAAAGTTTATTTATATGTACACGCAAAACAGATTTAGAAGAGCATCCATTTATTCAGTATTTAAAAAATCATTTAAACGCTATAAATTAACAATAAAAATCGGAAACTAGCATTAGTTATGCTTGTTTTTCACTTGTAGTCTTCAACTTTTATTAAGTAACGGCCACGATTCCTATAATTTGAGCTAAAGAGATTTGTTCATGCAGAAAATAACCGGTAGAGTGTCTGAAAAATTTCGTGATACCGACGATTGTCAAAACCTACGACGTTGTGATAGAATGAGAACAAACGTTCTTGTGTTAAGGTGGGATTATTTAGTCAATTAAGCATACAAATAAATTCCCTTCCACATAATAATATTTTATAGTAATTGTAGTTAAACACATATTAATTCAAGTAAGATTTTGCTTTATAACGAGGAGGATATCATGGGAAGATTAGTTCATTTTGAAATTCATGTAAGTGACATGGAACGTGCAAAGAATTTTTATGGAGAGGTATTCGGATGGTCATTTCAAGATTGGAGTGAGTATGCAGGAATGCCTTACTTTGGAGCAGTGACTGGCAATGAAGACGAGCATGGAATCAATGGTGCTTTAATGCAACGTCAAGGTGCTTCTCCGGAACCAAACCAAGCTTTAAACGGATTTGCTTGTACAATGGGTGTGGAAAATTACGATGTAACAGAAGTTAAAATTCTTGAGAATGGCGGCACGGTTGCAATGCCGAAATATGCTCTACCAGGAATGGCGTGGCAAGGATACTATATTGATACTGAAGGAAATATATTTGGAATTCATCAACCCGATAAAAATGCAAAATAGCATCCACTATAGATCAATAAAATATGCAAGGATAAGACACTAAGAGACTCAATGGATCTGACTTATTAATTGCTTAAAAGACCTGAGGTTGGTATTGTACCGGCCTAGGTCTTTTTATTTTTGCCTTCATTCGTTTGTGGATTATGAACGCTTGGGACTAAAACATAAGCGTTTAGCTTTTCGATAAAATAGCTAAGTCACAATGATTTGGCGCTTTCAATGGGCTTAATAACCCTATATTTGCTGATGCTCAGCAATTGTTTTTAAAAAACATTCCATCGAATTTGTCATATATGCATCTTTTCGTCGAATAAAGACGGTTGAAATCGTACCGTATTTTTTAGGAATTGGATGACAATAAACCTTGCCTGCTGAAGAAAGATGTTCAGCAGCCGATTGTGGTACAAGTGTAACGCCAAGACCTATTGCTACACTTTTTAAAATTGTCTCTAATATATTAAACTCCATGATTCTTTTTGGCAGTAAACCTTCATCTTTGAGCCAGAGTTCTAGCTTGGAACGATATCCGCAACCTTGATTAGATACAAGGATTGGTGTAGACATAAATTCCTCTATGTGAAAGGATTTGTTTTGTGATAGGAGAACGAGGTTTTCGGTAAATACATCATATTGTTCTAAAACTGGATGTTTAATCGGTCCAGTTATAAAAGCCCCATCTAATTGATGATCCGCTACTTCTTTAATAAGTTCCTCAGTTAAACCAGCTTGCAGTGTTAAGTCGACATTAGGATACCCCTTATAGTAAGACGCTAGAATGGTTGGTAATATACTCACTGTTTCGACTGTACCGATTTTTAATGTACCAGTCGGTGTATCATTATCTAAAAAGACTTGTTTCATTTCCTCGACATCCTGCAAAATTTTATTAACGTAAGCCAGCATTTTCCGCCCTTCTGGATTTAATGTCATCCCTTTTCTATGACGATAAAAAAGCGGTGTTTTGAGCTCCTTTTCTAATAGTTTAATACGTGCAGTTACATTGGATTGTACATAATTTAATTCTTTTGCAGCACCGCTGACACTTTGGTGATTTGCTACACTTTTGAAAATCTGTAAATCTCGAAGTTCCATTGAGCACCCCTCCTTAAAAACTATCATTATAAATGATAGTTAATATCACTTTCAATCATTTTACGTGATGTATTTTCTTTTTTATAATTCTCATTGTGAATTTTAACTTCTTTCAGCGGGTGCCCAAACACCCGCTGAAATAGAGGAACTCAGTCTAAGAACGCCACGTCCTGTGGCAACGACTGAGTGACCAACATCTTGTTGGCCCAAAGCCTCCGGACCAATTATGCCGAGGCATAATTGATAGAGTTGTAGAGAAACGAGGAAAAACAGTGAGAAAAAGTCAAATAATAGTAGGTATGATAGCATGTTTAATTGCTAGTATGTCATGGGGAGCCATGTTTCCAGTTGCAGATCATGCACTTGAATATATAAGTCCATTCTATTTTTCAATTATTCGATATGGGGCAGTATCGATTGTATTAGTTATTTTATTATGGATGAAAGAAGGTAAAAAAGCTTTTCGTTTAGAGGGGAAAGGTAAGTTGCTCGTCTTTTTTGGGACGATGGCGTTTACTGTTTACAACGTGTTAGTTTTTTTAGGTCAGATGTTAATGGGGAAATCTGGCGTTATGGTAGCGTCGATTATGGAAGCACTAATGCCGATGATTTCGATTGCTATTCTATGGGGGTATAAACATGTGAAACCGAAGAAGTATATGATTAGCAGCATGATCATTGCTTTTATTGGAGCTATTTTTGTTATTACAAAAGGCGATATGAGTTTCTTTCTTACACTGAAACATAATCTAGTTTCGCTCGCATTTATATTAATTGGTGTTGTAGGTTGGGTTATTTATACAATGGGTGGTCAAACATTTAATGATTGGTCTACTCTACGCTATTCTACATTAACATGTGTATTTGGCACAGCTGTAACAGGTATCATCACAATGATCATCACGGCACAAGGGTATGTATCAGTCCCAAGTACGGAAACGATTTTTGCTATTAAATATGATTTATTGTTTATGATGACACTACCAGGTATTGTAGCATTGCTTAGTTGGAATTATGGTGTGAAAATCTTATCATCTATTAATGGAATTTTATTTATTAATTTCGTTCCAATTACTACATTAGTCATTATGATGTTACAAGGATATAAAATAACAATCTTTGATATAGCAGGGACCCTACTTGTTATTTCAGCTCTAATTTGGAATAACATTTGTCAGCGTAGAGAAGAAAACACGAGTCCGCAGGTTATACAAGAGGAAGAAGAATTACGGCAGGCTGTCTAATATTAGAAAGGTTTGTTGTTTTCTTCGATAGCGCAATCGCCTTCTAAGTAAATTAAAGCAGGAAGTTTATCATATTTAATAAAGTAAATTTGACTTAAAGGGAGCATGTTTTTATTAATGAAAAAACATGCTCCCTCTTTATTTGATCATAGAAAACTCTAGGTTGAACAGTTACCTTTAATGTATGAAATCAATTTCTCTATAATAATATATTATTTCCTCAATGGACATTTCTTACAATATGGAATATCAGATTTTGTATTTACTTCATAGTATCGGCAACACGTTTTTCGAACTGGTGCTTCAATCCATGTCTCTTTAATCTGAATATAAGTCTGAAAAGGATTTTGCTCCATACCTAACCAATTGGCTTCAGCGCTTGTAAGGTCATTAAAATGTTCATTTAATTCATTTAAAGTATATAATTCTTCATTTTTACGAAGAGTTGCAAATAGCCTTACAGCGAGATTTTCCCATAGGATCTTTGAGGAAATTTTACATTCCTTGCTTATAATAGTAATAATCGGTGTTAAATTTTGTGCAAAAATGCGATTTTTCCAACAGTCGTCAAAAAGTTCTGTTGGATTTTCTTCAATTAGCAATTTAAATGATGTTACATCTAATCGAGCTGTAGACCACCAATCAATTCTTTTCTTTTGTAGTCCATAATAATCAAGACTCGAAGCTGCTACTAACACTGCATAACGTTTTAAAAATAAAGAACCTGCTACAGGTAAGGAAGAAGTATTTAAGTAATTTCCATACTGTTTAATGATTGGTAGTAAAATATCTTTATTCAATAATTGATGTAAAGGAACACCTTGAGGTGAGGGGTGCTTTTCCACGCCATAAGGCTCTAAATTCATTTTAAATACCTTCCTTTTCCTTTCGGGATACATAATGGAGTTCCAAAAAAAGGATCCTTGAACTATTTCTACTGTCTGATGATGAATTGCAACTATATGGTCTGCATAGCGACAAGCGAGATTCAAATCATGCAGAACCATAACAATCGTTCTATGTTCGGAGCGATTTAATTTAAATTAATAAAGTGTCAAAATACACTTTGGTGTTTCTTCAATTGTCGTTGTACCAAGAACAGGTTTAATTTCATATTTTGTTGACTTTGTTGTCTGATGCTGTATCTCCACATGCTACTTATAACAAATAGCACTGCAAATATTGTGAAGAATAATATTAAATACTTATTAATCATCATTTCTTTAATTAATAATGATTTTCATTTTCAGTTAGGATTGTAATATATATTATATTCAAAAACAAGGAAAAACTTGTTTTTTGTTTCTATATGTTGAAATTTAACTTGTCCTATGACCACTTAATTTGATATAGAGATTATGTATCACATTGAATGCAATTTTTATTTTTGCTATAGTGTTTGGAAAACTAGAGAGAGGGGAGCATAGATCATGATGGGAATTTTAGATTTAAAACGATTTACAAGTTTATCAAATGAACAGTGTGAAATTATTTTAGGTGTGGCCAAAAACCTTCAAATAATAGCTGACCTTTCTCAAGCAGACATTTTTATTGATTGTCTTTTGGAAGAAGATAACGCATCTTTCGTTGTAGCTGAAGCAAAGCCCACCAATATAGCATCTTTGTATAAAAAAAGTATGTTAGGGCAGATAGCGTATGAAGAAATGGAACCGGGTGTTTTATTTAGTTTGAAAACCGGAAAACCACTTTTTGGATCAAGAGGCATTACGGAAGAGCGCGGAATCATGCAACAAGATATTGTTCCTATAAATGATCAGCATGGGGAGACTATTGCGGTATTAATTAAGGAAAGAGATATCTCACAGGTAGTACAGAATGAGAGAAATATAGAGCAGCTTATGAAAGCGACTAATAGTGAAGAAAAGCAACGTGTATTTCAAGCCATTGTCGTTCAGGAAATCCATCATCGTGTAAAAAATAATTTACAGGTTATTTCTAGTTTGCTGAGGTTACAGATGCAACGCACTCACTCGGAGGAAGTATCTGAGGTATTTCACGATAGTATATCTCGTATATCTAGTATGGCTTTAGTACATGATTATTTGGCCCAACGTGGAATTGAGGAAGCGGATATTAAAGTTTTAATACAGCAAATTTCTTCTTTACTAGTTTCCTCGTCCATTATTCCAAGTCAACATATTACTGTGTCTGTTGAAGGGGAATCAATATTCTGTCTTTCAGATCAAGCAACAGCTATTGCATTAATAGTTAATGAGTTAGTTCAAAATAGCATTAAGCATGCTTTTCCTTCACAAAATTACGGGAAAATTGATATAAATTTGAGGAGACGAAAACAGATGGTTACGATTACAGTAACGGATGATGGATGTGGAATTGGTGATTCTTTTTCTTTAGACGATACATCATCTTTAGGATTACATCTTGTAGAGATGTTAGTTGAAGAGAGGCTGCAAGGAGTTCTTTCATTTCCTATGTATGACAAAGGGGCAAAAGTTTCAATAACTTTTCCGATAGTAGCTATTGAGGGTTCCTAAATAAATCTTAAATAACAATTTTAACTCCTTTCAGCAATATCTTCTGTACCGAAAGCATAGCGATAGGTACAGAAGTCTCCCACCTCTATAGGTGGTGAGATGAATGAGGTTTTAAGTTACTTTTCAGCAGGTGTCCATAATCTGCTGAAAGAAGTTAAATCCTTACTGATTCCGAACGCATTGTTTATCTGTGCGAAAGCGAAGCGACAGCAACAATTATGCCGAGGAATTATTGATTTGGTGCTTTGTTTCGTTAATGGTGTTGTCATTGTTTTCAAACTATTTACAAAACATTTGAGAGTATTGTAGAATGAACTAAAATAATAACTGAGGCAAAGGCGCCTTTCACGCCCGAAGAAAATTTCTTCAGGGATAAGTGAAAGCGCTTTTTTTCGTTTGATTGCAATCTTTTACATATAAAAAGGGGTGTTAAATGATGAAATTGTCTTGTGTAGTAAAAGGAACTCATTATACGTTTTCGTCGGTAAGGGAGGTACTTGCAAAAGCGAGTGAAGCGAAGTCTGGGGATGTGATGGCGCGTGTAGCAGCAGGATCATCGCTTGAGCGCATGGCAGCAAAAGTAGTACTTAGCGAGATGCAGCTGAAAGAAATTTATGAGAATCCGGTTATTCCGTATGAGATCGATGAAGTAACACGTTTGATTTATGATGATATTAGCAACACGATTTACAAGGATATTCAAAGTTGGACTGTCGGTGAACTGAGAAATTATATTCTGTCATCTGATACAGGTACAGATAAATTATTGAAACTTTCAAGGGGACTAACAAGTGAAATGATTTCTGCTGTTACTAAGTTGATGTCCAGCATAGATCTTGTTCTTGCTTCACAGAAAATGAGATATCAAGCACATTGTAATACTACAATTGGAGAGCATGGTCGTTTAGCATTTCGTTGTCAACCAAACCATCCAAATGATGTTCCAGAAGGCATTTTGTATTCAATAAAGGAAGGGTTGTCCTACGGAGCGGGTGATGCAGTTATTGGTATCAATCCGAATGTGGATACGATTGAATCCGTCAAAAAACTTTTGACTCTTTCACATGAATTTATTGAGAAGTGGCAAATTCCAACTCAAAATTGTGTTTTGGCTCATATAACAACACAAATGGAAGCTTTAAAGCAGGGGGCACCTATCGCTCTTATGTTTCAAAGTTTAGCAGGTACGCAAAAAGGGAATGAAGCGTTCGGTATATCTAAAAAAATTCTTGATGAGGGCTATGAGATGATGGCTCGATATGGTACATCTACAGGTCCGAACTTTATGTATTTTGAAACAGGGCAAGGTTCTGAGGTTTCTTTAAATGCTGATTTTGGGGTAGATATGCAAACGCTTGAATCTAGAAGCTACGGTTATGCACGCCACTGGAAGCCTTTCATGGTGAATACTGTTTCTGGCTTTATTGGACCGGAGACACTTTATGATGGACGCCAATTAATTAGAGCGGATCTTGAAGACGGATTTATGGGGAAATTGCATGGCTTACCAATGGGGATTGCTCCAACGTATACAAATCATATGGATGCCGATCAAAATGATCAGGAAGTTGCCGGTATCATAACGGCAGTTGCAGGAGCGAATTTTTATATGGGAGTACCAGGTGGAGATGATGTTATGTTGAATTATCAAGATACAAGCTATCACGATGATGCTAGTTTGCGTGAGATTCTGGGCTTACGACCACTTCGGGAGTTCGAAAAATGGATGGAGAATATGGGCCTAATGGAAAATGGAAAGTTGACGAAACGTGCGGGAGATTTATCAATTTTTGATTAGGAGGGGAGGAGCAAAATGGATATTCAAGAAATTGTTCAAAGAGTAGTTGATGAAGTGAAGAAAAACATGAATTCGCAAAAAAACGATATCGATCAAAATAAAGAAGAAACTATATATTTTCTAGAAGAACGTATAAAAGGGGTAGACAAGCCGCATAACGCTGCATCCATTGAGCGAGCACAAAGTATTACACCTGCCCGTATTGGTATTGGTCGAACAGGAACGCGTATGTTGACGAGAAGCTATTTACAATTTTTAATTGATCATGCAGCTGCACAAGATGCTGTATTAAGAGATGTAAGTGATGATTTTCTTCAAAATATGGGTTTACACAAGCTGGAAACAAGAGCTAGTGACATGAAGTCTTACTTAATGGATTTAGATGCTGGCCGAAAGTTATCAGATGAAGCTATTAACTATCTTGAAAAGAACGGGGAAAAAGGCAAAGATGTTCAAATTATTGTTTGTGATGGATTGAGCTCCTCTGCGGTAGAAGCAAATGTAGTTGATTTACTACCTGCTTTAATACAAGGGCTAAAATTAAAGAATATTAGTGTCGCAAAGCCGTTCTTTATTAAGCGAGCGCGTGTATGGGTGCAAGATGAAGTAGCAGCTATTGTTAATTGTGACCTTGTTATTTCATTGATTGGTGAAAGGCCAGGACTAAATACAGATGAAAGCTTGAGCGCATACATGATTTATAGGCCTACTGAAAAAACAGTTGAAGCTGATCGGACGGTCATTTCAAATATCCATAAAGATGGACTGACTTCAGTTGAAGCTGGTGCCTATCTTTCTGATTTAATCGAACAAATGCTTCTTGCTAAGTGTACAGGAGTTTCTTTTGCTCAACAAAGGAATAACAATATGTAATATTCCCCCTGTCGAGAAAGGTTGTGATGTTATGAAAAAACGGATTTTAGTTGCTGAGGACGAACCAATTATTAGACTGGACTTAAAAATGATGCTTCGGAACAATGGCTATGAGGTAGTCGGGGAAGCAGGAGATGGGGATCGAGCAATCGAACTTGCTTTTAAGTTAAAACCAGATCTAGTGTTAATGGATATTGAAATGCCAAAATTAAATGGTTTAAAAGCAAGTGAGGTTATTGGTCATCAGCTGGATATCCCAGTGTTGTTGATTACTGCATATAGTCAAAAAGAATTTGTAGAAAAGTCTAAGCAAGATAATATAATGGGTTATCTTGTTAAACCGGTTTCTGAAGCTAGCTTAATTCCCGCAATGATGATTGCACTTCAGCAAGCTAAGAGGACACAAACATTAAAGCAATCTTTACAACTAACACAAGCAAAAATTCAAAAACGAAAGATGATTGAACGAACAAAAGGGCAATTTGAAAAATGAGGTTTTTAATAAAATGCTAAAGTAAAGCAAGTAATAATAAACTTAATCTCACTTAAATTAGAAAGGTTAAATCTTTCTAGTTTAAGTGAGATTTTTATATTCAAAAATAAATACAAACCCTAATGATACCTAAGTTGAAGTTTAGAAGAATAATATGAAACTAATTATAAATCTCAGTCGTATAAAAAAATAAGGAGCTTCTGGATAGAAAAATCTACGATGAATATAAAAACAATATTTATAAAGGGAAGTGTGTTATGCAATTCGAAGGTGCAATGTTAGAATATCGTTTGCAAAAAGGTAAAGACAAGTTTGAACCAATCTATTATTATACTAAAATTGACTTGCCGCAAATTTTAACAAGAAGAGAATGTGAATTTTTTATTAAAGAAGGTAAGACTTATAAACAATTGTCTTCTGCTATTGAAGATGAGTTATTCGTGATTTATGTAGAATTGTATGAAGAAACACCTATGGAAATGCAAGAGCTCTTATGCGAAGGTATTAAACTTGAAATTCGCGAATTAAATACCTCTAAAAATCATCCGCTTATCACATTTGAATATATGGCGAATCATTTAGATATTTTAAGCATGATCGGCAGTATATATACATATATCGAAGACAAGGAGTGGGAGCGTGACTCAGCTGAAATTGATGAAGATCGAGGTGTGTATGTTTTATATGTTACGCCAACAGGATATATGCTTGCAACATCGGAAGGTGGATTTTTAACATGAAGAAAACAAAGAAGATGATGACAGGAGCATTAGCAGCTGCGGCTTTGGTGACGTTAACTGCTTGTGGAGAGGAAAGGGGATATGCAGAGCCAACAGGAACGGATTGCGATGATTGGGATTGGGATAAGGAAACGGGTACGTATTATTGCGATGATAATGATTCAACTTATGCGCGTAGTTACTACCATGGTGGGAAATATTATGGAACAAAAACATCATTACAAAAAAGTGCTGACTATAAAACATATGTATCGAATTACAAATCAGGAATAGGCAGTGGTTCAAAAGGCGGTTTTGGAGGGTAAAGATGAACCGATTTCGAGAAAATCGACAACAATTTTTTAGCCAAATAAAGGATTTTTGGCATGACATATATGGGATGGAATATGCTCTATTTGATATTAAGAGAGAAAGTTCAGAAACGATTAATAGGATTCGCCAAGCAACGGACCAGATAGGCCATATTTTTTATAAGTCGGCTGCTTTGTTGCGTATGGTAGATGATGAGACACTTTTGCATCTTGGATTTCCCACTGAAACTCACTCTTTCATCCGTTTGCAAACACTTCCAGTAGAAAGTGTCATTGCTCGTTTAGATTTAGTGGTGACCGATGAACAAGTAAAATTGCTTGAAATAAACGCAGATACACCTACATTTATAAAAGAAACTTTTTTTGTGAATGGGAAAATGTGTGAACAGTTTGAGATGCAAAATCCAAATGAAGGATGCGAAGACCAGTTAAAACAAGCGATTTTGAAAGCTGTAACGTCGTCGTTTCGTACGAGGAAAAAATATGAAGCTAGCAATATTGTTTTCGCAGCACATTCGGAACATGAAGAAGATAAATTGACAACAATGTATTTACAGGGACTCTCTAGTTTAAAAAGTCAGTATATGGACTTTAATCACCTACAACTTGTCGATGAGCCAATTTTAGAAAATGAAGAAGTTGTCCTACCACAAGGTCTTTATGATAGAAGCGGGGAAAAAATCGATGTTTTATATCGACAGACGTATCCTATTGAACATTTGATAGATGATGAAGATCCAATAACGAAGGAAAAAGTTGGTCAATCGTTGATGAAGCTTGTGGAACAACAAGACTTAGCCATTGTGAATCCTCCTTCTGCTTTTTTACTACAATCTAAGGCAATAATGGCGCTCATTTGGGGACTACATGAGGAAGAACATTCTTTTTATACACCTGAAGAACATAACGCAATACATAAATATTTTTTACCAACTTATCTAGATCCAGATGTTTTTTTGCAACAAGGACAAAGTTTTGTAAAAAAGCCTTCATTTGGTCGTGAAGGAGACACTGTTGAGATTTTTTCAAATACAGGTAAAAAAATTGCGGAAGATATTCATAAAACATATAAAGATGAACTTCCTGTTTATCAACAATTTATAGAGCTACCACAAACTATGATTCAAACGGAACAAGGTCCAAAACGAGCGCATTATATGTATGGTTGCTTTTATATTAATGGTAAGGCAAGTGCAATTGGTATTCGCGCAGGGGGACAAATTACAGATAACGGATCTTATTTTCTACCAATAGGATATTAGAAAATTGTAAGAATTTAAGAGTAAAGTGAAACAAACTGAAGCACGATAAAAGGAGTGTGTATTGAATGAGATATTTCTCATTAGATAGTTTTTTTAATTTTTTATTATATACAGGGACAGGGTTAATTCTCATTTTGATTGGTATTGTTGCATTTGCTTTTACAACAAAATTTTCAGAGTGGAACTTAATTAAAGAAGGCAATATGGCCGTTGCATTAAAGCTATGGGGAAAAGTGATTGGATTAGGCATCACATTATATACAGTATGGTCTTCAAGTGTTCATATACTTGATGCTTTTATTTGGGGGTTAATCGGAATTGCTACACAAGTAATTGTGTATTTGATTATTGAATACGTGTTAACACCAAAAACAAGCTTGGAGAAAAAAGTGGAAGAAGGAAATACTGCAGTAGGCTTCAGCTTATTTGCAGTGGGCATTACGGTAGGATTAATTATAGCGGGAAGTTTATCGTATTAATAAAGTATATTTGATAACACTATAATAATACATTAAAGGGAGCATGTTTTTTACGAATGAAAAGACATGCTCTCTTTATATTTACTGTTCACATCTGACATCGCCTAGTCGGAACGGAAATCAACGACACGTTATGTGATAAGTAGAAATATAGAAGGAATATTTCTCTTTATGCCGAAATAAAAAAGAGTACAAATAGAGAGCAATATTTCTATATTATTGTACAGTTTAACGATGACTACTATCTTATGAGGAGTGATGTAGTATGTATATTAAAAAAACAGGTTGTTTTATAAGTAGGGGAATACTAATTTAGTAGAGAGTTCGTGATTATGGGTTTCTCTACTACTAGAGGAGGAATCTGAAATTTGATTAGTCTAAAATCGATTGATCAAAGTAATTGGGAAGATTGTATTCAACTGAAGCCTAAGGAAGAACAGGAAGGTTTTATTGCTTCAAATCTATATTCAATTGCAGAAAGTAAATTTTTACCGCATATGAAGATAAAGGCGATCTATTATGTAGAAATGCTTATTGGTTTCGCGATGTACGGGATAGATTCGGATGACGGGAACTATTGGATATACAGGTTTATGATTGATGAACAATTTCAAGGGCGTGGACATGGCAAGAGCGCAATGAATTTGATTATTGAAGACATCCAGAGCAGAGATGATCACACTGACGTCATCTGGCTTGGGTATCAGCCGGACAACGAGCAAGCAAGAAAACTATACGCCAGTGTGGGTTTTGAAGAGGAAGGAATAGCTCCATGGGGAGAAATGTTAGCAAAGTATAATTTTAGTTAGAATATCAAAGAAAGTAATAAGTATCTCGTAACAAATGCTTTCAAGGGGATGTTCCAAAAGCCACAAATGGTTTTTAGAACATCCTCTTTTCTTTATTTATCTTCATTTAGCAGACGAAGAGAAAAACAGTTGGTGATTAGTAGTCAAAGTAATCTGTACTAACTGCTCTCAAGTCAAAGTAAAATTCGACTCCATTTTCAGTGTTATTTACGCCGAAGCTACTGTGATGACGTTCCAATATTTGTTTTACAATAGCTAAACCTAAGCCTGAACCACCAAATTCTTTGTTTCTAGATTTTTCCACTCTATAAAACGGATCCCAAATTTGTTCAATCTCATCATTGGGAATGAAAATATTTTCATTTTCAATTTTGAACATATATTTATTGAAACTCTCTAAATAGACAATTTTGATGTTGATACGGTTATGTTTTGGCGTATATTTTACAGCGTTGATAAATAAGTTGGTAATGACCTGTTCGATTCTTTTTATATCTCCATTTACATAAGCTTCCTCATCAATTTCAAACAGAATTTGCAATCCTTTTTCGTCAGCCATTGCTTTGAATTTATCATACACCTTTAAAAATGTATGCCATAAGTCAAAGGTGCTTTCAGTAAGCTGATAGATAGGGGACTCAAGTCTCGAAATATCAAGCATTTCTTGTACCATTTCCGTCATTCGGTCGACTTCATCCAAAATAACATCACAATATTTCAAGTCGCTTTGCTCATATACTCCGTTTTTTATGCCTTTAATATAACCGTTTATTACGGTTAAAGGGGTTTTTAATTCGTGAGATACGTTGGCAACAAACTCTTTTTCTTTTTCCTTCAACTTCAACTGTAATTCATAATCCTGTGCAAGTTTTTCATTGGCATGGACTAATTCCGTAATTTTCTGTTCTAAGTTGGTAGAAATTTTGTTTAATGCTTCTCCCATTTGTCCTAACTCGTCCTTGGACTTAACAATATATTTTTCACTGAAATTTTGATTTGCAATCTGATTAGCGATAGTGCTCATTTTAACTAGAGGCTTTGATAAAGTCTTGGAAAAAATGATTGCTATTAAAATAACGATGATCATCGTAAAAACAAATAAAATAATATAGTACTGATTTAGAGTCCCGATAACCTCATCTACAGATTGAAGAGAAGTGACGGCGAATATAACCAAATCTGTGCCTTCCACATTTTCAGTTAACACCAAATTATTAATGTCTGTCTGTGTGTCCCGTACCGTATTTATTTGATTAGTGAATGTTTGTTCTTCTTTTCTATCCATCATGACAATCATTTCTTGAATGAGGACATTCTTTTGCGCTGTGAAGGATTTATTTTCAGTTGGTTTAGAAATCACTTTTCCTTCAATTGTAATAGGCTTAGGCTGCTGATTCATCATGTCATTATCATTAGTGAATCCTTCAAAAAATATCGTGGAAATCTCGGTTGGCTCTAAGACTCGAGTACCCATTTTGATTTTATTCGGAAGGACCAAGGATTCCTTACCATCCATTAGTAGACCTTCGATTGAGATGCTGTTTTCTTTATTTATCTCTTTATAGTCGATGGAAAAAAAGTCATCTACGATTTTATACTCCTTGTTGTCCTTCGTTCTGACCACGAATTGAGTGTAATTATTGTTTAATGACGAACCGTAATGATGCTGAAGTTGATCATCGATAACCGTAATGATAGTATTGTTATTTTCCGAAATTTGTGTAATGTACTGATTAATAGTGTCAGTTGGCTCATGATTATTAATCTTTGATTCAATCGTACGAGCAAACTCTTCCATGTTTTGCTTTTTCGTATGGATATAGTAAGGTTCAAAGTAAGTCGATTGGAAGACGATTTGGATTATAAATATAGAAGCAAATAATAAAATATGAATTAAAAAAAGCTTATAGGCAATTCCTCTTTTTCGCATTATTCCACCTCGAATTTATACCCTAAACCAAATATGGTTTTAATTAGGTAGGCTTTATGCAGTAAGTTTTTTCTAAGTTTTTTGACTTGCGCATCTACTACTCTTGTATTTCCGAAATAATCATATCCCCATACTTCATTTAATATTTGATCTCTGGACAAGACAATATGCTTGTTTTCCATCAAATATAGTAAAAGATCAAATTGTTTTGGCTCTAATTCGATGGACGTGCCATCTATCCATACTTCACGTGTAAGTTTGTTAATAGTGACTCCTTTTAGCATCAAGGTTTCTTTGTCTCTATCTTCTTTTTTTACAGTGTAGATTCTATCGAGAAGAACTTTAGATTTAGCTACTAGAATCTCAGGATTGAACGGCTTAGTCATATAATCGTCCACTTTAAATTCATAGCCCATCAACTGATCTTCTATCTCTGATCGTGCTGTCAGCATAATGATAGGAACATCTGATTTTTTTCTAATTCTTCTGCACACGGAGAATCCGTCGATTTCTGGTAGCATGATGTCGAGAATAATTAAATCGACTGTTTCTTCTTCAAACATTTGCAGACCAACCTTACCATCCGTTGCAATTAGGGTTTTGTATTCGTGCATTGTAAAATAGTCTGCTAATATATTAGCAATTTTCATTTCATCTTCTATAATTAAAATCGTTCGCTTCATTAAGTATCTCCTTATTTAATAAAGCAGGCATCTTCGTAGTAAAATTACTTACCGTACGGAGAAAAATGCCTGCTAAATATATGGATTCGTTAATTCATCAATATTTGATATTCTCCGTCTTTTTCCTCATACTTGGCATCAAAGATTAATATATCATCTCTTTGAATCGTAAGTAGTTTGTCCTTAGAGAATTCGATGTCCTTTTTCGGAACATACACAATCGTGTAACCCATTAGCGTATTTGGATTCATCTTCGTTGGATCTTCCAAACCTTCCATAGGGGCTTTTAGGAAAAGAGATTTCATTTTGTTAAGTTTTATCCGAGTATCTGAAAGGATAATTTCTCTTGTCGCTGTCTGTATTTCTGCTGGATTCCCTTTATATTGATATTCCACTATCATATCCTCATACATAGCTGAGGAGTTTTGGATTGTCACAGGGATTCTGACTGCTACATACTGGTTATCCTTCTGTTTGGATACTATATCATCTACATAAGATTTTAGCTTATTATTATAAGAATTGTAATAATCATCGTTAGCTTTTTTTATATTTTGATGCCCTTCAGCTTTTTTGCTACCAATTTCAGATTTCAACAATCCTAAAGGAGAAGCTGTTAATATTGTTTTGTCATTAAGGTTCAATTCAACTGCAGAAGCAATTGCTAAAGCTCCGATATCATAAAATTCTCGGCCCTTCATCAAGAGTACTTCTTCTTGATCTTGATCAGCTGGAATAAAATTATCTATAATGTTTTGTGCAGTCAACTCATTTAATTCTTTTACAGATGCCTCTGGATGTTTAATCATCTGATATGCTTTTGACTCTAGATAAGTAGCCATTCCTTCCATATTATCATAGCCATCTTGTGCCTTATTCTTCTTGTTACTATTTAAATATAATTCATAAAAATATACCGCTTGTTGAATCTGATCGATTTTTTCATCTTTATTCTTAGATTCAATCGCTTTTTTTAGGTATTGGTACATTTCATTTCGATAATATCTACTGTCGATATCTTCGGGATATGTTTCAGCTCTTGTACCAAGACCTTCCACAGATTCTCCTGACTGAAGCAAAATATGAATCCCTTCATGCACAATAAACTTAAACACAATTTCATATGCTTTCTCACCTGAGCCAGAAATTATGTCTGACGCAAATTCAAGGTTAAATACATAGGTAGGGTGATCGTTGAATGTCGCGAGTTGGAAGGGCACGACCAACAATTGAGTATCTTTAATGGAATCCGTACTGTATTCGATCACTTCGTCTTTAGGTCCAATATCGGTTTTCTGGTTGTTAATTAAATAGGCCATTTTGTTAGAAGGATTCAACAATAATATTTGCTTATCCTCATTATTGAACGATGGCCATAGCTTGCTTGCATCGTCTATCAAAATCTTTTTAATATCTTTCACTAATTCAGGCGTTATTTCTCTAATTTTTTTACTATTTTCAATAGGGTTGCTGTCCATCGAATCTTCGTTTGACTTCTGGGATTCTTCAACCGGCTTTTCGGTTGTTTCCTGATTATTGTTGCTGCATGCTGTCAATATCGTTATGATCAAAATCATGAACAATAAACGTACAGTTTTTAACATAAATATCATCCTTCTTTCAATAATTAATCCTGTTTAAGCAGTTGAATCGGATTCAACTTTGCTGCTTGGTTAGCTGGAATCATACATGCCAACACATTAATTACAATCCCAAATCCTATAGTTAGTAGTACTGTAAATACATCAATATGTAACAGCTCGAAATGAATTTTAGCTTCTAGTGCACGGTTTAAAATAACCTGAACCACAATGCCTAGCACTGTACCATTGATAGAAGCCATGCCTCCCAATAAAATTGCTTCCGAAAAGAAGATCCAGCGAACTTCTCTGTTTCTGCCACCAATTGCTTTGAACAAACCAATTTCTTTTCTTCGCTCTAAAACACTGATATAAAGAATAATTCCTACCATAATAGAGGAGATCAATAGAATTAGCATAGAAACCCCAGTAATAGCAAGCTGTATATTTTTAAATGTTTTAGTTAACTCTTTCAATACGTTTTCAGGTGTTGTAATGGTATAGCTTTGTTTAAATTGGTTGACAACTGATTCGATTGAACCTTTATCATCCACATACACTTCATAGTTGTTAGTCGTTATTTCTGAATCTTTTCCAATAAATCTTGAACGTTTAACAACCTCTGTGTGGAAATCGTATGGAATATATGAATATTCTTTTCCAATAAAAGATTGTTCTGTAATGGCAGAAATTTTCAGCTTTTGTGTGTCCCATCTAGAGGGATAATTCGTAATTTCATCCATGGACAGAAATTTAATAGTAATCTCTTTACCAATTAATTCTTCCAGCTTGCCGCCTTCCTTTAGCAGTTTTTTTGCTGTGCTTTCTGACAAGGCGACTCCGTGCTCCTCATCTTTTGGAAGTTGGCCATATAATACCTTTGGCAAGGCGTATTCGTTGCTATTTTTTTCTTTATGCAAAGGCTTGACATCAAAGCTGATAATATCCGGCTTTTTCTCAATTCTTGCCGATAGCTCGAATTCAGGCTGCACTAATTTGATATGCTCATTTTTCTTGAGTTCATAATAATCGGAACTAACCATATAATCTTGTTCTTTTTTAAAATCTAATTTTTTACTGTCTATTACTTTATCGGATGAATACTGTATATAGTTGTCTATTCCGCTCCCGAACGCCAGAGCTAGTAAAAATCCACATATCCCCATAGAGATACCTATGGATACAAGGAAATAACGCCACCTTTTTTCCTTAATCCTATGATAGGAAAGTCTAAATGCTGATTTTAGTTGAAAAGAACGTTTCCGGGATGGTTCTTCTGTGATCTCCATTTGAACAGATTCCTGTTTATTTTGTTTCCTATCCTCGATGATTTCTCCATCTTTAACTCGAACGATTCTAGAAGCTTGCTCAGCAACCGCTTCATCGTGGGTGACTACAACAACCAAGCGACCTTGCTCAGAAATTCTTTTTAATAAATCAATTATTTCTTGAGAGGTTTGGGAATCTAAGGCACCGGTAGGTTCATCAGCCAAAATGATGTTTGGCGACTTGACCAACGCTCTTGCAATTGCAACTCTTTGCTGCTGTCCTCCCGACAATTCATTAGCCTTTTGGTGAATCGCTTTTTCCAGGCCGACTTCTTGAAGAGCTTGTACACATTTTTTGTGAGCTTCCTTTTTCTCATACGAGCTCATAGCTAAAGCCAACTCTACATTTTCCAATACGGTCAGGTGAGGAATCAGGTGAAAATGTTGAAACACAAATCCGACATTATCTTTCCGGTAATCAGAATACTGATTATCATTAAATGTTGACATAGGTGTTTCATTTATGAACACCTCTCCCGAATCTGGCTTATCCAGACCTCCAAGTGTGTTAAGGAGTGTAGATTTTCCAGAGCCCGAAGCTCCTACAATCGCGACGAACTCACCGTGATCTAACATTAAATTTACATTTTTCAATGCAGGGATTGGCGTTGACTTATCTGGATAATAGGTTTTACTAACATTTCTAATTTCTATCATGGAACCACTCCATTTCTTTTAACTGTTGTCTATAAAGATAGCGGTTGGCTATGATGGCCTTATGACTACCGTATGACTTTTTTGTGACTATTGGAAAAGAATATCGATTTAAAAGTCAGACCAGAAATTTTTTGTTGACTACAAAAGAAGGGGCTCTTCCATAAATCATTGATCAATGACTTTCGGGAGAACCCCTAAACTTTATATCATTTATATTGACTCATCGGACGGCCCAAGGAAAGCGCCCAGTCGGAACGGAAATCAACCCTACGTTATGGTGATGAGTCTTTATATTATGGTTGGTAAACTTCCCCTTTTATTATTACTTTAGAAGCTGAGATAAGAATTTCTAAATTTGCTTCATAATATGGATTTAAAATTTTGTTGATAGCACCCCATTTTTCATTGGATTTTTCATAGTCACCTTTTTTTTCAAGAGCTATTGCTTCTTCATAAAGTTTTTTTAATTCCGCTTTATCTTTTGCTTTGATTTCAAAATCAAAGTAAGTCATGTAATCTTCAAAGCTAAGTGGCTTCATGTAAGGTTTAATCATTTCATCAAATTGCTCCCATAGCTTTTCAGATAATTGACCATTATTATCTGTCACTGCTTTTTGAGCATCTTTATAAACTGCTTTTAGTTTCGGTAAGGCTTCAGCTGGAATATCTAATTCCAAATCTGAAATGTAATCTTCAAATGTTACAGGTGGATATAGTTCATCTAGGTAAGGTTGAAGAATCTTCTGAAATTCATCAAATTTTGCTTGTGCTTTTTCTTCTTTACCAGATTTCTCTAGTTTTATCCACTGTTCATAAATCGCTTTTAGCTGTTTTTTATCCTGTTCTTTAATAACTATATTTTTTTCACTAAATCCATACTCTTCCATGAACGCTTCGAAGGATACAGGTACCCAGCTAGCTAAAATATATGGCTTTGTGATTTTATCCATTTCACGATTGATTTTCTCTACTTCATCATATTTCTCTTCTTTTACTAACTGCTCCGTTTTATTAAACAATTTTTCTAATTTAGCTAGATCTTCTTTTGTGATTTCTTTAGGTAAGTCTTTTTTATAGACGTCAAACGTGTAGAAATCTGCATAATCTTGTACTAAGCTACCTTCTACAGAAATTTCTTGCCCTTCAACTAACTTCATTTTTGCTATTTGCTCATCTGAAAATTGTTGGATTCCAATATAGTAGTTTTTACCGTCTTTCCCTTTGATTGTCACACTATCTTCGTTAATGCTTTTAACAGTTCCTTTAATTTGTTGCTCAGCTTGAACAGTTATTTCGTTTGTTGGTTTTACTGATGTAGCTCCAGCTTGATGCGGAGCGAAGACAGCCATTCCAATTGTTAGTGCTGATGCGATCATCCAAGCTTGCTTAGTTGTTTTTTTCATAATCAATTCTCCTCTTTTTTATGACTCATATTACTTACACTTCATAAGATAGTGGTTTGTTATGAAGACCATATGAATTCGATATGACTTTTTTGTGACTATTGGAAAAGAATATCGGTGCATGCAAAAGCAAGCAAATGCGCTTGAATGTTACATACTTTTTGTATTGTCATATAACGTTTACTACATAGACATTTCAAAGAAATTTTCAGATACTATCCAAATGATGATAAAATTGCAAAAAAAATAATTTAGTGCAACTTTTCCTATTACTGAAACGAGGATAAGGTGAAAGGTGGGAAGAGATGGACATTGAACAGCTTTATTTGCGTTATATAAACGATATCTATCGGTATTTTTATTCCTTATGCAAAAACCCAACATTAGCAGAGGATTTAATGCAGGATACTTTTTATAAAGCGCACATTACATTACTTTCTAATACGGTCCAAGACATTAAACCATGGTTATTTAAAGTAGCTTATTATACCCATATCGATTACATACGAAAACAGCACCGTGTGGACCTTACGAATACTCTTGAACGATCAACACATATGACACCTGAAACCATTGCGGTAAATGAGGAATCCTTCCATTCGTTAATATCTTTACTCGATCAGCTATCGCCTTATGAAAAGCAGGCAATTATGTTGTGTGATCTGCACGATTGTACTTATGAGCAAGCGTCAAATATTTTAGATTTAAAATTAAATACGCTCAAAAGTCATTTATTACGTGGTCGAAAAAAGATGAGAATTTTAATAGAAAAGGAGAGACAACAATATGGATGATTATGAAAAATTAATAGCCAGCTCCAAAGAAGAAATCGCAAATATAAAAGATCAAAGTAAATTTCAAAAAGCTATTAAAAGAACAATTTTCACGTCAAAATCGAAGTTGATTTTTGCAACTTTAACAATGATATTATTGATTGTGCCAATTAGTTTTATGTTGACATTAATGTATTACGCATTCGGTACAAAGTCTACAACATTAATGGAAGTAGCAAGCAAAACGTTGTATGTTACTGAGCCAAATACATCATTAGAGGAAATAGAGTTTGATATGTCCTTTTCACCATTTTCAATGAAGCTTGCTTTTGAGCAGTATAAGCGAATAGGAGAGGAAGACTATAAAGCGAACAAGTATGATTTACGTTTTTTCCTTGGTGGTTTATCTAAAAAAGAAGTGACAACATCTTTAGAAAGAGTAGCTCCAAAAAACCCAACAGAAACGAATCCTTGGCTAATACATCCTGAAAACAAGAATTTGAATTTGGATATTGGTCGAGAATTGCGGGTGCTTAACGGTTTACCAGATGAAACAGTTGTGGAAGCTTATATTTCATTTTACGATTTAATGACAGTTAAAGAAGTTGAAGATGCAATGCCTAATGTCGATGTTGTGTGGGCTGCTGTCGATACAGGTGTAGAAAAAACAAATTTAAGCAAAGATGGCAAAGTTGTATCACCAATTGGCTATCCTGTGCAACGTGATAATTCTACTTGGTCACCATTTAGAGATTCAGCGTCAAATGAAGAAGTATTTAAAGATATTTTAAAGACTATGGAAAATCACGAAGAGCTTGCGACAGCAATTTCTAGCGCGAAAAATTTAGCATTGCCGGAGCGTATTGCTTACATTAATAAACATGGTGTAAAGACTTATGGGGTTGTTGTAACAGGACCGAAAAATGATGTCCTTACATCACTAGAAAAAATGAATAAAATTGTACGGTATTTAAAAGTTGGTGAGGTGAAATTATGGAACTGGTCACGTTAAAACGATTTGAAAAGGGATTCATCATAGCTGGATGGTTTGGAGTCATTAGTGGCTTATGCCTACTGCTATTACTTAATATTACGCTATTAACGAATATTTATATAACGACTAAAAACCTCTTTTTGTTAATTTATCTGACAGCACCTCTAAGCGTCCTTGCGTTATTTTCTAAAAAAAGTCGTTCATTAGGGCTATGGGGGTTAAGTACTGTATTATTTATCATAATATTTACAGTCATTTTTTTCGGCTTGGGATGGATAGTAACGCCGTTTCCTTAAAAAAGCTATTCCTATTGCTCCCCGCAATGGGTTTGGAGAACCGATGGGAAGGATCAATAGTTCTAGTAGATGGTGGTTTAACTTAATAATATTTCAATAAGAAAAATCCCGAATAATGAACGTTATTCGAGAATTTGTTTTTCTTATCTTGTGTTTTTAATTTATCCTAAAGCCTTCTAAGCAATTAATAGATTAATAATTTTAATCAGTTTTCGGTTTAGATACAGGAACAGATCGATTTAAAATACTGTTAGCAATCATTCCAATCATGATAATGATCATACCAATTAAAGATAATCCCATAGGCCAAGAACCGTTTAAAAAAACGATTTCACCAAGAACAGTAAATACCATTGTTCCAGCCTGTGTTGCCTCTACTGCCCCTAACAAAGCAAGGTTATTTTTCGCTAAGTCAGTAGCGAAGAAAAATGTCATTGTGGCGATAACACCCGAACATAAGGCTAATAAGAAACCTTGAGAGATTTGCCCAGATGTTGGTATGCCAGTTGTAGTCCAACCATAAATCGCTAATATAATACTGACTGGAAGGCTTCCAATTGCCATGCCTAACACGCGTTGAAATGTATCTAAGCGACCATCAACGACTTCCATCATTTTTCTATTACCGAAAGGATACAAGAATGCAGCGATGACCACAGGGAGGAAACCGGTTAAAAATTGAGAAACAGTAATATCTCCAGCTTCAGTTAATTGCATACAAATGACACCTGTTAAAATAAATAATGAAACGAGTAAGCTTCGCATTGGGATTTTACCGCGAACTCGTTTAACTCCTGACTTCGTCTCCAATGTAATAAAAAATAACGGAGATAATAGCAAACCAGCTAAAATGGTTATTTGCCATGTACCTGCTACGAGCCATGCAGGACTAAATACAGCAGCATAGCTTAATAAGGAATAAAATCCAACCCCGGCTATTGTGCCATAACCAAGCCATGCTAAAGGATGTTTACGCATTTCTCCCAATAGTGGACGAAGGTTTTTGCGAAATAGGACGATAAAGAATAAAATGGGTAAAGCGAATAAAAATCGGAAGGAAGCAGTCCAAGCCCAGCTTGTACCTGATACGTTCATAACTCGATTTATAATAAATGTAGCTGAAAAAAACGCAGATGATAAAATACCTAATAAGATAGCACGCATTTCGTTCGCTCCTTTCTAAATATATATTATAATATAATTATCAGCATAAAAAGTAAACTATAATATACTGAAAGCGGGGGGTTCCTATGAAAGAACAAGAGGATATGCAAACAAAAGAAGTAATTCTGCAAGTTGGTCAATTGTTACGACAAATACGCAATGAACAAAAATTAAGTTTAGAAGAGTTAGCAAAAAAAACGGGTGTTAGTAAATTAACGTTAGGGAAAATCGAAAGAGGAGAAACGAATCCTACATTAGGCGTCATTTGGAAGATTACAAAAGGATTATCTATTCCGTTGTCACGGCTTATGGTTATAGAAGATATAGTAAATGTTGCACGCTGCGGAGAAGGATTTATTATAGAAGAAAATCAAATGTGGCGATTAGAAACTATATTTCGATACAAAAAGGAAACAGGATTGGAAATGCATCGTGCTTGTTTGCAACCAAATAGCATATATGAAGCAGAACCTCATCATGAAGGAGCTATCGAATATGTTACAGTAATGAAGGGGACAATTTCGATTCAAGTTGGACAAGAAATATATACATTAAACGAATTTGATTCTATTCAATTTGAAGCAAATAGAAAGCATAGCTATGAAAACACCGGAAATGAAGTTGCAGTTCTCCATTTAACAATGAAATATCTATCTTGAAATAAGTAATTACTCTAGTAGTTTTATCTTTCGATTCTATGTGGGGGGCTTTAGCTGGAAGCGGCATTGGCGAGCCAACAGTGGACAGAACAAACAATAAGAAAAATCCCGAATAATGTCCGTTATTCGGGATTTTGTTTTTCTAACTTTTTGCTATTAATTTATTCAAAAGCTGTATTTATCATGATAATGTGAATTTTTTTAGCTCTACAGTCAACGTATTTGTCATTTCTTGAAGTTCTGAAACCTTTTCACTAATTTTTTCGAATGATCCTAACTGTGCTTGAGTAGAAGCGGATATTTCTTCTGTTCCTGCTGCGGTTTCTTCCGTAATAGCTGAAATGTTTTCAATGGCGCTGTTCATTTGCTTGCTCATTTCGCTTGTTTGCTCCATATCCATCGTAAGGAGCTGTAACTGATCATTAATATCTAATACATGAGTTGCAATCGCCTCAAATGACTTTTCAGTATCGGTCATCGATTGTAATTGTTCATTTGAAAGCTGATGTCCATGCTCTGCCGTAGAGAGAATGAGCGTAATGCCATCTTGTATATGTGTCACCATCGATGAGATTAAAGAAGTTGCTTTTTCTGTTTCATGAGATAGTTTTTTGACTTCCTCTGCTACAATTGCGAATCCTTTTCCGGCTTCTCCAGCACGTGCCGCTTCGATTGCAGCATTTAATGCTAATAGATTTGTTTGATCAGCAATAGCGTGTACTGCATTAGCTGCACCTTCAATTTCTGTTGTGAATTTAGAGAATTGAGTAACAGCCTCTTTGATGTTAATCGAAGTGGATGAAATATCCTTCGCGATAGAGGATTGCTTCTCTAGTGAGCTACGACCATTTTGAACTGCAGTAAGTGCTTTGCTACCGTTCACTGCTGATTGTTCACTTGTCTCCTGAACAGTAGTAAATTGATCTGCCATCGTATTCATAAGGATAGCAGCTGACTGGATATCTTCTGAAATAGTTAGGCTTCCCTTTGCCAATTCATCTGTTGATGTAGCAATTTGTTTATTGCCCTCGTTAACAGTATCAATATAGCTTGTGACATCTTTTGTAAATAGACCAACATTTTTGCCTACATGATCAATTGATTGTACGGTACTTTTTAAGCTAACAATCATTTTTGAAAAGTTCTCCGTTAGTTGATCAACTTCATTTCGACTGCCTTCCTTATAGGGCAGGGAAGAGGTGTCAATTGTCAAATTTCCTGCAGCCACCAATTGTGCACAATCCACGATTCGGTTAATCGGTTTAGTAATTCTTTTCGTTGCGACATACGAAAAAATGATAGTAGCAATAAGTAGAAGGATACTTCCTATTATTGTTGTTGTGGTAATAAATGAAATTTTTTGTGCTGCCAAATCATTCGTTTCTTTATACCATTCATTTGTTTCCTTTTTCAGTAGATACATATCGTTCAAAATACCGGATATTCTGATTGCTTGTTTTTTTATTTCAGGACGATTGTGAGCAAGAAATCCTGCTTCTGAAGCTTTTGCTAATGCATCGTATTTACCCTCAATTTTTTTGATGATTGCCTTATGCTCAGATATTTTTGCAATAGTTGAGAGTTTTTCTATATTTACTTTCGTTTCTTTTAAAATTGAAAGAGCTTCATTTTTATTGGCCTCACTATCTAAAAAAGTGTAGTTGTTTAATGATTGGCTCGCTACAACTAAACTTTGTTCAAGTTCTTTCACTGCCAGTAATAGTTCTGTATCATCTTGTGCAGTTGTTTGTATATCGAATGTTTGAACGATAATAAAACCAATCATAGCCATTGCGAGTCCAATGGGAATAAGTATGTTCAAAAATAGCTTTTTTCTTAGTGTCACTGGCTGTTCCCCTTTTCTGCAGAAACTTTTATTTTACCCGAGACAATATCTTCTTTTGCTTTTTCAAGAGCAGCCTGTTGTTCAGGTGTAAAATTAATAACTCGTATATCTGCAAGGCCTACTCCATTATCAGCTAAACCGAATGACAATGATTTTTCGGGAATTTTCCCTTCCTCATCTAATGTTTTAGCCATTTTAAAAACAGCTTGGTCGACATTTTTTAACATCGATGTCACGACAGTTTTTTCTGCAATGTAAAATTGATCAATATCAACTCCGGCCGCATATATGCCCATTTCTTCTGCTTTCTTTATGGCGCCAAAACCTGTGAAGCCCGCTGCATGATAAATAAAATCTACTTTGTTCTTTATGTAACGTTCTGCGATTGCGGCACCCGCATCGGTATCATCAAATGAGCCAGCATATTCACTAATAATTTCGATATTTGGATTATAATATTTAGCTCCCTCAATAAAGCCGTTTTCAAAGTGATGGATAACTGGAACATCTGCACCACCAATAAATCCTATTTTTCCAGTTTTACTCGTCATTGCAGCAACCATTCCAAGTAAAAAGCTACCTTCCTGCTCTTTAAAGGTTATGGAAGTGATGTTTGCAACATCTGATTGCCCGTCAATAAGGACGAATTGTTGATCAGGATATTTCTTCGCAGTCTTTTCCAATGCCTCCTGTACAGAGAAGCCTAGACCAATAATGATGTTATACTTTTCTGCGACAAGTTCCTCTAGCTTCTCTTCGTAATTACCATCAGGCGCCTCTTTATAATCAAACAAAATACCTAGTTCATCGCGTGCTTTCTCAAGCCCTTTAAAAGCTGAGTCATTAAACGATTCATCACCAAGCCCAGCATCCGAAAGTAAGATACCAATTTTATAGTCATCTTGCGCTTTTTCCGGCTGAGTAATTGAACAGCCTGCTAATAACAAAGCTATTAAGCAAAAGCCAATCATTAATTTTTTCAATATGAGTACCCCCAATTGTATGTATTATTTATATCGGCAAAAAGTTATTCTACGTCAGAGGTCAGACGATGATTTTTTGTTTTACCATTAAATACTATCAGATTTTTTGAAATTTACTACAGGGAAATGGGTTTAAATCATTATCGAAAATTTTTAATCACTAGTTATTTAGTTTGTTTTGAAACGTATTTTCTCTATGTGTATAGTGAAAAAGGTAGGGGGATATTGTGAAATGTTTATATATTTTGCAAAATTAACCCTTTTCTTTGTCAATTAAACTAGCCTTGCAAACATCCAAAGAGTTTGCAAGGCCCACTATCTGATAGTGAAGAATTAAATTGTACTAAATAATTTTAATAAATTTTGATTATATTCTGCTTTACATAGGCGGCTTTAAGTGTAAATTTATTAAATTATCAAAATTTGCAGAAAAATCAACAAATTTTGATTTTGATTATTTTGAAAGTTAGCGTATGGTGTGAATAACCACTATAAATAAAAACTAGTACTTGGTACGGTTATTATGTTTTTGCTAGCAGTCATGGATTCAAAAGGAAGTGAAATCCATAATCTTCGCAGCTAATAATAAGTGAGTGGTTCAAGTTTATCGAATTAGCCTAATAATAATTTCAATAATCTGATTATTATAACTGATGAGGCGATTCCGTTAATTCGAAGTACAAGCTTAGGGGGAGGTTATTATTAATTTTATATTAGTCAATATTGCATATTTTATTATTTATTATCCCATTGTTACTATTATTCACGAAATTGGTCATGCAATTTTTGTAAAGATATTCAGTGGGAAAATTATTTATATCGGATTTGGCGGGGGTGACTCGTTATATTGCAATGGAAGTAGTTCAAATGAATAGAACTAATAATGTACTTAAAATTGCTCCGGGTAAAATAAGCGGAATAAAGCAACGCACTTTAATTGAGGGAATTATAAAGTTTAGTAGAAATAAAAAAAGTCGAAGGTATTAGCTATGATTATTAATAAGAATTTTTCAAACCTATTATTTGGTAGGCTTTTTGTTAATATGGGCGACAGTCTATATTATATCACGATTATGTGGTTAGTTTTTGAATTAACCCAAAACACTTTATTTACTGGAATTGCAGGTGCATTATTTATGTTGCCTGAAGTTTTTTCATTTTTTTATGGGCCTATTATTGATAGATGTGATAAAAAGAGATTTTTAATAATTTTCACCTTATTACAGACTTTATTAATGTTAATTTTATATGTACTGTATTTTTCAGGCGGAGATGTAGCAATCTACAGTATATTATTCATTATTCCATTTCTTGCTTTTCTTTCTGAGTTTACTTACCCAATAGAAAACGCATTAATTCCTGGATTTGTGGGAAAGGAGGATTTAACAAAAGCTAACTCCATTATGGCTATTGCTGCGGATGGGGTAGATTTATTATTTAACGCTGTATCCGGTATTTTAATTGCTGTTACGTCCATAGCTTCAATTTTATTAGGTAATGCTGTTCTTTTTTTATTAGCCGCTGTTCTTTTCTTAAGACTCAAGATAAAGGAAAAACACCAAGATGTTAAAAACTCAGAACATGAAAAAAAAGAAACATACTTTACAGACCTTAAAGAGGGGTTAAAGTTTGTTAAAAAGAAAGAAATTTTAGCATTAATTATTCCATTTCTTGTTTTAAATCTATTACTAGCAACATTTACTGTAAATTTACCAGCTATATCAACAACAATTACGGGTTCTGTGATTTCTTACGGAATTTTGCTTACAGTTTCCGGGATTGGAAGTGTCGTAGGGGCAATTATCAGTAATTTTATTTCTAAAAATCTTAAAATGGGTGCAATAGTTATAAGTACAGTCTTTTTTTATGGGTTATCATGGCTAATTGGAATATCCCTAGGTGGATTTTTTATTTATATTTTTTCTTTTGTAGCTAGCATATTTATAGGAATTATAAATGTGGTTTTCACAGTAATTTTCCAAGAGCTCCCTCCTGAAAATATGTTAGGTAGAGTGAATACAACTATCAAAACATTAATTACCATTTTTATGCCAATAGGTGCCTTGCTAGGAGGATGGCTCCCGACTATATTAGGTTTGAAAAATACGATAATAGTTAATGCAAGTTTGATTATTATTCTAGCGTTATTGCTGCTTTGTATTAATTCAATAAGAAATATGGTTATAGATGCAGAAGAACTTAAAATCTAATGCTAAGTTTAATTTTACAAATATTGCTAAAAAGATAAGGGATCTTGAGGCAGCTATTAAAAGTAGTATCGAGTTTATTGCTTTAATTATTAAACAAAACCTGCATATTAGAAAACCAGTTTTTTACAACTCTAATACTCTCAAAAAGTTCACCTGAATTATTCATAGCTTTCTAAAGTTTGTGGATTTTCACGAGTTTTTTATAGAAGTCTCGTTTTTTTGAGAATTCATGCTTAAGTTAAACAGGGGTTGGAAATAAGAGGTGAATAAATTCATTGTTTGGACAGACTTCTCTCTTGGTGTGATGTCGATTTTTTTAAAAAGGGTTAAAAGTGTTATTTGATTTCTAGTTACTGCACCCGGATCTGTACGTCCCAAAAGAAGCGTGCGTACACGAAGTTAGATGACAATCTAAAGTAAAGCGAGCATCCAGATTTTATTAGTTTGCTTGCCACTTTAATGAAGTGCATACGAATTTTTTAGATTTAAATACCCTTGTAGTACTCTGGGAAACTCAGTATTTTTGGGGAAATATCTATCAAACTGTTGATTGATAATAAATTATATTTTCCTACTTTATTCAATAGGGGTTCAGCTAGTTGATAAACAAAAAGAAATTTAATAATGAGTTTGATATTAGCCCTCAATGATTCTAAGAACTATCGAGGGTTTTCTGATGTTGTGATTTAAAAATGTTGAAAAATAAATTTGCGGTAAGTGGCATTGATGATGAAATTTTTGCTATTTATAGTCGTATGATACAAGTAAATTTTACAAACAATGATTATTTAGTTCGTATCAATTAAAATAGCCTCGCAAACATCCATTTAGTTTGCGAGGCCAATTGTTTATATTAAACTGCACCAAATAATTTTAATAAATTTATTATGATAATCCCTACAATGCCGAAGTCTGAATCGCCAAATGTAGTTCCTTCATAGCCGATATCACCCATGAAGATAAGTAGAATTGCGGGGATAAAGCTAATAATTAATCCGTTGGCAAATGCTCCTACCATAGCACCGATTCTACCGCCAGTTGCATTACCGAATACTCCTGCAGCCGCACCTGTGAAGAAATGTGGTACAAGCCCAGGTACAATCACTTTTAGTCCTATGAGGGGAAGTATAAACATGGACACTAAACCTGCTACAAAGCTAAACAGGAAGCCGATAATAACTGCATTTGGTGCGAACGGGAAAATTGTTGGGCAGTCTAATGCAGGCTTTGTGTTTGGTACGAGTTTATCTGCAATACCTTTGAAGGCAGGAATTATTTCGGCAATCAGCATTCGCACTCCAGCTAAAATGATATAGACACCAGCGGCAAAGGTAATAGCTTGAATAATGGCAAAGACGATAAAATTCGAACCGCCGGATAGCTGTGTCTCAATATAGGATGGACCTGCGAATAGGGCAACGATAATAAAAAATAGACTCATAGTTAAGGATACAGCTACAGATGTATCTCTTAAAAAGCCAAGAGATTTTGGAACTTTTATATCTTCCGTTGATTTGGCTTTATTTCCAAAGAGCTTTCCAATTTTAGCAGATACATAATAACCAACACTGCCAAAATGACCGATAGCAAAATCATCACTACCTGTTATTTGACGAACGGTTGGTTGTAAAATGGCAGGGAATAAGACCATACAAATACCTAGTATAATAGAGCCAACGATGATAAGAGGTGTGCCACTCATACCGCCGACTGAAAGTGATGCTGCGATTAAACACGCCATAAATAATGTATGATGACCAGTTAAAAATATATATTTAAATGGCGTAAATCGCGCAAATAAAATGTTCATGATCATACCGAAAACCATAATCATGGCTGTAGATGTTCCGAAACTAGTTTGAGCGGCTGCTACAATCGCTTCATTATTTGGGATAACCCCTTGGACATTAAATGCATGATCAAACATATTACTAAAGTGATTTAAAGAACCGATTAAAACAGTTGCACCTGCACCAAGAATAACAAAGCCCATAACCGTTTTTAACGTACCAGAAAGAACTGTTGAAGCTGACTTTTTTTGGATTAATAAACCGACAAAAGCGAATAGGCCGACTAATATAGCTGGTGTTCCTAAAATGTCATTCATAATAACATCTAACATATTAACACCTCATCCTATCCAATTTTTAATGAAGTTCATCCTTATAACAGTGGTTTAAGCTTTGATTTAATTTCTGAAATACTCATCATATTAACAATACTAACGATATGACCTCTTCCTTCACCTAATTGATTAACAATATCTTTAGCACCAAGATAAATATCCGCTTTCTCGGCCTTGGCAGATGCTAAATCTGTATGAGTTACTTCAACAACTTTTCCAAGTTCAGTTAATGCTTTTTTTACATTCAATTCCATGATAAAGCTACTGCCTAAGCCATTCCCGCACACTACTAAAATCTTCATCAAGATTGCTCCTTTGCCACAATTTGTTGAATTTCTTTAATAATATCGTCTTTATGCTGGCAGGCGATGATGCTGTCTATTTGATTTGGTTCTTGCAAAATCTTTGTTAAGTCAACCAAGGCCTGCAGATGCGACGCGCTATCAGTCGCAGCTAAAACAATAATTAAGAATACAGGCTTTTCTGGTCCAAACAAAACAGGTTTTTGTAAGCTTAATAGGCTCATGGATAACTCGTTAACTCCTTCTGTGTGCCGTGCATGTGGAATCGCTACTTTTGGTGTTATGACTACATAAGGTCCATGTTTTTCAATGGAATGAATCATTGACTCAATATAGCGTTCTTCGATTTTATTGTTCTTTAATAGTGGACTTGCCGCTAAATGAATAGCCTCTTGCCAAGTATTTACAAAATTTGCGAGTTGTATAGTATCTTTTGTCAGTAACTCAGTTAGCAAAAACAACCCTCCTTTCATAGGGATAAACATACCCCATTTCATGTTATTATTGCTTACTATGAAATTATGTCATATGAGGATACATTTTTAATTGTTTTGCTAAATCGTAAATTGAATTTTTTACAAATGTATCCGTTTTGCTATCTAGACGAGATTTAGGATAAACAAGTTGAATCTTTCTATTAAGTGTCACATCGTGTAAGTCCTTTTTGATTAAAATTCCTGATTTTAACTCATCTTCGATTAGGGCAACTGACAAAAAGGCAATTGTTTTTCCGAAAGTAAGCATCTTCTTAATCGTACTAACAGAATCTAGCTCGATCGTATAAATGGAGGGGTGAAATGGGTCCATCCATTTTTCTATAAAATGATTTGTTGAACTTGAAGATGTATGCAATAATACTTTGTTTTTTAGGACATCTGCTTTTGTGATGTCCTTTTTTGTTGCAAGTTCATGGGTAGGGCTTAATGCTAAAACAAGTGAATCTTCGCCGATTGTTTCGTAATTAAGAGACGAATTTTCTTGTTTTGTTTCCATAATTAGCCCGAAATCTAATTCTTGAAGAGCTACCTTTTGTTCAATTTCGGGTGCTGTTTTTACTTCAAGAGATATTCGAATGTCAGGGTAAGCTGTTGAAACGAGATGAATAATATCCGGCATAAAAATATGTGCAGGTAGCCCGCTTGCTCCAAGCCTAATGGATCCGATATTGCCCGCTAAAAGATTTTCGACAAAGCGGTTCATATCTTTTTGTAGTTGTACAATTTGGCGAGCGTAATGATAGAGTCCTTCTCCCGCTTCTGTTAAGCGGTATCCACCTGCATTTGTCCGAAATAAACGGATGCCATATTCCTCTTCAATTGAGCGAATATGAAAGGATACTGTTGGTGCTGTAAGACCAAGCTCTTTGGCGACAGGAGCTAATTTTTTTAATTCTACAAGTAGGCAAAATGCCTGTAACTTCACATTGTTCATTTTATCCCCCTAAAGTAAATTAGAAAAAATCTTGTATTTGCTTTAGTTTATTAGATTTTTTTTAACGAGTTATTAATAGTAGATTAATATTTTCTAAATATCTGGAATTTATAGTTGTAATTAACAAGGAGGATATTATGAAAATCTCATTAACGAATATAGAGAAAAAATATGGACAGGCTCAAGCGCTATTGCCTATCAATATTGAGTTGGATAGCAAATTCATTACAATCTTAGGTCAATCAGGCTGTGGTAAGACAACATTATTAAAAATATTAGCAGGGCTTGAACAACCGACAAATGGAGAAATCCGTTTTGATGAAACAATTATTTATTCGTCCAAACTCCGTAAAAATGTAAAACCAAATAAGCGAAATTTGGCAATGGTTTTTCAGGATTTTGCATTATGGCCACATATGACTATTTTCCAAAACATTGCTTTTGGATTGAAGGGAATTGTTCCAAAGTCAGATATTCCGACACGAGTAGAGCACGTTATGCGATTGGTGAAAATGGAGGGATTTGATAAACGAAAGCCTGGTGAGCTATCTGGAGGACAGCAGCAAAGAGTAGCGCTTGCGAGGGCACTTGCGACAAATCCAAAGCTTATTTTGTTTGATGAACCTTTATCGGCTCTCGACGCAGTACTAAGAGAAAAAATGCAAGATGAAATCATGCATATTATTCATGAGCTAGATTGTCAGGCTATTTTTGTCACGCATGATCAAACAGAGGCTATGGCAATGTCAGATCAAATTATCGTGATGGAGGCAGGAAGAATTGCACAAGTAGGAACCCCAGAAGAAATATACCACGCCCCAGCAACACCGTATATAGCAGATTTTATAGGCAAGGTGAACTGGTTTGATAAAGGTAATTATATTGTGCGACCAGAAGGAGTTTCCAGATTACCACGCCCAGGTACAATTGCAAAACAAGCGATGATTTTAAAAAGTACCTTTGTTGGTGATCGGTATTTAGTGCAAGCACAGGTAGAAGGTAAGCACTGGAGCTTTTACGAAGCAGAACCTATAGAGCACGGGAAGCAGCTTGAAGTTTTTATTGATGAAAAACGAATATATCAATTGGAGGGTTTACATTGAAAAAACGAAGTTTAGAACTATTTGCTACAGCTGGAATTCTTTTAACATTAGCATTAGCGGGCTGTGGAAATAAAACAGTAGAGAGTGAGAAAGAATCAAGTGCAAAGCCGAAAGAAGAACAAACTTTAACGGTATATTCTGCTGGTCCAGATGGTTTAGCGGCGAATATTCAACAAGCTTTTGAAGAGAAAACAGGAATAAAAGTAGAGATGTTCCAAGGGACAACAGGCAAAATATTATCGCGTTTAGAAGCTGAGAAAAACAACCCTGTAGCAGACGTTGTCGTACTAGCTTCTGTCGCTTCAATGGATGGCTTAAAGGAAACAGATCAGCTTCAAAGCTATAAAGAAGCTGCAAATGCAAAGAAAATCAATAGCGATTGGTCTGATGCAAAAGGTTATTACTATGGTTATAGTGCCTCAGCTTTAGGAATTGCTTATAATACAAAAAATATACAACAAGCTCCGGCAGAATGGACAGATTTAGCAAAAGCTGAATGGCAAAATAAAATTAATATTCCAGACCCTAGCTTGTCAGGTTCTGCTGTAGATTTCTTATACGGATATACAGAAGCTGAAAAAATGGCTTGGGCTACGATGGAGAAGTGGAAGGAAAATGGTCTACAGGTAAATGGCGCTAATAAGGAAGCTTTAGATGCTGTTATAACAGGTGACAAAAATGCCACAATTTCAGGGGTAGATTACATGGCCTATAAAGCAAAAGCAGATGGTGAGCCAGTAGAAATTGTTTATCCAAAAAGCGGAACAGTTGTCAGTCCACGAGCTGTGGGTATTTTGAAGGATGCAAAAAACGTAGATAGTGCAAAAGCGTACGTTGACTTTTTACTGTCTGATGAAGGGCAAAAACTTGTGGCAAATGCCTACTTACTACCAGGGAACAAAGATATACCTGTTAAGGACCGTGCAGCCTTAGATGAAATTCCACAGTTAAAAGTGAACTGGAATGGTGCAGAAGCGAAGCAACTTGAAGTATTAACTAAATTCAATGGTATTTTTCGTTAAGTAGATGTGGGAGGTTTTTTAGCCTCCTTTAAGTTTTTCTAGGGAAGGATTGAATCATTAATGATAATGGAAGGCAGACGAACTTTTGGATTATTGCTGACGCTTGTCGTTACGTTTGCTATTGCACCGTTAATTGCCATTGTGCTTTATACATTTATGAGAGATGGGCAATTAGATGTTTCACAGATTAATAGAATGTTTGCCAATGAGAGAGTATGGCAAACGCTTGGAAACTCTATACTATTAGGAGTTTTAGTTATTATAGGGACAACAATTATAGCATTCCCCATGGCATTAATAAGAACGAAAACAAGCTTGTATAAATATAATTGGCTAGACATTGTTCTAACGATTCCGTTTATGACTCCACCGTATATTGGCTCGATGGGTTGGATATTGTTTATGCAAAATAATGGATTTCTCCAACAGCTATTTCCAAGTGCAGCTTGGATGACTGAAGCGTTCTTCTCCTTATCTGGAATGGTTATGATTATGAGTCTGCATCTTTTTCCTTTTTTATATTTAATGCTAAAAAATACGCTATTAAGAATCAATGGCTCCTTTCTTGATGCTGCACTAATTTTCGGTAGAAATCCTTGGAGAAATTGGACGAAAGTAGTATTGCCTTTATTGTTTTCTAGCTACGTTCTAGGGAGTTTGCTAATTTTCATCAAAACGTTAGCGGAATTTGGGACACCTGCAACATTTGGTAGTCGAATTGGTTTTCAAGTATTTACGACTGAAATTCATTCGTACCTATCGAGATGGCCTGTAGATATTAGTATGGCGACATCGCTGTCATTATTTTTATTGTCGGCTTGTCTCGTTATCTGGTATTTTCAAAATCTTATTGGACGCAAATATACATATAGCGTACTTTCAGGAAAAACATCAGCTATTCGTAGGATTAAAGATAAGTGGTATATCAAGCTCGGTTCATGGCTTTTTGTGGGGATCATCATTTTGCTATCAATCGGTATTCCTTACTTCTCGATTATCATGACATCTTTGCAAAAAGTAAGGGGAGATGGTTTACAAGCAGGCAATTTTAGCTTTGCCTCCTACCAGGCAGTATTTACAAGTGGAAGTGCTGGATTGTCAGCATTTTTAAATAGTGTTGTTTTCTCCATGATTACAGCTGTCGTTACAGCGATTATTGGTTTGTTCATTGCCTTATACATTAAAAAAGGAGAAACGAAAAAGCAGCAAGTATTAGATTTCTTTAGTTTGATGCCTAATATTATTCCTGGAATTGTTTTTGTAGTTGGGTTAATTATGTTTTGGAATGCACCGTGGCTACCAGCAACCATTTATAATACGAAAGCAATGGTTTTGGTCACGTATTGTGTACTTTTTTTACCGTATTCTGTGCAATATATAAAGTCCTCTTTATCACAATTAGATTCTTCGATATTCCAATCAGCAGCTATTTTCGGGAGAAGTAGTTGGGCTGTTTATCGACAAATCATCATTCCATTATTAATGCAGGGAATCCTTGCTGGGATGACGATGACGTTTATTATCTCAATGCGTGAGCTTGTCGCTGGATTACTTATTTTGCCCCCTTCAGTAGAGACTGGAGCAACATTTATTTACAGTCAATTTGAGCAAGGAAATGTCGGGGAAGGAATGGCTTTAGCAGTAATAACAGTCATCATGACCGTTATTTTCATGTTGCTGTTTGCCTGGTTACAAAAAAGGGGAGGGCATGCGGATGCTTAATGTAGAGATTTTAGGTGGGGTCGGTGAGTATGGCCGTAACTGCTTTTTCATTGAAAATAATGGACATGCTATTTTACTCGATTGCGGAGTGATGAACAATCGACAGAAGACTCCTCCGAATTTAACACGAGCTCATGTAGCGAAGGTTGATGCAGTGTTTATTTCTCATTCACATACAGATCATGTAGGTGCTCTTCCTTTACTTGAGACATTGGGATACAAAGGGCCGATAATTATGAGTAAAATGACTGCGCAGCAATTAAAACAGCCATGCAAACATACAAGAACCTTTAAACCAGAATCTATTGGACAGTGGTTAGTTGTTAGTAACTGTCTAGCCTTTCAATGGGGCTACAGTGGACATCTAATAGGGAGCGTTTGGTATAAAATTCGTTTTTTTGAGGAGGTGATATTTTACTCTGGCGATTATGTGGTGGATTCCTTTTTGTTGAAAGCAGAGCTGCCGATAGAGGACGGGACGGTATATGATGTAGCCATTATTGATAGCGGTCATGTTGAGAAGTGCATCAATAATTTAGAAGTATTACAGCAAATGACAGAATATATTAATGCAAATCCGGGCTGCCCAATTATTTTCCCATCTTCTTTTTCAGGAAAAACAGTAGATATTGCTACCTATCTTTTTCAGCATACGACAAGGGCGGTACGTGTAGATCATGATTTGTTGTCTTTATTTGATAATTATGATAAAGCTCCTGAAAATTTATTGGCTACCAAAACATTGTTGCAACAGTTTAAACTAGAATGTTTGGCAAAGAAAACAGAAAGTGAAAACGCCATTTATTTTATGCCTGAGCGTGATGAAGCGAAATTAGTGGAGCTACTTAATAATAAATCTACAGCTATAGTCATCTTTACAGGATATAGGAATAAAGGCGAATATAGAATGCGATTCTCCAAAAATCAATGCAAGGAATTTTTTTACAAAACGCATCCAGATTATCATGATATTATCGCACTATCTCAGAAAATACATGCACATAAAACAATCTATTTTCACAGTTCATTAACGAATAGCGAAACAACTTTCTTGCAATTACTTAAGGAGGAGATCATATGAAGAAATGTTTAGTGAATTTTTGTTTAATTGGCATTGTACTTGTTAGTATTATTGGCTTTGGTTCCACACAAGCGAAAGCAGCTATCGAGCCAGGGAATGAAATTAAATTCAATATTAAATCTGAGCTTTTCAGTGAATCGGATATTTTAAAAGTTTTCCAAGCTACAAAAAAAGATGAGGTAAAGGTATATTTCTTTGATACTTCAAATAAAGATTTCTTAAAAGAGGATTATATCCATCGTTTGCGTGTCTATAAAGGGAGCAATAAAATGGATATCACCTATAAAAAGAGATTTTTAAATACACCTCTAGATGAAGCAATCGCAATTACAGAAAGTCATGGCTTTACTGGAGCAGAGTCTAACTATAAATTTGAAATGGATATAAAGGGTGACAATCGTACATTTACCATAAGTCGTAAAGAATCATTAAAGACTACATCTAAAGTTTCCTATGATAATGTGGATACGAATGCGGCCAAAAAAATAATTTTAGAAAATGGTCCGAAGAAAATTTTAAATTGGGATTCTGAAGCATGGTATAAAAATACATTATCTCAAGCGGTAGTTTATGGTCCTGCAAAGGCAACGACATATATAGGAAGCTTTGCGGGCTATGAGGCAGATATTGAGATTTGGCAATATCAAGGAGAGATTATGGTAGAGCTATCAACGAAAGAGGAAGATGCATTAAAGGCCGCTGTTATAGAAAAAGAATGGCATGATCGATTAGAAACTGCAGGTTATTTAAGTGATGATCAACGTGGCAAAACGGCATTTGTAATGGATAAGTAATATAAATTAATTCGCGACACTTCTGGAAATGGTGAGCAAGCTATGGTGCTTGTCACTCGTTTAAAGAAGTAGAGCGAATTTTTCTTTTTGGTGTGAAGTAGAATAGAAGGTAAATAAAACAAAGAAAAATTTGTTCTAACTTTTACATTTTAGCTTACACTTACTATAGGACGAACTTAGTGTTGAACAAGGGAGGAAATGACATAGCGAAAAAAATGGGAATTGTCGCGCTACTTATATTCGGTGTTTATGTGCTGTGTATGTATTGGTATATATTCCACAGTGGTGGAGGTACAATACCACGAGCGATGCAGGGGACAGCTGCAGATCCAGTGATGTTTATGTCTGAAAAAGAACTATACTTAAGCGGTGAATATTCTAAAATACGGAACTTCCTATTCTTTGTTGCTACACCTTTGGAATGGTTAATCTATTTCATGATATTAATTATGGGCGTATCACGTTATTTCGAAAAAGTAGCTACATCACAAACAAAATGGAAGCTGTTGCAAAATGCAAGTTACTTATTCTTATTATCACTTTTACTATATGTTGTACTATTTCCACTCAATTATTATCGTTACAATTTAAGCAAAACCTACGGAATTAGTACGCAAGGTTTTTCGTCATGGATGCGAGATGGCATTATTGATTTTTGGGTCAACTTTGGCATGAGTTTTATTATCGTGACTGTCCTTTATTGGCTCATCAAAAAAAGTGCCAAAAGATGGTGGCTATATGCATGGTTTCTAACGATTCCATTTACAATATTTGTTATGTTTATTCAACCTGTAGTCATTGATCCATTATATAATGATTTTTATCCGCTAAAAAATAAAGAGCTAGAGGCGAAAATTTTGTCAATTGCTTCACAGGCGAATATACCAGCAGAGCACGTATATGAAGTCAATATGGCAGAAAAAACAAATGCCTTAAATGCCTATGTAACGGGTATTGGCAGTAATTCGAGAATTGTGCTATGGGATACAACCTTAAATCGTTTAACAGATAACGAAATATTATTTATCATGGCACATGAAATGGGACACTATGTTGAGAAGCATATTTATTTTGGCATTGCTGGATATCTTCTGTTGTCATTGATAGGCTTATGGCTGACGGCGAAATGTTTGAGATGGTTCATTGGGCGTTACGGAAAGGAATTAAAAATTAAAAAAATCGGTGATATAGGCTCTTATCCATTGTTCTTACTCCTAACATCTGTTTTATTATTTGCATCGAGCCCTCTGTCGAATTATGTTTCGAGGTATCAGGAAAATAGAGCTGATCAATATGCGATTTCACTAACGGGAGATCGAGAGTCCGCAATTACTGCATTCCAGAAGCTAACGATATCTGGTTTGAGTGAGGTAAATCCACAGTTACTCGTAAAGTGGTTCCGCTATACACATCCGCCAATGCTTGAACGTATTTATAAGGTAGCGGAGAAATCTGAAGAGAATAAAGAGGAGCCATTAAAAGAAGTGCCGATAAAAGAGGAGCAGAAAAAAGAATATCAGAAGAAATAAATGTCGTTGTTTTCACAGCAATAGTACCATATTCGGGTTTTTTGAACGAATAAGTTGGGTATTCTAAGGGAAAAGAAGTATAAAACTCGTTCGTTTATGATAGGGGAATTGTTATGCGAAATATTGTCGTTATTACACTTTCATCAATATTAGTCGCCTTTGCCTACAATCTTTTGTTAATTCCACATGAGATTTTAAGTGGCGGATTAAGCGGGATTGCTATCATGCTTGGTATTATTACACCCTTGAATACAGGGGTTTTAAATTTACTATTGAATTTGCCTTTGCTTATATTAGGGGTTTTGAAGCTAGGGAAACGATTTATTGGCTATACCATTCTTTCTGTAGTCGTATTGTCGGTAAGCTTGTATATTATTCCGGTTTATAAAGCTACACAAGATCCAATTCTTGCCTCATTATTTGGTGGTGTTATTGTGGGCTTAGGGTTGGGCATGATTTTTCGTGCGGCAGGTTCTTCTGGTGGTTTTGATATTATAGCGATGCTGCTAAGTCGCAAACGAGATTTTCCACTTGGTACTTTAATCTCTGCGATGAATGGTATCGTTGTAGCTATCTCCGGATTCGTTTTTAGCTGGGATGCGGCACTACTGACGCTCGTATCAATTTATGCTACAGGGAAGGTTGTCGACACTATTCATACGAGTCATATTAAATTGACAATGATGATTATTACGAGCAAGGGCGAGGAAGTAAAACAGCAGTTACTGCAAAAGCTTCATAGAGGTGTAACTATTATGGATGCAAAGGGTGCTTATTCAGGCGAAGGGCGAAAAGTTTTAATTACCGTCATTACACGCTATCAGCTTGCCGATGTTAAAGCTATGATCAAGGAAGCGGATGCCAAAGCATTTGTCAATATATTACAAACTACCGAAGTCATCGGCGTGTTTGATAGAGGCATAAAGTAATGGATGTTTTGTAATAACGAGTTATGATGACGCTCTGCTTTCTCAAGGTTCCTAAGAAGCTCAGTAGATGATTTGAAAAAATTAAATATTTCCTCTGCACACGTTATTGATTACAATTAAAATAATCGAACGTGTGTTTTTTTTATTTTGATATGAAAAGGGGTTAAATAATGAACAAAGAAACAATTCATGCAAATTGCCTAAAGCTTCGTGGAACAACGTATGATTTCAAAGAAGAATGGCAAGCGGATCGCTATCATATAGGTGGTAAAATGTATGGGATGATGGGCGGAGACGCTACTGGAAGACCGGTACTTACATTAAAATGTGAGCCTAATCGAGCCGAAGAGTTGAGAGAAGCTTATGAAGGTATTATTCCAGGTTACTATATGAATAAAACACATTGGAATTCAATCTATATGGATGCAGATGACGTGCCATTTGATTTAGTTGAAAATTTAATCAAACATTCCTATGAGTTAGTTTTTGGAAAGCTAACAAAAAAAGCTCAGCAGGAAATTAATTTAATGGAGGAAATGAAGTAAGAGTACCAGTAGATGAATACTAGTGCGCAATGTAAAGCCTCGCGTAAAGAAGTGGGAGTTAATTCGAGGAAGAAATGCTATGGTAGGCCAAAGAACTGATCAGGTGCAAGGAAAAAGTGCTCGGTTCCAACTGGTTTTGTTCTATCTACGAAAAGGAATACCTTAGAAGCAGTGAATCCTCACGCGAAACAATTTGAAATAAAAAAAGAATCTGCAAGTTTCTCTAACTTAATCTCGGAGAAAACAGATTCTTTTTTTATGTTACCTAGTTATATCCACGTTCACCAAATGGCTGAAGCTTGTCGAGCCATTTTTGTTCCAGCTTTTCTAGCTCTTTTTTTGCATCGAAATAGCCTTCTTCTTTTTTCTTCAAATATTCCACAACTTCAATATCGAAGGCATCCTTGCCGAGTGTGTTGTAATCGGCTTGTAGCTCTTTATTAGTATGTGTATTTGTTTTTAACATAAATTGAAAGCCGTTTAAGCGTTTTAAATTATTGAAGCTGCCAACAAACGTTTTACCATTTTGTTTATTGGTCATTGTAAAAACGCCAGCTTCGATTTTTATTTCTTTATACATTTCTTTTAATTCTTTTTTATGGTCCATTGGAAACCCTGCTTTCTTATTTTTTTATCCAGTAAGCACTGCCATCCTCTTGTCGATCCATGAAGCCGTATTCGATTAAATAGCGACGTATTTGCACATAGTCCTCATATATCGGTTGAATCATTTCGTTTAATTCTTTTTCGGAATACTGTTTTGTTTTATCGAAAAGCTTTGTGATTGCACGGAGTACTACAATTTTATGCTTTTCACGTTTTGGAAAGCGGACAAGTTCTTTACCAATACCGTCTGGAAAGTACTTTTCAAGTAATTGCTGTTCTTCAGAAATCGTAATATTATAACGATCGTCGACCATCGTAGCCGTTTTGTGAATAGGTACAAAGCTGTCTTCCTTTTGATTTTGTTCTTTTAATAGTTCCATCATTGCAAGGAAGGTTTTCGCTTGACGTTCCTTTTCTTTAAGGGTAAAGCGATGATGACGTATCGTTGTTGCACTACCAATCTCCAATTCTTCTTTAATGTCTTGATCGGTTTTTCCTTCATAAAATAAGCGTAAAATATGACTTTGATGATCAGTTAGCCCTGTCATTTTTTTATTTAGACCATTTAAATAATGAAATACAGATCGATGTGCAGCAGTAATATGATGTTGCATAAATTTTTCTGCCTCGTAGAGAACGCCTTCATATGGATAAATAATACCCTTTTCAATCTTTTCCCCGCAAAGCAAACAAGTGAAATGTGTTGTTTCATCATTGTAGCCTTTTTTTATGTCATGGATCGAAGCCTGCCAAAATAATTCATTTACATCCATTAAATGTCCTCCTGAAAAACAAACGATTAATAATTTTGTTTGCTTATTTATTATTAAAATAACAAATTGTTTAATTAAAATCAATAAAAAACACACCGTTTTATAAACGATGTGCGAAAATGTTTATTTATTTTTCTTTTTAAAAATAATAATAGATAAGATTGCTAGCACAATAATTGTGACAACAATAATGATAATGCTTGTTGAGGTACTTAGTATATTTCCATGAAGGTCATAGACTATACCATACATTTTTTTGTATTCTTCTACCTGTGAAGCAGGCGCACCTTCGAAAACCTTGGAAATTGAGCTTTCCATAAAAGAATTGCGTAATAGTAAAGTTGTATGACTGATAGGGAAATACATAATAAGGTTTTGAGCAAAACTTGGAAGTGCACCAACAGGTACATATACGCCACATAAGAAACCGAGTGCTGTACCGACGATTGTACTGAGCGTTGAAAATGAATGTTGGCTGTTAGCAAGTAACACAAGGAAGAGATTAAAAACACTGGCAAGTAACACTGATAAAAATAGTAATCCTACTACTTTTAAGAAATCCCCGAAGTTTAGTAGCCCACCGCCTGTTGATACGATAAAAATTTCACAGCCAATGAGGGCGATAAAGGAAAGGATACAGCCAATGAAAAAGGCATTTAATACATAGCTAAATTGAATGGTTGCTCGCGAGATAGGAGCTGTTAGAAAATCAGCCTGCGCTTTTGATTCAAGATCCCTTACAGCAATGCCATACGCAGCGAGTGTAGTAGAAACAGCGGTCATAGAAAGTAAACCTGCGACAATCCATTCATTAACCATCGTTACCAACGCTGGAGTAGCCTTTGTCACTTCTTCAATGGCATTAACTTGCATTTTTTGAAGAAATACTGCGTAAAGGACAATGACAATAATGACAGAAAGTAGCGAGTAGAAGACTTGTGTTTTATCACGTCTAAAAACCTTATTATTGCGTTTTACTAAGCTAAATAATGCTTCCATTAAGCTGCGCCTCCCTCGGCCATAATATGAAGAAAGACATCATCCATCGTACCTTTGATTACTTCAAACGAAGCAATAAGTGGTTCTGCATTTTTTAATAGCGTTAAAGCATGAAGTGTCGATTCGACTTGGATGGAGAAAATACCTAGCTTTTCAGTATAGGAGATGGCATTATCTTCGAGCCACTGTATCCCTTCAGAACTATTATGAAAAACAATTGCCATTGAATCATAGGCGTATTTTGTTTTAAGTTCATCAGGTGTCCCTTCAGCAACAATTTTTCCTTCCTTTAAGACGATAACTTGATGAGCGACTGCCGCTTCTTCCATATAATGAGTTGTTAAAAAAACAGTCATGTTTGTTTCGAGCTGAAGTTGCTTAACGGCTTGCCAAACAAATTGACGCGTTTGTGGATCAAGCCCAGTTGTTGGTTCATCTAAAAACAATATTTTCGGTCGATGGATAAGGGCTCGAGCGATATCAGCACGTCTTTTTTGACCACCCGACAAAGTTCCGTATTTGCGCTTTTCTATATCATCTAGATGCAAATATGTTGAAACGAATTGATAATTTTCGATTAATTGTTTTTTAGATAAGCCATATGTTTTACCACGGTGAAGTATATTTTCCTGCACCGTTAATCGTTCATCTAGTAAACTTTGCTGGAATACGACACCAATGGATTTTCGAATTTCCGCATTGTCGTTGCTTGCATCAAGTGTATAACCATTAATGTTTACAGTACCGTTTGATTTTTTTAATAATGTACAGAGTATTTCAATGGTCGTTGATTTTCCCGCACCATTCGCACCTAAAAAGGCGAAGAGAGAGCCTTGTTCAACCGTAAATGAAATACCTTTTACGGCCTGAAGATCGCCGTATTGCTTACATAGATTTTCAACTTGTATAGCAAAGGTCATATTGTTTATTCCTTTCTTTTTTGAATTACTTGATTGATTTTTGCAATATCATTTTTTTGAAGTACATAAATAATGCACCAAGCGAAAAAGAAAATAATAGCTTCACTTATAAAAATAGACGTAATGCTTGAATTTTCAAACCAGCGCCCGAAATAACCTGCAATCAACACACACAGGGTAACTGCAATTACATGTAGAATAAACTGAGCAATAAAAGGTAAACGCTCGATATCAAAAATGATGGACAGCAAACCAATTACAGCTCCAAGTATGGCGGCGATGATAATTTGTTCAAGTAATTCCGATCCTGACATTACAGCGTTATTAGATATAACACTTAATGTTACTAAGACGTAGGAAGAGCTAAGTGATATGAGTATTCCAATAATCATCATACGAATAAATTTCATATTATGAATCCCTCCCGATACCTAAGTGGTGTTTTAGTTCTTTTAAATATTTGCGGCTAACATGGACGGACACATCGTTTTCTAAAATCAGTTCTGTTGTACCGATTTTACCCATTTGAATAGAGGCAATTTTATTAATGTTAACGAGTGTCGATTTACTGACTCGGGCAAAGTCTTTTGCTAACTGTGCTTCCAGCTCATATAATTTCCGCTTCGTTTCGAATTCCTGTTCCTCGGTCTGCAAAAATACTTTAGCACCCTCAGCGTAAATAGAGTAAATATCTGAAATTTTTAGCATATGAATTTCCTGTTGAAAGTAGCCATCTAGCATGGTTGTTTGTGAAGCTTTAAGCTGCTTCATCAGTCGCTCAATTTGCTCGGTGTATTCCTTTGCATGTATATGAATCTCGGTTTCTTCTAGCTCACTATTGATTGTTAAATGAATTTTCATAGGAGGCCTCCTTTATATCTCCACTATGGAGAAACACTGAATCAGGTAATAATAATGTAGCATAGAAAATTTTAGGGTGAAGAAAATCTTGGATAAGTGGTTAAACTTTGTAGATAACAGGTTCAAATTTAACGATATATGACCTTGTAGAAAAAGTGATGAAGTAGAAAAATAGGCAATTTCACGGCATAATAGAATGATATAGTCACGAGGGGTTGCTTCTATGTTTATTTTTGACAAGCACATGTTTATTACATTATGCATTGGTTTAACAGGTGCGATTTTATTTAATGTATTACATATTCCAATGCCATGGTTACTTGGAGCTATTACGGCAGTGCTAATTGTTCAGTTATTGACGAAAGTACAATTGAAATGGCATAAATATTTCCGTAATTTTGGTTTAATTGTTGCGGGGTATTCCATTGGTTTTGCGTTTACACCGGATGCGGTGCAGGATATTAAACAATTTTTAGGAAGTATGATTGTTTTAAATGTATTATTTATTGTATTGTTTTTTTGCGTTAGTTATTTAGTAGCAAAACGAGCGGATTTAGATTTTGCGACCGCGTTAACATGCTGTGTGCCTGGTGGCATGTCACAGGTCGTAGCCTTTGCCGAGGAGCAAGGGGATATGGATATGGTCGTAATTACGTTTTTCCAAATATTAAGGGTTCTTTTAATTGTCGGCTTTGTCCCATTAATGGTTTCAGGCTCTGGGGGAACTGGTTTAGTTGTCAACGGAGCATATACATGGGGCCTAATAGCTTTACTTGCTGTAAGTGGAGTAGCGGGTTGGTTGGCACAAAAGGCTAAAATTCCGACAGGCTATATGCTTGGTCCAGTTTTTTTATTAATGGGCATAAATATTGCAGGGATTGATGTACCAAAATTGCCGTTGTCACTACTTCATATTGCGCAGCTAATGCTTGGAATTTACATCGGACTTTTATTGAAAAAAGAGGATTTACATTTATCGAAGAAGCATGTGTTTTACGCATTTGTATCGGCGGGTATCTTTATTGGCGCAGCTTATGGTTTAACATTTATTATGAAGAGTTTATACAGCCTTGATTTTAAAACAGGCTTTTTAAGCATTGTGCCAGGTGGACTTGATCAAATGGGAATTATTGCCGCTTCCGTGCATGCAAATGTCACGATCGTCACAGCATTTCAGCTATTCCGAGTGCTGGTCGTATCTGTTTTCCTTGTACCGTTTGTGAAAATGTTTGTGAAAAAGGTGAAAACGTAGAGTGATAGGGGAATATCCTCAGATTTAGCATGAGAATATTTATAAAAAATCTCGCACTTTTCCAATCTTATAGCTATTCATTTTAGCTTCTTTCTGTAAATGTTTTTTGTAGCTAGAGTTGATTTTTTATAAAAAACACATTTGAAATAATTGTCTTAATGCCTCCGGAAATTTTTCTTTTCCAATTTATCGGAATTATGGTATTATAAAGTTAACTATTATGAACGGAGGTGAAAAGGAATGAATAAAAACGCTACGAAAACATGTGTAAAAGTGGATACAGCTATGTATTTTGCACGTGTGATTACTTTCGATTTTGCGAACAACGGGATAGGTCTGTCCATTTTTAAGCAAAATCAAATATCAAACGTAGCGAATTAACCATTCTTTTTCACAAATTAATGAGGAAAAGACTGCTTGTTAATCGAGCAGTCTTTTTTGTGTCTATAGATGTTTTTCGCACGTTTCATTGGAGGAAAAAACGATGCAAATTAAGGCTGAGCAAATACAAAAAATTATTGGTGGAAATGTTTTATTTGAAGGGCTTCAAGTAGAAGTAAATACAGGGGAGCATGTTGCCATTGTTGGCGTGAATGGCAGTGGAAAAACGACTTTATTACAGTTACTAGCTGGTTCGGATACACCGGATAAGGGGCGAATTATAAAAAGTAAGGAAGCGACGATTGGTTATTTACATCAAATTCCACAATATCCTATGTTCTCAGTGAAGGAAGTGCTGGAGGAAGCATTTGCGGAAATTTATGCATTAAAGGCAAAAATGACAAAGCTTGAGCAGGAAATGCAGTTAGCTGTAACAGATAAGGTACTGCAGCAATATGGTCATGTGCAGGAACACTTTATGTTGCAAGGTGGCTATGAAATTGATGCGCAATTAGCGACGATTGCAAATGGTCTAGGTATTACACCATTGCTTGAGCAGCTTTTTAGTAGCTTAAGTGGTGGGGAGAAAACGAAGGTGATGCTTGGGCAAATCCTGTTAAGTAATCCTTCTATTTTGCTATTAGATGAACCGACGAACCATTTAGATATGCAGGCAATCGAATGGTTAGAAAATTATGTGCGAAACTTTGCAGGGATTGTTATTGTAGTATCACATGATCGCCATTTTATGAATCAAATGGCTCAAAAAATAATTGAAATTGAAGATGGAGAGGCATTTACGTATATCGGCAATTACGATGCATTTGTAGCACAAAAGGAAGCAAAGGTTGAACAGCAATTTGCTCAATACGAAGAACAGCAAAAGAAAATTAAAAAAATGCAGGAAACAATAAAGCGCTTAAAGCAATGGGCAAATGAAGCGAATCCGCCAAATGCTGGCATGCATCGTCGTGCTAAAAGTATGGAAAAAGCACTAGCCCGTATAGAGCGTGTGAAGAAGCCTTCAACGAAAAAGAAAATGAATTTAGCTTTAACAATGGCTGAGCGTAGTGGTAAAGAGGTTGTGCAAATGAGGGGCATTAGCCATGCATTTGAGAAACCATTATTTAAGGAAAGTAATTTAGCGGTTTACTTCGAAGAACGACTGGCAATTGTTGGTGGCAATGGCAGTGGGAAATCAACGTTATTAAAAATGATGCTAGGTGAAATAGAACCGAATGAAGGTGTTTGTCATGTCGGTAGCAGTGTTAAAATTGGTTACCTTTCACAGCAGTTTGAGCATAAAAATCCTGCCATTCGTTTAATAGATGCCTTCCGTGAGAGCGTCTCTGTGTCAGAGGCTGAAGCACGTCATATTCTTGCTCAGTTTTTATTTTATGGCTACGACGTTTTTAAAAAAGTGAAGGATTTAAGTGGCGGTGAAAAAATGCGCTTACGTCTAGCTCAGTTAATGTATGAGGATATTAATTTATTGATGCTGGATGAGCCGACCAATCATTTAGACATTGAAGCAAGAGAGGTATTGGAGGATACACTGGAATCCTTTGAAGGGACCATAATAGGTGTTTCTCATGACCGTTATTTTTTACAAAAGATTTTTACTAAAGTTGCATGGATTGAGCATGAAACGATTCAAGTATTTGAAGGCGATTATGAATGGGCAAGACAAAAACGCTTAGAAGTAGCAAAAGAACCAGTAATAAAAGAAATACCTGAAAAGTCCTATGCTGCTAAAAAAGAGATATCAATTGAAGAACAAATTGAAAAGCTCGAAATGAAATTAAAAGAGCCCACACTTGCCAAGGAGCAAAGTCAAAAGCTTGAGCAGCAGCTAGAGGATTTATATGAAAGATGGATTGAGGGAGGAACAGAAAATGCAAAAAATTGAGCACATCATGCAGTTAGATATTGATTATATTAAAAGTTTTAGTGAGATGGAGACATGTCACGAAGGAGTATTATTTTATAATAAGGAAATGCCGACATATTATGACGCTAATCATGCACACATTTGGAAGAAGATTACCGAGCCAGATATGTTTTTAAACAAAATCAAAAATTTCTATCAGTCAAAATCTCTGATTCCAAGATTGTATTTATACAACGTGGAGGAAAATCAGTCATGTATAGAAGTGCTAGAGAATCATGGCTTTCAATATGAAAGTTTTATTGATGATGTACAGTGTTGGAACGGTGAATACTTACAATTACCACATAATCCAGCAATACAAATTGAACGTGTAACAAATGCCAATATGGAGGAAGCATTAGCTGTAGAAATGAGTATTTCTACATTTGGGGAGCCTGCATTAATCAAAAAAGCCTTTGAGGAAACTTATCATTCTCCGCATTTTACGTACTATTTATTAAGATTGGATGGCACACCTTGCTGTACTGCCAATATTTTCGTCTCAGGAAATCAAGGGAGAGTCGAGAGTGTAGCAACACTTGAAAGCCATCGAGGTCGAGGTTTGATTGGATATATTTTGCAGCATATACAGCAAGAGTCGATAAAGCAGGGGTTAGAATATCTCTGGATTTTACCTATTAATGAACAGGTTGCAAAGGTCTATGATAAGGCAAATTTCAAATCAGTAGGTAAAATAAAATCAATTCATGCCTTTACTGAGGGAAAAAGCATTAAGCAAATACGACAAGATTCTTAATTAAGATATAAGATAAAAAAATTCGCCTTACTCCTGTAGGACAGCAATCCAAGTGGGATTCTCCTACAGGAAAAGAGCGAATTTTTTTAAGCTAGAACGTTACCTGCCAATTTTTATTACATGTTGCATGAATAGATGGGTGTTTTAAAATATAATCTGCAATTAGTTCCGTTATATCAATTTGTATTTCCTTTACGACAGGACGATTTTTTAAAAAATCAAAATTCCCCGCCCCAGTTGCACGATAGCTACTCATAACAACGTCGAACTTTTCATCCATCTTTATAGGCTCACCGTTGATGGTAAGCTTAGTAACACGCTCACCAATAGGCTTTGAAATATCCAAAATATATTCGATTCCTTCCCACATATCATAATTATAAGGCTGTGCTTTAGGATAAAGAAAAGACTTGGTTACTTTCAGTTCTCCTGCTTCCACAGTAAAATAAGTCGCTGATTGTTCAAGGGCGAGTAAGATGTCGAGCCCCGATAAACGAAGAACTTTTAATGTATTCGCGTAAATATAGTTTGTAACAATATCACGAATCGTTACCTCTTGCTTTAATCCTCCACACTCATCGTGAAAGAGCGCTGTACAAGAAATAGAAGATCCAGATGCCTCCATTTGAATATGATTTATAAATTCGATATATGGATGCTCTTGAATACGTGCCAAAAATGTATTCTCGATTAGCATATTTCCTTGAATGATCCCAATCGTTTCATCTAACCATGCCTCTGTTTTGTCGAAAGTAGGGGAGATGATGGCGCAAACAGATGTATTTGGTTTTATATCCTCCGTAACATATATCAGTGATGGTGTATGGGTAATAGAGTGGATTTTCTTTTGACTGTCCATCATAATTTTTAGTTCTATACTAGCTAAGCAAATTCCTTTAGTGTTAGGCTGTACTATTGATTTTCCCATAAATGTTGTACTAATTTCACGATGCTGATGACCGGAAATGATGATATCTACTTCTTCGATTTCAGTACATATACGATATCCTTGATTTTCCCCGTCTTCTTTTTCGAGTAAATCTCCGGTTTCTAGACTTCGCTCAAATCCTCCGTGGTAGCAAAGAATAAGAACATCAATTTGCTCATTTGAGCGTATCCATTTTGCCCAGTAGCTTGCACTAGAGAAAGCATCTTCAAAACGAAGCCCACTGATATGATCCGGTTTCTCCCATTTAGTTACGAAATGAGTTGTAACGCCTAAAATAGCTATGCGAACGCCTTCTATTTCTTTGATGATATAGGGCTTAGTAAAGTGCTGGCCATTATTCGTTAAAATGTTGGCGCCTAGCCATGGGAATTTGGACTGGCTTATTACAGATTGTAGGGCAGGTAACCCATAATTAAATTCGTGATTACCGAATATCATCGCATCATATTGAAGAGCATTGGCAACCTGTATTAATGGATTAGGCTCTTGTGTTTGAAACTTTTGATGATAATAGGTCAACGGGCTTCCTTGAATAAAATCTCCGTTATCAATTAAAATTGTTGGCCCTTCCAACCTTTTTTCCTGAATGATTGTTGCTATTTTGGCTAAACCAAGAGCCTCATTGTTTGTATTCCGGAAAGTTGTGGGCATTATATAACCGTGAATATCACTAGTCGCAAGTATTTGTATTTTTTTTAAAGTCATGAGAAGTCCTCCGTTAGTTAGTATATCCATAGTATATAAAGTTATTTTTAATAATTTTGCATATTTACGATATCAAAATATTGTTTTACATATAAGAACTATATATTTACTTTCTATTAATACCAGGAAAATATTTACTGTATACTCGGCCTAGTTGGAGCTGGTGGAATAGGAGCACCACTTATTTTTGCTATGCATGCCTATAAGTGGTCAGAGGTAGGAGCTATTTTATTGGGACTTATTTTGCTTATTTTAGTAGTGGAGTTTGTTTCAAATCGTATACGAACAAAGTTAGTTAGAGGATGAAGTGGTAAAATTTTTATCATAATAAAAAATTCAAAAATCCTGAATAGTATCGACTATTCGGGATTTTTGAATTATTGTTCAAAAGAAGGATTTTCAATCTTTAAAAGTTTTTTACTTGAAAAAATGTCGTATTCGATTTATTGTCTTTAGAGATACTTGTTTAATGGACTTGGAGGATATGGAATGCACGGAATTTATATACGCTATAATGTCTCAGAAGAAACCCCAGCAGCACAATGGCCCAAAAAAATGGATGCATTTGCGTATGTTCAACGAGGAAAGCCACAACAAGACAATGGCAACTTGCTGTCGATGGAAGAGCTGAAAAGCCATGCAATTCGCTATATTAAAAGCTTAAAAGACAATGCAAGTGATCATTTAGTAGAGCAACGCAATGGTGAAATTGAGCACTTTGATCGACGCTATATGGAATCCTTAAAGCTAAAGGAAAGCATCGATTCACAGCTTATTAATCTAGAAGAAATTCGTTTACTTTTACAGTTAATGAATGTCTTGAATTTATCACATGGTTTCGGAGAAAATGCTGGCAAGCTACTACGTCAAATTACCCCATATGCAAAAGAGGTAGAGCACCCAACATTCCAAACAACTCGTGTTGAGCGACATTTTTATTCAGAACTAATTGAACAAATTGAAGCAGTATATGCACGAATTATGCGTCAACACAACCCATCAACGACTGAAATGCAGCATTCAGAAAAGATATGGACAGCAGTTTGTGAGCAAGCAATTGAAAAGGTAGAATCGCGAATTGAACGCTTGTCTTCTATCAAGTTAAAGCATGAGAAAAATTTGCTAGAGTTTAGTCAATTAAAACAGCAAAATATTGAGGCAAAGGAACGTCTAGATATTGCTGTCACTGATCTTGATGCTATTTTAAATGTACTAGAATCCTAAATGCATTGTTAATGCCTATATAAAGCGGTTTGAGGGGGGAGCTATGAGCTAGCCCTATTTTCAATAGCTGTCAAATGTGTCGGTGGAATCGAAAGAACTACCAACACATTTAGAAGGCAGTGAAAAATAAGAAACCAGTAATCGCTTGGTCAAAAGTTTTACGTCAAAGATTTCAAGGTAGCCGAACTTCATAACAAAATTGAAAAGACATACTTCAGTTTCCTAAATGGCAATTGAAGTATGTCTTTTATTATATAGATGATAAAAACAAGCACCATTCTTTGTTGAAACACTCGATCCCCAAGGACCCAGGATTATGAATTCAAACAAATTGTTCCAGTTTTTATACCAGTTGGACCGTTAAACCCTGGAATTGTATCGATTACTGTATTTGTTGCTAAATCGATGACAGACACAGTTTGGTCAAGTTGATTTGTGACATAAGCAAGTGTCCCATCCGGTAAGATGGTTACTTGGTCAGGGGATAATCCTACAGGGATTGTAGCAATCACCAAATTTGTTATTGTATCTATGACAGATACAGTATTATTACCTTTATTTACAATGTAAACAAATGCTCCATCAGGTGTAATGGCAGTTCCCACAGGTCCTAATCCTACAGGAATTGTAGCAACTACCGTATTTGTTGCAGTATTAATTACAGATACAGTATTACTACTTTCATTTGTAACGTAAGCAAATTGTCCATTCGGTGTAATAACGATTGATCTTGGGCGAAGTCCGACAGGGATTGTAGCAACCACCGTATTTGTAGCCGTATTTATAACGGATACTGAACCTGGGTTGGGAAGTATGTTTTCGTTTGCAACGTAAGCAAATGCACTATTCGGAGTGAAAGCTATACCTTGAGGTAGGACCCCTACTGGAATAGTAGCGGTTACGGTATTTGTAGCTGTATCTATGACAGATACAGAATTAGCTCCAGGTCCATGATTTGATACATAAGCAAGTGCTCCATTTGGTGAAATCGCTACACCAAGAGGCTGACTTCCTACCGGAATGGTAGTGACTACTGCGTTTGTTGCAGTATCAAAAACCGTTACATTATTCGAGAAGAGAGCTGGAACATAACCAAATGCTCCATTTGGTGTAATCGCTACTTCTAGTGGGGCCGTTCCTACTGGAATGGTAGCGACTATTGTATTTGTCGCTGTATCAATTACTGATACCCTATTATCAGGAGTAGCTACCTGACCAGCGTCTGTAACGTACACTAAAAAATGACAAGGTGGAGGAGGTGGTGGTTCAGGTATAAATGGTGGTGTAAATGGTGGCTTACAACGACAAGGGCAACAAAAACCACAACAATTACAATGGCAACTTGGATTTGATCTAAACTTGAATTTTATAAATTTATTTTCTTTGTCCACAATGCACACCCTTTCTATCATATATTTTGATACATTGATACATTGATACTATATGCAAAAAGACTTATGTTGCTTGTACGCTTTACCTTAACTAAATAATTTTGAACAGCGTAGTTTACAATCATTGCTTGTTTCATAAATAAAGTGTTTGCTAATGATTCTTCGAAGAGGTCTTTATTAAAAATGACTTAACCTAAAATGAATGACAAGAATCATAAGAAAAGCATGTCTGCCGATTGAAGCTTCCAAATAAAGCTCAATCAGTGACATGCTTTTTGTTATATAAAAATCGATGGATAATACCATAATGTGTGGTTGATTTCCGTTCCGATTAGGTCCGATGAGCCGCTTGGGCCAACAAATGTTTTCTGTGCGAAAGCGGAGCGGCAGCAACAAATGTTTTCTGTGCGAAAGCGGAGCGGCAGCAACAAATGTTTTCTGTGCGAAAGCGGAGCGGCAGCAACAAATGTTTTCTGTGCGAAAGCGGAGCGGCAGCAACAAATGTTTTCTGTGCGAAAGCGAAGCGGCAGCGGCACGAAATTGGTCACGAAGGCGTTATCACAGGTGCTCTTAGCCTTCGTTCCTCTATTGCTAATCCCCCGAAGGAGTCAGTCGCCCAGCCCCCACTACAATCAACTAACTATGGTATATGTTTTAACAATAAAACTTATTTACTGCTTTTCTTTTTCCTCAGACTGCTCTTTCTTTGATTGACGAAAAATACGCAATAAATCGAGCGCAAGTAACAGTACGATAATATAAAAAATAGGACTGTTAAAGGATAGACCTATTTGTGACTCGCCTCCAAGCAATGTTAATACAATCCAAAGCCCTACTGTATATACTGTTAAGCCAACATAGGCTTTTTTTGAAAGCTTTTTATATCTATCTTTGTCTGAAGCGATTTGTATGATTACAAGAGCCATTAATATAAGAAGGATTATTTTTTTTGATAAAATCTCAGCTATTGTAGTGTGTGGAAAGAAATCATTGACGAATAGTAAGGTGAAAAATACAAGAATACAAAAATTTAAAATTGTAGAAAGTCTCATGCAATATCTCCTTAGTTGAAAGTATTCCTTTTATTGTAGCATGGCTAATAAGAAGTTTACGATTTCAAAAGTAGTCATTGGAAAATTAAGAAAATGTTAAAAATTCCGAAACTTTTCGCAGGCTTCATCCGTATAGTAGGTAATACAATGAAAAGGGGTGAGAAACTTGACGCTATTTGGCTATTCACTCGAGCAGATCTTTTTAGTGGGATTAATATTCGGGGGTCTTGCAACTCTTTTATTTACGTTTTTTAGTGATGCTGTTGAGGGCATTGGAGAGGGACTGCCGATTTTTAATCCAAGTGTCATTCTATCTTTCATTACGTTGATGTCAGCAACAGGATTTATTTTAGAAAAATTAGCCTTCTTCCCTAGCGTTTGGAACATTGTTGCTGCTTGTATCATCGGAGCTATTTTAAGTGCACTATTTTATTTATTTGTTCTTGTTCCGCTACGATCGGCCGATGTATCGTTAGCTTATACAGAAGAATCGCTTGGCGGACAGTTAGGAAAAGTTATTGTTCCAATCCCGACTAACGGTTTTGGAGAGGTAGTTATTGAAACAACTAGTGGAATGATTTCCAAGCGAGCAACAGGATTTGACAATGAGGCTATCGATTACGATACGACGGTACTTGTTGTAGAAGTTAAGGAAGGAACACTTTTTGTGAGATCTTATGATAAGAAATTTTTATAAAGGGGCGATATTTATATGTCAATGGAGATTTTAATTGTTCTAGGGATTGTAGCCTTTGTTTTAATTGCACTAGTTGCACTTTATGTGACAAAGTATCGTACAGCGGGTCCTGATGAAGCACTGATTGTAACTGGTAGCTATCTTGGCTCAAAAAATGTACATAAAGATGAGTCAGGAAATCGTATAAAAATTATCCGAGGTGGCGGTACATTTGTTTTCCCGATTTTCCAGCAAGGACAGCCATTAAGCTTGTTGTCTAGTAAGCTTGATGTGACAACACCTGAAGTGTATACGGAACAGGGTGTACCGGTTATGGCCGATGGAACAGCTATCATAAAAATTGGTGGTTCCATTTCTGAAATTGCTACGGCAGCGGAGCAGTTTTTAGGGAAGCAAAAGGAAGAGCGTGAAAATGAGGCACGTGAAGTGTTAGAAGGTCATTTACGTTCAATTTTAGGTTCAATGACGGTTGAGGAAATTTATAAAAACCGTGATAAATTCTCTCAGGAAGTACAACGTGTTGCATCTCAGGACTTGGCGAAGATGGGTCTGACAATCGTTTCCTTTACGATTAAAGATGTACGTGATAAAAATGGCTACTTAGAATCCCTTGGTAAGCCACGTATTGCACAGGTTAAACGTGATGCGGATATAGCTACCGCAGATGCAGAAAAGGAAACACGTATTAAGCGCGCTGAAGCATCGAAAGAAGCACAAAAGGCAGAACTTGAACGTGCGACAGAAATTGCAGAAGCAGAAAAAGAAAATCAATTAAAGGTAGCAGAATTCCGTCGTGAGCAAGATATCGCTAAGGCGCGTGCTGACCAAGCGTATGAACTTGAAACGGCTCGAGCGAAGCAAGAAGTTACTGAACAAGAAATGCAGATTCGCATTATCGAACGTCAAAAGCAAATTGAATTAGAAGAAAAAGAGATTTTACGTCGTGAGAAGCAATACGATTCAGAAGTTAAGAAAAAGGCTGATGCTGATCGTTATGCTATCGAGCAAAACGCAGCTGCAGCAAAAATGCGTGAGCTAGCACAGGCAGATGCGGAGAAATACCGTATCGAATCATTAGCACAAGCAGAAGCGGAGAAAATTCGTTTGGATGGTCTTGCGAAAGCAGATGCTGAGCGTGCAAAAGGGGAAACAGATGCGGATATTATTCGTCTTCGAGGTTTAGCAGAAGCCGAGGCAAAGCGTAAAATTGCGGAAGCATTCGAATACTATGGTCAAGCAGCTGTCCTCGATATGATTGTACGCATGATGCCAGAATATGCGAAAGAGCTTGCGAGTCCACTTGGCAATATCGATAAAATTACGGTTGTTGATACTGGCGGTGGAGAAGGAAATGGTGGTGCTAATAAAGTAACTGCTTACGCAACGAATTTAATGTCAACATTACAGGAATCGTTAAAGGAAACTTCAGGGATTGATGTGAAGGAACTAATTGAAAGCTATGCAGGTAAACATACATTGCGTCCAGAGCTAGAGCGAATAGCAGTAGGCTTAGGAGAGCAAGCACCAGCTTCAGCTAGTGAAACGCAAGGCGAGATAAAAGAAGCAGTTGAACAAAAATAAAAATAGTAGCCGCCTGATATCAGGCGGCTACTATTTTTATCTTACCTTAACTTGTTTCCACTCACTAGCGAGCATACCGTAAGCTACATGGTCAACATAATGATCATAAAGCCACTCTGCTGCACGAATCGTACCTTCTTTGGTAAAGCCAAGACGCTCAGGAATGGCACGGCTTTTTGCGTTGCCAACAGCAGCGCGAATTTCGACTTTATTGAGTTGTAAATCCTCAAAAGCATACTGTAATAAAGCCAATACAGTCTTCGTCATAATACCATGTCCTTGAGCGCCTTCACTGAGCCAATAGCCGATAGCAGCTATTTTATTGCTATGATTAATAGTATTAAAGCCAGCAATACCGACTATTTCATTTCGAAAAATGATGGCAAGAGTGAGGCTGCTTTTAGCTTCGTGTCCTTTTATACAGCCTTCAATATATGTCGTTGTATCTGCTACTTCTTTTGTAAAATCCAGCCAAGGCAACCATTCACGTAAATATGCTCGTGATGCATCCGTTAAGGCAAAAACAGCGTTAGCATCTTCTAATTCGACAGTACGTAAAGATAATTCCGGATTAATTGTAATTTTCAATGTTATTCACCTCTTTATTATTTTAAGGCATCATGCATAAAGCCCTTCATTTCACGACTAAGAACAGTTAACTCCTCAATGATTTCACTAAAATTTAGAACGAGCTGAGCCTATTCATTTGTTGCTTCATTGATTTGCCCCATATTTTGCTTAAGGTTTTCAAGGTTTCTATTTATATTTTTGTAGAGATGCTTCAATGTTGTCCGTGGCACTTGATGTTTCGAATGAGCTTTCTAACTTCCTACGCAACGATGTTAAAGCCAGCGCCATGCTGACCTGCGCGAGCCGCCTCGATAGATGCATTTAAGCCGAGTAAATTTGTTTGGCGAGAAATGCTTTTTATTAAATCTGTTACTTCATTTGTTTTCTCTGAATATTCAAGGTCGTGCTGTGCTTGTTTGCTAATTTCTTCACTTGTTGCTGCTAATTCCTCTGAATGTGAGGCAATAGTATGTATTTTGTCTTGTAGGCTGTTTACAATGCTATCCATTGTCACCATATAATTCTCGAGTTTAAGCTCATTGTCAATCGGTAGTCCAAATGCTAGGGCACCTACGACTTTACCATTTTCACGGATTGGAAATGAAAAAGCATTGATGGCAACGCCGTATACATCCTTCGGTATAACGACATCGGCATTTTTCCTAGTAAAGGCAATGAAAACATTTTGGTCATTAGCATTTACTTTTTGTCCATCTAGATAGCCTGAATCTACACGTTTGCCAGCGAAATATTTTACAACCGTCTCACTTTCCTTCTCAACGACAGCCACAATTGCCTCTTCTTTTAATGCTAGGTGAATATAAGGTGCTGAAAATGCTAAAGCTTCAATAATTTTTATGAAAATTCCTCCAAGTTTATGGAACGAAAATAGTTTAGTCATCTGAGCCCATTTTGCCAATGATTACTTTCACTGTAACACAATATTTGCCAACTCAAAATAGATAAAAACTAAATTCATATGAAGAAAATGTGAATCGCGGTAAAATTGTCAAATAAAATCGTGCACATAATAATAAAAAAAGAGTTAAATTTGTCTATTTTTTGACAAACTATCGTGTGTTTTAAAGATTATTGTATTAGAATAATAGTAGAATTGGAAGAACGTAAGGAGAGAGAGAAATGGATTACATTCAAAAGGGGACAAAGGCGTTCCATAAAGCAAACTGGGCTTTATTTTTAGCAGGCTTTATCACCTTCGCCAATTTATATGTATCACAGCCATTATTACCAACATTTGCGAAGGAATTTCATGTATCACCTGCAGTTGCGAGTTTAACGCTCTCTGTGACAACCTTTGCGTTATCCATCAGCATGATTATTGTGGGATCATTATCAGAGGCATGGGGGAGAAAATCTTTGATGACGATTTCTATTTTTGCGGCATCTATTATTACACTTGCACTTGCCTTTTCTCCTAATTTTGAAACGATACTAGTGTTACGTGTTATACAGGGCGTTGTTTTTGCAGGATTGCCAGCAATTGCGATGGCTTATTTAGGAGAGGAAATGGATCCCTCTAGTCTAGGTATTGCGATGGGTTTATACATAAGTGGTAATTCGGTAGGCGGGCTTAGTGGACGAGTTATTATTGGGACATTAACGGATCTTTATAGTTGGCAGGTGGGTATGATTGTACTGGGGGTCATCAGTCTTATGATTAGTGTATTATTTATCTCGATGCTACCTAACTCCAAGCATTTTACAGCACGTCGATTGCAGATAAAATCATTGGCGACATCTCTTTTACAGCATTTAAAGGATCTATCTATGCTTTGCCTTTTTGGTATTGGCTTTGTGTTGATGGGAAGCTTCGTGACTCTTTATAACTACATTGGCTTTAAATTGATGGCGCCCCCTTATAATCTAAGTGCTACGATTGTTGGTTGGATTTTTGTTATTTACTTAGTAGGTACTTTTAGCTCTGCTTGGTTCGGAAGTCTAGCTGATCAATACGGCCGTCAAAAGATGCTGTTATTGTCTATTGCGATCATGTTTATAGGGGCGATTTTAACATTAAATGGGCTACTTACTTTGAAAATTTTGGGGATTACAATCTTTACATTTGGCTTTTTTGCAGCACACTCGATTGCTAGTGGTTGGGTAAGTAAACGAGCCACTCATGATAAAGCACAAGCCTCCTCGCTCTATTTATTTTTCTATTATTTTGGTTCAAGTGTTGGAGGAACAGTAGGTGGGGTATTCTGGATGCATTACGGCTGGGTAGGCGTTATTGCAATGATTGCTGTATTTTTAGTCGTAGCATGCTTATTATCCTTTTTGTTAAAGGTGATTATTGCTAAACAACAACGCATTGCAGCAGGGCACTAGAAATAGTATTTTTTTGCTTAGCTTATTTACTTTCTCGTCCGCATCCATAAATATAGCCTTCTTCATTAATTATTATAAAAATGATTTGTCGTAAACTATCTGATAGTATAATGAGTAGACTGGTGATAAAGAGGAGTTGAAAGATATGTTCGCGCGTTTTAAAGGATTTTCTATTGTCTTTGCAATGCTGATGGTAGCATTTGTTTTGACAGGTTGTGGAGCTGCTAAAGAAAGTGAGCAATCGGAAGGCAATAAGGCAAAGAAAACGGAAGAAAATGTGGATTATTCATCAAAGGTGAAGGAAAATCCAATTGTAACGATTACGATGAGCAATGATGAAAAAATCGTCATCGAATTAGAGCCTTCTACAGCACCGAATACGGTAGCTAATTTTATTTCCTTAGTTAAAAAAGGCTTTTATGATGGTCTTATTTTCCATCGAGTTGTCCCTGATTTTATGATTCAAGGTGGAGATCCTTCAGGTAATGGTACAGGAGGACCGGACTATTCGATAGAAGGTGAGTTTACATCAAATGATTTTAAAAATGATTTAAAGCATGAACGTGGTGTCATTTCAATGGCTCGTTCAAATGATCCGAATTCTGCGGGATCTCAATTTTTCATTATGGTAAAGGATACTCCGCAACTAGATGGCCAATATGCTGCTTTTGGGAAAGTAATCGAGGGGATGGAAACAGTAGATGCTATCGCTGCTGTTGAACGAGAAGGTGAAAAACCAATAAAAGACCAACAAATGAAAAAGGTCGAAGTAGATACAAAGGGCTTTGATTACCCTGCTCCAAAGGTAATAAAATAACAGATTTATTAATCCGAAACAAAAAAGCATGAGAGATCAATTTTGATCTTCCATGCTTCTTTGTATTTAACCCATAATGTTGTAGCCTGCGTCAATGTAAATCGTTTCGCCTGTTACACCGCGAGATAAGTGAGAAAGCATCACGATTGTCATGTCTGCTACTTCATCTTGTTGAACATTACGTTTTAAAGGAGCTGTTTCTTCGATTTTGTGTAAAATTGTATTGAAAGAAGGGACCCCTTTTGCAGCAAGTGTGCGGATCGCTCCTGCCGAGATCGCATTAACGCGAATATTATCTTTACCAATATCTGCAGCAAGGTAGCGCATAGATGCCTCTAATGCAGCTTTTGCTACACCCATAACATTGTAACCATCTAGGACACGCTCTGCTCCTAAGTAACTCATTGTTACGATAGAACCGCCCTCAGTCATATAAGGATGTGCGGCTTTTGCTGCTGAAATAAGAGAATAGGCGCTAGTGTCTTGCGCAAATGCATAGCCATCACGAGTTGTATTTAAGAAGCGATTGTGTAAATCTTCTGCATTAGCAAATGCTACAGAGTGGACAATCCCATGGATTACGCCTACTTTTGTACCGATTTCTTCGAAAGCTGCTTTTGTGCTCTCGTCGCTGTTGACATCACATTGTACAATCAGTGAATCGGATTGTCCGATTTTCTCTAATTGCATTTGTAATTTTTTTAATGAACGTTCTTGACGGTATGTGAAAATAACGTTTGCACCTACATCAAATAAACGTTTTGCGATACCCCAAGCAATACTTCGATCGTTTGCCACGCCCATTACGACAATATTCTTATCTTTTAATTGTAATAAATTATCCATCATCTATAAGAACCCCTTTATGAAATAATATCTGTTATTAGTACCAACTACTAAAATCTTATCATACATAAAAAATGGTTGCAATAACAAGATGAAAAGAGGATCAACTTTACGTTGAAAAGTACAAAAAAATCTCTACTATGAAGGGGGATTTTCTGCAAGACTTTTAAATTGATATAAAGAATCTAACGATTGTGTATATCTTGGGGGAATTAATCATTAATCTAATTTTGGTGTTTGTAAAGCGAGGATAAAAATAAAGGCACCCGATTAAGGGTGCCTTTAAAGATACTTATGAAGTGTAAAACCTATTCGAATTTTAATGAGTCGCCATCAAAAGTTTCATCTGCTACTTTGATTGAGTCAGTTGGGCATCCTTCGAAAGCATCTTGCATGTCTTCTAGTAGATCTTCTGGAACTTCAGCAGTTCCCATGTTATCATCTAAAATAACGAAGGCAATACCTTCATCATCATAATCATAAATATCTGGTGCTGCGGCTCCGCAAGCGCCACAAGCGATGCATGTATCTTTATCAACAATTGTGTATTTAGCCATTTTTCATTCTCTCCTTTACATGTTCCTACAAAGCTTCATACTCATTTTAAAGATGTTTATCTTACTTTTCAACATAAATACTATTAAATTGGAGGAATTTGCGTCTATGTTTCATCAAATTTTATTGCAAATCTTTCAAAAACTAAATAATGAAAGAACAATTTCTGCTGCATATCATGTATTAAGAGGAAAGCGCTCAGGTCAGACTATTCAAGACATCGGCCTATTTCAGTTACATAATTATTTTGGGCTATTACCTAAGTTACCTAGGAAGACATTTGATGAAGCCGTAACTTCGTTTTTACAAAATAGTTGGTTAACTATGCAAGATTCTGGTCACTATTCCATGAAAAAGCTAGGTTTACAACGAGCGGAACAGACTCCTGATTTTTTATTTGATGGATGGCACTATCGAGGAAATGAGCATGTATTTTTTGCGAGGTTCTCATTAATTGTACAAAGTTTATCTTTTCTAAGTGCTGGGGTACGTTCATTTTCTCCTATTAGTAGGGATACGAATATTCAGTCTTGGGTTCGTACATTTTTAGTCGAGCATAACTATCAAGATGGGCATTTACAGCAACAATTATTGGAGGAATGTGAACAGGTGCTTTCTGTGTTACCCTTATCAGACGCCAACAAACAGCTTGTCCTCTATCGGTTAAGTGGTCATAGTTTACCGGGATGGACGTGGCAGCAGCTTGCGAGTGAAAGGAAGGAAACAGTTTTAGATTGTCAATTAGCGTTTATAGAAGTGCTACATACATTATTAAATGAAGTTCATCAGTCAAATGATTATCCGTTACTTGGAAAAATGGCAGAGGAATTAAGAGTAAAAGCATTACTAACCGATTCAGCGCAGCAAACAGCACATTTATATGAGCAGGGCTATTCAATTGAACAAATTGTGCAATTAAGGAAGCTAAAACAAAGTACAATTGAGGATCATTTGGTGGAATTAGCCATGAATGAACCGAACTTTTCAATTGGTCCATTCGTCTCCTATGAAGAAGCGGAAAAAGTTTGGCAGGCATCGAAACAATATCAAACCAAGAAATTGAAAACATTGCATGAAGTAGTTGAAGGTATGAGTTATTTCCAGTTAAGGCTTGTCCTAGCGAAAGGAGAAGTGTAAATGGAACTTGAACAAACGTTAGCAAAGTATTTTGGTTATACAACATTTCGTCCAGGCCAAAAAGAGGTCATTGAAGCAATCCTAGAAGAAAAAGATGTTATTGCTTTATTGCCAACAGGAATGGGGAAATCACTTTGTTATCAGCTACCAGGATATATCTTGCAGAAGCCAGTTTTAATTGTTTCTCCTTTACTTTCTCTAATGCAGGATCAAGTAGAGGAGCTAAAACGCTTTGGTGAAAAGAGAGTAGTTGCATTAAATTCATTTTTAACCGTAAGTGAAAAACGATATGTGTTACATTTTTTAGAGCAGTTTCGTTTTATCTTTACGTCACCAGAGATGCTTTTACAGCAACAAGTTCAAGACAAGCTTTCTCAAATGCAGTTAGGTCTTATCGTAGTGGACGAAGCACACTGTATTTCTCAGTGGGGCTTTGATTTTCGACCAGATTATTTACGAATTGGACAATGGTTTTCGCAAGTAAATCGTCCACCAGTTTTAGCATTATCAGCGACTGCGACGAATAAAGTAGTCAATGATATACGAGATACATTGTCGCTAGATACCCCATTTGAGTTTTTGTACAATGTGGATCGGCCAAATATTCATCTTGGGCGTGTCGTTTTTGAGGATAGGGCAGATAAAGCTCATTGGATTATGCAGCATGTTAAAGAAACGGCAGGACCGGGTATATTATATATGTCTTCGCGGAAGCGTGCTGAACAATATAGCGAAGCGCTTATACAGGCTGGTATACGAGCTGCAGCTTATCATGCAGGCTATGGTGCTGAAGACCGTCAGTTTATTCAGCAACAATTTATAGACGGTGAACTCGATTGGATTGTGGCTACAAATGCTTTTGGTATGGGTATCAATAAGTCAGATATTCGTCAGGTCATCCATGAAACGATGCCTTCTAATGTAGAAAATTACATGCAGGAAATTGGCCGTGCAGGGCGTGATGGTCAACCGGCGCTCGCAATTTTACTTTATAGTGATAGTGACGAGGAACTTGCGAAATTTGTTGTAACAGGTGATTTGCCAACAGCTGGTCATGTTGATCGATATCAGGAACTACTAAATCAACAAGTACATCCTTCACAAATGTTGAAAAATGGAGAGCTGAGTGAGACCGCTTTTCGTGTTCTTGATTACTGGCTGCAACAAGAAAAGATGGAACAAGTTAAAGAGCGTTTAAACCATTTAGCACTGGAAAAGTATCGTGCTGTCGATAAAATGCATAAAATTACTCAGACAAAAGACTGTATTCGCACGCAGTTAGTCGGGTATTTTGGGCAAAAATTGCTGAAAAAACCAGAAAACTGTTGTGAAAATTGTGGAATCCATTATGATGAAATCAATAAGGTACGCTTGAAAGAAGAGAAGAAAATAGAAATGATTCCTTGGAAAAGTCGACTAAAGCAACTCTTGGGTTGTTAAAGGTTCATCCATAGAAAGTCTGGGGTGGAATTTGTTAAAATGTATGCCATTCCGACTGAACGCCCCTAAGAAAGCGCTCAGTCGAAACAGAAATCAACCCCACGTTATGGTGATATGCCTTTTTTAGACTAATATTTACGGTCATTTACTTTTTTCGCAAAATTCGTCATAATAGAATGATAGAAAGCGTAGTAAGGTTGGAGGAACGGCGAATGAGTAAAGAAGATTATCGCGATAAAATCGAAGAACATCGTCAATCTTTTGAAGAAGAACAAAAAGAACAGCAAACTTTATCTAGAGTTTCAAGAATGAAGAAAAATGGAAATGACAATAAAAAGCCAAAAAATACAAAACGAAAACCGCCATTAATGACGATTCTTTTTGTAATTTTTATCTTAATTCCATTATCGATATTAGTCTATTTCTTAAAATTCTATGAACCTGGAACAACAATTGAAGAAGCTGAAAAAAAATCTACGGATCAAGAAGTTGTAGAAATTGATAAATCAGGGGATAAAGATAAGGTACCCGTGTCAACTGACAAAAACAAAGCAAAAGAAGACGATAAAGCAGACAAAGACAAAACAAAGGAGCCTTCTAAGAAAGATGCTGAGAAAATAGCAGCTGAGCAGAAGGCAGCTGAGGAAGCGAAAAAGGCAGAAGAAGCTAGAAAAGCCGAGGAAGCTAATAAAGCTGAGCAAGCTAGAATAGCACAAGCAGAAGAGGCTAGAAAAGCCGATCAGGAACGAAAGGCCCAGGAAGCACGTGATGAAGAAAAAGCAAAACAATCTGCAAGTGCAAGTACTCATACTGTAAAAGCAAATGATAATCTATATCGTATTGCATTGAATCACTATGGTGATGGCAGTGAAGCTACACTAGCGAAAATTCGTGCAGCAAACGGTATGTCTTCAAATGATGTAAGGATTGGGCAAGTTATTAAATTACCATAAGAAAAGCAGGTGTCATTCTTTGGCAATGATGTTTTTCTAGTATAAAATAATGGACAAACGTCAACACCAAATATGGTTGAGGCGTACGTCTGATTTAGTGAAAAGGCGATTCTTCATTATAATGAATCGTCTTTTTGCTTTCGTAAGGAGATGTGAGGGAATGATTTATTTTGGACTATTTGTTTTAGTAGTCATTGCGTTCCTGCTTTATATGTTGAAGGTGGCACATGAAAATAATGTTTTACATCATCAATTGTTATTAAAGGGTGAACAGGAAAAAATCCGACTATTTTTTATTTCGGATACACATTTACGAAAAATTAACCGTAAAATGATTGAGAAATTAGATGGTCAATTTGATGCTGTTATTATTGGTGGAGATTTTGCGGATGGACGCACACCTATTCTGCGTATTCATGACAATCTAAAATTATTAACTCCTTTAGGACCGACTTATTTTGTATGGGGTAATAATGACAGAGAAGTAGGTGAAGAGCAATTTCGAAAAATTTTACAGGAACATGGTGTTCAGATTATTGCCAATGATGCTGTATTACTACCTAAAAAAAACCGATTTTGGATAAATGCGATTGAAGACACATCTACAATGAAATGTAGATTTGATGAAGCATTTGCAAAAGTAGGAGAGAAAGACTTAGTTGTTTTCATCGCACATAACCCTGGTGTTTTTGCAAGAGTCCGAGAAAAATTTAGGGCAGATTTAATGATTGGTGGGCATTTACACGGTGGTCAAATTAGAATTGGTCCATACGGAATGCATCCAAACGGTTCTTATCGGGAGCGTGATGGTGTGATGACGTTAGTAAGTAACGGCTATGGTACGACATTATTACCTTTTCGACTGGGTGCGAGACCACAGTGTCATATTATTGACATCGAAATTTCGGGTAAATAAACAACCAAAACCCGATAGAAGGCGTATAATGAAAGCGATAAGGATTTATTCGGTAAAAGCCCGATTATGGAATAGTATTAGCAAATAGCTGATACAAAGTTGATAGGAGTGTCAAGAAATGCAGCAAGTAGATGCAATTATTGTTGGGGGAGGCCCATGTGGTTTATCAGCAGCAATAGCTTTGCAAAACATTGGATTAAAGCCAATTGTTATTGAAAAAGGAAATATCGTAAATGCGATTTATAATTACCCTACACATCAAACTTTTTTTAGTACGAGTGAGCGTCTAGCTATTGGTGATGTGCCCTTTATTATTGAAGGTCGTAAACCAAAGCGAAATCAAGCACTAGTTTATTATCGAGAAGTTGTGCGTTTGAAAGATATTCAAGTAAACCGCTTCGAGAAAGTAAAGAGCGTTGTAAAAAATGGAACGGTGTTTACAGTAACTTCAGATAAAGAGATATATACAACACCTTATGTTGTAATCGCAACCGGCTACTATGACCATCCAAATTATTTAAACATCCCAGGTGAGAAATTACCGAAAGTCTTCCATTACTTTAAAGAGGGACATGAATTTTTTGATACTGATGTTCTTGTCATAGGTGGAAAAAATTCAGCAGTGGATGCGGCGCTTGAGTTGAATAAGGCTGGAGCTCGCGTCACAGTAGCCTATCGTGGTAGTGAGTATTCACCTAGCATCAAGCCGTGGGTTTTACCAGAATTTGAAGGAGTAGTACGAAATGAAGAAGTCCAAATGCATTTCAATACAAATATACTGGAAATCCGTGAGCATGAGGTCGTAATAGAAATTGATGGTAGCAAGAAAACTATAAAAAATGATTTTGTTTTTGCAATGACAGGTTATCATCCAGATCATTCGTTTATTCGAGCAATGGGTGTCTCTATTGATTATGAAACTGGTCGTCCTTTCTTTAATCAAGAAACTATGGAAACAAATGTAGAAGGATTATTTATTGCAGGAGTTATTGCAGCTGGGAATAATGCCAATGAAATTTTTATTGAAAATGGCCGTTTCCATGGCGACTGTATAGCGAAGACAATTGCCAATAGAGCGAAATAGCAATAGGAGCTGTATAAGCGTGTATGCTTATACAGCTTTTTTTAAAATGTCGGATAGTAGAGAGAGCGACGGAAAGAAGGTCCATGGCGAAGGAAAGAGGTCGAAGCGAAGGAAAGAAGGGTCATGGCGACGGATGAAAGAGTCGAAACGACGGAAAGAAGGACCATGGCGACGGAAAGAGGTCGAAGCGAAGGAAAGAAGGTCCAGAACGACGGATGAAAGAGTCGAAGCGAAGGAAAGAAGGTCCAGGGTGACGGAAAGAGGTCGAAGTGACGGAAAGAAGGTCCAGAACGACGGATGAAAGAGTCGAAGCGAAGGAAAGAAGGTCCAGGGCGAAGGAAAGATGTCGAAGCGAAGGAAAGAAGGACCAGAGTGACGGATGAAAGAGTCGAAGCGACGGAAAGAAGAGCCAGGGCGACCGAAAGAGAGCAAAACGACGGATTGAAGAGCATACACAACTCATAGACGCCACAGAAAAGTGCCCAGTAGGATCGGAAAATCTAACCCATGTATGGTGATGAGACAAAATTTCATCGAAGCTGAAAAAAGGTGTGAAAGAATGCTTAGATTATATTGGTTTCTAAGTTATATTGTAGGGAACTTCATGACGGCGTATGTCGTTGGAAAAGTATATGGTATTAATTTACAGGAAGAAAGAAGTAAAAGCCTAGGAGCTAGAAATGCTGGCAGTGTAATTGGGAAAGGTGCTTTTCTATGGACCTTTTTAGGAGATTCTTTAAAAGGTGTGCTTATTGTCGGTGCAGGACGTTTATTGCATTTCGAAGAATGGGAAATCGTTATAGGCGCTAGTTTGGGCATGCTTGGTCATATGTTTCCGTTTTGGCTTAAGTTTAATGGGGGTAAAGGAGTAGCAACTTTTATAGGTGTAGGTCTGGCATTATCTCCGAGCTTATTTTTTATGATGGTTGTTGGGACTGTTATTACACTATTTGTCACTAGAAGTTTAACACTTAGTATGATAGGTGGCTTTCTATTATATGCTGGAGCGATTATCTATACAGATAAATTAATGTTATATATGCCAATTCTAGTAGCGATATTTTTTGTGATTATTAAACATATGTCAAATATTAAAGAAGCTTTAGGAAGAAGGAAGTGATTATATGTATTGGTGTAAAATTGCGCATACAGAAGCTGAGTTTGAGGAAATTGCACGATTAAATTATGAAACCTTTGTCGAAGAAATTCCACAGCATAAACCGAACTCTGAAAGGAAAAAAGTTGACCGTTTTCATCATGAAAATACGTATATCGTTGTTTATAAAGGAATAGAACTTATAGGTATGCTTGCATTTAGAGATCAAAGGCCGTTTTCAATCGATGAAAAGATAGGAAAGGTTGAGCAGTATTTATCAAAAGAGATTAGTGCTAAGTTATGTGAAATTAGATTGCTTGCCGTCAAGAAGGCATATCGAACAGGAAGAGTATTGTTGAAATTGACACAGGCACTAACTGCTTTTGCTTACGAAAAAGGTTATTCAGCAGCGGTTATCTCAGGTACTACTCGTGAAGAGAAGCTTTATAAGCAAATGGGATTTACCCAATTTGCACCTGCTACTGGGACAGAGGATGCTTTATTTTTACCAATGGTTTTAACGCGACAGCAGTTTGAAAAGTCTTTGCAGCAAAGACTTGCGAAGGAGTGCCATACATTTTATCCAGGTCCAGTGAAACAAAGCGAATCATTTATGTATTCAGAGCTTTCTCATCGTTCGTTAAGATTTCAATCATTATTTGAGCAAATGAGAAATAAGTTGCTTCAACTATCAGGAGCAGAGCATGTAGCCACAATTGTAGGAACTGGGACATTGGCAAATGAAGTTATGCTAGGGCAATTAAAGGCTCAACAACTAGGGCGTGGACTGATTTTAACAAATGGAGAGTTTGGAGAACGTCTTCGAAAACAAGCAGAGAGATGGTCATTAGATTTTGATGTCATTGAGCAAGATTGGGGAAGTTCCTTTGATACAAATATGCTGGACTCTTATTTGCAAAACAGAACTTATCAATGGCTACTTGCAGTACATGGAGAAACATCAACTGGTACTTGTAATGATATAAAGGAAATTTTACAGCTTACAAAGCGATATAACGTAAAGCTTTGCATTGATTGCATTAGTTCTTTCGGAGCAATGCCGTTTTCATTAAAAGATTGTTATTTAGCGACTGCAGTGAGCGGAAAAGCAATTGGTGCACTCAGTGGCCTGGCTTTTGTTTTTTCGCAAAACATTGTGAAATCTTCTACAACATTACCTTCTTATCTCGATTTAGCTAATTACCAGCAAGGTGCGATTCCGTTTACATTACCAGCAGTACTTGTTGCAAATGTTACTGCAGCATTACAAGCATATCCAGAAAGATATGGACAGCTACAGCAACGCTTTAAAACATTGCTACAGCTACCATATATGCACTACCAAGTTTCAACAAGACAGTATCCGATGCTAATCACTTTACAACTTCCTAAGGCTTTGGCAAATCTACAGAGAGATTTAAATTTAAATGGTTTTTATGTTCATGCTGATAGCCAATACTTATGCCAAAGAAATTTCATACAGCTCTCTGTTATTCAGCCAGATTTTGAGATAGCAATCAATCATTTACATAAAATCTTGAATTATTATAAGCAGATTGTAGATGCATAACTATAAGTGAATATTGAATACATTAGCCTTACATGAAAAATTCTTTTAAATCAAGAGGAGTCCCTACTTTGTTGAGTCCAATTAATAATTTTAATCGCGCCTTTTGACCATTAATACCGGTTGCAAATATAGTTCCTAAGTCTTCGAGCATCTTGCCACCGCCAACGTAGCCGTAAACACCTTCTGCGATTCCATTAAAACAACGGGATACGAGTATAACAGGAATACCGCGCTCTAAAAGACTTTCAATACCTTTAACAACCGTTGGAGGGACATTGCCTTGTCCAAGTCCCTCTAACACAACGCCATCATATTTACATGCAAGTACTACATCAAGTAAGTCAACTTCCATGCCAGCATACACTTTCAGCATGGCAACTCGTTTTGATAACCCATCAATTTCCACATATTGACGGCGGATAGGTGCATGATGAAATAATATTCTTGATTTTGTAATAAGTCCTATCGGGCCATATTGAGGTGACTGAAAAGTATTTACAGAACTAGTGCTTGTTTTTGTAGTGTTAACAGCAAGGTGGACCTCGTCGTTCATGACAACTAGTACACCTTTCTCACGAGCTTCTTCGTCTACGGCTACACGGACAGCTTCTACTAAATTATAAATACCGTCTGCACCAAGTTCGTTTGAGGAGCGCATTGCACCTGTTAAGACAATAGGAATTGATAAATCAGTCGTTAACTCTAAAAAATAAGCTGTTTCTTCTAATGTATCTGTACCATGAGTGATAACAACGCCATCTATTTTCTCCTCTGAAACTTTGTCGATAATAAGATTGCGTAATTTAAGCATTTCTTTTTGTGTAATATGTGGTGATGGGAGGTTAAAGGCCTCCATTTCAATAATTGAAGCAAGTGCATCAAGCTTACTACTTTCTTTCATTAGAGGATTTTCCTTGTTTGGCATAACGGCACCTTCATCGCTCATCGCCATAGAAATAGTTCCACCTGTATGAATTAATAAAATTGTTTTTTTCATAAAAAATATTTATCTCCTTTTAAAAAGTTTTATGTCATATCATGGTATAATAATATCAGTTTATCTTCGAGTAACAGATATTTTTTTGTCGAAAACAGAAGTTTAATGACGCAGAAGAAGTTTGCTAGCTGAGATATACGGATTTATTTTTTTATGCGGTTGTCCAATAATCGGTAGAAAAAGATAAACTTGGGATAAGGAATTTTACATCCTTTGAAAACGCCGAAGTTAACCAACATTTTGCACTACCGCTTCATGCGCAGAAAACATTTTGTTGGTTTATTCATTAGAAGGATGTCACGAATTTTAAAATCTTAACATAATTATGTCAAGGCGAAATTGATTTTTGAAAGGAGCCGGCATCATGATCATTCTATTATCAGCTGCCATTGCTCCCGGTCTAGCGCTTTTTAGTTACTTTTATTTGCGCAATCAGATGGCAACGGAGCCAAGAAGAACCTTACTTCAAACGTTTTTGTATGGCGCATTTTTAACGTTCCCAATCTTGTTCTTACAATATGTACTAACAGAGGAAGGGGTCTTTCGTTATCTTTATCTACAAGATGTAGTTTTTTCTAGTGTAGTTGAAGAGTTTTTTAAATGGTTTGTACTTTTAATCGCAATCTACAATCATGTAGAATTCGATGATCCCTATGATGGCATACTGTATGGTGCAAGTATATCGCTTGGCTTTGCCACGATAGAAAATGTGCTTTATTTATTTTCTTTCGGTTTAAATACTGCATTTATGCGTGCATTATTACCAGTATCAAGTCATGCTTTGTTCGGTGTTGTAATGGGCTATTATTATGGACGTGCCAAGTTTTCTAAGTTTGCAAAGACGAAAGAAATGATTGCTATGGCGCTATGTGCACCGGTAGTATTACACATTTTATATAATACAATTTTATCATTCAAAGGATATTGGGTATATTTAATGATCCCCTTTATGCTATTTTTGTGGTGGTTTGGGCTACGAAAAGTAAAGCTCGCTCATTATCACCTAGTACAACATTTGCATATGCATAAAAAAATATAAAGCGTAGAAATCTAAAAAAGATTTCTGCGCTTTTCTATTTTTTAACTGACCTGCATCCAGCAGGCCTAAGCACAAAGTCGATTCTAGACGCAATTTTGCCGAGGCAAAATTGATATGTATAAAATAAGTCGTTTGTTTCAAGCTATCAAAAAAGGAGTGATGATAATGCGTTTTGTAAGCATAGTTTTTGCCTTGATGTTGGGGATTAGTATATTTGCTATTCCGCAAAATGACGCTATTGCATTTACCGAGCAACAGATTTCTCGTGGTGCTTATGGTGATGATGTAATTGAGCTACAGGCGAGGCTACAATACTTAGGATTTTATAAAAGTAAAATTGATGGCAAATTTGGCTATAACACATATTGGGCTTTACGAATTTTCCAAGAAAAATATGGTTTACCAGTAGATGGGATAGCCGGCGCTAAAACTAAAAAAGCTTTATCGGGTTATTCAGATTACGATGAAGGATGGGTAAAAGCGCAATTAAATGCAGGAAATCAATTTACTTATTATGGTGGCATTCCACTTGAACGGCAAGTGAAAACAAACACTGGCGGTGGTGGTGGAGGTAATAGTAGCGGTAGTAGTAATAATAATGGGACTAAAACTCAAGTACCTCCAAAGTATACTGACAGAGATGTACAGTTAATGGCGAATGCGGTTTATGGTGAAGCTAGGGGAGAGCCTTATGAAGGTCAAGTGGCTGTAGCGGCTGTTATTTTAAATCGTTTGGAAAGCCCTGAATTCCCAAATACTATTTCGGGTATTATTTTCCAACCGTTAGCATTTACTGCGGTGGCAGATGGACAAATTTGGCTTGAACCAAATGAACGTGCAAAAGAAGCAGTTCTTGATGCTATGAATGGATGGGATCCTTCAGAAAATGCACTTTACTATTTTAATCCGAAAACAGCTACAAGTAAGTGGATTTGGTCACGACCTCAAATTAAACGAATTGGAGAACACATTTTCTGTTCATAAGGAAGGAGGAAAAAAATGAGAACTATGCTCGTTATACTCACTGCGGCAGTTATTGGCTTAGGTGCATATAGCATTAATTTGCACGGAAAAAATGTAAGTTTACAACGTACTGTGCTAGCTCAGTACACAGATAATTTAACGGATGCATCAGAGAAATTATCGCATTTACAGCGATCTGTTTCACAATCTCTATTGTTTCAGGATGACAATGCCATTCACAATGAGTTAGATTCTGTTTGGCGACTAAGCTCTGACGTTCGATCTTCGATGTCGAATATTCCTATCGGGCAGGAAATGTCTAACGACTGGCTAAGTTACTTAGGGCGTCTAGGAGATGAGGCAAAGAAAACAGCTGAAACAGGTGATTACGAAGCTTGGCGAGAAAAAATGCCACAAATCTCTACAAATTTACAATCACTTTCAGATGAGTGGTCGGCAGCAACAGTAGATTTTTATAAAAACAACGGTAAGATGGATGTCTGGTTACGCCAAGTAGATACTAAGAACCCAAATACAACATTTGATAATGTTCAAAAGACATTAAAAGATTACAGCGAAAAAGACTTCCCACTTACATTAAGTGAATCGGATTGGCAGAAAAAAATAGAGCTTAAAGCATTACAAGATTCAGTCATTACTGAAAAAGAAGCATTGGAAAAAGTAAAACAATTATTCCCTATCTTAAAAGATGCAACATTTACTGTAACGAAAAGTAGCGATACTGCACCTTATCCGTTTTATCATATCCAATTCCACCAAGATATTCGATTAGGATATGTTGATCTAACAGAAAAGGGTGGACATTTAATATCCTATTTAGTGGAACGTCCAGTAGATGAAGCAAGGCTATCACAAGATGAAATTATGAAAAAAGCTGAAGAATATGTAAAACGACTTGGAATGAGTGATGTTGCATTTGTGGAATCTCGTGAAAACCATCAAGCATGGCATGTGACATTTGCACGTGTTCACCCAGGCGATAAAGCATTAATTTATGCAGATGGGGTGCAATTAAAACTTGCTAAGGATACAGGCGAGTTACTTGGTGCAAATGCGATGGAATATATTCAGGCAGAGACGATCAAACCGCAAACTGCAAAACCAATTGATTGGAAAACTTTCTTCGATGATGATGTGAAAGTACAAGAAGTAAGAAATATTTATACAGATAACGGTTCATATGAACAACGTCTTTGCTATGAGGTAATTGCGGTCCGTGATAAAAACGCGCAAGAAACATTCCGAATTGTTATTGACGCTGAAAATCATAATGTTTTAAAAGTGGAATATTTAACTTAATATAAGAAAAAACTACCAGTTTATATAGCCAAAGTGAGCATCTCATGCGATAATATAGGTATATTTGTGTTCGGGGAGATGCTCATGGAAATAAAAATTGGTACTCAATTAGAACTTGAACCAACTTATACAGAACGTGTTGAAAAATTCCGCTGTAAAGTTGTAGAGCAAAAAGAAAATATTATTTATATCGATTATCCAATAAATGTTGCCACAAAGAAAACCGCTTTTTTAATAGATGGATCTGAATTTAGAGCAACTTTTCGCACAGAGGATAAGCAATCATTTGCATTCAATACTGAAGTAATTGGACGTAAAGCTGGTAATATACCTATGATTATGATGCATTGTCCAAAAGCAGATGACTTTATCAAAATTCAACGTCGTGAATATGTACGTGTGGAAACACCTGTGGATGTAGCGATACAGTTTAAGGATTACAAATATCAGCTAGTAACAACGGATATTAGTGCAGGTGGTTTGGCAGTGACCTTAAAAGGGGCAATTGCTTTTCAAGATGATGATGAGGTTAAGTTAACAATCGTTTTACCTTTTGCCAATGGGGATGCAAAATACGTGGTCACGGATGCGACGGTTGTTCGTATATTCGAAAAAGATGACCAAAAATTTGCAACTATTCAATTATCAGATACTGATGATGTAGACCAACAGCATATTGTTCGTTTCTGCTTTGAACGTCAATTAGTGAATCGTCGTAAAGAAATAAATCCTTTTGATGCTTGATTTTTAGGCTTTTTAACCTCTTACAGCGTGTGTCAAATAGAGGAACTTAGTCTAAGAACGTCACGTCCTGTGGCAACGACTGAGTGACCAACATCGGGCCGCTGACGCTACGTTAGTACTACGCTTTCGCAAAAAAACATTTGCTGGCAAAAACCTGCGGAAGGCATAATCGATTGGTCTTCCCATTCACTATTGGTGAGTGGAAAATACCATGAAATTTTGCAGGGAGTATACACACCTTCAAATCGAGTAGTATTTTTGATTTAAGAAAGCCCTCTGCTTAAAGAGGGCTTTTTTATGATACAATATGGTGTGATAGAAAGTAGGGGAGAATATGAAAAAAAACATTCAAATTGCGATTGATGGACCGGCTGGTGCTGGGAAAAGCACAATCGCGAAAATTGTTGCAGAGGCACTTGGATTTACTTATATCGACACAGGTGCTATGTATCGTGCTGTGACGTATAAAGCAATGCAACAAAACATACATTTAGATGATGAAACAAAATTAGCAGAAATGCTAGCATCTAGCACAATTGAATTAAAGCCTTCTTCTGAAGGACAACTTGTCTATTTAGATGGGAAGAATGTGTCGGCAGAAATTCGATCAAATGAGGTAACTTCATCTGTTTCACAAGTAGCGGCACACGCTAAAATACGCGAACTATTAGTAGCACAGCAACAAAAGCTTGCGGCTAATGGTGGTGTTGTAATGGATGGGCGCGATATTGCTACGCATGTATTAAAGACTGCAGAACTAAAAATCTTTATGTCTGCAACTGTAGAAGAGAGAGCAAGACGTCGTTTTATTGATAATCAAAAACGAGGAATTGAATCTTCTATTGAAAAGCTTCAAGAGGAAATTGCCCTGCGCGATAAAATGGATAGCGAGCGTGAAGCATCGCCACTAATTCAGGCAGCAGATGCCACATTTTTAGATACGACAGCATTATCAATTGATGAAGCTGCACAGGCCATTTTAAAATTAGCGCAAGAAAAAATGATATAAATCCTAAAATTTCAGACATTTTTTGAATTTAAAGGATTTATTTTTGTCTTTATCTTCAATTTCGAATAAAATAGTAAGGGAAGATGCGAAGGAGGGTTACATATGTCTGAAGAAATGAACTATGCAGAACAAACGTTTAACGAAGGTGATATCGTCAAAGGTATTGCAGAGCAAGTTGATGAAAAAGCGGTAACTGTTTCAATTCCAGGTGCACCATTTGACGGCATTGTACCAATAAGTGAACTATCAAGCTTACACATTGAAAAAGCGTCTGACGTAATTTCTGTTGGGGATGAGTTGGAGTTGATGATTACAAAAGTTGAAGAAGAAAACTATGTATTATCAAAACGTAAAGTAGATGCTGTAAAGGCATGGGATACACTTGAGCAACAATTCAACGCTGGAGAAATTTTCGAAGCGGAAGTAAAAGATATTGTTAAAGGCGGTCTTGTCGTTGATTTAGGAGTACGTGGCTTCGTTCCAGCATCCCTAGTAGAAGACTACTTTGTTGATGATTTCGAAGACTATAAAGGTAAGTCCCTAAGCTTTAAAATTGTTGAGCTTGATAAAGAAAAAAATCGTTTGATTTTATCACATCGTGCTGTAGTGGAAGCTGAAAAAGCTTCTCAAAAGAAAGATGTTATTAATCAGATTAAAACTGGCGATGTTTTAGATGGTAAAGTACAGCGTATCGCATCATTTGGTGCATTTATTGACCTTGGTGGTATTGATGGCCTTGTGCATATTTCACAAGTATCTCATGAGCATGTGAGTGATGTGAGCGAGGTTTTATCAGAAGGACAAGAGGTAAAGGTGAAAGTCCTTTCTGTAGACCCAGAAAATGAGCGTATTTCGCTATCTATTAAGGATACGATTCCTGGTCCTTGGTCGAACATAGAAGAGCGTGCAGCTAAAGGAACAGTCCTAGACGGAAAAGTAAAACGTCTTACTTCATTTGGAGCATTTGTAGAAGTTTTCTCAGGTGTAGAAGGTTTAGTGCATATTTCGCAAATTGCGCATAAACATATAAACACGCCACACGAAGCTCTAAAAGAAGGACAGGATGTACAGGTGAAAGTGCTTGACGTTAATGCTGAAGAAGGTCGCTTAGCATTAAGCATTAAGGATTTACTTGAAAATCCTGAGGCAGAGGAAGTTGTCGACTATGAATTACCAGAAGAAAACACAGGCTTCTCTTTCGGTGATGTCATTGGCGATAAACTAAAAAATTTTAAATAAACTAGACATGCGAGGATGCAGTTTGTGTCCTCGCTTTTTTATGTAGGAAACGGATAGAAAAATCAAAGAGATGGATAGAATAAGTCAAAGCGAGGATAGCCGCATCGAGCCACTAGAATTAAGAGAAAGTGATGAAAAAAATTCCAGAGAGATAAATAGAACAGTACATAGCGCGCTCTTTTATGGATATGATATGATATAATGGCATTTTTCGTGTATAATAGCGAAAGACAAGAAGTTGGAAGGATGAAGTACAGATGACGAAACCAGTAGTAGCCATCGTAGGTCGTCCGAACGTAGGTAAGTCGACGATTTTTAATCGTATCGTTGGAGAACGTGTATCGATTGTGGAAGATATTCCAGGAGTTACACGCGACCGTATTTATAGTTCGGCAGAGTGGTTAGCACATGATTTTAATATTATTGATACAGGTGGTATTGAGATTGGGGACGAGCCGTTTTTAGAGCAAATTCGTCAACAAGCAGAGATTGCCATTGATGAGGCGGACGTTATTATCTTTATGACAAATGGCCGTGAAGGTGTAACAGCTGCTGATGAGCAAGTAGCAAAAATTTTATACAAAACAAAAAAACCGGTCGTTTTAGCAGTGAATAAAATTGATAATCCGGACATGCGTGAGATGATTTATGATTTCTATGCGCTTGGCTTTGGTGAACCTTGGCCAATTTCTGGTTCTCACGGCTTAGGCTTAGGGGATTTATTGGATGAATGTGCAAAACATTTCCCTAAAGAAGATGAAGATCAATATGGGGACGAGGTCATTAAATTCTCGTTAATTGGTCGTCCAAATGTTGGGAAATCTTCGTTAGTAAATGCATTTTTAGGCCAAGACCGCGTAATTGTTAGTAATATAGCAGGTACTACTCGAGATGCTATTGACACACCTTATGAGTATGATGGTCAGGAATATGTCATTATTGATACTGCAGGTATGCGTAAAAAAGGGAAAGTGTACGAAACGACAGAGAAATATTCTGTATTGCGTGCGTTAAGAGCAATTGAACGCTCTGATGTTGTTTTAGTCGTTCTAAATGCAGAAGAAGGCATCCAAGAACAAGATAAGAAAATTGCAGGCTATGCACACGAAGCAGGAAAAGCTATTGTTATTGTTGTTAATAAATGGGATGCGATTGAAAAAGACGAAAAAACAATGAACGTCTTTACACAACAAATTCGTGAGCATTTCTTATTCTTAGACTACGCACCAATTATTTTTGTTTCGGCCAATACAAAGCAACGTGTACACCAAATTTTACCGATTGTACAACGTGTAAGTGAAAATCATGCAATGCGTATTCAATCATCTATCCTTAATGAAGTTATTGAGGATGCTGTGGCACGTAACCCAGCACCAGCTGATAAAGGTCGCCGTCTTCGTATCTACTATGCTACTCAAGTTGCGATACAGCCACCGACATTTGTGGTATTTGTCAATGAACCAGAGCTAATGCATTTCTCTTATGAACGATTTTTAGAAAATCGTATTCGAGAAACATTTGATTTCGAAGGAACGCCAATTCGTTTAATTTCCCGTGCTCGTGCTTAGGAAAATATACACATACAATACGCCAGCCCGACAAATAATTGTTGGGTGGCGTCTTTTTACAAGAAAGGAAAGTATAATTTTTCTAATGTCTACCATAAGATGCTTTGCGAGTTTTACTGTTGTAAGCCTTTCTCTAGCATTTTTCGTAACTATAAGAGTGAATTATCTTTTCTTAACAAGGGAGGATTTTGAATGGAAAAAGTTTGTGTGTTAGGGGCAGGCTCTTGGGGTACAGCACTTGCGATGGTACTTGCAGAAAATGGGCATGATACACTTCTATGGACTCATCGAACTGATCAAGCTGAAGAAATTAACAACCTGCATACAAATAGGAAGTATTTACCTGAAACAGTGCTACCGGCAAATTTATATGCAACAAGTGATATTGCTAAAGCAGTTGCTCATTCGGAGACAATTGTCGTAGCCGTACCTACTAAGGCTATTCGAGAAGTATGTGAAAAAATGATAGCAACACTCGATAAAAAAGTACTGTTTGTTCATGTATCGAAAGGGATTGAGCCCGATACATTAAAACGAATTTCGGAAATTCTGGAAGAAAGTCTACCAGCTGAATTTGTAGAAGATATTGTTGTACTTTCAGGTCCAAGTCATGCAGAGGAAGTTGTCTTGCACCACCCGACAACTGTTACAGCCGCTTGTGCAAGCATTGAAGCCGCCGAAAAAGTGCAGGATTTATTTATGAATCAATTTTTCCGTGTCTACACAAGCAAAGATGTGATTGGCGTAGAAATAGGTGGAGCATTAAAAAACGTAATCGCATTAGCTGCAGGTATTTCAGATGGTTTAAATTATGGTGATAATGCCAAAGCGGCACTTATTACTCGAGGATTAGCTGAGATTTCACGTCTTGGTGTTAAAATGGGTGGGAATCCATTTACATTTTCAGGACTTACAGGCATGGGAGACTTAATTGTAACATGTACAAGTGTGCACTCTCGTAATTGGCGCGCAGGTAATTTACTGGGGCAAGGAATGAAACTGCCAGAGGTACTAGACCAAATGGGCATGGTTGTTGAAGGGGTCCGCACAACAAAAGCTGCCTATCAACTAGCAGCGAAACATGACGTTGCTATGCCGATAACTACGGCGCTTTATAGTGTTCTATTTAGTGATATAGAACCGAAAGTAGCGGTTGATGCATTAATGATGCGTATGAAAAAGCGAGAAATCGATGACATGAAATACTAATCATAATATAGGACCGATTCCAGATGCAATTTTGCTAAAGGCTAATTGATTGAATAAAAGTGAATAAAAATGGTTCATATCGATATGCCGGATCTATTTGATTAGTTTTGTCATAAAATGGACATAAATAAGGTGTCTCAGTAAATAACTGAGACACCTTATTGTGTGCTTTGAGATTAAAAATCTATAACGCTATAAAGGTTGTCCATTTAACTTCTTTGAACAGAATTCTACCACCTCAATAGGTGGTATGATGCGGATTTAAGCTACTTTTCAGCGGGTGTCCAAACAACCGCTGAAAGAAGTCAAAGCCTCCGGCGGATGCCACACAAAGCCGATTCTGGACGCAATTATGCCAAGGCATAATGGATTGATAGTTACCGGACAACTATTTCTTTTTAGCGAAAGCACATAGTATAATATATTTTGATTGTTTCGTGACATTGAAGAAAGGTGGTTGTCTTAAATGGGTCCGTTAGCACATTTGCCAGCGCTTGATGTAATGTGGGTATCATTTTATTGTATCGGCTTTATGATTATATCTGTTGGCTTAATTTATTTAGCTCGTAATAAGGTTTCAAACGGTTTTTTACGTACAATCGTAAATTTAATTGCATACATACTATTTGGGCTTGGCACATTTTTAATGGTACTAATTGTAGCCACATGGCCTGCATAAAAATGATGAGGTGGAAGTGACATGAAAAAACTAAGTGCTTTTCTTTTGGTAGTAGTAACTGCTGTACTTCTAGTAGGTTGTGCATATCCAGAAGACGAAAAAGCGGCAAAATCAGTGCCTGATGCTGACCAATTAGCTGCAGTTCAGCGTGCGGTTAATGAATACCGCGAAGCAACTGGTGGACTAGTTCCAATTAAAAATAGTGAGCTAGATACAGATATATATATAAAATATTTAATTGATTTTGAAAAACTAATGCCAAAATATCTTGCACAAATTCCAGGGAACGCTTATGAAAAGGGTGGAATTTACCAGTATATTATTTGGGATCCTGAGAATGAAGCTAAAGTAAAATTGGTAGATTTAAATGCTGCAGAGAGAATTCGTGAAATTAATATTCGTAAACTTTCTACTCAATATTTACCGATAAAGGGTTCAACTTCAGATAATGTATTTCAAATTAACTTTGAAGAATTGGGTTATAAAAAAGATGTTACTGTGAAAAGCCCTTATTCTGGTACCGAATTACCGATATTTATGACAGGCGATGGTGAAATGCATGTCGACTATTCAATCGATTTAGGTCAACTACTAAAAGAAGACAAGCTTGATGTGAAGCCTGGAGATGATATTCGTCAGCTACTTGTCGATAAATATCCAGTCGTACCTGCTTATTCTATACCTTATACGGTAGATGATAAGGGTGAGCCAATTTATTTTATGGACGAATATAATAGTGACGCAAAAAAAGCTAGAGAAAAAGCTACAGAAAAAGCAATTCAAGAGTCGGAATCCAAAACTAAAAAAGATTAGTCATTAAGAGGCTGGGACAAAACCCACCTCTTAACTAAAAAGCCGGTGAAATTTTACGATTAGTAAAATTTCACCGGCTTTAAATTTTTTTCATAAAAAATAAGGACCACTTCTGATAAAATTAAGTCACCATAACAAAATTATACAGAAAGAAGGATCCTTATGTTTAAAGATTATAACATGAATCAATTAGTTTTGCCTTTAGATTTTGAAGTGAAGTTACAAAAGAATGATATCGCCTTCCATGTCCACCATTTAGTCGAAAGTATCCCGCCCGAAGCGTTTGAACCATTCCTTCGAAATGAGGGCTGTCCTGCCTACCATCCACGCATGATGCTTAAAATTATCTTATGTGCCTACACGCAATCTGTCTTCTCAGGGCGCAAAATTGAAGCGCTTTTAAAAGATAGTCTTCGGATGATGTGGTTAGCTCAAGGGCATGAACCAACCTACCGCACAATCAACCGATTCCGTGTCCAACCAGAGGTAAAAGAGTTGATTCGTCAATGCTTCGTTCAATTCCGCTGCCAGCTGGTACAGGGAGAATTAATTGACCAGGAAGCTATTTTTATTGATGGAACAAAGATTGAAGCGAATGCGAACAAATTTACATTCGTGTGGAAAAAGTCGGTTGAGAAATTTCATAACGGACTAATTGAAAAGTCAAACCAGCTATACGATGAGCTGCTTGAAAAAGAAATCATGCCAGAAATTGAACGGGAAAGTGAAAAGGAATTAGCATTGGAAGACCTCGCTCAAATGGTCGAAAAAGTTGATGAAGTGATTTCTGAATATGATCGAAAAATTGAAGAGTCATCGGATGTAGCAGAGCGAAAGGCTTTAAGAACGGAACGGAAATTCCCAAAGCAGGCTCGCAAACAATTGATCGACTATATTGAACGCAAACTAAAATATCAAAGAGACTTCGAAATCTTTGACGAACGAAATAGTTATTCGAAAACAGACCCGGATGCAACATTTATGCGTATGAAAGATGACTATATGAAAAATGGTCAATTGAAGGCAGGTTATAACATACAAGTGGCAACAGAAGGTCAGTATGCGCTTGCCTACAGCATTTTTCCGAATCCAACGGATACACGTACATTAATCCCATTTTTAGATGAAATCGAACAACATTATTTTAAGTTACCAAAACACATCGTCGCAGATGCTGGATATGGCAGTGAACAAAATTATGATGATATCCTTTCGAACCGTAAGCGAGAAGCCTTAATCACGTATAACATGTATGTAAAAGAACAGAAGAAAAAGCATAAGCAAAACGAATTCAATACAGAGAACTGGGATTATGATAAAGAACATGATCGATACACTTGCCCAAACCAACAACAGCTTGTATTTAAATATCGTTCCACGAAAACGGATAAGTATGATTTCACGCGTGAATTTAAGATATACGAATGTGAGGACTGTTCCGGATGCCCCCTACGTTCGTTATGTACGAAAGCAAAAGGGGGAAATAATCGTAAGTTAATCGTGAATGAGAAGTGGGAGCAACAAAAAGAATATGTAAGAGTAAAGCTTTCAGAAGAAAAAACGAGTACCATTTATCGTCAACGCAAAATTGACGTGGAACCAGTTTTTGGATTCTTGAAGGCTAATTTGCGTTTCACTCGATTTTCTGTGAGAGGAAAATCGAAGGTTGAAAACGAGATGGGCCTCGCATTAATGGCCGTGAATTTAAGAAAATTCACAGCCATTAGCTAATAGCTATATGGAGACAACATAAAAAATAGAGAAATCCGAATTTGAATGAATTCAAATTCGGATTTCTCACTAATGAAGCTAGTTATGTCCCAGCCTCTTTTCTTACGATTAGTCAACCTTATTTAAAGAATAATTTATATTTTTATGAGTGTGAAGTGGTGAGGGATATCCCTCACCACTTCACACTCATTTTTAGATACGCCAAAAAGACCTGACGATTTTTATTTTTTTCGAAAGGTCATTATGATATAGTTCTATGTAGGTGATTATGATTTTTGAGCTGGTAGTGCGGACTCATAATCGTAAAGAATGCCATGCGTCAGTAACTGAAATGTCACTTTCAGAAACTTATTGATGCAGGCGATGATCGCAACCTTATGAGGCTTCTTCTGAGGTTGCTTTTTTAATTTGTAGTAATAGTCCACAAAATGATTCGGTTTTCCTTTAGCCATAAGCATGGCGCACACCATAAAATATAAAATCTTCCGTAAATGTTTGTTTCCTCGTTTATTAATCCTGTCTCGATATTGCGTATTCCCAGACTGGTACCGCATAATATCAATGCCTGCGTAAGCATTCAGTTGTTTCGCATTTTGAAAGCGGCGGATGTCACCAATCTCTCCAATTAATCGGCACGCCGTTGAATCGCCAATCCCAGGAATCGAACGAAATACTAGATATTCTTTTCTTCCTTCCGACAATTCCACCATCTGTTTCACAAGCGCATCTTTCTTCTCTAGTAAATCCGCAATGCGAGCTGCGTAATCTCGTGCTTGATCACAACGAATATCTGTGGGTTTAATCGCTGGGTAACTATTTTCAGCTGCTTCTAATAATGTAATAGCTTTAGCCTCCGCACGCATTAGCGATAGTTTTTTTCGCGTATTGCCCTTTAAACGATTTTTAATAATCGTTTTTGAATGGGCCTGTAAAAGTGTTGGGTGCGGATATAGTTGTACAATATTTAAAAATAGTGCTGAACTCGGTGTAACCAGTTTTTCTAATTCTGGAAAACTCAACTGTAAAATGGCATGCATTCTACTTTTGAGTAAAATGATTTCTTCGTCAATTTCATCGTAATAACGAGTCAGTGCACGCATCTGTTCATAATAATCGTCTTGTATGTACGTTGTTTTGCGTTCCATTTTGAAATGTGTCTTCGCGAGTTCATGGGCATCACTGATATCGGTTTTATTGCGACGCATCGTTGCCATCTGTAAATTCGCTTCAAGTGGATTCATGCGGCAGTATGCATAGCCGTACTCTTTGAAAAACGCTTCGATAGATTTTGAATAGATGCCTGTTGCTTCAAATACGATATCTGGCGCTTGTCCATCTTGCTTTGTCATCTCTTCCATTCGTTCGTGTAATCGCTCGAAATCACCCCGTGTATGATGTAGCACACCTTCAAACTCACATTGGCGGTGACCATCATAAATCGCAACGGTACTTTTTCCTTTACTGACATCTAACGCAATGACATGTTTCATCTCATTCTTCTCCTTTTGACCAATCATAGAAGCCTTCACAGTACCTTATCGATTCCACTTTCTTATACACGATCTCTTGGATCCAACATACTAAACTGATTCATATAAGGGCATGAAGTTAGCCGGTTTTATATACGGACTCACAAATGGTCCCAGAGGCTGGTCGGCTTTTCTTCACTTCTACTATAAAAAAATAGTAGCACAAACCATGGCCTTGGTTTGTACTACTAATGTTAGTATGTTTCATATTTATCTATAAGCTCGCATATAGTGAAAAAGCGTAGATAAAGGAGGCAGAAACCTTGAGTGAAGCAGTATTTAGAGAAATTGCAGAGCGCACAAATGGCGATGTTTATATTGGTGTTGTCGGTCCAGTACGTGTAGGTAAATCAACATTTGTAAAAAAGGTTATGGAATCAGTCGTGTTACCAAATATTGTGGATGAAACAGAAAGAATGCGTGCACAAGACGAGTTGCCACAAAGCTCGCCGGGGCCAGTCATTATGACTGCTGAGCCGAAGTTTGTGCCTGCCCAAGCAACACGTATTGCTGTCGGTGAAGATGAAATGACGTTCCAAATTCGTTTAGCAGATTGCGTTGGTTATATCATTGAAGGGACAAAGGGCTATGAGGATGAAAATGGACCAAAATATGTCCATACACCTTGGCATACAGAGCCTATCCCGTTCCAAGAAGCGGCGAAAATAGGTACAGATAAAGTAATTCGTGACCATGCCAATATTGGAATTGTTGTAACAACAGATGGCACGGTAAATGGTATAAGTCGTCGTGCGGCTGAGAAAGCTGAAGAGGAAATTGTAGAACAATTAATGGATATTGGAAAACCTTTTGTCATTGTACTAAATTGTCAAATGCCAGCACGTGAGGAAACCGTACAGCTTCGGAATGAGTTATTTGAGCGCTATAATGTTCCGGTAATTGCTACTTCTATTGATCAAATGCGTGCATCTGATATTCAGTATATTTTGCAAGAAGCATTATTTGAATTTCCAGTTCGAACAATTGAGGTAGAAAAACCAGATTGGTTAGATGTTTTAGATGCAACACACCCATTGAATGTTGCGTTAATTGATTCGATGGAAGAAGTATTATCATCTATTATGAAAATAAGAGATGTACAGCAGGCGTCAGATGCTTTTAAAGCCATTGATTTTATTGACCAGAGTGAAGTGGTACATGTGGATGCTGGAGTCGGGACCGCAGTCATTCGAGTGTCATTACAAGGCGAGCTATATAAGTCGGTTTGCAATGAATGGCTAGATGAGCCGATTGAGACGAAGCGAGATTGGCTACTATTTATTAAAGAGGCAGCAGAAGCAAAAGAGGCTCAAAAACGCTTTAAAACTGCTATTAGTCAAGCAGATTCAACTGGTTATGGTGTAACATTGCCGATGATGCAGGAATTTGAGCCAACAGCACCAGAGCTCATTAAACAAAATAATTTTTATGGTGTACGTATGAAGGCAAAAGCGCCATCATATCATATCATTCGTGTAGATATGGAATCAGAATTCGCGCCACTAATTGGTTCTGAATTCCATAGTCAACAACTGCTTAAGGATTTAAATCATGCTTATTTACATGATCGTGATGCTTTATGGAATACACAGCTTTTTGGAACTCCACTACATGAAGTGTTAAAAGAAGGGATACGCTATAAAATGGATGCTGTTCCACCTACAGCCAAAAAACGGATGCGACAAACAATTGAACGTATGGTGAACGAGGGCGATAGAGGATTAGTTACATTTATTTTGTAGCGAAAAAATGAAAAATAAAGCACAAAAAAATACCACAGGGCTTTTCGTTTTTATGCGAAAAGTCCTGTTATTTTTGTTTTTTGGGTGAAAAACGTGTTTTTTGGTTATAATCATGTATGAATACAGTTGCGTAGCGGTTTTCTATGTGTTAATCTTTTTACAGAATTGGTTCATGACCCTTTGAGAGGAGGTGAATGGTGTGAATAAAACAGAATTAGTAAACTCTGTTGCTGAAGCTGCAGGTCTTTCTAAAAAAGACGCTTCTAAAGCAGTTGAAGCTGTATTTGATACAATTCAAGATGCTCTTGCAAAGGGTGACAAAGTACAATTAATTGGTTTTGGTAACTTTGAAGTACGTGAACGTGCGGCTCGTAAAGGTCGTAACCCACAAACTGGTAAAGAAATCGAAATCGCTGCTAGCAAGGTACCTGCTTTCAAACCAGGTAAAGCGCTTAAAGATGCTGTAAAATAATACACGTCTAGTAGTTACATAGAGCAGTCTTCATGTAAATATACATGGAGGCTGCTCTTTTTAACTTCTTTTAAGGTTGTCCATACATCCGCTAAAAGAAGTTAAAACCTCTATGACTCAATAATGCCGTGCCACTACGAAAAGTTGTGCACATAGCTAAAAATGTTAATGGTACATAGATAGATGCAATAAATGTAAATATTCATTATAGATATCATAAGCACAATAGGCATATCCTTAAAAGTTAAGATATATTTTGTAGAAACTTATACCATATATTTAGTTGATTGGAGTGAAGACAGGGCGACTTCACGAGAATCAACGCCACAGATGAGAGCGCAGCGAAGCGGGTAGAGGAACGAAGGCTAGTAGCATCACGTCCTGTGATAACGCCTTCGTAGCAACATCCTGAAGTTGCCGCTTCGCTTTCGCGCAAAAAAATCTGTTGCCGCTGCCGTTTCGCTTTGCTTTCGCACAGACAAAACTCAGTTTTTGTCCCGACGTCCCCAATAAAGCGCCCAGTCGGAACGGAAATTAACCAACGTTTATTGTAATGAGCCACAAATTATAATATGTGCTTCTAACTAGAAAGCAATAAGTGGCTATTTTGCTCATATAGCGATGAATTTCTTTTGAATCAAGTAAGTCGTTTTGCGCTTACCTTTTGGATGTGCTACGATGCATAAGGAAATGTGTAATGTATTGATACGCAGGAGGGTTTTTACGGATGTCGAATGTTGATTTATTGAAAATAGAAGAAGCAGTAAAAATGATTTTAGAAGCGGTGGGCGAAGATGTAAATCGTGAAGGTTTACTCGATACACCGAAACGTGTAGCAAAAATGTATGCAGAAATGTTTAGTGGCTTACATGAAGACGCAAAAGATTATTTTAAAACAGTGTTTCATGAAGACCATGAGGAATTAGTACTTGTAAAGGACATTCCGTTTTATTCGATGTGTGAGCATCATTTAGTACCTTTTTACGGAAAAGCTCATGTCGCATACATACCAAACGATGGCATTGTTGCTGGACTAAGTAAATTAGGACGTGCAGTAGAAACCATTGCTCGTCGTCCACAATTACAGGAACGAATTACTTCTTCTGTGGCAGAGACAATTATGGAAATGCTCTCTCCGAAAGGTGTTTATGTAGTGATAGAGGCGGAGCATATGTGCATGACTATGCGAGGACTTAAGAAGCCAGGATCTAAAACTGTGACTTCGGTTGCACGTGGCATTTACGAAGAAGATGAAGTAAAACGTAGAGAAGTTTTATCATTTATTCAAATGTCTTAAATTGAGTGTCTAATTATGTTATGATGGACTAAGAATTTGTCGGATTTAAGGAGTGTACAGACAATGGCGCAAGATTATATTATTATTCAAGCAGAGGAAGATGGCGTGCATGTAATCGGTTTAACACGGGGTACAGATACAAAGTTCCATCATTCTGAAAAATTAGATGCAGGCGAAGTTATGATTGCTCAATTTACCGAACATACATCTGCCATGAAAATTCGTGGGAAAGCACAGATTCATACGGCTCACGGTGTTATAAATAGCGAAGCTAAAAAGTAATAGAGCGAAATTACATTCAGAAGTGCTTTTTGAATGGTTTCCTGTCTATGCAATTTAGTAATGGCACATATAAATCGACTAGATGTGTAAACCTTAGTAATGTTTTTGCTCCGATTTTATCTTCTTTCAGCGGGTGCCCAAAAACCTGTACCTGTCGCTACGCTTTCGGTACAAAAGGCACCCGCAGAAAAGAGGAACTTAGGCTAAGAACTTCACATCCTATGAAAACGCCTGAGTGACCAACATCGCCCAAAGCCTCACGCGGATGTCACAGAATCGGAAAAGAGTTCCTAGAGGATGTTAGCCTAAAATCATCGCATCCATGCGATAACGGCTAATTGATCTGCATCGGTAAAAACGCCACGTCCTGTGGCATTACCGAAATGATCGACATCGTGTCGGCCCTCGTGCAGGCCTAAGTACAAAGACGATTCCGTATACAATTATGCCGTGGCATAGTTAATAGGCAGTTGGATTTCTTCCGTTTTTTAACGAGAATGCTCTTCTGCCTATCGTTTTGAATAAAGCAAAAATTTTTTATTCCGAATCGTCGCGTATGCTATAATGACTCAGTAAGCAAGCGTTAGGTCATGAAGTAACTAACGTATTTGAAATGAAATGGAGTAAGGTCTATGAATGCAACATACATTCAAAATTCAATTGCACAATTAAAAACAGAGATTTTCATGGATGTTCGTCATAGAACTTTGCAAAAATACACAGGGTTGCCTGTGCTAGATGAAAATCAATTATTTTACTTGTTAATTCCTTTTTTTAATGGGGAAGAGTGGCAACAAGAGGAAAGAGAAGCTGCAATCACTGTTGGAATTGTGTACGCAGCTTTAGCGGCTCACGATCATATTAAAGAATTAAACGCCACATCAAAAGAACAGCAGCTAACCGTTTTAGCTGGAGACTTTTATAGTGGCCGTTATTATGAGATATTAGCGATGTCGGGAAATGTCGCATTAATCCGAAGTTTGTCGCAAGGGATTGTGGCACGTTGTGAACACCAAATTAAAGTATATGAGGCAGAAAAACGATCAATCGAACAATGGTTTGCCTCAATAACAAACATTGAATCAGGACTAATCTCAAAATTTTTTGAGCTCTATTCTTTTGGTAATTACATTCCAATGGTGGAGAAGAGCTTATTGATTTTGCGTTTAGAAAGAGAATTGTCGACATATCAAAATGGACAAGTATCTTTAATGAGTAACGTTCTTGAAGAAAGTGCAAAATCTGCTGGAGCGACCTATGGCAACGTCATACAGGGTAAAATTGTGCAATTAAAAACAGAGCTGTTACAAGTTATAGAAGATGCATCGTTTTTACAAAGTGATGTTAAACAAGCTTTGCAAGCACGTGTAGAGGCATCCATTGCTTCTACTAATGGATAAGAGAGGTTTTTCAAATGGCTAAAACGAAAGAAGAGCACGTGCATGAAGTATTTGAAAGTATTTCGCAAAACTATGACAAAATGAATGGTGTTATTAGTTTCCAGATGCATGTAGGCTGGCGCAATGATACGATGAAGCACATGGCAGTAAAACCTGGAGCGAAGGCACTAGATGTTTGCTGCGGTACGGCAGATTGGACAATTGCATTAGCCGAGGCAGTTGGTGAAGGCGGAGAAGTAAAAGGGGTAGACTTCAGTAAAAACATGCTGAAGGTAGGCGAGGAAAAGGTAAAGCCATACCCACAAATTGAACTAATACATGGAAATGCTATGGAGTTACCTTTCCCAGACAATACATTTGATTATGTAACAATTGGTTTTGGACTTCGTAATGTACCAGATTATTTACAAGTTTTAAAGGAAATGAATCGTGTTGTAAAACCAGGGGGGATGGTTGTTTGTTTAGAAACATCACAATCTGAAATTCCAGGCTATCGACAACTATTCCGTTTCTATTTTAAATTTATAATGCCGATATTTGGTAAAATATTTGCAAAAAGCTATAAAGAATATTCTTGGCTACAGGAATCAGCAAATGATTTCCCAGGTATGAAGAAGTTAGCGGCATTGTTTGAGCAGGCAGGATTAGAAAAAGTAACGTATAAAGCATACAGTGGCGGTGCTGCGGCAATGCATATGGGCTTTAAAAAAGTACGTTAATGGGGGAAGGTTTTCACACGTGGAAAAGATGAAGTTAAAACTACTCTATTCCGATTTGAAATCAGATATCGATATCATTGAAAAAGAATTAGAAAAAGCGGTAAACTCTTCTTCATGTTTGATCAATGATGCTTCTCTCCATTTATTGCAAGCTGGTGGCAAACGGATACGACCAATTTTTGTGTTGCTTGGTGCGAAATTTGGCGAATATGATATCGAAAAGATGAAAGATGTAGCCGTGCCAGTAGAGCTTATTCATATGGCATCACTTGTGCATGATGATGTAATTGATGATTCCAATATGCGAAGAGGACGCCCGACTGTCAAATCACAATGGAATAATAGAGTTGCAATGTACACGGGCGATTTTATTTTTGCACGTGCACTTGAATATATTACGAAGCTTGAAGACCCATTAGTTCATCAAATTTTAGCACGTACAATGGTGGAAATTTGTAACGGTGAAGTTATTCAAATCGAAGATAAATTTAGATTAGATCAAGGATTAAAGGATTATTTTAGACGAATCAAACGAAAAACGGCATTACTGATTTCTTCTAGTTGTGAACTTGGTGCAGTGGCAGCAGGTGTCGATCCAAAAACGGTGAGACATTTGAAACGATTTGGCTATTTTGTAGGCATGAGCTTCCAAATTATCGATGATGTTTTAGATATTATGGCAACAGATAAAGAATTAGGGAAGCCAGCAGGTAGTGATTTACTGCAAGGTAATATTACATTACCGATTCTAATGTTAAAAGATGATCCCGAGATGAAACCTTATTTAACAAAAGTATTTGCAGGCACATTGACGGAAACAGAGCGTCAAAATATGCTGCAGTATGTGCGTAAATCCGACGCGATTGAGCAAGCTAATAAAATGAGTGATAAATATTTAAAAAAGGCATTACAGGAAATAGATGCATTACCAAAACATCCCGTTAAGAAAAAATTACGTGATGTCGCTTTATTTATGGGTAAGCGTAAATTCTAGCTTTTTGTTGTACAAAGGCTCATTTTTTGTTAATATTTATCGGTAGGTGTAAAACCTGTTATACGAACTTAAGGAGTGTTTTAAACATGGCAATCGAAAAAACTTTTTTAATGGTTAAGCCTGATGGCGTAGAACGTCAAGTAGTAGGAGATATCGTAGATCGTTTTGAACGTCGCGGTTTTGTATTGAAAGGTGCTAAATTAATGGTAATTCCTACAGAATTAGCAGAAAAGCACTATGCAGAACATGCAGAGCGTCCATTCTTTGGTGAATTAGTTGATTTCATCACTTCTGGTCCTGTATTCGCTATGGTATGGGAAGGCGAAAACGTAATTAAGCTTGCTCGTACAATGATGGGAGCAACTAAACCTGAAGAATCTAACCCAGGTACAATCCGTGGTGACTATGCAACAACTGTTTCTCACAACATCATTCACGGTTCTGATTCACTTGCTTCTGCTGAGCGTGAAATCGGCTTATTCTTCGGTGAAGATTTAGTTTAATTTGCTAATTTAAAAAGCAATCTCAATTTAATTTGAGATTGCTTTTTTTTTGTTCTAAAAAGAGTGCCGTTAGCTTTATTAGTGTGACAGATAGAACCCAAGGATTAAAAATAAACCTTCTAAAACAATGGTTAGAATCTTCTAGATACATATAGAAATTGTTAAATACTTCTTAGTCATGTAGAATAAAAGATATAATATTCTGATAATTAAGTCGGGTGTCACGGAAATCGGAAAGGGTTTAAAAAAGGATGTTTGCCTAAAATCATCGCATCCATGCTTTTACAACCCGCTAGCCTATGCACAAAGCCGATTCCGGACGCATGTTTATCTGCAGCGAAAACAAAGCGACAGCTACTATTATGCCGAGGCATAATTGATGAGCTTAATAATCAAGAATATATTTCCTAACATCTAAATACATTGGATGATAGGAAATGATAGAGATAACAGTACAAAGGGGTTATTTTATGAGAGAAGTAGTGATTGTATCAGCTGTTCGTACAGCGGTTGGCAGGAGTAAAGGGGCATTAAGCAATGTTCGAGCAGATGACTTAGCGGCAGATGTTCTGCAAGAAGTAGTGCAACGTGCAGGTATCAACAAGGATCAGGTTGAGGATGTAATTTTTGGCTGTGTAACGCAAACTGCTGAACAGGGAGCAAATATAGCTCGTACTGCATTATTAATGGCAGGCTTTCCGGAAAGTGTCCCAGGTGTGACAATCGATCGTCAATGTGGCTCAAGTCAGCAGGCTGTACATTTCGCTGCACAGGCTATTTTAGCAGGCGATATGGACATTGTTATTGCTGGTGGAGTTGAAAGCATGACGAGGGTGTCAATGGGGTCTAACACGAATGGTGCCCACACAGGTAAACGATTACAAGAAAATTATACAATTATTCATCAAGGGTTATCAGCCGAGAAAATATCAGAAAAATGGAATTTATCAAAGGAACAGCTAAATAACTATGCTTACAATAGTCATAGACGAGCATTGGCTGCAATTGAGGCAGGCCATTTTAAAAAGGAAATACTGCCTGTTCAAGTTACGCAAGAAAACGGCTCAATTACAACATTTTCTGTTGATGAGGGACCTCGGGCAGAAACGACAGTTGATAAATTAAATGGGCTTAAAACTGTTTTCCAGGAAGATGGTGTGATTACAGCTGGTAATGCAAGTCAAATGAGTGATGGTGCCTCGGCGGTAGTTATAATGTCTTTGGAAAAGGCACAGGAGCTTGGTATCCAACCGCTTGCTAAAATTGTTACAAGAGTTGTTGTTGGTTCAGATCCGACGTTAATGCTAACTGGTCCAATTGAGGCAACTAGACAAGCATTAGAACGTTCAGGTCTTACGATAGAGGAAATTGATACGTATGAAGTGAATGAGGCTTTTGCGCCAGTGCCACTTGTTTGGTTGCATGAAATTGGAGCAGATCCAAATAAATTAAATCCAGATGGAGGAGCAATCGCTTTAGGGCATCCATTAGGAGCGACAGGTACAAAGCTATTAACAACGATGCTTTATAGAATGGAACGAGAAAATTTACGTTATGGCTTACTTGCGATTTGTGAAGGTATGGGAATGGCGAATGCCACTATTATAGAGAAAATATAAAAGGGGTTGTGTTTGATGAAAGAAGTAATAGCAGTTGTAACTGGGGGAGCATCTGGTTTAGGAGAGGCGACTGTTCGTAAAATTGTTGCAGAGGGTGGCAAAGCAATGATTTTTGATCTTAATGACGAGCGAGGACATGCATTAGCAGAGGAGTTAGGGGAGAATGTTCGGTACGCCCGTGTAGATGTCACAAAAGAAGCTGATGTAGCGGCAGGGCTAGAGCAAGCAGTGGCGAAATTTGGGTCCATTAACGTCACTGTGAATTGTGCGGGAATTGCTGATGCAAAAAAGGTACTTTCAAAGCGTGGTGTACATGCCCTTGATTTATTTGAAAAGGTGATTTCTGTAAATTTAATTGGGACTTTCAATGTTATTCGCCTTGCAGCAGAGAAGATGCAACATAATGAGCCAAATGAGGATGGTCAGCGTGGCGTTATTATTAATACTGCATCTGTGGCAGCATTTGATGGGCAAATAGGACAAGCTGCATATAGTGCGTCAAAAGGAGGGGTGGCATCGATGACCTTGCCGATTGCCAGGGAGCTTGCTGAAATTGGTGTACGTGTTATGACTATTGCTCCAGGAATAGTAGAAACACCAATGTTTGCATCGTTACCAGAGCCAGCAAGAATAGCGCTTGCCCAAATGACTCCGTTCCCTAAACGACTTGGGAAACCATCAGAATATGCGCTATTGGTCGAAAGTATTATCAAAAATGGTTTATTAAATGGTGAAGTAATTCGCTTGGACGGCGCGATTCGTATGCAGCCGAAATAGAGGTAACATGAAGGTGCTTGACTCTAGCTAAATAAGCTAGACTGTTCATAGAACATAGAGAATGAGCAAAAGCTCCTGTGATTACGCATTTGTTGCTCTGAAGTGAGGTACTTGTCTACGGTTAGCGAGGGAAAAAATTAACTTGTTTTATATGGTTCATCACCGAAAGTTGTGGTTGACTTTCGTTAAAACGTCTACTTTGTAATTAAGTTGATTGGAGTGGAGGATGGGCGACTCCTTGGGGATTAGCGTCACAGATGAGACCCTGGAGCGAGCAGCGCGAGTGAAGCGGCTCATCGGACGCCCCCAGGAAGCTCTGCTCTGCGCGAAAGCGAAGCGTCAGCGGCAAAGCGCCCAGCTGGAACGGAAATCAACCACACGTTTTGGTGGTGATCCTTTTATATGTAATTATTGGTAGTAACAGTAAGCCTTGAACGATTCAAAAATTTATGAACTAAGGGGAGCGTTTTTATGCATATGATGGATACACCTTTATTATTAACAAGTTTTTTGGATCGAGCAGAACGATTTTTTCATGCGAAAAAAATATATTCGCGGACAAGCCCTACAACAATTCACGAGTTTACTTATAAAGAATATGTAAAACGAACTCGTAAACTAGCTGATGCCCTTACAAAGCTAGGAATGGAGCGGGGTATGAAAGTAGGTACCTTCGCTTGGAATCACCACCGCCATTTAGAAGCATATTTTGCAGTACCATGCGCGGGAGCTGTCTTGCATATGATTAATATTCGACTAGCAACTGAGCATATTGCTTATGTTATTAATCATGCAGAAGATGAAATATTACTAATTGATGATAACTTAGTTCCGCTTATTGCACCGATTGTCTCACAGCTTAAAACGGTAAAGCATTTTATTGTAATGGGAGATGCTGTCGAGCTGGAAAACATCCCATTACCGAATGCTCTTTCTTATGAGGCATTACTTGAAGAGGCGAATGATAATTTTAGATTCCCAGATGATTTAGATGAAAATACACCTGCTGGCATGTGCTACACAAGTGCAACAACAGGAATGCCAAAGGGTGTAGTGTATACTCATCGTAGTATTGTCCTCCATACTATGGCAGCAGGACTCTCCGATAGTATTGCAATAGGTGAGGCTGATGTTTTACTACCTGTCGTCCCAATGTTTCATGCGAATGCATGGGGATTTCCGTTTGCTGGTGTATTATTTGGTGCTACACAGGTGCTTCCTGGGCCAATGTTTACACCGCAGCTATTACTTGATTTGATTGAAACATATAAGGTAACGTTGACTGCAGGAGTACCTACAATTTGGCTTGGGGTATTACAGGAGCAACGCAAAACTCCTCGTGATTTGTCTTCAATACGGTTGATTGTATGTGGTGGTTCAGCATCGCCGATCGGTCTAGTGCGTGGCTTTGAGGAGGAGCTTAAAATTCCTTACATGACGGGCTACGGTATGACTGAGACGTCGCCACTTGTTAGCATATCGACGTATTTAACACATATGCAAGATTATACGATGGATGAAAAAATGGATGTTCGTATAACGCAGGGAATCACAGTACCGCTCATTGAGACACGCGTAGTTAATGAAAACGGTGAAGTACCTTGGGATGGCCAAACAATGGGCGAATTGACAATTAAGGGCCCTTGGATTGCTGCCGAGTATTATAACGATGAACGAACAAATGAAGCCTTTAAAGATGGCTGGCTCTATACAGGTGATATTGCTGTAGTGACAGTAGATGGTTATATCAAAATTACAGATCGGACAAAAGATTTAATTAAAAGTGGTGGAGAATGGATTTCTTCAGTAGAGCTTGAAAATGCTTTGATGTCACATCCTAAAGTGTTTGAGGCAACAGTTATAGCAATCCCTCACGAAAAATGGATTGAACGCCCTCTAGCATGTGTTGTACCAAAGCCTGAATTTAAGGATTCCATTACAAAATTAGAGCTACTAGAAGATTTGCAATCTCAATTCCATAAAACATGGATTCCTGATGACGTTGTATTTCTAAATGAAATACCGAAAACTTCTGTAGGAAAATTTATGAAGGTAAAATTGAGAGAAGATTTAAAGGATTATAAAGTAGAAGTTTAGGAGACTAAAAAATGAAGGTGGTAACTAACTGCCTTCATTTTTTATGTGAATAACTAGATCAATACCAAAACGAAAGGCTGTTTTCCGTTCCCACTGGGGCTTTGGCGCTGTCGCTTCGCTTTCGCATAGAGCAAAGCTTCCTGGGGGCGTCCGATGAGCTGCTTGGTACAAAAGAATGTAAGTCTCGAAGGTATTTTATCATAGGACATGATGCCGTATCTTTACCGGGTACTATGGTATTTCAGTTGATGTAACAAATAATCAATGAAGAGAATATTTTAACTAAATTGATAAAAGTATAAAAAGAAAAATGAAACTTTTTTTTCCATTTTGCCGTATAATTATTATTAATGAGAGGATGTGGACGTATGTCAATAGCATTGGCTGGGATTATTGCAGGAGTAGTTATTTGCTTAGCAGGTATTTTTACAGATACACATACAAAAAAACAAAAAATTAAATTAAAGGCTATTGAGAAGGAAGTAGAGCTAGAAAAGCTCAGATTAGAAACGTATACGATGGAAACAGAGAAATTACGTCTAGAATTAGAGCAATCCAAAGTGTTATTGTTAGAGGAAAAACAAAACTCATCTAAGTAACTTGGATTACTTGTGAAAGACTATTTTCAGGAAGGGCACTTTTCCGCTATAATGGAAATACGACGCTAGAGGGGAAGAAGACCGTATGTCTGATTATGAACAGTTTATAGAAGGTATAAAGCGGAAAACAGGAATAGATTTAGCACTATATAAAGAAGCGCAAATGAAAAGACGATTAACATCTCTGTATGAGAAAAAGGGATATCGTAATTTTGTGGACTTTCTAAAGGTACTTGAACAAGATCGTGATTTAATGAATGAGTTTTTAGATCGTATGACAATCAATGTTTCCGAATTTTATCGCAATGGGAAGCGCTGGGAAGTGTTGCAGAAAAAAATATTTCCGAAATTACTGCAATCTAATAAGCGTTTAAAAGTTTGGAGTGCTGCTTGTTCAACGGGTGAAGAACCCTATTCTTTAGTCATGGTATTGTCTCAATTAGTGCCATTATCTCAAATTCAAATCATTGCTACTGATTTAGATGAGAATGTCATTCAAAAGGCGAAATTAGGTGTGTACCCAGAGCGCTCATTAGCAGAAGTGCCAAGTGATATTAAAGCCAAGTATTTTGAGCAAGAAGGTTCCTTTTATAGGGTTAAGGATGAGATTAAACGTTGTGTGACTTTTAAGAAGCATAATTTACTTAATGACCGTTACGATTCTAATTATGATTTAATTGTTTGCCGCAATGTGATGATTTATTTTACTGAAGAAGCAAAAGATCAAATTTATACTAATTTTAGTAAAGCATTGCGCAAGGATGGGATTTTATTTGTTGGATCAACAGAGCAAATCTTTAATCCATCTCGTTATGAGTTTGAAGTCGAAGATACATTCTTCTATAGACGAAACTAATTAATAATATGAGAAAAGCATTCGTACAGAGACAATATGAATGTCATGTACATATTTTTAAATCTTAGACATAGATGAATCGTACGCTTTTCGCTTTTTATAAGCAAAAAGCGTATTTTTTATTAGTTATCTCACATCGAGGACTGTAAGGCTCAACCTCAAATTTTAACGAAAGCTTAGGTAGGGGATCAACTGATGGTGAAGAACAATAATATGTGGAGATGAAGAAGCTATCTTCTTTTAAATAAATCGTTCAGAATATTCTAATTTAAATTCATTCAGAAGTGTTTTGGTAGCGAAAGCGAAGTGCCAAGTCCTGTGGCATTACCGAAGTGGCCAACATCGTGTCGGCCTATTTAAGCCGATAAACTTCAAAATGATGAAAGGCGCTAGAACAATTCGGAATTTGCAAACAATTTAAACGAGTCTTAAAAGACATTTGCAAAAGGACTGTTTTTTTAGAGAATATATGTTATAGTGAAAAATACATACTTTAGCGAGTTGAAGGGAGAAAGCGTTTATGCGTTACTTAACAGCGGGAGAGTCACATGGACCCCAATTAACAACAATTATTGAGGGCCTACCGTCGCTCTTACCAATTACAGCAGAAAAAATTAACCACGATTTAAAACGTCGTCAAGGAGGACATGGACGCGGCCGCCGTATGCAAATCGAAACGGATACAGTGGAAATAGTCGCTGGTGTTCGTCACGGACAAACACTTGGTTCTCCCGTAGCACTCGTAGTCACAAATGATGACTGGAAGCACTGGACAAAAATTATGGGAGCAGAACCGTTAGCAGAAGATGTGAATCCTGAAGATATCAAACGTCAAATTTCACGTCCCCGTCCAGGGCATGCAGATTTAGTAGGAGGCATGAAATACGGACACCGTGATTTACGAAATGTGTTAGAGCGTTCCTCTGCGCGTGAGACAACTGTTCGTGTAGCAGTAGGTTCTGTTGCAAAAGCTCTATTAAATGAATTAGGCATTTCCATTGTGGCACATGTAACAGAAATCGTTGGTATTAAGGCAGACACTTCCATAGTGGAAGGGAAATCTGCAGATGAAATTCGTACCATTGTTGAAGCAGATCCTTGCTATTGTGTTGACCCAGAGGCTTCTGCAAAAATGGTGGAGGCAATTGATGAAGCGAAAAAAGCAGGTGACTCAATTGGTGGTGTTGTTGAAGTCATCGTAGAAGGAATGCCAGCTGGTGTCGGTTCATACGTTCATTATGACCGTAAGTTAGATTCGAAATTAGCAGCTGCCATGTTATCTATCAATGCTTTTAAAGGCGTTGAATTTGGTATTGGTTTCGAAATGGCGCGTCGTAAAGGTTCAGAAGTACATGATGAAATCATTTGGTCAGAGGAAGAAGGCTATACACGCGCAACAAATCGACTTGGTGGTTTAGAAGGTGGAATGTCTACTGGAATGCCTATTGTCGTACGAGGTGTAATGAAACCAATCCCTACACTATATAAACCGTTGCAAAGTGTTGATATTGAAACAAAAGAACCATTTAAAGCTAGTGTAGAGCGCTCGGATAGTTGTGCAGTACCAGCAGCATCAGTTGTTGCTGAGCACGTTATTGCCTGGGAAATAGTGAATGCAATATTGGAACAATTCCATAGCGATCAATTACCGCAACTAAAAGCTCAAATCGACGAACATCGTCGTTATACAAAGGGGTTCTAATTTATGCGAGTACCAGTAGCGACGAAATCACATCAATATGAGGTTGTACTTGGCCACAATTTTTTAACAGAAGCAGTTAAAGAATTTGATGAAAAGCTTCAAAAAGCTGACAAGCTCATCGTTTTTACAGATGCTAATGTGTGGGCGGCGCAAGGGGATTATTTCAAGGCTAATTTCCCTTATCATTTTGAGGTTTTCGTCTTACCTGGTGGTGAGGCGTGTAAAACCTTTGAACAATACAATGCAGCGCAAACATTTTTACTTGAACAAAAATGCTCACGTAAATCTTTTGTTTTTGCTTTTGGTGGGGGAGCTGTAGGTGATTTAACAGGCTTTGTTGCAGCCACTTATATGCGTGGGGTGCCGTTTATTCAAATCCCAACGACGATTTTAGCACATGACTCAGCAGTAGGCGGTAAAACAGCAATAAACCATCCACTAGGTAAGAATATGATTGGTGCGTTTTATCAACCAGAGGGAGTTATTTACGATACAATATTTATCGATAGTTTATCTGAGCGTGAGGTACGTTCAGGAACGGCAGAAGTGATAAAGCATGCAATGATTTCAGATGCAGCGTGGTTAGAGGAATTGATGGCTGCAGAGACAGTTATTCATTTCAGTACAGAAGAATTAGCGAAGCAACTTAGAAAAGGAATTGAAGTGAAGGCGCAAATAGTAGCTGAGGACGAAACTGAGCAATCCGTGCGAAAATTTTTAAACTTAGGTCATACTTATGGGCATGCCATTGAAGCGGCCGCGGGTTATGGAAAAGTAGCGCACGGCGAGGCTGTAATGATTGGTCTCGTATATTGTTTATTATTAAGTGAACGATATGGTGAATTAGACCGTAACTTCACGACAGCATTTTTGCAATTTGCAGTGAAGAATGGCTATCTATTTGAGGCTGTGAAAGAGTATACCTTTGAACAGTTAACAGAGTATTTAATGAAAGATAAAAAAGCGGAGTATGGTATTTTACAATTTGTTTTGTTGGATAAAATTGGTAAACCTTTTGTACAACCAATTGATTTAGCGGAATGCAGAGAAGTAGATGCCGAATTCCGACAGCTATTAGCGGAGGTGCTTGTATGATTCGTGGACTTAGAGGAGCAATTACAATTGAATCTGACAAGCCAGAGCTTGTGTGGGATGAGACAGCGAGATTAGTACGTGAAGTAGTAGCAGCAAATAATGTGGAAGTAGATGATATTGCTTCTATATTAATTTCCACAACACCTGATATTACGTCAGCATTTCCGGCACGCGCTGTACGGTTAATGGACGGGTGGCAGTATGTACCTGTCATGTGTACTCATGAAATGGACGTGCCAAACGCATTGCCACTTTGTATTCGTGTATTAATACATGCGAATGTAGAAGTGGCACAAAAAGATGTAAAACATTTGTATCTCAATGATGCAGTGAAATTAAGACCAGATTTAGCCCAAGCTAAATAATTAGAGGAGATGTTTAAGATGAAATGGAAACAACAATTGGACGGTATGCAAGCATATAAGCCTGGTAAACCGATTGAAGAAGTACAACGTGAATATGGCCTACAAGAAGTCGTAAAATTAGCATCAAATGAAAACCCGTTTGGATGCTCACCTAAGGTAACTGCTTATTTACAAAATAATTCAGTAAATCATGCTATCTATCCAGACGGCTATGCACAAAATTTACGCACTGCTGTTGCAAATCATTTAGGTGTCAAAGAAACACAGCTTCTTTTTGGTAACGGCTCCGACGATATCATTGCAATTATTACTCGTGCATTGTTGTATCCAGGTGTAAACACAGTGATGGCAGACCCATCCTTCTCTCAATACTGGCACAATGCCGAAATAGAAGGCGCTGAGGTACGTAAAATTCCTTGTGTCGAAGGTACACATGATCTAGATGCAATGATAACTGCAATTGATGATAATACATCGATCGTTTGGGTTTGTAGTCCAAATAATCCAACAGGTGTTGTGATTCCTGATGTTGAATTGCGTGCATTTTTAGCTAAAGTACCAAGTGATGTGCTAGTAGTATTAGATGAAGCATATATCGAATATGTAACGCATCCTGGTCACAAAGATACTCTACCTATAATTGATGAGTTTCCAAATGTACTATTATTGCGTACATTCTCAAAAGCATATGGTCTTGCTTCTTTCCGAGTTGGTTATGCAATTGGTCAACCAGAGGTTATTGCTAAATTAGATCCGGTAAGATCGCCATTTAATAATACAATTTTAAGTCAAGCAGTTGCGACAATCGCTATAAGTGATCAAGATTTTATAAAAGCTTGCCGTGAAGCAAATGAAAAAGGTAAAAAACAATATGTTGAATTTTGCGAAAAACATAATTTGAAATACTTCCCATCTGATACGAACTTTATTTTCTTTAATACGAATGCTGATAGTGATGTTGTTTTCAATGAGCTAATGAAACGAGGCTTTATAATCCGCAGTGGAAGTGCGTTAGGATTACCTGGGTTTATTCGCGTGACAATCGGAACAGAAGCTCAAAACGAAGCGTTGTTAGGTCACCTTGAAAACGTCCTAAAAGAGCAAGGAGTTTTTGCATGACACGCAACGTGCTCGTGGTAGGGCTAGGCCTAATTGGAGGGTCAATAGCCTTAGCATTACAAAAGGCACCAGAAACAAAAATTATTGGCTATGATATGGATGCGAAAACTCGTGAACATGCGAAAACGTTAAATATTGTTCATGATATTGTGACAGATCCAAAAGAAGTGGCGGCCGACGTAGATGTTATCATTTTTGGAACTCCCGTCAACGCAACGCTGGAATGGATGGAACAATTAAAAACATGGCCGTTAAAAAATAAAGTAATCGTAACAGATACAGGTAGTACAAAAAAGAAGATTATGCAAAAGGCTGGGGAACTACGTGAGCTAGGCATTACCTTTATTGGAGGACATCCAATGGCAGGCTCACACAAAAGTGGTGTTTTAGCTGCCAAGGCTCACCTTTTTGAAAATGCGTATTATATGCTAACACCGCTAGCAGGTGAAGAAATTGTTAATATGGCACAGCTTGAAAGTCTATTAAAATTTACACATGCAAAGGTTGTTAGTGTATCTGCTCGTGAGCATGATCATATGACAGCTGTAGTTAGTCATTTTCCACATGTCATTGCTGCTTCCCTTGTGCATCAGTTGGGTGGAGAAAATGGGGAATATCCGATGACACGTTCACTTGCTGCAGGTGGCTTCCGTGATGTGACGCGTATTGCCTCGTCTAATCCGATTTTATGGCGAGATATTACATTGCAAAATCGAGATGAGCTTATTGCACAGCTAGAAGGCTGGGAAAAAGAAATGACTCGTGTTAAGGAGCTGCTTTTCAATGGTAGCTCGGATGACATAGAAACATACTTTGCGGTTGCTAAAGAGCTAAGAGATGAATTACCGATTAGTGCAGGCGCAATGTTCACAACATTTGACTTATATGTTGATGTTCCTGACTATCCGGGGGTTATTTCTGAGGTGACTGGCTTACTTGCAGACGAAGCGATTAGTATTACAAATTTACGTATCGTAGAGTCACGAGAAGATGTTTTCGGGATTCTTGTAATTAGCTTACAAAGTGAAAGTGACCGTGAACGTGCAGCAGCGTGTATACAAAAGCGTGCTAATTATGAAACATATATTTCATAGGCAAAGAAATGCCTGTTTAACTTCTTTCAGCGAAAGTCTCCCACCTCTAAGGTTGTGAGACGAGTACGGTTTTAAGTCACTTTTCAGCGAGTATCCAAACATCCGTTGAAATAGAGGAACTCAGTCTAAGAAAGCCACGTCCTGTGGCAACGACTGAGTGACCAATATCATGCTGCTGTCGCTGCGTTAGCACTACGCTTTCGCGCAAAACACATCTGTACCTGTCGCTACGCTTTCGGTACAAAAAACATCTGTTGGCCTAAAGCCTCTGGCGGATGTCACGGAATCGACTTTGTGCTTACACAAAGTCGATTCCGGACGCAATTATGCCGAGGCATAATTGATTAGAAAGCGTCGGAATTACGGCGCTTTCTATCTTCATATTGGAGGGAAGAAAACGATGAGTGAAAAAGTATTACAATATGATAAGCCTTCCTTACAAGGGACTTTAACGATTCCAGGTGATAAATCTATCTCTCACCGTTCCGTTATGTTTGGAGCTATTGCAACTGGTAAAACAACAGTTGACGGCTTTTTATTGGGTGAGGATTGTTTAAGTACAATTGATTGCTTTCGCAAGCTCGGTGTGAAGATTGACGTAGAAGGAACAAATGTATCCATCGATAGCCCAGGTATAGAGGGGTGGCAAGAGCCTACAGAGGTACTATACACAGGGAATTCTGGAACAACGACACGCTTAATGTTAGGAATTCTAGCTGGATCTACTGTACATTCAGTAATGACAGGGGATGCGTCTATTGGAAAGCGACCGATGCGCCGTGTTATTGATCCGTTACGTCAAATGGGTGCACACATTACTGGAAGGGCAGATGGACAATATACGCCATTAGCTATTCAAGGTACAGCATTACAAGCTATTGATTACCACATGCCTGTTGCAAGTGCGCAGGTGAAGTCAGCTGTTTTACTTGCTGGTTTACGCGCTGAAGGTACTACAATTGTGCGAGAAATTGAAGTATCTCGAGATCATACTGAGCGAATGCTACGTCAATTTGGTGCAAAGGTTGATGAGGTGGATGGTGTTATTTCATTAAAAGGAGGGCAAAGTTTAACAGGGACGCATGTTTCTGTACCAGGTGATATTTCATCTGCAGCCTTTTTCTTAGTAGCAGGAGCTATCTGTGAGGATAGTAAAATAACGCTAGAAAATGTCGGAATTAATCCAACACGAGATGGTATCATCGAAGTGCTTCATAATATGGGCGCATCGATAACTGTTATACCGAATGAAGATAGCCAATCAGAGCCGACAGCAACAATTACAATCGAAACATCAACATTAGAAGGAACTACAATTGAGGGAGATATTATTCCTCGTCTAATCGATGAAATCCCGATCCTTGCTTTATTAGCAACGCAGGCAAACGGCAAAACTATTATTAAGGATGCCGAGGAATTAAAAGTGAAGGAAACAGATCGGATAACGGCTGTAGTGGATGAATTGAAAAAATTAGGTGCTAATATTGAAGCGACTGAGGATGGAATGGTTATTCAAGGACCGACCCCATTACGTGGTGCTAGCCTTCAAACCTATGGTGATCATCGTATAGGAATGATGGGCGCTGTTGCAGCACTTATAACAGATGGAGCTGTAGTTTTAGATGACGCAGAATGTATTGCGGTTTCATATCCATCGTTTTTCGAGCATGTAGAGGAAGTAAAGTAATGTAGTATCTTCATTCAGTAGAAGAATCCTACCTTTAAAGGTAGGATGATGAATGCGGTTGGGGGTTCCTTTTTAGCGAATATACCAAGCACCTACTGAAATAGAGGAACTCAGTCTAAGAACGCCACGTCCTGTGGCAATTTAGCTGTGCGAAAGCGAAGCGGCAGCAACAACAACAACAACGACTGAGTGACCAACATCGTGCTGTTGCTGTCGCTACGTTGCACTACGCTTTCGCACAGAATGAAACCCTTTTGCTGTCGCTGCGTTAGCACTACGCTTTCGCGCAAAACACATCTGTACCTGTCGCTACGCTTTCGGTACAAAAAACATTTGTTAGCCTAAACCTCCGGCGGATGTCACGGATTTTTAAAGGAATGAATTGTGAGGACACAATTCAAAATCCGGACGCAATTACGCCAAGGCGAAATTGATCCTTGACTCCCCAAGTCTTTTGGGGAGTTTTTTCTTGTTTCAAGAGAAAATGTTTTGTAGCATAAAGATATTAATGAAAGAATAGGTGAATGACTGTGAACAATTCGATGACTGAAATGATGCAAGCACTTGAACAAGGGGACTTAGCATTAATTGAACAGCTACTTGAAACATTTTTAACGAAAGAGCTACCTGAGGACATTTATGCGCTAGCTGAAGTTTTTATGCAGTATGGATATATGAAAGAAGCTGACCGTGTACTTGAGCATTTACAATTTTTATTCCCAGAAGAGGCACAGTTGAAAATTGATCGTGCAAACGTTTTAATGGAACTTGGCGATGAAGATGAAGCGTTAGATTTTTTATTAGAGGTAGAGGAGACAGCCCCAGAATATCCTCAAGCATTATTGGTGTTAGCGGATTATTATCAAATGCAAGGATTGTTTGAAGTAGCAGAAATGCGCATCAATGAGGCACTATCAATATTACCTGATGAGCCATTATTACAATTTGCTAAAGCGGAGCTTTTATTTGAAACGGGTCGTTTTTTAGAGGCTGCGAGACTATATGAAGAATTGTATGACCAACAGGTTGAATTTGCTGGGGTAAGTCTTACTGAACGACTTGCTGAGGTGTATCGTGCAGGAGCTGCCTATGAAACGGCCTTAGAGTACTATTTAAAAGCACTTGATGATGAAGTGAAGCCAGATGTTTTATTTGGTGCGGCGTATTCAGCCTTTCAATCACAAAAATATGAATTGGCCATTAAACAATTAGAGGAATTAAAAGAATTGGACCCTGATTATTTCTCTGCCTATTTATTGCTTGCTGAAAGCTATGCAATGACGGAGGACAATAAAAAAGCATACGCTGCCACTCTGGAAGGATTAAAGCGTGACGAATACGATAAGTCCTTATTCTTATTCGCGGGTAAAATGGCTTTAAAAACTGGATTGCCAGCTGAGGGCGAACAGCATCTACGTGAAGCCATCGCCTTAGATCCTGAATACATGGAAGCAGTATTAGCATTGATCTCTGTGTTGGCACAGCAAGAGCGTCATGAGGATGTAATAGAATTATTTGAAACGTTGCAAAAAAATGATTTTGAATGGAGCACCTTATACCCATTTGCTGCGGCTGCATATGAAAATTTAGAATTGTACGACCGTGCATACGAATTTTACCGTTTGGCATATAATGATTTTAAGGAAGACGCAGCATTTTTAGAAAAATATGTTTATTTCTTATTAGAGGAAGGAAAGCGTTTAGAAGCTAAAGAAGTACTCGGTCAATTAATAACTATTCAACCGGGTGAACTGGAGTGGCAAGAGAAGTTAGAAACCTTAGAATTTGAGTAAAGGAGGGAGTGGGTATGACTGCTTCTGTATCAGTTGTCGATAAAAAAGCATTTGTTAGATGGTTTTTAAAAAATTATCAATTGAAACGTCGTGAGTGTGTATGGATTTTGAATTACTTATTAAGTAACGATGAGTTATTGAAACGAATTCGGTTTGTTGAAGAAGCTCACTATTGCCCCAGAGCAATGGTAATGTCAACAGTTGACTCAACAGGTGTGCCGTTTCGTTTTTACAAAGGCAATGTAATGACAGCAGATGCTGAGAAATCCTTTCATGATTTACGTTTACATGAACATGAAGATATGTATATACAATTGAATTTTCCAAATATACCACCAAGTGCACAATACTTAGCAGTTCTTGAAGAAAACCCTTATATGCCAGAAGCACTGATTGTTAGTGAAAAAGATCGCTTACTGGCAGAAGAGCTGCTATCCAACAGCTTACTCGTATTCCAAGAAGAAAAATTACTCGCGCAAATTGATGAAGCCCTCGATCAAGGAGATGAAGAGCGCTTTTATGAATTGTCTAATTTGTTACAAGCTTTAAAGGAAACGGCCAATTTACGTTAGTTATAAGTAAAAATTGAATGTCCTTTATCTACCTCAATATGATAACATAACAAGTGAATGATTGTTTTCACTTTTTATTGGCTATTCTATTGAAGAGTGGAGAAGGGCATTTTTTTATCTTCATTCAGTGGGTGTACCGTACCCCACTGAAATAGAGGAACTCAGTCTAAAAACGCCACGCACTGTGGCAATTTAACTGTGCGAAAGCGTAGCGACAGCAAACAATTACGCCAAAGCAAAATTGATTTATGCAACAAGAGGAGGTTTGTCAGATGTATTTTAATGCAAGTGATGTGACATCGTTTATGGCACAGAAGGACTTTATCGATACAGCAATTGTTCCACTCGTAACTGTCGATTTAACTCCGGAAAAAATAAAACAGAGTGGTACCGACGCGGATTTTTTGTTATCGCTTACATCATTTATCGAACAACAGTTTAAAGGTCGTCTACTACTGATGCCACCATTTTCGTATAGTTCAACCTTAAAAAACGAAGATATGCCAAGGCAATTAGAGACACAATTACATAATGCTGGTTTTAAGCATGTGTTCTTCATTACTTGTGACCATTTTTGGACAAATATTGGAGATGAAGTAAATGTTATTTGGCTTCCAGCGATTCCGTTAGAAAGTATGGATAAAGGTGTGAAAAACTCCATTCTCGAAGATCAATTGCGACAAGTGGTTCCGATGCTTTCGACCAAATGGACACAGATTTAACAATTTGTTTCAATAAATGTTCACATTCTCCATCTTTCCACAGAATGCTATATTGACCAAGCTATGGAGTTGATATATCATAGATATGTCCTAGTATTACTATTTGTAAAAGCATGTCCGTTGGACTGACCTTTAAGTTAGAGGGGGGAAAAAAATGAGTAATAATCGAGTTTCTCGTCGTCAATTCCTAAGCTATACACTAACTGGTGTAGGTGGCTTTATGGCGGCAGGTATGCTGATGCCAATGCTTCGTTTTGCAATAGACCCAGTACTACAAAAACATGGTGGTGGGGACTTTATTAAAACAGAGCATAAAATCGCAGATATTACTGACAAACCTATTAAAGTTGACTTAAAATTTGAACAAGTTGATGCATGGTACAAATCAGAAGTAACAAATGTAGCATGGGTTTTCAAACAAGGCGATCAAATCGTTGCACTATCTCCTGTTTGTAAGCATTTAGGATGTATGGTGAACTGGGGAGAGAATTCAGAATTCCCAGATCAATTCTTCTGTCCTTGTCACGGTGGCCGTTATGAAAAAAATGGTAAAAATGTACCAGGAACACCACCAACAGGTCCGTTGGATGAATATGAAGTTAAAGAAGAAGCTGGTTACTTATTGCTTGGTCCAACTAAAGCAAATACTCTAGTTTAGTAAGGGGGTACAAAACAGTGCTAAATAAAATTTATGATTGGGTCGATGAACGCTTAGATATTACACCTATTTGGCGTGATATTGCCGACCACGAAGTGCCAGAGCACGTGAACCCTGCACATCATTTTTCAGCATTCGTTTACTGTTTTGGTGGATTAACTTTCTTCATCACAGTGATTCAAATACTATCAGGTATGTTCTTAACAATGTACTATGTACCGGATGTAGTGAATGCTTGGAAATCAGTTTATTATTTACAAAACGAAGTAGCATTTGGTGAAATCGTACGCGGTATGCACCACTGGGGAGCTTCATTAGTAATCGTAATGATGTTCTTACATACACTTCGTGTATTCTTTACAGGTTCTTATAAGAAACCTCGTGAATTAAACTGGATGGTTGGTGTAGGTATTTTCGGTGTAATGATGGGTCTTGGCTTTACAGGATACTTATTACCTTGGGATATGAAAGCATTATTCGCTACAAAAGTAGGTATCGAAATTGCTGCATCTGTACCGTTTATCGGTGAATGGATTAAAATCTTATTAGCGGGTGACTCAACTATTCTTGGTGCTCAAACGTTAACACGATTCTTTGCGATTCATGTATTCTTCTTACCTGCAGTATTGTTTGGGTTACTTGCAGCACACTTTATCATGATTCGTCGTCAAGGAATTTCAGGGCCGTTGTAATAGTTCTTGACGGTTCGATGATTTTTTAAAGGAGGGGACATAATGCATCGCGGAAAAGGAATGAAATTTGTTGGTGATTCTCGTATTAAAGCGAATCACAGAATGCCGAACGTTCCAAAGGATTATTCCGAATATCCAGGTAAGACGGAAGCTTTCTGGCCAAACTTCTTACTTAAAGAATGGATGGTTGGTGCTGTATTTTTAATTGCTTATTTAATTTTAACAGTTGCACATCCATCACCACTTGAAGGACCAGCTGATCCAACAAGAGCATACGTGCCATTACCGGACTGGTACTTCTTATTCATGTATCAATTATTAAAATATTCATATGCTTCAGGTCCATATAATGTTATTGGAGCAATTGTAATTCCAGGTCTTGCATTTGGAGCGCTATTATTAATGCCATTTTTAGATAAAAGTCCAGAACGTCGTCCATCTAAACGTCCGTTACCAACAGCGTTTATGTTATTGACACTGGCAGCTATGTTTTACCTAACATGGGAAGCGGTTGCTAACCATGACTGGGAAGCTCAAAAAGCAATGGGTGCAATTGTAGAAGAAGTTGATGTTGATATTGATGAATCGCTTCCAGGATTCGCAATTTGGAATGGTGACTCAGGAGACCAAGCTAAAACTTGTATCGGATGTCACGCTGCTGATTTAAAAGGTGGCCCAGCTGCTCCAAAATTACTTGGTAATGAGCTAACAGCTGAACAAGTTGAAGATATTATTCATAATGGTCGTGGTGGAATGCCACCTGGTCAATTCAAAGGTACAGATGAAGAAGCGAAGCAATTAGCTGAATTTATTGCGAGCTTAAAGGCTAAGAAATAAGCTTTGATTTAAAAGAGTCAGGAAACTGGCTCTTTTTTTCTTCTTACTTAATAATGTGACTGTTACAACACCAAAAAAGTTCCCGCAAAATAATTTTGTCCTATAAAATTTGATAGGAAATACATACTATTTGATATAATGGAAAATGATTCACTACTTTTGCCGAAAAAACTTGCTAGTAAGACCTGACGGTATTTGTGTGAACAAATCGAGGAGGTTAGGCAGTCAGTTGGCGAAAAGGGCTGGACCGTTATAGGAATTTATGTAGAGCTACACATAGTGCCTAGCCTAAAATTTGATGTGGTCATTTTTAATTTCTTTCAGCGGATTCCGGACGCAATTAGCCGAGGTATAATTGATAGGGAATGTTAGAAATGATGGCTCATCAACAAAAGTTAGGAATGATATTTATTAAAACGTAAGCATGCATATCTTGTTGAATGGCTGGAAGGTTTAGGTGGCTCCTTGGAAGTCAATTTCACGGATGAGACTTGGAACGAAGCGGCTCATCTGATTCGCTCAGTCAGAACGGAAATCACCCCCACGTTATGGATTTGGGAAAAAATACTGCCAATATTCATTATCGATAGTAAGTGGCAAATTAAAGACTATTTTATACATAATAACAGTTAAAAAAGGCATCTTAGTAAAGACAGAAGATAAAGGAGTTTTAAATATGCAAATTACACGTGCAAACATCTGGTATCTCCTTACACATAAGTCATTTTTAATACTATTACTTATTATTAATCTATTAGGAACTATTTACGGTTATTATTGGTATGGATGGCAGCTTGCCATCACAAAGCCAATTTTTTATATTTTTGTGCCGGATAGCCCAACAGCAAGCTTATTCTTTTGCTTTGTATTATTAGCTTGGATTATGAATAAAAAATGGCCGCTAATGGAAGTGCTAGCCCTTATTACATTGGTAAAGTATGGAATTTGGGCTGATGTTATGAATATTTGGACGTTGATTGAAACAGGATCAATTGGTTGGCAAGGCTGGATGCTCGTGGGCTCACATTTTGCGATGGCTGCGCAAGCCATTCTGTATCTCGGTAAATATGTTTTTTCATATTGGCATATTGCCGTGGCAGCGGTATGGACATTGCATAATGATGTGATTGATTATGTATTTGGCCAAATGCCGATGTATCGTGATTTAGAAAATTATACGAGCTATATTGGCTACTTTACTTTTTGGTTATCAATTATATGCATTTTCCTAGCCATCTTCTCAATTAGGTGGCGCAAATATTTGCCGAATTAGGTAAATGATTATAGAATTATAGTATCGAGGTAGAAAGGGGTTAGAAAATTGTCAACAAGTATGTATATTGTTTATTTTGCAATAATAATGCTGCTGCCGCTTTACGCACAAATGAAAGTAAAGGGTACGTATAATAAGTTTGCAAAAGAACGTACAATGAAGGGACAAACAGGTGCAGAGGTAGCGCGTGCGATTTTAGATGCGAACGGCTTATATGATGTACGAGTTGTTCCAACACAAGGTGTGTTGTCTGATCACTATAATCCGGCAACAAAAACAGTTGCTTTATCGGAAAGTAATTTCTACGAAGCGAGTATTGCTGGTGCTGCAGTTGCTGCCCACGAGGTTGGCCATGCCATCCAGCACAAAGAAGCTTATTCGATGCTGACATTACGTAGTAAGCTAGTGCCAGTTGCAAATATTTCATCAAATATGTCTTGGATATTTGTAATGATTGGTATTTTTGCAAGTAGTTCGAATATGTTACTTTTAGGTATCGTATTATTAGCAGCAGGTGTGGTTTTCCAATTAGTAACGTTACCAGTGGAGTTTGATGCTTCAAAGCGTGCTTTAGTGCAGATGAATTCTCTGGGGATTATTACAAATGAAGAAGAGCGCCCAGCACGAAAAGTGTTAAGTGCTGCAGCATTAACATATGTTGCCGCAGCAGCAGTAGCAGTATTAGAATTATTACGTTTAGTATTAATTTTTACAAATATGAGAAACGACGACTAATTAAAAGACTTGTTGTAGTGGTAATTCACTATAGCAAGTTTTTTAATCCGTTAAACTATGTATATAATTTATTATGTAAAAAAAAGCCTACGCTCACTAAAAAGTAAAATGTCTTTTTCGTGAGCGTAGGCAGGTTGTTAATGTTAATGGAGAGGTTGTTTTTGGGCGTCTAGCGTGAAGCCTTCTCCTGCAACATCTCGTACTTCTATTATAGATACGAAAGCGTGTGGATCAACCTCATGAACAATAGATTTTAAGCGTACAACCTCATTGCTACCAATGACACAATAAATAACTTCTTTTTGTTGTTTAGTAAAATGGCCATGACCTTCAAGTATAGTAAGACCGCGTTCCATTCGCAATGCAATCAACTCAGCAATGGCGCTAGACTTTTCAGATATAATAAGTGCACCACGTGCTGCATATGCTCCTTCTTGAACAAAATCGATGACTCGCGCGCCAACAAATACAGCAACAAGAGTATACATCATAGAGCGAGCATCTAAAAATGTTAGCCATGATAAGATAATGACAATTGCGTCAAAGATGAACATCGTTTTCCCCATACTCCAGCCAAAATATTTATGCCCAAGGCGAGCCAAAATATCTACACCGCCTGTTGTACCACCGAAGCGAAAGACGATACCGAGTCCTAGTCCAACAAAAACCCCTGCAAAAAGAGCAACAAGTAACAGATCGTCCTCTAAATGAATAGTAAATTGATACTTTTGGAAAACTTTAAGGAAAACTGAAACAGATAAAGTTCCAACAAGAGTATAAATAAATGATTTTTTTCCTAGTAAACGATAACCAATAATAAACATAGGAATGTTTAAAAGTAAATTCATTAAGGCAGGGTCCCAGCCTAGTGTAAAATAAAGTATAAGTGTTATCCCACTTAGGCCACCTTCACCAAGTTGATTTTGTATGTTGAAGTGGACGAAACCGAAGCTAAAAATAGCAGCTCCGAGCATTATTGCGATGATATTGCTGATTTTGATCTGTTTTAGCATATGACCTCCTGAAGTCCCAAACAATTGAAGTAGTGATATCTATTATCTGACATTTTATTGTTTTTGACAACAATGGTGTAAATTTTATAGGATGGTAAGTAGGAGTGTGATTTATAATGACTGAACAAGTGACAATGCATGCTTTACAGCAGCGTGTGGATGATTATATAGGACAATTTAAGGAAGGCTATTTCCCACCATTTGAGTTATTGGCACGTCTAACCGAAGAGCTTGGTGAATTGTCTCGCGAGGTACAGGACGTTTACGGGCAAAAGAAAAAAAAGAGTACAGAAGAAGTAAACAGTATTGAAGAAGAATTAGGTGACTTTTTCTTTGTTTTAGTTTGCTTTGCAAATGCTCAAGGCATTAAATTAGATGAAGCACTTTTACGCGTTATACATAAATTTGAAACAAGGGATAAAGATCGCTGGACTAGAAAGGATGGAGAATAATGTCAATTCGTGTAGCAATTGCAGGACCTAGGGGAAAAATGGGGGCTGAGGCTGTACATACGGTCATGAAGCATGACAAAATGGAATTAGTAGCAGTACTAGATTATAAGGAAGTAGGAAAAACATTAGCTGATCTGGATATGTTTCCGGCAAGTTATACGGCTCCAATCTTTACAGATATGTCTGAACTTGTAGAGGCGACTGCACCAGACGTATTAGTAGATTTAACAAGCCCGCATGCAGTATACAAACATACTAAAGAGGCCTTGAATTTAAATGTACGACCTGTAATTGGTACAACAGGCTTTACAGATGAACAACTAGTGGAATTATCAGCAATTGCTAAAGAAAAAGAGCTAGGCTGTATTATTGCTCCAAACTTTGCGATAGGAGCAATCCTTATGATGAAGTTTGCTAAGGAAGCGGCAAAATATTTACCTGATATTGAAATTATAGAAATGCACCACGATCAAAAGCTAGATGCTCCATCGGGAACAGCTGTTAAAACGGCGCAATTGATTCAAGAGGTGCGAACACAAAAGACACAAGGACATCTAGAGGAAAAAGAAACAATCGAGGGTGCAAGAGGTGGAGAGTTTGATGGCATGCGTATTCACTCTGTCCGTTTACCAGGTTTAGTGGCACACCAGCAAGTGTTATTTGGCGGAGATGGGCAGCTGTTAACAATTCGTCATGATTCGTTAAATCGTAATTCTTTTATGTCAGGTGTAGCATTTTGCGTAGAAGAGGTCATGAAAATGGATCAACTTGTATATGGTTTAGAAAACATCATCTAAAGATTGGGATGGAAGCATTATGAAAATCGCATTAATTGCACATGATCGTAAAAAAGATAATTTAGTACAGTTTGCTATTGCATACCGAGATATTTTAAATGAGCATACGTTGTTTGCTACGGGTACAACAGGACAGCGTGTTATTGAAGCTACAGGCTTAGAAGTAACACGTTTTCGTTCAGGACCACTCGGTGGCGATCAACAAATTGGCGCAATGATTGCCAATAATGATATGGACATGGTGATTTTTTTCCGTGATCCATTAACAGCACAACCACATGAGCCAGATGTTTCTGCACTTATTCGTCTTTGTGATGTTTACCAAGTGCCACTGGCCACAAATATGGGAACAGCAGAAATATTACTAAAAGGCCTACAAGAAGGCTTTGTGGATTGGAGACTGATTCAAGAAAGACGAAATTAAAAAAAGACGTGATTTAGAAAGGATGATAATCGAATGAAAAAGCTAAAAATCGGCATTACCTGTTATCCAACTGTTGGAGGCTCTGGTGTTATTGCAACAGAATTAGGAAAAATGCTTGCAGAGAGAGGACACGAGATTCATTTCATCACCTCAAGCGTACCATTTCGATTGAATAAAATTTATCCAACCGTCTTTTTCCATGAAGTAGAAGTTAACAATTATTCAGTATTTCAATATTCGCCATATGATATAGCATTAGCGAGTAAAATGGCGGACGTGATTAAGGATGAAGAACTAGATGTGCTTCATGTACATTATGCAATACCACATGCTGTCTGTGCTGTTTTAGCACGTGAAATGAGTGGTCGCGACATTGGGATTGTCACAACGTTACACGGTACAGATATTTCGGTGCTTGGGCAGGATTCCACTCTTTCGCAGGCAATTAAGTATGGCATTGACAAATCTGATATTGTTACGACAGTGTCAGAGGCATTAAAGCAACAAACTTATGAACTTATCGATACAGTAAAGCCGATAAACACGATTTACAACTTTGTTGATGAACGTGAATACTTCTCGCGCAATTCAGGGAATTTAAAGGAACAATTTGGAATTAAAGAAGATGAAAAAGTTATTATTCACGTATCTAACTTCCGTAAAATTAAAAATCTTCCGCATATTATAGACGCCTTTATGAAGATTCGTGCAAACATGAAGGCAAAGCTATTGCTTGTAGGAGATGGTCCAGAAAAGCATCGTGTAATGGATCAAGTAAAGGAAAGTCCTTATATGGAGGATGTTCTATTTTTAGGCAAACAAGAAAATTTGGCCGAATTATATGCGATAAGTGACCTTAAATTATTACTATCACAGCAGGAATCATTCGGGTTAGTTTTACTTGAAGCAATGGCTTGTGGTGTACCTTGTATTGGATCAGCAGTAGGCGGTATTCCAGAAGTCATTGAGCATGGTGTAGATGGCTATATAGTAGAATTAGGTGATACGGACGCAGTAGCAGAGTACGCCGTGAACCTATTGAATGATGAAGAGAAATTACAACGTTTCCGAGAAGCGGCTATCCGTGCAGTTGATGAAAAATTTCATTCATCTAAAATTGTAGAACAATATGAAAAATTGTATGAAAAGGTTGCTGAAAGAAATCATGCAAAACAATAAAGAATGGCAAGCTGCCTATTCAGTTATTGAACAACTAGAAAACGCAGGCTTTGAAGCAGTGATCGTTGGTGGTGCGGTACGAGATGCTATACTTGGTCGTCCTGCCCACGATGTAGATGTTGCGACAAATGCCATGCCAGACGAAGTAAAGTCTGTCTTTAATCATACAGTTGATATAGGGATTCAGCATGGGACGGTACTTGTTATCGACCCAGCTGGTTCTGTGGAGGTAACGACATATCGTACAGATGGTGAATATACGGACCACCGTAGACCAGAGGAAGTGCAATTTGTACGTTCACTAAAAGAAGATCTACAGCGCCGAGACTTTACGATGAATGCCATAGCAATGCGTCGTGATGGTTCTTTTGTTGATTTTTACGGAGGACGCCAAGATATTGAGGCTGGTGTAATCCGAGCTGTTGGTGATGCACAGAAACGTTTTTCGGAAGATGCATTACGAATGCTGCGAGCCGTACGTTTTTCAGCACAGCTCGGTTTTCTAATTGAATCAGAAACCTTGAAAGCAATGCAGGACAAGGCCGATAATATTTCTTGGATTGCGAGAGAGCGAATAAAAGCAGAGCTCGACAAGCTATGGGTAGGGAAAGATGTTTTTAATGGTATAAGGAAGCTTGAGGAAAGCAATTTAGTAAATTATTTGAATGGTACTTTTCAAGCTAAAGACTGGTATGAATTTAACACGCAGGACAAGCTATTAGGCTGGGCATATTTTGCGGTGTTACAGGGTGAACATTGGCGAGAAGTGCTAGGTGAATATCGTTTATCGAATAAGGAGATGGCGTTTGTAAAAGCTGTGTTTGAAGCTTTAAAAGCTTTAAAAAACGGCTGGACAAATATGGATTACTTTTTGTATACAGAACAGGAACTAGAAGCTGCTTGTTATTTTGCGGAACTGAGACAGCTTGACGTTCAAATGCCACAACAAAGTATACAGGAAATACAGACAAAGCTTCCAATTAGACACAAACGAGAGCTAATTGTAAACGGTACAGATTTATTAAAATGGTCCGGAAAAAAAGGTGGACCATGGGTAAAAGAAGCATTGCAGGCGATGCTTGAAGCAGTTGTCAATGGCGAGCTTCAAAATGACCAACAACAGATAAAAAATTGGATAGAACACGATTATTTCAAACAAGAATGATAACTATAGATTTTTTTTAACGAGGAGCGGTCTCAAAATGAATGAGACGGCTCCTTATTAATTTGGTTCTATAATATTTTTTTGCTTAATCACCAAAGGTTTTGGGTGACAATTGTTAAAACGCAAAATGAGTATAAGTTAATTGGGAAGGCTAGGCTGTCAAATCAAATCACAGCATCACAGATGAGACACTGGAGCGCGAGTGAGCGGATAGAGGAACGAAGACTAAAACCATCATGTCCTGTGATAACGCATTCATGACCAACATCCTGTTGTTGCTGCTTCCGCTTCGCTTTCGCACAGATAAAACAAATTGCTGTCGCCACGCTATCGCCCAAAACATCTGCCGCTACTGCTTCGCTTTCGCGGAGAAAATATTTGTTGCCCCGACGCCCCCAGCCGGAACGGAAATCAACCCTACGTTATGAGGGTAATCTAACGATCAGAAGCAAAATAGTTAAAATAACGAATAACTAGAGCTAAAAGATATTTGATGATAGATTGTGGTCAATTGTCATAATTTACAGTATGATTAATACAATAGAATCAATATTATGTAAGCAAATAAAAAAATATAGTAGAGTTTAATAAAGGATTGATTAGCATGAGTATTTCTATGAAGGATGAAATTTTAAAAAGAATATTAGCTGCTAATGGTGAAGCGGTTTCGGGTCAGGAGCTAGCAGATTCTCTTGGAGTATCACGTACAGCTATATGGAAACATATGCAGACGCTACAGGAGGAAGGCTATACATTTGAAACGGTAAAGAAAAAGGGCTATGTACTGACTGGTGTGCCAAACAGCTTAAGTCCAACACAAATTGAACTATTTTTAAATACTGAACGTTTTGGACGTGAAATTCATTATTTTGACGTTGTAGATTCAACACAAACAATCGCTCATAAGCTTGCACAGGAAGGCGCTCCACATGGCACTATTATTATCGGTGAGGAGCAAACTGCTGGTCGTGGTCGTATGGCGCGTCCATGGGAATCTGCAAATGGCACAGGTATTTGGATGACCATTATTGTAAGACCAGATGTTACTCCTCAGCAAGCTTCATCTTACACACTTGTCGTAGCAGTTGCGGTTACGATGGCTATTAAAACATTATATAACCATATTGAACCAGCCATTAAATGGCCAAATGATTTGCTCATTAACGGTAAAAAATGTACCGGTATATTAACAGAAATGCAGGCTGAGGCAGACTGTGTACAAGCACTGCTGGTAGGTATCGGTATTAATGCAAACCAAGTCGAAGCAGATTTCTCTCCAGAAATCGCTGATATTGCTACATCTCTACGTTTAGAAGCGGGTGAGGAAATTAATCGTGCAGCTCTTGTCGCATCTATTTTACAATATTTAGAACAATTTACGGAATTATACGTGAAGGAGGGCTTTGCTAGCATTAAAACGCTTTGGGAACAAATGTCATGTACCATTGGACAACGTATCGAAGTCACGACTTTACGCGGCCGCTATGAAGGCATTGCCAGTGGGATTACGGATGAAGGTGTACTACAGCTAACAGAGGATAATGGCACAGTCCGAACAATTTATGCTGGAGACATAAAAATTTTATAGAAACATGTGCACATACTTAATTAACAAGACCGTATATTTTCAAATCTGAAAATATACGGTTTTTCATATTCTTCGAAATACATTTAGCTCCGTATATTTTTTTCTCGTTTGTAGTCTTGTCTAAAGAAAATAAGAGAAAGTATTAGTGAAATTATTGGAAGAAAAAAGAATCCAGAGTCATATTTAACTGAATGCTCCATTTTTAATCCGAACAAATAAATGAATAAAGTAAAAGAAACAGATAAAGAGATCGTTCTCGCTATAGATTTCATTACAAGCCCCCCAATAATTTAATTTCTTTCAGCAACTCGCTGGAAGAAATTAAAGTCTTCAGCCAATTCCAGACGCAATTAAGCCGAGGCATAATTGATATAGTTCTCTATTTTATTTTTTCTATAAATACCTTATCAATATCATTCCATACGTAAATAAGCTCTTCTAATACTTTTCCGCCAATTTTAATTTCGGTGTTCTCGACATATTGTGCACCATAATATTCATAGAAATTACGTGTTTTATTATCTGCTAATACTTCAACAAATACTTTTTCGTATCCTTTTAGTTTAATATAGGCGAATATTTCTTTGAGTAGTTGCTTCCCGATTCCCATCCCTTGATATTCTTCTAAAAGATATATAGAAGTTAAATCAGTTGCATTCGGTACTGAATTAGTTTTTCGTGTGCCACCAGTTGCAAAGCCGATTATTTCATCTTGTTCATTTTCTGCCACCAGAACATAATTCGTAAGATCTGAAATATTCTTCTTCCAAAGTTCTGTTCGCTGCTCGTAAGATAAATTATTCAAAAAATCATCTGGAAGAATCCCTTTATAAGTCGTCCGCCAACTGTCAACATGTACTTTTCCGATACCTTGAGCATCTTCAATGTTTGCTTTTCTAATTTTCATATTGATCACCTCAAAAATCGTATTTTATATTTATGATGATGCCGTAACTGTCCTGAATCACTTCAGATCCTGCTTAATTTAAATATATATATTTCTAAAATATGAGTATAGAATACGATAAATGGGAATTTCCCTCTAATGTTTAGAGGGAAGAACTGAATCATATAAAAATCTTACAAAAAAAGACAGAATCACAAATATGTAATTCTGCCTTTTCTGAACTGGGAGCTTACTTTATTTCAACGTTAACTGTAAGTCACCATATGAAAGGGTTGCTTTTAGCAAGTTATCACCCTTAAAAGATTGCGATATCTTGCTAATTTGATCCTTCTTATCAACTGTAAGATCCCCGAAGTCAGTTTGTAATTCAAAGCCAAGTTCACTTTTTTTATTTTGTAAGTGAAGTGTAGCATCTCCAAAGTTAGACGTAATTGTGGATTGGCCATTTAATGTTCCATCTATGTTAATATCACCATGTTCACTTTCAGCAACAAAGCCATTACTTGAAAATTGTTTTAAATTCATATCACCAAATGATTGTGTAATCTCTGTTTTATCACCAGTAGTGTCCTTAAATATGATGTCTCCAAAATCCTCAACAAGATTTAACTCCTGATATTTCAGACCACGAATGGTTGTATCTCCAAAATTACTTTCAAGGATAACGGTTTTCAATGTTATATCTGAAGGAACATAGATTTTGATGGAAGGAGTTCTGAAGCTACCAAATCCGAATTGAAAACCATTCTTTTTCTTACTCTTAGTTTCAACAGTTAATGTATTATCTTTAATACTGTAAGTCACATCATCATTTTTAATAACATTTGTTTCTAATGCATAACGATCACTCGTAACAATTTCAACATCTCCATAGTGATTGATAACCTTGAGATTAGTGAAATCATCTAGTTTATAGGAGTTGTTTACTAGTTTATTGTTCTCTGGTAATTGGATGCCTTCATCGTTTAACACAAAACTCCATTTCCCACCAGAGAAATAACCAACTAGAGCTAACAGTATGCCAAAAGCAATCATAGTAATGGCAATATGGGTATGTCGAGACGTCATTAGTATCCCTCCTTCCGCTTCTTAGTTATTTTGTGGAATAGTTTACCTAATGCTTCAACACAAACAACAACGATTGTTTTGATCAAACGAGCAACGATTGGGAAAAGCAGGATGCCCAAACCTGTTACAATAAAGCCAACTCCCATAAAGAGTAATGCTGTTGGCCAATGCTGAGTTAGAATGAAGAAGCCTGAAATAAGTGCAACAATTCCACCGAAAAAGATACTAAGTACAGTTGCGATAATCGCAATGATAAAGCTGAATATAACTGCTCCAAATGAAAAAATAAGTGCTATAGCAACAACAAGTAACGGTAATGAAAGTGGAGCAGATATTATTGCTAAAATGATAAGCCAAATCGCAGACATATTCTTCTTAGTCGAAGTCGACGTTGAGGTTGCTTCTAAATCCTTTAATGCATAGTCCGCCATTATTTGTGATGCAACATGAGAAGGGGAACCTAGTTGTTGAATGACCCGCTGTTCATTTTCCTCTCCTGCTTCATCGAAATATTCCTCATAATAGGCAAGCGCAGCATCAATCTCATGCGCTGGAAGACGTTGTAATTTCCCCCGTAGCTTTTTCAAAAAGCTTGCTCTATTCATCATATTTCCCTCCTATAAGTACACAATCAACCTTTTCTTTATACTTTTGCCATTCTTTTAATAGTTCCAGTAATCGTATTCGACCTTGCTCGGTAATTTGGTAATACCGTCTATTTCTGCCTTGGTAGGGCTGATCGTAGGTTGTTAAGCAATTTGCTTTTTGTAAACGACGTAATACTGGGTACAGCGTAGATTCTGATATATCCATCACGGATTGTATTTGCTGTGTTAATGAGTAACCATAAGCATCCTCTTTATCGACGATAGCGAGTACACAAGCGTCAAGTAAAGCTGAGCCAAGTTGAAATGTCATCATCTCTCACCTCACAATGTAGTACCTATACAAGGTTTTATATTATATGTCGTATAGTATGGTGGAAGTATATTACATATCACATTGAATTGTCAAATTTTATTAAAAGTTCAAGAGGAAAATGACGATGGTGTCATTTTAAATTGACAATAAAAAGCAAAATGTTTATGATAAAAATGACAATAGTGTCATTTTATGTTTGGAGGTAAAGATTGTGCCAAAGGTAAGTCATGAATATGTAAAGGAAAAGAAAAAAAGCATTTTAGAAGCAGCAATAGCAGTATGTAAAGTTAAGCCACTTTATGACATTTCGATGAGGGATATTATTAAAGCTTCAGGAGTAAGTCAAGGTGGGATTTATCGTTATTATTCAGACCTGGATGAAATACTTATTGAGGTTATTAATCAAGTAAATGTTAATGCAGACTATAAACATATTATCGATGAAATTACGGATACGAGTAATTCTCCCACGAAAACAATCATTAAATTATTTAATTTTCTTGGAGAGTACATGAAGGAAAACGTATCAACAGTTGGCAAAATCCAATTTGAGCTTACGATTTTATTTGCTAACAATCCGGATAGAGAAAAGAAAATTTTATCGAGCATTTATGAGAATGAAAGTGGGCAATATTTTATGCAACAAATTTTTCGTTCAATCGATAAGGGTATTTATTCAGGATGTTTTCAGCTTGAGATTTCGATAGAGGATTTATCTACTTTTATAATGACGTCCATTGATGGCATTGTGAGAGACGTTGTCTTGCAAAAATGTTACGGGGTGTTCTCAAATGATCAAGTGCAGTTTGATGAGATTCGTTTGATGAATACACTTTGCAAATCCGTATTATTACTATTGGGTACCAAAGAAGGAGAGGATTAAAGTTGGGAATAGAGGTAAGAAGATTTCTATTTTATACCTTTGCAACGTCTTGGATAATATGGGGTAGTTTAGCCTTATTAACACAGCTGAATTTACTGAAGTTTGGCAATGCAATATATATGCTATTGTTTATTCTCGGTGGAATTACTCCTGCAATTTGTGAGATTTGGTTGAAAAAGAAATATTCTACTAAAGAAGAGTTTAAATTATTTATCCATAATGTAAAAAATCCAAAGCATCCTGTATCTTGGTATATTTTTGTAATCGGATTGGCATTTGCGGCTTTTTTTTTACCAACGCTATGGGGCGGAGCAACTATGGAGAATCCAATATATCTGGCGTTACTTGAATTGCCAATCATGATTATTGGAGGAGGGGTGGAAGAAATTGGCTGGCGTGGTTTTTTACAGCCTACATTACAAAAAAGATGGTCTCCCTTCATAAGCACAATGATTGTTGGCGTTATTTGGGCAGTCTGGCATCTGCCATTATGGTTTGTCATTGGATCAAATCAAATGAACATGAACTTCCTATGGTTTTCTCTAATAACTTTAGCGTTATCCTTTTTATTGACGATCATTTACCAATCCACTAAAAGTATTTTTCTTTGTATTATTTTCCACGCTTTAACCAATTCATTTTGGGATGTTTATGTACCAGTTACAAACGTATCGTCTGGTATATTAATATTATTATTTGCACTGTTTCTATTTACAGTATTTGAAGTTTATCGAAAATCAAACTTTCAGAAACGAATGGTTTGAATTTGGTAATAGTTATTGATCGTAATTATTAGAAAATAATATTTGAAGATTACTAGGTGAATCTGTTATAGTATGTGCGAAGGGCAGTATCCTTTTGTGAACGGCACCTTCAAAACGTAAGATCAATTTACAATAAATATCTGCCTTGATCTTTTAATGACAGGGACGGAAGAAAACAAGCGTTCAAAAATATAACTTGATTCAATGGAATGGGCAATTCTCACAAAGAGATTTAATTACTTATTCTTTTATTAAGTTATGGCCTCTATTCAACAACGAGAGGTGATTTTTGATGACGAACGAAACACTACCCTTCTGTCCATTTTAGGAACAGAGGGGTTTTTCTGTTTTCTTCCCTTAAAAAAGGAGGACTACATGATGAAAACAACTTCAGATTTTTTAAAGATGAAGGCAGCAGGTGAGAAGATCGTTATGCTTACTGCATATGATTATCCTGCTGCGAAATTTGCCGAGGAAGCAGACGTCGATATGATTCTAGTGGGAGATTCACTAGGTATGGTAGTTCTAGGCTATGATTCTACAATGCCAGTAACAGTAGCCGATATGGTTCATCATGCAAAAGCAGTGCGCAGAGGGGCAAAGGATACGTTTGTTGTTGTTGATATGCCATTTGGTTCGTACCACGGTGATGTACACGAGACGTTGAAAACGGCTGTAACCATGATGCAAGAAACTAGAGCAGATGCATTAAAGTTAGAGGGTGCAGACGATGTTCTACCAGCAATTCGTAAATTAACGTCAGCTGGCATTCCGGTGGTAGCACATTTAGGTTTACTACCTCAATCAGCAGGAGTACTTGGTGGCTACAAGGTTCAGGGTAAAACAGCTGAACAGGCAACGAAACTCATTGAAGATGCAAAAAAATGTCAAGAGGCTGGAGCATGTGCAGTCGTCTTAGAATGTATTCCACATCAGCTAACTGAGATGGTATCTGCTAATCTTATTATTCCAACGATTGGTATTGGAGCTGGTGTAGAGGCTGATGGACAAGTTTTGGTTTATCATGACATGTTAAGCTACGGTTCACACCATGTACCAAAATTCGTGGAACAGTTTGCTAATATGGGTCAAGAAGCAAGCCGTGGTATTGCTAGTTACGTAGAAGCGGTAAAAGCAGGTAATTTCCCTGCGCCGAAGCATTCTTTCACAATGAAAGAGGAAGCATTGGATCAGCTATATGGGGGCGTAAAGTAATGAAAGTCGTAACTACAATCCAAGCACTAACCGTAGAAATCCAAGCAGCTAAGCAAGCTCAAAAATCAATTGGACTCGTCCCAACAATGGGGTATTTACATGAGGGTCATTTAACGCTAGCAAAAACAGCTCGTGCTGAAAATGATTTAGTCGTTATGAGTATCTTTGTAAACCCAACACAATTTGGACCAGACGAAGACTTTGAAAGTTATCCACGTGATTTGCCACGGGATATAGCTTTGGCAGAATCTGCCGGTGTAGATATTGTTTTCGCACCGAGTGTTGAAGAAATGTATCCGCATGATGGTGGTATTCGTATACATGCGGGTGAACAGGCAACAATTCTTTGTGGGGCAAGCCGTCCAGGACATTTTGATGGAGTGTTACAGGTCGTATCAAAATTATTTCACCTAACACAGCCGACACGAGCTTATTTCGGACAAAAAGATGCACAGCAGGTTGCTATTATTGCTACGATGGTACGCGATTTTAATTTCCCTTTGGAAATGCGAGTAGTACCTATTGTACGGGAGGAGGACGGTTTAGCGAAATCCTCTCGTAATGTCTATTTAAGTGAAGCGGAGCGTCTTGAGGCACCAGCAATTAATGAAGCTCTACAGCTTGCTCGTGATAGCTTTTTAGCGAATAGGGATACTGCGAATGCGCTTGCTAAAGCAAAGGCACATATTGCAACACGCACCCATGGTCAAATAGATTATATTGAACTATTAGCGTATCCAGATTTAATTCCCGCAACTGCTGAGACTGAGCAAGTCCTTTTAGCAGCAGCCGTCTATATTGGTAAAACTCGATTAATTGATAATTGTATCTTTAATGTGAAAGAAGGATTGTAATATGTTACGAATGATGATGAACAGTAAAATCCACCGTGCTACAGTGACACAAGCAGATTTAAACTATGTTGGATCTATTACGATTGATGAGGATATTTTAGATGCAGTAGGGATGCTACCGAACGAAAAAGTGCATATCGTCAATAACAACAATGGCGCACGTTTTGAAACGTATATTATTGCAGGAGAGCGCGGATCAGGTGTTATTTGTGTGAATGGGGCAGCAGCACGCCTTGTGCAACGTGGAGATATTGTGATTATTATTTCTTATGTGTATGTAGATAATGCAGAGGCAAAAGACCATAAGCCAACAGTAGCTATTATGGGCGAGGGTAATACAATTAAAGAAATGATTGCCTATGAGCCAGAAGCAACAGTGATGTAGTAGGGAGGAAGCGTGTACAAATTGTACATGCTTCTTTTTATGTTTGGCTGTTTTCTCAAAGATTGTTGCTATTATGATATAAAATAAGAATAGAGGTTTAATCCACAATCGTGTAGATTAAACCTCTATTTAAGTAGTTAACATAATATTTGTTTAGTTAAACCTCTATTTTGGTTGATTAAAGGAAAAAATTAAAACATCGGCATTTTTTAGCAACCACAATCTTGTTCCTCATTATTTACTAATGGAATCAAAGGGAACCCCATAGTCTTCCAAGCAGCTATACCACCATTCAACTCTTTTACTGAGTACCCGTTTTCAATTAACATAATAGAAGCCTTCGCAGCTGTATTACACCAAACATCCCAACAATACAAAACGATTTCTTTGTCTTTAGGTATTTCATCTAACCGAATTTCTAATTCTGAAAGTGGGATTTCTAAAGCACCTTGTATTTTTTCTTTTTTCAATGCAGGAGAGCCATTCCTAACATCAATTAATAAATAATTTTCTGGTTGCCTTTTTTTCTCCGTCATATAATCCATTGGACTGAACGTTGATTCAATGCGATTTTTGAAATATGAGATTTGATTCATTTTATTTTTCTCCTATTCTTTTCACTATTTTAATTAAATACTTTTTAAACGCATCTTTTTCCTCATCTTCTAATGCTGACAACACTTCTCGCTCAGACTGATTCATTAACTCTAAACAATCATCTACGGTTTTTCTACCTTTTTCCGTAAGATTGAGACAGTAAGACCTTCTATCATTTGAGTTTTTGTCTCTAATTATATAGTGAAGAGATTCCAAACGATCTACGTGATCCACCATAGATGTCCTGTCTATTTTTAAATCTTCTGCAATTTCTTTCTGAGATGTGTTAGGACGTTCCTTTATTCTAATCAGGACTCCGAATTGTCTTGCATTTATACCATAAGGCTTCAACTGATCTATAAAATCTTCTTCTAACAGTTGTTCTACTTTTCCAGTTAAAAAACCAAATGATTTAAATATATCACTCAATTTAATACCTCCCACCAAATATTCACTTAATATGATAATCAGTATAACTGATTAATTGGTAAATGTAAATATTTTGAATGATTGAGTTCAGGAATAATCTACATTTAATTCTTACAGATGTTTTAAAGCCATTTTCAACAAATGTATCTGCTGCTTATATTGAAAATAGGTGATTTTTGTTTTCTCGTAATGATGCTACTGTAAAATAGTTAGATTTTTGACAAGCTGAAATAAGCATTTGTTCTACCCGATTTTCAAATGCCAAGTTTTTATGTATCTCAAGCCAACGATACCAGTAGAGGTAACTATCCAAATAATACGTACCAACGCCTTGATATCGCTCCATCTATCCCTTCAAACGACGATGGAAGTTATTAACGTGTTGTATGTGGAATATCCCTTTTTTTACTCGTTGATTTTGATTAAGATTAATTGTTTCGTGTTTAAGATTTTTTGTTGTTGCAAATTTTTTATAGTTGGTAGCTATATCCGTGCATAACAAAGAAGAATGGGCTATATTCCATTTTATTTTCTTCTTTTGGATATAGATCTTGTTCCATTGCCTTAAATAAGGCTAGTTGATCTGCTTTTCCTAATTCTCCGACTGCTTCATATACAGCCTTGTGTTTAATCTAAAAGGCAGAGGGATGCCGCTGAACCAAAAATGTGATAAAATTCATCTATCTAATGTGAACTGTGAGTTGAGATGTATGGTGGAAAGTCAAAAGTATGCAATTGTTGATTTAGAGACGACTGGTCATTCACCGGCAAATGGGGACCGAATGATTCAAATAGCAATTGTTATTATGAAAGATTGGAAAATAGAGCGCACCTTTACGAAGTTTATTTATCCAGGGAAAGCTATTCCAACTTTCATTCAGGATTTAACGCATATTACGGATGAGGATGTAAAGGATGCCTTGCCGTTTGAGGCACATGCCGACTACATATATGAACTGCTTGCTGATTGTGTATTCGTCGCGCATAATGCGGATTTTGACTTATCCTTTTTACAAGCAGAGTTCAAGCGTGCAGGTTTACCAAAATGGCAGGGTAAAAAGATGGACACGGTTGAGCTTGCCAAAATATTGTTCCCAATGTCACTGAGCTTTAAGCTAGGTGATTTAGCGGCAGATTTAAATATAGAGCTAACAAATGCACACCGAGCAGATGACGATGCCCGAGCAACTGCTGAGCTCTTTAAACATTGCTGGAAGGAGTTACTCAGTCTCCCTCAGCTAACTCTTGAACAAATGCATAAACGTTCATTCAGATTGAAATCAAATTTATCCCAACTTTTCTTTGAGGCACTTCAAATTAAACGACAGCATGTAACTGCAAATGAGAATGTCTCCTACTATCGCAATTTGGCTATTTGTGATGGACGAAAGAAGCATACAAATAATGCGGAGATTGTATCATATCCACAAACAGCAGCTGACAAAACAGCATTAATGATAAAGGCTATGTCGAATTTTGAGCAACGACCAGCGCAATTCGAGATGATGGACACTATTTGGGAGGCGCTTAATGATAAAAGGGAATGCGTTATAGAGGCTTCCACAGGCATTGGTAAAACAGCGGGCTATCTACTTCCTGCGATTTTGTATGCTCGAGCGGTCGATAAAAAAATTGCCATTAGCACATATACGTCGCACTTGCAGGAGCAACTTGTCGAGGAAGAGTTACCAAAGATTGAAAAAATTCTTGGCACTAAAGTAAATATTGCTGTTCTTAAGGGCATGCAGCACTATATTGACGTTGCGCGATTTGAGCAATGTATGGCTTATGCTGATGAAACTTATGATGATACATTTACGATTTTGCAGATTCTCGTCTGGCTGACTAAAACAGAAACGGGTGTGCTAAGTGAGCTCAATGTATCTGGCGGTGGACAACTATTTTTAGAGAAAATCCGCAAAATGCCTGATGAAAAACCTTCAAAGGGCTTTGATTTCTATGAGCAAGCGTTAAAAAATAGTGAATTTGCTGATTGTATTGTAACCAATCATTCTATGGTACTCAGTGATTTAGTCCGTCAAACACCGATCTTTACACAAGTTGACGGATGGATCATTGACGAAGCACATCAATTTATACAATCTGCCATGCAGCAGGACGAAGTTGTCTTCTCCTATACGCAGTGGAAGTATATTTTCGGTCAAATAGGAACGATAGAGGAAACCGCTTTGTTCCAGCAATTTAGTCAGGCTGCTAAGAAAAAACAACGGGTTTCTATGCAAAGCTTGCAGCGACTAGATGCACAATTTATACGCCTACAACGGACGTTCGATGAAACCATTCAGCGGGCTGTTCAAAAAATGCAACAACAAATAAAAGGAAAACAAGCTAGTAGTAAATGTACTTTGTTTTTAGAAGATGTATCTATAGCAAAAGAACCGCTTCTACAAGTAAGTAAGCTCACACAGCAGTGGCTCGATCTTGCAACAGAAGTAGGCCATGCCTTTGAAAATAATATTGAGCAATTGGATAAAAGTGAGCACTATATATTAACGGAGTGGCATTATTGGATCCGTGAATTAAAAGTGAAAATCGCTGAATGGGAGGAAATTTTCTTATCGCCACAAGATGATAATTCAGTGTGGCTAGAATTTGATTTAAGGAGCATTCCAGGAAGCTTGCAAGTCTTTAAAAAGCCTGTTAATGTCACGCCTATCATTGAAAAAGTACTGGCCCCGCTTCGTAAACAGGCAAGCATAGTATGGACTTCTGGTACGTTGACTGTGCCAGGTAATGAGCGTTTTGTAACACGCCAACTCGGTATTTCCGATAGTGTGCAAGTAATAAAGTTACAAGCACCACCATCCTATTATTCAGGTGCGAAGGCATTTATTGTCACAGATATGCCGGATATTCAACATGTGTCACAGGATGAATATATTGAAGCGGTCGCCCACGCCATTACACGTACAGTGCGAATGACTGAAGGACGTTGTTTTGTCCTATTTACCGCACAGGACATGCTTCGAAAAACAGTGGAGCTTATTCAAGATAGTGAACTCCTTGATGACTATATGCTTTTTGCACAAGGCGTTACGGGTGGTAGCCGTATGCGAATTCTGAAATCATTCCAAAAGTTTAGCCATTCGGTACTCTTTGGTACAAACAGCTTTTGGGAAGGTGTGGACGTTCCAGGTGACGCACTGGCATCGGTTATTGTTGTTCGTTTACCGTTTTCTTCGCCAGAGGAGCCTGTATTTAAAGCGCGAGCAAAGCATATTACTGCACAAGGTCGCAATTCCTTCAATGAGCTATCACTGCCAGAAGCCATCATGCGTTTTAAACAAGGCTTTGGACGTTTAATCCGTTCATCACAGGATAAAGGAGCCTTTATCGTTTTAGACCGCCGCATTTCTACAAAGTCGTATGGTAAGGAATTTATCAAGGCGTTACCACCGATTGATGTTAAGAAATTGCAGCTACCTGAGTTGTTAAAAGAACTTAATAATTGGCAGAAATAGTTGGAACCCCTTTTAGCAGTTTTGCTAAAAGGGGTTTTTTCGTATTTGCCTGGCATCTTGGGACGTTTTCAGCGGGTGTCCCAATCCTATTCCTAACTTAGCCTAGTTTGCCTTTCGTATAAATAAGCGGTTATTGCTAAAAATAAGACCGTCAAAATAGAGGATTTAATTACAATAATTATTTGTAGTTATCTCTCTTGTTATGACAGTTTTTTTCGCAGTATCGACGTTTTTTATACATGTGAAGCATGAACTTCAAATGTGTAACTGGCTTCGTATTTACTAATAAAGGAGGTGGAAACGTGAGCGTAGTTTATAGAATTGCTTTAGTGTTAGTCATCATTGGTGCAATTAACTGGGGACTCATAGGATTCTTTAGATTTGATTTAGTTGCCTATTTGTTTGGTGGACAAACAGCAGTATTGTCACGATGGATTTATGCATTAGTTGGATTAGCAGGACTAATATCCTTACCAATTCTTGTTATGCGATTTGATGAGGACGAAGATCTTGTTCCTGATCATGATCTTAATCTTAATCATAATCATGACCATCATACTCGCATAGACAGAAAACCAAGCTATGGTATGGAGTTTGGTGATGAAGCAGATTTTACTGCATTAAAAACAACTAATGAGCTAAAAGAAGAAAAAAAGGATACACATAGCAAAAAGAAAAATAAAAACAAAAACAAAAAATAACCTCGATTTTATTCCTCAAAAAAACTGGTGACCATTGATCTGCCCCTTAAAAGTTAGATTGGTGTCTAACTTTTTTGGGTCAGATCACATTTGGTTCGTCAGTTTTTTCGTTATGTCTAGGAGTAAAATGTAAGGTGAAAATCCGTATAGAAATCAAGGTTGGGGGATGCAGTTTTAAATATCCATAAACCTAGATAACGAAGCGGATTGTAGTTTGGAATATAAATTATTTGTTTAGTAATTTAAACCGTTAATTAATTATTAGTTTCTGCTAGAGTAAAAGGAGCCTTCTTTTTGATCCTTTTTAAAAATTGAAATGAAATAGCCTAATATAAAACCACTAATAAGTCCACCTACATGTCCAGAAATACTAATATCAGGTACGTTTAAGCTGAAAATAAAGCTAATGGCTAATAAGATAATAATAAATCTTTTATCATAGGAATTAAACTTATTTGGGTACCTGATGAGAAAGAATGTGAATATCCCTAATAGACCATAACCAGCCCCGGAGGAACCTGCTAATGGATAAACCCCAACATAAAAATAATAAATAAATATACCTGAAGCTATAGATAAAAGAATATAAGCTCCAAAAAAGAGTCTACTTCCGAAATATCTTTCAAGTGGTTTAGATATCAGTAATAAAATTGGTATATTTAACAATAAGTGAAAAAGGCTCATATGTCCGAATGCATAGGTTAAAAATCTCCATGTTTCACCGCTGTTAATTAATTCTTTTTCAAGACCTCCAAGAATAATAATTGCATCCTCATTATAACCATCAAAAAATAACATAGTTACGATAGAAGCCAAACTACATAGAAGAACTATAAATACAGTAGCCGGATAATACTGAATAAATTCTTTATAATTCTCTCTTATAGCAAACATTCAGCCACCAACCTTTAGATTAATAGATTTAAAATTATATTATGCAAGATTCGAAATCAAATATATACAGTTGTGTTTATTGGTGTGTTAACACATCTTCAATCAAAAATGCGATATAGAGATTTGTTTTAGTAAATGGGTTACTTAAGTCCATATCTAATAGTGTTTCTATTTTTTTTATTTTATAAAGTACTGTGTTGCGATGAATAAATTGACGCTCACTGATTTTGCGGGTACTACCATTTTCCTCAAGAAAAATGCGTAGAAATTGTACATAATCTGAGTCATGTAATTCATCATAGCGATAAAGCTGACCTAAGATGTCTTGGCTATATGATTTTATTAGTGTTTGATTTTGCACGGCCATGATAATTTTGTAGGCACCAATTTCTTTATATTTATATAGGAAACGATTGTTATGAAGCTTTGCTAATTGGATTACTGTTAATGACTCATCATAGCTTTTGCGAACATTTTCAAGCTCTTTATGATAATTTCCTTTACCAATGATAATATCCAAGTAACCATTTTTTTGCGTAATTTTGTCGTAAATTTCTTCAACAACTTTTGAGAAGGGAGTGTTTGGTGTATTGATTTGTGCTCTGTCGATTAAAAAGATGAGGTGATTTTTATGCTTTAGTTTTAAGAAGCGTTTATATCTATTTTGAAATGCAAATTGGATCATGACCTCGTAGCGGTCAATAGTAGCTTGTGCACCATTTGTAGTACATGAAATGATGGCTAGCTCCCTACCTTGTGGAAAACCAAGTAATGCTAATTGGTCTTTAATATAGTTGGTGTTTTGTTTGTAGTGAAAAAGTAAGTTATAAAGAACCTTTTCTTCGATAGAAAGCTCTTGATGGTGATTGGCGATAAATTGAAATGTTGTTTTTAATAGATCGGCTATACGATAATTCCATGGCATCTGAAAAATAGGGAAATCATGTTCGTTGGCAAAAGAGATTACTGAATCTGGTATATCTGGAATATATGGACCGGTATTAATAATGAAACCTGCTACCTTTTTAGTGAAAGCCAGTTTTACAAGTTGCTCTAAGGAATCTCCATCTGAAGATAAATTAATACCTGTAGTCACGACTAATTCATTAGGTCTACAGAACATAATTAAATCGATGCTTTCAACTACGTTAATCCCTGTAACTCTTCGAAAAGTTCCGTTATGTCCTGCTATTAATGTTAGCATTGGGAATTGAACTCCCTCGACAATTTTGCGAATAGTCCCCATTTCCTCCCCCCCTTATTATGAACATAACTTACCATATATTATGTGCAGATGCACATATTTTTTTAGTTTGCTATCTATATCTCATAATTTTTATCTTTTATAGAATGTGTATAACTACTGTGAAAGAGAGGACTTGCATATGTATAAGTGTAATAGTAGACGATTGCAAGAGTTAATTGAACAATTTAGTCAATTTGGAGCTACTGAAAATGGTGGCGTAACTCGTTTGTCTCTTTCGAATGAGGATGTATTAGCAAGAAACTATTTTTGTGAGTGTTGTGAAGAATTAGGGATGGACATTAAAGTCGATGATATGGGTAATATTTATGCCGTTCTACCAGGGAAAAAGGATGTTCCTCCAATTGTTATGGGGTCGCATTTAGATTCCGTTGAAAAGGGTGGGAAATTTGATGGTGTATTAGGCGTTTTAACGGCTATAGAGGCTATTAGAACGTTAAAGGAAAACGAGATTGAGCTAGATATCCCTATAATGATTGTGAATTTTACAAATGAAGAGGGTGCTCGTTTTGATCCAGCAATGATGAGCTCTGGTGTTATTTCAGCTAAATTTGAAAAAGAAAAAATGCTGCAATCTATCGATAAAAATGGTACTAGTTTCAAAGAAGCGCTGCAAGCAAGTGGTTATGAGGGAGATCAAGAAAATCGTTTAAAAGAAGCACTTGCTTATATTGAATTGCATATAGAGCAAGGACCTGTTTTAGAGGCGAAGCAATTGGAAATAGGCGTTGTTGAAGGTGTATTAGGCATGGTTTGCTATGAAATTACGGTGACAGGGCAATCCAATCATGCTGGAACAACACCGATGACAATGCGTCAAGATCCGATGATCGTAACTTCGAAAATCATTACGTATTTACATGAAGAGCTCGGAAAAATTGATGAACAGTTAGTGTTTACCTTTGGCCGAATGAATGTTTCTCCAAATATTCATACAGTGATACCGAACAACGTGACATTTACGATAGATTCACGTCATCAAAAACCAGAGATCATGCAAAAGGTTGAAGACATACTGAATAATCTTCCTACAGAGGATATGGGCTGTAGCATTAAGCCAGTTAAGCTATGGGGTAGAGATACAGTCTATTTTGATACTCATATTTGTAACGAAGTGGAAAGGGCTTGTCAGAGCTTCGGCTATACTGCCCATCGAATGTTTAGCGGGGCAGGGCATGATGCGCAATATATTGCGGGCATTGTTCCATCAGCGATGATTTTCGTACCAAGTATTAATGGTAAAAGTCATTGCGAGGAAGAGGAAACAACATTTGAGGATTGTGCGAAAGGAGCAGATGTATTACTTGAAACAGTATTGACTCTGCAAACAAAGTTCAGTATAGGGGAGACCTACACATTACATTAAGGTAGTTCCTAACATTTTTATAATTGAGCATTCTCCATTATTTTACGAAGGGTGAGGGGCAGAATGAAAAAAATTATTAAAGGCGGACGAGTTGCGACAGCTGCAGATATTTTTGAGGCAGATATTTTAATTGAAAACGGAAAAATTGTTCAAATTGGCAAAAATCTATCCGACATTGGAGCAGAAGTAATTGATGCAACAGGTAAATATGTGATGCCAGGAGGAATTGATCCGCACACACATTTAGATATGCCATTTAACAATACTGTCACTGATGATGATTGGAAATCTGGTACTATTGCAGCAGCTTTCGGTGGAACGACTACTATTTTGGATTTCTGCTTAACGGCTGGCGAGGATAAACTTTCAACTGCAGTTGAAAAGTGGCATGACAAGGCGAAGGGGAAATCAGCTATCGACTATGGATTCCACTTAATGATTGGTGATTTAACCCCTGAAACAGAAGCCGAATTGCCGCAAATCTTAGAGCAGGAGGGCATTACTTCTGTAAAAGTATTTATGGCTTATGCGAAAGAATTTCAAGCAACTGATCGCACCCTTTTTAAAGCTTTTAAAATAGCAAAAGACCTCGGTGCTGTTGTTATGGTGCACTGTGAAAATGGTTCTGTTATTGATGAGCTTGTAGAAGAGGCGCGACGTGCAGGTCATAAGGAGCCAATTTATCATGCACTTACTCGTCCAGCTGAATTAGAAGGAGAAGCGACAAAACGTGCGATTGAGTTAGCACATATTGCGGGCGCTACCCTTTATGTTGTGCATGTAACTTGTAAAGAGGCTGTAGATGAGATCATTGCTGCACGTGAGAAAGGCTATAACGTCTATGGTGAAACATGTCCACCATATTTAACTTTGGATCAATCTGCTTTAGCACAACCAGGTTTTGAGGGTGCAAAATATGTTTGGTCCCCACCACTTCGCCCAAAATATCATCAGGATCATTTATGGAATGCTCTTAAAGCAAAACAACTTCAAACAATCGGCTCTGATCAGTGCTCGTTTAGTTTTAAGGGTAAAAAACAGTTAGGAATAAATGATTTTTCTAAAATTCCTAACGGTGGGCCGTTTATTGAAGATCGCTTCAGTATTTTATATTCAGAAGGTGTAGCAAAAGGGAAAATTTCTATCAATGAGTTTGTCGATATGATTTCCACAAGTGCGGCAAAAATATTTGGTTTATTCCCACAAAAAGGAACGATTGCTATTGGTTCTGATGCCGATATCGTTATTTTTGATCCAGAGGTAAAACGAGAAATTTCGGCAAAAACGCATCATATGAACGTGGATTATAACCCATATGAGGGATGGGAAGTAACCGGTGAGCCAGTAAGTGTTCTAGTGCGTGGAGAATATGTCATTAAAAATAAAGAGTTTGTTGGTGTACTAGGTAGCGGGCAGTATATAAAACGTCCATTAAAAACAACAGCTGCAGAAGCACTAAACATTTAGTTAGTATTATGACCGATTGCTTTGAATGGAGAACAGAGCAATCGGTCTCGTAATATCTTCATTTAGCTAAATCTACCTCTATAAGTGGTGAGATGAATGTTGAATGTAGCATTTTTTCAATGGTGTAATTAATAAAGCTCATCACCAAAAGTTGTGGATGACTATGTTCAAACTTATGCTATGTATATAGGTTGATAGGAGTGGAGGCTGGCGATTCCTTGGGGCTCATCGGACGCCCCAGGAAGCTCTGCTCTGCGCGAAAGCAAAGCGCCCAGCCAAAACGGTAATCAAACACACGTTATGGTGACGAGCCATTATAAGAAGGAAAAAATGAACACATGAGGGGGATGTGGAAATGGCTCCGAATCAAGAAAATGCAATGTCCCAACAGTTAACACGTAATTTTTTAGAATTGACTAGCAGTATGACAAAGAATGAAGCAATAGAGGAATCCAATCGTTGTCTTTATTGCTACGATGCACCATGTATTAAAGCCTGTCCAACGAGTATACAAATCCCAAATTTCATAAAAAAAATTGCTTCTGGTAATATGAAGGGCTCTGCTACGACTATATTAGAAGCAAATCCAATTGGTGCAAGCTGTGCAAGGGTTTGTCCAACGGAGGAACTATGTGAAGGGGCGTGTGTGTTAAATTCCTCAACAAAGCCAATTAAAATCGGAGAGCTACAACGCTATGCAACAGATTGGGCAATGGCAACAAACGCTCAGCTATTTAAGCAAGGCCAAAACAATGGACAGAAGGTAGCGATTATTGGTGCAGGTCCTGCTGGTTTATCAGCTGCTCGTGAACTAAGTCGATTTGGTTATCAGGTCACTATTTATGAAGCTGAATCGAAAGCTGGTGGCTTAGGGAGCTATGGTATTGTATCGTTCCGTTTACCAAATGAAGTCGTTGATTGGGAAATTGAACAAATTGAAAAGCTTGGTGTGGAAATCAAAACAAACACAACTGTCGGTGTTGATATCTCTGCTGAAGAAATTTTGGAGCAATATGACAGTGTTATTTTAGCTGTTGGTATGGGAGCTGTGCCAAATCTGGGCATTGAAGGAGAAGATTTAGACGGTGTACATGATGCAATAGAGTTTGTCAGAAAGACAAAAATGGGACCGCTTACAAAAGATATTGTTGGGAAGAGAGTGGCTGTCATTGGTGCGGGGAATACAGCAATTGACGGTGCTACATGTGCAGTGCGTTTAGGTGCGGACAATGTTCAAATTCTTTATAGAAGAACACAAAAAGAAATGACTGCGTACAAATTTGAATATGAATTTGCAAAGCAGGATGGCGTGGAGTTTAAATGGCTAACAGCACCGAAAAAGATTATTGGCAATGAGTCAGGTGAGGTCATAGGTATCGAATGTACAAAAATGAAGCTCGGTGAAACAGGTGCTGATGGTCGTCAAAGACCTGAGGAGATCGAAGGGTCCAATTTTATTATCGAAGTGGATGCTGTTATTAAAGCAATAGGGCAAACACGTTTTGTGTCATTGATTGAAGCTTTTGGCTTACAGCATACAAATGGTGTTGTTGATATTGATGAAGCGACAATGCAAACTTCGAATGACAAAGTATTTGCATGTGGAGATGTCGTTTTCGGAAATGGCCAGGGCGAGGCGATGGTTGTAACAGCTGTACAGCAAGGAAAAGACGCAGCATACAAGATCCATGAACGTTTAACTTCTTTCAGCAAAGTGTCTATTGTACCGAAAGCGTAGCAACAGGTACAGATGAGTTGCAGAAATCTCCCATCTCTATAGGTGGTGAGGTGAATGCAAGTTTAAGTTACTTTTCAGCAGTTGTCCAAACATCCGCTGAAAGAAGTTAAAGCCTCCGGCGGATGTCACAGAATCGGAATGGAGTTCTTAAGGGATGTTAGCCTAAAACCATCGCATCCATGCGATAACGGCTAACTGACCTGCATCGTGCAGGCCTAAGCACAAAGCCGATTCTGAACGCAATTATGCCGAGGCATAATTGATGAAACCAAGTGAGATTGCATAAGGGAGGAACTAATATGGCAGACTTACGCATTGACTTAGCGGGCATTAAATCGCCGAATCCATTTTGGCTTGCGTCAGCACCACCAACGAATTCAGGCTATCAAGTACAACGTGCATTTGAAGCGGGGTGGGGTGGAGCTGTATGGAAAACATTGGGTGATCCGATTTTGAATGTTTCTTCCCGCTTTGCAGCTGTTAGCTTTAACGGCCAAAGAGTAGCAGGCTTCAATAATATTGAACTAATTACGGATCGTCCGTTAGAGGTAAATCTACAAGAAATTTATGAAACGAAAAAAAGGTTTCCACATCACGCAATCATCGCTTCTTTAATGGTGGAGCCAAAACAAGAAAAATGGCATGAGATTGTTAAACGAGTAGAAGATGTGGGAGTCGATGGCCTTGAGCTTAACTTTGGTTGTCCACATGGGATGGCAGAACGAGGAATGGGGTCTGCTTCTGGTCAAGTACCTGAATTGGTGGAAAAGCAAACGTACTGGGTGAAAGAGGCTGCGAAAACTCCGGTAATTGTGAAGTTAACGCCAAACATTACCGACATTACGGCAACAGCAGAAGCGGCCACAAGAGGTGGAGCAGATGCGGTTAGTATGATTAATACAATTAACAGCTTAGCCGGTGTCGACTTAGATACATGGAATACAATCCCTCATGTAGCAGGAAAGGGTGCACACGGTGGCTATTGTGGTCCTGCTGTTAAACCAATTGCACTCAATATGGTTGCAGAGTGTGCTCGTAATCCATTAATTAATGTTCCTATTTCGGGCATTGGTGGTATTTCCAACTGGCAAGATGCTACTGAGTTTATATTGATGGGAGCAACGGGCGTACAAGTTTGTACAGCAGCAATGCACCACGGCTTTAGTATTGTTGAGGATATGATCGATGGACTCAATAACTATTTAGACGATAAAGGCATTGCCTCTGTCATGGATTTAGTAGGTCGCTCAGTCTCTAGATATTCTAATTGGGGTGATCTGGACTTAAATTATAAAATCGTAGCTGCAATTAATAACGATGTTTGTATTAACTGTAACAAGTGCCATATTGCATGTGAAGATACGTCGCATCAATGTATCGATTTATATTCAGAAGATGGTCACCCAATGCTGAAAGTTCGAGAAGAGGACTGTGTAGGCTGTAATTTATGCTCAATCGTTTGTCCCGTAGATGGTGCTATTACAATGGTTGAGCGCAAATCTTCAATTCCACCAATGACTTGGAATGAACGTCAAACTTTAATTAGCAGTCTATCTAAGTAAAGTGTCTAAAATCAATTTCACTTTGGCTCAATTGTAGGCTTAATCTTCATTCATCTCACTACTTTCTAAGGTGGGAGGATTTTGCCGAATGAAGATAAACTGAAATTCCACCTTCCTTCAGCATGTTCATTGAAGGAAGGAATAACCTCATGTAAGTTGTCACGGAAATTTGATAAAAAAGGAGAGATTATATGGAACGAGATGGGAATTATTTAAAATCCCCAGATTTACTTCCAGTGACACATCAACAAAGAAATATTGGAACATTTGGTTTTGCAGTAATTTGGATAGGGATGGCAATTGTATTAGCTGCTTTTGCAATCGGAGGCTCAGCAATCATGAGTTTACCATTGCCAATGGTGATTTTAGCAACGTTGATTGGTTCTTGTCTAATTGGTGTATTTATGACGTTGATTGGTGATATAGGCATTGAACATGGCTTATCTTTCCCAGTATATATGCGTGCTCCGTTCGGGACATTTGGCACGCATATCCCGTCACTTGTCCGGGGTGTAACGGCTGCCTGTTGGTTCGGTCTGAATACTTATTTTGGAGCATTAGCTATAAACGGTATTTTGAATTTACTTTTTAATTTTGATAATTGGTTTATCTGTTTCATTGTCTTTGCAGCACTTCAATTATTTAATACATCACTAGGGATTAAATCTATTGAACGTTTTGCAGATTTGGCAGCGCCAGTTATTATTTTAATTTCCTGCTGGATGTATTATACACTGGCAGATAATGCAGTAGCTCAAGGGAAAAATATTTGGACGTGGGTGGAAGCACCGACTACAGGGTTCGCAACCTTCACTGCATTTATGGTAGTGATTATGGCAAACATGGGATTCTGGTCGACACTAGCAGCGGATATGCCTTCACTTTCACGCTTCTTTAAAGCACCAAAAAATGAACGCAGTTGGTTCAAACGCAATAAAACACAGCTAGTTGGCTCATTAATCGTCATGCCGATTACAAATACCTTCATTGTGACAATTGGTGCTGTGTGTTATATGGCTGTTGCCTCTGCTGATCCTATTAATGCTTTACAGCAAAGTGCAAGTGGTTTTATTTTAGGTATTTTATTGTTAATGATTGTATTAGCACAATGGTCAACGAACACTTCCGCAAATGTTATCCCAGCGGCAACAATCTTCTCAAATATTGGTGGTCCAAAAGTGCCGTTTTGGGTTGGGGTTGTTATTGCAGGAATAATTGGTATTCTAGCACAGCCTTGGAGTTTATTTGATGTGTTAGTCAATGCACTTTTAATTATCGGGGGAATTTTAACAGCAATCGTTGGAATTTTATTTGCTGATTATTATTTAATCCGGAAACGTCGCGTGCATGTAAAAGGGCTTTATGAATTAGAGGGTCAATTTAAATATTGGAATGGCTTTAACATAGCTGGTTTAATCGCTTGGGTTATCGGTGGTGCAGTGGCAAATATTTTCTCCACTTATTCTTCATTAGTAGGTTTTTTTGTAGGGGCACTTGTATATTATATATTAGCGAAGTATTGGTGGTTCAAAAAATACCCTCAAGCTGAGCTAGAAGATCCAAGTGATGCAAAATATTTAGGAATTACAGCTGGTCACAATTTGGATGAACTATTTGGACAGCAACAAGCACCTGCTCCAGCTGTTGTTCCAGATGAGAATGATGTCGTTGAACAACCAAATCCGCTGGTAGATATAAAAGGTGCTGAATAATATTAAACACCTAACAGAATATCAAGAGGTTGATTAACGGAAAGGTGGAGTGATAGCATGTCAGAACATCAACAAAGCACAGAGGAAATAAAAAAAGTGGATCATTATTTAGATAGCGGCTTTAAAATCAAATATGTTTATGAAAATTTAAGCGGAATGTTTGTAGAATTCGCGCGTCAAGAAGAGGTTATTCTGCTGCAAATTCTAACAGCAGATGCACGCAAATATTTCTCTGCAAAGCTCCAAGAACAAACGTTATTACAGTAACAAAGAAGACTCTATTCCATTCATCGTTACAAGATGGAATAGAGTTTTTTTACGTAATAAAACAGGTCGGTCGATCCGTTAACGGCTAAGTAAGATAAAATAGTTGCTACAACAGCTAATCCAATTATAATAACAGCCCAAAGTGATGGATAGAATCTTCGAAGTAATGGATAGAATCTTCGAAGTGACGGATAGAATCTTCGAAGTGATGGATAGAACCGCCGAAGTGACGGATAGAACATTCAAAATGATGGATAGAACCCCAAAACGCTCAGAATCCAAATCTTATTACTGCCATAATTGTGTTTTTCCTAAAAATACATTTGTGTTTTTCGAAAGAATTGATTATTATTATAAGATAATTCATCGTAGAAAGAACTTCAGAAAGAGGCGTAACTTAGTGGCGAATAAAGAATTAAAAAGGGGACTAGATGCCCGGCATATTCAAATGATTGCTCTTGGAGGTACTATCGGCGTAGGCTTGTTTATGGGCTCTGCTAGCGCCATTCAGTGGACAGGGCCTTCTGTGCTCCTTGCATATGCTATAGCAGGTATTTTTATTTTTTTCATTATGCGAGCAATGGGAGAAATGCTTTATATGGAGCCAAGTACAGGTTCCTTTGCAACGTTTGGCTATAAATATATACACCCATTAGCCGGTTATTTAACGGCGTGGAGTAACTGGTTTCAGTGGGTCATTGTTGGGATGTCAGAGATTATAGCAGTAGGGACATATATGCAATACTGGTATCCTGATTTACCAGCATGGATTCCAGGTTTAATTGCAATGGTGATTTTAGGCGTTGCTAACTTTATTTCTGTTAAAATGTTTGGAGAATTTGAGTTTTGGTTTGCCATGATAAAAATTGTGACGATTGTTTTAATGATTGTTGCGGGCTTTGGTCTTATTTTTTTTGGGATTGGTAATGGAGGCGTGGCAATAGGATTATCGAACCTTTGGAATCATGGAGGCTTCTTTACAGGCGGCTGGACAGGCTTCTTCTTTGCGTTATCATTAGTAGTTGCAGCTTATCAAGGTGTTGAGCTTATTGGGATTACGGCAGGAGAAGCGAAAAATCCTCAACAAACTATTACGAATGCGATTCAAAGTATTATTTGGCGAATTTTAATATTTTATATCGGTGCAATCTTTGTCATTGTAACAGTTTATCCGTGGGATGAATTAGGTACGATTGGTAGCCCATTTGTTGCGACTTTTGCAAAGGTTGGAATTACCGCTGCGGCAGGAATTATTAATTTTGTTGTCATTACAGCAGCAATGTCAGGCTGTAATAGTGGGATTTATAGTGCGGGACGTATGCTTTATACACTTGCCATGAATGGGCAAGCACCTAAATTTTTTGCGAAGCTTTCTAATAATGGTGTTCCTATTTTCGGCACAGTAGGTGTGCTAATTGGTTTGGTCATCGGTGTTATTCTAAGCTATATAGCGCCAAAGAATTTATTTGTATATGTATACAGTGCAAGTGTATTACCGGGAATGATTCCATGGTTTGTTATTTTAATAAGTCAAATTAGATTTAGAAAAATAAAAGGTGAACAGCTATCAAAGCACCCGTTCAAAATGCCCTTTGCGCCATTTACAAACTATATAACGATTGCATTTTTAATAATGGTACTAATCGGTATGTGGTTTAATGATGATACTAGAGTTTCTCTCATCGTGGGAATTATTTTCTTGGCTCTTGTTATCATTAGCTATTATGTTTTTAGAATTGGAAAAGAACGTCCAGTTAAATAATGAAATATTAAAAGGGTGTATTTCCACTATGAGATACATCCTTTTTGCTTTTGTAACAACCCATTTGGTATGTTAATTTTTAGCATCTTTAAAAGATCTTTTCGCATTAGGACTAGTGTTATTAGTAAAAGGGACAATCCGTTATAAATTGGATTGTCCCTTTTAACTTACGTTGCCGCTACGCTTTCGCACAAAAAACATCTGCCGCTGCCGCTACGCTTTCGCGCAATAAACATCTGCAGGCCTAAGCACAAAGTCGATTTCGGACGCAATTATGCCGAGGCATAATTGATTTATTGTTCTTTACGCATAATAAAGCTTAAATGTCTGCCAGCCTGTTTATTTTGACGGTAGGAAAAACCATCTGGGCTGAGGAATGTGCACGTTGAATCAATCAATATCTGCTCAGGAGGAATACCTGCAAGCTCACATTGTTTTTTGACAGTTTGCTGATTATCGATATGATATTTATTTGTTTGTGTATTGTAATACATAAAGTCCTCGGCATAGCCTAGGTTGTGGAATTTTTCATAAACATCTGCATCCACTTCAAATTTTTGCTGACTAAGTGCCATACCGATTTGAACGTGAAAATCATTTGGATTACATTGCTCATGCTCCATCAAATGTTGGAAAAGCTTTGTTGTGATTTCCTTGACTGTACCTTGCCAACCAGAATGCACCACGCCAATAAGGCCATTGACTTCATTATAAAAAATGACAGGTACGCAATCGGCTGTAAAACTACATAAAAGTAAATTCGATTCAAATGTATAAAGTGCATCTGTATTACTAATGGCATTGTCTATCTGCTTAGCGCCACGTCCCTTATCAGAAATCGTGACTTTATGGAAATTAGCACTATGTGTTTGTTGAGTGCAAATAAAATTATTTAAGTCACAATTTAAAGTAGCTGCTAATTTTTTTCGATTTTCTAGCACATCTGCTTCATTCACACATGTATGGAGTGCCATATTATTATGTTCTAGCTCGATGTCATCCTTTAAGGTAGTGCCTGCGATAAATTGTTCGTTATCAAAATAAATTTTAGTTTTCATATTATCACCTCGTCTTACTATATATGATTGGTTAATGAATGTATAGGCGCTTACTCTAAAGATTATTAGTGCCCTTAGTATTTTCTATAATTCTTTTGACATAAACAATAGATTTCTTCACATATAGTATCGAAGAATGAGAATTAGTGGGAAGGAGTTTGTAGATATGACTCAAGAAAAATTCATACTGGTCTCCCAATTCGGAATGTGGCTATTTTGGATAATTACATATATATTAATCATCAAACAAGGAATACGGGATAAGAGATATGGGATGCCCATGGCCGCAATTTGTGCCAATATTTCATGGGAATTTATTTTTTCATTTATGTATCCGCTAAATGACTTGCAAAGGATCCTTACTTTCTTGTGGTTTCTTTTGGATATCTTCATTTTGACGCAATTTTTACTTTATGGTTATAAGGAGTATAAGAAAATTATTTCGAGAAAGTTATTTTATTCATCTTTTTTCATAACACTCATCGTAAGCTTTCTGACGATTTTAGCGATGATGCATGAATTCCATGATAAGGCAGGCATATATGCAGCATTTTTCCAAAATCTGATGATGTCAGGGCTTTTTATCGCCTTATTCATACAAAGAGGGAACTTGAGTGGGCAATCAATGGGCATAGCCGTTTGTAAAATGATCGGTACTGTGTTTGCAGCAGTTTGCTTCTATTTGTATTTTAGAACACCATTGATTACTATCATTTCGCTTGCAATCTTTATTTATGATTGGATTTATATAATATTGATCTATAGGTTTAATGTGAAATATGCAAAATAAAAAAAAGCGCTCTACAATGTCATTCAACTTTGTAGAGTGTTTTCATTTTATAAACAAATAAAAATGATGAAATGAAACACACTATCAGCAATACACGAATAAGATGTCTCTGTAGTATGAAGATAGGGTAGGTGTTTTATTTGAAAAAGAAGTGGATGACCACGCTATGTATTATTTGTTCTATTGGGCTAGTTGGCTGTCAGGGGAAGTCCGAGGATGAGAAAAACCAAGAACAACAAATTCAAGAGTCAGAGCAAAAAGCTCAGGATGTAAAAAAGCCTGTTACCTTTGAACAGCAACAAACGGAGCCAGTCGTTGTTGAAATTGTGGACCCTTCAACAAAAGCTATTATACAAACAATTTCACCGAAAGAAATGGATTATGAAAGTAATAGACAATCGTATACAAAACAAATTGAGCAATTAGCAAAAGATTTAGCAAGAGGGAATGAAAAAACTGCAGGTTATGATAAGCGTATGATACTCGATAAGCTGGACGATCAAGGAAAAGTAATTAAAGGTAGTCCTTTAATTGTTTTAAAAGAAAGTGAATTAGTAGAAAGAATATTAGAAGCATCAGCGACCGGTGGCAAAGTGGAAATGCCTCTTTATGTTACAGAAAGTGGGTATTATTTTGAAGATATTCCTTATTTAGAAGACGTAGTTGTTGCATCCTATACGACTTACTTCAATACCCATGATGTAGGAAGAAATAAAAATATTGAACTTTCTGCAAAGGCAATTCATAATGTTATCGTTGGAAGTGGAGATAATTTCTCCTTTAATACAGTTGTTGGGCCTAGGGACGAAGTGAATGGTTATCAGCCTGCTCCGGAAATCATCAACAAAAAGGTGGTGATGGGCATTGGAGGAGGTATCTGTCAAACGTCCTCAACCTTGTTTAACGCAGTTGATCAAATACCAGTAAAATTTGTAGAACGTCATCACCATTCTTTAGATGTTGGGTATGTTCCAAAAGGAAGAGACGCTACAGTTTCTTATGGTGGCTTAGATTTTAGATTTCAAAATACAACTGACGTACCGTTTTTAATTAAAGCTAACTATAGTAAAAATTCTCTTACAATTGAGATAAGAACAGCAGAAAAATATGTAGCAATTTTGAAAAAGCCATAGTATTTTTTTATAGACACTTACAAGGTGTCTTTTTTTGTTGGGACAATAGAAAGATAATACTTGGTAGAGAAGTATCTCTGACTTTTTTTTCTTCTCGAAAAAGTAGTCGGAAATCACCCCCCGTTTTGCAGAAGATCGATACTGTATTTATCATTACACATATTCAATAACACCAAGAGGATCATAGCAATTTTTTAATCGCTATGATCCTCTTAGTTTATATGATATTTAAAATTTCTTGTGGAGTAGTAACTTTGTATTCGGGTTCCTCTTGTTGTATAACTTCAATAGCGTCATATCCCCAACTAACCCAAATAATAGGCACGCCCACTTTTTTGCAGGCTACAATATCTCTTTGCTCATCACCAATGTAAAACACATCTGAAGGTGTAATGCCTGAGTCCTTTAAAAATTTTTTTATCACTTTATCTTTTCCGAAAATACGAGTTGAAGAAAGAACATTTGACACACAATGAATGCTGTTCATTTTTAGAAATTCTAAAATGTTCTCCTGTGAATTGGAGGAAATAATAAGAATTTTATAGCCCTTTTTATCAATTTCCATAAGAACTTCTTTAATACCATCATAAAGATGAACATCGTTTAATGACTGGCGATACAAACGATAAAACTGTGGTAAAATCATGGGCAATTTATACATAGGGAAGTCGAATAATTTACTGCGCTCCGCTATAGATAATTTTTTCAATGATTCGATTTCCTTTAACTCTATTCCTTTAAATTTATATTTTTGCGCAATCGTATTCCAAGCTGATGCAAACACTGCTGTAGAATCTGCCAGTGTTCCATCAAAATCAAAGATAATATATTTCATGACAAACTTTCTCCTTTAATCATCTAGTTGTAAAGACGTTTTTTTCTTGAAAATGTTACTGGCTTTTTAACTTCTTTAGTAAGTGTTTTTTTGAAAGCGAAACGATAGGTACAAAAGTCTCTCACATCTATAGGTTGTGAGATGAATGCGGTTTCAAGTCACTTTTCAGTGGTGTCCAAACATCAGCTGAAATAGAAGGACTCAGTCTAAGAACGCCGCGTCATGTGGCAACGACTGGGTACTCAACATCATGCCTGCTGTTTCGCTATCGCACAGACAAACCCCTGTTGTTAGCATTATGCTTTCGTGCAAAAAACATCTGTTGGGCATAGCCTCCGGCGGATGTATCGGAAATCGAAAAGGATTGCTTTGTGCAAGTACAAAGCTGTTTCCGAACCCAATTATGCTGAGGTATTATTGTTAATAATGACATGATTATACAGAATATGAAACAACGTATTAAAATAACCCCAGTTGAATAAATTTTTTAGGTGCGTAAGGCATTTTCTTTGGTAAATATTGTACCGAAAAATACGTCGATTTCAATAATGTAAACTTCTATAAAATTTTATGTAGTTGAATGGACAAAAAAGTAAGAAGCTATTATTTCATTTACTAAGTCAGTATCATTGCAATTAGTGAATAAGAGAATCCGTGTGAACGCAGTTGCATCAGGACAGATTTAGGCGCCATTAACTCTAGTTATCCAGCGAAATATATACACATTTGGCTTAGCGAGCGGGGCAGTATTCACCCCATTGGTTTTTTTCTGGCTAAGGTGGTGGCTGTTTTATGTAGCGAATGTGAAATTAATTAGAGTGAAAATTTTATAAACAATTATCTGGATAATATTATAAAATAGTGTTATCGTAAGAAATAGCTAAATAAAAATATCCTTCAGGGTGGGGTGAAATTCCCAATCGGCGGTGATGAAGTTAATTCAAAGTCCGTGAGCGAAAGCTGATTTGGTGCAAATCCAAAACCGACAGTTATAGTCTGGATGGGAGAAGGGTTAAAGTGTGTGCTTTTTAAATTCATTTGAGTTTATAAGGTTTATTTGAGTACGCTTTTTTTGTAAACTACTTCCCATCGCTTAGCTGGGAAGTTTTTTTATTTTCTCTCAGTAGGTGTTTGACACACTCTGAAGACAATGCCTCCGGACGTATTTACGCCAAGGTGAATTTGATTTATTTAGCTAACTAATTGAATAGCAGTAGTTCTTCGGGGTAGGGTGAAATTCCCAATCGGCGGTGATGAAGTAATTCAAAGTCCGTGAGCGAAAGCTGATTTGGTGCAAATCCAAAACCGACAGTGACAGTCTGGATGGGAGAAGAACGATGAGATGACAACCTATGGAAAAATTTTGTATCCACGAGGTTTATTTGTTGACGTCTTATTTATATGAACTCCCAAACCCCTTTAATCTAAGGGGTTTTTTGTTTGTACGGAAAATAAATTTTTGATTTCAAGGAGGAGGAACAGACAGGAATAACTCCAAAAGTGACTAAACAAATGAATGAAAAAAGTAGGTGAAAAAATGTTCACAGGAATTGTTGAGGATATTGGTACAGTTAAAACCTTGCAAAGCGATAAACAAAGTATGGAAATAACCGTTGTTTCAAAGAAAATGATAGAGGATGTAAAGCTCGGAGACAGTATAGCGGTCAACGGTGTTTGTTTAACAGTGACACATTTTAATGAACTGGAGCTAACGATGGATGTAATGCCCGAAACAGTGAGAGCAACAAATTTACAGCAGCTTGCAGTTGGAGATCCGGTAAATTTAGAGCGTGCTATGTCAGCTAATGGACGCTTCGGTGGTCATTTTGTATCTGGACATGTGGACGGAGTAGGGAAAATATTGCGCAAGCGACCATTAGCAAACGCAGTCTATATTGATATTGAATTATCAAAGGAATTGACGAGCTACTGTATTCCAAAGGGCTCCATCACAATTGACGGAACGAGCTTAACACTTTTTCATGTCGAGGAAAACGGTGTCACAGTATCACTGATACCCCATACTTACAAAGAAACAATTTTAGGTATGAAGAAAATTGGTGCTCTCGTTAATGTAGAAACCGATTTAGTTGGAAAATACATTTTGCATCAACTTAAGTCTAGACAGGAATCGCCGACCATTACAAGAGACTTTTTAGCACAAAATGGATTTTAATCAACATATAACAGGAGGTGGCGATATTGCTACATTCAATTGAAGAAGCAATAGAGGATTTAAAACAAGGAAAGATAATTGTTGTAGTAGATGATGAGGATCGAGAAAACGAAGGGGACTTATTAGCGCTTGCGGAATTTATCACCCCTGAAACAATTAACTTTATGGCGACCTATGGAAGAGGGCTGATTTGTACTCCGATTTCACAGCAGTTTGCTCAAAAGTTAGCATTAAAGCCTATGGTTAGTGTTAATACAGATAATCATCAAACGGCATTTACCGTTAGTATAGATCATGTAGACACAACAACTGGAATTAGCGCCTTTGAACGGGCAATGACTATACAAAAAATGTTGGAGCCACAGGCAAAAGCTGCAGATTTTCGTAGACCAGGCCATGTATTCCCGTTAATAGCAAAGGAAAATGGTGTATTAGAGCGTAGGGGGCATACTGAAGCGACAATTGATTTGGCTAAGCTTTGTAATAGTATTCCTGCGGGCGTTATTTGTGAAATTATGGGAGACGATGGAGAAATGCTACGCTTTAATGATCTCGTCAAATATGCAGCACAACATTATTTAAAAATGATTTCAATTGAAGCATTGGCAACATATCGTCGTCAACAAAAAGTAGAAGAAAATAGAATGACAATATAAAGGATTATCGACAAAAGTTTGGAATGACATTTGTTAAAACGTACTCTATGTATTAAGTTGACTGGAGTGGAAACTGGGCGATTAATTATGATATTAGACAAAATAAAAGAGGAGAGATTAAAAATGGGAAAAAAATTTGAAGCACAATTAATTGGTACGGATTTAAAAATAGCAGTAGTAGTAGGTCGTTTCAACGAATTTATTACAAGTAAATTATTAGACGGTGCATTAGATGGTTTAAAGCGTCACGGTGTGGATGAGAACTCTATCGATGTAGCATGGGTTCCAGGAGCATTCGAAGTTCCATTCATCGCAAAACAGTTAGCTAAAACAAAGAAATATGATGCAATTATTGGATTAGGTACGGTAATCCGTGGCTCTACAACACATTATGATTATGTATGTAATGAATCAGCAAAAGGGATTGCAAATGTGTCATTAACTACAAATGTACCTGTTATTTTTGGTATTGTAACTACAGAAAATATTGAACAAGCAATTGAGCGCGCTGGGACTAAATCAGGAAATAAAGGCTATGACTCAGCAATATCTGCTATTGAAATGGCAAATTTACAGAAGATGATTGGATAAATCTTTCCGAATAATAGGATGGGAATTAAATAGGTAAATTATTCCTTGTAAAGCGTTTTAATCATAAAAGTATTCTTGAATATATTTTTAAACCATGGGGAAAATATCCGTAAGTGTATTTATGTTATTACTAATAAATGTACAAATTTGGAGCTGGCTCAGTAGGAGATGAGGGATATTTCTTCAACGGAACAAGAATTAAATTTGAAATCTTTGAAGTCACTATTTCGACGCTCTGATGATGTATTATTCCAAGAGTATTTCTTTCAGCAACAAAAAGTACATTTGATAAAATGTGATGCGATGATTGATGAGCATTTACTGCAGACCGTTATTGTGCATCGAGTTCAGTCATTATTTGCTGCAACATCAGAGGAAATGTTAGAAGAACATATACAAAACAATTTACATGTTCCCCATCTTCAGAAAATAACAAGTAAAGATGAGGCTATTACAAGAGTTTATAAAGGACATGTTTTACTTTATTTTGAAGATATGAATTTGCTTTATTCAAGTTATATCGCTAAAAAACCGAATCGGGAGCCTAAAGAAACAACCCTTGAATTAATTGTCAAAGGTCCGAGAGATGATTTCATTGAGGATGTTTTTATTAATATTGCTTTAATACGAAAACGATTACCTACTAATTCATTAAGTGTTGAGACATATGAACTTGGTAAACGATCCAAGACAACTGTAGCTCTACTTTATTTTGAAGATATCGTCAATCAAAGTATACTTGAAAAAATAAAATTACAGTTGCAACGAATTGATACTGACATTGTATTTAGTGGGGATTTATTGATGGAGAGAATTGAGCAGAGTGCAAAAATTATACCTAAACATGATTATACTGGACGCCCTGATTTTGCTGTACAGGCTTTAAGTAGAGGACGTATTATCATCATAGTTGATGGAGTATCATATGTAATCATTACCCCAGCTAATTCAATGTTACTATTTAAATCCGGTGAGGATAATGAGTATCCGATTATTGTAAGTTCTATGGAGCGTATACTACGAATAGTAGCTATCTTGATAAGTGTACTTACACCAGGTTTTTGGCTTGCACTAACAACCCACCATCAAGAACAATTGCCATTCATTCTATTGGCAACAGTTGTTGAATCAAGAACGGGACTCCCATTTCCAACTATTCTTGAAATATTAATGATGCTTTTTATGTTTGAATTATTTCGAGAAGCAAATATACATCTACCCAATGTTATAAGTGGTTCAATAAGTGTTGTCGGGGGATTAATTATTGGAGATGCAGCCATTAAATCGGGTGTTACGGGCCCTTCCATGATTGTAGTTATCGCTACTTCAAGTATTGCAGCTTTTACACTCGTCAATCAATCTATTGTAACAGCAATGAGCATTCTTAGGTTAATCATCATATTTGCATCTGCCTTTTTGGGGTTATTTGGATTCTTTATTTCGGTATTTTTCATACTTCTTTATACTGCAAACTTACGAGTATTAGGTGTTCCGTACTTAAATATGGGCGCGGATTTAAATTGGCAGGACATTAAAAAATCTTTAGTTCGCTTATCTCCTGCAGGTTATCGTACACGACCTAAATTTTTAAATGTACAAGATGAGACAAAGACATCGAGTAAGAAAAATAATACTTAGAATGAAGAGATCAGGCTTTTTTTATAGGCCTGGTCTTTTTTATCGCATTAGCGGAGAGAAAAATAATGTGATCTTTTGAAGCATAAATCGTAGAAGTTAAGATGTTTATATGTCGGATTGATCCAATCAATATATAATAAGGAAGGGATATGATAAAATGCAGTTTTCCTTTAAAGTTTACTTTCTGGAGAGGGCAAATTAAACTAATGTTTGCGATTAGTACATTGTGTCGCTCGAAAAATGAATTTAGAATTTTATTAGTTCTAGACAGACTACCCCAACTCAAAGAATGGGTAGGGTATAGCCCGAACTGTAAGTCTAGTAGCCAAAACTCGCTTGCGATGATAAAATGAGAAACAATATTCTTATTTAGAGAGACGAAAAATCCTGGATCGTATGCATTTTCCTAATAAAATGGAACGGTACTTTTTAACGTACAGGCAAGCAGATAGCCATTACCATTCAAACTTACCTAAAACATCTTGCGACTTAAGAATCATAAAAAAAATAAGTTTACTATAGTATAATAGAATTGTTGGATATTAATGTTTCCATAGTAGAAAGTATGATAAATGCCAACTTTGACTAACAATTTTTGTATTTAATGCGAGAGCCAAGCCCAAATTAAATTAAGGCATTATTCATGTCTATAGATGAGGAAGTACCAGTTTGTATGAAAACACGAAAAATAAAACTAATTTTATTACTATCAACTATCTTATTAATATCGTTTACAAGTTTAAACATCTTTACATCCTATATAAAAATAAAAAAGACAGTTGAAGAGTCAATAGCGAACCAAAGTCTGGAAGCGGCTAAATCTATTGCATCTTCAATTGATGTAGGGGCGTACAAACAATTTTTAGATAACCCCGTGAAAAATGATTATTATTGGCAATTAAGAAACTACTTAAATGATGCAAGAGTAAAAATAGGTGCTTTATTTGTTTATACATTAAATATTGAAAATCCAAAGGTATCCAAAGCAATGATTATGGGTTTACCAAGTGAAGTTCAAGGCTTTGATATCGGAATGGACTGTACAGTACCCGAGACACAAGTGCAAAAAGCTTATAATGGAGAAACATTTACAACAGATGTAATACAAGATTCTAATTATGGCTCCTATTTAACTGTTGGTGCACCGATTAAGGATGAAACAGGGGAGGTTATTTCATACATAGGCATTGATATAAGTGCAGACACATTAAATGGCATCAAGGGAAAAGTGATCCAAGACAATCTTTTTATCTTTATTTTTAATGGTGCGCTCATTTTAATCGTTATTGGCTCTGTTTTCTTCTTACAGAGATGGTATCAAAAAGAAGTAACTAAGGAAGTTGGAGCGACAGAAGATACATATCAAGCAGAAATTCAAACTTTAATCACTTCCGTGTCCTCTTTAAGACATGACTTCACTAATCATATACAAGTATTACATGGATTTCTGCAATTGGACAAACCAGATCAGGCCAAACAATATTTATATTCATTATCCAAAGAGGTTCAGGCTATTAAGTCTCTCAAATTAAACATTGATAATCCTGGCTTGTCGATATTATTACAAACGAAAAAACTAACTGCACAAAATCATAATATTGATATGGATTTTTCAGTCTCAGATGATGCATTTAAAAAAATTAAAACAACGGATTTAATCAAAATCTTGTCAAATTTAATCGATAATGCAATTGATGCGGCAAATGAGTTACCGGAAGAGCAACGTAAAATAAATATTTGCTGTAAAGTAGATGACGCCCAATATGAATTTAGGGTTACAAATACTGGACCAAATATTGTAGAAGAAGGGCAAATATTCAAACAAGGATTTTCTACTAAAAAACCGGAAAATGGTAAAATAAGAGGTCAGGGCTTGTTTATTGTGAATGAAATTGTCAATAAGTACGACGGTCAAATTTCTATCGATTCATCAAAACATTTAGAGACAACAGCAATAGTAACCATTCCAATAAAATAAATTAAGAAACTTCCTGTTGGAAATTTTTATTAAAAGTGTTAAAGTAATGCACTTAATAAATCATAACTCATATACTATGTGCAACTTTAAGCTGAACTAATTTTGATATTAGTTCAGCTTTTATTTGTGTTTAAAGATATAGTCTTAATAAAAGTATAGTTTAAGTAGAAGTAATTGTTTGACTAAATTAGATTTGGTAAAATAATGTAAAAAGGGTGATGCATATGATTAAATACCCGTTTTTAGAAAGAGATGCAACCATAGGAGTCACGGCACCTTCTTCTGGGGTACAAGTTGAGTTACATGATATGTTTAAACAATCGTGTGAGCGATTGAAAGTTCTACTTGTTAAATAAAGAGATAAACATGCTAAATAAGCTGCTGCTTTTCCGTGAAGCAACTCCTTCACGCTTCACTTTGCAAAAAACTATTTTAACATTCACCTTTACATTTTTTGAGCAATTCATTTCATATATTACTAATAATCAAAATGGTATTCTATGAGGAGGAGATGGAATATTTGGATAAATCAATCCTTGATTTATTGAAAAAGGGTGGATTCGTTTTGTATGCGAGGCATGGCCAAGCAACTGTCGGGGGAGATCAGCCAAATTTAAATTTTCAAGATTGTTATACTCAAAGAAATTTGTCTGAAGTTGGGCGAAGGGAGGCAATTTACTTTGGACAAATGCTTCGCTATTTACAATTCCCGATAAGTTCACCGATTGTCGCAAGTCCTTTCTGTCGTACGATTGAAACGGCACAGCTCGCATTTCCTTATGCCTATATCCAAATTGATCCGATTGGGTATGAAATTTATAAATTGGGTGGAAACATTCCTATTTATGAAAAAACAAATATATTATCAAATCTCCAATCGATGTTAGAAAGAAAGCCACCGCAGGGTACGAATCAAGTTATCATTGCCCATAGCTTTCCCGAAGGTGTTGGATTAGGGAATATTTCTAATATGGGAATGGTTATTGTTAAGCCAAAAGGTCCTGGAAATGGGTATGAAATAATAGATAAATTAACTTTAGAAGATTTATCACTTTGAGGTAGTAGCTCAAATTTAACTTCTTTCGGTAGACGCCTCCCACCTCAATAGGTGGTGAGATGAATGCGGGTCTGAATTACTTTTCAGCGGTTGTCTAAAGACCTGTATCTGTCGCTACGCTTTCGGTACAGAAAATAATTGTAACTGCCGTTTCACTTACGTTACATAAAACATTTGCTGAAATAGAGGAACTCAGTCTAAGAATGCCACGTCCTGTGGCAACGACTGAGTGACCAACATTGTGCTATGTTGCTGTCGCTTCGCTTTCGCACAGACAAAAACATGTTGCTGTCGCTTCGCTTTCGCACAGACAAAAACATGTTGCTGTCGCTTCGCTTTCGCACAGACAAAAACATGTTGCTGTCGCTTCGCTTTCGCACAGACAAAAACATGTTGCTGTCGCTTCGCTTTCGCACAGACAAAAACATGTTGCTGCCGCTACGCTTTCGCGCAAAAAACATCTGTTGGCCTAAGCCTTCAGCGGATGTCACGGAATCGGAAAGGAGTTCTTAAAGGATGTTAGCCTAAAATCATCGCATCCATACGATAACGGCTAACGGACCTGCATCCAGCAGGCCTAAGCACAAGTCGATTCTGGACGCAATTATGCCGAGGTATAATTAATAAAGGGATGGGAGAAAAACATGGAAATAAAAACAGTCTCACAGTGCACTTTAGAGGAAATTTTAAAAGCCTGGAATAAAGGCTTTGAGGGGTATTTTGTACGAATAGAAATGAATGAAGAGATGTTTTTAAAACGACTCGTTGGAGAAGGGCTATCGCCAGAGCTATCAATTGTCGCATTTGATCATAATAATCCTGTTGGTATTGTATTAAATGGCTTTAGACGAATGAATGGTAAGAAAACCTCTTGGAATGGTGGAACTGGTATTTCCCCAGACTATCGCGGCAAAGGTGTTTCTCGTGCATTAATGGAAGAAACAATCGCCATTTATGAAAGAGAGAATGTGGAAGTAGCAACGCTTGAAGCTATAAAAGAGAATAAAGTAGCAATTGCATTATACGAGAAATATGGCTATACAATTACAAATCAATTACTATTTTTAAGTGGCGAATATGAAGTAAATGTAGAAAAGCAAGCTGCAATCCATGTGGAAACTATTCGGCCAGAGCAGCTACCGCATTTATCTTTTTATCAGGAAGATGTTCCATGGCAATGTAGCTGGCAAAGTAATAAACAAGGTGAAGCTAAAATTTTTTATAACGAGAATAATGAAGCGATTGGCTATATGTTATATAGAACAGTATGGGATCAGGCAGGGGAAATCGACAGCATTGTACTTTATCAATTAGAACTGTTGGAGAATGGCACTGTAGAACAAATTCCTCACTTTATCGCAAGCATCACAAATCACAAAGTAAAACTAGCCACAGTTAACTTTCCAGCAAGTAATCCTGCCACGAGCTATTTGATTGAAAATGGGCTAGAAGTGAAGACAGAGCAAGTGCAAATGAAGAAGAACAGGGCTTAAGAATTTGTGGATTCATGAAGTTAAATAAATCTCCAGTTGTTCCAAGTATTTAAAGCCTCTGGCAGATGTTATGGGATCGGCTTTAAGCAAGCAAAATCGATTCAGGACGCATTGTCTATCTGTAGCGACAGCTACAACAATGCAGAGGCATAATGATAAAGAAGGTGTTATTAGTTATGAGGAAAATACTCATATGTAATTTACTAATATTTGTATTGGTAGGTTGTACACCGGCTATAAATACTAATCCTACTGCGAAATCTATTCTTAAAGAGCATTCTCAAGCGGATATTCTTCAGTATAATAATTTGATTTATATTAATGCTACAAGCTTGGAATCGATGAATCAATTAGAATATATTAAGTGTGAGAAAATAGGAGAAATTATTAAAACTACAAATTCATCTAAAGATTTTAAAGATTATTATGCTACTAAATTGGAAAGTGGAACAGAGATTTTCTCTACAAATGATAATAATATTTATACAATCATTGCGAACATAAATGGACAACAAGTACTTTATATGGCTTTGCTTGAAGGCTAGTTATCTTTAATTGGATTTTTAACTTCTTTCAGTAAATGTTTATATGTAACGAAAGCAAAGCGACAGCTACAATTATGCAGAGGCATAATTGAACTGGTTGTAAACATTCAAGAATTCCAGTATACTAATCCGATAAAGAATGTAAATAAAGGATGAATTTAAATGACGTTTGAAGAGATATTACCACGCTTGAAAGCGGGAGAAAAAGTAATTCGAAAAGGTTGGGGCGGTGCCGAATTATATGTGAAGCTTGTTGGACAAAGCGAACATGATGGTGAGGCTTTGAATCCTTATTTTTTAATTAATGTACGTGGTGAGGGCTATACAATGTTCACACCGACAGTCTGTGATTTATTAGCGGAAGATTGGATTATTGTCAATTAATCGAAAGTGCCATCTCAAATGAGGTGGTTTCTTTGTTTTTTGAGGAGAGATATATATGAAGTTTGAAGAATATAAGGGCAAGACAGTATTTGTAACCGGCGCTGCTTCAGGGATTGGACAGGCTCAAGCTATTGCATTTTTAGAAAATGGGGCCAATGTATTCGGTTTTGATTTAGATGAACAAGGGTTAGTAAATCTACATCACCAATATCCTGAACAATTTGCCTATAAAGTAGGTAGTGTGTGCAATAAGAACGATGTAGAGCAAGCATTTGAAGCTGCAATTTTATTATTTAAGCAGGTAGATATTTTATTAAATACAGCGGGCGTTTTAGATGGCTTTGCAAAAACGCTTGATACAGATGAGGCCCTTTGGGATAAAATTATGAATACCAATGTAAAAGGTACTTTTTTTGTGACTAATACGATATTGCCCCATATGGTAAAAAGAAAATCAGGCGTAATCGTTAATATGGCATCTATTGCAGGGCTTGTTGCAGGCGGTGGTGGGGCGGCGTATACAGCCTCTAAACATGCGATTGTAGGCTATACGAAGCAGTTGGACTTAGATTATTGCCGTGAAGGAATTCGTGCCAATGCCATTGCACCTGGAGCCATTCAAACACCGATGAACAAGGCAGATTTTGAAGGTGATGGAGAAATCGCAAAATGGGTCGCCAATGAAACGCCTGCTGGACGCTGGGCTCAACCAAGTGAAGTGGCAAGTTTAACACTTTATTTGGCTAGTCAATCAGCTGATTATATACATGGTTCAATTATGCCGATTGATGGCGGATGGCTTACTAAATAGTATTGTTCAATAATAAATTCTTCTGCTATAATACGCAAGTAAGCAAAATTTAGCTTGCACTGCGGCACTTCAGATAGAGCGAGAAGCTCTCTTCCTTTGGCCGTAGTTATTACTAAAATAGCGAACGTGCTATTTTACAAAGGAGAATAAAATTGAATACATCTATTGAAAAAGATTCTAGCCGTACTTCTGTAACCGAACTTACAAAGACGGCGCTAGTTGCAGCTTTATATGTGGCTGTAACTGTTTTATTGTCAGTCATTAGTTTTGGGGCAGTTCAACTACGCTTGTCGGAGATGTTTAACTACCTGGCCCTATACAACAAGCGCTACGTATTAGCCGTGACTCTAGGAGTAGTTCTCGCAAATTTTATGTCACCAACGTGGGTATTAGATGTACCTATTGGTGGAATTGCGACATTTTTAGTATTAATTCTTTGCCGAAAAGTAACGAAAAATATAACAAATGATCTTGTGAAAATGGTTGTTACCGCATTGATTTTTGCTTTATCAATGTTCACCGTTGCAGGACAGTTAACAATCCTGTATGATCTACCGTTTTGGGCAACATGGTTTACGGTTGGAGTTGGAGAGCTATTGTCAATGACTGTTGGTGGTGTGACCATTTATTTATTAAATAAAAAAATTGATTTAACGAAATAATTTTATGCATAAAAAGCGAGTATCCTTTACCATAACAAGGGTGCTCAGAATTGAACACAAGCTTACTCAGTACACTTTGGGCCGAGTTCATCAGCTCAAATACTTCAGCCTGAGTCAGACAATATAAAACCTCATTGCCCGGATTCTGGCTGGCATATTCCAGCACAAGATCCGGGCAATGATTCATTTCTAAGAGAATCAAGACTCCCGGCTCTTTAGCAATATTCCGCAGCCGTTCGGTAAATAGCTTTGGACCCTGCGCCTCCACGAATTGTATTTTACGCATCACTAAACCGACCTTCTTCATAAATCTATGTCCACATTATCCTAAATTTCGGTATTATAGTTTGTCTTATTATTCCATAACTTGATTACCTATCCCATATAGACCAGTCATTCATAGAAACAGTCGGAGGACAAATGAGCTGTACACAACAAAAGGGACCCCTCTTATGGTCCATGAAGTACCATTTGAGGAGTCCCTTCTGTGAAGAAGTATTGCTTATCTCTTAAGTTAAGGTTGAGTGACAGATGGAGTAGGCTTTACCTCTTCTGTCGGAGCATCAACTTTTTTAGGCGGAAGTACGATCTGATTAGACGGTACAGATAATATATTTAAATTTTCATTTCCTGAATTGTTTACGGTCATAACTACAGCTTGATAAGTAATCTTCGGATCGATACTCATTCCATTTATATCAAAATTTTTTATAGATGCACCTTTAGTATTATCGCTCACATTGAAGGAGTTGTAATTCTGTGGATTGACTTTATTTGCATCCGACAACTTGAAGTTTCTGACTTCATTTGATGGAATCAAGAATACTCGATATTCTGTTACGTTTTTTTCATTGCTTACTTTATCAAAGCTAATCCGTATGTCTTCATAGGTACCAGTATTCCCCGTGGTAGAAAGATTTACATTAGTTACTGCTTCTACCGCGCCAGAATTGGTTAATTTAATCTCATTCGATGCGCTAGATAATGTAAATGTGCCGGTTGAACTGTCTTTTCCAACTGACAATACGTAGACTTTATAAAGCGTTCCATTAGTGATAGATTTCCCATCTATATCCGTTGCTGTAGCGTTAAGAACCTGGGTAGTACTGTTGCCAGAAGTACTTACGACAGTATAGTTATTCTTGATATTGCTTACTTTTGAAGGATCGAAAGCACTATTTATAGGTACTACCATAATTCGATATTCACTTATATTCGATTCATCAGATGCATGATTGAACGTTACCTGCAAATCACGACCATCTCCAAAATCATTTACATCGCTTGCATTAACATTGCTAACCGCTTGAACGGCTTTATTCTTAGCAAGCGTAATATCTAACGAAGCAGAAGCTAGAGCATTGACGCTTGAAGAATTTCCATTCGCTACAGTCAGTACATAGACACGGTAGTTTGTGCCTTCGGTAATGAGATTACCGCGAACATCTCGAGTAGTCGAATCTAATGTTCTAGTTACCGATTTATTTCCGCCTCTGCTCTCAGTGATGTAATAAGAGCTACTATTGGCTTGTGACAGGTTGAAGCTGCTGGAATAAGCTGTCGGTACGACAAAAATCCGATAATGATTGACATTTGTTTCATCGGAAGGCTTCGTGAACGATACCTGCAAATCACGACCATCTCCATAATCATTTACATCAGCAGCAGTCAGATTAGTTACAGCTTGCACATTGTAGTTCTTACCTAGCGTAAGTGTAGACGTTGGCGCGGACAACGCATTGCTGCCGGAATAATTGCCATAGCCAACCGAGAGAACATAGACACGGTAGCTAGTTCTATCCGTGATATAATTACCGCGCACATCCCGAGTATTTCCCGAGAGCGTCAGCCCGTAATTGTTATTTCCTGATTTGCTCACAGTCGTATAATTGCTGCTGGATACATTATTAGCATCCGACAGACTGAAGTTGCTGTAATACGATGTTGGTACAACCATAATGCGATAATGACTAATATTAGACTCATCCGCCGCTTTAGTGAAAGAGACATAGAGATCACGACCGTCGCCATAATCATACAAATCGCTGGCATTGAGATTCGATACTGCACCTACATTACTGCTATATAGTGTAATCGCATTGGAAGCAGATGATAACACGTTATTCCCTGAGTTTGTAGCTACAGCCATTACGAATATACGATAGCTGACCCCATTCTGAATGGCATAACCGTCTGTATCTCGTGTGCCTGAAGAGAGAACCTGAGTAATATTGTAGCCAGTCTTGTTCACCTGCGTGTAATAAGAGCTGGATAGACTGTTCGCCTTCGTCAATGTGAAGTTTGAATAGTTGCTGGCTTTTACAACAAAAATCCGGTAAGAGCTAATGTTAGACTCATTGGATATTTTGTTGAAGCTAACTCGCAAATCGCGTCCATCCCCATAGTCGTTGACATCATCAACTTGAGTAATAACAGGAGTAGCCACTGTATTTGGACTTAGTGATACTGACGAAGAAGCAGATGACAGCTTATTAATAGCTGAATCAGTGCTACTAACTGACAGGACGAATGCTGTATAAGATACGCCGTTTTTAATGGACTCACCGGCGGTATCACGTGCTGATGAAGACAGAGTTCCTGTCATCGTACCGCCGTTGCTCCCTGATTTATACATTGTCGTATAGTAACTGCTAGATAAATTATTCGCAGTAGTAAGACTGAAATTGTTAGCATCCTTAGTCTTTACGATAAACACACGATAATTCGAAATATTGTTGTCATTTTGCGGACGAGTGAAGCTAACCGAAATATCGCGTCCATCGCCGAAATCGCTAATATCGTTAATCTTCACATTTGTTACCTCTGGAACTGAAGACGCGTTCGTTAGAGTAATCTTCGGAGAAGAATTTGATAAAACGCTGGAATAAGAACTTTTCCCAACGGCAAGTACATAGACCACATAAGGCTGATCATTTTTAATATAGTCTCCGTCCACATCCCGTGAACTCTGGGATAATGTTATAGAACGATTCGAGCCGCTAGTCGATACTTTCGTATAATTTGAAGCAGAGACCTTCAGGGCGGACGCCTGATTGAAGCTTTTTGAAGCCTTCACAACGAGAACCCGGTAATGATCCACAAGTGATTCAGTAGACGATTTAGAGAAGCTAACCTCTAGGTCACGCCCATCTCCCTGATTGCTAACATCTCGACCTGACACATAGCTCGCTGGAGAAATACTGATATTGCTAGGAGTGTCAGGGTTGCTAGGGTTGTCAGAGTTAATAGTTACGACCTGACTTCTCGAATTCCAGTCAACATCTTGGCCAAGTGCTTCACTAACGAAACGGACCGGCACCATTGTTCTGCCACCCAATATCTGTGCTGGTACATCAAGTGTAACTGTTTGGTTATTAATTGTAGCTAGCCTCGATTTAATCTTAAGAACTACCGTTGTATCTCCTTTAGTTGCTGTAACGGTTTGTTTCTTTCGATCCCAATCCACGCTTGCATCCAATGCCTCAAAGATTGCTCTAAGTGGCAGCATAACACGCCCTTGAACCATCACTGGTGGCTGGTCGGTCTTTAATTGAACCCCGTCCACATAAATCGTGATGGCCTTTGCCGCTTGAGCGGTCGCTGGTTGCAGCACTAACGGTACAATAAGTATCGCTGCAAGGAGCATGGTCCATATTTTTTTCATAATTTCCACCCTTTCTCATGCCATTCTGTTATCCTGGCATGATTAATATTATCGTATAATTAGTACGTATCAACAGGTGAAAAAGTTTCATATTCTTGCCTTGCAAAGAAAATTTAACCAAGAAGTTAATGCCATAAGCTTTCTTGGGCGTTTTCCTATATGGAATAATAGATGTAACTAAGTCGTGTCTTATTATTCATAGTACGAATGGAGAGGTTTAAATGGGGGGGCAGTACACCAGGGCATACTACCGCCGCGATGAAAGCCTTGGCTATTATCCCGGTCAATCAGGCTACCAGAACAAAGCAATTCCAAACAGGGGAACAGTGACCCACTTGTTGGTGCAGTAGGTACTGCTATAAACTTAGGATTATACAGATGGACTTATACAAAGCACTGGCAGCAAGCAGCTCATTTGCCTACATCGCCATAGCTATTCAGAAGGCTGTTGATTCAGTCACCAGCTTGCAAGTATCGCAGCTGCAACAACAGCTGGATCAGAATTTGGTCGATAACATATCTCCATAGAAGTAATCATCTGTAATCAAAAAGCTTGTCGCGATGATAAGCGACAAGCTTTGTCGAGAAGTATCATATATTAGATAGTTAATCTATAAAATGTGATTCGCTTATTCAGTTTTATTCCACTGTCACTGATAGCTCCTTTACAAGTAGGGATGGGGAGCCATACCCAGCCGGTAAGAAGTAAAGCTCAGAGCTAGATTCTTCGATATCGTTTAAGAACTCAAAGAAGTTTCCGGCTATTGTCATTGGCTTGACAGGGGAGACAATTTTGCCATCTTGAATATGGAATCCTTTTGCCGCGACTGAAAAATCACCAGAAACCGTATTTGTACCAGAGTGAAGGCCAGATAATTCAGTAATGAGAACTCCTTTAGAGACCGATGCAATTAACTCCTCTTTTGATCGCTTACCTGGTGAAATATATAAATTTTGAGGTGCAATTGATAGAGCACCTTTATAAGACTCTTTATGTGCATGCCCGCTCGATTCGCAGCCTTCCTTCTTTGCTGTTTTTCTATTATGCAATAGTGTTTGCAGAGTTCCATTTGAAATTATCGCCTGCTCCTTAGTTGCAACACCTTCACCGTCAAAGCTTGCTCCAGACAAAGCTTCAGGATGGAATGGGGCATTCAGTAATGTCAAACTATCTGACGCCACTTTTTGTCCGACTTTCCCTTTTAATAAAGATTGGTCCTTTTGTGCATTTTCAGCTGACAGAATAGGCATAAAAATACTTAGTAAAGAGGCTGTAGCATCAGAGCGTAGGATGATTGGATATTTTCCAGATGGAATCGACTTTTCGCCTAGATTCGCAAGTGCTTCCTCGGCTGCTGCTTTGGCAATTTCCTCGGCATTTAGAGAATGAAAATCACGTGTCATTTTCAAATATACACCTGTTTTCAGTTCCTCACCTTCTTTGACAACTGTAGAAAGATAGATGGCTAAACCGTTCTCCTTATGTGATAAGGATAGGTTTTTACTATTCGCTAATGAACGTTCAGTGTTATATTCTTGAAGGAAACAATAATCAAGCGTTACAATGCGAGAATCGTACGCACGAATTTTTTGTTCAATTAAACGAAGGAGCTCTATTTTTTCAGGAATTCCAATAGCCTCTAATTCCTCATTGTAAAATTCATATGGTGTATATTCATTACTGCCTTCAAAAATATCTATGCACTCATCTTCATCTAGAACATTTGCATTTGCTTTTGCACTATCGATTAAGAAGGACATCGAATCATCGTCTAATTTTTCTGTATAGGCGTAACCCATTTTTCCGTTATGCAGCCCACGTAGACTTAGACCTCCATCCTCAGACGTTTCATAGCTATCAATTTGTCCTTCGTAAAGCATACACTGAAAAGAGTTTTTTCGTTCAAAATATACTTCAGCTTCTTTAAAACCGGCTTTTATCGCCTTATCTAGAAGTTTTTCTTGATATTCTACAATGTTCATAAATTATTCCCCCTTCGTTCCTCCAACTGTTATTTCACTTACGCGAATCATTGGCTGGCCAACATTGACAGGAAGACTACCACTAATAGATCCGCACATACCAGCACCATGCGCAAGATTATTACCAACCCGATCAACTAGCTGTAAAGTTCTTGCCCCGTTACCTATAAGTGTTGCACCGCGTACAGGACGATTGATTTTTCCATCCTTAACAATATAAGCTTCCATAACCGCAAAGTTATAGTCACCAGTCGAAGGATTTACTTGGCCGCCACCCATATATTTTGCATAAATACCATATTCGGTAGATGCAATAATTTCTTCAGGTGTAGAACTGCCTGGAGCGATATATGTGTTTGTCATTCGGGATGTTGGATTGAAGCGATAGGATTGGCGACGAGAAGAGCCGGTTGGTTCAGCATTCATACGACGTGCATTAAATTTATCAATCAAGTAGCCTTTTAAAATACCATTTTCAATTAAGATGTTTTTTCGTGTTTTTTCCCCTTCATCATCAATGTTAAGGGAACCCCATTCGTTTGGAAGTGTACCATCATCAATATATGTAACAATTTCAGGGGCAACTTTTTCACCAATACGATTTGCAAAAACGGAATTGTTTTTCGCAACGGCTGTTGCTTCAAGACCATGACCACATGCCTCGTGAAATATAACACCACCAAATTCATTATCAATGATGACTGGAAATTTACCGCTAGGACATTCATCGGCATGAAGCATAGTGACTGCAATACGTGCAGCTTCACCAGCATAGTGCTCCAGATCTAGATTTTCGATAAATTCAAAGCCTGCATGTGCACTAGGACCATAAAAGCCTGTTTGCATTTCTTTGCCCTCGGAGGCGGTTGCCTGGATGGCAAGTCGACTATGAATGCGGGTATCTTCTACAAACTTCCCTTCTGAGTTGGCGATTAAAACATGCTGCTCTTCGTCAAGATATCTTACTTTAACTTGATTGATGCGTTCATCATAATTTCTAGCAATGTCATTAGCCTGTCGCATGATTGTTGCTTTTCTAGCATGCTCCATACTGTTTGGTAGAATGATAATGTTATGAATTGGCGTAATAATTTCTTTTTTCAGTGGTTGGATCGTTCCGGTAGAACCTCCTTTAATGGCAAGTGCTGCTCGTTTTGCTGCTGCTAGTAAGCCTTCCTCTGAAAAATCATTTGTGTACGTATAGATGCTTTGAAGTCCAGAAAAAATGCGTATACCAATGCCGAAATCACGTCCTGAAATGCTTTGTTCAATTTTTCCACTTTGTAATGTTAATTCATTGACAAATTTATCCTCGATGAAAACTTCGGAAAAATCACCACCTGTAGAAAGTGCTGCTTCAAGTACATTTTCAATTACTGATTGTTTAATCATATTTTTCCCTCCTTTTCTCGATTATACCAAATAATTCGAAAATTCCGTATTTGTGAAGTGTATCACATGATATATATATTCTATTTGTGACATTTTATGTTAGGGGGTGTTGTTAGAAGGGGGAATATTTCCAATGAATATCTACTTGAGAATTAAAAATTAATTATATTTAACATCTACTTACACCAAACTAGTGGAAAGGCATAGGAAGGTGATGGAATGAAGCAACAGCAATATAGTGCAGGGGATATTGTTTATATTTTTTATCGACATCCGTCTATAGAGGAAGTAGCAAACATACAGAAGGTTGCAGTAGTGAACAATCCGGATAAACCTAAGGAGTTGGCGCTATTCCTCTTTGAGACGTATTACCCGCTAACAAATGATATGTTAATATTTACTAGCGAAATGGATGCTGAGCAAGCTTATCATCAGTATTTCCATTGATGGAGACTGACAAGTGGCAATTTTTACTTAAATCAGCTTTTCAATATTTTAATGAGAGAAGACATGAAAAGTTTTCTCTCTAAATATTATTCTATAACTAACTGTGTTACATATGGTTCAATATATCTGCTATCTAATCCATCCAGTAACTTTAACTTCTTTCAGCAGGTGCCCAAACACCTGTAAAGGTCGCTACGCTTTCGGTACAGAAAATAAATTGCTGAAAGAAGTTAAAGCCTCCGGCGGATGTCACGGAATCGGCTTTGTGCAAGCACAAAGCCGATTCCAGACACAATTATGCCGAGTCATAATGGATTAGTGAGAAATATTGAATTGTCTCTGATTCTTTATAATCAATAACTAAATCGCCTTTAACATTTCTTGTATAATAGACTGCCGTAACTGAGTAAAATTCATCCCCATTTGAAACTTTATGATAATACTTTGAACCAGAAAAAATATCTAATAACTTTAGGTCCTCTATAACCAATCCTGTTTCTTCTAACACTTCTCTTTTTGCGGTATCTTCTAAGCTTTCTCCTAATTCCATCAAACCACCTGGAAGACCCCAACCTCCATCGTATCTTTTTTGTAATAACACTTCATTTACGTTATTGAGAATTAATACAACCGAACCAGGTAAAATGATGGGTTGGTGTCCTACATATTGTCTTAAAAATTTAACTTCTTTTAGCGGGTGTCCAAACATCCGCTGATAGAAGTTAAAGCCTCCGGACGCAATTATGCCGAGGCATAATTGATAGTATTCCATATTTACACTCATTTCTTTAATTGTTTTTATACTTATATATATGAATTATCTAAATAACAAAAAAGTCCTCCTTTAATTTGTATAATCCCAATCTTGGTGGTAACGCTAACTGAGATAGTCATGAGAGGGGAGAATACATTATGGATTCATTCCAAGTAAATTGTTGGTCGGAGCATGATGAACTTAAGGTTGTTATGCTTTGTGCACCTTCAAAATTAGATGTACCAGATTTAACAATAGCTGAAAATGTAGGATGGGATGCTCCTGTCAATCATGTGAAAGCAATGGAGAATTTCATGGAATTTAAGACAGCCCTAGAAAATGAGGGTGTTCATGTTATTGATTATTCGAAGGAGCTAACAAATGAAGAGAATATAGTAAGTGAGCAGCTTATTAATCGCTACTTTGTGCGCGATCTTGCCTGTGTTATAGGAAATAGTATTTTCCTTGGAGAGGCAGGTAGTTCGCTAAGGCGTCCAGAGTATCCACATGCGCACTCATTATTAGAAAAGTGGTTTCCAGAAAAAAATTTAAAAGTTCAACAACCATCTACTGCTTTAGAATGTGGGGACGTGCTCATTTTAAATAAGGATGCCGTACTTATTAATATTGGAATGAGGACAACGTTAGAGGCTGTGGAAAGTATCAAGGGTCGTATCTTCCAAGAAGGATTTTCGGAAATTGCAATCATTGATTTGCCAAGACGCTCCGATACACTTCATTTAGATATGAATTGTAATGTAACGAACGCTAATCTACTAATAGCTAAAAACTTTATGCGTTATTTTCCTGTTCACGTCTTCACAGCTCAAACTAGTCGTTTTGAAATGACAGAGCAATTTTTAAATCACCATGGCTTGGACGTTTACTGGCTTGAAAAATATAATACAATCCCTGATATCAATTTTATTAATCTTAATCCCGATACACTGTTGATTAGTAAGCAAGCAACGAAGCAACACTGGACGAAGCATTCATTATTGCAAAAAAAGAATTTGATAGAAGTTGATGTCACAGAGCTTGAAAAAGGCGGTGGTGGCATTCGTTGTATGACATTGCCATTGTTAAGAAAGTAAAGGAGGGTTGATCAAAATGACATCTAAAACAAGTAAAGGGAAGTTGTCTTGGTGGCAGCTTTCGCTTCTTGGTATAGGTTGTACACTTGGAACAGGATTTTTTCTTGGGACAAGTATGGCCATTCATAAAAGTGGTCCTGCTGTTGTGATTCCTTTTTTGTTGGCAGCGATTGCTACGTACATTGTCTATGACGCTCTTGTTAAGATGTCAGTTGACAATCCGGACAAGGGTTCGTTCCGTACTTATGCAAAGCAAGCTTTTGGCAAATGGGCAGGATTTAGTAATGGTTGGATTTACTTAATTTCTGAAATGCTTATTATGGGAAGCCAATTGATGGCACTTGGTATTTTTACAAAGCTGTGGTTTCCTACGCTTCCATTATGGGTATCTGCCTCTATTTATGCTGCACTTGCGTTAGTCGTTATTCTTACAGGTATGAAGGGCTTTGAAAAATTTCAAAATATTTTTGGTGCATTAAAGGCAGCGGCGGTTGTAATGTTTATTATAGTAGCGGTTGTCTTAATAATAAAAGGATTTAATTCGGAATCAACTACACTCGATGCATTACATGCAAATTATGAAGAATTTTTCTCACAAGGTTTGAAAGGAATTTGGCTTGGACTACTATATGCCTTTTATGCATTTGGAGGAATTGAAGTGATGGGTTTAATGGTTATTGATTTGAAAAATCCTAAAGAAGCACCGAAAGCCGGAAAAGTGATGCTTATTGCTATAACTGTTATTTTTATAATGGCTATTATGCTTGCCTTGGCGCTTGTTTCTTGGCAGGATTTTAATATTGAGGAAAGCCCATTTATTACAGCGCTTAATGGATATCACATCCCTTTTTTTGCAGACATTTTTAACGGAGTGTTGATTATTGCAGGTTTTTCAACAATGGTAGCCTCTTTATATGCGGTCATAACGATTCTCATTACATTGGCAGAGGATCATGATGCTCCAACGGCTTTAGCTAAAAAAGGGAAGATGAAGGTCCCATTCCCTGCATTTCTCTTTTTAGCTAGTGGTTTAATCATAACTATTGTTATAGGCTTTCTTATGCCAGAAAAGATTTTTGAATATTTGGTTACAGCTGCGGGCTTAATGCTAATTTATAACTGGCTCTTTATATTAGTGACATATAGAAAGTTAATGGAGCTGTCGAAGTGGGAGCATGTGAAGAATGGTATTGGGATGTTGCTCATTGTGGTGACGGTATCTGGGACGTTAGGGGAAAAAACAAGCAGACTCGGTTTTTTCGTGAGCCTGCTTTTTATCATCATCATAGGAATTGCGACTTGGATTGTCATGAAAAGGCAAAAGCACGGTAAGCATGTTTGACTTCTTTTAGCGGATGTCCAAACATCTCTGTACCTGAAGCTACGCTTTCGGTACAAAAAACATCCGTTGGTCCAAAGCCTCCAGCGGATGTCACGGAATTATGCCAGGCATAATTGATTATTGTTCTTTGTTCTGCAGAGAATGTTGCATTCGTAAAAAAGGACATTTCGATGCACTACTATTATCATCGCTTAAAAAATACTGCTTCCATTCAAAACTACCTTCTTGCCCATACCATTTTAAATCACTATGAGCTGGAATAGCGTCGTATTCGTTAATGCGTTGACGAATAAGTTCCTTTAATTTTCGACCAAAGACAGTAGTTTCGTTCATTTCTTCAAATATCCAGCGTGGCTGAAAGGCCATTAATAAAGTAGAAAAATTACGACTCTTGCGCAATTTATGTGCGGGCGTTGCACAAGACACAAAATAAGGCTGACCGTTAAAACAAAATTCCCATTCATGCTGAGCTGGATTGGTTGGAATTTCTTTTGGCCAATCGATATCATCGAATTTCGTTAAATTATTTAAAACAGACCAAAATAAATTTCTGTAATCTTCAACATCGAAATTTTTATGCATATCATTAGGGGTTTTGAAGAAAATGGTATGGGTTGTATATTTACCAAACGTTTTAGCGCACTTATCATATTCCTTTAAGCATCGTGCTAACGTCTTGATCGATTGCTCCTCTCGTGGATCTCCGATAAAACTATAGCGAAGCTCGTTCGACAAAAAACCTTTTCTAGCTGGAATACAGGGAAACGTATTTGCGTCATCTGCAACCATGGCAGCGAAGTCGGTATATGCTGACTGTTGCCAAATTGGAAGTGTTTCAAAATGTTCTTCGATCCACTTCTTGTCTAACACTGCTACTTCCACTTATGTCTCCTCCTTCTATACATCTTTATACTATTAAAGAAAAAGTAAATGGGTGACGATGTATAGGTATTAACGTTTTCTTAATAGCGAAAATAAGGGGAATTAGCACTAAACAGGCTTATTATTATAGCGTGTGGTTGATTTCCGCTCCGACTGGGCGCTTTCCTGGGGGCGTCCGATGAGCCGCTTCGCTGCGCTCCAGGGTCTCGGGCCAACAGATGTTTTTTGCGCGAAAGCGAAGCGGCAGCAGCACGATGTTGGTCACGAAGGCGTTATCACAGGACGTGATGATTTTAGCCTTCGTTCCTCTATTCGCTGATCCCCAAGGAGTCGCCCAGTCTCCACTCAACTTATATGCATGACATACGTTTAGCAAAATGTCATCCCCTAAATTCAGATGTTGAATCAATTTACTAGAAATCGTTTATATGGCTCAGTACCATAACTTGTGGTTGATTTCCGTTCTGACTGGGTGCTTTTATCGCTGCCGCTTCGCTTTCGCACGAGCAAAGCTTCCTGGGGCGTCGGGGCAACATCTGGGTTTTGTCTGTGCGAAAGCGTAGTACTAACGTAGCATCAACGGCATGATGTTGGTCACGGAGGCGTATCACAGGACGTGAGTTTTAGCCTTCGTTCTTCTATCCTCCACTCTATTCAACATTCGTTTTAATAAAGTCTCTAATTTTTGGTTGAAAAATTAATAGTTTCAATTTTATTTATGATAGATAAAATGATTAATGGTATGATAAAACCCTGATATTTCAATTATTTAACATTTTTAAGTGTTAAAAATTGAGAAGTTGAAAAAAATCAATGAAAGGGTGACAGGCATTTGAATTCGGCTAATATAAAATTAACAAATCGTATGTTAAGGATCTTCAAGAATGCGGAAAAAGAAGCTTTCTCTTCACAACATAAAGTGTTACAGCCTATTCATTTTTTACTTGCTTGTTTAAAAGAAAAAGAGGGGGCCATTGGCGAAATAGTATTAAAATGTACTGTAGATGAAGCTTCTATAAGAAACTTAGTTAATGAACTTGATCTAAAATCAGACAAGAATGTTACAAGTCATAATTTATTTAATGTTCCAATAACAAATGATGTTTTAACAGTTTTGGAGCAAACATCTTGTTATATGCAAAACTATAACCAAGTTTATATAAATGAAGGTCACTTACTTAAAGCATTAATAAAGACGAATATGGTTGATGAATTTGTTTCAGAAGAAGACAAGAAAATGATTTTAAAGCTTGGTACGACTTCGCGGGATATGATTACTCATCTTCACAATTATAATTTTCCAGATTCGATTTCTAGTAATATTCGTAGAGTCAATCTTGATGATAAAAACGCACTAATTCATTTTGTAGAAAGTCATTTTTCGCAAGAATGGTCAGAAACGATTAAAAGTGCATTTTTAAGTACTACGCCTTCCATCTATGTAGCTTTTGATAATAGGGGAGGTCTTGTTGGATTTGCTGGATTTGATGTTTATCAAAATAAAAAATGTTATTTTGGCCCAATGGGTGTTGCGAAATCTAATCGAGTGAAGGGGATAGGATATTCCCTCCTCCATCATTGTTTAAAAGATATGCATGAGATTGGGTATGAATATGCAATTATCGGAGGAGCAGGTCCAATCGAATTTTATGAAAAAGCATGTCACGCTGTTGTCATTCCTGCTACCGACATTTAAGGAGAAAGTTATGAATATAGTTCAAGCAAACACTATTTCTCCAGCTATTAAAAAACTACTTTCTTTTGCAACTTCGGATAAAAAAGTTCAACAAGAGTATGAAAAATATATACTTTTATCGAATAGGACATTGTATAGTGTTGAATTCGAAGGTAAAATAGCTGGTTGTATTGGTATAGAACAAATTAGCTTATCAGAGTGCGAGATTAAGCATATTGCTGTATTAGCTGATCAAAGAGGAAAAGGTATTGGTAGTAAAATGATTAATTTTATAGCAAGTAAGTACCCATCAATTGTTGCTGAAACGGATTATGAGGCCGTAGATTTTTATCGACGCTATGGTTTTTTTATAACTAGCCTAGGAGAGAAATATCCAGGTGTAGAACGCTTTCTATGTCAATATAATAAACAGTAAAAGAACCTGCATTGCTTTTCCTAATGAAAAGCAATGTAGGTTTTTTATGATTTTGGATTAAAGAACTTTTCGTCTAAAATGTTTAATGCATGATGAATATCCTCTAAATCATTTGTAGATACATGTTTGATAAGCTGTTTAAAGCGATCTTCTATACAGGCGAATGCTTCCTCCATTATTTTTTCTCCATCCTCTGTTAGGCAAACATAGTGCTTTCTTCGATCTTCGGTATCGCTAATTTTTTCAATAAACTTTCTTTCCTGTAATTTGCGTAATTCACGGCTTGTATTAGGTAAGGACATATGCTGACAATCACTAATTTCAGTAGGTGTAACTGGCTGGCTTACTTTTATATATTCTAAAATTTTATATTGTACAGGCGTAATATTATCTATTTTAACGTTTTGAGTTAGTTCATGTGTTACTTGATGTACCGCTGCTGTAAATGCTACGAACTGATGAAATAATTGTTTTTTGTCCAAATAGGTTCACCTCTTACTGAACAAGATAACAAAAAACTTATCTTAAAACAATTATCATTTGACAACTAAAGTTAGATAGTTTACCATTTTGTTATCAAATGATAACTAATGGAGGCGCTTAATGAATACATTAATTATTTATACATATCCCAATCATAAAAGTTTGAATTATGCTTTTTTGCAGGAGGTTATTAAGGGCTGTCAAGACAATCCTTCCGTTAATGAGATCCAAGTATTAGATTTATACGATGAACAATTTAACCCGATTTTAGTATTCCATGAACATAAACGCCGTCGCGATATGTTTCGTGATCCAAAGCTTGAGAAATATCGAGAACAAATTAGGTGGGCTGATAAAATCGTTTTTGTTTATCCGATATGGTGGGGCAGGCCACCAGCAATGCTTCTAGGATATATTGATCAATTGTTTGCGGCCAATTTTGCGTATAAAGATAAAAAGGGACTATTTCCAGAGGGCCTTCTAAAAGGAAAATCAGTAGTGTGCATTTCGACAATGAAGGGGCCAACAAAATATCCGCTATTTTGGCTAAATAATGCTCATAAAATATTAATGAAAAAAGCTTTGTTTAATTTTGTTGGCATTAAACAAGTGAAGTTTTTTGAATTCGGCAATATGGAAAGTAAGAAGGGGAGACAAAGCAAAAAACTCGAAAAAATTTATCAATATTTTAGAAAAGTAGCTTACTAGTTCATCTGCCTAATAGACTCGTGCAGACGAAGATTGAATCTCCTATGCGTTTGCACGAGTCTGATCTATTTCTAATGGCAGTGTTACAAAAAAAGTTGTAAATTCAGCAGGCATACTTTCAACAGTAATTGTTCCGTAGTGCATATCAATGATTTTCTTTACAATAGATAGTCCTAAGCCACTTCCTCCATTTTCAGCTGTTCTTGATTGGTCAGCCTTATAAAATCGCTCGAATACATGCTTTTGTTGTTCCAGTGTTATACCGATACCGTTATCACGAATAGCAATAGTGATTGTATCAATTTGTTTTGTCATTGATATTGAAATGGTGCCAGCAGCTGGCGTGAATTTAATGCTGTTGCTTAGTAAATTCATCCATACTTGATTTATTAAGTCCTCATCCGCCATTATCGAAACGTTTTCTAGTTGAAGATCCATGTCGATGTTTTTAGCTAGCCAATTGGGCTCAAGCGTTAATACGACGTTGCGCAGTTGCTTATCGAGCCGGTAATGACTTGGCTCGAAGGGGTGATGTTGTGATTCTAATGAAGTAAGCTTTAGTAAATTGTCACTTATTTTTGATAGTCGATTACTTTCCATCTCAATGATTGCTAAATAATGTTGTCGCTTATCCTCTGGTAGGTCAATGTTTTTCAATGCTTTAGCAAAGCCATTAATAGAAGTTAGAGGTGACTGAATTTCATGCGATACATTTGAGATAAATTCTTGACGCATTCTTTCCATTTCGCCTAATTCGACTGCCATATGGTTGATGCCATGTATTAATTGGCCAAATTGATCTTCATCTGTTTTAAGATCTAACTTGACAGTAAAATCACCTTTAGCAATACGACCTAATGCATCTACAATTGTATTCCAATAGTTCCGCTGTTTTTTTAGCCCAATTAAAAAGGTGATGATAACAGTGCAAGCAAAGAGAACAAAAACACCGACTACGGTCCATAATTGGAGCAAGAAACCTTGTGGATGCTTGCCTAACCAATCATAAAGCCAGGACGTTATGTGGTAGGAAATAAAAGCAAACACGATGCTAATAGTAAGAAGGAGCATTAAAATTAAAAAAAGCTTTAAACAATTTTTAAAATTTCTCATGAAACTAGTTCCAATCGATAGCCTAGGCCGCGAATTGTACGAATAGAAAATCCACTTGTTTCTTGAGGGAAACGTTGACGAAGTCTTTTAATGTGAACATCAACTGTACGTTCATCACCTTCATAGTCGTATCCCCAAATTTCTTCGATTAGCTGTTCACGTGAAAAAGTTTTTCCAGCATAGCTTGCTAACGTAAATAACAGTTCAAATTCCTTTAAACGAAGTGTTAAAGATTCACCGTTATACAAGACTTCATGTGTATTACGATTTAACTTAATATTGCCAGCTTCCACAAGTTGAGATAGGGAAATATGGTATCTTTTAAGTATTGATTTCACACGGACAATCAGCTCAGCTGGCTCAAATGGTTTAACAAGATAATCATCTGTTCCAAGATGAAAACCCTTTACCTTTTGCGAGGTTTCTCCCTTTGCGGTTAACATTAAGATTGGTAGATTATCATTAAATGAACGTATTTCTTCGCATAATTCCCAGCCATCCATTTTTGGCATCATAATATCCATAATAATCATATCCACCTTATCAGAATCCAGTTTGGACAGTGCATCCACACCGTCCGTAGCTTCAATTACCTCTAAACCTTCATTTTGTAAAAATACCTTAACTAATTCTCGAATATGCGCATCATCATCTACGACTAATAGTTTTGTCATGCTAACAAATCCCTTCGTTATTCCTCTTTAATACGTAATTGTTGCTTAGCAAACTCTCGATACATGTCATGAGTCTCAAATAGAGTATCATGTGTGCCACTGCCCGTAATATGTCCTTTCTCCACAAAAAGTATTTGATCAGCATCTACTACTGTTGAAAGACGGTGTGCGATTACAAGAGTTGTTCTACCTTGCATTAAATTATCTAATGCTTTTTGAACATAGATTTCCGATTTACTATCTAGACTTGACGTTGCTTCATCTAGCATTAATATTTGAGGGTCACGTAAAAGTGCTCTGGCGATAGAGATTCGTTGTCGTTGACCGCCAGAAAGCTTAATGCCTCGTTCTCCTACCTCTGTGTCAAATTGCTCGGGTAATTCATTGATAAATTGATCGGCATAGGCCATTTTGGCAACTCTCACAAGCTCTTCATCCTGCACTTCTCTATTAATACCGTAGCAAATATTTTCTCGAATCGTACCAGACAGCAGTGCACTTTCCTGAGCAACATAACCGATTTGACTTCTCCATGAATGCAAGGAGTAAGTGTTGATAGGGGTTTCTCCAAGTGTGATACTTCCATTAGTAGGCTGATAATATCTTTCTAACAGAGAAAACGTTGTTGTTTTTCCTCCACCACTAGGTCCAACGATGGCAGTAACTTGACCTGGTTCAATGGTAAAACTAATATTCGATAAAATCGGTTCTTCTCCATAAGCGAAGTCAACATTTTTTACATAAATCGGCTGATCCACTTTTTCTAATGTGTTTCCTTCAAAAATATTTTCCTCTTCATGCTCAAGTAATGCACTAATTCGCTCTGTAGCACCCATTGCTTTTTGAAGCTGTGTAAAGAACATTGTTAATTGGGTCATCGGCATGATGATTTGGATTAAATATAAAATAAATGCCACCATGTCGCCAGCTGTAAGCTCTCCAGAAGAAACTCGTACACCACCATAACCAATAATGGCCACAAGGACTGACATTAATACAAACGAAATGAGTGGTGAAATAAGAGCATGGATTTTAGCTTCTTTTAAACCAAACGTAAAGAGGTTTGTAATTCCTTTCATGCCACGCTTATATTCTATATTTTCAGCATTTGAAGCTTTTACTAATCGTGTCTCAGGTAAAACTTGATTTAGCACGGACGTAAATTTCGCTGTTTCATCTTGCATTCCTTTTGAAATAACAAACATACGTCTTCCTAACAACATTAAAATAATCATAGCAAGCGGAACAGCAATCAACATGACTAAGGTCATTTTCCAATCTAAAATTAATAGAATAATGATTGACCCAATAATAGAAATAACACCAGATAAACAGTTCGCAAGGTGTTCCGTAATGAGCTCCTTGACAACGGCTGTGTCATTTGTAACACGACTTAATGTTTCACCTGTATCGTTTTCATCATAATAAGGTATTGGCAAATGAAGTAGCTTTCTCCATAGCTGATCTCGTAATTTCGCGACAACATGATGTCCCACACGATTTAAATAATAAATAGAAAGGCCACTTGCAATTGCCTGCGCGATAAAAGCAATACCTAACAAAATAATTTGCCAATAATCAAGTGATTCTAATGAAAAGCCATCGACTAATTTTTTTGTAAATAACGGTACGATAAAGCCTACGCCCGTAGTTGCTAAACTCATAATTAATGCAATAATTAAAAGCCACATCGGCGGTTCAGCCTGTTTAACTAAGCGAACAAAACGCCGCCAATCCTTCATTTTTGTCGTATCTTTTGATGCCTCCAGCAAAGTAAATCCTCCTTCAATTTCATCAACAATATAATATGAATCTTCTATGTTACTAACTATAGCATGTCTATATGAACTGAATATGAAATGGAGTGGGATAATAAGGAAAAAAGGTTACTCGAAATTCTGAGTAACCTTTTATGTGTCTATGGTGTGCTTATTCAAACTGAAAGACTTTGCAATAAGCCGATAGAATCGTACTGCTAATTGAAATTGGAGTAACTTACTGTCAAACAAAAAAAGACGACTTTCCTTAAAGAAAAAAACCTGCTGATTAAGTGTCATTTTATTTGCTGGTGCTTCTGATTACCAATTTTAAACTGAATGAGGATCATGGCAATGACGATGACCATCATACCAATAATTGCGACTGTAAAACTACCTGTATAATCTCGTACAAGACCAACAAAAAATGGGCCAAGTGCGGCAAAAACGAAGCCAACCGATTGAGTCATAGCTGGCAAAATACTTGCTTCCTTTATGTTTTTGGCTTCATCAATTGGTAATGTTAATCCTAATGAGAATAAGCCACCAGCATCTATGCCAATGAAAAGACTCCTAAGCCAAGGGTTAGCGGAAAATAGTAGCATAGATAGACCGATTAATTCTAACAATGAACAACCCACTAGCCATACAGCTCTATGCTGAAAACGATTATTTAAAATCGGTACTAAAAAAGTTGCAGGCATTGGGCAACCGTTAATAGTGTCAACATCATGCCAGCTGTTGTTTACTAAAGTCCATATCTTCTACTATAGGTGGCAACCATGCCATGATTGTATAAAACATGAAAGCCATTAAGCCAAAAAAAGCAGTTAATAACCAAGCTTTTTGATTTGTTAAAAGTTGCTTTAAATTATTATCAGCACCTGAAGCGTCTGAGCCAGTGTTAGTGAATGGCTTTTTCTCAATTGGTTTCCACCAAAACAAAACAGCGATGACAGCAAGAATAGCCCATGATGCACATTCAGGACGACGCACCAAGCCGTAGCTTGTCGATTATTTATCGAGTAGATCGTTATGTAAGTCAAGCAACAAAAGCTTTAATTGAACAAATTGAAGTTTATTTTCAAGGCTAGTCCGAAAGTGGGCTGGCTTTTTCTATTGTTTTACTAGTGAATGCTCTAGGAAAATGAAAAATAATACAAAAAAAAGGTGTTCCATTTTTTGGATAGTTACCATATAATATTCATAAACCGACAGTCGGTCTATTTATAAAAACATCTCTTACTTTTTGTAAAATGGTCAGCATGTTGACATTTTAAAAGTCGTTATGTATTATTTAGTAAACATGGTGACTAAATAGAGAGGTGTTACATATGGATTTAAATCAATTATTGAAGGAATTGCATTTCATGCAGCAAAGTTATGCGACATTGTTTTCAGTTGTCAATAAAGTTCAAATAAAAGGAGATGAATATTTAGAGATATTAACTTCGAGACAGCATATGGCTCTTATTGCCATTGCCCATTTACCGGTAGAAAATACAACACTTGTAAATATCGCTAAAAAGCTTGGTACAACTAAGCAGACTGCGAATAAGTTAATAACGAGTCTTGCGAAAAAGGGCTATGTTCAAACGATACCAAGTAAATTAGATAAAAGATCCATCAATGTCGAGATTACTTCAGAGGGAAAAATAGCATTAATTGCTTGTTCGGAGAAGTCTACTTACTTTTTAGCAGATATCTTTAAAGACTTTACAACTGAGGAAATTGAAACATTGTGGAAGCTATTGCAAAAGCTTTATCGTTTTGATGGTGAGGAACTAGATGGATATGAAGAAACGGTAAATATGGAGGTAGAGGAACCAGAACAGATTTCGGACTTCCAAGAGAGAGTATTAGCGGAGTTATTCAAACGAAGATATGGAGATGAAGAACACCATGATTAATGGAAGTACATCATTTTTTTATACTCAAAAAGCAAAAGATGCTGAGCAAAAGTTAAAAGAAAAGGTTCATCTTATGAAACGGAAAATAAAGAAATCTGCGAATGACATTAAAGAAAAACTGCGTTGGAAATCAAATTTTAGTCGTACTGGAAATTATGTCTCCATTATTATAGGGATCTTATTGCTAATAATGTCTTGGAGTGCACAAATTGAGTGGCTCATTTGGTTAAGTACGATAAGTATTTTTAGTAATGTCTTTCTTCTTACAATACAAAAATATTCTACACTTTCAAAAGGGTCTTGAATGTTAAAGGAAAGGGGTCTAATGAATGGAATCACAGATTAAAAGAAAAGGCTTTTCAAAAGATTTTAACCTGATGGTAATTGGGCAAATTATTTCTATTTTAGGATCTGCGCTCTTAAGGTTTGCTTTATCACTATATGTACTAGATATTACAGGACGTGCGGATCTTTTTGCAGTACTATTTGCGATATCGAGTGTCCCGATGTTACTAGCACCGCTAGGAGGAGCAATTGCTGATAGGTTTAATCGACGCAATTTAATGGTGATTTTTGATTTTATGAGTAGCATAATTGTTTTTATTTTCTTTGCAATGCTAGCGATTGGTAATAGTTCCGTTTTACTTATTGGTGTTGTAATGGTACTGCTTTCCTTTGTTAGTGCTATGTATGCACCTACAGTGATGGCCAGTATTCCAGTACTTGTAGAAGAGGAAAAGCTTGAGCAGGCCAATGGAATTGTTAATGGTATTCAAGCATTGTCTAATGTAGCTGCTCCTGTATTAGGAGGAATACTATACGGTTTGATTGGCTTAAAAGTGCTTGTCATTGTGAGTGGTGTGTTCTTTTTCCTTTCGGCCATATTAGAGATGTTTATTCATATACCATTTATGCAACGAGAGCAAAGCAGACATATTATTCCGACGCTTGTAAATGATTTGAAAGAGGGCTTTAGCTATGTAGTGAAGCAATCTTTTATATTCAAATGTATGATTTTAGCGGCATTATTAAATTTATTATTAACACCGCTGTTTGTCGTGGGGGTTCCGATTATTCTCCGTGTTACGATGCAAAGTAGTGATACATTGTATGGAGTAGGGATGGGGTTAATTGATTTTGCTACAATTTTAGGAGCTTTATCTATGGGGTACTTTGCGAAAAAAATGGGTATCAATAATTTGTATATTTGGATTTTCATCACTGCTTTATTGATTGTCCCAATGGCTCTATCGGTGACACCTCTGTTACTTAATATTGGCTATTACCCATCCTATACTTTATTTGTTGTTAGCGCACTTTTAATCGCTATGATTATGACGATCATCTCTATTTACGTTATAACAGTTGTACAAAAAGAAACACCTAATGAAAACTTAGGAAAGGTCATGGCTATTATCATCGCTGTATCACAATGTATGGCACCAATTGGGCAAATATTGTATGGCGTATTATTTGAAGCATTTAGTGTTAAAGTCTACGTTCCTATTTTAATAATTAGTATTGTTATGGTAGTGATGGCAATTGCAACTAAGAGAATTTTACGCTTTGAAAATAGCGATGCAGCTTAATGATTCACTTTTATAGTTAGTTATACAAAATAAATAGATAACGACCAACATTTTCGTTATCGACTTCTACTTAACACCAATAATTTATAAAGCGCGAGAAATCAACGTTCTAAAATTGATTTCTCGCGCTTTTTAAGATTTTGACTAGTTTTGTTACAGCCTCTTGACATTAGTACCATCTTCTCCGACGCCTAGTAGCCATTCTTTGTTGTGGGAGTTGTAACTCAGTAGACGGGAAGATTGGTTGAGGGATGCTATTAATACCAGTAACATTATGAATTTGATGATCCGAAAGTTCTGCTTTGGAAAAAGTGATATTTTGAGTATTGTTCAAGAGTGGTGAAGAAAGCTGATTATATTCCACTTTGTCTTCTAAATAAGATGATTCATTAGAGCGAGTAATGTTTTGAGTACTAGTTAAGAGAGGGATAGTTTGCGGAGTAAATTCTATTTCGTCTGTATGCAAAGAATCTTGAGAGTTTTCTACTATTTCTTTGGTTGGAGTGATGTGTGGAGTAGTGATCAAGAGTGGTACAGTATGCTCGTTATTGCCCGTAACAATAGTCGTGTCTTCGTGATGCTGATCTTGCGAATGCTCTACTTTATGCTGGATTTCAGCATGTGGCTCCTGTACAGGGTGAACGTCCTTCATGACGAGTATTGGTCGCATCATGTCATGATCTTCGTGTTCAAGGAAATGACAATGCCACATATAATTGCCAGCATAATCTTTCCAATGCATAATAATTTTCGTAACTTTCCCGGCTTCCGCTTTTACAGTATCCTTCCAACCTTGCTCATAGTCGTGCGGTTCTTCAGGGGGACCTGTAAATTCCAGTTTACCTTCATTTTGATATAGCTCCATATTGAAAGGGCGTCGTTCTAGTATTTTAAATTGAATTAAATGTAGATGAATAGGGTGATCAAACCGTGTGGCATTAATGAAATTCCAGATCTCTATACTATCAAGTGCAGGTTTTTCAGTGGTAGGGTCATGATACATACGATTATTTAATAATAACATTGGTCGACCAAAATCATCTGTCGTAGCAGTTAATGGTAAATGTCTCTCGATATGTGCATCGTGTGAATGTAAATCCATTGATACTGCGAGTCTTTCTGGTATTTCACTAGTATCCTTACACTTTAAAGGAAGACATACGTTAAACTTCATGATTTCTCTTGTATATTCATCGATGAAATCTTCATCAGAATTGACTAATGTTATTTCCTGACCTTCATATTTGGAAAAATCGATAATGATATCTGTTCGTTCTGCCGGCAATAACTCAACAGATTGAATTTCTTGGGGAGCTGTTAAAAAGCCTCCATCTGTTCCAATCTGTGTCATAGGCTCATCATTTGAAAGGCTAATGACATAACCTCTTCTATTGGAGCCATTCAGAAAACGAAATCTATATTTACGAGGTTCAACATTTAAATAGGGCCAGACCTTGCCGTTTACAACGATTGTATTACCAACAAAGCCAGGTGTAATAGATGGATGTACGGGAACTGGGAATGGTGGTTCATCAGGATAGAAAAGTGAGCCGTCTTCATTAAATGATTTATCTTGAATTAAGATGGGGTACTCATAATCACCACAAGGTAGGTTAGAACGCTCCTCAAGTGAATCCCGTAGTAAATAAAAACCGGCTAATCCAGCATAAACATTTAAACGAGTTAGCGCCATTGCATGATCATGATACCACAGTGTTGCGCCAGGTTGATGATTAGTGTATTCGTGTATTTCTTTACTGAATTTTGGACCTGTTTGCGCATAATCTCTTGTATACCATGCCTCAGGATGGCCGTCGCTTTCCCAATCTACATTAGCGCCATGTAAATGTGTAACAGTTCTTACTTCCTTTGAATCATTTGCCGCATGAAGAGTATAATCGACGGGTAAGAAGTGCTGTAAGGGCAATAGATTTTTATATCTAACATAAATGCTTTTGTCTTTAGTGGCCTCAATTGTCGGTCCGGGATAAAGACCGTTATAGCCCCAGATGATCGATTTTGGGAAATCTTTATGGAAAGAATGCTCTGCTTGAATCATTTTCAGTTCATAATAGTCTTTTCTCTGTTGGCCCTTATAATATTTAGGTTTAGCGGTAACCGGTTTTGGCAGCTCATCCACAAATTTTGGTATTGTAGCTGGTTCTGTAGGATTAACTTCTTTAGTCAAAACATCACGTCCTTTTTCAATTCATAAAATTGCTCATTACCTCATCATATGGGTAAAAACAATAGGCAACTAGGACAAAAATGGAGATATTTGTACTTATAAAAAAATATCTACATTTATTAATCTGCGGGGTTTATCGCTTATAAACTGCTACAAGAGATTTAGACGCCAAAAGGTGTAATCATGGGCGTTTGTGTCAATTACATAAAATATTTAATATTAGCAGGCAAATCGATGCTTGAAGTAGGAATTTTTACTTTGAAAGGGGTATCCTTCTTAAGGGGTGAAATAAAAAGAAAAAAATTACTACTCGAATCATTTGAAAACGTTATTCTATCAACGTACAATATATGAAATTAAGAAACACGACAGCACAAAATTGTTGTATAATGTTGTGGTATGAGGAAAGAAAGCAGGTTGACAAAAATGGAAAGCAAAATGAATGTATACGCAGTTATAAACATGCAAAAGCATCGGGCATTCGTGTTAAAGAATAAGCTAGATGTGAAACTTAAGGTGAATATATGAAAAACTGGTTGATTTTCATTTCTGTCTTTATGGTTTCATTGTCACTTGTCATTAGTATTTTAGTACTCTGGAAAGCCGAGGCTCCATTCCATTCAATTGAAGAGAAGGCTGAACAGTTGGCACTTGATGCCAAAGCCCTCGCAGTTGTCTCGGAGTCCTACACATATAATGGCAAACATTCGTATGTCACTGTCTTCGGGGTAGATGAATATGGTGATAAAAAAGCTGTCTTTGTTCCGACGAATCTAAAAGCTGATTCAATTAAGGAAGTATTTTTAAAAGATGGTATTACGGAAAAGCAGGCATTATCGGTTTTAAAAAATGAAGGAAATGTACAAAATGTCCTCAGTATAAAATTAGGCTATGAGGAGCCAGGTGCTGTTTGGGAAATTACATACCTAAACAAAAACGATAAGCTCAACTATGTCTATATTATGTTTAAGGACGGCGACTGGTGGAAGCGCATTACGAATTTATAAGAGGAGTAGATCCCGTATGAAAAATTTATTAGCAAACCGTGTAAAAACTTTAACACCATCTTCAACTTTAGCGATTACTGCGAAAGCAAAGGAGTTAAAAGAGCAAGGTATTGATGTGATTGGTCTAGGTGCTGGTGAGCCTGACTTCAATACACCACAAAATATTTTAAATGCTGCCATTGACTCGATGGAAAAAGGTTTAACAAAGTATACACCTGCTGGCGGTCTTCCAGTACTTAAGAAAGCTATTATCGATAAACTTCAACGCGACAACAATCTTACATACAAGCCGAATGAAGTAATTGTAGGTGTTGGTGCAAAACATATTCTTTACACTTTATTCCAAGTTATTTTGAACGAGGGCGATGAAGTTATTATTCCAATTCCTTATTGGGTATCTTATCCTGAGCAAGTAAAATTGGCAGGCGGTGTACCTGTTTATGTGGAAGGCACAAGTGAGCAAGGCTATAAAATTACTGCGGATCAATTAAGAGCTGCTGTGACAGATAAAACAAAAGCAGTTATTATTAACTCTCCTAGCAACCCATCAGGCATGATTTATTCTCGTGATGAGATTGCAGAAATTGCTGCTGTTGCAGAAGAAAAAGATATTTTAATCGTGTCAGATGAAATTTATGAGAAGCTTGTATACAATGGTATTGAGCATTTTTCAATTGCACAGTTATCTGATGCAGTGAAAGCACGTACAATCGTTGTAAATGGTGTTGCAAAATCACACTCTATGACAGGCTGGCGTATAGGGTATGCTGCAGGGGATGCGGACATTATTAAATCAATGACTGACCTAGCATCACACTCTACATCAAACGCAACAACAACTGCACAATATGCAACAGTGGAAGCGTATAATGGACCTCAAGACGCTGTAGAAGAAATGCGTCAAGCATTCGAGTCTCGTCTTGAAAAAATTTATCCACAGTTAAGTGCAATTCCTGGCTTCAACGTTTTAAAACCTCAGGGCGCATTTTACTTATTACCAGATGTATCAGAAGCTATGGCTCATACTGGTTATGATTCAGTAGATGCATTCGCTGCGGATATTTTAACAGAAGCAAACGTAGCAGTGATTCCAGGCTCTGGCTTTGGTGCACCAACTACAATGCGATTATCTTATGCTACATCATTAGACTTATTAGAAGAGGCAGTCCGTCGAATTGATACATTTGTAAAATCAAAATGGCAAGACTAATCCTTTTAACATCTTTCAGCAGAAGTCGCCCACCTCTATAGGTGGTGAGATGAATGCGAATGTAAGCTATTTTTCAGAGGGAGTCCAAACGCCCGCTGAAAGAAGTTAAAGCCTCCGGCGGATGTCATGGAATCGGAAAGAGTTCTTAGGGGTTGTTAGCCTAAAATCATCGCATCCATGCGATAACGGCTAACTGACCTGCGACGTGCAGGCCTAAGCACAAAGCCGATTCCAGACACAATTATGCCAAGGCACAATTGATTGAATTTTGGAGGATTTCTATGAAAAAAATTATGATTCAAGATATGCCAAAGCATATCGGTGAAACCGTCAAGCTAGGAGCTTGGTTAGCGAACAAACGATCAAGTGGGAAAATTGCCTTCTTACAATTACGTGATGGTTCTGGCTTTGTTCAGGGCGTTGTTGTAAAAGAAGAAGTCGGCGAAGAAATTTTCGCCATTGCAAAAGGTATGTCCCAAGAAACTTCAATGTACATTACGGGAGAGGTTAAAGCAGATGAGCGTTCAAGCTTTGGCTGTGAAATTGCTGTAACTGGTATTGAAATACTACATGCTGCAACTGATTTCCCTATTACGCCAAAAGAACATGGTCCAGAGTTTTTAATGGATAACCGTCACTTATGGCTACGTTCTCGTAAGCAACATGCGATTATGAAAATTCGTAACGAAATTATTCGTGCAACTTACGAGTTTTTCAACAACAATGGCTTCACGAAAATGGACCCACCGATTTTAACTGGATCAGCTCCAGAAGGTACTTCTGAGCTATTCCACACAAAATATTTTGATGAGGATGCATATCTTTCTCAATCTGGTCAACTTTATATGGAAGCGGCTGCAATGGCATTAGGTAAAGTATTTTCATTCGGTCCGACGTTCCGTGCAGAAAAATCTAAAACACGCCGTCACTTAATCGAGTTTTGGATGATTGAACCGGAAATGGCATTTGTGGAATTTGAAGAAAACCTAGAAGTGCAAGAACAGTATGTAGAGCATATTGTGCAATCAGTTCTGGCAAACTGCAAATTAGAATTAGAGCGACTTGGTCGTGATACATCAAAACTTGAAAATATCAAAGCACCATTCCCTCGTATTTCTTACGACGATGCGATTAAATTGTTACATGAACAAGGATTTGACGATATTGAATGGGGCGATGATTTCGGTGCACCACATGAAACAGCGATTGCGAATTCATTTGACAAACCTGTATTCATCACTTGTTACCCAGTAGGCATTAAGCCATTCTACATGCAACCACATCCTGACCGTGATGATGTAGTATTATGTGCAGATTTAATTGCACCAGAAGGTTATGGTGAAATAATTGGTGGTTCTGAGCGTATTCATGACTATGATTTATTAAAATCACGTCTTGAAGAACATCAATTATCTCTAGATGCTTATGCATGGTATTTAGAGTTACGTAAACAAGGTTCTGTACCACATTCAGGCTTCGGTCTTGGATTGGAACGTACAGTGGCATGGATCTCTGGCACGGAGCACATTCGTGAAACGATTCCATTCCCACGTTTACTAAACCGCTTATATCCATAAGCACAACAACAAGTTTAGTTTTAGGTTTTGCTGCCCGTTAAAGCAGTTAAAATTAAAAAAGTCGCGTAGTGATGTATCTACGCGGCTTTTCTACTTACGATGGAAAAAGGAGTCAAGTATAATATGAGCACAAATAACAATCGACTCCGTACATGGACTGAGCAGAAAATGATTCAAATTCCTCAGCTTTTTTTTCAGTTTTATAAGGAGTTAAATATTGAGGATGATGAGGCACTTATTGTTATGCATTTACTTGCGTTCCATATGGAGGGAAATGATTTTCCAACGCCTAATGACCTGATGAATCGTTTGACAATGTCTGGCAATGACATTACTTCACGTCTACAGCGATTAATGCAAAAAGGCTTCCTTGAAATAACAAGCGACGTCGATGCAAATGGCAAACTATATGAAAAATATTCGGTATACCCACTTTGGGAGCGTATTATGCAGATGATTGAAATGAAGGAACATCAAAAATCAGCAGCATCACTTCGACAAGAAGAGGGTGAAATATTCCGCTTATTTGAAGAGGAAATGGGGCGTCTTTTATCTCCTTTAGAGCTAGAAAAAATTGGATCTTGGTTAGATGAGGATAAGCATAGCCCGGCGCTTATTAAGGAGGCTCTTAAGGAAGCTGTGTTTGCTGGCAAGCTAAGTATTCGTTATATAGATCGAATATTACTGGAGTGGAAAAAGAAAAATATTACGACACCACAGGCTGCACAGAAACAAAGCGAGCAGTTCCGCGAAAAACAAACATTTAACCGACCGCCAGTCCGAACAATGCAGCAAGAAGCACAGTCGACAAATAAAGTACAATTTTATAATTGGTTAGAAGAAAGAGAATAGGGGGCTTCCAACATGTTAACAAAAAAACAATGGGAGCATTGTCTAGCGGAAATGGATCGTATGTTTCCTGATGCACATTGTGAGTTAGTGCATGACAATCCGTTTGAACTAACTATTGCCACGTTATTATCGGCACAGTGTACGGATGTACTTGTAAACAAAGTAACGAAAACATTGTTTCAAAAATATAAAAAGCCGGAAGATTATTTAGCTGTGTCCTTAGAGGAGCTGCAACAGGATATTCGCTCCATTGGCTTGTATCGAAATAAGGCAAAGAATATTCAAGCATTATGTCAAAGGCTATTAGAGGAATACGAGGGAGAAATACCAGCAAGCCGAGAAGCACTAGTCACATTGCCTGGTGTTGGCCGTAAGACGGCTAATGTCGTGTTGTCTGTAGCTTTTGAAATTCCTGCACTTGCAGTAGATACACATGTAGAGCGCGTGTCTAAACGATTAGGGCTTTGTCGTTGGAAGGATTCAGTGCTAGAAGTCGAAGAAACAATTATGAAAAAAACACCGATGGACAAGTGGTCGAAAACACATCATCAGCTAATTTTCTTCGGTCGTTATCATTGTAAAGCTCAAAACCCTAACTGTCACACTTGCCCTTTACTTGATGATTGTAGAGAAGGGCAAAAGCGTTTAAAGAAAGGGCTGGTGAAGGAAGCGTGAATGTAGAGGCAATAGAAAAGGAAAAAATAGATGCTTGGTTTGCAGAGTGGACAGAGCTAGAAGGCCAAATTCATGCAGCTCATGATGCAAGGAATGGTGAAGCAAAAGGATTGATGGAAAAGGCCATTTTATTGTTTGAACGCTTAGTGCAAGATGCAGGGGATGAAGTGTTGCCTATAAACGGTGTCGAACGATTAACCTTTATAAAAGCAAAGCCTGGCCAATATGCCTGTTATCGTCAGCTCGATGAATTATTTAAGGAAACAAAAAAACGAGCAGCACGGCTACGCTTGCAGGCTGCAAAAAAGTAATATAGACGGATAGTCTCAGTAAATTGGAAGAGATAAAAAAGCAGAGTAGCTTTGAAAAATAGAATGGGTAATGAAATCTAATAACGAGCTCCTAAAATCCCCTCATTTTTGGGACCGTAAAATCTCTAGACGACTCTCTTCATTGTGATTGAGTCGTCTTTTTTTGATAGAAATTGAAATTGTTCTGATAAAACGAGATAATATTCCGATAAAAGTTAAAATTGTTCCGATAAAATCAGATTATGTTCCGATAAATCTTCAAAGTATTCCTATAAAAATGAACTCATCACCTTGTCCGCTAGCTTTCGCACAGAAAACATTAATTGTCTCCTCGTTTTGCGAAATATTTAATATAACAAATTAATTTTATTGACATATAGATTTTCAACAACAAAAAAGCAGAGTAGCGATATGCTACTCTGCTTCATTTTATTCAGTACTTCCGGTACCATCATCCGGTGCGGTTGGTTCAGTTGGCGTTGTTGGTGGCTGGCTACCATTATTGTTGCCGTTGTTACCTGGGGGGGTACCGTTATTTCCTGTATTGCCGCTGTTACCATTCCCACCAGCATTACCATTGCCATTGCCATTGTTTCCACTATTGCCGTTATTGCCACTGTTGTCATTTCCGTTACCATTGTGGTTACCGTTGTCTCCGTTGTTGCCATTTTCATCTGGTGCAGTTGGTTCCTCAACATCAGGTTTATCTGGCTCTTTATCTTTATCTTTATCTTTGTCTTTTTCTTTTTCTTTATCTTTATCATCTTCATCAGTCGTACCTGATATTTGGAAGGAAGTTGTACCTGGTTTACTGCGTGTACCATCTACAACTGCTACAACAGAAATCGTGTAATTGCCATCTTCCAGCTTGTTGCTAACTGTTAAGTCTTTGCTATCAGTTGTACCAAGAGAAATAGTTTCTCCACCTTCGCGTGTAGCGGATACCTCGAAGGTTGTTGGTAGCGGTTCATCCGTTTCCGGATTAAGCATTGCATCATGCTCCCAAGAAATATTGATAGATTGACCTTCTAAATCTAGGTTTGCACTTACATTGTAAGGTGTAGAAAGTTCTGGCATTGCGTATTCATTTGAAACTTCCTTAGGCTCTGTACCACGTACAAATAGCTCTGTTTGACGTTTCTCATTTGGAGTAAAGTTACTTGCTAATTTAAGTGGCTTTGAGCCTACTTCAATTGTAGCTTCAACAACTGAGTTTGGTTTTTTGAAACTTGGTGTTTCAACGTTCTGCGATATTTCTGACATAATTTGTTTAAATAAATGTTGTGGTAAACGACGTTCATCCCAAGTTGTAATAGGATCAAAGTGTTCTTCATAACCACTCCAAATAGCGATTGAATAGTTTGATGTGTAACCAGCAAACCATGAATCCGGTACACTTGTATCAGGTAAATTGTGCTTGCTAAAATCAGCGCTTGAATAGTTTGTTGTTCCTGTTTTACCTGCGATATCTAATCCAGATACATTGGCTGCAGTACCTGATGCATCAGGTTTATTGCCAACAACGTCACGTAACATATCTGTAACCATATAAGCTGTATAATCGCTCATTGCTACATTAGGTTCTGGTGTGTAGTCTTTTGTTGTTTTACCATCACGATAAACGATTTTTGTAATCGAATAAGGATCATTAAAAACACCATTATTCCCAAATGCTGCATAAGAAGCTGCCATTTGCGTAGGAGACATCGTAATATCCCCACCACCGATTGCATCAGATTCATAAACATTTTCAGAGTTAATACCTAAACGACCAACAAATTCTTTAGCTTTATCAATACCAACTTCTTTTAATGCTTTAACAGCTGGAACGTTACGTGAAGCATATAAAGCTTTACGTGCTGTTATTGCTCCCATATATCTATTATCCCAGTTCGTAATGGTTTGTTTCGACCCTGTGTAGTTCATAGGTTCATCCACAAGTGTTTGACCTGTTGACCATTTTAAATTTTCGATAGCTGGACCATAATCTAGTAATGGCTTCATTGTTGAGCCTGGTTGATGTTTTAAGTCATATGCATAGTTGAAACCACGTTCAGCCCCGTAATTGCGTCCGCCACCAATTGCTTGAATTTGACCAGTTTTCGTGTCAATAACAGCCACACCCGATTGAATATCTTCTGTTGGGAAGTTACTGTCATCATTCATAATTTTTTCAACAGTTTGTTGTGCATTCGGATCAAGTGTTGTATAGACTTTAATTCCTTCCGCCATTGCACTACCATCACCGTTTTTCTCTAGTTCATTAATAACGACATCAAGGAAGGCATCGTATTTAGAGCCAGAAAATTTTTGGCGTGTTGCATCGTCAGCTAGGCCAGCTTGAACGTCTACTTTCTTAGCTTCTTCCATCTGAGCTTTTGTAATTTTACCATGTTGATACATTAATCCTAGAACTGTATTACGACGTTTTTTTGCAAGTTCAGGATTTTTCAATGGATTGTAAGCATTTGGACGTTGTACTAATCCTGCAAGTAATGCTTCTTCATCTAAAGTTAAATCTTTTAGTTCTTTACCATAGAAATATTGTGCTGCTGTTCCGAAGCCATAAACACGACCTGACATTAGCATTTTGTTAAAGTACATTTCAAAAATTTCTTCTTTTGTATATTTACGTTCTAATTTGAAGGAAAGCCAAGCTTCCTGAGCCTTACGTTTTAATTTTTTCTCATTTTGTAAAAATGAGTTTTTAACAACTTGTTGTGTTAATGTCGAAGCCCCTTGTGCCCCGAAGCCATCACGGAAGTTTGCAAGAATCGCACCACCAAGGCGATAAAAATCCATACCACCGTGTTCGAAAAAGCGTACATCTTCCGTTGCAAGGATAGCGTTAATCATATCTTGTGGTATATCTTCATATTTTACATATTTCCGGTTTTCTGCACCAATTGTTGCAAATATTTCGCCGTTTTTATCATAAAACTCTGAGGAAACAGGGTCCTTCAGCAAGCTTTCATCTAGTTCAGGTGCGGAACTTGCATAAAAGGCGAATAACCCAGCACCACCAATAAAACATGCAGCTACAATAGCTATAAGTGTTAATGTAATGCGCTTGAACCATTTCTTCTTCGATGGTTTCGGAGCGCTTTTTTTATTTTTTTGAGCGAGAGCCTTTTGATGCTCACCGCGTGTCGGACGACGTTCAGTCATTCTACTATCTCCTCACTTTCAGAACCATGGCTTTTTGCTTCAATTAGCTTTTGGACAATCGGTAAATAATCGATACGTGGAAAATAGCTTGTAGGAATTTCAAAAGCATCCTTTTCTATAGTTGAAAAGGGAATCGATTTACGTTCACCGTTTTCCATTGCTAGCCAGGCCTTTTGTAAAACATCGTATGGCACGATAAAATATCGTTCATAAGCTGAGAAACGAACGATAATAAAAGCCACACCATTTTGTTCCGTCACTTGCTGCATATGTGTCATTTGATGCAAGTGAATATTCTTTAGGGGAAAACTGGTTTTTGAAGCAGTTTCCTTTGCATCAAAATCAATATAGTGCCCGTTCCAAACACCATTGTAATCTGTTGTTGAAGGTGTTCGGAAATAAGCCTCACGAATAACTGCAGCACTTCGTGATGGGTACTCTACTTTGACGATTTGCACGGGAACAGGTTTCTTATGAATGATAGCAAATCGCCTTTTTACATAATAATCGTTTGCTTCATTAATTTCATCTTCTAGTGTTTTTCCTCGATTACTAAAAGAAAAATCTTTTTCCTTTCCCTTTTTTGCTGTTTTTTGAACAGCTGGATTAGGGGAATATAATTTCCCGTTCGGATAACGAATTGTCACTTAGTTCACCCTCTATAATACTGCTATTATACAATAGTTTACCATGATTAAGTAGCAGTTCTCTACTTCCATTAATAGTATGATTGATGCTAGATTAATGGTGGTCGAAATTACCAATATAAAAATCGGTCATTGGGCAATTTTCGCCTCTTAAAGTCGAAAAATATCATGAATTATAACTAGTTCTTTCACGCAAATCGTCAAAATAACTGATGATATTCCCATGCGAATTAATAGAAAAAACCGTACTCCTCGTTAGCTTCTCTACTAGAAGATCAAATTTGAAGGGGACAAAATTTAATAGACTAGTTCAATTAAATTTTATCGAAATACTTCTTCTTTCAGCTAACTTACGCTTATTTTGTCACGCATGAAGGTAATTTTATACATGCGGGGAATACATAAATTAAAGCAAAGGAGGCGTTATTTTGAACAAGTTAAAACAATTAGTTGCGCAGTTGGATCTGGTCAATCAATTACTGTTAACGAGAGTGTCTTTGGAAAACAATGCACAGAGTATGCAATTTTTTATGCAGCTCAAATCTGTTAGCCAGAAAGTAAGCTTAGCAGAAAAGAACTGGCAAGTAAAGAATGCTTGTTCGCCTATTAGTAGTGAAAAATGATAGACTTTGGTACACTTATCTCATATGCAATTTATATAACTCAATATGAGCATTTTTCATACATTATTTGCCACGATGAATGATGTTCCTTAAAAAAGACACATCACCAAAAGCTAGGATTGTCATTCGTTTGAAAGTTATGCCATTTATATAAGCTGAATGGAGTGAAGACTTGGTAACTTCTTGGTCACAGTTGAGACACTAGAACGAGCCGGTAGTGGGACGAAGGCTAAAATCATCATGTCCTGTGATCGTGTATTCGTAAACGACGCCCTGCGTTGTTGCTACGTTTTCGCATAGAAGACCCTTCTGGTGATGAACGGTTATTATTCATCATTAGGCGAAAATTACTCATATAATTTAAATAACTTTGCAGACGAATATTTTAGGTAGGACGAATTTTAAAAAAACAGGTTCGGAAAATCAACTTAAAATGATACTATGCATTTACGTAAATGTTGATGAATCTTCATTTTAAGGATGAATCCAACTTAATTACTATAAGACTTAAAGGCTCGCCACCAAAAGTGGAAAGACATTTGTTGAAACGTGTGTCATGTAATAGGTTGATGAAGTGAGGCTTAGTTATTCTTTAGGATCAGCGTCACAGATGAAATCTGGAGCGACCGGTAGCGGAACGAAGGCTAAAAGCATGGAGTTTTGTGATTATGCCCTCGGCCAAAATCCTTTTGCCAAGAGCGGCTTATCGGATGCCCTCAGGAAAGTGCACAGTCGAACGGAATAAATCCCACGTTAGGTATGGTGACGGGCCTTCATTGATGAGATGAGGTGCAAAATTTTTGTTAACACAGCAAACTTCTAAATTAATAGATGAATGTGAAAGTTGTGTATCACGCTTCTGGCAAATGCGAGAGGAGAATCGTACTCCCGACTTTTTTGTTGAGGTTAAGCCACACGCTGATATTATTCACCAGCTGTTAAAGGAATGGCAGCAGGAGGCGAATAAGTGGATTCAAACAAATCAGCCAAAATATATGCATACACAACAAATTGCTTCAGCGGTTGAATCGATGGAGCAATTTGTTGTGCAATCCTTCTATAAAGAAACAAGTAAAAAGCGTTTTTTAGATGCAATTCATTCAGCCTCGTATACGCTAAAAATTTTTGAACGGCTAGTGAAGGAGATAGAAACAGATGTTATCGAAAAAAAGGACCATTAGTGAACTGTTAAACGAGTGGAGATATGATGAGGAATTAAAGGAACGCATTTTACACTGGCAAACGCTTGAAGGTCGGGAAGCTAAATATGCACCTTTTCCAGAGAATTTGCATCCTTCACTTGTTAAGGCTCTTCGAACAAGAGGGATAGAACAACTGTATACCCATCAACGTCAAGCCTTTGATCACGCGATGGAGGGTAATTCTTTTACTGCCGTTACACCAACAGCGTCTGGAAAATCATATTGCTACCATTTACCGGTACTACAAAAAATATTAGAAGATAAAAATTCACGTGCGATTTATTTATTTCCAACGAAAGCATTAGCGCAGGATCAGAAAAATGATTTAAATGAATTAATCGAACAAAGCGGTGAGGAAATTTTAAGCTATACGTATGATGGGGATACTGCGCCTGGCATTCGCCAAAAGGTTCGTAAGGCAGGGCATATTGTGATGACAAATCCTGATATGCTGCATTCGGGGATTTTGCCACATCATACGAAATGGGTTTCCTTATTTGAAAATTTACAGTATATCGTCATTGATGAGTTGCATACATATAAAGGTGTGTTTGGCTCACATGTTGCGCATGTTATTCGAAGATTAAAGCGCATTTGTGAGTTTTATGGCAGTAAGCCGATTTTCATTTGTACATCAGCAACCATTAAAAACCCAAAAGAGTTAGCAGAAGCTTTAACGAATGAAAGCCATGCCTTAATTAGTGATTCCGGAGCGCCAGTTGGGAAAAAGACATTTCTTTTTTATAACCCACCCATCGTCCATAAAACATTTGGCGTGCGTCGAAGCGCTGTTTTAGAGGTGAGCGATCTCGCTAAAAGATTATATACAGCAGGTATTCAAACTATTATTTTTGCTAAAAGTCGTGTGCGAGTAGAAATGATTGTGACGTATTTAAAGGAACTTACACGTAATAAGCTTTTAGATGAATCGGTGCGAGGTTATCGTGGTGGTTATTTACCCTCTGAGCGACGTGTTATTGAACGAGGGCTTCGTGATGGTACTATTCAAACAGTAGTTAGTACAAATGCGCTGGAATTAGGTGTTGATATTGGCCAATTACAAGCATGTATCATGACAGGATACCCGGGAAATATCGCAAGTGCTTGGCAGCAAGCGGGTCGTGCTGGTCGACGTCAAGACGAGGCGCTAATCATTTATGTAGCGCAATCGGCAGCACTTGACCAGTATGTTGTGAACCATCCACTTTTTTTACTTGGCAGTGCACCAGAGGAAGCACGTATATATCCTGAAAATATGCTGATTTTAATGGATCATTTGAAATGTGCAGCGTTTGAGCTACCGTTTTCCACACATGATACGTATGGTGAATATGAAATTCAGGAGTTATTGGAATATTTAGCGGAGGAAGGCGTTGTTTTTAAAACGAGTGAGAAGTGGCATTGGATGAGTGATCGTTTTCCGGCACATGATATTAGTCTTCGCTCTGCATCACAAGAAAATGTTGTGATAATTGATATGACTGTCCCTGCGCAAACAAAGGTTATTGGTGAAATGGATCGTCATAGTGCGATGACATTGCTACATGAAGAGGCTATTTATTTGCATCAGGGCATTCAATTTCAAGTAGAAAAGCTTGATTGGGAAGAAAAGAAAGCGTTTGTACGGGAAGTAGATGTCGATTACTATACTGACGCTAATCTAGCGGTCGAGATGAAGGTGCTAGAAGAAGATCGGAGCCGAAATTATAAGGGTGGTATTATTGGCTTCGGTGATGTTGGCTTAGTCGCACAGGCGACGATATTTAAAAAAATACGCTTCGGAACACACGATAATATCGGTTCTGGCCCTATTCATTTACCACCAGATGAAATGCATACAAGCTCATCGTGGCTATCATTCTCCGCGCTAGAAAAATGGTCGGAGGCGGAGCTTACGGACGCCATGACTGGAGCTGCTTATGCGATGAATGCATTCATTCCGATATTCATTCAATGTGACAGTAGCGATGTCGCAGTTGTCCCTCAAGTTAAGGCAACTCATAATGAACAACCGACATTTTTTGTTTATGATAAGTACCCAGGGGGTATTGGATTAAGTGAAAAGGTTTATGATTTATGGGAAGATTTGTTGCATAAGACCTTGGAGCATGTAGCAGGCTGTGCTTGCGAATCAGGTTGTCCTTCATGTATAGGGGCTCAGGATAATTTGCAACAAGCAAAGAAAAAGGTAGTAGAGTTACTGAGAATTTTAAATTAAAGATAAAAGAGGGCATGAGAGGAAAAAGTCTAGAACTTTTCCTTCAAGCCCTCTTCTAGTTTACTAGAATGGACTTTTGTTTTAGCGCAAAAGTTGAATAACGCTTACAGGAAAGGTTAAACAAAAGCAGCACCCCAAAAAATGATGCTGCCCCATGTAATTCATACTAATTACTTTGTTGTAATAAATACAGCGTCATCAAAAGTAATATTTGCACCTAGTGCTTCGCTTACAAAACGTAAAGGTACCATAGTTGTACCCTTATAAATTTCAGCTGCATGATTTAATTTAATTGTAGTTGTACCGCCGTTTGAAATAACGTAAGCATTTTTATTTCCAACGCCAATGACAATTTTTTTACTATCTTTGTATGCAGTCACTTTTTTTGTTGCATTGTCATAAGTAACAGTTGCACCTAGTGATACAAAAATAGCTTTCATAGGAACTAAAGTTGTTCCGTTTTTAATATAAGCACTTGGGTTATAATATTGCTTAACATTATTGATATATACATCTACAGTTGTCAGCACTGGCTCTGGTGTACTTTGAGTTGTCGGAGTTTTGTGATCTACATTGGTAGAAGGTACTACCTCGTTGCCTTTATTATGATAATGATAACCTGAGCAAAGACCTTTTGCTTTAGACTTTGCAGAACAGTTATGACCACCATTACTATCAAGACGACCTGGGTGTGCATCAGCCGTTAAGGATGTCGCCATAAACAAAGACAACATTGTAATAAATAAAACTAATTTCTTCATGAATATCCTCCTATTAATAAAATATGGAATTATTATACTACTAAATGGATTATATTCACAAAGTTTTATTTCAAATAATAGTTTTGATGTGAAATGGATCTATAAAAGTCAAAAATAACGAGTCTTGAATTATTACTCGGAATAATAGATTTTAGTTAGTCGGTAGAATATTTTTGGAGAACATTATTTTTAAACTTCTTAGCCTCAGATGCCAAGAACATTTGACTAGCCTTACTACTTTTACCTTCTCTTTGTGCAGAAGCTAAAAGATGCGTTATGATTATAGTAAGTGAAGAAAAAAGAACTACAAGTTTTAGCAATATAAAATGTAGAAAATGAGTGAAATGAATGTCTTACGAAAATAAAATTTTACAAATGAAAAAAATGCTCGGGAAAAAAACGACAGCAACAATAAAAAAAGAGGATAAACCTGCTTATCAAAAACCTGTTGCTCCAAGCTATACTGAGCAGTGGGAAAAGGCGGGCCTGACAGTTGTAGAAAATGATTTCGGTATTGTTTTTAAACGACAAGTGCGTTATCCGTTTAGTTTTCAGCATGGTCATTATAAGTTGCAGTCTTTTTTTGATGCATTAGTAAAATGGCAAGAGGCAAAGTTCGAGCATCCATATGCGTTAGAAAAGGATGAAAGGGTATTGTTTTTTGATACTGAGACTACCGGTTTAAAGGGTGTAGGCACACAAATTTTCCTATTAGGCTTTTTAGAGGTATCAGAAGAAGATGAAAGCTTTATTTTAACTCAATATATTTTAGCGGATCCTGCTCATGAGGCGGCGTTACTTTTTGAATCAAAGCTTTGGCAAAAAACAGCAACGGTTATTACCTACAATGGAAAAAGCTTTGATTGGCCGCAGCTTGAAACACGTTGGACACTCCACCAAAAAGAATTGCCTAAACTGCGTACACAACGGCAAATCGATTTGTTGCATAGTTCAAAGCGTTTATGGAAAAATGATATGGAACGAATGAAATTAAAATCTGTGGAAGAAGAGAAGCTTGGCTTTTCCCGTATTGGAGATGTACCTGGATATCTTGCACCTATCATTTATTTAGATGCAATCAAAAGTGGTGTTCCAGATGCACTTATGAAAGTCCTTCTTCATAATGAATGGGATTTACTTTCACTGATTACGCTTTATGTCCACTCTACAAATTTGCTATTTGAAGAGACAAGCGAAGAATCGGCAAAAACGTTTACGAATATTGGGAAATGGTACGCTGATTTAAAAGAGAGTTCACAGAGCGTAAAGGTTTTGGAAAAGGTAACGACCCAATTTGATGCACTTGAAGCAGGGAATGCACAATATTATTTAGCAATCCAGCATAAAAGAAATAAAAAGTTTAGTGAAGCAATCGATGCATTTGTGGCTTCTCTCCATTTCATTGATCAACGAAAAAAGTTGCATGTATTAGAACAGCTCGCTATGATATATGAGCATCAAATGAAAGATTATGACCAGGCCCTTTTTTATACGCAAGAGGGCATAAAATTAATTGATAATAATGAGCAATGGAGAGTAGAACAAAAACAGAAATGGGAAATTTCTTGGAAAAAAAGGTTACTTAGATTAGGAAATAAGAAATAATTTCCTGGGTAAGCGCAAGAAACGACAAGTTTAGCCTTACATTTGATGTTTTCGGACAGTATAATGTGATGAAGTGTGCTATAATGAAACGTATGTAGTGTGAGGAAGGGCGATGTGAATGGATATTAAATTAACGTCAAAAATGATCCTTGAAAAGGAATTTAAGAAAAATTTTAAAGGCTACAATGTTGAAGAAGTCGATTCATTTCTTGATGAAATAATACAAGACTATGAAACGTTTGAAAAAGTGGTGGCCCAACTTCGTGAAGAAAATAAACAACTAAAAGAAGAAATTGATAATACGCCTAAGAGACAACCTGTCGCATCAGCAACGGGTACGACAAACTTTGATATTTTAAAACGTCTTTCGAATTTAGAGAAACACGTATTTGGTAGTAAGTTGTACGAATAATTTTTTGTCAAATATATATTGTATTTATCATAAAACTCTAGTATAATCTTTTTATCATCATGAAATTCGAGTAATCGCTGCGGCGCTAGACGTCGTAGAGGAAAGTCCATGCTCGCACGGTTCTGAGATGACCGTAGTGTTCGTGCTTACTGAAAAAATAAGGTAAGGCAGCTGTAAAGGCTGACGGCGGAAGGAAAACCTAAGTCTTAATGATATGGTTGAAACTTCCTGAAAGTGCCACAGTGACGTAGCTTGTTTGGAAACATGCAAGGTGGAACGAGGTAAACCCCACGAGTGAGAAACCCAAATTATGGTAGGGGCACTCTCTAGAAGGAATTGAACGGATAGAGGGACAGAGTTCGCTCTGTAGATAGATGATTACTACCCGGCCGTACGAGGCGATAGCTGTTTGAGTACTCGGGAACAAAACATGGCTTATGGAATTTTTTGATGCTTATTATGAAATGACAAGCGCTCTCCAATTTGGTGGAGAGCTTTTCTTTTGAATACAGTTAGTAAAAGTTACTAGTTAATCATGTCTAGTCATACGCGATATACGTTTGAGAATAAGGCTGCACACTGTTGGTCATGCCTCTGTCGCTAAAAACATCTAATAAACTATTATCGCAACGATGTACATATTGTCTACATACGAGTAGACTGGCGCAAAAGCGCTTTTCTAAATAATGAGGGTAGTAAAGAGAGATAGGATGGAGCGGAAACATGAACGGAGTGAACGATAGTCTGGAGAAGCTAAATTCGATTTCCAAATACCCTACTGCCTTAATGACAAAGATCTTCGAAAATGTATCAGAGGGCATCATGATTACGGATAAAGATAAAAGAATAGAATTGGTCAATCCTGCATTTGAATTTGTAACTGGCTATAAGCGTAATGAAGTGATCGGAAAAACGCCAGCCGTTCTACAGTCAGGTGTTCATGAATTGCAATTTTATTTAGATATGTGGCAAACGATACGACAAGAAGGCAATTGGCAGGGGGAAATATGGAATCGCCGTAAAACCGGAGACGTATATCCAGAATGGTTAACAATTGTTGGTGTAACCAACGATGAGGGAGAAATTACAAATTACTGTGGTATTTTCACAGATTTGTCTGAAAGAAAAATAGTAGAAAATGAACTAGAAAAGCGTCTATTAACAGACTCATTAACGGAAGTATCAAATCGATTTGCATATATTGAAAGAATGGATAATCTATTAGAATCAACTTCTACTATTTCTCATTCAGTACAGCATGCAGTTTATTTTTTAGATTTAGATCGCTTTAAGCAAATTAATGATACGTTAGGTCATGCAGTCGGAGATACCATTCTAGTAGAAGTGGCAAAGCGCTTAAAAACGTTGTTAAAAAATAAAGATATCATTGCTAGATATGGCGGTGATGAGTTTATCATTACGTTAACGAACGTGAAGAATGCCAAAGAAGCCGCAAATTTTGCTGAACAAATTATTGGGATTATAGAGCAGCCAATGGATATTAATGGTCAAGATATTTTTATTTCTACGAGTATTGGTATCAGTATGTATCCATTAGATGGTGAAGCAACTGAGCAATTGATTCATTGCGCTGACAAGGCAATGACTTATTCCAAAAAGAATGGTCTTAACGACTATGCGTTTTATTTTGATGAATTGAAGACTGACTCTCAGCGCGTTTTATTATTAGATTCAGAACTACGAAGAGCCATCGAAAATCGGGAATTTGAGCTACATTTCCAACCTAAAATATCTTTGGAAAATGAAGAGATTCAAGGATTAGAGGCGCTTGTTCGTTGGAATAGTGAAAGATTAGGATTTGTTTCTCCAGTAGAGTTTATTCCATATGCTGAGGAAACAGGATTAATCATTCCTTTAAGCGAAGTGATAATAGAAAAAGCTTGTGAGGCAGTTATAGAGATGCGTCAATGTGGCTACAAAACTCCGGTTGCTATCAATATTTCAAGCATTCACTTTAAGCAACAAAACTTTTTAGACTCTGTTCAAGCGATATTAGAGCGTTATAACATGCCTGCTAACAATTTTGAAATCGAAGTTACAGAACGTACTGTGATGAACAGTGCAAATGAAACGGTTAGCAAGCTTGTACGACTGAAGAAAATGGGCTTTAAAATTTCTATTGACGATTTTGGGACAGGCTATTCGTCTCTAAGTTATTTAGTTCGCTTCCCCCTTGATTATTTAAAAATCGACCGAAGCTTTATTCAGCATATTGGCTCTCTCGATGAAAAACAGGCAGTAGTGGATGCAATTATTCAAATGTCGCATCGCCTAAAAATGAAAGTTGTTGCTGAAGGTGTAGAACAAGCACAACAAGTGGACATACTACGTAAAATGAACTGTGATATAATTCAAGGCTATTATTACAGCAAACCGTTGCCACTTCACGAACTTATTGAGTTTATGGAGTATTGGGAAATTGAACATCGAGGAAGGAATTAGAGTATGGCAAACTATAAATTAGTAGCAACTGCTGCAATGGGATTAGAGTCCATTGTAGCACAAGAGGTACAGGCATTAGGCTATGAAACAACAGTCGATAACGGCAAAGTATATTTTGAAGGTGACGAAACGGCCATTGCACGAACAAACTTATGGCTCCGTGTAGCAGACCGAGTAAAAATTGTTGTAGGACAGTTCCCTGCTAAATCTTTTGAACAGTTATTTGAAAGTGTAAAAGCACTACCTTGGGAAAAATATTTACCAGTTGATGCAGCGTTCCCGGTATCTGGGAAGTCTGTTAAATCAAAGTTGTTTAGTGTGCCAGATTGTCAGGCAATTACTAAAAAAGCAATTGTAGAGCGCATGAAACAGCATTATAAGCGCTTAGGATTTTTAGATGAATCCGGTGCAACCTATAAAATTGAAGTTTCAATTTTAAAAGATGTGGCTACACTTACTATTGATACTTCGGGTGCGGGTTTGCATAAGCGTGGTTATCGTCAAGCGCAAGGCGAAGCACCATTAAAAGAAACATTAGCAGCGGCACTAGTACAAATTTCGAAATGGAATCCGAATCGACCATTCGTGGATCCATTCTGCGGTTCTGGTACAATTGCATTAGAAGCAGCAATGTTTGGACAAAATATTGCACCTGGCTATAATCGTGAATTTATTTCAGAAGATTGGCCTTGGATGAAGGCAAAAATTTGGGATGCAGTACGTGATGAAGCGGATAGCTTAGCGAACTATGATCAACCATTAGAAATTATCGGGTCTGATATAGATCATCGCATGGTGAGTATTGCACAAGAAAATGCACTAGAAGCGGGCTTTGGTGATATGATTACGTTCAAGCAAATGCAAGCACGTGATTTTACAACACAGCTAACAGATGGTGTTATGATTGGTAATCCACCATACGGAGAGCGTATTGGCGATATCGAAGTCGTAGAGCAGGTAATTCGTGATTTAGGAAAGGTCATGAAAAACCATCCGACTTGGTCTGTGTACATGCTTTCTTCAATGAAAAACTTTGAGGAATTGTACGGTCGCCAAACTACGAAGAAACGTAAATTATTTAATGGCTTTATTGAAACGAATTATTACCAGTTCTGGGGACAAAAGTCTAAAAGAGATTAACAAACGATAACGGAAGATAAGATTTTTTCTTATCTTCCGTTTCGTCGCGTATAATAGGACCAGATAGTTAGAGGGGGAACGTCAATTGCGTAAATCTTTACCATTTGTATTAACGAAGGACCGCTCATTTTTTGAGTCATTAGGTGACTGGATGGGGGACGTCCTTTACGATGAATTACCTGAAAAAGGCTTTGAATGCCGTGATGAACAAATTTTTATGGCCTATCAAATTGAGCAGGCTCTAAAAGAGAAAAACGTGCTTTTTGCAGAGGCAGGTGTAGGGACTGGGAAAACAATTGCCTATTTACTACCAGCTGTATCGTATGCTCGCTATACTGGAAAACCTGCCCTGATCGCTTGTGCTGATGAAACCTTAATCGATCAGCTTGTTAAAGAGGGCGGCGATATTTATAAGCTACAGAAAACGTTAGGTCTTGAAATTGATGTTCGCTTAGCAAAGTCACGAGACCAATATTTATGCTTAAAGCGTTTTGAGGAAGCAGAAAAAGTGGTATCCGACGAATGGATCGATGATATTGCGTTTTCTATACCCGACGGAGTATATGCACAAGGCTCGATGATTGCTATACAACCTTATGGTGATCGTAGCGATTATCCGACTGTCAGCGATGAAGATTGGCAAAAAGTAAACTACAACTCGATTATGCAGTGTTCAGTATGTGATCAGCGTAATCGATGCGGTCAAACATTACATCGTGCACATTATCGTAAATCTGCGGATCTCATTATTTGTTCACAAGATTTTTTAATGGAGCATTTAGCAACAAAGGAATCTCGCGAACGTGAAGGGCAATTAGCTTTATTGCCTGAAGTGTCAATGATGGTGCTAGATGAAGGCCATTTATTAGAATATGCCGCACAAAAAGCAATGACATATAAAGTACAGGCGACAACAATTGTTACATTGTTAGAGCGTTTAATGGTAGATGGTGTGCGAGAACGTACATTATATGCGATGGAAAAATTACAAGATGACCATGAGTTATTTTTTGACCAGCTACGAGATGATCTAGTAGCTTCAGAAGAAGAGCGTAAACGTATTAATAAATCACCAAATCTGTTGAAATACGGTAAACAACTTATTGCTGATGTTGAAACATTACTCGAGGAATTTGTCTTTGAATCTGAAATGTATATGATTCCAGAGTATGAATTAAATATGGCGGAGGAGTATTTAGAACAATACGAGGCATCATTACGTATTTTCATAGCGCAGGGTGATGCAGTCGATTGGTTAGAGGAAACTGATGGAGAGGAAACGCTCGTAATTATGCCGCGTCTCATCACAGAAGTTTTAGCAGAAAAATTATTCTCTAAAAAGCTTCCGATAATATTTTCTTCAGCAACTTTATCAGTCAACAAAGATTTTTCCTATATTGCTTATAGCTTAGGAATTCGTGATTATCAATCGTTTTCTGTTCCATCTCCATTCGATTATGAAGAAGTTATGCAAATTTATTTACATGAGCTATCTCAAAAGGAGAAAACGGCGCGTGTTCAACAGCTATTACGTGACGGTGAAAAAACATTAATTTTATTTAAATCAAAACAGGCAATGTTAGATTTCAAAGCGGAGTTACCTCTTATGGAACGGATGTATGTAGCGTTTGAGGGGGACCGTGAACTATCTGGAATTGTTCGTGATTTCCAAGAAGGCACTCTCAAAACATTATGCTCCTATCATTTATGGGAAGGTCTAGATTTGCCGGAGGAGGCATTAACACGAGTTATTATTTATGATTTACCGTTCCCTCCACATGATCCATTATTTGATGCGAAACGTACATTTGCAGAAAATCCATATGAAGAAGTGGAATTACCGTTTATGCAACTTCGTTTACAGCAAGGGATGGGACGTTTGATTCGTACATCAAATGACCGTGGAGATATTCATATTTTGTTGAATGAAGACGAAGCAAAGCAGCGTAAAACATTTGAAAATATATTAGCGGTTACACCAGAAATAAAGTAGAAAAAAGCGAGTTTGCATCTGTTGCAAACTCGCTTTTTTATATATTAAAATAACATTTTTGTTGTGAAATAATAATGAGTTTGAAAAAAGTGTTGAATATTTCTCTTTTAAGCTATATAGTTCTTTGTAATGCAACGAAAATTATTAAAATTATTTATTTTTTATATTGAAAATAATTTTACAAAAGGTTTATAATAATGACAAAGAATTTTAAGAATAGTCAAAAATAACTTTTGTTATTCGATGATAGGGGGGTTGAGCCTGTCGAATATTCAATCTTTATGTCGAAAATATACAAGCTTATCTGCAACAGATGTAGATAAGTTAATAGAAATAGAAGCTACTTTATCGTATTATGCTGAGTTGACAGATTGTTATATGTTCATAGATTGTATGTTGGAAAACTTACCACATGCAATTGTTGTGGCAGAGGCTTTCCCAAAAACAGAAAATGGCTACGGCTTATACGAGAAATCTGTAATTGGTAAATTTGTATTTGAAAGCTTCGAACCAGCGGTATTTGCTGCGTTTAAAAATAAAGAAAAATCATCAATTACTAGAGCTATCACACAAGAAGGTATAACGGTTGAACAAAACGTTATCCCTCTCTTTAATGACCAACAACAGGTTATTGCTGTGTTAATCCAGGAAAAAAAGGTGGAAATGCAAACAACACCTAAAGATGATTTTCGACATATGCCTTTTGCATTAATTGAGCATATTGTAGAGCCGAATTCTCAACCGATTCCAGTAGTTTCTGATTTGCTAGTAGAATCAATTATTCTCACAAATCATGAAAACAAAGTTATCTATAGCAATCCTGCGGGTTACCAATTTATATCGGAACTATCAGGTCTAGAACGTTTTGACAACGTTGCATTGAATAAGGTTTTACCTTTTTTACAGGAGGTCTATGATAAAGGCGATGTCTTTTTCTTAGAAATTACGATTGATAGTAAATCCTTTATTGTGAAGAAAATTCCTATTCGTGACCAAAACGATAAAGTAACACTCCTCATTATTCAAGATCTTACAGAACTTAAGCTGAAAGAAAATGAACTAATGATGAAAACATTTGCTATACGAGAAATTCACCATCGAGTGAAAAATAATTTACAGACAGTTACAAGTCTATTGCGCTTGCAAATGCGAAATGAATTGTCAGCTTCTAGTGCAAGTGCTTTTCAAGAGGCATTAAATCGAATATATAGTATTTCATCTGTTTATGAACTTATTTTAGAAAATGAAGATAACGCTGAAGAGAAAGTAGACGTTATCGCGTTGTCTAAAAAAATTGGACATAAAATGGTTGGGACATCCAACACACCATCTATTCAGTTAACCTTTCATGACGATAATGTACAGTTATTTTGTCATTCTAAAAAAGCTGTTTCGCTCGCGTTGATTATTTGTGAGCTACTGCAAAATGCACTGAAATATGCTTTTATTGGTCGTGAGGAGGGTACAATCGACATTCAATTTCAACAGGATGCTTCAACGATTTCACTTCATATTTCTGACAACGGCGTTGGAATGCAAGAGGTGAAGGCATCATTAGGAATGGAGATTATTACAAGGCTTGTTGAATATGATTTAGCTGGCACATTTACAATTATCCCTAGCGAACAAGGTACACATACTCAAATTCAGTTCCCTGTAAGTGAGGAGGTATTTATCCTAAATGACTAGGAAAGTTATGATTGTCGAAGATGAGTCGCTTATTGCAATTGATTTGAAGTTTATGCTAGAGGATAATGGCTACGAAGTGGTAGCACAAGCGAATAATGGAGAATCAGCAATTGAGTTGGCTTTTACACATAAGCCACAGTTAATCTTAATGGACATTAAAATGCCAAAGCTAGATGGTTTAAAGGCAAGTAAAATTATTGAACAGCAGCTCGGAATACCGGTGCTATTTATATCTGCTTTTAGTGAAAAAGAATTGTTACTGTACATGAAGCAGGACAATATTTTAGGTTATGTTATGAAACCGTTTTCTGAGAGGAATGTCCTTCCAGCGTTGGAAGTGGCATTTCACCAAATTGATAAGTTCAACCGTCTGAACGGGGAATTGCTGCATAAACAAACAGAATTAGAAAAGCGAAAAATAATCGAACGAGCAAAAGGTTTGCTAATGCAGTCAGAGAACCTTAGTGAGGACGAGGCTTATAAAAAAATTCGCAGTGAGAGTATGCAGACTCAACAGGAAATGGTGCTTATTGCAAGGCGCATTATCAATACATTACAAGTAAATAGTTAAAGCAAAGACGCTTTAAAGAGAATTCCTCTTTAATGCGTCTTTTTTTTAATAAATAACAAAATTTTTTAGCAAATCTAAAGGGGTGATGATAAGGATGGCAATGATAGGAACGGTTATCGTTTATATTATTATGACTTGTGCAGTTTTAGGGGCAATCGGAGCAATTCGAGATGCTGAATATGGAATCGGTAAAGAGTTTATGAATGGTATTCATACGGTTGGACATATTTTTGTACCTGCTGCAGGGATCATGGCTGCTATACCTTACTTAACGTGGTTTATTAGTCATTTTATTAGTCCGATTTTTGAATTGATTGGTGCTGATCCAGCAATAGCAGCAACGACGATTTTAGCCTCGGACATGGGAGGATACCAATTAGCGAATGCGTTAAAAGAGTCTTATGAAGGATGGGTCATGGCTCTAGTTGTCGGATTTATGTCGGGTGCAACAATCGTGTTCTCTATTCCAATGGGTCTTGCCATGTTAGATAAGCGAGATCATAAATATATGGCTTTAGGTATTATGGCAGGTGTTTTAACAATTCCGATTGGAGCATTTATTTCTTCCATCATGATTGTGACGTTTAATACAGATGTTCGTGAAGTGATTAGTACAACAGCTGAACCAACATACGTGTTTGCCATTTCCGTTTTACAAATATTAATCAATTTATTACCACTATTTATTTTCGTAGTGTTAATCGCGTTAGGTCTTAAACTAATTCCAAATGGCATGATCAAAGGCTTCATGATTTTTGGACGCGTGATGGATGCTGCTATCAAGCTTGTGCTAGTGTTCTCGATTGTAGAAATTTTCACAGGTATTTTTACAAAGATTTTCGGTGCATGGGGCTTTGATCCGATCATGGCAGATAAAGTCGATCAGTTCCGGGCATTAGAAACAGCTGGATATATTGGTATTATGCTAGCGGGAGCATTCCCGATGGTGTACTTAATTAGAAAATATGCATCGAGACCACTAGAAGCACTAGGTGGGAAATTAGGCTTATCATCAGTAGGAAGCGCAGGTCTTTTAGCGACAATTGCTAATATTTTAGCCATGTTTACACTCATTCGACATATGCCACCTAAAGATAAGGTTATTAACATTGCTTTTGGTGTTTGTTCAGCCTTCCTTCTAGGAGATCATTTATCGTTTACAGCTAACTTCCAACCGACAATTATTTTACCTGTTATTACAGGTAAGTTTTTAGCGGGAGTGATCGCTATTATTTTAGCCTATAAACTATCTGTTCCAACAGCTCTAAGGCTAGAACAAGAAGATCGCAAGGCAGGCATTATTAAAGAAGGTGAATACTTAACAGATAAAAATCTTGAAAGAGGTGATGATGTGTGAGTGAAGAAAAGAAACGCTTTATTCAGGAGTTTGTGCCAGGTAAGCAACTAACATTGAGTCATCTAATAGCAAATCCTGACCCTGAAATGTTTCAAAAGCTAGGCATTCAAGAGGCAGGCGCACTAGGCATCATGACATGTACACCGAGTGAGACTGTTATTATTGCAGGGGATTTAGCAACAAAGTCAGCCAATGTAAAACTAGGATTTTTAGATCGCTTTACTGGCAGTCTCGTTATTGTTGGTAGTGTCTCAGAGGTGGAAATGGCGATGCAAGAGATCAATCGTTTTCTATCAGAGATGCTAGGCTATACGCCATCAAAAATAACTAAGTCATAGGATGTGCCGTATGAAAAATCGAGTAATGATCATAGGTGGTGTGCAAGCAGGTAAGTCGACACTGATGAATGCATTATTGGGGAAGGATAGACAAGCCAATAAAACACAGGCGCTCGTTTATGATGATTGGATTGTTGATACACCCGGAGAATATATAGAAAATCCGATGTATTACAGAAACATTATGGCAACATCGCTTGAAGTGACACATGTGATTTATTTGCAGGATGCCACCTCATCAAAGAGTGTTTTTCCTCCGCAATTTAGCTTAGGAATACCCAAAATACAAATTGGTGTCATTACAAAAATTGATGCACCCCATGCAGATGTAGAAAGGGCAATAACATTATTACAAAATGTCATGACGCATGGTCCTATTGTGAAAACTTCTTCGTGGCAAAAGCTTGGTATTGAGTTTATTGCGCCACTTATTCAGCTCAATTCTGACGAAGAAATTCGTCAGTTTGTGAAGGATCGTGATAGTCCTTATCTCATGTATTGCCCGTAGTGGCGAGAGGGGAGAGTAAGTTGAAGACAGAAAAAATTTATAGTGCAGGCATTGATATTGGTACAAGTACAACAAAGATGGTTGTCAGTAGTTTTCTGTTGAAAAACGTTGCAGGTGTAACGCATGTGCCACGAATAGAAATTATTGAAAAAACGGTTTTGCATCAAAGTCCTATAATTAAAACACCGTTTATCAATAAAGAAATTATCGACATGGAAAAAATCGAGCAATTTATTTTTCAGCAATATCAATTGGCCCAGATTTCACCAGCAGATATTTCAACCGGTGCCATTATCATTACAGGAGAATCTGCAACAAAGGAAAATGCTAGCGAGGTTGTCCATGCGATTTCAGATACTGCTGGTCACTTTTTAGTTGCTACGGCTGGGCCCGATTTGGAAGGCATTATTGCAGCAAAAGGCGCAGGTACCTTACAGCAATCTAAAAATACTGCCAAAATTATCGCTAACATCGATATCGGTGGTGGTACAGCAAATATTGCGGTAATGCAGTTTGGAGAAGTAATTGGTACATGTACATTACATGTCGGTGGAAGACTTATAGAGTTTCACAATGGCATTATCAAATCGATTTCACCACCCATAATGAAACTTATGGAGAAATGGTCAAATCCATTAAATGTTGGTGATTCAGCAGAAGATATACGTGTCACACAAATAATCCAAGAATTAGTGGAAATAGTAGCGAAGACGCTAAGCGGACAATTAATAGACGAACAGCATCCATTATTGCTAGGACATTTACCAACTTGGGATAAACCGGTTGAAGCAATCGTTTTTTCCGGTGGAGTAGCTTCCTGTATTTATGAAAATGAATGCACAAACCGACAGTATGATGATATTGGCGAAAAATTGGCAAAAAGTCTTTTGCAGCATGAACAGCTACAATCCTTTTTATGGCTAAAACCAGAGGAAACAGCTCGGGCAACAGTGACTGGTGCAGGTACGCAAACTACTGAGATTAGTGGTGCAACGATCCAAGTAGATGCGGAAGCATTGCCTTTAAAAAATGTGCCTGTTTTCAATTGCCATATAGATACGCACAGCAAAGAATTCGACTATGCAGTGAAAACAGCTGTTGCACAAGCTGATGCTCTATTTTCTATACAGGAGAATCGCTCTCCGTTTGCACTCTATTTTAGTCAGTTACCATATTTAAGCTTCCGGGATGTCCATGCATTATGTGAGGCTATTTTGAAACACTTAGCGATGAGAAGCTCCAAGGAAATACCAATTATCATAGTCATTCAATCAGATTATGCAAAGGTTATTGGTCAAACGATACAAGCGATCAATCAAACAGTTCCCATTATTTGCATCGATCAAATCAAAGTAGAAACAGGTGATTATATTGACGTTGGGGAAGTACTACCATCTGGTGTTGTCCCAGTCGTTGTAAAAACACTTGCTTTCCATTCAAAGTAAGGAGGATGAATGTGAATCTATCGGTGATATTTGGTGGAGAAAAATATAATTTTAATTCATTAAAGGATGTAATGGCGAAGGCCAATGAAGAAAAATCAGGAGATCAGTTAGCTGGAATTGCAGCTGAATCTGTACAGCAGCGAATTGCGGCAAAGGCCGTTCTAAGTGAGCTATTAGTGAAGGATATAAGAGAAAATCCGTTAGTTCCTCAAGAAAATGATGAAGTATCACGCATTATTGAAGGTGATATTAATGAGCAAATTTACGGAGAAATAAAAAACTGGAGTATCGAGCAGCTAAGAGAATATATTTTATCCAATGAAACAGGCGATCGGGAATTAAAACGATTAAGCAAGGGCATGAATTCAGAAATAATTGCGGCCGTTACAAAGCTGATGTCCAACTTAGATCTTGTCCATGCTGCCAATAAAGTAGAAATACTGTCGACTTGCAATATTACGATTGGACAAAAGGGCACACTGTCCTCGAGATTGCAGCCAAATCATCCAACAGACAATATTGACGGTATTATTGCCTCATTAAAAGAAGGATTGTCCTATGGTATTGGTGATGCAGTTATTGGTATTAATCCAGTAGATGATTCCGTTGAAAGTGTGAAAAAAGTATTGCATGCGACAAAGGAGTTTATCAATGATTGGTCGATTCCTACACAAAACTGTGTATTAGCACATATTACAACACAGATGAAGGCTATTAAACAAGGTGCACCAGCCGATATGATTTTCCAAAGTATTGCTGGAACGGAAATTGCTAATCGTTCGTTCGGTATTTCTGCTGATCTAATAAGAGAAGCAGAGGAGCTTGTGAAAAAGCATGGAACAGGAACAGGCCCGAACTTATTCTACTTTGAAACAGGACAAGGTTCGGAGCTATCTGCTGAGGCACATATGGGCATTGACCAAGTAACACTCGAATCGCGTAATTATGGATTTGCTAGACATTTTAACCCGTATATTGTGAACACCGTTGTTGGCTTTATTGGACCTGAGTATTTATACAATAACAAACAGGTAATACGTGCTGGCCTTGAAGATCATTTCATGGGTAAAATGCATGGTCTCCCAATGGGCGTGGATATTTGTTACACAAACCATATTAAGGCAGACCAAAATGATATTGAAGATTTAAGTGTTTTGCTAACAGCAGCGGGTGTCAACTTTATTATCGCTGCAGCTATGGGCGACGATGTCATGTTGAACTATCAGTCAATGAGCTTCCATGATGTCGCAACATTACTTCAAACGTTTGGTAAAAAACCAGCTCCTGAATATCTCGCGTGGTTAGAAAAAATGGGCATTTATGAAAATGGTCGTCTATCTGCAAGAGCTGGCGATTTATCTATATTTGAAAGGTAGGTGAATCCATTGAATGAACAACTAGTTTCGATGATCACACAGTTAGTTATGGAAAAGATGGGCAATAATGCGTCAGACAAATCTTATCATGACACAGCTGTGCCAACAGAAAACCAAAAGGAAACACTTATTAAGTTTCACAATACGGTAGCTAATGCTAATTATGCTGATGAAGTAGTAAGCCCGAGCACAATTGAACAATCAAATGAACCATTAATTAAGCTTTATCATACTGAATCAAGTAATTATGAACAATCATATTACAGCGCAAGTAATGATGAATCGACTTATACTTCAGTACCTATCACAGAATTTAAATTTGAAGAGGATGAAGTGTCTGAAAGTATTCAAGCTGCTAAAAAGCATACACCAGCAAGAATAGGTGTTGGCAGAGCTGGGACAAGACCAAAAACAAAAACTTGGTTAAAATTCCGACTCGATCATGCAGCGGCAGTAGATGCAGTATATGGAGAAGTGACAGAAGGGCTACTACAAAAGCTTGATGTCTTTCAAGTAACTACTAGAGTGACAGATAAGGAAGAATACATTACTAGACCGGATTTAGGTCGTCGTTTATCAGATGAAGCAAAGACACTAATTCAATCAAAGTGTAAGAAAAATCCAAAGGTACAAATCATTATTTCTAACGGATTAAGTGCAAGTGCGATTGAAGAAAATGTGCAAGATGTTTATTTAGCGTTACAGCAAAGTCTTAGCAATTTAAATATTGAAATAGGCACTACTTTCTATATTGATAAAGGGCGTGTTGCTCTTATGGATGAAATTGGCGAGATTTTACAAGCAGAAGTGATCGTTTATCTAATTGGTGAGCGTCCTGGCCTTGTATCTGCTGAGTCAATGAGTGCCTATATATGCTATCAACCTAGAATTGGCACAGTAGAAGCTGATCGAATGGTCGTTTCGAACATTCATAAAGGTGGTATCCCGCCATTAGAGGCAGGTGCTTATTTAGGAACAGTAGTTCAAAAAATATTACATTACAAGGCAAGTGGAGTAGGTCTTGTGGCAAAAGAAGGTTAGGGGGGCAAACAATGAATCCTCAAAAAATTATGGCAGAAATTTTGGCAATGCAAATCATTCCAAGAGTGAATAATGAATTAGCAGAGCAATTAGATTTAAAGCCATATCACAATAGCATTGGACTCGTAACTCTAACAATAGATGATGTTGGATATGTAGCGTTGGACGAAGCTACGAAAAAAGCAGATGTTGATGTTGTTTATGCAAAAAGCTTTTATGCAGGAGCTGCACACGCATCTGGTCCATTATCTGGTGAAGTCATTGGCATCATTGCTGGTAGCTCGCCTGATGAAATACGCAGTGGTTTCGATGCGATTCAGCAGAAAATCCAGTTTGATACGTATTTTGAAGCCATTCTTCAAAATGAAAACCACGCTCTTTTTGCACATACTGTAGCAAGCTGTGGTACGTATCTGGCTGAGCTGGCAAACGTTAAAGTTGGAACAGCCCTTGCTTATTTAATAGCACCGCCCCTTGAGGCTGTCGTTGGTTTAGATGCGGCATTAAAGGCGGCAGATGTAGAACTAAAGGTTTTCTTTGGTCCACCATCTGAAACCAATTTCGGTGGCGGTTTATTAAGTGGTAGCCAATCATCATGCCAAGCTGCTGCAAATGCTTTTAGAGAGGCTATTGAGAATATAGCGAGAAATCCAGTTGTTTAGAAAGGAGGGGCTTTATGGCCACACTAGATAAAGATTTATTAGCAATTCAAGAAATGAGAGACGCCGTGAGACGTGCCAATATTGCACAGGCTGCTTACATGCAGTATTCACAGCAACAAGTAGATAATATCGTCAAAGCTGTTGCGGATGCAGCATTTAAAGAGGCAGAACGTTTGGCAAATATGGCCGTTCAGGAAACAGGAATGGGCATACCTAATCATAAAAAAATGAAAAATGAGGTAGCCTCTAGAGATGTCTATGAAGATATTAAAGATTTGAAGACAGTTGGTGTCGTTGGATTCGATCGAATCAAGAAAGTTACAGAGATTGCTAGTCCATTTGGAGTAATCGCAGGCATTGTACCAACGACAAATCCAACATCAACAGCAATATTTAAAACACTTATCTCATTGAAAACTAGAAATGGTCTTGTACTAAGCCCACACCCATATGCGGTTGATTGTACAAAGGAGGCCTTGGATATTTGTAGAATAGCTGCAGAAGAAGCAGGCGCACCGGAAGGATTGCTACACTGTTTAACAATGTCTTCTATGGAAGCTACGCAGCAATTAATGAAGCACCCAGATATACACTTAATTTTAGCAACTGGTGGCGGTGCTCTAGTAAAAGCAGCCTATAGTTCAGGCAAACCTGCTTATGGTGTAGGACCAGGAAATGTCCCAGCTTACATTGAAAAATCTGCGAATATATCCAAATCTGTTCGCCAACTTGTACAAAGTAAGTCTTTTGATAACGGCACAATTTGTGCTACAGAGCAATCAATTATCGTAGATAAAGTCATTGCAGAGCAAGTTTTAACAGAGTTAAAGAAAAACAATGCGTATATTTTGAGCGATGAAGAGAAGGTGAAGATGGAGAAGCTTATTTCTCCTGTACCAGGTAAGGTAAATCCTCAAATTGTAGGTAAATCAGCAGCTTGCTTGGCAGATTCTATCGGAATTACCGTGCCGGAAGATACAAAAGTACTTGTTGGTATGGAAACGATGATTGGCAAGAACATTCCATTTTCACTTGAAAAACTATCACCTATATTTGCGTTATATACAGTTGAGGACAGCACAGAGGCAAAACAGGTGATGATTGATTTACTAAACATAGGTGGACGCGGACATTCTTGCTCGATTCATACAGAGAATACAGCTTTAGCCGAACAGTTTTCGGTCGATTTACCAGTGTCCAGAATTGTTGTCAATACATTATCATCTCTAGGCGCAGTTGGTGGAACTACTGGATTGGCACCATCCTTTACATTAGGTTGTGGTACGTTTGGTGGCAATATTACGTCCGATAACATTACAGCGAGACATTTATTGAATATTAAACGTATGGCTTATGGCATTAAAGATGTAGAAGTGCCAAAACCAGAATTTTTAGTACAACCGGTAGTAGAGAATATCAAGGCACAAGATCCATCTTTGGATACAGCCATAGTTCAACAAATTGTTGATCAAGTATTAAAACAAATAACATTACAAAATAAATAATTTGGAGGAATGACAAATGAGTACAGCATTAGGAATGGTAGAAACAAAAGGATTAGTAGGAGCAATTGAAGCGGCGGATGCAATGGTGAAGGCTGCTAGCGTTAATTTAGTAGGAAAAGTACATGTTGGTGGCGGTATTGTCACTGTATTAGTTCGTGGTGATGTAGGAGCAGTAAAAGCAGCTACTGATGCAGGTGCAGCAGCGGCGCAACGTGTTGGAGAACTTCTATCAGTTCATGTAATCCCACGCCCACACCATGAATTAGAATTAATTTTACCAAAAGCAGAAGCTTAATTTTATTTCAGTCCGAACAAAAGCGACGGAAAGAAGCTCTGGAGCGACTGAAGAAGAGCAGAAGCGACTGAAAGAAAAGCCGAAGTGACGGAATGAATGTCTGGACCGACGGAAAGAATCCTCGGATTGACGGAAAGAAGGTCCGAATAGACGGAAGGAAGTCGAAACGACGGAAAGAAGAGCCAAAGCGACTGAAAGAAAAGCCGAAGTGACGGAATGAATGTCCGGACCGACGGAAGGAATCCTCGGATTAATGGAAAGAAGGTCCGAATAGACGGAAGGAAGTCGAAACGACGGAAAGAAGAGCCAAAGCGACTGAAAGAAAAGCCGAAGCGACGGAATGAATGTCCGGACCGACGGAAGGAATCCTCGGATTAATGGAAAGAAGGTCCGAATAGACGGAAGGAAGTCGAAACGACGGAAAGAAGAGCCAAAGCGACGGAAAGAAAAGCCGAAGTGACGGAATGAATGTCCGGACCGACGGAAAGAAGGTCCGAATCGACGGAAGGAAGTCGAAACGACGGAAAGAAGAGCCGAAGTGACGGAAAGAATCCCGGAACCGACGGAAAGAACATCATAAACGGAAGGGCAGGATGTTACAATTGCGCTTCATCCTGCTTCATTTCCTATAACAATATAGCGAAATAGATATAGAGGTGGCTAACTTGAATACAGCGACAAAAACATTTCCTGTGGCCATTTCAGCTCGTCATATACATGTCAGTGAAGAGGATTTACAGGCACTTTTTGGTCCGAATGCAGCGTTAACAAAGGATTTTGATCTTTCGCAGCCAGGGCAGTTTGCAGCTAAAGAGCGTGTCTCTATTGAGGGACCAAAAGGTGTTCTTCACAATGTACGTGTACTAGGTCCAGTAAGAGCGGCAACACAGGTGGAAATTAGTCGAACAGATGCAATGAAATTAGGATTAACCCCTCCTTTGAGACAATCGGGTGATATCGAAAGTTCAGCTGGCATCAAATTAATCAATCAAGAAAAAGAAATAATCATTGAGCAGGGAGTTATTATTGCACAGGCACATATTCATATGACGGAAGAAGACGCATCAGCATTGGACGTACAAAATAATGAATTAGTATCTGTTGAAGTTGATAGTGAGCGACCTGTGACATTTCGTGGGGTTGTAGTTCGTGTATCAAACGATTTTAGTCTAGAGATGCATATTGATACAGATGAAGCAAATGCGGGCTTTATTGAACAGCAAGCACAAGGAAGAATTATCAGATCATTGACATAAGGAGGAGGTTAGATGCAGGAAAATTTAATCCAAAAAATTGTTGAAGAAGTATTGCAGCAAGTTTTAAAAGATCAGCCTTCCTCTCAACATGACGGAAAAATCCCTATTGGTGTATCAGCACGACATGTACATCTTGCTCAAGCGGAAGTGGAGCAGCTTTTTGGTGAGAATTATCAATTAACACCGAAGTTTGAGCTTTCACAGCCAGGACAGTTTGCTGCTGAGGAAACAGTTGTTATAGCTGGTCCAAAGGGTTCCATTGAGCGGGTACGCATTTTAGGTCCAGCACGTTCATTATCTCAAGTAGAACTTAGCTGGACAGACGCGATGAAATTAGGGGTTAAGCCACCTTTAAGGGTATCAGGAGATATAAAAGGCTCTAGCCCCGTTACACTTATTGGTCCAAAGGGCAGTGTCGTGCTAAATGAGGGACTCATTATTGCACAAGCACATATTCATATGTCGCCAACTGACAGTGCTCGGTTCCAAGTAGTGGACGGACAATCGGTACAAATTAAAGTAGAAGGTATAAGACCGATTATTTTATCAAATGTAATGATTCGCGTTTCAGAGCGTTATCGATTGGAGATGCATATCGATACAGATGAGGCAAATGCCGGTTTAATCCAACAAGGTGCATTTGCGGAAATTGTCAATGCTCAAGCTAACGAACAAATGAATGTCAAAGAACTTCCGCCAGTCGTAAGTCAGGCTGAAAAACCAGTAAGCTATCAATTTGATAAGAAACTACTTTCGCAAGTAGAAGTGCTTGAAATAGAGGCACAGGAAATTGTGGTTCCTAAAAAAACAATTGTGACAGCATTGGCGTATGACAAAATACGAGAGCTGAATAAGACGTTAACAATTCGCTCTGAGTAATTTTAGTATAATCCATGCAGGATAAAGAGGGTGAAGTTCATGCAGATGGGAAGAGTGATAGGGAGTGTATGGGCAACACGCAAAGAAGAAGGGTTGAATGGCTTAAAATTATTAATCATTCAACCAATCGATTCCAATCAACAGCCGATTCGTACAGAAATTGTAGCAGCTGACCGTATCGGGGCAGGAATTGGAGATGATGTGCTCATTACAAGTGGTGGATCATCCCGTTATATTATGAAAGAAAATCCGTTACCTATCGATGCGGTCGTTATAGGTATTATTGATTCTACAGAAGTAATGCGAGGTGAAGAGAATGAGTAGCGCTATTGGAATGATTGAAACAAAAGGATTAGTAGGTTCTTACGAAGCTGCTGATGCGATGATTAAGTCATCAGATGTAACTATCGTCAAGCAAGAGTTCGTCGATGGTGGGATTGTGACAGTAGTCGTAAAAGGTGATGTTGGTTCTGTCCAGGCAGCAGTAGAAGCTGGAAAAGCCGCTGCAATGCGTGTTGGAGAACTATTAGGCGCTCATGTAATTCCGCGACCAGATGAAGATGTTTTTCAAATGATTAAAGGACCAGAAGCTCCAAAGAAAAAGCCAGCATCAACTCCAACATCGACGCGTGCTAAAAAAACGACGGAAACAACAGCTACAGAAAATCGAGGTGAGGCTTAATGACATTTCGAAAAAGTAAAATCGCTGTTATTGGAGCTGGTCATACTGGTGCAACTTTAAGCTTATTTTTAGCCCAAAAAGAGCTAGGAGATGTTGTCCTGTTAGATATTCCAGAAGCGGAGAATCCAACAAAAGGAAAGGCGCTGGATTTATTACAAACAGGACCAATCGAAAAGTTTAATGTTTCTATTAAAGGAACGAGCAATTATGAGGATATAGCCGGAGCAAATATTGTCATTATTACAGCTGGTATTCCTCGTAAACCAGGCATGAGCCGAGATGATTTAGTGACAACGAATGCAAAAATTATTCAACAAGTATCTAGACAAATAAAACATTATGCTCCGAACAGCATAGTCCTTATATTAAGCAATCCAGTTGATGCCATGACATATGTTTGCTATAAGGAAACAGGCTTTCCAAAAAATCGTATCATCGGTCAATCAGGTGTGTTAGATACAGCGCGTTTTAATACATTTGTAGCACAAGAACTGCAAATTGCACCAGAGGATGTATCAGGATTCGTCTTAGGTGGACATGGCGACGAAATGGTCCCTTTAATTCGATATTCCTATGCTGGAGGTATCCCATTAGAAAAACTGATTCCTCAAGACCGACTACAGCAAATTGTAGAACGCACACGTAAAGGTGGCGGAGAAATTGTTGGTTTGTTAGGCAATGGTAGTGCTTATTATGCGCCAGCCGCTGCATGTGCACAGATGGTTGAAATCATCATGAAAGATCAACGTAAAATAATTCCTTCTATCGCCCTTTTAGAAGGAGAGTACGGTTACCACGAATTATTTTTAGGGGTACCGACAATATTAGGTGGCAATGGCATTGAATCAGTTATTGAATTGCACCTGACAAATGAAGAAAAAGCGGCGCTCCATCAATCGGCAGAAGCCGTTAAACAAGTAATAACACTTTGTCAAAACATTTAACTTCTTTGATATGTAGGATCCCCAACTATGTATCTGTTGTTATAAAATTTAGCTCGTAAAAATGTTTGATTGGAAACCGAACATTGTACTTAAAAGCTAGTTAAAATTCCCCCGTATTTTTTATATAAAAGTAGAAGCTCTCCTTAATCGTGAAAACGATGGGAGAGCTTTTTTAGTACACACACTCAAATTGAGCAATTAAAAAAAGAGGTGAATGTTAGGAAAAACGGCTTGCTAGCCACCGGAACCCATTAATTTTCCTTCCTTGTATGTAAATATGGGAATAATGATAGTAATCCTAAGATAGCTAAACAAACACCAATCCACAGAGGTGATATATAGCCATATCCATTACTAATACCTAGGCCCCCAAGTGATGAACCAATAACAATACCAAGCGTAATAAAAGAACTATGAATGGTATTTATCATAGTGCTATTATTAGCAGTTTTCATCACCCTCGCCACCATAGCTGGATTCATTGCTACGCCAGTGAAGCCAATAAAAACAGTAGTAATAGCTGCAATATATTTATTTTCAGCTCCTAAAGCAAATAAAGACAATGCTACGATTAAAATAATCAATCCACACAAAAGTGTTTCCATTGTATACTTATCAGCAAATTTGCCAATCACTATATTCCCAATGACTGTTGCACTACCATAGAGAGCAAGCAAAAATGGAATACTTGCGCTTGAAAAGCCTGTGATATTTGTAAAAATAGGCGTGAAATAACTAAAGGCTGCAAATGTACCACCTATAATAAACATACTTGTTATGTACGCTGCCAAAAGATGAATATTTTTAAAGTGCATGAGCTCATCTTTCCAGTTTAATCGTGCTTTTTTTGGCGATGATGGAAGTAACAATTGAATCATAATCCCCGAAACTAGTACGAGAATAGAAACAAACCAAAAACTCGTACGCCAACCAAAATTTTGCGAGATAACTGTTGTTATAGGTAAGCCTAAGACTGTTGCGATCATTAAACCTGCAAGAACAATGGATGCAGCTTTTCCCCTTGAATTAGAGGTAACCAAAGTTGCAGAAAAGGATATGGCAACACCAAATGCTGAAGATGAAGCAATACCGGTAATAATGCGTGAAACCATCATAACATCATAGTTCCAAGCGATAGCTCCGAGCGACTGGCCGATTAAAAATATAAACATTAAAAATAATAATGCTTGTTTACTGCGTATTTGTAAAAGAGTTGCAGTTAAAATAGGTCCTCCTACTACCATTGCTCCTGCATAAGCTGTAATTAAATACCCAATTGAAGATACAGAAACCTGAAATGCTAGAGTAAGCTCGTTCATCATACCTGCAACCATAAATTCAGATGTAGTCATACAAAAAATTGCTAGAGCTAGTAAATAAATAATCGATGGCATAAAAACACTCCTAATTTATTATTGTAACGATTGGTACAAAAATGATGCTAAAAAAGAGCGCACTAAGCGCCAAAAATAGATTCCAATGTTCCTTTCATAATCTGCTCAGACAACACCCGATTTTGCATCGAAACATTAAGAACACGAAATCCGTAATAACTGCTTAAAAATAGACTAGCTAATTCCTCGGCTGTTTGATTTTTTGAAATTTCGCAAGTTTGCAATCCTTCCTCCATTACTTTTTCAATTGCTAGTTTAAGAAGCTCGACATGTCGCGAGAAAATTTCTTGAACCATTAAGTCAATATTAGCTCTTTCCAAACTCGCATTAATTAATAAACAACCCTTTTGATCAATATTCTCAAAATCTTCTTTCAATGCCCATTCGAAAAAATTACATAACCGCTCTTTCAATGTAATTGGAGCATTTAATAATTCCTGCTGTTCCTTAATTCCAAACTCATGATAACGTTCTAATACTTGTTTATATAGTTCATGTTTACTACCAAAAGTATTGTATAAGCTGCCTTTCCCGAGTCCAGTATCATTGCATAAATCCTGTGTAGAGCACCCCTCATACCCTCTTATCCAAAAAGTTTTCATAGCTACATCTACAATTGAGGAATAATCAAACTCTCGGGGTCTGCCTCGTTTAGTCAAATTTATCCACCTCTCATTTACATTAATAGAATATCTTTTTTTGTACTAAATGGTCAATAAATTTTTTCAATCAAGGAAATTAAAGATAAAGGTAGTAAAGCATAAGTCTTAATTGACTTTGCCCTAAGGGGAAGGTGTATAAATGAATTGTAGACAATAACAAATCTTTGAGTGAGGTGGTTTTGTGCTATCAATTGGAGAATTTTCGAAGATATGTGGTGTCTCGACAAAAACACTTCGATATTACGATGAAATTGGATTAATTAACCCAGATGAGATAAATACTGAAAGCGGTTATAGGTATTATTCCATCGAACAACTAAAAAGGATGCTCTATATCAATCGGTTAAAATCGTATCATTTTTCTCTTGAAGAAATTAAAACTATGCTGGAAATAGAAGAGGATCAATCCGAAGAAATGCTTTGTTCGGCGCTTAACAATAAGAGAAATGAGATGCAAGAAAAACTAAAGGCTTTTGAATATCTTGTAAAACAACTAAGTCATGATATTGCAAACTTAGAAAAGGGGATACCGATCATGTCGTACCTTGACGCTATCGAAGTACAGTTGGTTGAAACAAAGCCAATGAATATCCTTCATAAGCGACTCATAATGAGCAGTGATGACTATGCATCGGGATATGGTGACTATTTTAGCAAGCTATACGAAAAGATTGCGACGGAGCAGCTCACTTTACTTGGAAAGCCGATGACGATTTACCACAGCCCTGAATTTAATCCTACTGGTAATGATACTGAGTTCGCTATTCCAATAGCTGAGTCTGTCAAAGGAACGAGAGATTTGCCTGGAAGCCTCTGTGCTAAATCTGTTTTAAAGGGGGCATATCCAGAATTAACATCTGTCTATGCTAATTTAATGAAGTGGATTGAAAACGAGGGTTATGAATTGATATTGCCGCCATATGAAATATATGTAACAGATCCACGTCAAGTAAACTCCCCTGAGGATTACATTACGGAGGTATATTTTCCTGTTAAGAAAAAATGACAAAATAACCATTAGGAGGTTCCTATGCAAACAACAATAAATTGGCACACGGTAAAGTCTGAAAAGCTTTCCAAGCTAGAGCACACGATAAAAAGTGATTATACCAATATAAATGGTATTGTAATAATTAGAAATGGTAATTTAGCATATGAAAAATATTTTAATGGGAAAAGTCCTGATGATTGTCACCACGTAGCATCTGTAACCAAAAGTGTACTATCTGCACTTATAGGCATCGCTATCGATAAAGGATATATTAAAAGCGTTGAAGAAAAGGTGTTAGATTTTTTCCCTAAATATATTTCTGATGCTAATAAGCAGAAACAACAGATTACTATACGACATCTTCTCACGATGACAGTACCTTATCCATATGAGGTTTGGAATGAGCCGCTAGATATTCTATGTCAACAGCAGGATTGGATAAAATATACACTTGATATTATAGGTGAAAATGGGGAAATAGGCGCTTTTAAATACTCCACAGCTGGAGCACATTTATTGTCAGCTATTCTTACTGAAAGTACTGGCAAGAGTGCACGAGCGTTCGCTAATGAACATTTGTTTACACCGCTTGGCATGAAAGAAATTCCTAACAATAAAATGAACGCTTATGGGTTTGATGATTTATTCGGAAAAAACGTTAAGGGGTGGGTACATGATCCAAACGGTTATTCGACAGGTGGATGGGGACTAACATTAACTACTCGTGATATGGTACGATTTGGCTACCTTTATTTAAACAATGGCGTTTGGGATCATAAAAGGATTCTCTCAGAGACATGGATTCGTGATTCAACAGAGATGAACTCTAATAATTACGGTTATTTATGGTGGCTACGACAAGAAGACGGACTTTCTACATATTCAGCTATAGGGGATGGAGGCAATATGATTTGTTGTATTCCAAAAATGAATATGGTTGTGGCAATTAGTTCAGAATTCATTATGAATCCACGAGATAGATGGCCGTTAATTAAAGAGTATATAATTCCAGCAGTATTATAATATTTTTGTTGTACATAAAAGAAGATAAATGAGTTATCAAACTACTTATACCCAAACTTACATTTAAGTTGATCCTCTCCGAGTAGAAATGAAAAGGTGGCAAAAGTCTTTTACATTCCTAATTGGGGAGGTTTTTTTATGAGAGAACAAAGTCTTTTTAAGGTACTTCTTTGAAATTACATCTACAAGAGGGAAGTAGTTTAAAAAAATGGACTATTATTATTATCTTTTAAAATATACTTTTATTAAGAATTTATTTTTAAATAAAGAGAGGGTAATAAATGAGTAGCTACTTGGTTATCCTTTTAGTCATTATTCTTCTTATGTTAAGGGAGAAAAAAGTTAGACCAACTCGAATGTGGATATTACCAATTTTGTTAATTTGGATACCGAGTACTTCTATTTTAAGTTCAGATAATTTAACGCCGAAAAGCTTTATCTTGTACTTCATTTGTTTAACAATTGGCATAGGTATCGGGATATGGAGAGGAAAATTAGAAAAAATTCGTGTTAATCATGAAAGAGGAGTCGTAACTACACAAAGTTCTGTCGCTGGAGTTATTTTATTTCTTGGCATTCTTCTTTTACGAGTACTTGCAGCAAAATGGGGGAAAGATCATGCTGTCATATCATTAACGAATGCTCTTATGTTTATACCGCTTGGTAGTGTATGTACTCGTCGGTGTATTATTTATATGAGATACAAACAACTTATGGGATGAAAAAATACGGATTTAAAATGTTTCTTTTCGCAACACCGGTTGCGTGAGTTTCTCCAATAAATGGCTATCCAATGTACTTCACGTTAGTGAAAGCACCGTGAAGACGCTTCTCATTCTACAAAAAACTGTGCAGGGGATCGAACGCAAGCAGTTGTACGAAAGGTATAATAAATTATAGAATTTAATCACCTACTATGCGATAAAAAATACTATAAAGTCCATAATATACAAAATATTCGAAAACATGATAAAATAGTATCGTGAAAAGGAGGATGAAGTATGACTGTTCAACAATTTACTGATTATGTGAAAAAAATGAAGCACTACGAAGAAGCATTAAGTGTGATTTATTGGGTAACTAAACTGTTACGATAAATTCAGGCAAAACTATACAAATCTGTATAGAAGCATAGATTTATAACAGAATACCCTTCGTATCAAGCGATTGGTGCGAACTCCACGTTAATTGCTTTTAACTCCTAAAGCCTTGTGACCAACGCGGAGCTGGAAACGGCAGACGTAACGGTGCGAAAGCAGAAAAAACAACAAGGATGGCATAAGCTGAAAAAAATTACTCAGTGTCCGTAAAGGATCATCGTGACAACGGAAAACGGTGGCGCTAAGTGCTTTGACAATGGATGTTTAGCAGCGAAAGTCCTAAATCTCTAATGAGACAAGGAAAACGTTCAACGACTATCTCCTTGAGGGAGAGTAAAACCGCAAGCGAATGGCGGAAGAAAAATGTGGCTCTTATTTAGAAGGTAAGATGAAGATATAGTCTGCGCTTATGTGAAAGCATAAGAGGTCTACTCGTGAGAGAAAGACTGCATGAAGGGTTGCGCCTTCGTGTGAACAAGAAAAATATATACAAATATAAAAAATGTTAACAACCTCTCTAAATAGGGTAATGTGATTTTATCATAGTGAAAGAGAGGTGGTACGCATGGAATTAATGTCCATTGGGAAATTTGCTAAACAAAAGTTGGTCATTGGCTATTGTCGAGCCAGTACATCAAGTCAAGGTGAAAAACAATGATATTGGCGACAAAGATTAAACTAAAACCAACTAAAGAACAAGAGGTTTTATTTTGGAAGTCTGCGGGGACTGCGAGATGGGCTTACAACTATTTCTTGGCTGAAAGCGAACGTATTTATAACGACGAGAAGCGTACAGTCAAAGAGGGCGAAGTTCGTAAGAAAATCAATAACGAACTGAAACCAACAACGCATAAATGGCTTAAGGGAGTCGGAAGCAATGTGATGAAGCAGGCCGTAAAAGATGCGGATATTGCTAGAAAGCGTTGGTTCGAAGGATTGACTGAAAAGCCAAGGTTCAAAAGCAGACGAAGAAGTAAAGTTAGCTTCTATGTAAATTACGAAAGTTTAAAACGAACAAATGAAGGTTTTAGAGGTGAAAAGATTGGCATTGTAAAAACTTGCAATGCACTTCCTAAGCTTAAAAAAGGTCATAAATATTCAAATCCACGCATTTCATTTGACGGACGAAATTGGTTCTTATCCATTGGATATGAGCAAGAATTTGAGCCATTTGATGTAACAGGTGAAAGTTTAGGAATTGATGTTGGGATCAAAAAATTGGCAGTTTGTTCTGATGGCGAATTCAAAAAGAACATCAACAAAACCAAAGAAGTCAAACGATTAGAGCAAAAGTTGAAGCGAGAACAACGACAACTAGCTCGTAAACTGGAAGCCAACACAAAAGCGTATACTAAAGAACGAAAGCCAATCTATAAAATACCTTTAAAGAATATGAAAAATGTTCAAAAGCAAAACGCTAAAATTCGTAATTTATATAAGCGACTGAACGACATCCGAACAAATCATTTACATCAGTGTTCTAATGAGATCGTGAAAACCAAGCCATCTCGTATTGTAATGGAACATTTACATGTAAAAGGTATGATGAAAAATAAACATCTGGCGAAGGCTGTAGCCGAGCAAAAGCTATATGAATTCAAACGGCAAATTCAATATAAATGTCAAAAATACGGAATTGAATTTATTGAAGCCGACAGATGGTTTCCGTCATCAAAAACTTGTTCTAGTTGTGGACAAATCAAATCCGATTTGAGACTGAAAGACAGACTATTTATCTGCTCTTGTGGATTAAAGCTGGATAGAGATTTGAACGCAAGCATTAATTTAGCAAATTATTCAATCTAAGGAGCTTAACTAGAAATAAACCTTAGATGTGTACGCAACGATACTGCGGAATTTAAGCCTTTGGAGAGTCATACTAAATGGTAGTAGCTTTTTGCGAAACCAGACTCGAAGAATAAGGAAGACACAAATACGAAAGTCGGAAGATATAAGTTGTGTCACAGTAGAGATGTCTACATTTTTTAGAAATGTATATGTTTTTCGTATCGGACATGCGTACCGGTGCTCCAAAGAAGGGATTAGCTCAGCGCTCAGAGGTAGTCGGAACATTATCTGCCTCCTTATTTGACATGCAAACTAGTGAAGAGTTAGGGCAATTACTAACGAATCTAGAGGGGCGAAAGGCAGATCTTGATTATGTTACGCTGCGTGTATTAGAGGAAGTACGTAAAGAGTATGATCAAAATAAAAAAATTCCGGCTGATGAATATAAGGAATTCGTAATTCTACAAACTAAAGCGGAAACAGCATGGGAAGAAGCAAAGGAAACAAATAATTTTGCTTTATTCCTACCTTATTTAGAGGAAATTATAAGCTGGCAGAAGAAATTCATTCAATATTGGGGTATTAAAAACGGTTCTCCATACAATACATTACTAGATTTATATGAACCTGAAATGACGACTGATGTTTTAGATCAAGTTTTTGGTGAATTACGTGAAACAATCGTTTCTCTTGTGCAAAAAATCGCAGATTCACCAAATAAACCAGATACAAGCATATTATTTAAGCATTTCCCTCGTGAATCTCAGCGTGCATTATCATTAGAAATATTAACACAACTTGGCTATGATTTTGATGCAGGTCGCTTAGACGAAAGTGTGCATCCATTTATGATTGGCTTAAATCATGGAGATAATCGTATTACAACAAAATATGATGAGAAAGATTTCCGCTCAGCAATTTTTGGAACAATCCATGAATGTGGACATGCCATGTACGAACAAAATATCGATGTGAAGCTTGATGGTTTACCGTTAGCAACGGGTACATCTATGGGGATACATGAATCCCAATCTTTATTTTATGAGAATTTTGTAGGTAGGAACGAAAAGTTCTGGGAGCATAACTACGAGCGACTTCAAAAGTATTCACCTGAGCAATTTGGCGATGTAGCATTAACTGATTTCCTGCGAGCAATTAATATGGTGGAACCATCGTTTATTCGCATTGAAGCAGATGAGTTAACATACCCATTACATATTATGATTCGTTATGAAATTGAACGTGACCTATTTAATGGCGATCTTCAAGCGAAAGATCTTCCACAAGTATGGAATGATAAATACGAGGAATATTTAGGTATTCGTCCTGAGACAGATGTAAAAGGGGTACTACAAGATATGCACTGGTCAGGGGGCATGTTTGGCTATTTCCCATCCTATGCTTTAGGAATGATCTACGCCGCACAATGGAAGCATGCAATGGATAAAGATATTCCAAACTTTGATGAGCTATTAGAAAAGGGTGAGCTCCTGCCAATTCGAGAGTGGTTAACAGACAAAGTCCATCAATATGGTGCACTGAAAAAGCCGTTCGAATTGCTACAGAATGCGACAGGCGAAGGCCTAAACGCGAAATATCTAGCAACCTATTTACAAGAAAAATATACGAAGTTGTATCAGCTCTAAAGTAAAAAGCGATTTCTCAGCTAGAGAAATCGCTTTTTTATGAAGATGCAACAGAATGTTACCAAAGCTTATAGCCTTTAGAGCCAGGTGGGGAGTTAGAAATAATATCGATAATTGGAATAGTATAAGCAAATAAAATTAATGCTACTAAAATAACAAGCCATACTTTAAAGTTCTCTAAGATAGCTGGTGTAGTACCCCCGTTTTCATGTACTTCACCAACTGGGAATTCCTCTTCGCCTTTTGGTGCAAACCATGCTAATTTCACCACAATATAAAGGATGATTATGATAGCGATGAACAGGATTGTACCACCAACAGCTTGAGCGATTTGATAAGGAATCCAATCATAAGCTTGTTGAGCACCTCCATACTCAGAGTAATCGGATCTACGAGGTGCACCGATCAGACCAGCAATATGCATAGCGGAAGACATTATTGTCATACCAGTAGCCCATAAAATAGCTGCAAAATTACCAAGATTGTTTAAAGATTTAGTCAATGTGCGACCTGTTAAATGTGGAATTAACCAAAATGCCGCACTGAAATAAGTTAATACGACGGCTGTTGCAACTGTTAAATGGAAATGTCCTGTAACCCAAATAGTATTATGGATTAATTGGTTCATTTGGTAAGAAGCATTGACGATACCGCCTGCGCCACCAGGAATAAACGCTACCATACCGATAAATGGTACGAAGAAACGAGCATCTTTCCATGGTAATTTTTTGAACCAGCCGTAAAGACCTTTGCCACCTAATTCACGACCACGTAATTCAAACATTGCAAACATCGAAAAGGCAGTCATTAAGGATGGTACGATTACGGCAAATGTTAAAACAACTTGAATGAATTTCCATGTGCCAGAAATACCAGGCTCTGTTAATTGGTGATGAATCCCAACTGGTACAGAGAAAATTAAGAATAGCATAAATGATAGTCTTGCTAAAGAATCAGAGAAAATTTTTCCGCCAATAACTTTCGGAATAATGACATACCAAACCATGTAGGCAGGTAATAACCAGAAATACACAAGAGCATGACCGAAATACCAGAATAATGTACGTGATAATGCTACGTCAACACGTTCAATGAAGCCTAAAGACCATGGAAGTAGCTGGAATAGAACAGAAGTAGCTACGCCTAAAGTTGCTACGAACCACATGAGATTGTTGACAACAACCATAAATGATAATAATGGGCTTCGTTGTCCGCTTCCTTTGTTATCTTTCCGCCACTGTGCATATCGTAAAATTTGACCTGCGCCGCCAACCCAAGAACCAACCACGACTAATGTAAGGCCTAAATAGAATATCCAGTGAGCTTTCAATGGAGCATAGAACGTATATAAAACAGTTGCCTCATTAAGTAGAACCATTGTTGCAGCTGCTGCCGTACCGATAGTCATTAACCAGAAGCCAATCCAGCCAAGGCGACGTTGACCATCTGAAAAAGTCCCTGACGTACGGCTAACACTGGCAATTTGGAAACCAAAAATAAAGAATGTTGTTAAAATAAGACCGAGTAAAACACCATGTACGGTTAAAACTTGATAGTAACCAATGCCTGCTGGTAATGTAAATTGTCCAGAACGAACGAAAACTTGTAATAAACCTGCAAGACCCCCTAATAACAATGCGATGAATGCAACGTAAATATGTGCCATCGCTAGCTTCGCATCACGACGATCCACTTTTGTCAAATTTTTATTGAGACTCATTTGGCTTCACCACCTTTAGCATAGAGTGCATCATCGTATGTCCTGTACCACAGTATTCATTACATACGATTAAAAACTCTCCTTCTTTATTTACTGTAGTTACATATTCCGAAATGTAACCTGGTTCAAGCATCATATTAATATTTGTACCTGCAACTTCAAAACCGTGCATTACATCTGCGCTTGTTGCGATAAATTTCACCTTAGCTCCAAGAGGAACTTCAATTTCTGGAGGATCGTAATTAAATGCTGATGCTAAAACAACCACTTCATAATCCCAATCCTTACCCTCTACTTTATGAACACCAGGATTATCGAAGGGGGCAAATTCTTTTACTTTCTCATAATCTAGTGTTTTTTTACCATTGTTCGGATGTGAGCCTTGATGGAATGCACCGATGCCTAGAATGATAAGGAATGCTACTAAAGTAGCAGCTCCAAACACAAGCCAATATTTTTCATACTTATGTAAGTGCATATGTCTCTGTCCTTTCTTAGTAGAATCAATTATGCCTTGGCATAATTGCGTCCGGAAACGGCTTTGTGCTTAGGCCTGCAAATGTTTTTTGTGCGAAAGCGTAGCGACAGCAACACAGCACCGACGCAGGTCAGTTAGCCGTTATCGCATGGATGCGATGATTTTAGGCTAACATCCTCTAAGAACTCCTTTCCGATTCCGGGTCATCCGCCGGAGGCTTTAATTTCTTTCAGTTGAAACCCGCTGAAAGAAGTTAAAAACGATTCATGAACAAATCGAAGCAGTACACCCAAAGTAAGATAATAATGATTCCTACTCCAAATACCGCATAGAGTGAACCTTTTAAATTTTCATCTGACTTTTTTTTATTTGCCATTTTTGCTCCTCCTACGCTTTTAATGTGTCTTTCTTATTGCCAATGATATATAAATAAATTTCTTTTTGATGTGAAAAAAATCACACTTCTTAGCGAAATATGTGAAAAAAGTGTGAAAAAATGAGGAGGAAATAAAAAATAGCCACCTCAATAGTCATTGAGATGGCCACTTATTGGATAAGATTAGAGTGATTTTTATTAAAATTACTTATTTTTTAAGAAATTTTACAAATTGAAATATAGACTTGAGCATAATGGAGCATCCTCTGTTAATTAAAGAGAATGAAAAAGAGTGTTCATAAATGTTTGATGTATTAGCATAGGATATATCATTTGGAACAGTTCGATATTCTAGTACTCTATTCTCCTTCAATAGTTAAAAGAACTGTCAGCGGACCAACGTTTGGAATTGTAACAGGGAGTACAAATGCTTTTTCAAAGCCGTATAACTTCGTGTTGCCAACCATCACTGTTGGCGGTGTGATATCAATTTCCAAGCTTTCTTGTCCTACGGTAGTACATAAATTTCCTGCAAACATATTTCCGAATTCCCCTGTAAAGGATTCCAACATTTCTCCTTCAAGAGGCATACCGAACATCGTATTGCCGATGCCGCTAAATATTTCTGGAGAAGAATCAATGATTACACGGCCCTTTAAATCCCCTATTAAACCAATTAAAACACCCATTTGCTGTTGTTGAAATGGTTCAGAAATAATACTAGGAGTTTTCACCTCTATATCCATGGGCAGGATCGATTTTAAAGCGTGAATTGTCCCATTTAAAATAGTTTGAAAGTGCTTCGAATTACTCATCGTTACCGCATCCTTTTTCCGACTTTTCTACATCTTACCATGTTGAAAGGGTAAGATGAAAGTATGACTTGACGAATTAGAGGGAAATTTATATTATATTAATGAGAATGATTTTCAAAATCAATAAATGGACGTTTAAGTCTTTCAAATAATAATTTTATATAAAAGGAGCGGTCAGCGATGACATTCGTATTTATTGGAGCGGCAGTGGTTATCTATATTGGAGTGGGAAAACACGTCATGAAACAGGCGACTGCACATTTGAAATAAGAGGATAACAGTATCTACAATTTCTATAAAAGTAAGGCGTGGTCTAAGTAATTTTGAGATCATGCTTTTTTTATTTATCCTATAGTAGCAATAACGACAATAAGAGTTGTTTGTTTTTTCAGAAATATATTGTAAAAGGGAATTGTTTTTTTGTAGAATTAAACAAATCAGTGCGGTACTATTTGATAAAAAATGATACATAAGATTAAAAAATTCAATAAATGACTGATTCTCTAAGCAATCAATCAGAGTTATAGTATCTGCACCAATAAATAAATATAAGATAGGGATGAGGAATCAAGCGACGTCCTTTAGAAATTAGGTGATGACAATGACAAAGATATTATTAACTGGGTTTGTACCATTTCTTGATTATAAAATCAATCCAACAATGCAAATTGTGGAAAATTTAAATGGAGAAATGATGGATGGCTATGAAATTGTAGGACGCATTTTGTCAGTAGATTTTCAGCAATCTGCTCAGCAGCTGAAACAATATATAGCTGAGACAAAGCCACAAATCATTATTTCATTAGGTTTAGCTGGAGGACGTTTTAAAATAACGCCTGAGCGAATTGCTATTAATATTAAAGACGGTGAAGCAGATAATAATGGTTATATACCAGTAGATGAGAGCATTTATGATGGTGGTGTAGATGCCTATATTACGAATTTACCTATTAGAAATATGGTGAATCGTTTATGCAAAGAGGGATATCCTGCGGAAATATCAAATACGGCAGGTACCTATTTATGCAATAATATTATGTATGAAGGGCTAGCTTACGCAAAGCAACATAAAGGGATTCGTGCTGGATTTATTCATATTCCTGCGTCATTTGATTTGGCGATTCAGCATGGAAAAATACCGGGATGGAATATTAATGATTTAATAACTTCTATTAGGCTCTGTATCGAGGAGACAATTCGTGCAACAAATGATTGATTTTCCTACTACGAAGTGGATTAGCCAACAGACCCTCCATTTTGGTAAACCGTTGCAGATAATGCGTAGGCATGTTCACAACTTTTCTTAGGTACAAGTTAGAGTAGCAAGGTAAAAAATCATGTTGGTCAAAAGCCGATTCATGACGCAATTTTGCCGAGGTTATGTCAGTACAACAAAAGAAAATCAAAATTTCCGCGCAAACATTATGTATACACGGAGATGGTCCACTTGCACTGGACTATGCTAAAAAAATTTTTAAGTTAGAAAAGTAGTATGGATGCCATGAAATATTCTAAGGCATCCATTTTTGTTTATATGAGGTTTATCCTTTTACTCATGAAATAAAGTATCTCTTATTTACTTAAGGCGATTAAAGTGTAGTCACTAATTCAACAGCCTCAACAATAATTGGTGTTCCTGTTGGTAAAGTTCCTGTAACAGTATGGAATGTTAATTCCGCTCCAGAAACTGAATAAGAACCACCTTCTTGAAGCACCCCATTTATATATAAATTATAGTACCCGTTTGTAACGATGGGGAAAGTAGTTGCAGCAGTACCACTATCATTTAAAAAGGTATTAGCGGCAACCGTTGTACCATCAGTGATCGTTAAGGGTGCAGCTAAAACATTGAAAAATCTTGTCGAACTTCCTGAAACATTGACATGAATATTAATAATAGACAGCGCCAATTAATTTTCACCTCCTTTCATTGATTTGCAATCTTACTTTGTAGAAAATCCTAATGATTCTATGATGATTGGTGTACCCCCATAAATTGTTGAATTATCTGGACTTAAGGTTATCGAGGTTGGAGTTAAGGTGTAAATTCCACCTTCTTGCATGACGGCATTGATATAAAGATTAATGTAGCCATTCGGATTAAAAATCTTAAAATCAGTTACTGGGTTCCCACCATCATCCCAAAATAGGCTAGCTGCTAGAGTCGCCCCGTTAGTTAAATCAATATCTGATGTAGCAATATAGAAATATCTATTTACTGTTGGAATAATATTTCCAATAGGATCAATGACCGGGGGAGGGTCTAATGAAGGAATGGTACTAGCTTTTATACGTGGCCAAATAAATCGATCTTCACACCCACACCCACATTTTTGCTCGATTTTTTGGTGATTCCTAAAGTTCACCATATCTTTATCCCTCCATTTAATTAATTTTTTCCCAAGTTAACTTTGTAATTTTCTATTATTAGTATTGCAATCACACATCAAATTTTTTTAAAACTTAATTTTCCTTACCTTAAAATATGAAAAAAATTATTATTTGCTTAGTTGTACATCTATTTTGAAATAGAAATTACTAGCTTTATAAAAAAATAATGGGCTACCACCATAAATTGAGGATGACATTTGTTAAAACTTAGACTTGCAAAAGTTGATTGGAGTGGAGACTATTTGGGGGAGTAATAAATGAACGAAGGCTAAAACTATCACGTCCTGTGATAACGCCATCGTCACTACCGTCGTGTTAGCCCGCCTTCAGGAAAGCGCTCAGTCGGAACGGAAATCAACCACGTTTTTATAGTGGGCCTGAAAAATGCATAAATTTTTTTGATTAAACAGGACGATATGGATGAATATGGCGTCTGAAACCTTTATATATATGCTTTTTAAAGTAAATAAGTGTTATACTTTATTTGTCGAATAAGGTAGAATACTAATTATGACTATCTCCATTCATAAAAACTACTTCCACTGAAGTGGTTTTTATGAATGCGGATATAGTTCATTTCCAAAACTAGACTGAAATAGAGGAACTCAGTCTAAGAACGCCACGTCCTGTGGAGTGACCAACATCGTGTTGGCCTAATGCCTCCGGCGGATGTCACGGATTTTTAAAGGAGTGAATTGTGCTCGCACAATTCAAAATCCGGACGCATTGTTTATCTGCGCGAAAGCGAAGCGACAGCGGCAATTACGCCAAGGCGAAATTTGATTAATATGAATAAAGGGGTTACTGTTTTTATGAAAGATTTTGAACAACAGTTGGAGGCGCTATTAAAGCAAGCTTCGTTACAATACATAATTTATCAGCATAATGGTGATACAGAGCGTATGGATAAGACATCACTTTTTGCACGTAAAATACAGCAAAAAGAATATGTTATTGGCTTTGCTGGACATTTCTCTGCTGGTAAATCAAGTATGATTAACGCACTATCAGGTGAAGATTTACTTGCGTCTAGTCCTATTCCAACGAGTGCCAATATCGTTAAAGTCCATAAATCAGATGAAGACTTTGCGATTGTCTATATGCACAATGAGAAGCCTGTAAAATTTGAAGCAGGTTATGATTTTAAAACCGTGAAAGAGCTTAGTAAAAATGGGGACCTAGTGTCACAAATTGAAATTGGTCATAGTACATCGACATTACCACTAGGCGTTACAGTTATGGATACGCCAGGTGTCGACTCAACAGATGATGCACACCGTATGTCTACAGAGTCAGCCCTTCATATTGCTGATATCGTATTTTATACAATGGACTACAATCACGTGCAATCAGAATTGAATTTTCAATTTACAAAGCAATTAATGAAGTACAATCCAAACGTTTATTTAATCGTAAACATGATTGATAAACATAATGAAAATGAATTAAGTTTTGAGGAATTTAAAGCAACAGTTCACAATTCCTTTGCGGCTTGGGGTGTAGTACCAAAAGGTGTGTTTTTCACTTCATTAAGAGAACCTGAGCACCCTTATAACGATTTTAAAGCTGTAAAGAAAATTGTTATGGATAGTATGAATGATTGGCAAGATCAACTTGTACAGACTGCATCAAATACGCTGCGATTATTACAAAGTGAGCATGATGCTTATTTAACAGAAGAAAGACAAGATCGTTTAGACATCGATGAAGATGTATTAAGTGCCGATGACTGGGCAAACCATAAAGATATTTTAGAGCAGTACAATAAGCTAAATCGTCAAGTTGAATTGTTCTCAATTGAGGCATGGAATGAAACGTTCGAAGATCAACGTAAAGAACTTCTTGCGAATGCTGCCATTATGCCAGCTGATTTACGCGATAAATTACGTCTGTATTTAGAGAGTCAGCAGGATGGTTTCAAGGTAGGGGGATTATTTACTGCTAAGAAAAAAACAGAGGAAGAGCGTAACCGCCGTAAAGAGGATGCCTATGTTGCCTATCAAAATGTTGTCCATGCACAGATTACTGGACATTTAAAAGGGTTAATGAAAAAGGTGTTAAAGGATGTCAGTGCATTAAATGAAGAACGTGCTACAGCTATTGATGCCTACGCCTTTGAATTACCATTCTCACTTATTGAGCAGCAGGTACAAGTTGGAGCTATATTAACTGGGGATGCCGTTCTAAACTTCGCAAACCGTGTGGCAGAGGCAACAAAACGCTACTTCATCCAGGAAACAGATAATTGGAAAGATGCACAAGCAACAACTTTAGAAGCGGTGGCTACTGAAACAGCTGCTCCATCTAAATTAAAAATGGCCGGGATGCAAGCGAAAGTTGATGCTATTCAGTCAGTGCTTGAAATCGAGGGCTATCAGCAATATAGTGCAAGTATTATGCATCAGGCAAGCAATGAAATACGTAAGCTAGCAAATCAACAGCTTACAAACTGGGATCATGCCTTTAAGCAAGATTTAGCAGATATTCGATTATTTGATGAATCGATGTTAAAGCCAAAAGAGGAGGCGTTACAGCAAGAAGAGGCACAGCAAGCAGTAAGTGCTACAAGTCTTCCTATTGAAGGTGTAGTTAAGCGTGCACTTCATACGGCAAATGCGGTAAAAGATGTACAAGGCTTTGCAGAAGTAGCAAGTTACTTAGAAAATAAAGTAGAACGATTACAGAAAAAGGATTTCACAATCGCGCTTTTCGGTGCATTTAGTGCAGGGAAATCTTCATTCTCTAATGCATTAATGGGTGCGAAAGTTTTACCTGTATCACCAAACCCTACAACGGCGGCAATTAATAAAATTCGTCCTGTGACTCCAGAGCATCCGCATGAAACAGCAGATGTACTGTTAAAAACAGCTGACCAAATGCTAGAGGATATACAAGCTTCATACGCAGCAGTTGGTTTATCAGTTTCTTCTTTAGAAGAGGCATTTAATCGTGCAGATGAGGGACTTGCGGTGCAGCTATCGGACGAACGCTTAAATGTGCATAAATCATTTATTCGTGCATATAAAGAAGGATTCCCAACATTTAAATCTGAGCTTGGAAAAGTATTACGTGTTAATCGTGAAGAGTTCGAAAAATTTGTTGCGCAAGAAAATAAATCATGTTTTGTTGATAATATTGATTTCTATTATGATAGTCCGTTAACACGCATGGGTGTGACACTTGTTGACACACCAGGAGCAGATTCTATTAATGCGCGTCATACAGGTGTTGCGTTTGAATATATTCGTAATGCAGATGCAATCTTGTTTATTACTTATTATAATCATGCTTTTGCTAAAGCTGACCGCGAGTTTTTAATCCAACTTGGGCGTGTGAAAGATGCCTTCGAACTTGATAAGATGTTCTTTATCGTCAACGCGATTGATTTAGCAACAACAGAAGAAGAGCAGGAAGATGTTAAGGGTTATGTACGTTCAGAGCTACAACGCTTTGGCATTCGCTTCCCTCGACTTTACGGTGTGTCAAGCTTATTGGCGTTAAAAGAAAAAGTAGAGGGTGCTGATTTAACATCAGGTATGCCACCATTCGAGGATGCATTCCACTCATTCTTAAATGATGAATTAAGTGCATTGGCTGTTCAGGCGCTTGCAGAAGAAGTCGATAAAACGGAGCAACGTTTAGGTGACTTAATTGCGCAAACAGAAGAGAACTTAAAGCGTAAAGATGAGCGTTTAGAGGAATTAACAACTCTTGAACAGCATATAAAATCGAAGTTTAATACGCTTAATACAAGTATGTTAGAAAGCGAAACGAAGCAAGAGCTTGATGAATTACTGTATTATGTTCTTCAGCGTGTGTATTATCGTTACCCAGAGTTCTTTAAGGAAGGCTACAATCCTTCAACATTTGCAGCAATGCCGGCTCAGCAAGCATTAGAGCATGCTTTAAAAGAAGTAATGCAAAGTTTACGCTTTGACTTTACACAAGAAATGCGTGTAACAAACTTCCGTTTATCACAGTTTATTAGTAAGAAGATGCAACAGCGCTTTAAAGATGAAGTACGTGAGCTAAAAGAATTAAACCGTAGCTTCTCATTCTTAGCGTTTGAATCTTCTGAGCCAGATTTACTTGATTTTGAAGGGCCATTTACAGATATCGCGAAATATTCGGGTGTGAAATCACACTTCCGCAATCAAAAGGCATTCTTTGAGAAGAATGAAAAAATGAAGCTAAGTGAAGCGCTTGAGGTATTAACAAAACCAGATGCGCAAAACTATTTAGATTCACAAAAAGTATCCTTAATGACATGGGCTATTACTTTTATTTCTGAGGAAGCGGAGAATTTACGTCTGCATATTTTCCATCAGGCACTTGAACAAATCGCAACAGAAAGACTTGCACTTCAGGAAGAAAGTCGATTAGCTTCTTGGAAAGCTATTTACGAACAATTACAATACGCATGAGGTGATTCATTTGGGAAAAGTATTCAAATCAGTTGAGGAAATTCAGTTAGATGGAGTCCGTTTCGTAGATGCTCGCTTTGATTTACAAAACAAAGAGGCGGGGAATAAAATATTTGAAGAGTCACACGCTCCTGGAGCGATTTATATCGATTTAGAGCAGGATCTATCAGATATGGGCTCTAACAATGGTCGCCATCCTATGCCAAATAAGGAAAAATTATCGGCAGTATTCCAAGGATTAGGATTAAGTTATGAGGACCAAATTGTCGTTTACGATCAAGGAGCGGCACCATTTGCACCTCGTGCTTGGTGGATGCTGACATATGCGGGCTTTCCAAATGTAGTAATTGTGAACGGTGGTGCACCTGCTCTAGAGGAAAAAATATCTTTCACAAAAGACATTATAAAATATCCACCGACTACAATTGAGTTTGTTTGGCGAGATGAACTATATGCTCCACGTGAAGCAGTTAAAGCCATTGTAGATGGAGAAGTTGAAGCAACGTTGCTTGATGCACGTGCCGCAGCTCGCTACCGTGGTGAGACGGAGCCTCTTGATTTGGTTGCTGGGCATATTCCAACTGCGAAAAACTTTGACTGGGAGCAATTAAAATCAGATGGCCGTTTGCAAGCCAATGATGCGTTACGCAGCAAGGTTTCTCAAGACGAGCACGTTGTTGTGTATTGTGGAAGCGGTGTTACAGCATCACCATTGTATGCAGTGCTAGCAGATGAGGGTTACGAAAATATTCAACTGTATGTAGGCAGCTTTAGTGACTGGATTACACAATATGATGTAGAAAAAGGAACAAATGAATAAATGATAGAAGAAGAAACGCTCACTTCGGTGGGCGTTTTTTTTGTTTTTATTGGAGTGGAAGGGGAGTAAGAGGCAAGTTGAAGGATAGAAATCAGAGCGCCGGAAAGAAAAGCAAGATGACGGATAGAAATCAGAGCGATGGAAAGAAAAGCCGAAGCGACGGATAGAAAGGCAAGAGCGGCGGAAAGAAGAGCCAAGGTGACGGATAGAAATCAGAGCGACGGAAAGAAAAGCCGAAGCGACGGATAGAAAGGCAACAGCGGCGGAAAGAAGAGCCAAGGTGACGGATAGAAATCAGAGCGACGGAAAGAAGAGCTGAAGCGACGGATAGAAAGGCAAGAGCGACGGAAAGAAGAGCCGAGGTGACGGATAGAAATCAGAGCGACGGAAAGAAAAGCCGAAGCGACGGATAGAAAGGCAAGAGCGACGGAAAGAAGAGCCGAGGTGACGGATGGAAATCAGAGCGATGGAAAGAAAAGCCGAAGCGACGGATAGAAAGGCAAGAGCGGCGGAAAGAAGAGCTAAGGTGACGGATGGAAATCAGAGCGACGGAAAGAGAAGCTGAAGCGACGGATAGAAATCAGAGCGATGGAAAGAAAAGCCGAAGCGACGGATAGAAAGGCAAGAGCGGCGGAAAGAAGAGCCAAGGTGACGGATAGAAATCAGAGCGACGGAAAGAAAAGCCGAAGCGACGGATAGAAAGGCAAGAGCGACGGAAAGAAGAGCTTAAGCGACGGATAGAAAGGCAAGAGCGGCGGAAAGAAGAGCTGAGGTGACGGATGGAAATCAGAGCGATGGAAAGAAAAGCCGAAGCGACGGATAGAAAGGCAAGAGCGACGGAAAGAAGAGCCGAGGTGACGGATAGAAATCAGAGCGACGGAAAGAAAAGCCGAAGCGACGGATAGAAAGGCAAGAGCGACGGAAAGAAGAGCTTAAGCGACGGATAGAAACGCAAGAGCGGCGGAAAGAAGAGCTGAGGTGACGGATGGAAATCAGAGCGACGGAAAGAAAAGCCGAAGCGACGGATAGAAAGGCAAGAGCGGCGGAAAGAAGAGCTGAAGCGACGGATAGAAATCAGAGCGACGGAAAGAAAAGCCGAAGCGACGGATAGAAAGGCAAGAGCGACGGAAAGAAGAGCCGAAGCGACGGATAGAAAGGCAAGAGCGATGGAAAGAAGAGGGAAGGTGACGGATAGAAATCAGAGCGACGGAAAGAAAAGCCGAAGCGACGGATAGAAAGGCAAGAGCAACGGAAAGAAGAGCCGAAGCGACGGATAGAAAGGCAAGAGCGGCGGAAAGAAGAGCTGAGGTGACGGATGGAAATCAGAGCGACGGAAAGAGAAGCTGAAGCGACGGATAGAAATCAGAGCGACTGATAGAAATCCAAAGTAGTGGATAGCACCGCTAAAATCGTGGATAGCACCGTCAAAATGATGGATAGACTCACCAAAATCGTGGATAGCCTGCCAAAGCGAGCAACTATGAAACAATATATGTAGATTGTACCCCTGCTACAGCAAGCTGTACTTTTTTAATGATTGTAAAATTCGATGCCATGGTCTCTCTATTATTAATACTGAGAGTTTTAATAGAAATCATCAATCGATGCGAGTTATGATGTGTTCATAAAATGACTGGTTATTCATTTTATGCTACACTTTTTTTACAAAAGGGGGGAGAAGGATGTTTAAACGAGAGAAAAGTATAGAGATTCAACAAAATCGTGATGTGCAATGTGCTCACGGTAAAGTGGCAGTTCAGGGGATTGGAATGAGTGTTTATAGTTTTTTTATGGATGGATTACTAATTGATACCGGCTCATACTCACTTTCACAGGAGTTCCAATCCTTTTTTAACGAAATACAGATTGAACAATTGGCGCTTACTCATTCTCATGAGGATCATTCAGGAAATGCAGCATGGCTTCAGCAACATAAGGATGTACCTATCTATATTCATCGCGATTCGGTAAGTGTTTGTGCAAAGGATGGAGACTATCCTTTTTATCGCCAGGCGTTATGGGGTGAACGACCGGCGTTTAATGCTCAACCATTCGGTGATACATTGCAAACGAAGTCAGCTACATGGGATATAATTGAAACGCCAGGGCATACGACAGATCATTTATCATTTTACAATCGAGAAACAGGTGCTTTGTTTACAGGTGATTTGTATATACAGACGAAAACTAAGGTTGTCCTTGATGAAGAGAATATCGTACATACCTTGGCGTCTTTGAAGAAAATATTAAACTATGATTTCGAAGAAGTTTATTGCTGTCATGCGGGCTTTCTAGCAGATGGTCGTACGAAAATACAAGAAAAAATTGCTTATTTAGAAGAAATGGAGAGCAATATAAGGCAATTATTTGATAAAGGTTATACGGTAGAAGAAATGACAAAATCAATATTTTCTCGTGATTACCCGATTACAAAAGTATCAGGAGAACAGTGGTCTTCCAAACATATTATTACCGCTTTTATAAATCAATTTACGCAAGAGTCCTTAAAATAAGGGCTCTTTTTTGTTGATTAACGAAACATTGCGTTGGAATAGGGGAAAGCAGAAATTAAAAATGAATACTTTAGGATACATAATAAAAAACTTTGTGAAAAAATGTGAAGAAAATGTGACGGAACCAGATGAAATAATGGATACGCTTACATTCGTTTGTGAAAAATTTCTCTTTTACACAAGAAAAATACTATGTGAAAAGTTGAACAGGCTTAATGGCGGTATTTGTACATTTTTTATAAAGTAAATCGATATTAATATTTTATTAAAATAATTGATTGTGAAGTTAATAACAAAGCATAAAATTAGCGCAGGTGATAATAAATGGCGCTATTTCAAAGTAAAAATAAAATTGACAGAAAATTCGTTGACTTTACTTTCACAAAGTATTATGATTCTGAAATATATAATAATTCAAAAGAAAAGGATGGGATTGAATGGACATTATGAAAAAGGCTTTAGAAATGCACGAGTATTATAGTGGGAAATTAGAGGTTATTTCTAAAGTACCTGTGCAAGATTCATATGATTTAAGTCTCGCGTATTCTCCGGGGGTAGCTGCGCCTTGTGTAGAAATTGAGAGAAATCCATCACTTGTTTACGACTATACAATGAAAGGTAATATGGTAGCGGTTGTTTCAGATGGTACGGCGGTATTAGGGTTAGGGGATATTGGTCCGAAGGCAGCATTACCAGTAATGGAGGGAAAGGCTATTTTATTAAAGCGTTTTGCCAATGTTGATGCTTTTCCTATTTGTTTAGATACGAAGAATACGGATGAAATCGTCAGCATTGTGAAGGCGCTTGCTCCCACTTTTGGTGCAGTAAATTTAGAAGATATTTCAGCGCCAAGGTGCTTTGAAATTGAAGATCGTCTGCGCCAAGAATGTGATATTCCTGTATTCCATGACGATCAGCATGGAACGGCGATTGTAGTAGGAGCGGGGATGATTAATGCCAATCGTATTGTGAAAAAAGATGTGGCAACGATGAAGGTAGTAATTAATGGTGCAGGAGCAGCAGGAATTGCTATTTTGCGTATTCTTGTGCAAATGGGCTATAAAAATATTTATATGTGCGATACAAAAGGTCTCATTTATGAAGGTCGCGCTGAAGGTATGAATCCAATAAAAGAAACGGTTGCCCATTTAACAAATTCAGAAAAACTACATGGAACGTTGGACGATGCTATTAAAGGTGCTGACGTCTTTATCGGTGTATCTGTTGCAAATTTATTAACAGAAGCCCATATTGCTTCAATGAATGAAGATCCAGTCGTGTTTGCACTAGCAAATCCAAATCCTGAAATTACGTTTGAAAATGCCAAAGCATGGGGTGTACGTATTATGGGGACAGGACGATCCGATTATCCAAATCAAATTAATAATGTGCTTGCTTTCCCTGGTATTTTCCGTGGGGCATTAGATGTTCGAGCAACAGATATTAATGAGGCAATGAAAATAGCCGCAGTGGAAGCAATAGCCGCTCTTGTAAGTGATGAGGAATTAACGGAGGAATATATTGTACCTAAATCATTAGATGAGCGGGTTGTTGAAATTGTTTCACAAGCTGTAAGTGGTGCAGCTGTTGAGTCAGGTGTGTCTGAGCTATTCCAACAAAATACAGTCCTTTCTATTTAATATGAATCTAAAAATCTCCCACTCTCTAGAGAGAGGGGAGATTTTTTTACATCATAAAAATACCTAAAACGAAAAAGAGAACAATAATCAGAATAATGATAAAGAAAAAGAAAATAATGCTTGGAATTAAGAGTGTAAAGAAGGCCATCCAATTGGATATTTGATGTGCCTCTGCAACAACCCCTACAGTAATGACGATTGACCAAATACCAATCACAAGTGTTACTAAAGTGGCTAGCCATAAAATCCAAGGTATCGATCCAGCGAAGTTAGGGTCCATTAGAGACTCAGGTGATGTAAATAACCAAATTAAATAAAAAGGAATAAGTACTATAAATGGAATAGCAGTTAAACTTAGCCCTTTAAATAATTGTGAGTACGTACCTGTTCCTTTAAAAAGTTTACCGAACAGCCAAGTGATTAGTGCAACAAAAGCCGTACCGATTATTCCTGAAATCGGTGATAGAATAACAGAAATTAGTGCGATAAGCCAAGGAGACCAGTCTATTAAAGATATCTTATCAATAAGGTCTGAAAGTATAACACCAATATAACCAATTGAAATAAGAAGAATCGCAAAGCCAATTGATTTTTCTTCGATCATATAACGGGTTGTTTGCTTTGGATGTAACCAAATAGACAAAAATGGATTAACCTTTATCCTTTCCTGTGTTGTTTCATTAAAGTCATCCATTAAATTACCTCCAAAATAATAGTATAAATGCATTATGCGTATAATTAGTATACGAGTGATTCAATGAAAAGTTTCGAAAGAAAGTAAAAATAATCTTATAAAAAAAGAGCCGCAAGAAAGCGACTCTTTTTGATTACTCGTATCTACAAGCATGGCATATAAATAGAATTTTTTATTCAGCTAACATAATTTTTTCAAGCTCTAATGGTTCTATGTATTGTTCGCCTTTGTAAGCGCGCATATTACCACCTGAAATTTCATCAATTAATAAAATTTCATTTGTTTTAGCATCGCGACCAAACTCTAATTTAATATCATATAGTGTTAACCCTTTTTTGGCAAGCTCTGCAGCAACAAATTTAGCAATTTCGATTGTGCGTTGCTTTAAAATTACGTATTCTTCGTGTGTTAACAGGTTTAACATGGCTAAAGCATCTTCAGAAATAGGAGGATCTAGTCGATCGTCATCTTTGATGGTAACTTCTACAAAAGAATCTAATTCTTGTCCTTCTTTTACGTAAGCACCATAGCGACGTAGGAAAGAGCCTACAGCCTTGAAGCGGCAAATGACCTCTAAACCTTTACCGAAAACAGTTGCAGGCTTTACAGTCATTGTTGCATCGTTGAAGTTTGCATCAACGTAGTGAGTAGGAACACCTTGTTCGTTTAGTTTTGAGTAGAAATAAGAAGTTAAGCGAAGTCCAGCTAATCCAGCGCCGTCGATTGTTAATCCAACAGTATTAGCACCTGGGTCGAATACGCCGTTTTCACCAGTTACATCATCTTTAAATTTTAATAAGTAATGACCATCTTCTAATTGAAACACATTTTTCGTTTTACCTGTATACAATAATTCCACAAAAAACCCTCCAATATTTCGTAGTACTTCATTATTATAACACGAATGTTTTAAATGATTAATAGTAAAAATGTTCGTTTTAAGTGATGTTTTTTTCGTTTTCTAACTTCGTTTCTAATGAAAAATAAGATGATAACGAATGTTCGTTATCATCTAAGGGTGGAGTAATTGTTATTAATAAACGCCTTCAGCTAGCATACCATCAGCAACTTTAATGAAGCCAGCGATGTTCGCGCCAATTACAAGGTTCCCAGGGTAACCATATTTTTCAGCAGCAGCTTTACTGTCCGCGTAAATGTTTTTCATAATTTCATGTAATTTAGCATCTACTTTTTCAAATGACCAGAATACGCGACTTGAATCTTGCGCCATTTCAAGAGCAGATACAGCAACTCCACCGGCATTAGCTGCTTTAGCAGGTCCGAATAATACGCCTGCATTTAAGAATTCGTTAATTGCTTCAAGATCTGATGGCATGTTTGCACCTTCACCAATAGCTTTTACACCGTTAGAGATTAAAGTACGAGCTGAATCGCCATTAATTTCATTTTGAGTAGCACATGGAAGCGCGATGTCACAAGGAATCGTCCAGATACCAGTACAGCCTTCTGTAAATGTAGCGTTTGGACGATAGTTTAAGTAAGTGGAAATACGATCGCCTTTTACTTCCTTTATTTCTTTAATTGCATCAAGGTCTAAACCTTCTGGATCGTAAACATAGCCTGAAGAATCAGAGCAAGCAACAACTTTTGCACCATAGGCTTGTGCTTTTTCGATAGCATATGTTGAAACGTTACCAGAACCAGAAACTACAACTGTTTTACCTTCGAATGAATCGTTGACATCTTTAAGCATTTCATTTACAAAATATACAGTACCATAACCAGTTGCCTCTTTACGGGCTAAAGAACCTCCATAACCAGGAATTTTACCTGTTAATACACCAGATTCGTTTGCTTTTGTTAAACGCTTATATTGACCCCATAAATAGCCTACTTCACGAGCTCCAACACCAATGTCACCTGCAGGAACATCGACATCTGGACCAATATGGCGGTATAATTCAGTCATGAATGCTTGACAGAAGCGCATGATTTCCGAATCTGATTTACCTTTAGGATCGAAGTTTGATCCACCTTTACCACCACCGATTGGTTGGCCTGTTAAAGCATTTTTAAAGATTTGTTCAAAGCCTAAAAATTTGATAATTGATTCATTTACTGATGGGTGAAAGCGAAGACCGCCTTTGTAAGGCCCCATTACGTTGCTGTATTGCACACGGTAACCACGGTTTACTTGAACTTGATTGTTATCATCTTGCCAAGCTACACGGAAGGAAATGATACGATCTGGCTCAACGATACGAGATAGGATATTGGCTTTAATATATTCAGGGTGTTGTGCAAATACAGGCACTAAAGAAATGAAAATTTCTTCAGCTGCTTGTAAGAACTCCGCTTGATAACTGTTTTGTTGTTTTAGTTGCTCGAATACACCATCAACGTATTCTTTTGCTAATTGGTCGTTGCTTACAGTTGTAGTTGTCATAGTAAAAAACCTCCAGTTATTTGATATGTGTATCGTATATCTATTTTTCGGACTATTCAATAAAATACTTTTTCCAACAGTCTTAAGTTTGTGAAAAATTGAACAAATGGGGATGGGATTTTATTATATTGAAATAATAATGAGATAAGTGATCTATCTAATTATGAGAAAGGAATGATGCTTTATTGTGAAGGTTTTAATTGATGCTGATGCCTGTCCAGTCGTGGATTTAGCGCTATCTATATCATCTGAGTTTGAGATTGAAACAATCTTGTTTTGCGATACATCCCACCGTGTTGAACGTGATAATGTAATAACAATTATTGTTCCTAAGGGTCCAGATTCGGTTGACTTTACGCTAGTGAATGCGCTTTCAAAGCATGATATTGTCATTACACAGGATTACGGTTTAGCGGCTATGGTTTTGGCAAGAGGAGGTTATCCAATCGATCAAAATGGGCGAGAGATGTCCAATGAAAATATCGAACGTTTGCTCGATATGCGCCATGTGGGACAAAAAATTAGACGTGCTGGTGGACGTACGAGAGGACCTAAAAAACGAACGCAAGAAAACAATATTTCGTTCGAATTGAAATTTCGACAAATTTGTGAACGAGCGATTTTAGCTCAAAAAACGGAGGAATCTAAAGGTGAAAAATGAACTTAAACACGAACTATTAAATCAATTTCCGAGACTAAATGAAATAGCAAATTATGATACTGTACTTTGGGAAAATACAAATCGAGAAAAAAAGGCGCAAACAAATCTTTTTTCAATGGAGGAAGTTGAGGAGGCAGAAGAAACACTTAAACGTTTTTCTTCTTATTTAATTGTAGCGTTTCCAGAGCTTGTGGAAAAAAAGGGACTTATTGAATCATCTTTGCAAGATATACCTTTAATGAAGAAAGCTCTTGAAAAGGAATATGATGTTTTAATACCTGGTCAAATTATCTTAAAATGCGATCATGCCTTGCCGATTTCTGGATCTATCAAAGCCCGTGGTGGTATTTTTGAAGTATTAAGGCATGCAGAACGGCTTGCGATCGCTAGTGGCAAGCTAACTATAGAGGATAGTTATGAAGTGTTGGCAACGAAGGACTTTCAAACGTTCTTCCAGCAATACACAATTGCCGTAGGTTCTACAGGTAATTTAGGATTGAGTATCGGCATTATGGGCAAAAAACTCGGCTTTAATGTCGTTGTACATATGTCGAGTGACGCAAAAGAGTGGAAAAAAGCATTGTTACGTGAAAAGGGTGCGACAGTTATTGAATATGAAGCTGATTATAGCATTGCTGTAGAACAAGGTCGTCGAGAGGCTGAACAAGATCCTATGTGTCATTTCATTGATGATGAAAATTCGAAGGACTTATTTGCTGGCTATGCTGTGGCGGCGAGGCGTTTAAAAGCACAGTTTGAAAAGACGAATATTACTGTGGATGAGGCCCATCCATTGTTCGTATATTTACCGTGTGGTGTAGGTGGAGGACCGGGGGGAGTTGCGTACGGCATACGTGAAATTTTTGGAGAGCATGCCCATATTTTCTTCGCAGAGCCAGTAGCATCTCCTTGTATGACAATAGGCTTGATGACAGGTTTACATGATGAAATCAGTGTAGAAGATATTGGTCTTACTAATAAAACAGAAGCAGATGGCCTTGCAGTTGGTCGCGCGTCAAAATTTGTTGGTAAAGTGATGGAAACTTATGTGAGTGGCTGTTATACAGTGAAAGATGAGGAATTATTTACGTCGCTCGGTTTAGCGATGGACTCGGAAGGTCTATTTTTAGAGCCATCAGCGCATGCAGGGATGTTCGGACCAATTCAGTTAATGAAAAATGGACAAAGTTATTTAGAAAAGCATGATTTAGTTGATAAGATGGAGCAAGCTACCCATCTTGTATGGGCAACAGGTGGAAGTATGGTGCCGGTGGAAATGCGTGAGGAATACATGGCAAAGGCAGTGCAAGTAGGAAGAATTATTGATTAAGGTAGTTAGTTAATGAGAAAACGCAAGAATGCTATAAATCAACATTCTTGCGTTTATTACTTTTACTCATTTAGAGTTATTTATATAAATAGTCCAACGCTTGATAATCTTCCTGATAGCGTCCACCGTCCGCTACTTCAGCGTGATATAGAGCTTTTAAAGCATAATTTTTTTGCAAATCCATTTCTGACATTAATTCCTTTAGGCGATCATGTAATTCACGGTTTTCTTTTACAAGTTGCTGCATTTGTGGTTTAAAATATTTCATACTGTCTAACTCCTCAATTTATAACGTGCTTACTAGTATAACACTTTTAGCTTTTGAAAATGCACTTATATTCATAATTCTGGCGGTAAAAGATTATTCAGTCGATCATGCCGTGAAGTATTGGCCTAAATTGCAATTTTACTTCAGATTTCCTAAGTCCTCGTTTTAAGTGTATTGGCTTGGCAACTATTCAACTCTGCTAAAATTTCTTCACGCAAGGAGGAAAGGGGAGGATTTGTATAAATTCCTCCTGTTAAATAATGATAACTTAAAGAAATGGAGTACTTCTAGTGCCATTTCCGCCTCCCATTGCAATCGCAACAACTCTCACATTACTTAAATAAATTTTGTAGACTATTAATTAACTTAAATAAATAAACAAACCTCCAAATCCATACATAGATTTGGAGGTTTAAATTTTTAACCACATTAGCAAGCGGTAAAATAGAGAATAACTACCCGTATAAGCCCCATTGGTGAAGGCAACAGGTGGATGCAGAAGACCACACTGATTAAAGTTTCACTTTATCATGGCATTGTTTTCGCTGGGCGGTTAAAAATACTTCCTGTGCTGCCCGTATACCTGCACCTGGCTCAAAGTCATATTCAAAATCTTGAAGTGCTGCTTCCATTAAAGAAACAGCCTGTAAAATATCACTTGGGAAGCAATAGCCCATATGGCCGAATCTGAAGATTTTTCCTTGCAAATGACCGAGTCCTCCAGCGAAATCTAAATGATACTGTTGCTTTAAATGCGACAAGAAGTCGCCAAGTGCAATCCCTTTTGGTGCCATAATCGCGGTAATGGTCGGAGATGCATGCTCATCCGTAGTGAGAAGTTCGATATTAAGGGCATTCATTGCATGACGAACCATGTTTTTCATTAGTTCATGGCGGGCAACAGTATGTTCAAAGCCTCCTTCTTCCTCTATAAGTTTACATACTTCGTGAAGTCCATATATAAGTGTGACAGTAGGCGTGTTTGGCGTCATCCCTTTTTCTGCCCAGCTACGATAGCTTAATAAGTTTAAATAATAGGACGGTGTATTATTTTCTTCAATAACGTTCCAAGCTCTATCACTAACGCTGACAAGAGAAAGTCCTGGAGGAAGCATCATCGCTTTTTGAGACCCAGTAACAAGAATATCGATTCCCCAGGCATCCATTTCAGCAGGAGCGCCACCTATGCAACTTACACCATCGACAATACATAATGCATCGGTTTCTTCACGTACAACTTGTGCTAATTCTGCAATTGGGTTTAAAATACCAGTCGAAGTTTCATTGTATGTGACAAAAACAGCTTTAATATCTTTCAATGGCTGCAAGAATTCTCGCAGCTCCTTAGCTGTGCAAGCTTGTCCCCATTCTTTTTCAAGCTTATGCACATGAAAACCGTATTTTTCACAAATTGAAACGAAATAGTCTCCGAACGCTCCAACAGTGATCACAACTACATTTTCGCCAGCAGAAACAGTGTTAACCGCCGCGGCCTCTAAAGCTGCAGTACCACCTGATGGAAGGAGTAAAATATCCTGCTTTGTCCCGAAAACAGGTTTTACTAATTCAATTGTTTCACGGTAAAGCGCTACAAATTCATTGCTTCGATGACTAATAATATCGCGACTCATCGCAAGCTGAACCTTTTTCGGAATTGGCGTAGGTCCTGGATGTCTTAAAATATTTTCATACACAATCATCAAACCCCTTTATAATTAAAAGTTGGAAATTCAAAATTTTCTAACTATAATATAGCATATATTTTCTGTTAACTAACTTCTTTTTCAAAACATGATAAGTTAAGTATTGTAAGAGAGTGGAAAATACTATGAATAGTTCCCGATTTTTCAACTTTTTTCAGCAAGTGTCTTTTGATAAAAGGGGTATCAGAAAAATTATTTTGATTCACTTATTATAGAGACGATAGAAAGGCTACAAATGAGCAAATAGCAAAGGATTTTATAAAGACGGGAACAGTGATTGCAGAATTCTTACCTTTAATGGACGAGGTTCCTAGTGTCTTCTAGAATAAGATTTTTTTCTATAGAGGGGTACTTGCTTTAAAAGGTATTCCTATGTTGATGGGACATTATAGTGTAAAATTACGTGAATAAGTTGAAAACCTCTTTACCCTTTTAAAGGTGTAAAGAGGTTTTCCATTTTGCATATGTAATTATGCAACAAAAGGTTTATTCATTTTCATTAAGCCGTAGATAAAATAGAATAGTCCGAATGTAATGAACGATAAAATAATATAAAGTACAGCTCTTCCAGGCTCACCAGACCAACGATAAAAGAGGCGATATGTGAAGTACATAACATAAAAACAAAGACCTATGGAAGCGAGTATACCTATAAATGGAATGATGAATGAAACAAGTAATAATCCAGCATAAATTAAAACATTCTTTTTCGCTTCGGCACGAACTGTTACATCATCATCACCCTTTGCTGTTAATAAGAAAAGGCTATAAACGTTAATAATAGGAATCCAAGCAACATAGGCAAGATCACCAAAGCCATTTGCTTTAGATGCCTGATAATAAATAAGTGAACTAATAACATAACCTGCAATACCCATCACAAGAAAAACCAACATAATGATAAGGAAAAAACCAGCGAAGAATGCATCGGTATCATTAAAATAATTAGAATCGTACATTTGAAAACCTCCTTTCTAAAAAAATACTTCATTATAATAACAGTACTAAAGTGTTAAATCTATAATGGTAAATACAGGGAATGTTAGATAATCGTACATATATACTATTTTTATGGAATATTTGTATTATTTTAATGATATTTTTTTGATATTTTTTGATGTAAGATTGATCGAATTGTAAAAATGAATATGGTACTATTGGGAATCTAGTGGTGAAGAATCATTTTATACAAATTTTTCTGTTTTAGATTTTTAATTTTTCTCTAAGGGTATTACTTCTACTAATTACATATTATTGATCTTATAATTTAAGTGGTGAATAAATTACTTTAAAATTAATTACAAACGAAAAAGATGAATTAGTTTATAAATTATTTGAAGTATTTATTTTGTACATCCTATGATATCTAACATTACGAAATACGTGTGCGATGGATTTATTTGATCTTAATTTTGCGAAATCTGACTTGGACGTTTGATTATTGTTTATTGATTATACAAATAGAAAAATTGAGGGTTAGTAAGGGACAGCATAGAATTGTTTATTTCAAAATTAATATTAGCATGCACATAATAAAGCCTTTTTTTGAATTTTTATAGTTACGTAGAAATAACCCTTTTAACCTTTTGTCTAAAAAAAAGTAAAAATAATTACCTTTTGTAAAAATATAAGACAATCTATTTTTAGTAAAATAAATGAATAGAGTAACACAATCTTTGTTTTCTGAATATTCAATTTATATAACAGGGAGGATTTATATGAAAGCGAACATTGTTTTTTTAAATGGTGAAGTTATTACTGTAGATGGACAAGATTCTATCCGAGAGGCACTAGCGATTTCTGATAACAAAATAGTAGCAGTTGGTTCGAATGAGGAGATTAAAAATTTAATTGGTGACTCTACACAAGTAATTGACTTGGAAGGAAAGTCAATTCTACCTGGAATTATTGATGCTCACTTACATCTGGTCATGTATGGTACTTTTCAACTCAGTATTAGCTGTAAAGAGCCTGGATTGGACTCCGTAGATGCAATTTTGACTGCTTTAAAAGACAAAGCTGCTACTACACCAAAGGGTCAGTGGATTCGCGCTTGGGGGTTCAATGAACGAACTGTTAAGGAAGAACGGTATCCTACTCTTGAAGAATTGGACAACATTTCAATAGACCACCCGATTGCCATTACCCGTATTTGCGGTCACATTGGAATTGTAAATTCAGTTGCTTTACGCCTATCAGGTATTAACGAAACAACACCTGACCCTCAAGGAGGTTTAATTGAAAGAGATGCAAAAGGTCAATTAACTGGACGATTGATCGAAAATGCTTATATGCAGTTTAATGAGATAGCAACTTTTTCAAATGAAGAAGTTTATCAAGCTATTCAAATCGCACAGCAACATTTCTTAAAAGTTGGTATTACAAGCGTTCATGAAGCTGGAACATTTTCAAAAGAAAATTACCGAATGTTACAATTAGCCTCCCAAAAAGGAGACTTGAAAATTCGTGTCTATGCGATGATTGCTAGTATAAGTGACTGTAAGCAGTTCACATTAAATATGATGGAATCTGGAGTAATAACTGGAACTGGAAATGAATTTTTTAAAGTAGGTCCTGCTAAATTGTTTACAGATGGTAGTAGTACTGGTCCGACTATTGCAACTCGTGAAGGTTATACAAGCAACCCTGACGATCATGGAATCTTATACTACACCGAGGACGAAATTTATGAAGTACTTGGTAAAGCACATGAATTAGGCTATCAAATTACTGTACATGCACAAGGTGATCAAGCAATTGAAACATATTTGAATGTTGTAGAACGCGCCCTACAAGAAAATCCTCGTGAAAATCATCGACATCGCATTGAACACGCTGGAATTTCAAGCCCTGATTTACAACAACGAATGAAAGAATTAAAGATGATTCCAATACCTAATCCACCATTTCCGTATGAATTTGGTGAAAGTTATTTAACGAACTACGGTGAACGTACGGACTTTATGTATCCTGCACGAGACTTTATTGATCAAGGAATTATTGCTGCTGCGGGGTCAGACTCACCAGTTACAACCTATAATCCGTTTATTGGAATTCACGAAGCGGTCAATCGACTCACTGCCAATGGAACTTCATTTGGTGAAAAGCAAAAAATAAATGTTCTTGAAGCCATTCGTCTTTATACCTATAACGGTGCATATGCAAGTTTTGATGAGGATATAAAGGGTAGTTTAGAACCTGGTAAATTAGCAGATATGATTGTCCTTGATCGAAGTATTTTGAAAACCCTTCCACAAGATTTAAAAGATATTCAAGTCGAATTAACAATACTAGATGGGGATATTCTTTTCGAACGTTCTAAAACGAAAATATAGTGATGAGGCTAGGGGGCTCTTATGACAATAAAAATTTCAAGCTGTCAATTTGAATTGCAAAAAGTTGATAATTTCTCTACCTTTAAGGACCGAATTTTACATGCATTCAATGATGTGCCACTAACAAGTGATTATGTGCTCTTACCAGAGTTATTTACGATGTCTTTACTAACAACTTATAACAATTACAATCAATTCACAGAAAAAGATAATGAGAAACTAGGTTTCTTTTTAGATGACTACCTTGAATTTTTTAATAATCTTTCACAGAAAAGAAAACAGATAATTATTGCGGGTTCTACAATTGAACCCGCCAATAAAGGAAATTACAATACGACTTATATCTTTGATGGAAATGGCAATGTATTTAAACATCGGAAGACACATATTTTCCCTGCTGAATGTGCTTGGAACACTATAGAGGGAGACGAATTAGAAGTTTTCAAAATTGGACCAGTAACATTCGGTATTGCCATATGCTATGAAATAGAGATTCCAGAAATTGCACATATATATAGCAAAAAAGGTGCCGATATTATCTTTTGCCCTTCCTATACGTTCTCTGAATATGGTTTCTGGAGAGTTCGCCATTGTGCACATGCACGAAGTGTTGAAAACCAACTGTATGTCGTTCATTGTCCTACGATTGGCGAAATCCAAGGGCCCATTCTAAATGGATTTGGGACCACCGCTATTATAGGTCCTGCAGACTTACCTTGGACTGAAAATGGCGTAATTGCAGAAACTACAAGTAAATCAAGTACAGTTATTACAGCTGAACTATCTCTTGAAGATCTTTACGAAAATCGTAAAAATGGGGCTGCAACAACTTATAAAGATCGTATCCGTAGAAAAGACATTTATACATTATGAATCAGGGAGGGTTACACTACTTTTTCGTAAGATAAAAAAGAATTTCAAAGGAGGCTTATATGAAAAACATAAAATTATTATTGCTGATACCGTTTATTGGAATGTGCTTATGTTTGCCATTTGCAAATAAAATAGAGCCTTATATTTTTGGTTTACCGTTTCTCCTGTTCTGGATTATCTTATGGATGATTTTATCATCATTAGTGTTAACGATTGTGTATAAATTGGATCCTGAAAACCAAGGGGGCGATGAATAATGAATATAGCTTTACTGATTATCTTTGCATTTGCATTAATTGCTCTTTTCCTTGGTATCCGAGCAACACACGGAAAAAAAATGAATGTCGATGAATTTGCTGTTGGTAATAAAGGTTTTGGTACATTATTCATTTTCTTACTAATTGCGGGGGAAGTTTATACTACTTTCACATTCCTTGGTGGTAGTGGTTGGGCTTATTCGAATGGAGCCGCTGCTTTTTATGTACCTGCATATATTTGTTTAGCGTATGTTTTATCTTATTGGATTGCACCAAAAATATGGAACTATTCAAAAGATCACCATATTATTTCTCAACCAGAATATTTTGCATCCAACTATAAAAGTCCGATATTAGGATTAGTTGTATCGTTTTTGGGTGCAATCGCATTGATTCCATATATAGTTATACAATTAAAAGGGTTAGGTATTATTGTTTCGGAGGCTTCCTATGGAGGGATTAGCCCAATTATGGCTAGTACTATTGGTGCGATAATTATTACAATTTATGTTACCATTTCAGGTATCCATGGCTCTGCTTGGACAGCTGTATTAAAGGATATTATGATACTAGGAGTCATTGTATTTTTAGGAATTTATATTCCGTACCATTATTTTGGAGGCGTACAACCTCTCTTTGAAGCTGTAGAAAAAATAAAACCAGAAAGCTTAACTCTCGCTAGTTCTGGATTAAGTATTTCTTGGTTTGTCTCAACCATTATATTAAATGCGTTCGGATTCTATTTATTACCAAACTCCTTTTCTGTATTATTATCATCTAAAAGTGCAAAAGCATTGAAGAAAAATGCAATTACCTTACCTTTATATACTCTATTACTCTTATTCGCATTTTTCATTGGTTTTGCAGCCATTGTAGAAATTCCAGGATTGCAAGGAGCTGAAGGAGATTTATCATTACTCCGATTAACGATTCAAACATTTGATCCTTGGATAGTAGGCGTTGTCGGTGCTGCTGGGTTATTAACTGCTTTAGTACCCGCATCTGTTATGTTAATGTCTGCTTCAATTGGATTAATGACTGGATTTTACAAGCTTGTGAAACCAAAGGCAACAGATCGCCAACAGTTATTTGCTTCAAAAATATTTGTGTTCGCTATAATATTAGTTGCATTCATCTTCACGATTACTGGAGGGGATGCTCTAGCAATCTTAAACATTATGTCTTACAGCTTAATAACACAACTTGTTCCAGCACTTCTATTTAGTTTTTATAAAAATCGCATTCTTAACAAATTCGGTGCAATGGTAGGGATTTTAACCGGTGTAGGGATCGTACTGTATGCTGCTGTAACATCACATAAACTAATTGATTTTTTCCCGAACATTCCACATGTAATTAATGACATCAGCACAGGAATGATTGCTGTTATTATTAACTTTGTAGTAGCTATTGTAGTAAGCTTTGCAACTAATCATTTAGTTGCGAAAGAGAAGGACACAATTGATACACAAGTAGCATAAAAACGACTTGATAATATAACTTATTATATAAAATTAGACGTTTATTCTAATGTGAATAAACGTCTTTTTTCTAAAAATAAGATGGTATTTCATTATCTTTCTATATGTGTATAAAAACCTCTTTAACCTTTAGAAGGTGTAAAGAGGTTTTTATACTTGCATATGTATTATGCAACGAAAGGTTTATTCATTTTCATTAAGCCGTAAATATAATAGAATAGTCCGAATGTAATGAACGATAAAATGATATAAAGTACAGCTTTCCCAGTTTCACCAGTCCAACGATAGAAGAGGCGATATGTGTAATACAAAGTAAAGCCAATAAGACCTAATGAAGCAATAATACCTAGAAACGGAATAAATGAAACAAGTATTAATCCAACGTAAATAAGAACATTCTTTTTCGCTGCTCCACGAACAGTTGCATTATCCTCACCTTTTGCCGTTAATAAGAAAAAGCTATAAACGTTTATAATTGGAATCCAAGCAATATAGGCTAAATCGCTAAAACCATTTATTTTAGATGCCTTATAATAAATAAGTGAATAAATAACATAGCTTATGATACTTAACACAAGGCAAATTAAAAGGATAGTAATGAGAAATATACCACCGAAGGCCGCATCGAAATCATCGTAATAATAAGAATCGTACATAAGAAAACCTCCTTTCCAAGAAAATTCTTCATAATAATAACAGTGCTAAAGTCATAAATCTACAGTTAATAATATCCGTAATTTATTGTTAATGATATAGAAATGCTATTTCGTTAGATATTTTATTTTGATAAAAGATTGATTGAATCAAAAAATGGGACTTTTAAACATATTTCTTTAGCATTGGATTCAACTAAACATTGCTTGAACAAGCTGTTTAGTATATCTATAAAAAATCACCGTTACGAATAATTAAGAAATAAATAAAATGCAAAAAATATACTTGGTAATATTGTTATAATGGTTTTGGAAATTATTGTTTTTTATTTTGTGAATTAATAATGAGAATAGGGGAGTTTGAGTTGCTAATTATTTTTTGTGTATTGATAGTTTTAAGCTTTTCCCTCATGGAAAAGAATTATCGGAAAAGTATCTATTATAAACTGACAAAAAATAATTACTTTGAAGATCAATTATGCCTTGGCATAATTGATAACTGAATGTAAATCCTAGGCTTTATTTACAGACGAAGAGAGTACATGCTATATTGCATGTAGCACTATTTGTAAAATATTAGGAGTGGGGCGCGTAGAAATTGAAAAAAGAAATTGGTACATTGATGTTGTTGAGTATTTTCGCACTATCTGGATGTAGTTTAGATAATTCAAAAACAGTTACACAAGAAACAGTAAAGTCTTCTAGTGAACAGGTAACACAGTCGGAACAAAAGAATGGTACAAATTTGATTGAGGCTTCCGATGATGAAAAAGTTAAACTCTACGCACTTAATGAGGCAAAGAATGAAATAAAAGATGTGATTTTGGATATTAATGGTAAGCAAAAAAACTTTGACTGGGAAATCCCTAATACAGGAACTAAACCCCAGTTATTCTATACTGATCTAACAAATGATAGTAAGGAAGAAGCCGTAATTATTATCCAAACCGTACGAGGCACAGGGTTAGATAACTATGATATTCATGTTATAAATGTTGAGGATTTTTCGGAGATTAAAGTACAAAGTTATGAAGATATTGTTGCAAATGAAATTAAATCAAATGTTGTTAAAAATGATGATGGTACATTAACGATTACAGCTAAAGCGCAAGGAAAAGAGTCTAAATTTGATTATGATTTTGATCCAGCACCAGATTTTAATCAAGATGAACTTGCTTTCGGCGGTGTAGTTATTTATAAGTTTGAGAATCAAAGAATAAAATTAAACATCCCAGGATCTGTCGGGGTATCCCCAGTATATGTGGTTGATTTCAATATCACATATAAATTCGATAGTGCTAAGAATGAATTCATTGTTGATCAAATTGAAACTATACCTATTGAAAAATAAAAAGAAAAGCTGTCCATAATTAAAGTGTACCTTTTGTAAAGGAAATTTTAAAAAAGCTCTGGGCAACTTGAAGAAGATGATGTCTGTATTGCAGGCGTCATCTTTTTTACGTTCCATGATCTTGGTATTGCTGTACTCAAACTAATAATTCTGCGGTCATAAATATCAATTTTTAAGGGAGAACATAGTAACGCTGAGTAAAAACTAAATGTTCACTATTCAGATTTCACGATCTAATTTCTATACAATCTCAGTAAGTGTTATTTAATGCGTTGTCACGTTTGATAATCCTATAATTTCAAGATATAGTTCTTATTACAGATAAAATAAGGAGGAATGGATATGGCAGAAATTAAATACGAAATTATTGAAACGATTGCGGTATTATCGGAGGGCAATAAAGGCTGGAAAAAAGAATTGAATTTAATTAGTTGGAATGATCGTGAACCGAAATACGATATTAGAGATTGGTCGGAGGATCATACAAAGATGGGGAAGGGTGTTACGTTATCAATGCCTGAACTACAGATTTTGAAAGAGTCGTTAGCTAAATTGTCAGACTAAGTTTTATGTACAGAGGGACTCTTTAGTGTTGTATTAAGCTGATATGTAAGCAGGCTATAATTTAATAGGTGCACATGCAGAGATAGATGTCGAAATATTCCCTTACACCTTACTAACGATACAGGTGTAAAAAATAAGTACAAATTTTTAATCTTTGAGGATTTTCTAATAGAATATATTTCGCGAAATTGTTAGACTAATAATAGCAACAATTCATAATGCAGGTGGCGGCTGAACTCCCTTTTGAAAGGGGGTGAGGCGGATGACAGTATTTGAAGCATTCAGTTTGATTGTACAGAGTAGCCTTTTGCTAATTGCAGTACTTACACTGATGCTTAGTATTATTGTCTCTCAAAATAAAAAGAAATAGCCACCCTGCCGGCTAAGTAAGGTGACTTTTTCTACAACTTAAACTTGGTCAGCCGCTATGTTGCGGCATGATTGTTGCTTTGACTGGATGTTGACGCATCCAGTCTTTTTTATTGTATATTTAGTGTATCATATTTATTCAAAAAAGAACATTTTATCGTGTAAAAGCAAGCACAGCTAATTATACAAAAATGTAATTGTTCTTTATCTCTCGATTAAATGAATTTTGCAATGTCATTTAGCGCTAAACGAGATGAGCCGTAAGCAGATGCTGCTGCTTTTCCGATAGCGATTAAGACGATTGGTACTAGATTATCTGTTAATTCAAAGCGCTCAGCAAAAGCCTCTTTATTGAAGCCACCCATTGTAACCGTATCATAGCCCATATCTTTTGCTAAAAGCATGATTTGCATAGAAATTAAGCCAGCATCAAATGTAGCTATATTTTTTAGAATCTCTTTAGGAAGGTTTGGATAAAGCTTTAATGAATTTTCAATCATCATATTTTTGGTTGCTTCATCCATATAGCCAAGCTCTAAGTTTTTTGTATAGACTTCCTCTACATTATTGTACATTTCAGTATCGCCTAAAACCGCGATGATGGCAGACGCAGTTTCGACTTGCTCCTGGTTATTAGCAATCAAACGTAGTTCTTTTTTTACTGTCTCATCTTGGATCACTAAAAAGCGCCAAGGTTGTAAATTGCTTGATGAAGGAGCAGTTGTTGCTTCTACAAGTAATTTCTCTAATTCAGATTGGGGAATTTTAAAATTCGCATCATATTTACGAACAGATTTACGATCATGCATTACTTTATTTATATAACTTTTTGTTGTAGTCATATGAAAAAAACTCCTTTATGGTTGATGAGATTTTACTATACGATATACTTTTCAGAATTCCAAGTAAATTGCTCGAATTAGAGAGTTTTTATTAAATTCTTTCAGCGGGTAAACATCCGCTGAATAGAGGAACTCAGTCTAAGAACGCCACGTCCTGTGGCAACGACTGAGTGACCAACATCTTGCCGCTGACGCTGCGTTAGCACTACGCTTTCGCGCAAAAAACATCTGTTGGCCTAAAGCCTCCGGCGGATGTCACGGAATCGGAATGGAGTTCTTTGTGCGGGCACAAAGCCGATCCCGGACGCAATTATGCCGAGGCATAATTGATAATTATTACTTAAATTTAAATGCTTCAAAGGCAACGCTTATATCTTTATTGCAGGATTTCAATTGCTTGGCAAAATGTTTTAGCATTTTTTCAGGGCCACACATAAAAATACTTGTTTGCGCTGATACTGAAAAATTTTCAAATGATAACCTGTCCTTTTGGGTGGTGTCAATAAAGTTCACTTTGAATTGTTGATTAGTATCTGCATATTCCTGTAAAAATTCTTTATAGATAGCATTGTCTTGACCATGATAAGTGTAAAATAATTCGATATCACGATCGACTGGCTGTGAATGCAAATAAGATAAAAATGGAGTAATGCCTATGCCACCAGCTATCCAAACTTGTTGTTGAGTCCCATTTTCGAAGTTTAAATGACCATAAGGACCATCAAGTGTGACTGGTGTATTCAGTTGAACTGAATCATATACATTCTTTGTGAAATCACCAAGCGCCTTAATAGTGACAAATATTTTATTCTCATTGCCACCTGAAATAGAAAAGGGATGCGGCGCCTTTTCTAGGCCATCTTGCAAAATCTTTATAAAAATAAATTGTCCATGTCGATATTGTAATTTTTTATCAAGTGTTAGCTCTAGTTCAATAACATTGGAGCCCAATTTTTTGATACCTGTAATGTTCCCTTGATATTTAAAAAACATATCCTGATACATCGTCAACATATATAATGCAGACATAAATCCAATAGTCGCAGTTATTGCGGTAAAAATTCCTAAAGGTGTAGGTTGTAATAAATCATATCTGCTGGAAAAATAGGCATGATATATTCCAAATGTATATGGGATAAGCAATAATCGATGAAAGATCCGCCAATGTTCATATTTTAGAAATTTAGCAAAAAGCGCTATTAAAATTAGCGCTATGAAACCATATTGGCCAAGTGATCCAAGTTCTTTCGCAAATTCGCTAAATGAAGTTTTTTCTACTTTATCCCAGTGAGGGACCTGACCTTGTAATTGCCCATGTATAATCACCAACACTAGTGATAATATTGCTAAATATTTATGATAAATATAAACATTTTCTAGCCCGTGAAACCAACGTTCAAAAATTTTCATTCTTGTAGCTAACAAAAAGACAAGAAAGAAGCCTGTAATGGCCACACCTCCAATGATGTGACTAAGCCTGTTGACTGCATGGATAGGCTCTATAGGTGTAGCAAAATACCACAGTAAAGCACTAATACACATTGTTAGTATGATAAACAAAATTCCTTTGATAGATTTCATATATAACCTCCAATATTATTCATTTTTATCTCTAATCCTCTTACATATACAATAAGAACCTGAAATGTTTCTGATATTTTTAATTAAGAGTGAATTTCTTCTACAATAAAAAGGGATTGTGTGTTCGGAATATATGTTCCCTTTTGTGGTGGAGTGTGTTAAATTAAGAAAGGTAAAAATATAGAGATATAAGGAGTGGAAGTAAATAATGCAAGGGAATACACATATTGTTGGAGGCATCACTGCAAGCCTTGCTTTTGCACAAATTTCAAATGATAATCCGCTTGTCTTAGTAGGAGCAGGCGTTATCGGTGCATTACTTCCAGATATTTGCCATGGAGGAAGCAAAATCGGGAGAAAGTTCCCCATCATTTCAAAAATTGTCAATTCTATGTTTGGACATCGTTCCTTTACACATAGTTTGCTTTTTTTATTTTTAATTGGGATGTTACTGCATACATTTATACCTTACGAATCCATTTCACTAGGTATTTTAATAGGAATGGCAAGTCATATTTTCCTTGATATGTGTACGAAGAAGGGTGTTAAGCTGTTCTTCCCAGTATCTATTTCAGTTCGTCTACCACTTACTACAAAAACGGGTAGTAAAGCTGAAAAAGTAGTGTTTATGTTGTTAACGATGCTTTCAGTCTTTTTTAGTTATGAAATTATTTTTAAGCTAATTGAAACTGTATAAACAAAAGAACCTAATACGAGAGTGAGATGCTCCTTCTTATGTAGACAGATTAAAAATCTGTTTATTTAAGGGGAGTATTTTTTATTCAGCAGTGAACGTAAGGGAGTATTTCATTGTAAATGATTTTTTGGAGCTCAAAATAACTTCGTCCGATATGTAGTTTTACTTCGATAGAGTCCCTACTTACTGCCGCATTTGCTGTATTTTCATGGAGAGTTTTTCATTACTGAAAATATTAATCTAGTTATTGACCTTTGTGTTACACAAACCTTTATAGTCAATATCAACAGAAAAAAGAATATTCAGAAGATTAAAATTACGAAAGCGGATGGGGGAGTTATTATAAAACGACAAACATTAATGCGAACACTGACTTTGTCTCAAGTTGTATATTTAGGGATTGCATGGAATAACCCGATGGTATTCTTTAATACTTATGGAATCGCTACTGTCACTTCCGAAGGTGTCATCATGGGGGCGTATATCATTGCATTTCTCGCAATCATGTTTACCGCATTTAGTTATGGAAAGATGGCAAAAGCATTTCCAATCGCCGGCTCGGCTTATACATTTACACAAAAATCAATTAATCCACAACTTGGGTTTCTGATTGGTTGGACAATCATGTTGGATTATATGTTGACGCCGATGGTCACTTGTTTAATGTCAACTGTTTTTTTAAATGCAGTTTTTCCAGGGGTCCCTCACGCCCTGTGGATTATCCTATTAACTGCAACCATTGTAATACCTAGCATCTTGGGTGTTAAGTTCACAGCATCTACGGGTAAGATTTTTGTTATTGCTCAAGTCGTTTTTGTTTGCATTTTTTGGATTTTGACCATCAAAAGTTTATTGGCAGGTGAAGGGGCAGGTACACTTTTCTCAATCCAACCTTTGTTCAATGCAGACACCGATTTGTCTGTAATTTTGGCAGGAGCGTCCATTCTTTGTTTCAGTTTTCTTGGCTTCGACTCCCTTACTACGTTGTCTGAAGAAACAATTAATCCTGAAAAAACAATACCAAGAGCGATTATCGTCATGTTGCTGATAATGGGTGTCCTCTATATCGGCTCAGCCTATTTGGCACAATTGGTTCACCCTGGCTTTTCTTTTGAAAGCACTGATTCTGCGGCTATGGAAGTTGTATATATGGTCGGCGGGAATTTGTTCAAATCTTTATTTGTGACAGCAGTAATTTTAGGGAATTTCTCTTCCGGTGTTGCTGCGACTACAAGCGCATCCCGTGTACTGTATGCAATGGGGCGAGATTCTGTACTGCCTAAAAAAGTGTTTGGGCATATCCATTCACGTTATAAAACACCGTCAACAGGAATTATTGTAATCGGTTTCATTTCATTGCTCGGTATTATACTGACACTCGACCAAGTCATTAAGTTTATTAATTTTGGGGCGCTAATTGCGTTTGCTTCAGTTAATTTGTCTGTCATCGTACATTATTTTATTCGGAATCGTAAGCGCTCTACTTTCACCGATTACATGAGATATCTGTTTATGCCACTACTTGGAGCAGGATTTACGCTATGGCTTTGGACTCACTTAGAGTTTGATGCATTGATTCTTGGAGGCATCTGGATGGCAATTGGCTTGGGGTATCTAATTTATATGACAAAGTTTTTCAGACAGGGATTGCCAGAATTCAGTTTCGATAAGGAGATTATTCCTGATCAAGTTCTTGTGGAAGACATGTAATGAAAATGTAAAGGACTTCAGTGAGATATTCTCGCCATTTGAAAGTAGAGTCGGCAAATGAAAGGGGGTGAGGCGATTCGAAAAGGCTGAATTTGGAAAATGAGTACAGCTTTTTGGAAAAAGAAAGATAGTAAGCTTTGAAAATGATAGGACGAAACGATTATTTTGGGGAAGTAATTCCTTGACAGTTAATTGGAATAGAACGTCATGCAATTCCTTCCACTTATAGGTGAGACTAAATATGAATTTAATAAAATATTGATAATAAATTAGGGGGTTTTTAGAATGCTAAACTTGAAAATGTTAGATTTGAAAATGTTTATTAATGGTGAATGGTCGGATTCTGTGAACATGGAAAAACGTAATATTATCAATCCAGCGAATAACGAAGTGATTGCAGAAGCTCCGAGAGCAAGTGTAGAAGAAACGCGAAATGCCATTGATGCAGCGCGAAATGCATTTGATTCAGGAATTTGGTCAAACTTGCCGGCTTCCGAAAGAGCCTCCTATTTATTCAAAATTGCAGATAAACTTGAGGAAAAAGCATCAGAGCTGAGTGAACTTGAAATGTTAAATACAGGAAAACCCCTTAAAGAAGCAGAGTTCGATATTGGGGATGCTGTGAATTGCTTCCGTTATTATGGAGGCCTTGTCACAAAACCAAACGGTCAAACTTATCCAGTTGCCGATCCAGTACAGGCACTTGTTGTCCGTGAGCCTATAGGCGTATGTGGTCTGATCGCGCCTTGGAATTTCCCATTATTGACAGGAGCTTGGAAAATTGCGCCTGCTCTTGCAGCAGGAAATACGATTGTGTTCAAGCCAGCGGAGTTGACGCCAATTACCACTTTCAAGCTCTTCGAAATTCTTGAAGAAGTAGGGATTCCAGCGGGCGTTGCGAATTTGGTGACTGGAGGAGGTTCAACTGTCGGAAATGAATTGGCTGAAAGTGAAAAAGTCGATATGGTTTCCTTTACTGGCAGTACAACTGTAGGCAGATCAATCATGAAAGCAGCATCAGGAAATATTAAGAAAGTTGCACTCGAATTAGGTGGTAAATCTCCGAATATCGTCTTCGCTGACGCAGATTTCGAAACAGCAGTCGATTATGCGCTTTATGGAATATTTGTGAATGCGGGCCAAGTATGTAATTCAGGTTCACGTTTACTTCTTGAAGAAAGCATTCATGACAAGTTCGTTGAAAGCCTGATTAGTAAAGCGCAAAAAATTCGTGTAGGTCGTGGTGATGATCCGTCGACTCAAATGGGTGCCCTTGTCGGTGAAGATCATATGAACTCAGTGCTAGATTATATTCAAATCGGCATCGATGAAGGAGCAAAATTAGTTTGTGGCGGTAAACGGATTACAAGTGGTGGGCTTGAGCAGGGCTGTTTTGTTGAGCCGACAATCTTTGTAGATACAACGCCTGACATGAGAATTGTTCAAGAAGAAATATTTGGCCCTGTGCTAGTTGTCCAAAAGTTCAAAGATGAAGCGGAGGCTATCGAGCTAGCAAATGATACGCCGTACGGTCTTGCAGCTGGAGTGTTCTCTCAAGATGGGGCTAAAGCTTTACGCGTTATTAAAAAAATTAGAGCAGGTATTACTTCAATTAATGCATACAATCTTGCTTACAACGAAGCTCCGTGGGGAGGATATAAGCAAAGTGGACTCGGTCGTGGGTTAGGCACGTTCGGTTTGGATGAATTTTCGGAAGTGAAGCAAATAAATATCAATTTAGAAGTTAGTCCGACGAATTGGTTTGAAAATTAACATCTCGTGAAAGAAGTTCGCTGACGTAAGGTCATGAAAAAAGGAAAGGGGAAATGGTTAATGATTTGGGATTTCAATTTCAATTTACCAACTTCTATTGAGGTTGGTAACGGGACAGTAAACAATGTAGGGAAAAGAGCGAAAGAGTTGGGAGGCAATAAAGTACTAATCATTACGGATAAAGGGCTGGCACAAACGGGGATTTTAAAAAGGGTAACAGATTCATTGGAACAAGAAGGGGTTTCTTTCCTTGTTTATGATGAAATTACTCCGAATCCGAAAGATGTAGACTGCGTAAAAGCCTACGAAAAATTCAAAGACGAAAATATCGACTTGTTATTGGGCCTTGGTGGTGGAAGTTCAATGGATACTGCTAAAGCAATTGGGGTACTTTTCACTCATGAAGGGGAGCTTAAAGATCGCTATGGTTTCAATCTTCTGGAGCGCGATATTACACCTCTTATTTGTATCCCAACCACATCGGGTACAGGTAGTGAGGTGACGACAGGATCTGTCATCACAGATACAATCACTAAACAGAAAGAAGCTATACTTGATATAAAATTAGCTCCGAAATTGGCGATTGTGGACCCTGAATTGACGCTGTCTTTGCCTAAATCAATTACCGCTGCTACTGGAATGGATGCATTGACGCACGCAATTGAAGCTTACACGAGCAATATTGCTGAACCGATTTCTGATGCACTCAGTCTTTATGCGATTGAAATAATTGCTAAGTATCTTCCACTCGCTGTAGAAAACGGTACCAATTTAGAAGCAAGACAAAACATGCTTGTAGGAAGCTTGATTGCAGGTATGGCATTTACGCACGCTGACCTAGGTGCGGTGCATGCAATGGCAGAACCGCTTGGAGGGTTGTATGATACACCACATGGAGTGGCAAACTCCATCTTCTTGCCTCATGTATTTGAATATAATATTCCGTCCAACCCGGAAAAACATGCGACAGTTGCGTTGAAACTTGGAGCAACAGCGGAAGGGAAGACCTTGGAGGAGATTGCCCAAGAAGGTGTTGAATTATTACATGAACTTGCAAGTAAAATTGGCATTCCGCAATTCCGGGATTTAGATAATGTTAACCCTGATGATTTCGAATTTCTTGCTGAAGGGGCATTTAAACATTTGTGTACAATTACAAATTCTCGTCAATTATCGAAAGATGACTACTTGAAATTGTTCCAAAAAACTTATGAGATGAAAATGAAACATTCATATCAATAGCCAAAACTATAGAGGGTTCTAAGTGTGTGAGTTAATAATAGCAGGGGGAATAATCATGGTTAATCACGATGAGAAACAATTTTTAAATCTGCCATTTACCGGAATATGTACGTTTGGGAAATATCCGATTTGCACAGATTTGGACCAGCTTGATGCCGATGTAGCGGTCATAGGGGTACCTAATGATATGGGTACCCAATGGAAATCGGGTGCAAGAATGGGACCGCGAGGAATCAGGGAAGGATCAACGCTATACAGTTTTGGATTAGAGGGAGCTTATGATATTGAAAATGATATCATGTATCTCGGGCCAGATTGGAAAGTTGTGGATTGCGGCGATGTCGATATGGTACATGGAGATCTAATGCAATGTCACGAAAATACAGAAGAAGCGATCCGTAAAATTGTTTCAAAAGGAGCAATGCCAGTAGTTTTAGGGGGAGACCATTCTATCACGGCTGCGGTAGGAAAAGGACTGAATGAAATAGGTCCATTTCATATCATTCAAATTGATGCACATCTGGATTGGGCAGATCACCGTTCAGGAATGCGCTATGGCCATGGAAACTGCATCCGCCGTTTATCGGAGATGGATCATGTACAGAAAATATTCCAATTAGGTATTCGTGGAATTAGCAGTAGTAAAAAAGAGGATGTTGATGCTGCAAGAGACTATGGTAGTGTGATCCTATCTCCACGTCAAATGAGAAAAATGGGGATTGAAGAAGTACTGGAGCAAATACCAGCTGGAGAAAGATATTATGTAACGATTGATATCGATGGATTGGATCCATCAATCGCTCCTGGTACGGGTACACCTTCACCGGGCGGCCTTCTTTACGATGAAGTGAACGAATTGTTGGAAGGGATTGCAAAAAGGGGAGAAGTGATTGGATTCGATTTAGTCGAAGTGGCACCTCCCTATGATCCTACTGGTATCACAGGGCAAGTAGCGGCACGCATCATGCTAGATTTGCTCAGCTATGTTTTAAAAGAGAAAGAGAATAGAAGGCTAGTATAAAAAAGTATACAATACAGGATAGGGTTAACTGAAATAAAGCGTTCAGAAATGTACTTGACAAATAGTCAGAAAAGATTGCATAGTTTGAATTAAAGGTTCGCCTAAAATTTTGAATGAAGATTCAATTGATTTATGGACGTAAAAGTAGGCGAGAAAATAATTCAGGATATAACGAATCACTTATTTTTTAAAGTTTATAGAGTGTGATGTAAACTAATCAAACCTGAAAATCTTTGAATTTGGTAAGTTTTTCTATACTCCTGCGATAAAAAATTTTAGCAGTCTATAAATTTTTTAGGAGGTAAGCAAACTGAAAGAAAAACTGACTATCGGTGAAATGGCAAAGCTGCGAGGATTGACTTCGGAGACATTACGCCACTATGACCGGATTGACTTGTTCAAACCACAATATATCGATCCTCATACAGGATATCGATACTATTCCATTTTTCAGTATGAAATTTTAGGAACCATTAAAGAACTAAGGCAACTTAGGATGACTACAGATGAGATCAAGGATTATCTTAATGAACGCAATTTCAGTAAATCGTTGGATATTATGAAAACCAAGCACGAAGAACTTGTTTTAAATCTGAAAGAATTAATCGAGATGGAAGAAAATATAAGGGAAAAGATTGCTTATTTGGAACAGGTGGAAAGAGAAAAGGAACTTCAGAAAGTCATATTCCGCGAAATAAAAAGTAGGCAATTACTTACTTTGCATGAGAAAATCAATAATAACTTCGAACTTTGTTATGGTGTCTTGAATTTAGAGAATATGCTTACGGAGAAGACACCCATTCTTGCTACTAACAGACTTGGCATTATTATCGAAGAGACGAATCTTAAATTGGGACGTTTTGAGGAACCTTCCACTATTTTCATTGTGGCAAAAAATAAGGAAGATATTCCGAATACATATCAATTGACGGTTCCAGGAGGATTATTTGCGTGCATCCGTTATAATGGAGAATTATTGTCGAGTCGTAGTGAAAGTTTAAGAAAACTACTTCATTATCTTAACAAAAACAGCTATCAGATCACGGGTGATGCATTGCAAATCATGCATCTCGATATTACGATTACGGATAAACCGAATGAGATTACCTTCGAAATCCAAGTTCCTGTTCGAAAACTTTGAGAATTATGTTAACGAGTACAGTATGTGATTAGCTCCGTTTTGATTGATATTTTTCTAAATGATCTAAATTAGGACGTTATGTAGTTCTTCTAGTATCCATTTCGATACGTTTGCTACTTACTACACAAACATGTAGTAAAGTTGTTATTAAAGATTCTTTTAGTCTTTAGCTATGAAATTATGGCTATTTCAAACCTTTAAACTAATGAAGCCCCAGTATGAGAAAACTATCATACTGGGGCTATTTTTTAAGGCAACAGCTTTAATCAGCCTGAACCTCTTCTACTGTTTGTTCTACTTCTGCTCGTGACATTTTTTCACGACCTTCTTGCATTGCCTTCAATGTTTTGTGGGCTAATGCAAGTGGTAAGCGACAGAATAATAATACCGTACGTTTATTAATATCTTTCATATACAGATCAGCTTTCGCAAGATTTTCCTCCGCATATGCAAATAAATCATCACGTGTCCAGCCATCAGGAACGAAACTTACTCCGCGCTCATCCATATCCTCATGCTGATTGCGTAAAATATTGACTGCTTGGAGACCTCGGCCATAGCCAATAGCTAAATCACGATCTGTTTGAATGTCTGCACCCCACGCCCAAAGCTCGGACAGCATTGTCCCAACAAGCCCAGCAACGTAGTATGTATAATCATCTAAATCCTCTCGCGTATGGACCTGCCAGTTGGCCTTTGCCCATTTTGCCATCCCAAATGCCATTTCACTCGTTGAAGCTTGGACAATATTACGTGAGCCTTCAGGGCAAAACGTTAGCCAATCTGCTAAACGAAGAGATACTTCAGGTAGTTGATCTGCATAAGGCGCTAATAATGCTTCATAAGCTTCAGTATTAAATGTATCCTTTAATAACTCACTTGTTGCCATAAGTAGATCGAATTTCACATCATTTGAAAGGTCTTCATGATCCTCAATTTCATCTATAGCACGCATTGCTAAATATGCTGCAGCCACAGACAATTTTAAATCATTTTTTAAAAAAGTAATCGGTATATAAAAAGTGCGACTAGTTTCCTTTAAAACATGCATCGCTTCTTTATAAAGTTTTTTTTGATCTTTCACTTGTATTCCTCCGTTCAAATGGTAACACATCTATAGTATATCGTATCGTAAAAGTGATGAAAGATAAAACAGATTGTTCAATTTATAATCAACTATTTTCAAATGGTATAGATTAAGACAAAGAGAGTGTAGATAACGGGGGTGCAATTTTTACAGGTTGGGTCGAGCAAGGTAATGGCAAAAATGATTCGAGAAGGGAACTAGTGATGGTTGGTGGATATCAGCTAGAATTGCTGTAGAAGGGATAATGTATATTGAGTGGCATTGCATTTTCACTTCTTTTGTTTTTATAGTAGAATAATGTTAAAGTTATAAAATACGACGAAAAACGTGTGATTAATAGAAAAAATTTGATATTTTTCGTGTTTTTTTTTATGAAAGTTTGCTAAGTTATTGCACATTTATTTCAACAGCGTTAAAGTTTAGGAAGGACAAAATACAACTTCACTTTTCAAGTATTTGTAGCTAACGCTTTGCTTTCGCTACAGAAAACATTTGTAGCTGTTGATTTGATTTAGGTACTGAAAACATTACACCGGATTTTGGCCACAATAACTCCTTGCAAAATCCGTAACATTTGTGGAGCATAAACGTTATTCAACTGGCTTCTAAAAGCCTCTTGAAAGCAAAATCTAGTATATATCTCATCATCTGAAATAGAGATTGTACGTAAAGTCAAAGGAGAATAGTATGCCAAAGGCTATAGGTATTGATGCAGGCGGAACATTGACAAAAGTTGCTTATTTAGATGAGCATAATGAGCTCGTTTTAACAACTTTCCCGTCAAATGATTTGCTAGCTGTGCAGAATTGGATTATTAATCATCCAGATATTGAGGATATTGGTGTTACGGGAGGGCGTACAGAACAATTACTTGATGTCATCAAAACAATGAAATCGATTCATTATATAGTAGAGTTTGAAGCCACATTGAAGGGCGTTCGATTTTTATTGCATAAGGAGGGCTACTTCTTCGAGCGGAGTATGATTACTAATATTGGTACTGGTACTTCAATTCATTATATGGAAGATAATACACATGTTCGTGTCGGTGGGACAGGCGTTGGTGGCGGAACATTAATTGGATTGTCAGCGCTTACAACTGGCATCACGGATTATAATGAAATAAGAGAACTGGCCTCTAAAGGTAATCGTGAAGAAATTGATTTACTTGTAAAGGATATTTATCAAGGGATGGACACTCCTATTGATGGGCAATTGACAGCCAGTAATTTTGGGAAAGTTGGTATTACAGAGTCTGTCAAACATCCAACAGAAGATATTATTGCAACAGTACAAGGGCTTGTCGGTGAGGTTATTACGACACTTAGTATTCAATATGCCGAAGAAAAAAATGCTCAACATATTGTTTATATCGGTTCAACTTTAAGTAATAATGATCATCTTACACGTGTTATTGCCAACTACACACGTACGAAAAAGCATACTCCAGTCTTTATAAATGACCACGGTTTTTCAGGTGCAGTCGGTGCATTATTAAATATAACTGAATATACGATTGTCTAAATACGATGTGCATTACTAATTCATATTAGTGATGTACATTTTTTTTATTTTCATTCAGTAGAAGAGTTATACCAATTCAAAATCCGGAGGCATTGTTTATCTGCGCCAAAGCGAAGAGTCAGCGGCAACTGTTTTATGTAGCGAAAGCAAAGAATCAGCTACAAATAACGCCGGCGAAATAGATTGTACTGGCAAGTTTTTGGTAATGACTGTAGTAATCCCCAAAGCATAAAACCTTCTATCCTGAGCAAATTACATGTAGGAGGTGAATATCCGTGGCCAACAGAAACACCAATAGAAACAACAAAAACAACAATAAAACAATGAATGTTAGAACGCATAATCCCTTTGATACCTACAAAAAAATAGACCTCGATAAATCAAACAGTAATAACAATAACCCGAATGACAACCTAAATGAAGAATTCGCTGCAGAGTTTGATGCGAAAGCCAAAAATAAAGATAATAAAACGAACCATAAGAAAAATCAACAGTCCAACAAAAACAAATAACCGAAATATTGGAGGTATAAATAATGGCAAAGAAGAGGAAAACAAGCTTTAAAAAGAAAAAGAAGGAAGATACACATAAAAGAAATGATCGTGAAGAATATTCAGCAGAATTTAATCAAGTAATTCATAACAATCCTCAGCAACCAAAACAATCCAGTAAAAAAAGATAAAGAAAAAGCCGCTCCTTAAGATGGATGAAATACTTAAGGAGCACTTATTTTTTGCTGTTTTGGCGATATTATGCCAAAAGAATATGAGAGGTTGATTCAATTGCGAAAATTTTGTGTAACACTAGGAATTATTCTTGTAATGATTGCTGTAAACATCCCAACAATTTCTTATGCTCAACAAGGAATACCAGCCCATGCACAATGGGGATATGTAGCGATAAAAGAGACAAGGGCAAAATACCCTCAAGCTAAAATTATCGATTATTTGCATGAGGGGAGCGAAGTTAATGAAGACTCTTCTATTGAAAAATTTAAGCTTTGGTTAAAACAAAGTGACAAGGAATTCGGTGTACATGTTCGGATCAAATATATAACAAATACTAATAAAGTAGTAAAAATTGAATTCCAAGAAATCACCTCATAAAAAAGAGGATGCCTAATTTCAGGCATCCCAGACTGTAGACAAACTATTTGAGAGTTCAGGTGCTAAAAGATAGTTTGTCTATTGCTTTATGTAAAATTTATCCAGATACATTTATACGTAGTGCTTTCTAGGCTACAATTTACTATAAGTGAGGAAGGAAGGTGTCTTATGAAAATATCCGTTTATGTTGCAAGTGCATTTAGCAAGGATCATAAAGGTGGAAATAAAGCGGGAGTGGTATTTATTGAGAATACATTGACCACTACTCAAAAAATGGCAATAGCCAAACAACTGGGCTATGCGGAAACCGCATTTATATCAGAATCTGAAATTGCTGATTATAAATTTGAGTATTTTACACCAAAAGAAGAAGTTGATTTATGTGGTCATGCCACAATTGGCTCTTTCGCGATACTGATGCAATTAAATAAACTTTTCAGGAATCGCTATACGATTGAAACGAACAGTGGTGTTCTTACTATTACCATAAAAGATGACATCATATTCATGGAACAAAACAAACCGATATTCTATGATGTTATATCTCCAAACGAGTTCATCGACTGTTTTGACATTAAAGCTATAGACAATAAATACCCAATTCAAATTGTCTCCACGGGCTTAAAAGATATTTTAATTCCTATAAAAAGCGAAACACGATTACATACACTGCAACCTAATTTTGAAAAAATTAAAGAAATCAGCAAGAATTATAATGTTGTCGGGATGCATCTTTATACTTTTAATGACAATCGAATTATATGCAGAAATTTTGCTCCACTATACGACATCAATGAAGAAGCAGCGACTGGAACTTCAAACGGTGCATTAGCTTGCTACCTTTATGAACAGCACTACTTGCAAAAAAAATTCTATGTATTTGAACAAGGTTATTCTTTACACTCGCCTTCCGAAATATTAGTTAAATTAGCAACTAATAGTAAGAATAAAATAGAAAAAGTTTATGTTGGCGGCAAAGGCTATTACTGTGAAACTAAGTGTTTAAATGTATAAAATATTGAGTGAAATTAAAAAACACCGAATAAAAAGGTTGAGAAAATAATTTCTCAACCTCAGACTGTAGACAAAAAATTTCATGGTTTTCGCTATACGAATATATTGGTAAAGAAAAAATGCACATGAAAATTGGGCTTACTTTTGCTTGTCTAAATATAAAAAAATTAGCAAAAATCCTGAAATTTAGAGACCAAAAGGACTCTATTTTTTTTTGCCTATTTCTGTGTTTTAATTCGAAAATAGATAAAAAAACAAACACATTATTTAATTGAACAATGTGTTTGTCTTCAATCTGAGAGGATGCCTAATTTCAGGCATCCTCCTTCAGTTAGCTTTCTAGGTTTTTAATAAACTCTCGCATTAATCCAGGTAAATCAGGCCACGCATGGCCACTAATTAAATTGTCGTCTGTATGAAGATTTGCATTGATATACGTTGCTCCTGCTACTTGAACTTCGGGCTTGCAGGCAATATAAGCGGTTAGCTCACGACCTTTCACAACCTCAGGAATGGTCGCGAAAATTTGAGCTGCGTGACAAACAGCAGCAATTGGTTTATTTGTTTCAAAGAAATGGCTCACTAGTGCTGGAACATGCTCATTTAATCGAATGTATTCTGGCGCTCGTCCACCAGGAATGATGAGTCCGTCAAATTGTACTGGATCAACCTCTGCAAATGATGAGTGTGCTTCTAATCCATATGCTGTACGCTCGATGTATGTATCGACTCCATCGACAAAATCGTGCAATACAGTCTGCAATTTCTTTACGGATGGTGCCGCAATCGTTACATCATAGCCAGCCTCAAGACAACGATAATAAGGATAAAAAATTTCTAAAGCTTCAACAGCGTCTCCTGCAAGTATTAGTACCTTTTTCCCCATGCTTTCATCTCCTTTTATTGTAGTCTAGTAGCTTAATTCGACGTTTTAAAAAAATTCCCTCCTGATATTTTTGGGAAAGCTGAAAATCGCTGATAACCCCAAAAGAACCTCGGATACATGCATGAAAATAGTTAATGAAAGTGAATTCAACGCAATCGACTAAGGACAAGTACACTTCGTTTCAAAACTTCAATCTACTTGCTTTACAACGAAAAAAATGAAGCGTATAGTATTTATTTAGCTAGGTAAATAAATTGGGAGGTTGCTAACATGAATCCTATATTTCATGCTTTATTCCAAAAAAGTCGTTATTTAACGAATTGTTTAAATGAAGTACTAAAACAGCACAATCTGTACAGCTCACAATGGACAATTTTATATTGTTTACATAGTCACGGACCTATGACATTAACACAAATCTGGAAATATTTGAACGTTGAAGCACCGAGTATAACAAGAGCAATTACTCGACTCGAAACTTTAGGGTGGGTGCTGAGAATAGATGGTGAAGATAAACGTGAAAAAATCGTTACCTTATCACCATATGCAGAGGAAAACTTGCCTGCTATTACTAAAACCATTTTAGCTTTTGAGGAAGAAATGGCAGGTACATTAACTGTCGAGGAACAACAGCAATTTCTGATTTTAATGGAAAAAATGAAAGGTTGATTATCATGCAGCAAGAGGGAAACACCAAAATATGGACGAAGCGGTTTATTAGTCTCTTTTTAACGAATATTTCAGTATTTTTTGTTTTTTATGGGTTGGTAACCACTTTGCCGCTTTATGCAATTGATGAATTGCATCAAACAGACAAGGAAGCGGGATTGTTACTGTCAGGATTTTTATTATCAGCCATTATCGTTCGTCCCTTTTCAGGTAAACTATTAGATGTTTTTGGGAAGAAAAAACTTTTAGTTATTTCAATAATCGGCTATTTTTTATGTACAGTTTTATATTTATTTATTCATCCTTTTGGACTTTTATTAGGACTCCGTTTTGTTCAAGGGATCTTCTTTAGTATTATTACTACGGCAGCTGGTTCTTTAGCAGCGGATATAGTGCCTGCCAATCGTAAAGGTGCAGGTCTAGGTTATTTCACAATGTCTACTAACTTAGCAGTAGTTATTGGGCCATTTATTGGTTTACTGCTTATTCAATATAGTAGCTTTAATGTACTATTTATAGTGATGAGTATTTGTATATTAGCAGGGGGCATTCTAGCTGTAACGATAAATACTGATGATTTGCCTAAGCCTGAACATCAAGGTAAATTGAAGTTTAAATTTGATGATTTATTTGAACGTCATGCACTTCCAGTAGCGGCTATTGCTAGTTTAGTAGCTTTTTCATATGCGAGTGTTTTATCGTTTTTATCAGTGTACGCACAGCAAAAAAATTTAATGGCTGTAGCGAGTCTGTTTTATGCAGTTTTTGCAGCCGCAATGCTTATAACACGTCCATATACAGGTAAACTTTATGATACAAAAGGGCCGCAATTTGTTATTATACCTGGCATTGTATTCTTTGCTATCGGTCTTGTTATGCTTGCATTCGTCTCAGGACCGGCATTATTTTTATTTGCAGCTATTTTTATTGGATTTGGCTATGGAGCAGTGACTACAAGCTTACAAGCATTAGCTGTACAGTCTACATCACATACACGCAGTGGTTATGCAACCGCAACGTACTTTACGATGTTTGACACTGGTATTGCGCTTGGCTCATATATTTTAGGTATGGTCGCTGTGAAAGCAGGCTATTCTTCTGTTTATCTAGCTGGAGCAGGCTTACTAGTTGTTGTCTTTATCATTTATTTAATTCGTTTAACTTCTTTCAGCGGGCAAACATCCGCTGAATAGAGGAACTCAGTCTAAGAACGCCACGTCCTGTGGCAATTAATCTGTGCGAAAGCGTAGCGGCAGCAACAACACACGACTGAGTTACCAACATCTTGCCGCTGCCGCTACGCTTTCGCGTAAAAAACATCTGTTGCTGCCGCTGCGTTAGCACTACGCTTTCGCACAAAGAACATTTGCAGGCCTAAGCACAAAGTCGATTCCGGACGCAATTATGCCGAGGCATAATTGATCAAATAAATAAAATCAAAAAAAGTAGTACATGTATGAGGAAAAAGAAAAAAACAGTTGGGACATCCCAACTGTTTTTGTTTTGCGCTATATTCGACCATATCCAGTAAAGTGCTTTTTCCAATAAGAGCTATTAATGTTAGCGATAGAAACACCACTGTCACTTGCGCTAATCATTTGATTATTTCCAAGGTAAATGCCTACATGTGAGATACCTGCTTTATATGTATTAGAGAAAAATACTAGATCTCCTACTTGAGGTGACTTTACTTTTTTAGCTGTATTGTAAAAACCTGCTGCTGACTTACGAGCTGTCGAAATACCAGCGTTGTTAAAAACGTAAGTAACATAGCCTGAGCAATCAAAACCTGTACTCGGTTTACTTCCACCAAATGAGTATTTTACGCCTAATTGTCGTTTAGCAATTTGTACAAGGTTAGTTGTTGGTTTAGGTTTAGATGTTGATACTAGTGGGGCATTGATGTTTAACTTTTGACCAATGCGAATTGATGTAGTAGATAAGTTATTCCATTTCATCAATGTTTGATAAGAAACACCGTACTGACTGCCAATCTTCGATAAAGAATCACCAGATTTTACTGTGTAAGTTGCTGCTGATGCTGTGTCAATTGTTGAAAAAAGTATAGATGAACTCAAAGCCAATGTAGCTAATTTTAATCCCCATCTATACTTTTTATTCTTTTTCATAATATATATCCTCCTAAAAACTTTAAAAGCTTAATATATAAATGATATTAACATTGTAATATTACAATAGTATGTCAATAAAATAACATTAAGGATACAATTATACTTACAAAAATTAGGAAATAACTAACTTTATGGTTCACCATCAAAAGTCAGGGATTTGTAAAACGTATGCCATGTTAAAATTGATTGAATGGGGACTTGACGATTCCTTTGATGCAGTTCTTTATGTTAGTGAGCATATGTAAGAAAACCCGAGGGATAAAAATAAAATATTGGGGGATATTAAATATCTGAATAAAGTGAAGGCAGAAGGAGAGATGAGACCGACTCCTGGTTTAAGGCAAGAGGCAGTCCGTAGATTAATTTTTTTCTTTTTGAATCGCTTTACGTGCAAGTGCATCTGCAGCTTTATTTTGCGTATCTGGAACCCATTTAATGAAAAATAAATCGAAGCTATTGACATGTGTAAGTGCCTGCTCAAGATAAGGTTTAAATTCCTCATTTTTCACATATTCTTTTTCCATAGAGGCTACAACTATTTTTGAATCTGAGCGCACTGAGACTAGGTTTGAACCAAGCTTTCGTGCTTCCTCAAGACCGCGTACTAAGGCAGTAAACTCGGCAATGTGGTTATTGGTTTCCCCTATATACTCACTGATTTGTATATGATGGCCTTCTCCTTTAATAAATATCCCAATACCACTAGGGCCAGGATTTCCTGCACTAGCAGCATCAATGTATACTTCTAACATAAAATCCCTACTTTTTGATTTAGATTTTACATTAATTGTACATCAATAGTGCTTTTTCACAATATCTTAGTTGATGATCAATTATGCCTCCGCATAATTGCGTCCGAAATCGGCTTTGTGCTTGCACAAAGAACTCCTTTCCGATTCCGTGACATCCGCCGGAGGCTTTAACTTCTTTCAGCGGGTGTTTGGACACCAGCTGAAAGAAGTTAAATATGGATAAACAAAATAGTTGCTTGTTCAAAATGTTCACTTCATAATAGTAAGAAGTGAAATTTGGGCGTGAAAGGGGCGAGAGTTCAATTTGGATAAAGTGACGGTTATGAAAGATATTGATGAACTAAATGATATGTATTGTGCTGATTGCTTAGTGATAAAACAATTACGTAAAGAGCGTGGTAAACCTGGTGCTCATCGTTTCTGTATTGAAGCTTGCACCGTAGGGGAGCGACTACAATTTCTCGGAGAAGAGCTCTTGAAGGTGTATAGTAAATAATGTTTTACAATATGGCTTATCAACTGTGGCAAAAAAATCATAGGTACTTAAAGGACTATGTTTAAATAAAATAAAGCTTAATGGATAAAAGTTTCGTTTTGCTCAATAAATAATAATATTTACTTATTCGATGCATAAAAAACATTAAGATCGGAAATAATGGTGTTGGTTGGTTACCATAAAAAAGCTACTTTATTATTTGCTCTTTACCGATAATAAATGTAGCTTTTTTCTATGGTAACTAAAATGCGCCACGCACTTTAAGATTGCTTAGAGTGTGTGGCGCTATTTTTAGCATTATTTAGTTGCAGCATAGTTACTTAAGTCTTGGTAGTATTTTGTGAGAGAGGAAGCTGAAATATCGAACGTCGCCGCAATTTCTTTTACAGTCATTGATAACGGCTCGAATAGCTCTTTTTCTTGACCATATCGAATTGCGCCAGCGGCAATAGCAGACTCTTTGCGCGCAGATGGTTGTCCTTCAATTAAATAGTCCTCTAATAGCTCTAACATAGGAGCTGTTTCACGCTCATTTTGCTCAAGGAAATCTTTAACTTGTGTAATTACATTGCTCTCAAAGTTCGTGAATTCCTCACCTTTATAACCGTTTGACACAAGTAACTCCCAGAAGGATAAATGCTCTTCTTTTAAGAATGCTCCAGCCTTCATCTCAGAAGCCTCGAAATTTTTCTTAAATTGTTCAAATACCTTTGTATGATCTTCAGGGAAGAAGATAAGCGTTGAAACAGCTAAATAATGCTCTGATTCTTTTGTACCATCTGGTAAGATGAATGCAAAGACATGCATACCTTCAGGGATAGGTTTGTCATTTTCACGACGAATATAAATTTCTTCATTTGTTAACACATGTGTAGCCTTGAAATATTTTTCTTCTACAACTGACACGGAACCAATAAATAGATGTGGTTGTGACCAGCCTTCTAACACTTTTACCGTAGAAGGTCTTACCGCTTTTTTCTTTGTTTTCTTTAAGTAACCTTTCCAAATAGATGGCTCTTGATGGAAGAAGAAGTCGTCTAATGCGATCGCCTCAATCAGCTCTCTTTGTAGTACGCTTTCTAATTTAGGTTGCCATGTACCTACATGCTCTATATAGGCACGAACATCTTTGCGTTCAGGATATTCTAAGTAAAATGTTTGTAGTACACGCTCTAATTCTTCGATTGCTACAGCTTCTACGGTAACCTGTTGTTTACCTTCACAACATTTTTTATATTTTTTGCCGCTACCGCATGTGCATGGATCATTACGTTTTACCATAATTAGAAACACTTCCTTTGAAAATTGTTAGTCGAATTTTGCTAAATAAATTGCATACAATTAATAATAACGGTACATTGGTATGAAGAAAAATGATTGTCTATTTAGAAATATCAAAAAACGTAGAGGGACGCCCTGATTCTAGTATATGTACGTATTTTCCTGCTTAGAACTAAAAAAAGAAAACCATCTACGCTTCTTACGTAATATAGGGTAAATAGTATAATAAAATAAAACTAGACCTTATATTTAGATATTTTGAGTTTGATTATATATAATCAAATTTTATAATCAAACTTTTTATATTTCATTAAGTGTAGCTTTGTAATAAAGATTGATTAAAATCATCTCTCCTCTGTATATTCCTTAGAGGTTAGATGATTTTTTATTGGATATTTATGTTAATGTAATTGTAAGGATTGTGAAGAAATGTACTTAAACTCTCATGAAAGAACTTAATCATCTTTCATTTTCTGTTTTTTAGCTATTATAATTTCGATTATTCTAATACCTATGGGAATAATAGTTATACATATTTATGCAAATCGAATTGAGAAATGTATATCCTAAATTATATGAGGAATTAAAATTGTTGATTAGTGGAAAACCTTCAACTAATAAATATGAGGAAATTAGTAAATAATCATCCACTACTTTTTACGAATATCCAAGAATTTGATCATACTTCAACTAACGGGGTGCTTTACTTGAAGACCATGAGCGAGGTCTTATTATAAGAGAGCGTTCAAAAGAGGATGAACGAAGTGTAATTATTACGCTAACAAATGAAGGAAACGAGTTTAAAGAAAAAGCAACATTGATTCCTAATTCAGTATTTGATAAAATCGGTTGTAATGAAGAAGAAATTAAAAGTTATAACAAGTCAGTTCGTAATTTACTTAAAAATGCTGACAACTGAGCAATAGCTTTATAAGCGTAGATGGCGACCAAGATAGTAGACTTTCGGAAATTTGCAGTCTAAAGTGCTTAAATAAGATTTTACCAATTGAGCCAACGGGGTGTGTTAGTTGAAGAAATTAGAAAGAACTTCCAATTATACGGAAGTTCTTTTCTCTGAAAAAGTAATGGAGGTTTTGTTATGAGTATTTATAATTATTTGGTAAAGAAATCGAACGGTGAAATTTTGTCTATGGAAACATATCGAGGAAAGCCGATGCTTATTGTGAATACGGCCAACCAATGTCAATTTACATATCAATTTGAAGATCTACAAAAATTGTATGATAAATATAAAAATGATAATTTTATTGTATTAGGGTTACCATGCGATCAATTTGGTAACCAAAATCCCGAAGATGGACAAGAAACGACAAAGCTTTGTAAATTGAATTACGGTGTAACATTCCCGATTTTTGAACTTGTTAAGGTAAATGGAGAAGGGACGCATCCACTATTTAATTATTTGAAGCATGAGGTAGATTTCCGCGAATTTGGCAAGTTCAATATGGAAGAGAAAATACTCGCGGAGAACATTTTGCAGTTAGAGCCGAGTTTTTTAGATGGGCGTAACATTCGTTGGAATTTTACGAAATTTTTAGTTGATGCACAAGGGAAAACAGTTGCACGTTTTGAGCCGACAGATTCTTTGCTTGATATTGAAAGTGTCCTTGAAAATATTTTGTAAGTGAATCTATTTTAGAATTGTTCTATAACATCCTTCGGGATGTTTTTATATTTCTCTGAAAAGTGAGTATCGAACAGTATCCCATCGCTGTTCTTTTTCAACTAACGGGGGCGATTGTTCAATAGAGCAGTCGCTTTTTTACTAACGGGGCAGGTTTGTTGAAGAGTGATGTTTAACTTGTATTCAACAAAACCAGCTAATAGTTGTCAAGATTTTTCAATAAAAATATTAAAACCTACATGCTATACTAAAAAAGGGTACACCAAATAAGCCTTCCTCTTTAGAATTGGAAGGTTTTGTTTAATTTGTTTATATATACTTTTTAATCCTCGTTTCGGAAGGGTACTTTCCTTTTTAGTAGTGCATAAATCCAATGTAAAAGCTTATTAGCACAAGCAATTATTGCTACTCTAAAAGGTTTTCCTTCTTCGCGTTTTTTATCGTAGAACTCTCTTAATTTTTTATTTCTAGGGAGTATTTCATCACTTGTTTTTTGCTTACGTGCATCTCTTATACCGCATTGTACAGCCATAAATAATGCTTGCCTTAACCTGCTAGAACCTCTTTTGGTTATGCGATTTATGGAAGCAGTAAATCTACCTGAAGAGTAAACGCTAGGATCTATTCCAGCGAATGCTACTAGCTTTTTAGGATGATTAAACCGCTCTATCTCTCCAATTTCAGAGATGATTGTTGCCGCAATCTTTTCTCCAACACCAGGGATAGACTGGATTATCTCATATTCTTCAATTTCTTTAGCGAGGGCATCTATTTCTGCTGCTAACTTTGACAGATGCTCTTGATATTGAAGAACAATGTTAATAAACATTCTTAGGTTAAAGATATGGCTTTGGTACAAGTTGTTTTGAAATGGATTACGTAATGCAGCTTCTCTCAATTTAATTACTTTTTCTTTTGCCCATTTTTCTGAACGGGTTGTACATAATTCCGCAATTTTATTAGTAAGATCTGATTCGCTAACACTTAAAACCTCTTTGGAGGTTGGGAAGATTGATAGAATCTGTAACGAAATTTTTGAATAGAGATTCCCAAAGACACCTCTATATTCAGGGAAAACCTGATCTAAAATGGATTGTAGCTGTAATTTTGTTTGTGCAGCTGTGCTTGATACTGTTTCTTGTTGTCTAGTGAGATTACGAAGATTTAAGAGTTGTATGCCTCTTTTCTTATATGGTTCTAACTCTTCCTTGTAATACAGTTCACATAGATGATAGGCATCAATGGCATCAGTCTTTACCTTGCGTAAACTTGTACTTCTAGCTCGATGAGAGACAAGTGGGTTTACAATAATATAGACGTATTGTTGCTCCTCCAAAAATTGAATGACAGGCATATGATATTGACCTGTAGATTCTAAAATAACCGAAGGTTGCTTACCATTAGCTAATTTCTCTATATCCCATAGAAATTCTAATAAACTATCTAAACCTTCAAGAGTATGTTTAATACTAAAGCTCTTTCGATATGGTTTGCCTTTATCTAAAAAGGCTTGCACCTGACTTTCTCCTTTTGAAACATCCAGACCTACGACTGGATTCATAATTAAATCTCCTCCTAAAGAAAACTAAATTCGTCGGTAACCCCTAAAGCTGCTTGTAATGTCATAGGTTCGCTTGTTAAACGGGATCCTTGTCCCAACCAGCTCGAAACATGTTTATACAAGTAGGGGGTGAACAGTTTTGTTGACGGGATTAAGTCCCACGGGCCAGACGTTCTACCCCGACTACCGTTATAATAAGACCTAAACGAAAAAGGTCAACCAGAAAAATCTGGCTAACCTCATATTACGATCGGGCCAGATTCTTGAAGATCAACATTGCTGAAAATGGTAATATTTGAGATGGTTAGTATTAAGCAAACAGGCAGTATAGTGGAACAAGGGTATGAAAGCGAGAGGGGATATTTATGACTTATAAGTTTGAGATTATGACTCAGGAACAAGCTGAGGATATTGCACATAATTGGCACTATGATGGAGAATATTCTTTTTATGATATAGAAGCTGATGAAGAAGATTTAGCTGAATTTTTAGACCCAGAAACAAGAGGTAACTCAATGTTTGCAGTTTTGAAAGAGGATGAAATCATTGGTTTCTTCAGTGTTAACAAAGTAACTTCTAATATTTATGATATAGGTTTAGGAATGAGACCAGATTTGACTGGTGATGGTAGAGGGTTAGAATTTCTAAATGCAGGTATTGATTTTGTCCAATCAAGATTTACACCAGATAAAATTACATTATCAGTGGCAACTTTTAATCGAAGAGCGATAAAAGTATATAGAAAAGTTGGGTTTAAAGATATTGATACATTTATGCAAGATACAAATGGTAGCACATATGAATTTCTAAAAATGGTTTATGAATGCTAATTTTAAAGGTTCCTTTGTTCAATTAAAGGGCGCGATTGTTGAATAAGCGTCTCTGTTCTTATTAAACTAAACCAGCTAATAGATTGTCAATAAAAATCTTTTAAATTAAAAAACACTTCATGCTATACTTAAAAGCGCAACCCAAATAACCCTCCGAATTCAATTTGGAAGGTTTTTGTTGTATTTGAAAATGCTGTCACTATATGGTTTCTTGGAATGGTGTTTTCGTTTTTAAAATCGCATAAATCCAATGTAAAAGCTTATTTGCACAAGCAATAATGGCTACTTTATATGGCTTTCCTTCCTCACGTTTTTAATCGTAGAAGGCTCGTAATCGCTTATTTCGAGCGATAGTTTCAGGTGTTGTTTTCTTTTTCCGACTATCTCGAATAGAACAACGAACAGCTGTATAAAGCATGTGGCGAAGCCTAGCCGAGCCAATGCATGTATTTATCTTCATCATTATCAAGTCTCGGCTCTTTCCACCCTGCAAATCGTTTGTCCTGTGCGGAATACATATTGCGTGGAAGTAAACCATATTTTAACAGCAGATAACTTTCTCTGTCTGTTATATATTTACCAGTAGTAGGGTTCTTGAAATCCTGCGGGGCTTTTCCTTCCCTTGGATGATAGATTCGTACCACAGCAAGATATGGATCTTCATGGTCAGGGTAGACGTCCTGTACCCATAAATGAAATACTTCACTATGCCTAAGTCCACCGCCATGCATCAGTATAGTAATGACAATATCACGCCAGTTATAACGGTCAACAAGATCTAATTCATAGTTCTTTCTTGTATTCTTAAACCCTACCCATAGGAGCTTATGTATTTTATTTTCGGGGAAGGCTTTTGTATCTCCTTTTGATGAGTATGGTTTTCTTCTTCTAACAGCATTACGAGCTAATTTTGCAGTTTCAGAGATTTCATGAACATCATTTAAATGCCCTAGAAATGAGTTCTGACTTGTGTTTATCTGTGCCATCCAGTTAAGTCGTTCTTCATATCTTGTGGCTTTTCTCCAAGGGTTTAATTGAGCAGCTCCATATTCTTCATATAACCAATCTGATAACCCATTTAAAGCAGATAAAAGCATATTCGCTGTTTCTACTCTTTTAGGTAACCAATAAAGTCCCGAAGGGTCTATGCCTTCTTCATTTATTGTTCCTGAATAAACAGACTCCGTAAATGTATCAAAGAATTCTTTTGGAGAAGAATAATATTTCTGATTAGCTTCCATATAATCAAGCAATAGTCCAACAGCTTGTACTAACTTCTTATGCCAAGTTCTGCTTTTACTACGATTCTTTATTTGATATCTGTGTAATTGTTCAAAAAGCATTGTCTCTCCATTATACTCAACTAAAAGAGTAGGAAAGTCTATGCTCCTGCCTGTATTATCCCTATATGTTTTTGAAGATACCTGAACATATCTCATATATATATACGCCTATACCAATAGTTTGATTATAATATTACATATAATACCATAGATGTTTGCATATAACTAAAATAAAAAAGGTACTACATCATTAAAATGTAATACCTTTTTAGTAGTTTGATTATAAATATTTCACCCTAGATAATAGCAATAGCATAGATGGTTCGCGCTTTGTTTAGCCTTTGATAGCTACCATTTCTGTCGTTAATCGTTCAAGCTCATCAATAAGGTGACCAATATAAGCAATCGTATCTCGAAGCGGCTGGTCTGTTGTAACATCGACACCCGCCATTTGAGCTAGCTCTACAGGTGATTTCGTACCACCAGCTTGAAGGACAGCTAACCATTCATCTACAGCCGTTTTACCTTCATTTAAGATACGCTTGGATACTTGTGTAGAAATTGTTAAACCAGCGCTATATGTGTATGGATATAGGCCCATATAATAGTGTGGTTGACGCATCCAAGTAAGCTCTGCTCCCTCAGTAATATCGACAGTGTCACCCCAGAAATCTTCTAATACGGAGCGTTTTAATTGATTTAAAACAGTAGCATTCACAGCTTCTCCAGCATCGACTAATTCATATACTTTTCGTTGATAAGCAGCCTCTAGTAAGTGTGTGACGAAGTTATGATAATACGTTTTGGATACAATATTTGAAATTACCCAACGTTTGAATCGAAGATCGTCGTTATGGGTTAATAAATAATTCGCAAGCAGCATTTCATTCATTGTTGATGGTGCCTCGATAAAGTATAACGAAGGACGACTGTTAAAATAGGATTGATGGGCATGTGCATTTACAAAATGACCTGCGTGCCCAAGCTCATGAATTAAAGTAAATACCTCATTCATACGTTCATTCCAAGACATTAAAATATACGGATGACTACCATATGGACTTGAACAGAATGCCCCAGTCGATTTTCCTTTGTTTGGTGCATAATCAATCCAGCGTTCGTTAAATGCCTTTTCGATCATCTCTTTGTAATCCTCACCCATAACGTCTAATGCTTTTTCAACATATTCTTTTGCTTCAGCCATTGTTAATTTCGGATCAAAGTCTGGATCAAGAGCAATCTTTAAATCAGCAAATGTCATTTTTTCAATGCCATTTGCTTGTTGAATAAGTTTTGCATAACGGCGCATATGAGGTGCAAGCTCTTTCGTAATCAGATCTATTTGACGATTATAAAGCGTACGATCAACATCTTGATCAAATAATAAATAGTCAATGACAGAATCAAAGCCACGTAAATCAGCCATTGTTTTTTCCTGTTGAATGTGTGTGTTATAGATTTTCGCAGTTGTGTGCTGATAATCCCGTAATTTATTTGAAAATACTTGGAATGCAGCATGGCGTACTTTTGTATCAGCGTCAAACTCCCAGTCATTTTCGTATAATACAAAACTAAGTGGATGTTTTTCGCCATTGGCCTCAAACTCTCCGAAATGCATATCAACCAGCTTTGCCGTATTATACGTTTCATAAGGTGCATCAAAAGTAGAGCTGAATGCAGCTAGTGCTTTTTCTACTTCTGGATGTAGCTGATGAGGCTTTTGTTTTAATAGTTCCTCTAAATAGACTTTATAATTAGGGCTTAATGTAGCAGCTTCTTCTAAAATAGACTCATCTAGTGCTAGTAATTCACTACGTACAAAAGAAAATGTACTACTTATTTTTCCGACTGCTGTACCATATTTTGCAGCACGCATTTGGGCTTCGTTATCTGTATGATCAGCTTGCTTATTTAAGCTTGCATAACTACCAATAGGAATTATGCTTTCATATAGTGCCTCATAAGCTGTTAAAATATCGATTACCTTTTGGGCATCCGTAATTGTACCTTGATATGTGCGTTCAAAATTTATTGCATCCTCCACTAACTTCGCTAATGATGGCTCAAATTCCGCGTCATTTTCAAGTAAATCTGTTAAATCCCATGTCTGTTCTACTGGTACATCTTTTCGTAATGGTAATATCTCCATTAATTAACACCCCTTTTGAGTAAGTGATTCCATTATAACGAAACTATTTCGGAAAGTGAAATAATTATAGAGAATAGTTTTAATCTTCTTAAAAATATAACAATAATGTAGAAACTAAGGAATTGAACAAACCATAAAACAAATAATCAGTGGTTTAATTGAAACGGGTGCTGACGATGAGTGGATTGCTAAAGTTTCAAAGATTCCAGTGACAAAGATAAAAGAAATTCGTAAGGAACTCAAGTAGTCTAATTGTAAATGACAATTTCTTATTAGGTTTGTTAAACGTCCAATTGAGGAATCCATCTGTTTTTTTGGACTGGCTATGAGCGGAAACTGTTTAGGTTTTGTATTTTTTGTATCTACAAATGCCCTTTTTGTGTCATGGAAAAAATGTGTGTATAGCTAGCATACTTTGCAACGCATACTAATATCTAGAACACTGGCACATTGGAGGAGAAATAATGACACAAAACTTAAACAAACAATTGAATAAACTTGTCGCTACATGGTCTGTACTTTATACGAAATTACACAATTATCATTGGTATGTCACGGGGAATGCTTTCTTTACACTACATGCAAAATTTGAAGAATTATATAATGAAACAACGTTAAATCTAGATGAAATTGCAGAACGTATCCTATCGAAGGATGGAAAACCAGTTGCTACGTTAAAAGAACATCTTGAGCTATCCTTTGTAGAGGAAGCAACAGGGAATGAGACGACAGAGGAAATGGTAGCTACAATCATTGCAGATTTCCAAAAACTTATGAAAGCTTTAAATGCGACAATGGAGCTTGCGGCAGAAGAAGGGGACGATCGAACGGAGGATATACTAAATGCTATGTACCAGTCCCTAGAAAAGCATACATGGATGCTGAAGGCCTTCCTTGGACATTAAACTACAAGTAAATGGTTAGGCGATGGGAACTCTTTAATGCTCTTGTCGCCTATTTTTTACATTTCATAAAAGTACAAGACCATTTTTTAAAAATGTGAACATGTATCTCAAAGCTATAACAATTATTACAGTTCGTAAAAAGAATGTGGAAAATGGTTTTTTTCTTGAATAGGATGGGTAGATACCAAGTAAGCCATAAAAATTAGGAGGAATTGAGCATGATAAATGAACAAAACCCACAAATTGAAGTGGCCCATACAAGGGAAGAAATGCTTCATATTTTAGAAAGTATGCGATTAGTAGCATATCACTTAGAGGACATTTACGTTATTGCAAAGGATCCAAGTAAATTTGAGGGTGTAGAATGGGATGCTAATGTTAAAACACATGAGGTCGGGAATTGGGTGGATCGATTTAAGTCTTGGTTTACCGGTGAAACGGCAGTAATGGAAGGACTGAAGCGATTTAAACTTACAGAGGGGCAAACAGCTTACTATGCTCACCTCGTAGAACAAGGCGTCATAGTATTATTTGCTCAACATTCAACTGGACGTATGACAGCATAATATATTCGTCATGATTCATGTGTAATGGGGAGGTTAAATCCCAGAGCCAAATATATCAAATAGACAGAGTGATTGCACATGCATCACTCTGTCTATTTGTGTAGTAAAGATTAATTTATAGCTTTTTCATGTTCATGTTTTTTAATAAAGCGTAATACATGGAGATGCTCCAATTGAGCAACAAGGTTACCAATTAGAATAAAGCTACCACCTATTATGATTTTTACCGTTATTCCTTCACCAATAAACATCATGGCAAACATTGCTGCGAAAATTGGCTCTAAGGAAAATATTAGTCCTGTATGTGTAGCAGAAGTAAACTGTTGTGCAACAGTTTGACCTACGAAGCAAAATGCACTACAAATGACACCAAGTCCTATAATAGCAATCCAAGAAGTCGTTGTATTTGGTAGTGTTGGTGTTTCGAAAATTAATGTTAATACAAGTGCATAAAGTCCAGCAAAACCAAGCTGGTAAACGCCATAAGAAATTGATTCAACGCTCCGTGTAAATGAACTGTTTAACAGTAAGTAAAAAGAATAACATAGTGCAGCGATGGCTATTAAAATATCACCTTTTTGAAAGGTAAATGAGCCATGTGCCGTTAAAATTGTAATCCCAATCATTGTGCAAATAATCGCAAAGCTAACTGCTCTTGAAGGTAATTTCTTTTCAATAAAACTGCTGAAAATAGGGACTAGGATAACTGTTAGACTTAAAATAAAACCAGCATTTGACACCGATGTTGTTTCTAGTCCGAATAAGCTTAGAACGAATACGATGAATAATATAAATCCTTGTATAGCTGCATATTTTAATGTTTTAATATCGACTTTAATCATACGTTTATAAAAGATAATACCAGCTACGACAAATGCGATGATACAACGCAATGCCACCACATTATAAACAGCCAATGTTTCAAGTCCCATTACCATAAAGGTATAAGATAAGCCCCAAAACATTGTCACTATAACCATCAATAAATTTGCTTTTCCTTGGATACTCATTTGCTCACCTACAATCTGTGTACTAAAACAGTTTTTATTCTAAAAATTACTATATCTCTTGTATTGTGATTAGTAAAACGAATGTTTATAATGGTTAGTATTAAAAAAATTCATGTATATTGAGGACAAGGCGATGAGTTTAGTCAAATATGAGATTTTAAATAAAGTGGCTGAGGTAGCAAGCTTTACAAAAGCAGCAGATGCATTGGGATTAACCCAATCTGCTGTAAGTCATGCTGTTTCAAGCTTAGAAAAGGAGTTCGGCTTTGCACTCATTCACAGAAGTCGAGCAGGTGTCACATTAACGAGTGAAGGTAATACAATGCTGAGGGCAATGAGACATGTCCTAGATGCACAAGAACTGTTACAGCAAGAAGCCGCTCACATACTTGGCGTTACTCGAGGGAAAGTGAGAATTGGTGTAATTTCAAGTATTTCCTCAAACTGGATGCCGGAAATTGTTCGTATTATGGACAATCAATTTCCTGGTATTCAAGTCGAATTACGTGAGGGAGATTATTATGAAATTGAACAATGGCTATTAAGTGGAGAGGTTGATGCAGGATTTTTAAATGGTCAAAAGTCTATGCAGTATCAGTTTACCGAGCTTCAGCAAGATCCATTGCTGTGTATTGTCTCCGATAAAAGTCCACTTTATAATAAAGCGGAAATTGATATTGTTGAACTAGAAGACATGCCATTTATCATGACTTCATACAAAGGAACAAATGATGTTAAAGTACTGTTAGAACAATATCACGTGAAGCCAAATATTCGCTTTGAACTATCGGAAGAGGTAGGGATTATTTCAATGATTGCTCACCAGCTTGGAATTAGTATTTTACCGAAATTAGTGACGTATAACTTGCCTCCTACGATAAAAGCTATACCTTTAAAACAAGGTGGCTATCGTACTATAGGAATAGCTATGAAACATCAGGCATCACCAGTGACAAAGAAATTTGCGGAAATATTAAGTTCATGGTTAAAAGAGCAAAATATGAATTAAACTCTTAGGAGAGCTACTAACTCTATAAAAACAACATTGAAGCATAACATAGCATTACGTTAAAATAGTATTTGTATATTTATCTTCATTCAGCAGATATTTTTTGTAGCGAAAGCAAAGCGACAGCTACAGAAGATTCTCACCTCTAAAGGTGGTGAGATGAATGCAATTTTGATTACTTTTTCTGTAGTTGTCCAAACACCTACTGAATGAAGATAAAGCCTCCGGCGGATGTCACGGATTTTTAAAGGAATGGATTGTGCAGGCACAATTCATTCCTTTAAAAATCCGGACGCAATTACGCCAAGGCGAAATTGATTAGAAAAAAGGTGAGTGTATGGGGACATTACGAGGTAAGACCGTACTAATTACAAGTGGGGGAACACTTGAAAAATGGGATCGTGTGCGTGGGCATACGAATTTATCGAAAGGGTCGATGGGCTGTTATTTAGCTGAAGCGGCACTAGCGGCTGGGGCAAGCGTATTGTATATGCATGGTTATTTTGCACAGCTTCCTGCGAACAAAGATAAAATGCGTACCATTCAATTTGAAGGTATTGAAGATTTAGGCGAGAAGATTCGTCATGCAGTTCAGGAAGAGCAGGTGGATTTCGTTATTATGGCAGCTGCAGGTTCTGATTGGCTCATTGACAAAGTGTATGACCAAGCTGGGAATTTAATAGAGGAATCAGGTAAAATGCCATCTGACGAGCCACCTATCATTCACTTTAAAAAGGCACCTAAAGTTTTAGGTCAAATAAAAGAGTGGCAGCCGAAAGTAACTTTAGTGGGCTTTAAACTTGAGGCAACAGATGATGAGGAATTTTTACTGTCTCGCGCACGTCTACGGATGGAAACGGCCAACGCTCAGTTTATGGTAGCTAATAGCTCACAATCTTTATATGGTGGAGATGAGCCACACTGGATTGTACCGGCTAAAGGCGAAGCTATAAAGGTTATGGGCAAGCAAAAGACAGCGAAAGCATTAATGGATCTTTTATAAAATGATTAAAACAAAAACTGTGTAGAGGTAAATTGATCTGCGCAGTTTTTATTTTTGCCCCGTGAAGTCTATAGTGATACTTACTGGCATAAATATAGACCATACTTCATATTCCTTCATTTCTTAGTAAACAACTAAGTTTTATAATATTTATATTGACAATGGGTTTTCTGAATTATAGAATTATTTCCAAGAAACGTATTTCTCTTATCGGGAGTGTTAGAAGACTTGGCCAAAATGAAGCTTCTTCGATAACAAATAGAATAGGTCAAATCTAGTAGAGCTTCCCAAGGGATAAGTGGGCTATGATTGACGTATTGGCCTCAAAATATGTTAAAAAGAAGGGGTGTATCGGATGACTCAACAGGCAAAGGTAGACGACAAAAAGCTAGAGGCAATTGCAAAGGCAATTCAAAATTTGGAATTTGGAGAAGTAAACATAACGATTCAAGATGGTGTCATTGTGCAAATTAACAGACTTGAAAAACAGAGATTTCCACAGAAAAAGTAAGCGGTATAATGATTGATTGTTGAACAAGTATTTGTAGGCCGAATTTATTTCGCTAAACTAAATCATCAGGGACTTATCATTTGGATTGTTCTAGAAACACACCTAAAAAAAAGCAACAATCCGACGTCAAAAACCAGGATGATTACAACGAATCAACCTGGTTTTGCGTATATTCTTCTTGCAATAGCCTATTGATAAAAACTATTCGGGATTTCACCAATATGTCTGCGATGATACAGTAAAGGTTCCTTCTGTGCATTTTCAATTTCTAGGACATGCCCGATAAATATTGTATGATCCCCAGCATCAATTTGCTGAGACGTTTTGCATTGTAAAATGGCTGCAGTATCATGTAAAATCGGTAGACCTAAAGTAGAGGTTGACCATTTAGCCTGGGCGAAACGATCTGGGATTTTACTTGAAAATAACGTACATAAGTGTTCTTGATTGCTCGCTAAAATATTGACAGCAAACTTTTGAGCAACTGTAAAATATGGATGCAGCTGTGATTTTTTATCGAGCGACCATAAAATAAGGAGTGGATCTATGGAAACTGACGCAAAGGAATTAACAGTTAAGCCAATAGGTTCACCTGCGTCATTACAAGCAGTTACAACCGTAACACCTGTTGGATAATTACCTAATGCTAGTTTAAAAGCAGTTACTTTGTCTGTCATTCTAATCACCTCTTCATTGATTTATGAAAATAAAAATTATTTTGATGAACTACTAGCATCGAAAACATTTAGTTGCAGAGCATTTAAAAAAAGATATCATAAAATATAGTAACTTCTATATAGTTGTAATATTCTAAATTTTATTTTAAACCAACAAAACTAACAGGTAAAGTATATAATAGAGAAAAAAGGGGGGTTCATTCATGACTTTATATTTTGACCATCTAGTTCATCAAGTTCAATCACCAGAAAATACAAAGGTTTTCTTAAATAAACGTAATATCCATACAGTTAACGGTGGTCAACATACAATGTGGGGGACATACAATACGTTAAGCTACTTTGGATTAAACTATATTGAGCAAATAGCAATTTATGATCGTGATTTATTTGAAAATGCAGTGAAATTACCCTATTCCCTACATTATACGTTTAAGCGTGTTAATGAGCGCTATGGTTTTTCAAGAATTGCATTACGTACAAAAAATATTGACGAAGAGGCACAACGTTTGCGTGCACTTGGATATGAAGTATATGGACCTGATGCTTGTAGTCGTACAAGACCAGATGGCTCTGTAATAGAATGGAAGTTATTGCACTTTGGGAAGCCGGAGCAGGCAATTGATTTTCCGTTTTTGATTGAGTGGACTGATACTGATGAGGAACGTGTTGCACAATTAAAAGCAAATGGAGCCATTGATAAGAATCAAACAATTTCGATGGAATCTATCCAATTTTATGTGAAAAATGTGCAAGCTACAGTGAATATATGGAGGGAAGTATTTCAGCTACCAGAACCTGAACAACAAGAACAGTGTATTTCCTTACATTTACCAAATATTCGCCTGGATTTTTATGACGAAGTCGCTGCAGCTACTATGACACTAGGTCATTTAAATGAAGGGCCGTTTGGGGTTACACTTAAGGATACTGACAGAACGAAGGAAACGCTAGTTTTTCCCGGAGCTTTTTATTGGATCAATTGCTGAAGGTATAATATCTAGAAGATAAAGCGGCGCTAATACAATTAAGAGCATCTGAAAAAAGGAGCCGTTCATCCATCGAACAGCTCCTTTGAGTTTATGCTTTCACAACATTTGACGCCTGTGGTCCTCGATTGCCTTCCACCACATCAAATGATACCTTTTGACCTTCTTCAAGTGTACGGAAGCCTTCCTCTTGGATTCCCGTAAAATGTACAAATACATCTTCTCCATCATCACATTCAATAAAGCCATAACCTTTTTCGTTATTGAACCACTTTACGATTCCTTGTTGCATAAGCATTCGCCTCCCATGCGCTTGAATGTAGAATAAAATCAATTAAGTCGTGACATAAATTGTGAAAATGTGAAAAAATGCATTTTCATTTAGAACATACATGAATTGAGCAAAGTTGTCAATTGATTGTCGAAATACTTGGATAACTTACTATGATTTTTTTCACAATTAAGTCTATAATGGAAATTAACAACATAGAAAGTAGGATGCCAAATGACAACGAAAAAACAACCTTTAACAGATCTAGAAATCGCTAATCAAGCGGTTATGCAACCTATTACTGAAATAGCGAAAGCTGCAGGTATTCCAGAGGATGCACTTGAACAGTATGGTCGCTACAAAGCAAAAATTGATCCATTAAAAATAACAGCACATGGTGAGGATGCAAAAGTTGTATTGGTAACAGCTATTAGTCCAACTCCAGCGGGTGAAGGGAAATCAACTGTAACGGTTGGGCTTTCTGATGCACTTCATCAATTAAATAAAAATGTTGTTGTTGCTTTACGTGAGCCATCACTAGGCCCTGTAATGGGTGTAAAAGGTGGTGCAACAGGTGGTGGATATGCACAGGTTGTGCCAATGGAAGATATTAACTTGCATTTCACTGGTGACCTTCATGCAATTACGACTGCGAATAATGCATTATCAGCCTTTATTGATAATCATATCCATCAAGGAAATGCTCTAAACATTGACCCTCGCCGTATAATTTGGAAGCGTGTAATGGATTTAAATGATCGCGCCCTTCGTAAAGTTGTTGTGGGTCTCGGAGGTCCTGTTCAAGGGATGCCACGTGAGGACGGCTTTGACATTACTGTTGCATCAGAAGTTATGGCAGTTTTCTGTTTAGCTACAAGTATTGAAGATTTACGTGAACGTTTAGCAAGTATCGTAATTGGTTATACATTTGACCGTGAGCCTGTATTCGTGCGTGATCTTCAAGTAGAGGGAGCCTTAACTTTATTATTAAAAGATGCCTTCAAACCAAACTTAGTGCAAACACTTGAGGGGACACCTGCCATTATTCACGGTGGACCATTTGCCAACATCGCACACGGCTGTAACTCGATTATGGCGACACAAACAGCTCGTAAGCTGGCAGATATCGTTGTGACAGAAGCAGGCTTTGGTTCAGATTTAGGCGCTGAAAAATTTATGAATATTAAAGCGCGTAAAGCGGGCTTTAAACCAAGTGCGGTTGTAATCGTAGCTACAATTCGTGCATTAAAAATGCATGGCGGTGTTGCGAAAACGTCACTTGTTGGCGAAAATGTTGAAGCACTTCTACAAGGAATTGAAAACTTAGCTAAACACGTCGAGACAGTTCGTTCATTTGGCGTCGAACCGATTATTGCTTTGAATCGTTTTATTACGGACACAGAGGCTGAGTTAGAAGCAGTCCTGAATTGGTGTAAAGAAAATCATGTTCGTATCGCGCGTACAAATGTCTGGGAGGAAGGCGGACAAGGTGGTCTAGGCTTAGCTGAACAAGTGCTAGCTGTTCTTGATGAAGATAACAATTTCTCACCTTTATATGATGTAACAGAATCTATTGAGGAAAAAGTACGTACAATTGTGCAAAAAGTTTATGGTGGGAAAGATGTGCAATTTACCGACCAAGCGAAAAAGCAAATCGCCCAAATCGAAAAATTTGGCTGGGATGCACTACCGATTTGTATGGCGAAAACGCAATATTCTTTATCAGACCAACCAAGTCTTTTAGGACGTCCAGAAGGCTTTACAATCACCATTCGCGAAGTCATTCCTAAACTTGGTGCAGGCTTCCTAGTTTGCTTAACTGGGGATATTATGACAATGCCAGGTTTACCAAAAGCACCAGCTGCCTTACGTATGGACGTGGATAATGAAGGACATGCAGTAGGATTGTTCTAGATTGAAAAAAATACAAAAGAATATATAAATGTAAAAGCTGCTCCTTTTAGTTATGAAGGGCAGCTTTTTAAACTTTTTTTTGAGAATGTCCAAACTTCCGATGTAAGAAATTAAGCCTCATGTGGTTGTCACTGTATTATGTCAAGGCATTATAGTTCTTGTGAAAAAGAGGGAAGAAAATTAATTGCCCACATATTCAATAAGGAGAAAACTAGCTAGCCATAAAAAAATTGCAATTCGAATGATTATATTCATTATATTCTCAAAAAAAGAAAGTTTTCTTTCACGCTTTAAAATTTTTAAAAGTCTCACAGAAAAAATTGAACATAAGAGAAGGAATGCTATAGATGTATGATATATATTTTCTAACAGGTTTACATTTTCTAACAAGCTTTTCAACATGATCATCCCCTCTTACTAAAACGTATGAGTAGTCTTGTTTTAGTATGCTGATACTTCAATAAATTAATTAAAGCTGACTTTATCGACAATATGATGGGCAGCTTTTATTGTTTCTTCTGCGGGTGTTCGTATTACAAACTTTTTGTTCCTATTTCCTATATAAATTAATACTGGACAGTATCATTGTGTTTGAACATGTTTGAAGTTGGACCTATTAACGAAGCATGATAAAATATAAAGAATTATGACCGTACTTTTAATGAACAAAAGGAAGTGAAAGTTGTGAGTGAAAAGGCATTACGGAGGATTCCGCTAACTAAATTGATGGATTTGAAAGTAGACTATGCATTTAAGCAAATGTTTGGTAGTGAAAAAAATAAACATATAACCATTGTTTTTCTTAATGCGATTTTAAATCGAACTGGTCGAAATACCATCCAATAAGTGGCTTTTATGAAACAAGAAGTTGGTGGAGGATACAAGGATGATAAGCAGTCGAGATTAGATATTGTTGTGAAAACGCAGGATCAGCAAATGATTAATATTGAAATTCAATTGTTTAATCAACACGATATGTTTAAGCGTACATTATTTTACTGGGCTCAATTGTATACATCACAATTACAAAAGGGTATGGGTTATCATAAACTGCTACCGACTATTACCATTAATATATGTAATTTCACGTTGTTTCCTCAAAGTGCGTATTATCACAGTACATTCCATTTATATGAGGATAAAACATTAGAGCATTAGTTATACAGGATGATGCTTTGGAAGTGCACTTTATTGAAATGAATAAATTCCTTGAACAATGGCAAAGAGGAGTTCTTAAGCAATTGGATGATATTTTAGCACGCTGGTTATTGTTATTAGGAATGGTTGATGCACGAAAGAAAAAGGTCTATGAAAAAATTTATCGTGAATTGGAGGAACTAGCGATGAAGGACGAACATTTATTACAAGCATTTAATGTTTGGGAAGAGCTAAGTTTATCACAGGAAGATGTTATTGCTTATCAATCACGCTTAAAGTATATCCTTGATGAAGAGGCAAAGTTAGAGGATGTAAAGCATATGGCAGAACAAAAAGGAATAGAAAAAGAGAAAGAAGAAACTGCTAACAAACTTTTAGCTAGTGGAATGGATATTGATTTTATTCATAGAATAACAGATTTATCTGTGGAGCGTATTAAAGAAATCAAAGAAAGGCTAATTCAAAATCGTGAAGATAAATAACAATAAGTTATGGTTAACAAGGTTCGTCATGTCCCTAAAATCTCCCGTGTTCAGATTTTTTTCCCTTAGAATATCTTAGAAGGGAAATTGGGAATAACAAGAAGCGAAGAAAAGGGAGATAGGAGATATATGGCTTTAAAAATGTCAATTAAAGAAAAATAAAAGCTGCCATCATCTACAAAAAATAAGATGGGCAGCTTTTATTGTTTCTTCAGCGGGTTGGTATTACATAACATAACTATCGTTCCTACTTCCTTCATAACTTAATACTTCATTTACGGCTTACATATAATTCGGAAAAATTGTTGCCTAAAAAAGAATTCTCTAGTTTTGTTAGCACGACTCTGATGATTTAACTTTTAGCAAAATGTTGGCAAGTAACTGGTATGCTATTTGCCATTAATGGGAGGAGTTACGTTCACACATATTCAAGATAATGAATAGAAGAAGGTAACATCGATTAATGATAAAAATATCACACGCTTGCGACATATGCTCAAAGCTTTCTTGGTCGTGAAAACAAGTAATTGTTTGTTCACTTATCTCGTCATGTACATTCACTATGCGGGTAAAACAAAGAATTTCTAAGGGAAAGTGTTCACTTTTATTTGTTTTAGATGATTGGTTTTCATTATACGCACGTCATCTTTCAACACAGTATTCAATTGTAAAGCCCGCTGAAGTTGTTTAATCTGTCAAAACATAGTTCTTGTACATTACTGAAATAATGAACCAACAGAACAAAAATAATTGTTCTGTACATTTATCTTACAATATTCTGAAAAATTAGTCAATTGAAATCAACTAATCATGTTGTTATTTTATTAAGCACGGAGGTTACTTAATTAACAACTAGTCTAAGCAATACCGTATAATAAAGTATGAAGGGACTGAACTAAGAATATGAACAATTTAATGAACAAAGTACGAGGGATTTACGAGCAATTTGATGCTAGTCATGATTTTCAACACATTGAACGTGTTTATCAAAATGCGTTAGCGATATTACATACGGAGCCAGAAGCCGATGCAGAGGTCGTGAAAATTGCTGTGCTGTTGCATGATGTTAGTGATAAAAAGTATACCGATAGCAAGGAGCAAGAGAATAAGCTAATTGCCGAGCTGTCTTTGAGCGAGGAGAAGAAGCAACATATTCGAGATTGCATCGCACAAGTGTCGTTTAATGGTGGCAATGAGCTAGAAGCAACTTCTATCGAGGCGAAAATAGTACGAGATGCAGATCGCTTAGATGCGATTGGAGCAATCGGTATTGCGCGCACATTTGCTTTTGGTGGAGCAAAAGGTCGGAAGCTTTACGATAAGGAAGAGGATGCTCGTACGGATATGACAGAAGAGGAATATCGCAATAAAAATACATCCTCAGTTACCCACTTTTATGAGAAGCTATTATTGCTGAAGGATTTAATGATTACAGAGAAGGGCAAGCAAATGGCTAATGAGCGCCATCAATTTATGGTACAGTTTTTAGAGCAATTACAAAATGAAATAGGTAAGTAATATCCACGATACAAAAAATAATCCGTTGTCTATTTCAATAGGCAACGGATTTTTAAGGCTAAATGTATCTTTTCAGTGAATCTTGCACATGCTACCTTTAATGAAAAGTATCTTTTTACCAATAATTTGAACAAAAAGGTAAATATTTCTGAAATCAGATCATTTTTTTCTAAGTAATAAGTTAAAATTCTTTTCTTTCATTACATAAAGCATTTATAATTACTAATGTTTTTTCGACAATGGGGATCTTGAATTAGATAATTCAAATATTAGATCGTGGGAGAAATCTCCTTTTAAATACATTGGGGTAACCGTCAAAGGAGTTTTAACATCATGAAAGAAACAAAAAGCGCAGTCAAATGGATTCCTTTCTTCATTTCCCTTGCTGTGGGCGTGGCTATCTGGTTTTGTCCAGTACCTTCAGGGGTGGAGGAAAAAGCGTGGCATCTGTTTGCTATTTTTGTTGCGACCATCATTGGATTTATAACGAAACCGTTACCAATGGGAGCTGTATCATTTATTGCTATGGCTATGATTGCAATAACAAATACATTAACTATTGAAGAGACATTAAGTGGTTTTGGTAATTCAACGATTTGGCTTATTGTTATTGCATTCTTTATTTCTCGTGGATTTATTAAAACGGGGCTAGGGGAACGAATTGCTTATGTATTTGTTCGTCTTTTTGGGAAAAAAACTTTGAGTCTGTCTTACTCTTTACTAGCGAGTGACCTAATATTAGCGCCAGCTATTCCTAGTAATACAGCTCGTGCTGGTGGTGTTATATTCCCAATCATCCAGTCATTATCTCATACTTTCGGATCTAAACCAGAAGACGGGACAGAGCGTAAGATGGGTGCCTTTCTTTTGAAAGTAGGCTTTCAAGGGAATTTAATAACATCTGCTATGTTTATGACTGCTATGGCAGCGAATCCTTTAATTGTTAAGCTAGCAAGTGATTCAGCTGGAGTAACTATTACTTGGTTTGGTTGGGCAATGGCGATGATTGTCCCTGGGTTAACAGCTTTAATCGTTGTTCCTTATGTTATTTATAAAATTTACCCGCCTCAAATCAAGGAAACACCAGAGGCAGCAGCTATCGCTAAGAAGAAGCTAGAGGAATTTGGTCCTCTGAAAAGTTCTGAAAAACGAATGATCGTAGTATTTGTAGTTGTGCTGTCGTTATGGATTGGCGGAGACTACTTAGGCATTAGTGCTACTACGGCAGCTCTTATAGGTCTTTCATTGCTGTTATTGTTAGATGTATTAACATGGGCGGATATTAAAAAGGAAGAAGGAGCATGGGATACACTAATTTGGTTTGCCACGCTATTTATGATGGCATCATTTATGAACAAACTAGGGTTGATTCCATGGTTTAGTAATGAAGTTGGTGGACTTGTATCTGGGTATAGTTGGATATGGGCTGTTGTCATACTAGCTTTAGTTTATTTCTATTCTCATTATTTCTTTGCGAGTTCCACTGCACATATTAGTGCTATGTATGCAGCATTTTTATCTGTTATGTTGCAAGCGGGAGCACCTGCGATGTTAGCAGCTATATTATTAGCGGCATTTAGTAATTTATTTGGCGCCACTACTCACTATGGTTCTGGTCCAGCACCGGTCTTCTTTGGTGCAGGTTATATTGATCAAAAAAAATGGTGGACAGTTGGATTTGTAGTTTCCGTTGTTACCATTCTGATCTTTGTTGTAGTAGGAGGATTATGGTGGAAGCTTCTAGGTTATTGGTGAAATAATTAGCTTCTGTATCCGGATAGAATATGTTCTATCCGGATTTTTTTTTGAGATTTTTAAGAAGTTTTTTACATACCCTCGCTCTTCTTCATTTTGCAGTTAATGGAGGAGGCGTTTTTTTAGATAGCTAAGAAGAGTTTGTTGTCCTTTGTTTACCTGTCATTTGGTGTTATGATAAAAATGGATATCAATAATAAACTACATATAAAAAGTAGTATGGGCACTAAACAACACCTAAATGAAAGAGATGGACAAGTGTAATGAGTCATTTAATAGTACAAAATTTAACGAAAACAGTGGGCGATAAAACGCTCTTTCAAAATATTGAATTTACGATTTATGAAGGGGAGCGAGCTGGGTTAATTGGTATTAATGGTACTGGTAAATCTACATTGCTTTCTATTTTAGCTGGTGAAATCGAAGCGGATGCAATGAATGTTGACCGCCCAAATAAATACCGTGTAGCTTATTTACCACAGGAGCCTACTTTTGAAAGTGGAGAAACTGTGTTACAGGCAGTGTTTGCAGGGGATTCACCTATTTTAAAACTTAATCGTGAATATGAGGAAACGGTTGCTGCACTTGCGTTAAACCCGACTTCAGAAAGTTTACAAAAAACGTTATTTAGTTTGCAGCATCGTATGGATGAGGAGCAGGCATGGGATGTCAATGCACTTGCTAAAACCGCGCTAACGAAGCTTGGAATTGAAATGTTTGATAAAGAAGTTTTAACACTTTCAGGCGGTCAGCAAAAGCGCGTTGCCTTAGCAAAAGTATTAATTGAACCGGCAGATCTTTATTTATTGGACGAGCCTACCAACCATTTGGATGTGCAGTCAACTGAGTGGCTACAGGAAATGGTGTTACGATTAAAGGGGGCAGTTATATTTATTACCCATGATCGTTATTTCTTAGATGAGCTGTCTACCCATATTTATGAGCTAGCTGATCAAACATTATACCGACATACTGGGAATTATGGGGATTATTTAGAAGCACGTGCAATTCGTGAGGAAATGAAAGCAGCCTCTGCACAAAAAGACCGTAACCGCTATCGCTCAGAATTAAAATGGATTCGTCGTGGAGCGAAAGCGCGTTCTACGAAGCAGAAGGCACGTATCCAGCGTTTTGAGCAGTTAGAGGAGAACTTAGAGCGTAAATCTGAGGATGTTTCTCTTGATATTGGACTAGCAACAACACGTCTAGGTCGGAAGGTATTAGAGGCTGAAAATATTTCAAAGGCATTTGGTCAACAAAAAATCCTTGATCACTTTTCATTTTTACTACAGCAGGGCGACCGTATCGGTATTATCGGAGCTAACGGTGTGGGAAAATCAACATTATTGAACATGCTAGCAGGAGAGCTGACACCTGATGCTGGTGAAATTCTTGTTGGTTCGACAGTGAAGTTAGCGCATTTCAAACAAACTTTACCTAAAATGAATGAAAATGAACGCATGATTGAATATATCCGAGAAGCTTCAAATGATATTACAGATGCAGAGGGGGTACGCTATTCGGCTGCTCAAATGCTCGAGCGTTTCTTATTCCCGCTTCATGCGCACGGTACACCTATCGGTAAATTATCAGGTGGCGAACGTAAACGTCTGCATTTATTACGATTATTAATGGAGCAACCAAACGTATTGTTACTTGATGAGCCTACGAATGATTTGGATATTGAAACATTGGGTGTGCTTGAGGATTTCATTGAGCATTTCCCTGGAGTCGTTATAACTATATCCCATGATCGCTTTTTCTTAGATCGAATTGCGAAAAAGCTATGGATTTTAGATGGTCTTGGGCATGTTGATGAGACGCTTGATATTTACAGTGAATATTTACAAAAGCGTGAACAGGAAGCTTCTGTAAAGGTAGAAGTGCCAAAAGTCGAAAAACCTAAGACTGAAAAGCCTAAATCGGATAAGAAAAAATTATCCTTTAAAGAACAAAAGGAATGGGAAACTATCGCTGATGAAATAGAGAAGACAGAAACAGCGATTATGGAGACAGAAGAAGGTATCGCCAACGCTGGAGCTGACTTTACAAAGCTACAGGAGTTAACGGCGAAGCTAGATGAGCTAAATGCACAATATGAACACCTTATTGAAAGATGGTCGTATTTAGATGAAATCGTAAACGGATAAGGAGCGAAAGACGTGAAGATTATAACAATTGAACCGACACCAAGTCCTAATTCTATGAAGATTGTCGTTGATACGGAGTTACCTTTTGGTAAAAGCTATAATTTTACAAAGGATAATAAAGATGATGCTACTGGTGAAGCAGCAGCCATTTTAGCAATTGAAGGTGTTAAAGGCGTTTATCATGTAGCAGATTTCTTAGCAGTTGAGCGTAACGCAAAGTATGCATGGGAAGGTATTTTAGCAAGTATTCGCCAAGTATTAGGGGAAGACGTACAGGACGTAAACAAAGAACAAGTAGCCAATGAATTTTATGGCGAAGTGTATGTTCACGTGCAATTTTATAAGCAAGTACCACTTCAAGTAAAAGTATTTGATAATCAAAGCGAGCACCGTGTAAGCTGCGGTGATCGCTTTGTGGAAGCTTTTAATAAAATTATTGAGACTGCAGTTGATGAAAACTATATTTTCCAACGTAAGTGGATCGACTACGGCGTACGTTATGGGGAGCTTGAGGAAATTGCGGAAGCAGTAAAACAAGAAATCAATGTGACATATTCCGAGGAACGTTTAGCGGAGATTATTGCAACGATTAATGATGCTGAGAAAATTATTATGAAGCCAGCTAAGCTAAAAATTACTGTTACACAGTTTAAGCAACCAGAATGGGAAAAACGTTTCCAGTTGCTAGATCAAATGGCAGATCCAGAGCTAGATGATTTACTGCTTTTAGATTTGGCGTTACAAGATGAGCAAATGTCTATTCGTCGACTTGCAACCGTTTATTTAGGAATGATTGAAGATGTGGCAGTCGTGCCATATTTGGAAAAGGCATTACAGGATAAAAGTGCAGCGGTCCGTCGAACTGCAGGAGATTGTATGAGTGACCTCGGCTTCGTAGAATTTGAAGATGCGATGCAACAAGCATTACAGGATAAAAACAAACTTGTTCGTTGGCGTGCAGCTATGTACTTATATGAGGTCGGCACTGAGAAATCATTAACAGCATTAAAGGTTGCTGCAGAAGATAAAGAATTTGAAGTAAAGCTACAAGTAAAAATGGCGATTGCCCGCATCGAACAGGGTGAGGAAGCAAAAGGTTCTGTTTGGAAGCAAATGACAGAGTCTCGCCAGCAATAAAACGAAACAGCCAGCATCTATTTGAGCAATTCAAAATAGATGCTGGTTTTTTATATTTCAATTCCGTTTTTTCATTAGGCTGGCTTCCAAGAAAATACTGATTATGGTTGATTTTAATGCATTTTCAGGAGGCGTTCGATAATTTTGAGATATGTGTATGAAGCAGTCGGAAAATTGGGGAAAGCAGATCAACTAGCCGTATGAAGGCAATGAAACAAGCCTATATCCAAAAGAAGTAAATAAAATGGAAAAATTACTTCCTAAGATCAAGGAGTTTCGCTTTGATTTTCTTTCAGTCATGTTTTTTTCATAAGTTTCATACATTGAAATCTCACAAGTTATTTTATAGTGGAACAGGAGAACAGGAATATAGGAGAGCAGGGGCATATTGTATATCGGTACCCTTGAAGTTTAAGCTATATGAGCACAGTGCATAATAAATAATAACAAATGACAAATAAAACAAGATTATAGTTTTTAAGGAGGGAAGATAAGTGCAGTTGAAATACGATTTCGTAGACTTGCCTTTAAATGAAATTAGAGTAGGCGCTACAGGAAGAACATTATTGGATTATTGTCTTAACCGTAGCCATATATTTGCCTTAGCAATGAATGAAGTCTTTGGATATGACATCATTGCAATTTGGCGCCCAATAATACAACACAACAGAGTTTTGCAGATGAAACTATTAAAGGTATATTTAGAAACATCTTATTTAGGCAAACGATGCTTGTTCGATCCGTCAGGTAATACCCAAACATCTGAAGTAATTAAATATGAAGGGGCCATTACAGAGCTTATCACCCCCCAACAGTTTAGAGGTCAAATGAAAGATTTGACTAAAACGTATTCCGAGGGAGATTTTGATGAAACTAATTTCGACAACTCATTCGCTCAAGAACTTGAAGAAATAAAACAATTCATACTAGAAAACCCAATTCGATACGTCCCTATCTTTAGTTATATTGAGAATGCCCTTACAGAAAGTGGTTGGGAGCAAGTAGAGAGAAGCTTTTCTCATCCGGATAAAGAAGAACCATTCCACCGGGCTGTTACCGGATGTAGATTTTCTGCTACTCGTTCAGTTGGTCAATTCCAACATATAATCATAATCGATGTATTAAAAGACGGGGGAGTTATATACCACATTGAGACCGATGATAATCATCGTATCTTCCAAACTGGTGTTTGCTCTATGGAACAATTCATCCTTGTTCTAAAGGAATGCGTCGATATTAAATATCCGATCAGATCACAAGTGATGATATCCGCCTTAAAGATAACGGGTGAAGTAATTTATACTACTATTACTAACAACTACAAACCGCTTTATTTAGTTGATTTTCTCGGCGGTAAACACTGGCTAGAAAATGATGATTTAATGGCCATATCCACTAACTAATTCTTAGTAGATTAGAGTAACTCTAAAATGTAAAACCAATTAGGCTCGTTAAGCTAAATTTTTCGGGTTCACCAATGATTTTATCTATTTGTAAGAATTTTGGAGAAGTAGCTTCAATGAAAGTTAAGAAACTAGATAAGTTCAAAAAGTATCGTATAGTTATACTTTGGGTCACTTCCAGCAGAGTGACCCTTTATTAATTTCTTACTTCAGTACGCTTCACCTTGAACATTTTCTTTCAAACGCGATATAAGAAATATTCTTCTCTTATTGAACTAACTTGCAGCGTTAGTTGAATAGTAACAATCTTTTCGAAAACAGATTTTCACTAAATCCTCTAATGTTCTCCTTAAATCTTCAAAAGTCGTAGCTCTAACATTTTGTATCCAGTAATAAGTTTCCTCGTATCTACCTGTGGTTAGGCAACCTCTAACATCATTAAATGTTTTAATTGTGCGAAAGCGAAGCGGCAGCAATAAAGCACTCTATCAGAACGGAAATTAACCACACATTATGTTGATAGGACATTAATTTTATAGAGCCTCTCTTAAGTCTCTTTTTATCGAAAAATAACATAATAGATATTATTTTGTCTTTTCTAGCTTTTCACTACTAAACATAAAGTTAAAAGCATTTTATATATTATTAACAAATTGTCTAATACTTGTTTAATAGGACAATGATAGAATTATTTAACTTCATTTAGCAGGTGTCCAAACACCTGTAGCTGACGCTTCGCTTTCGCTACAAAAAACACCTGCTAAAATAGAGGAACTCAGTCTAAGAACGCCACGTCCTGTGGCAATTTATCTGTGCGAAAGCGAAGCGACAGCAACACACGACTGAGTGACCAACTTCGTGTTGGCCTAAAGCCTCCGGCGGATGTCACGGAATCGGAAAGGAGTTCGATAAAGGATGTTAGCCTAAATTCATCGCATCCATGCGATAACGGCTAACTGACCTGCATCACGCAGGCCTAAGCACAAAGCCGATTCCGGACGCAATTATGCCGAGGCATAATTGATCTCTAGAATATTCTATAAAATAGGGAGGCGTTTGAATGACAGTTACAAGTTTAAAGACAACGGAATCTTATTTACGTGACCGCGAGGCAGTTATTGAGCTTACACAAAAGCTAGTACGTATAGAAAGCGTTTATCGAGAAGGCGATCCTAATGGCAATGAACAAGAAGTTGCGAATTTTGTCGCTCAATATTTACGTGATATCGGGATTGAAACACATATGGAGGAGGTTGTGCCAGGTAGGCCGAATGTAATCGGTATTATTGATTCGGGTAAACCAGGAAAAACACTACTCTTTGAGGGACATACAGATGTCGTTACTGAAGGAAATCGAGAAGCATGGACGTACGATCCATTCGGTGCAGAAATTATTGATGGTCGAATGTATGGTCGAGGTACAAATGATACAAAAGGAAATCTTGCGTGTATGATTACAGCTTGTCAGTCATTGTTACTGGATCAGGATGAATTTACAGGCAAGATTATTTTATGTATTCCGTGTGATGAAGAAGGATTGATGCTTGGTATTAAACATTTTATAAAAAATGGTTGGGCAGATGATGTAGATGGGGCCATTATATGTGAACCGCAAGAAAATAATGTAAGTATTGCGCAGCGTGGGGCAATTCGCTTGAAAGTAGATATCTTCGGTAAAATGGCGCACGGTGCAATTTCTTGGAGTGGCATTAACCCGAACTGGCGTATGGCACGTTTTATCGTGGAGCTTGAAAAATTAGAAAAAGAAGAGCAAGCACGTTTAGGGCGTGACCCAATGCTTAATTGGCCGTCAATTACACCAACGATTTTACGAGCACCTGTAAAAGGAGATGCGCAAATTAATGTTATTCCTGATCATTGTATGACGACGCTTGATATTCGTACAGTTCCTGCGCAGGATCATGATGAGCTTCTCGGAAAGATTGATGCAATTATTAAACGTCTGCAAGCAGATGATCCTGATTTCAAAGTTGAACTAACAGTGCTTGATAACCGTCCCGCAACAGCAACAGACAAGGATGATCCGGTTGTACAGGCTATTTATGAAGCAGTCGCAGAGGTAACGGAAAAAGAGCCGAAATATAATGGTGTCCCAGGAGCTACAGATGGAACGTTCCTTCATGTACATGGAATACCAATAGTTACAGTTGGAGCGGGTGATCGTGATATTCCCCATCAAATTGACGAATATGTCGATATCGAAGAATTAGCTGAAACAACGGCCATTTACCGTTTGGCAGCATTAAAGTTTTTAGCAGGTGATGCACAATGACTCACACAAAGATTGCAGTTATTCCGGGCGATGGTATTGGAAAAGAAGTAATGGAGGAAGCACTTAAGGTACTAATTTCTCTTCAGGAACACGATTCATCTTTACAATTAGAAACAACAATTTTTCCTTGGAGCTCGGATTATTACCTCAAGCACGGTCGAATGATGCCTGACAATGCCTTAGACATTCTAAAAGAATTTGATGCGATATTATTCGGGGCTATTGGAGATGCTCGTGTTCCAGATGATGTGACAGTATGGGAATTAATTATGCCAATACGAAAAAGCTTCCAGCAATATGTTAATTTCCGTCCGATTAAATCACTACCTGGCATTGCCTCGCCGCTTGCCAATGGAAGGGATATTGATTTTGTTATTTTCCGAGAAAATGCGGAGGGGGAATATTCAGATAGTGGTGGGCGAATTTATCATAATCAACCACAGGAAATGACGATTCAAAATACGATTATGACACGAATCGGTATAGAAAAAATTGTCCAAGCAGCTTGTGATTATGCCTATAAAAATGGCAAAACAAAAATTACGAGTGCGACAAAATCGAACGCAATTATCCATTCAATGAAGTTCTGGGATGAGCATACTAAGAGAATTCTAGCACAAAGCTCACCAACAATAGAGTTAGAATCTATCTATATCGATGCTTTAGTAGCTTATTTCGTAGAGCGACCACAAGATTTTCAGGTTGTAGTTGCTTCCAATTTATTCGGAGACATTTTATCAGACTTAGGGTCAGCCATTGTTGGGGGGCTTGGATTGTCACCGTCAGCTAATTTAAATCCGGAGAAAGAATTCCCATCAATGTTTGAGCCTGTGCATGGGTCAGCACCAGATATTGCAGGAAAGTGCATAGCAAACCCAATTGCACAAATTTGGTCACTTGCTTTGTTACTCGGACATATCGGAAGACCAGATATAGAACAGTTAATTGTTCATGCGATTGAGAAGGTTCTTCGAGAAGGTGTTGTGAAAACTGCAGATATTGGTGGACAGGCTACAACAGCACAAATGGGTGATGCGATTTGTCAGGAGATTATTAAAATGAATTTAGCGGCAAGGGGTGTATAGCATGGCAGCAGAACAACAGGTTATTATCGTCACAGGTGCAGGGGGCGGTATGGGGAAAGCTATAATTCAGGAACAGCTTGCAAAAGGCAATATTGTTGTAGGGCTCGATTTATCAGTAGCTTCTTTAAACGATTTAGCGCAGGATGCATTGCAATGCTTTGAAGTCAATGTCTTGCAAGAGGAGCGCGTGAACGAAGTGTTCAAGCAGGTTTTTGACAAGTATGGTCGGATTGATGGACTTGTCAATGCACTTGGTATAGCGCAGTCAGCGACACCGCTTGAGCAAGTAACGATGGACGAGTGGGATCGGTTAATGAATGTCAATGTTAAAAGCTTATTTATTACAACAAAGGCAGTCATTCCTTACATGAAGCAGCAGCAAAAAGGTTCAATTGTCACAATCGCTTCCATTTCTGCTGTACGTCCACGCCCAGGGTTACAGGCTTATATTGCTTCTAAAGGGGCGGCGGAGAGCTTTACACGTGCTTTAGCTATTGAACTAGCGCCGTTCCAAATACGTGTTAATACGATTCATCCAGGGCCAGCCGATACACAGATGCTTGGTCAATTTACGGCACAAGGAGCGGACATCGAGCAAACAAAGCAGAGTGTCTTTGTTCAATCGGTCCCCCTTGGACGATTAGTGAATCCATCAGACATTGGAGGAGCAGTAAGTTATTTACTTTCAGATACAGCGGGCATGGTTACAGGAACGACCTTACATGTAGACGGTGGTCGTGGACTATAGGAGGGATAATGGTGAAAAAAATTCCGATGTTTATTAATGGTGAGTGGATTCACGGTGGTATGGAGGAGGCCATTTTAGATGTTATGAACCCCTCTACTGGTGAAGTCATTGCCCAGATTACGAATGCGAGTAAAACTCATGTCGACGAGGCTGTACATGCTGCACGTGTAGCGTTTGAAAGTGAAGAGTGGCGGAAAATAAAGGCTTATGAACGGGGACAGCTACTTGTTGAATTCGCCCATTATATACGCAAGCATGCAGAGGAATGGAGTTTATTAGAATGTCGTGATGTTGGAAAGCCGTTAGCACAAGCAAGAGCCGATATTGAAGCGGCAGCTCGCTATTTTGAGTTTTATGGTGGAGCTGCAGATAAAGTAATGGGGGACACGATTCCTATTGAAGACGGTATTTTAAATGCGGTAGTGTTGGAGCCTGTTGGAATTACCGTACATATCGTGCCTTGGAATTATCCTATTCAAATCACAGCGAGAAGTGTAGCAGCTGCAATTGCTACTGGTAATGCAGTAATTGTTAAAAGTGCGGAGGACACACCATTAACTACACATGCCATAACGGAATGGTTTGCGGATAAATTGCCAAGAGGTATTTTTCAGCATATTACAGGCTTAGGCCGTGATGTAGGTCCGTCTTTAACATCTCATCCAGATATCAATCATATTACGTTCACAGGTTCTGTTCCAACAGGCATTGCAGTGATGAAATCAGCTGCTGAAAATGTTGTACCTGTGACGTTAGAGCTTGGTGGGAAATCACCGAATATTGTTTTTGCGGATGCCAATATGGAACAAGCGCTTGAGGGGGTAGTACGTGCCATTATTCAGAATGCCGGACAAACATGCTCTGCGGGGGCCAGACTACTAATTGAAGAGAGCGCCAAAGAAAAATTCATTGCACAATTAGTGCAAAAATTCCAAGCATTAAAAGTGGGGCCGGGTGAGGCTGACGTTGATATGGGGCCACTTTTAAATGAACGACAATATACGAAGATTTCCACACTGCTGCATAAGGCGAAGGAAAATGGCTATGTGATCACAGGTGGTGAAACACTGACGATTAAGGGCTATGAAAAAGGATATTATGTTGAACCAACAATACTTGCAGGGGTAGAAGCTAACGATACACTTGCACAGGAGGAAATTTTTGGACCGGTGTTGACTGTATTGTCGTTTACGACGGTTGAGGAAGCAATTACCCTAGCGAATAGTACAGACTATGGCTTAGTTGCAGGAGTTTGGTCGAAGGATTTAGATACTGCACATTATGTCGCAAGCCGTGTCAAAGCTGGACAAGTGTTTGTTAATAACTATGGAGCAGCGGGCGGAATTCAAATGCCGTTTGGTGGCTATAAAAAGAGTGGCATTGGTCGAGAAAAAGGTTTTGTCGCTTTAAGAAATTATACACAAATGAAAAATATCGCAATACGCTATGCACCACCAAATCTTATGTGAGATGGAGGAATGCGTATGGACCAGTCAAAAGAAAATAAGGTGCTACTAGAAGTAAATCATTTAAAAATTATATTCCATTTAAAAAATGGTAAGCAGGCGAAAGTTGTTGATGATGTGAGCTTTACGATTCGTAAAGGAGAAACAGTTGCGCTTGTAGGTGAGTCTGGAAGCGGTAAAAGTATTACATCGTTATCAATTATGCGATTACTGCCCATTCCACCAGGAGAAATTACGGCTGGTACCATTAAACTGAATGGTAAAAATCTCTTAGACTATAAAAATAAAGAGATGAGCACTATAAGAGGCAATGAAATTAGTATGATTTTTCAAGAGCCGATGACATCATTGGATCCAGTTTTTACAATTGGTAATCAAATGATGGAAGGGATTCGCAGACATCAAAGGATTCCCAAAAAAGAGGCGTGGGAGAAATCTCTACAGCTGTTAAAAGAAGTTGGTATTGCCAATGCGGAAAAGGTTATTGCTGAATATCCGCACCAATTATCAGGTGGGATGCGCCAGCGTGTCATGATTGCGATTGCAATGTCTAATAACCCTCAGCTGCTGATTGCTGATGAGCCAACAACTGCACTTGATGTAACCGTACAGGCACAAATTTTAAAGCTTATGATGAAGATGAAGGAAGAACATCATTCAGCTATATTATTTATTACGCATGATATGAGCGTTGTAGCAGAAACAGCAGATCGAGTTATGGTCATGTATGCTGGACAAATCGTAGAAGAAGCACCAGTGCGAGAGCTTTTTAGGAATCCAAAGCATCCGTATACAACTGCTCTTTTAAAAACAATGCCTAATCTAGATACAGATGTTAAAAGGTTGCCCTCAATCCCGGGTACTGTTCCACCAGCATATGCGTTACCAGATGGCTGTCGTTTTGCACCACGCTGTCCATTTGCGATGGAACAATGCCACAAGGTGCTACCAGAGGTAATCCATATTCAAGACGAACATAAAGTGCGCTGTCATTTATTTACGGAGAAGGGGGCGCTTGATCATGACCAAGAAAGAAGTTTTGCTTGAAATTAATCATTTAAAAGCCTACTTTCCTGTGAGACGGAAGTCGATGAAGGAAGAGAAAAAAGTCATTAAAGCAGTCGATGATATTTCGCTTGAAATTTTTCGTGGCGAGACGCTTGGTATTGTAGGAGAATCCGGCTCCGGAAAATCGACGTTTGGCCGAACTATTTTAAAACTTGTCGAACCGACCGAGGGAGAAATTTTATATAATGGACAGCCCATACAGCAGTTAAGGGGCAGTAAGTTGCAAACCTATCGCAATCAAATGCAAATGATTTTTCAGGATCCTTTTGCATCACTCAATCCTCGTATGCGAATAGGTACTATTATTGAAGAACCGATGAAGCTGCAATTAACATTAACGAAAGAGCAACGTAAAGAACGTGTAAAGGAGCTTTTACAAAAGGTAGGTCTACCAGAGGATGCTATGCAAAAGTTTCCACATGAATTTTCGGGAGGTCAAAGACAACGAATCGGGATTGCGCGGGCTCTTGCTATTCATCCAGAGTTCATCATTGCGGATGAGCCTGTATCTGCCCTAGATGTTTCAGTGCAGTCACAGGTCTTAAACTTAATGATGGATTTACAGGATGAATTTCATTTGACCTATTTATTTATTTCTCATGATTTAAGTGTTGTGAAGCATATTAGCGATCGAGTGGCTGTGCTGTATTTAGGGAGGGTAGTGGAAATTGGCTCGAAGAAAGAATTATATGAGAATCCACTGCATCCATATACGAAGGCGTTGCTCTCAGCCATTCCAGTTATTAATTTTGATCAACCGAAACAAGAAATACCGTTACAGGGTGAATTACCAAGTCCTATGAATCCTCCTGTGGGCTGTGTGTTTCATACACGGTGTCCGTATGTGATGGAAAGATGTCGTCAAGAACGACCTGTGCTTCAGGAAGAGAATAAACATCAACGGGTAGCGTGCTTTTTATATAGTGAATAAACTGAAAATTTAGTTTTTTTGAACGGGGTGTGTATTATGTTTGGAAATATTACAGATGTACCTGGAGTTATAGTTGGACATGCAGAAAATAGAGAAGGCATTACAGGTTGTACAGCGATTTTAGTCGAAAATGGTGCAGTTTGTGGTGTCGATGTAAGAGGTTCAGCGCCAGGAACTCGAGAGACTGATGCACTTGATCCTATTAATGAAATTGATCATGTTCATGGGGTTTGCTTGTCAGGAGGAAGTGCATTCGGATTGGATGCTGCGACAGGAGTAATGCAATTTTTAGAGGAGCAGGGTGTTGGCGTAGATGCAGGTGTTGCAACAATTCCAATTGTTCCAAGTGCGGTGCTGTTCGATTTATTTATTGGGGATCCTAAGTCAAGACCTACTGCTCCAATGGGCTATCAAGCGGCTAAGAGTGCGGTTGTTGGTCCATTTGCAAATGGTAATACAGGAGCTGGTTATGGTGCTACTGTAGGGAAATTAGCAGGTCCTCAATTCTGTATGAAAGGTGGTCTAGGCAGCGCCTCTATAGCTGGTAAAGAGGATGTTATAGTTGGCGCCATTGTGGCTGTCAACGCTGTTGGAGATGTGAAAGATCCTAATACAAGAGAAACACTAGCAGGTGCAAGGAATCCACAAACAGGGGAATGGCTTGATTGCTGTGCTTATTTAGAGGAGCATGTGCAATCGGAAGGATTATCTGGTACGAATACGACCATCGGTGTCATTGCAATGAATGCCAAACTGACAAAAGCAGAGGCAAAAAAAATAGCCCAACTTACACAAAATGCTCTCGCAAGAACAATTTATCCTGTACACACTATGTTGGATGGAGATACGATTTTCGTGCTTGGAACAGGAGATAAAAGATACCCAGTTGACTATCTGGGTCATTTGGCTACAAGAGCTATGGAGGAAGCGATTATTACTGGCATTACAGCTGCTGATAGATTAGCTGAAGTAGAAAGCTATAAAAGCATTCAAATAATGAGCACATAGGGGATAGGGGGAAATGCCATGAGGCTAAAGAACAATTGGTTAATGCTGTTGATGACATTGATAGTAGTTTTACTAATTAGTGCCTGTTCAAGTGATGACAAAAAAGATGAAAGTTCTAAAGGAAAGTCCGTAGCAGATTTACCTCAAGACATCGTAGTACGTATAAATGACGATCCAGATTTTTTAGATCCACATAAGGCAACAGCATCTATCTCGTACCAAATGATTCTCAATATTTTTGAAGGATTAATGGCACCAGAAACAGATGGAACTTTAAAAGAAGGGTTAGCTGAAAGCTATGCAATATCTGAGGATGGTTTAACATATACATTCACAATTCGTCCGGGTGTGAAATTTCATAATGGTGAGGATTTAACTGTTGAGGATATTCAGTATTCATTTGATCGTTTAATGGGGAAAAACGGTGGCGAAAAGATGTCAAACAGCTTTGATAATGTTGCGTCAACAGAAGCACCAGATGCCAATACATTTGTGATCAAGCTAAAAGAGCCAAACTCTAACTTCTTATATTCATTAACTGCCCGACAATCAGCTATCTTACCAAAAAGCAATGATGGAAAGCATAATGAAAACCCGATAGGTACTGGACCATTTGCTTATGTAAAATACTCTCCAGGTACTAATTTAGAATTGAAGAAAAATGAAAACTACTGGAAGAAAGGGTTACCATACTTGAACAAAGTGACGTTTACCTTCCAATCGGATGATCAAGCAGCGATTATGAGTTTAATGGCCAATGAAGTCGATTTAACGAGTGTACCATGGCAGCGCGTAAGTGAAGTAGGTGATAACTATAATTTATCTCATCAAAATAATAACTCATCATTAATCGTTACATTTAATGAAACTAAAGCTCCTTTTGATAATGTTAAAGTCCGTCAAGCAATTAACTACGCAATTAGTAAGTCCGATATTATTGACTCAGTGTTTGCAGGCTATGCTGTACCACTTGGATCAAATATGAGTCCGGCTATGGGGGACTATCAAAAGAAAGGCTTAGAAGATATGTATAAGCGCGATGTGGAAAAAGCCAAAGCATTATTAGCAGAAGCGGGCTACCCTGATGGCTTTAAAACAAAAATTACAGTGTCTTCCCATAATGATATGTATTCAAATATCGCGCAAATTGTAGCGGCAAATTTAAAGGAAATCGGTATTAATGTGGAAATTGAGGTTGTAGAATGGGGAATTTGGCTAGACCGAGTTTACTTTGGTCGCGACTATCAGATGACAACGATAGATTTAACAGGTCGTGCCTCTGCATATGAAGTATTAAATGATTACATTGCAACAAATGATAGTGAAAATTTCTTTAGATTTAAAAATGATGAATATGACAAAATTATGACAGACGTTTTAAAGGAAAGAGATCAGGCAAAACAAATTGAATATTACCATCGCGCACAGGAAATTTTAGCTGAGCAGGCAGCAGCGGTATATATCGCAGATTATCAGATTGTTTGGGGCTCTAATAAGCAAATTACTGGTTTAAAGAGCTACCCATTCTGGTTCCATGATATGTCTGAGGTTAAATTCTCTAACTAGAAAGGGATGAGTGCTAGATGATGTATATATTACGTCGATTCATCCTGTTAATAACAACCATCCTTCTTGTGTCGATAATTACGTTCGGTGTTTTTCAAATTTTACCTGGTGATCCGGTTCGGACAATGTTAGGCACTGAAGCGGATCCCACACAAATTGAAAATTTGCGATCAGAGCTTGGTCTGAATCGCCCCCTTTATGAGCAATATACAGACTGGATGAAGGGATTATTGACAGGGGAATTAGGAAATTCTATTCGTTTTTCAATGCCAGTAAAAGATTTATTGTTTGATAGACTTCCTGTAACGATGTCATTGGCTGGGCTCACTCTCATATTTGTGCTACTCATTTCCTTACCGTTGGGTATGTTTGCAGCGAGAAGACAAAATAAGTTCAGTGATGTTTCATTATCGACAGTAACGCAAGTTGGCATGGCCATTCCTTCTTTTTGGCTTGGGATGATACTCATTTTATATATTGGCATGCAGTTCAGCTTCTTTAAAATAAGTGGGTATATTCCGTGGACGCAAAGTGTGGCAGGAGCATTAAGTACGCTTGTTCTGCCAGCTTTAACAATTGCAATTCCACAAATTGCGGTCAATTTCCGCTATGTTCGTACGGCTATTTTAGAGCAAGTTCAGCTCGATTATGTGCGTACGGTTCGTAGTAAAGGGATGTCAGAGCAAAATGTTATGTATAAGCATGTCTTAAAAAATTCGATGATCCCAATATTAACGGTATTTGGATTGATCATGGCTGAAGTTGTTGCCGGAACGATTATTGTGGAGCAAGTATTTTCGCTACCAGGTGTCGGCCAACTCCTGATCACTGCTATTAGTAATCGTGATTTTCCATTAGTACAGGGAATCGTTATGTATATTACTGTTGCGGTGGTCATGATCAATTTTATGGTCGATATTTTATATTCTGTGTTAGATCCTAGAATCCGATTACGATGAGAGGTGGATACGATGAAAAATATTCAAAAGTACATGAAAAATATCAATTTAATCATTGGTCTACTAGTCATTGTCGGGTTTCTAATCGTAATGATTACCAGCTTTTTTTATACACCACATGATGTGAACTCGATGAATATACCACAAAAATTACGAAGCCCAAGTAGTGATTATCTTTTCGGTACGGATGAATTTGGTCGTGATATTTTTAGCCGTATTATGAAAGGAACACAAACGGCCTTTGCAGTCGGTCTACTAACGGTATTTATCGGAACAATTTTTGGTATTTTAATTGGTGGAATAGCTGGGTATGTAGGTGGTTGGATCGATGAAATTTTTATGCGCATGATGGATGCATTAATGGCCTTTCCGGGAATTATTCTAGCTTTAATGCTCGTTGCGGTATTTGGACCAGGGATTGTGAATACAGCTATTGCATTAGGTATTATTGCCATACCGGCCATTGCCAGAATTACACGTAGTGGCTTCGTCCAACATCGTGACAATGAATATGTCTTAGCAGCAAAGTTAATCGGCGTAAAACCTTATAGCATTATGTTTCGCCATATATTACCCAATATTTCATCACAGATTATCGTTGCCGCAACTGTAACCTTTGCGACTGCGATGCTTGCAGAGGCAGCATTGAGTTATTTAGGGCTTGGCGTGCAGCCACCAAACCCTAGTTGGGGACGAATGTTAAAAGATTCACAAGCTTATTTAGTTGGAGCCCCTTGGTATACTTATGCGCCAGGTGGAGCCATAACAGTACTTGTATTAGGTTTGTATATGCTTAGCAATGCGTTACGCGATTTTATGGACCCACGTTCAAAAGCGTAAGATATCTGGTGCTGTTTTTTTCAATAATTCATAGGCCTTTACTGCTATTTCTATATTGAGGCGATGTGGGGCCTGTAAAAAATCAGCACCTAAAATATTTTCTAGTCGTTCAATTCGTTTATAGAGCGTTTGACGGACAATGAATAATTGTTCAGCAGTATCATTTTTGGCACCATTACATGCTAAATAAACACAGAGCGTTTGATAAAGGTCGTTACCATTCTTTTGATCAATCAACAGAATTTCTTGTAAATAATCTTTAACATATTGCAAAAGAGCAGCATGGTCCTGATGCAATAACAATCTGTAAACACCTAAATCCTTGTGGTAAATAGAAGAAGCAAGTTCATTGTGTTGCATCTGAATGGTTGTTTTTGCTTCTTTATAGCCTTTTTGAACGTTGTGTATGGATTGATAAACATTGCTAATGCCAAAGGTGAGGGTTATTTGCTCGAAAAGCTGTGGGGTTTTTCGAGCAACAATCTGTTTTATTGCTTGATTAAAAGAGTCACGATTTTCCTCCATATCATCTGCAGCAATGTAAAATGCTAAGATAATAATTTCATGCTGTCGTACAGAAACGGTAGGGAAAAAGCCAAGTTTTTTTAGGATGGAACGAACAAACATAACATTTTGTAGCTGTATTTCTTGCCAATCTTCCTCTGAAAAGGTATTGGCATAATCAAGCATATTAAACACGACTACGCGATAATAAAGATTGCGATTTTCCAGTGGCAAATAACTTTGATAATACTGAAGATCAATGGGTTCTCCTTGTATTAAGGCGAGGATAAATTCATCCTCACGACTTTGCTGCCGTTCCTGTAGCATTCGATTACGCATCAAAATTTGGGCAATCGACATCGTTGCACGTTCAAGATTTAACAATGTATAATCATTTGGCTTCGGCAATAAAGAATGCATACATAAATAGCCCCATACTTGTCCAAGTCCATTGACCGGAATGATGACGAAATGATCTTTGTCAAAGGACAGTAGTTGGATGGGTTCTTGTAATTCTAGTTGCTGGCAGTGGTCCTCCATAAGTTGTAAATACTTTTTGGCTTCCATTGGGTAATAAAAGTTTTTTGTATCTTCGGAGACAAATAAAAATAATGCATCGGTATCTTTGTGAAGTACCTGTAAAATTTTTAAAATTCCATTTGGCATTAACGACAATTCCATGAAAGTCTTTGATATTATATCTAGCTGTGTTAATGCTTGCTGGTGCTGATTAATAATATACGTATGTAGATCCTGCGTAATATCGATAAATCTTACAACCTCTTCAAAAATGATGATAGGAAAATCATGAGCATTAGCCATTGCAACCAGTTCTACAGGGACATAATCAAAATAATCACCAATCTCAATACAAAGAGCTGCAGCACCGTTACGAATAAGGTTTTGTAAATAAGCAATTTGTGTTTCACGCTCTAACTGTAAACCTACACCAGTAGTTAATATGAGCTCGCCACCATTTATTAAAGTATCAAAATCTTTTATTTCTAATATATGTGTCCATAGTACTTGTCGACTTAGGCCTTGTTGTCCTGCGATTAGCTTGGCGGATTTAAAATGCTTTCGCTTTAATACATCACGTACAAGTAGAGAATGTTTCGACATAATAAGCACCTACCCTTCGAGTGTACAATAATTATGTTTGATTAATCAGAAAATTTCAACATTAAGAAGAATAATAGAGTAATTACGGTGAAGAAGGGTATCCGGGGATAGAGGTGAACGAGATGTGTGGTGTGGAGAGATAAAAAGGTATTTTTCATAAAAGAAGGCGATTCCAAATGCTCAGAAGCGCAGGAATCACCTTTAATAATTTCGTGTATGACCTTTTTTTACATATTCCAAATCAGTTTCAATGTTTTGACGAATACGAATTAGTAAGTCGTGAATACTGTCAATTTCTTCAGGAGAAAAACCATCTAATGCTCTAGCATTCGAATAGTCTCCTTCTCGTTTTAAAAATGGATAAATCTTGAGACTTTTGTCTGTCGGGAAAAGCTGTTTGTTTTTCTTGTTACCAATTTCATTACGCTTTTCTACAAAGCCTTTAGTCTCCAACTTTTGAATCGCTCGGGAGGCAGTTGTACGATCTACCTTTAATAGTTCAGCAACTTTTTCCTGAATAATACCAGGGTTTTCACAGATGCGGGTGACATACAAATATTGTCCCTTTGTTAAATCAAGTTCTTTAAACTCAATATTACTAATGGAATCAAGTGCCCGCGCAATCGCACCAATATCTCGCAAAATTTCCTTCATTGATTGCCTCCGAAAAAATTATTGTATTTGCAATAAAAAATGCTCTATACTATATATTATCATCCATGCAAGGAAATTTCACTTCATATCTACAGGGAGAGGTTCTAAAACGGCTCATTAGGAGAGCGCCCAACGGAAATCAACCCTACATTATGCTGATGAGCCTAAAGCGATGTATCAAGTAATAATCGGGGGGAATATAAAGATGAATACGAAAAAAATTACAGATGAACAAGATTTACAAATAGCATTTGCCATTCGTCAAAAAGTTTTTATAGAGGAGCAAGAGGTACCTGAGGTAGAAGAATTTGATGAATTCGATACACTAGATGCAGCATGTGATCATATTCTTGTGTATTATAACGAACAACCTGTTGGCACTGGCAGACTGCGAGTTGTTGATGGCTATGGCAAACTAGAGCGTATATGTATATTAAAAGGATTCCGCAAATTTGGTTTAGGTAAAGTGATTATCCAAGGTTTAGAGGAAATAGCACTTGAAAAAGGTTTAACAAAATCTAAATTAAACGCACAATCCTATGCAGAGGGCTTTTATGAAAAATTAGGCTATAAGCGAGAAGGCGAAGAATTTATGGATTGTGGCATTCCACATATTTTAATGAAAAAACAATTTAAATAGGGTATAAAGGTTGTTTAAAGGGTTATAACACATTAAAAAATAGCAAACTAGTTTTAGTGTTAGTTTGCTATTTTATTTTAATGCAATAGGTCCTTTATTTTTTCCCATAATGGCTTAATTTCTTCTTTATTTGGCACATTTTCAAATATCCAATGTGATTCGTTTTCGAAGAAGGTCACTAATTTCTTTACTGCCATCTCATGAGTTACAAGGCTCATACAATTCATAATATCGACTATCTCATGTAATGGGTCAGAGGGTAATGAATTAGATAACGTTTTAAGTCCAAGTAAAGCCCGCTCAGGACAATATTTATGCAGTAGTACTTTTGCGAAGTGTTCTAAACAATTCCGCAGTAAATGAACACTCCAAATCTCATTTCCACGTTGAGCACTCCAATAATATTGATACAAATACCAGACAGTATCATCTACAGCATCTTGAAATTCGAGTGGGGTTAATGATAAAGTTGTATTTTTCTGTTTAGCTGTTAGGATTCCATTTGGATCAAATAATATTTTCATAGTATCCTTATTAATTATTTCAGAGGGTGTTACTGTAAATAAATCGATATGAATCAAATCTTCATATACGACCAATAGCTGGGGGGCAATTATATAGATGTCATCAACGAATAATGTTTTATCTTCATTCAGCAGAAGACTCTTACCTCTGAAAATGGTTAAATGAATGCGGATGTGGTTCCTTTTCAATGAGTTTCCAAAAACTTGCTGAATGAAGATAAAGCCTCCGGCGGATGTCACGGATTTTAAAAGGAATGAATTGTGCAAGCACAATTCAAAATCCGGACGCAATTACGCCAAGGCGAAATTGATTATAAGCCTCAATATGTATGGTGCGGTTGGGCAAAAAGGCTTCAACATTTTCTTCATTCACAACGCAATAAATATCGATATCTGAAAATTCATCATGCTCATTTCTAGCCATCGATCCTCTTAAAAATATAGCTTCAATATATTGATCATCTTTTAGACTTTCAAGTAAAACCTCAACAACATGATCTAATTTCAAGTGTATCCCTCCTTCTAATAAAACAAGCTACCCAAAATATTTTTGAGCAGCCTTATTTTGCTAGATTTCCTTAACAACAGTACCTGAGAAGCTATCGTGGGGAAGAAGTCGTCCATTTTGTTGTTCGAATGATTTTGGATTTTTCAAGTAATCGAATGTGCTAATTGAGTCACGGTAAGCCATTCGTTTTATAATTTGAGAGGAAGTCAGTTTAGCCCCATGTTCATTTTCAAGAACTAGTCCCATTTTTTTATAGCCAACTGTTTGCCCTTTTTTACGCAATTGTACTAATTCAAGTGACCACATAACGACTGTCGGTGTAACGATGGCATGAATCGCCTCGTTTTTTACCTTTTTTCGAAGGATATACTCTACACCAACTGCGACAGCCGACGAAATAGCTATATCGATTAAAAATGCTTTTGTTCGTTTTTTTGAAATAGATTTCACCAGATCTCCTCCTCGTAATAAGTTGATAAATAGTTAAAAGAGCATATTATCTTTAAATGGCAATTCTTGCTTAGTAAGGTAAGATGCAATGGCACCATGGTTTTCTGTCGAAGCTCCTGCATAATGATTTGCGAATGTAAGGAGAGGGATAGCCTGCTGCTTACAAAAGTCTATTAGATTGATTACAGTAATCTGCTTGCGAAGGAGAATTGCTAACAATGCTCCAATAAAGGCATCGCCCGCTCCGGTTGTATCAATTGCATGGACCTTGTCAGCTGGCACTTCGACATGAAGCTTTTTAGTATAAAGACTTGCTCCCTCTGCTGCACGAGTAATTATGAGTACTTGTATTTTCCCATGAAATAATGAATGGACTGCTGTTTCCTCATCCTCAATCGCTGTTAAAAATAAAAGCTCCTCCTCGGACAATTTAACGATATGGGCCTTTGGTAAAAATTCTAAAATAGTTTGACGACATGCCTTCTCATCATTCCATAGTGGCAAGCGAACATTGGGATCAAAAGAAACAAGACTACCTGCCTGATGGGCCTGTTCAATCAAGGCCACATGTGCATATTTCATTGGGCTTTCGATTAAATTTACGGAACAAAAATGAAGAATATCTTTATCTGTTAATAGATTAGGTGGGAGTTGCTCTTTGGTGTAAAGTAAATCTGCTGCGTGGCGACGATAAAACAAGAAATCACGGCCTCCATCACTTGTCAGGGAAACAAAGGCTAGACTTGTTTCACCTTTAACGGTTTGAACAATATAGGTCGTATCGACATCGGCTTTTTTTAACGTTTCTACGAGAAAATCTCCAAAAGCATCCTGACCTACTTGTGTAATGAGTGCAGCTTGTTGCCCAAGCTTTGCACAAACAGCTGCAACATTCGCAGGGGCCCCACCAGCATTTTTAGTAAATTGCTCAACTGTAGCAAGGGTGGTATTTTGTTCAGTAGGTGTAAAATCAATTAATAATTCACCAATTGCATAAAGTTTACTCACGGTATTTTCTCCTTTACATCTGTCTGAGGCATACGCTTTTTCTTTGGAACGTAAATTGTGTAAAAAATGCCACCAAAAATTAATACAATACCAACTGTTTGCATGAAGCTCGGCATAAAATCAAGCAACAACATATCAAGCAATATAGCCACAACAGGGTCAACAAATACTAATACTGAAACTAGAATGGTAGAGAGGCTACGAATACTATCAAAAAATAAATAGTAAACAAATCCTGTATGAATAAAGCCTGTTCCTAAAATATACAGCCAGTTTGTTGTCGTTAAGCCTTCAAAAAGCGAAAAATTAACAAATGGCAATAGTATGACAATTCCGACTGTTGTTTGGATATATGTTAATGCGTAGGAGCTAAGATTTGTTATTGTTTTACTTGTTAGCATTGTGAACGCGTAAAACAATGCAGACAGTAATGCCCATATAAAGCCTGATTTCATGAATTCGGAGAGTGACATAAAATTATTTAAGCCAATAATGAACATACTCCCGATAAAACAAGTTAATGTTGCTAGTAGTGCTTGAATAGTCATCTTTTCTTTTAAAAACAATGCGCCAAATATTAATACGAATATCGGTGCTAAATTATAGATAGAAATGGCAATGGAAATCGACATTTCTTCAAAGGCTTTAAATAAAAATACCCAGTTTAAGACAATAAAGACACCGCATAGTAGAGTACGTAATATTTCTTTTTTATCCCATATTTCCGTTTTATGACCACCTGTGATAAGCCACATTCCTCCTAGAAAGAGAGTAGCACATATACATCTAATAAATACTAGCTCAGTAGCAGGTACGCCAGTATGAACGGTAAAAAATCCAATAGAGCCAAAAAGGGCCATTGAAACAGTTAGTTTGATAATTGCTGAAATGTTCATCCAAAACCTTCTTTCTATAAAATTTATAAAATTTTTAACGCATGTGAAAGTAGGGGAGACTATACGTATTTTCTCTTCGTTATCAAAGATCTTCGCTCAGGTATAGAGTGGAAGCGGCCATGCTCGTCTACAAATTTTTTAATCCCTAAGGTTTAAAAAATAGTTGAGAAAGCCGACAGGTATATCAACTGTCGGCTCTATATTAATAGTTCTACAATTATCCTCGGATTTGGCCGTTACCGTGAATGAAATACTTTGTAGAAGTTAACGCTGGTAAACCCATTGGTCCACGAGCGTGTAATTTTTGCGTACTAATACCGATTTCTGCACCATAGCCAAATTCAAAACCGTCTGTGAAGCGAGTTGATGCATTGTGATAAACAGCTGCAGCATCCACGCTATTTAAGAAAGTATCTGCTACTAACTGATCCTCAGTAATGATGGCTTCCGAGTGGTTCGTGCCGTATTTATTAATGTGTTCAATTGCTTCATAAACATTTTCCACAATTTTAACGCTGATTTTTAAATCTAAATATTCAGTTGCATAGTCTTCTACTGTTGCTAGTTCTGCGAAATCAAGAGCTTGGCAAACAGTTGCATCGCCGATAATTGTCACACCGGCTTGATGCATAGCACCTAGTAGTTGTTTGCCGTGCTCCTTAAACCAATCAGGATGAATAAGTAAGCTCTCTGCGGCATTACAAACCGAAGGACGTTGTGTTTTCGCATTAATACAAATCTTTTCTGCTTTTATGTAGTCGGCCGTATGATCCACATAAATATGACAGTTGCCAGCACCTGTTTCTAGTACTGGTACAGTAGCTTCATTTACTACTAAGTCGATAAGTGCTTTCCCACCACGAGGAATTAATACATCTAAGTATTCTTTTAAATGGAATAATTCTTTGACAGTTTCACGATTCGTATCCTCGATTAATTGTACTGCATCCACAGGGATAGCCGTTTTGCTAAGTGCACGATGAATGCTTGCCACAAGTGCTACATTAGAAAACTTGGCTGAAGAACTACCACGTAAAATAACCGCATTTCCTGTTTTCAATGATAATGTTGCCGCATCTACTGTTACATTAGGTCGCGCCTCGTAAATCATTCCGATAACGCCAATTGGCACTAGGCGCTTTTCAATCAGTAATCCATTATCTTTTTCTATTCGCTCTAAGAGACTGCCTACTGGATCATTTAATTCTACAAGTAATTGAATAGCACTTGACATAGCTTCTACTCGTTCTTTGTTTAGCATAATACGATCAAGGGTAGAAGCGGGCATTCCTTGTTGCTCGCCCTTTGCTAAATCCTTTGCATTTTCAGCAAGGATATAATCTTGGTCGATTATTAATTGTTCAGCAATTTTTGTGAGAGCTTCGTTCTTTTCACAAGTTGTTTTAATATTTAAAATATAGCTAGCTGCCTTTGCAAGCTTTCCTTTTTGTTGAACTTCACTTGTCATGTGAATTCCTCCTTAATTTGTTTGAATTTTTAGCCATTTATCTCGGTGAATGACCTCGATAGGATAGTTCGCTAACTCATCTGTACGTTTTCCCATCGCATGTGCTAACTCTAGGGAAGAATATAAGACCTCACCACGACCAAGCAGTCCCTTGTCACTATAGACCTCGACTACGTCTCCATTTGCAAAATCACCTTCGACACGACAAACACCAGCAGGCAACAAGCTTTTGCCATTTGCCAATAATGCATGCTCAGCACCGCTATCTATAAAAATTTTACCAGATACTTCCGTAAGTGCAATCCACTGTTTATTATTTGTTAAAACAGCAAGCGCTTCATGCTCAACATACGTACCATCACCACGGCCTTCTAAGATGTCGACAAGCTTAGTAGCACCATGACCAGTCCCGATAAATACTTTGACACCTGCATTTAAAGCTGCTCTAGCTGCCAGTAATTTAGATTCCATACCACCTGTACCGACCTTTGAACCTGTACCACCATCTGCGAAGCCAAGCATTTCATCAGATACCTCTGTTAAATGATCAATTCGTTTGGCATCTGGGTTTTTATTTGGATTAGCGTTATACAAGCCATTGATATCTGTTAAGATAATGAGCTGATCGGCATGAACGAGACCACTTACAAGTGCCGATAACATGTCGTTATCTCCAAAGGTTAATTCGCTGACAGATACCGTATCGTTTTCGTTAATGATTGGCAGCATGGAGCGCTCTAATAATTCCTCAAATGTGGCATAGGCATTTTTATAGCGCTCTTTTTTTGAAAAATCAGTGCGTGTTAGTAAAATTTGTGCAGGCACAATATCATAAATGCTAAATAATGCATTATAGGTTTGAATAAGTAAACTTTGCCCAACTGCCGCCGCAGCCTGTTTTCCTTTTACTGTGACAGGACGAGAAGGGTACCCTAGTTGTTTAAAGCCTGCTGCAACTGCACCTGATGAAACAAGTAATACTTCATGACCGTATTTTTTTAATTCAGCTATCGCTTGAACATGGTCCATTAAACGTATTTTATCAATTTCACCTTTTGCGTTTGTTAAGGAGCTACTCCCGATTTTGACGACGATTCTTTTTCTTTCCATAGTAATACCTCCAATTCGCCATTACATTTGCAATATGATTTAAACTTTAGCAGCTGTTAATATTTGCTAAAGATTAAAAATAAAAAACCTTTTCATCCTAAAAAATTAGGACGAAAAGGTTTACTTTCCGTGGTACCACCTACATTGAACGTCAATGACATTCCACTTTACTCATAACGCTGAGACTGCGCCTAGTTTAGCTAGGACGTTTTACGAAGTAGGTTCTTTAGTCTTTCTTGTACAATGCCTTACAGCCGATGGGCATCGCTCTCTGATCAAACAGTTTCTAAGTACTAGTCTTCGCTCGCTTTTATTTTTATAATTGAATATCTTTTTTGAATGATATTTCATTCCTCAAAAAGTAATTGAATAAAGAATGCACTACTTTAGCAAGTCTGTCAAGCTAATTAGGGATGATAGTTTTTAAAAAAAGTAGCTAATACTGAACAATCGGGGTTAAAGTGTGAGGGGAATCACAACTTTGTTTACTTGTACCACCAGATTGCGACTAATAGTGGGAGCATTGCTAAAACAATCACGAAAAAACTCCATACTATTTGTTTTCCAGAAGACATATTTTTCGGTTTTATACTCATTTGTTCATAGAGTTCGTTGATGGCACGTTGTTCCTTTGCATAAAGCATTGTTTGAAATTCATCGTAATCTTGAATATAACTTGAAGGAGGGCGAGGGCTAAAGCGCAAACTTCGAATATCGTCAGTAATTTCTTTTTCACCCATCCAATAAGTAATGACTGGTGCTAACCCTGAATTATGCGTAGCTAGTACTTCGATATCATGTGTTTTCATTTTATAATAGACATTACCTTGCTCGTCTTCATATTGCTTTACAATATCACTTACTGCCATCGACAGACACCTCTTTCTCCAAAACAATACTACTTTTACGTTTTACTAATATTCATTATAATGTATTAAAAAGAAAAGTGTTGCATAAGCGAGCATAATTAAACTGAATAATTTTTTGTAAAAATTTAGAAGGGGGCATTTCGTATAGTATAATGGAAATAATTCCATTTTATAAATGTTTGTTAGCATTACACTTTCGTTTTACAGAAAATCATGTGTTTCTGCCGCTGTGGATTCGCATATTTGTTGCCCCGACGCTACCAAGAAAGAGCCAAGTCGGAACGGAAATTAACCCCACTTTATAATGTGCAATTTTTTGAAAATAAAATAGAAAGAAGGGAAAGTATTGGCAGTTTCTACGTTATTGGCGTTTTTAGGAGCGGCAATTATTTTAACATTAATGCCAGGACCAGATAATTTATTTGTTCTTGCACAAAGCATCACACAGGATAAAAAAGCGGGAATAGCGACATCACTTGGTCTGTGTACAGGTTTGCTCGTTCATATAGGGGCGGCTGTTCTCGGAATCTCAGCTATAATTTATCAATCAACAGTTATTTTTTCTATTGTTAAGTTTGCAGGAGCAGCGTATTTATTGTATTTAGCTTGGCAATCTTTTCGCTCGAAAGGGGATCCTTTCACGCTTGAACAGCAAAATAAACAAGCATATGTGAAGTTATATCGAAAAGGTATTTTAATGAATATTTTAAATCCAAAAGTTTCTTTATTTTTCTTAGCACTGTTGCCACAGTTTGTAAATCCTTCTAGTGGCCATGTAGGTTTACAGATGTTAATTTTGGGTATTGTATTTTTAGTACAAGCGCTAATACTATTTTCATTATTTAGTATTTTTGCTGGTAAAGTAAGAAAAGTAATTATTGGGAAGCCTGCAATTGCTAAAAGATTAAATATGGTCCAAGGAGTACTTTTCACTTTTATTGGAATACAAATAGCGCTGAGTAAACAGTAAGATGGGGGATATTCATGGCAATTTTACATATAACGTTTAGCTTATCTACACAAGGTTCGATAAAACATGCGATACGACAGCATCATTTACAACGAGATGAGTCAGTGCTTAGTGTTAATGAGATTTTCTCGATAGGTCCATTGAACACAGAAGAACGAAAAAGCTGGTTAGATGCTCATTTCTTTAGGGATAATGAAGAACGTGAATTGTACGAGGATCTTCACCAAGCATGGAAGAAAAAAATTGCAAGTTTACCTTGCGATGTTGATGTCTGGGTTTGGTACAGCCAAAGTACTCATGAAGAGATAGGGTTACGTTTTATCATGAGTGAGTTGATCAATAAATGTAGTATTATGGTATATGGAATTGATGCCACAGAGGGCTTGAAACGTGTTGAGCCAAACATGAGGATTCGTCATACAGGTGAACTTTCATCAGACTTGCTAATGAGACTCCGTTCTGAGGCAAAGCGCTTTTCTATTGATGAGTGTCAGCAACTTGCAAAGGAATGGGAAGAGCTGAATCAAAACCCTAGTACACTGCGAGTTTGGCAAGATGGCATTGTACATGTAGCGGAAGATGTATTGGATCCAATCATTATAGAATGTGCGGAAAGAGCACATACCGAACTAAATGAGGAATGGCTTATTCCGATGCGTATTATCGGTGAAATAATTGGTGAAGTTGATGACTATTTAAGTGAAGAGTTTGTGGAAAACCGTCTGATGACCCTTGCAAAGCAGGGACTTTTTAAAATTGATGGAGATACGACAGATATGTATTCTTATCAAGTAAAATATGTAGGGGAAACAATAAAAAAGTAGCATCTTTGCAATAGAGGCTGGGACAAAACCCATCTCTAAACTAAAAAGCCGGTGAAATTTTACGATTAGTAAAATTTCACCGGCTTTAAATTTTTTTCATAAAAAATAAGGACCACTTCTGATAAAATTAAGTCACCACAACAAAATTATACAGAAAGAAGGATCCTTATGTTTAAAGATTATAACATGAATCAATTAATTTTGCCTTTAGATTTAGAAGTGAAGTTACAAAAGAATGATATTGCCTTCCATGTCCACCATTTAGTCGAAAGTATTCCACCCGAAACGTTTGAACCATTCCTTCGAAATGAAGGCTGTCCTGCCTACCATCCACGCATGATGCTTAAAATTATCTTATGTGCCTACACGCAATCTGTCTTCTCAGGGCGCAAAATTGAAGCGCTTTTAAAAGATAGTCTTCGGATGATGTGGTTAGCTCAAGGGCATGAACCAACCTACCGCACAATCAACCGATTCCGTGTCCAATCCGAGGTGAAAGAGTTGATTCGTCAATGCTTTGTTCAATTCCGCTGCCAGCTGGTACAGGAAAAATTAATTGATCAGGAAGCTATTTTTATTGATGGAACAAAGATTGAAGCGAATGCGAACAAATTTACATTCGTGTGGAAAAAGTCGGTTGAGAAATATCATAACGGACTAATTGAAAAGTCAAACCAGCTATACAATGAGCTGCTTGAAAAAGAAATCATGCCAGAAATTGAACGGGAAAATGAAAAGGAATTAGCATTGGAAGACCTCGCTCAAATGGTCGAAAAAGTAGATGAAGTGATTTCTGAATATGATCGAAAAATTGAAGAGTCATCGGATGTAGCAGAACGAAAGGCTTTAAGAACGGAACGGAAATTCCCAAAGCAAGCTCGCAAACAATTGATTGACTATATTGAACGCAAACTAAAATATCAAAGAGACTTCGAAATCTTTGACGAACGAAATAGTTATTCGAAAACAGATCCGGATGCGACATTTATGCGTATGAAAGATGACTATATGAAAAATGGTCAATTGAAGGCAGGTTATAACATACAAGTGGCAACAGAAGGTCAGTATGCGCTTGCCTACAGCATTTTTCCGAATCCAACGGATACACGTACATTAATCCCATTTTTAGATGAAATCGAACAACATTATTTTAAGTTACCAAAACACATCGTCGCAGATGCTGGATATGGCAGTGAACAAAATTATGATGATATCCTTTCGAATCGTAAGCGAGAAGCCTTAATCACGTACAACATGTATTTAAAAGAACAGAAGAAAATGCATAAGCAAAACGAATTCAATACAGCGAACTGGGATTATGATAAAGAACATGATCGATACACTTGCCCAAACCAACAACAGCTAGTATTTAAATATCGTACCAAGAAAATGGATAAGTATGATTTCACGCGTGAGTTTAAGGTATACGAATGTGAAGACTGTTCCGGATGCCCCCTCCGTTCGTTATGTACAAAAGCAAAAGAGGGAAATAATCGTAAGTTAATCGTGAATGAGAAGTGGGAGCAACAAAAAGAATATGTGAGAGTAAAGCTTTCAGAAGAAAAAACGAGTATCATTTATCGTCAACGCAAAATTGACGTGGAACCAGTTTTTGGATTCTTGAAGGCTAATTTGCGTTTCACTCGATTTTCTGTACGAGGAAAATCGAAGGTTGAAAACGAGATGGGCCTCGCATTAATGGCTGTGAATTTAAGAAAATTCACAGCCATTAGCTAAGAACTATATGAAGACAACATAAAAAATAGAGAAATCCGAATTTGAATGAATTCAAATTCGGATTTCTCACTAATGAAGCTAGTTATGTCCCAGCCTCTTTCTTACGATTAGTCAACCTTATTTAAAGAATAATTTATATTTTTATGAGTGTGAAGTGGTGAGGGATATCCCTCACCACTTCACACTCATTTTTAGATACGCCAAAAAGACCTGACGATTTTTATTTTTTTCGAAAGGTCATTATGATATAGTTCTATGTAGGTGATTATGATTTTTGAGCTGGTAGTGCGGACTCATAATCGTAAAGAATGCCATGCGTCAGTAACTGAAATGTCACTTTCAGAAACTTATTGATGCAGGCGATGATCGCAACCTTATGAGGCTTCTTCTGAGGTTGCTTTTTTAATTTGTAGTAATAGTCCACAAAATGATTCGGTTTTCCTTTAGCCATAAGCATGGCGCACACCATAAAATATAAAATCTTCCGTAAATGTTTGTTTCCTCGTTTATTAATCCTGTCTCGATATTGCGTATTCCCAGACTGGTACCGCATAATATCAATGCCTGCGTAAGCATTCAGTTGTTTCGCATTTTGAAAGCGGCGGATGTCACCAATCTCTCCAATTAATCGGCACGCCGTTGAATCGCCAATCCCAGGAATCGAACGAAATACTAGATATTCTTTTCTTCCTTCCGACAATTCCACCATCTGTTTCACAAGCGCATCTTTCTTCTCTAGTAAATCCGCAATGCGAGCTGCGTAATCTCGTGCTTGATCACAACGAATATCTGTGGGTTTAATCGCTGGGTAACTATTTTCAGCTGCTTCTAATAATGTAATAGCTTTAGCCTCCGCACGCATTAGCGATAGTTTTTTTCGCGTATTGCCCTTTAAACGATTTTTAATAATCGTTTTTGAATGGGCCTGTAAAAGTGTTGGGTGCGGATATAGTTGTACAATATTTAAAAATAGTGCTGAACTCGGTGTAACCAGTTTTTCTAATTCTGGAAAACTCAACTGTAAAATGGCATGCATTCTACTTTTGAGTAAAATGATTTCTTCGTCAATTTCATCGTAATAACGAGTCAGTGCACGCATCTGTTCATAATAATCGTCTTGTATGTACGTTGTTTTGCGTTCCATTTTGAAATGTGTCTTCGCGAGTTCATGGGCATCACTGATATCGGTTTTATTGCGACGCATCGTTGCCATCTGTAAATTCGCTTCAAGTGGATTCATGCGGCAGTATGCATAGCCGTACTCTTTGAAAAACGCTTCGATAGATTTTGAATAGATGCCTGTTGCTTCAAATACGATATCTGGCGCTTGTCCATCTTGCTTTGTCATCTCTTCCATTCGTTCGTGTAATCGCTCGAAATCACCCCGTGTATGATGTAGCACACCTTCAAACTCACATTGGCGGTGACCATCATAAATCGCAACGGTACTTTTTCCTTTACTGACATCTAACGCAATGACATGTTTCATCTCATTCTTCTCCTTTTGACCAATCATAGAAGCCTTCACAGTACCTTATCGATTCCACTTTCTTATACACGATCTCTTGGATCCAACATACTAAACTGATTCATATAAGGGCATGAAGTTAGCCGGTTTTATATACGGACTCACAAATGGTCCCAGAGGCTGGTCGGCTTTTCTTCACTTCTACTATAAAAAAATAGTAGCACAAACCATGGCCTTGGTTTGTACTACTAATGTTAGTATGTTTTATGATTGAGCACTTTTTTTTTTATATGATTAATAGCGGTTTGCTATTACTTTTCTCCGTAAAAATCGAATACAAATTGCTGAAATTGTATTGCTGACGGTGAAAGATATCGATTTTCAATCCAAGCCATACCTATTATCCGTTCACAAACCATATCTTCCACACGAATTTTAGCTAGTTTATTTGGATTCAAGTCTTCATCTACAGGTAGCAACGATACGCCAAGCCCAGCACTTACAAAACCAGCAACAGTTGATACCTCATCACCTTCAAATGTAATCTTTGGTTTGATACCTGCAGCATTTAATAATTTATCAGCTGTACGACGCAATGCGTAACCCTTTTTCATTAGAACAAAATTCTCATGTTCAAGCTCCTTCATTTTGATGCTTTTACGGTTGGCGAGGTGATGGTCGATTGGCACCATAATATAAAGCTCATCACGCCATAGCTCCTTCCAACAAACAGGTGGCTCCGTGTCAATCGCTGCGAGTAAGCAAAGATCTAACTCTCCTGCGAGTAATTGCTTTAACTGGGAGTGTGAGTAATTTTGTGTAAAGTGAAAGCGTATATGCGGATGTTTTTGACGGAATGCGCGGATCAGGTCAGGTACGATGCTAGTCCCTAGAGTATGTAAAAAGCCGAGTGATACATCTCCTAACTCTGGGTTATTAAGCTCCTGTAATTCTATAACTGCCTTTTCATATTCTTTACGCATGCGTTGGACGCGATACAAAAAAAGCTCGCCATATCGGTTGAGCATAATCGAGCGTCCTTGTCGGTCGAATAAAGGTACACCTAATTCCTCTTCAAGCTTTGAAATAGAACGACTTAATGCAGGCTGAGAAATAGCTAATGCTTCAGCGGCACGAGTCATATGCTCAAGTTTTGCTACTGTGACGAAATATTCCAATTGCTGCCACTCCATTTTCTCATCTCTTTTCCCGTTATTTTATGAGTTAACAGCATTATAACGGTAAAAGAGTAGGAAGTATAGGCACATAAAGTGAATCTTTAATCAGTGGGGTTTTTCCACTAATAATAGTCTTCAACAATCGGGATTTTACGGGTAATTCAACTCCCACCTAAATTCTTTGCTTTCGTTGAAATTTGAGGTAGAAATCTTGTACCTGTCGCTTCACTTTAGGTACAGATAAATTACTGCGCGTTAATGCTGGAAAAAAGATTTTAAAAACTTTGCACTTAAAAAGAGAAATAAAAAAATAAAAAGTAACAGAAAGCGTTATATAACAGTCATTAACCTCACATCATTAATGCATGAAACACATTAATATGATAAAAACTATAAATTGTACATTATGAATAAAGGGTGTTAAGATAGACACATAAATTACACAATTACAAATTTCCGTGAAGGGGATACTATAAAATGAATTTATCTAAGCCACAACCTCTAACAATTGAGGGAGGCAAAAAAGCCGTACTATTATTGCATGGATTCACAGGTAGCACAAAAGATGTAAAAAAGCTAGGTGAATTTTTATCAAAACGTGGTTATACAGTTCATGCACCGATTTATAGTGGGCATGGTGTAGAACCAGAAGCATTACTTGAAACAAAACCAGAAGACTGGTGGAACGATGTTGTGGAAGGTTATAACTTCCTAAAAAGTAAAGGTTATGAAGAAATTGCGGTAGTAGGAATTTCACTTGGCGGCGTATTTTCGTTAAAAGTAGCTGAGACGTTTCCTGTGAAAGCATGTGTTGCCATGTGTGCACCAATCACTCGCGATAACTCAAAAGGCTTATTTACACGTTTATATCATTACGCTCGTTTATATAAACATTTTGAAAATAAATCAAAAGATCAAATTATTTCAGAATTACATGAATTACGTATTACACCGAAGGATTCATTAGATGGTGTGACACGTTTAACTACAGAAACGCGCGATGAATTATCTACAATCAAAGCACCTACATTAGTATTACAAGGTTCATTAGATGATGAACTTTATCAAGAAAGTGCACCATTCATTCTAAACACTGTGGAAACAGATGATAAAGAGATCATTTGGTATGAAAATTCTGGTCATATTATTACATTAGATAAAGAGCGCGAAAAAGTGTATGAGGACGTATATAAGTTTTTAGATCATATAGATTGGTCAGTAGCAAACTAAGGGGCTGTCAGCAGACAGCTCTTTTAGTTTTGTCTACTTAAAGCTAAGAACTGTACAATTAACGATTATAAAAGAAAAAACTATTGAATTTAAAATAAATGCCTGATACCATAGTTAGATTGTAGCAAGGAAATCTCTTCGATTTAAATTATTTGCAATAGTTAAATACATCTAAGGAGTACATCAAAATGCAACAGAAAATACCTTTTTCTACATATGCAGTCATTGGTACAATGCTTTTCGGACTGTATTTCGGAGCAGGGAATCTTATTTTTCCAATTCAACTTGGACAATTAGCAGGGACCAACTTTTGGTTTGGCCTAATTGGATTTTTAGTAACAGCTATCGGTTTACCGTTTCTAGGTATTTTAGCTATTGGTTTATCAGGAAGTAACGGTTTACGTGACTTAGCAAGCCGTGTTCACCCATTATTCGGTGTCATCTTTTCATTAGCCCTCTATTTAACGATCGGTCCTTTTTTTGCGATTCCACGTACAGCGACAGTTCCGTTTGTTGTTGGCTTTGAACCTTATATACAAGCCGAGCATACAACACTTTTACTTGCTTTATTTAGCTTCGTATTCTTTGCCATCGTTTTTTATTTCTCATTAAATCCAGCAAAAATTATGGATTATATCGGAAAGTATTTAACACCAGCATTTTTAATTGTGTTATTTATTTTAATTATTATTAGTATTGTAAAACCGATGGGGCATTTCCAACAGCCAATCGGGGATTATGTTGATTCAGCATTTATGACAGGCTTTAAAGAAGGCTATAACACAATGGATGCGTTAGCCTCATTAGCTTTTGGTATTGTCGTTATTAACGCCATTAAAAGCGCAGGAATATCTGATAGAAAAGAAATTGCTAAAGCAACGTGGAAATCTGGTATTTTTGCCATGGCATTAATGACTTTAATATACGGTTTAATAACGTATATGGGGGCATCAAGTATTGATGCCGTTGGTACATTTGATAATGGTGGCTTAATATTTGCCGCAGTGGCAGATCACTATTTTGGTTCATACGGGGCTATTTTATTGGCAGTTATTATTGTCCTTGCTTGTTTAAAGACAAGTATTGGCTTAATCACATCATGTAGTGAGTTTTTCCACGAAGTGTTCCCGAAAATAAGCTATAAATGGTTTGTTTTTTTATTGTGCATAGTGTCATTTACAATTGCCAACTTCGGATTAACAAATATTATTAAGTTTGCCATTCCAGTGCTGATGTTCCTCTATCCAATAGCAATTGTCTTAATTTTACTTGCTTTATGCTCATCACTATTTAAAAATAAGCAACCGGTATATGCGATTGCTATGATTTTCACAATTTTTATTAGTGTGATTGATGGTTATAAAGCGTTAGTGGCCAGCATTCCTACTGCGAAATTAAGTATTTTTGATGCAATTGAAAAAGCTTATTCTAACTTTTTACCTTTTTACGACATGGGCTTAGGATGGATATTACCAGCCTTAATTGGGGCGTTTATAGGATGCCTATTCCCAGCAAGAAAAGCGGGGAAAATTTAAATATAAAATGATTAAAAGCACGCACAATGGATATATGTGCGTGCTTTTTCTTATATTAAAGCTTAGTAAGCTGTCCAGCCACCATCAACAGCAATCACTTGTCCATTGACAAAACTCGCTTCATCTGAGCCAAGGAATATAGCAAGCTGGGCGATTTCTTCAGGTTGTCCCGCACGTGGGTTAATAGCTAAGCCTAGTGCTTGGCGAGCTGCACCTGTTTGACTCACATTTGTCATTGTAGAAGCAATATTTGTGATAACTGCACCTGGAGCGATACCATTGCAGCGAATATTTTTATCAGCATACATAAACGCTGTATTTTTTGTGAGACCAACAACAGCATGCTTAGAAGCAGTGTAGGCAGCTCCCGCACGTGCGCCATATAGACCGCCAGCAGAAATGTTGTTAACGAAGACACCATGTCCTTGAGCAAGGAAAATCTCTGTTGCCATACGCATCGAACGCATTACGGCAGTTGTATTTACCGCGAATACTTTGTCCCATCGTTCATCAGAAACTTCACCAACTGGCTCCATTCCATCCATAATACCAGCATTATTCACTAAAATATCTAATTTGCCATAAGCATTTTTTGTTTCATCAAATAAGCGCTGTAAATCTTCTGTGGATGCAACATTTGTTTGAATGGCGATTGCTGAGCCACCAGCAGCGTGGATACCTTCGACAACAGCTTGTGCACCTTCTAAATTTAAGTCAGAAACTACGACCTTTGCTCCTTCTTTTGCATAACCTTCTGCAATTGCTTTACCCATACCAGACGCTGCACCCGTTACGATGGCTACTTTATCTTCTAATCTCATCTCAAAAACCTCCTAAAATTTATGTTCTCTCACCGGAGTTTGTCCCAGTGATATCGAGGGATATTATGTTAGATATTGAACATGTGTTCATTAAAATAATATAATGATTTTGTAAGCGATTTCAATGCGCAAAATACTAAGAACTGTTCAGTAATCAACACATATAAAAAAATCTGTTTAGTTAAGGGGATAAAAAATTTGAGTACTAACGATTTAAGGGTTGTTAAAACGAAGCAAGCACTACATAATGCTTTACTAACTTTATTGAGTGAAAAGCCTTTAGAAAACATTACAATCGCAGAAATTTGTCGGGTGGCAAAGGTGAATAGGGGTACCTTCTACTTGCACTATGAGCAAAAGGAAGGACTTTTTGAGGAATATTTTCAGGGAATTATGGAGGATTTGAATAATTCTTATGAGGAACCGTACCGTGCAGTAACAACGTTAGATAAAAACCAAATAGATCCGAAAACCGTTTGCTAAATATGTATCTTCTAAAATGTTTCTTCCAATGATATAATCAAAAGTTAGCAATAGCGTCAGTACAAAATGTTTACTGTGCGAAAGGGAAGCAATTGCAACAATATAAAAGGCGGTTGTGGGTCTACTCTCACCCACAGGAAACGATAGCCTAGAGCGGAAATCACCTTTATTTAAAGTACTGCTTAGCAAAGGTATCTTCACTGTTTTATGATTTTACTATAAAAGCGATGTACTAAATCGTCATTAGTACATCGCTTTTTTGATAATATTATTGAACAGTGGCAGGGGAAATGTGCTCACTTTCGCTTTTTACTATTGTTCTTCTTAAAGCAACGACCATAGCAGAAATTACTAGTGTTACAGCTATGATAATTCCTAACGAGCTACAATTACTCATCAAATTATCAGTGCTTCCACCAAAAATAATAGTGAAATACCCGTCTGCTCCGTAAGTAGCTGGAAGAATTGTAGCTAGTTTATTGTAAAAATCTGATAGCATTGCTTGTGGAACGAGAGCACCTGAAGTAACTAGCTGTATAGAAAGAGCACAAATGTTAAAAATCATGCCCAAGTTACCCAAAATTATGATAAAGGCTTGAGCCAAGCAGAGGAAAGCCCAAAACATTAATGCTTGAAAAAGATATACTGTTAAAAAGTTTACTTGACTTGAAATATTAAATAGGTGCATTAAGCCAATAGTTAATAGCGGAAGGGCGAAGGCTACACCAATATTAATGAGCTGTCTTGCTAGGAACAATTGCCATTTCGAAACTTTATCTTGCACTATTTGTGCTGCCTGCTGATGCTGCATTATCATTACCATTGCACCAACAAACGACGAAATAATAACCATTAAAGGAACAAAATTCGCAGCAAACTCTTCAACATTATTCGTTTTAATAATAGTAGAACCTATCGTATGATCCTTTACACTCATAATTGTTTTAGCAACGGCTTCGTTAATTTGTTGTACTGTATTTTGTTCCATTGGAAGCTGTGAGAAATTTTGAGAAAATGCTTCAATGGTCTTACCCTGCTGTATAGGATAAACTTTGTGGTTAATTTCCTCTGTAACTTGTTTGGCTACTCCGTCCATCATATTTTTTGCGATACTTGCATTTGCTTGATTAATAGAGTAAATAATTTCAGCCTCTTTACCTTTTTGTAATTTACTCGTAAAGTCGCTAGGGATATGAATAATCATATGGACATCACGTTGATTTAATGCTTGCTTAGCTTTGTTTAGAGAGATGTAATTTTCTATTGTAAAAGGTAGTTTTCCTTTAATTTCATTTACTACTTGTTGCCCCATCTCAGTATCTTCACTAATTAGTCCAATCTTTAAATTCCCTGTTCTGTCATTTACACCATCATAGGCAGTCATCCATATGGAAAAGAAAATTACCTGGAATGCAATTGTAATGACAATGCCAATATAAGTTTCTCGAATTTTAAATAAAGCTTGTAAACCTTTCATCATTTACCTCCTAAATATAAGTAAGTACTTACTTGCATCGAAAGGAAAAATTTTTTCTAGGGAGCTAATCCCCTAGAAAAAATTGAAACGCTCGTTTTTAACAATTCTTCAGTGGGCATGTTAGAAACAATCGTTCCTAAGCGTGCCCGTGACATGAAATGACCAAAATTTACAGCGATAAAAGATAACGCTGCTGCTTCGAAATCAACCTCTCTCATTTTTCCTCTTTCATACATTTCCTGAAAATAATGAATTAGCTCATTTTTAATATGAAGAGGGATATTAGCAATCTCTTCATTAATTTCAGGAAACTGCATAGCTTCCTTAAAGCCAATCATTACAAAGTCTTTAATAGACATTAAAAAGTTAAAATGCTTTACAGAGAAATTTAGTAAATCCGTTTCCAAATCCCATGTAACATTTTTATTGATCTCTTGCTGTAAAAGAGGAAAATAGGAAAATTGCTCAATAATGGCCTTCAAAATTCCACGCTTATTTCCAAAATGGCGAAAAATTGTTACTTCATTAACCCCAGCTAGTTCAGCAATTGCTTTAGTTGTTGCCGCAGTGTAGCCCTTCTCACTAACGAGTTGTAAAGCTGCATCTATGATTCGTTCTGCGGTACCTTTTGTTGACAATAGAATTCTTCCTTTCGTGCAAGTGATTACTTACATGCTAGCATAGTGCAATTTCTAATGCAATAAAAATATTAACAGACAATGGAAAATAAATAACGCTTGCGTGACAAAGTAAAGCTCAGGTAAGATCAAGAACTGCTTGAGTATCCAGGAAAATCACTATGGTAAAACCAAAAATCACTCAAGCTGAATCAAAACACCAACATAGTGATACACTGCAAGTATGAAAAAGTATTAATAACTTTTTATGGAAAAAATAACATTGACAATTATATCGTCTGCTGATATATTTTGAGTATATCGCCAGGCGATATAAAAAGGGGGATTTGTATGACTCAAGAACATCCGCCATTAACAGAAGGCGTTTATTATATTTTGTTAGCTTTATTTGATGCAAGGCATGGTTATGGCATCATGCAACTAGTAGAGGAAATGAGTAATGGTCGTGTTCGGCTTGGAGCGGGGACGATTTATGGAGCAATCAAAACATTACTCGAGCGTGGTTGGATTGAGGCTCTAGATGGTGATGGGCGAAAAAAGGAATACATTATTACTGAAAATGGAAAAAAAGTTATTAAATACGAAATTTTGAGATTGAGGGAACTTTTTGACAATGGCATCCGTATAACAAAGGAGGATGGAACGAATGGATAAATATCGATTAGTCGTCAACCCATATGATATTGAGAAATGGGTCAATGAAATGGCAAGCCAAGGTTGGCTTTTAAAAAAGTTCACTTGGATACGTTTTACATTCGAACGCGGGGAGCCAGGTAGCTATATTTTTCGGCATGATGAATTTGAGCGATTTGGTGCCTCATATGAAGACGAGTACTTAGAATTTCTAAAATCCTCGGGAATTGAACAGGTAGATCGTTCGGGCAATTTCGTATTCTTTAGAAAGCCAGCAAAAGATGGACCTTTTGAGCTTTACTCTGATAAGAAAAATAAAATTAGTAAGCTGTCTCAAAAAATTTCCCTGCTACTATCAGTCATACTTCTTAATTTGATGATAGGTGTAATTGGTTTGAGTGGGATTTTTTCTGTACAGGCAATAGACTGGATTAAATTATCAATGAATATCACTAATATTCTTATGGTCGTGTTATTCTCTATACCATTATTAAAACTTGTGCGTGTGCGCCATAAATTGAAGAAGGATTTGGATCTGTTTACAGATTAGTAGAGGAGATAGTTAAAAAATCTGGTTGCTTATTTGCCAAGTTCGATAATAAGCAGCTTCAAAGTATAGGATGAACATTTTGCTTCAAAATTATTTTCCGGGAAATCAGAAAAATCGAAAAAACAAAAAGGAAATGCTGCGTTTCTATGACTACTATTAGAGCGTATATTTAACCAGAAGTTCGCATCAGTTTTATAAGATTAATAGATTGGAGGTGGGACTTTATGAAAAAAAGAGTGTATCGTTTTTTTCTTGATTATGAAAAGGAAGAAGCATGGGTTAATGATATGGCGGAACAAGGTTGGCATCTAAAGCGTACAATGCTGGGATACTTTATTTTTGAAAAAGGGGAACCAGGTCAATACATTTATCGCAATGAACTAGTCAAAGGTAAAAATCAAGACTACTATAATTTTTTAGAGACGATGAATATTGAGTTTGTTTCAAAATTTGGAGGATGGGCTTATTACCGCAAAAAGAAATCAGAAGGTCCATTTGAATTATTTTCAGATAGTTCTTCGAAAATAAAGTACTTAAAATCAATAAGACGTCTCTTTATTTCAGTAACGCTGCTAAATCTTTTGATTGGATTTATCAATCTTTATATTGGACTTGGTGAATCAACAGAAAGATTTTTAAACACGGGATTATCATACTTAAATTTTGTAGTCGTAATAATTATGTGTATGCAAATATTGAAGGTTGAAAGACGTAAAAAAGGACTACAACGAGAATTACATATATTTGAAGCGTAGGAGGAAAAAAGATGACATTACAATTAGAGCATGTCACGAAGAAATACAAAGATTTCACAGCGGTCGACAACTTAAATTTCACCATTGAAAAAGGGGAGATTTTTGGGCTGATTGGACAAAACGGCGCCGGTAAAACAACAACGTTTCGTATGATTTTAGATTTACAGGAAACAACAGCCGGTACGATTACATGGGATGGCAAGTCAGTTAACGCTATCAACCGCGATGTACTTGGTTATTTACCAGAGGAACGAGGCATTTTTCCAACGATGAAGGTAGAGGATCAGCTTTACTTTTTTGGCGAGCTACGAGGCATGAAGAAGTCGCAGTTAAAGAAGGATATTGACTTTTGGATTAGCCGATTTGAACTCGAAGATAGAAGGAAAGATAAGGCTGAAACTTTATCAAAGGGGAATCAGCAGAAAGTACAACTGATTGCTAGCTTTATTCATAAACCGCAGTTTTTAATTCTAGACGAACCATTTAGTGGACTTGATCCCGTGAATAAAGATTTACTAAAGGATGCCATATTGCTTTTAAAAGAACAGGGCACAACGATTTTGTTCTCTAGTCACCAAATGGATAATGTAGAAGAACTATGCGACCATCTTTGTCTATTGAAACGTGGAGTATCTCTATTTTCAGGTAGTTTGCTAGATTTAAAGAAACAATACGGAAAAACAAGATTGGCAGTACGTACAGAGTGGACGACAACTCAATTGTTGGCACTTGAAGGTGTTAAGGATGTTCGAGAGGAGAAAGAGCAAACAGTGCTCATTCTGGAGGATGAAAGCTTTGCACAAAGTATTTTCGAACAGCTGTCAAATGGTAAATATATTGAAAAATTTAGTTTAGATTACTTATCGTTAGATGAGATCTTTAAAGATAAGGTAGGTGGCAACATTGTCGAAGTTTAATTTATTAGTGAAACAGCTTTACAAATCAAAATTAAAATCAAGATCCTTTGTTGTAATGACATGCATATATATACTGGGGATGTCTGTTGCAGTTTTCTGGTCTGATATTAAAGATCTTTTTACGGGTGATGATCATACCCAACAAATTGCAATCGTCAATGAAACAACAGCCGACTTAAGCGGTCTCTTTGTTTCAAATGGCGATATGAAATTTATACAAAATGAGTCGAATATATCGACGTTAGAAAAAAAGGTCAAGGACGAAAAGCTAGATGCAATCATTAAAATAACAGATCAAAAAGGTCAACTACGTGCCGAAATTGCCACTTTCACGCCGTTGAAATTAAATGATCAAGCTGCGTTGAATTCCATACTGCAACTTGCTGGCCAAAATTATACTGTACAACAGCTATCACTAACACCAGACCAAGCAGCGCAAATTATTGGTGCAAAAACGATTATCTCGAATAAAAACTTAAATGAAAAATCTGCTGACGGTAAAAGCGAAGAAGAAAAACAATCAGGATTATGGGTATCTTATGCAGTTGGTATTTTAATCTATTTCTTTATTTCTACATTCCTATCTATGATTACAACGGAAATTGCATCTGAAAAAGGTTCACGTGCAATGGAAATGCTACTAGTAAGTGTAAAGCCAGCTACCCATTTTAAGGCAAAAATTGCTGGTGTACTATTACTCGCATTAACACAGATGGGTATGATTGCAGTTGTATTCCTAATCTATGCAAAATTCGCGAAGAATGGATTTATTTGGGATATGGCATCAAGCATTGTTAAAGAATTATCGATAGGTTACGTGATATATGCAATTCTATTCCTGCTATTAACAATTATTCTTTATTTAATTGTTGGTGCATTATTCGGTTCTTTAGTGTCTAAAGTTGAAGAAGCGGGTCAAGTATTAATGCCAGCCATGATGATTACATTAATAGGCTTCTATGTTATGATCTCGGGGATTAGCAACCCAGATACAATTTTCATTAAGGTCTTCTCTTATATTCCATTTACTTCAGGAATGATCATGCCGATGCGTATCGGGGCTACTGATATAGGAGTAATGGTACCACTTATATCGCTAAGTATTTTAATAGCGACAATTATTGTTGCTTATTTATTCAGTATTTCATTCTATAAACGCAGTGTTCTAACTTATAGTTCAGGGGGCGTTATTAAGAAAATTAAAACTGTGCTAAAAGTGACGACATGATGATGGGAGCAGCTACACTCTTTTTAAAGAAATAACATATATTTAAATACTATACACCGAATAGTGGACACTTAAAGAAAAGTGCCCTATTCGGTTTTTTAATAATATAATTGAATGCTATCAAAGAATGTTCGTTAAATGAGTGCAAATAATTTCACCTATTAAAGGTTTATATGCAGAAATTCTTCTTATTCCACTATGGTCAATATGTGAACAATATTTTGAAATATATTATGTAATTTTTGGTATAATTACATATAACTATATATATTAAGGAGTGACTATATGAAAAAACTACTTATAGTAACAAGTTATTTAGTCTTTTTTATATTAGGAGGCTTAACCTTTACTTACCTCTCAACAACGGAAGCAGCAAGCAATATGAAAAAGATTAGCGTTTTTCAAGATACAATTAATTACTATGTAGATAAGGTTGGAAAAAAACCACAAGAGGGTCAATCTGGCTTTATTTATGAAGGTACTACTTATGTTCCATTGCGTTTTATTGCGGAATCTTTAGGGGAAAAAGTGACATGGGATGGAAAATCAAAATCCGTTTATATTGGTGATGTTCCGAAATTCATCTCTTTAAAAGATGTAAAACCTATTGGGAGTGATGAAGACCACTTCTTCCATTACCCAAGCTCGATTGTTATTAGTACCGGAGAAAAGTTTGAACAATCCTATCAACTTGGTGGATATCATGGTGGAGGGGCTGTACAAGATCATACAGTTGAATACTTAGCTAATGGAAATTACAAAGGATTCGAAACGTATTTAGCACCAGTTAAAAAGTTAGCGGCGGGCTCTTTCGGCATAGGTTCTATGAAAATTTACGCAGATAATAAATTGATTTATGATAGTGGATCGATAAAAGACAAAGTAAAGGTTAATGTTAAGTTAGACGGTGCTTCAAAAGTGAAGTTTGAAATTGAAGGCAGTGGTTTAGGTATATTAGATCCTAAATTTATTCAATAAATTAACAAAGTAATATAGAAGAATCTGAAACCTAAAAGAAGTTTTTATAAGGGAGTTCCTTTATACGATTAAACTTTTTTCAAAAACAGATTCTTCTTTTCTCGCAATTCAAGTTTTATCGGTTCATTTTAATCGAACTTTGCAAAACGACAAGGATTACAAATGGAGCATTTAATCCTTTCCAGGCTCCATCTTCAGTTAAAATCAAGGTGTCACCATAAGAAGATAAGAGGATATAATCTCCGATAAATTCTGGTAGATTAGAAGTGGGGATTTCTACGCTTAAAGATATTCATTTAATCCTGTAAGTTGTTTTGTAGGTGACTGGAGTTGTAATGTAATAACTACGATAGCCAGCTTCTTCTGATGAATTTTGGTAAATAATATGGTTAATCTATACACTTGATATATGAGTGTGACTGATATTTTGCAAGTTTTTACTAAAATGAAACTTTTTCAGTTTGGAATCGTATGTAATAAAAGAGATAAATCGCAGGGGGTAAAACTTTATGTCAGAATTCGACAACGACCTATTAAAATCAAAGGATCCATTCGCATCAGAAAATCCATTATTACAGCCTAATCCATTATTTCAGGTGGAGCAAGAGCAAAAAAAACCAGTACTTGTTTCTGAACAAGAGCTATCACAAATTGCTCAAAATCAACTTGCATTAAAGCAAGATCCAGAGGTCCATGCGTTAGCACAAAAAATTGATGTGAAAGATCAAATTGCCATGCTGGAGCTTGGAAAAGAAACAGCAAATGGTATTTCTACTTTTTCAGATAAAATGCTAGCAACGATGAAAACAAGTAAGCTTGAGGAATCAAGTGTATTATTAAATAATTTAAATAGAATTATGGATAAATTTGATCCTCAAGATTTCGAGGAGGATAAAAAAGGTGGCTTCCTTACTAAACTATTCAGTAAAGGAAAAGAACAATTAGAAAAGTTTCTATCCAAATATGACAGCATGAACAAGGAAGTGGATGTTATTTTCCGCGAGGTTCAAAAATACGAAGGTGAAATGAAACGTAATACAATTGATCTTGAAAACCTTTATGATCAAAACTTAAATTACTTCCAAACTTTAAGTAAATTTATTGCGGCAATTGAAGTGAAAACAGATGAAGTACGTTCATCATTACCAGCACTTGAACAAAAAGCACAAACTGGTGATCAAATAGCGGCAATGGAATATGAAACGATGCTACGTGCTGTTGATTTACTAGAACAGCGTCGTTATGACTTGGAAATGGCGCAGCAAGTTTCATTCCAATCTGCTCCACAAATTCGATTAATGCAGCAAGGCAATAACCATTTAATTGCTAAAATTAACTCTGCGTTTGTGACGACAATTCCAATATTCAAGCAAGGGCTTATTCATGCAGTGACGTTAAAGCGCCAAAAGCTTATTTCAGATTCAATGACTGAATTAGACCGTCGTACGAATGAAATGCTTGTACGTAATGCAGAAAATATTAGTAAAAATAGTGTTAATATCGCTCGTGCAGCTGGTAGCCCAAGTATTAAAATCGAAACAATTGAAACGACATGGCAAACAATTATGTCTGGTATTCAAGAAACGAAGCAAATTCAAGCAGAAACAGCTAAAAATCGTGAGGAAGGCCGTAAACGTATTGAACGTTTACAGCTTGAATACGAAAAGCTGAAAAAAATGTAATCGTAAAGCTTCTTGCATCTCTTTTCGCAAGAAGCTTTTTTATATTGACAAAATAAAAATTAATACGATAATAAGACCAATGAAAATTATTTTTCAAATGTGAAGGAAGCTGAAAAATGTTAAATAAGGCTATGCCATTACACGAACAAATACGTGATGGAGTGAAGAAAAGTCGATGAACAAAATAAATCCAACAATATCGTGTGAAACGTTAAAAGATGGAACACTTGCTATTGATATGACAGAAACACTTATGCTGTTATCGCAAAGTCGCTATCAAGAATTGACACATATAGAAAAGCTATATAATGCTTTACCTAAAGATTTAGATGAAAAGCATCATGTTTTAAAGCAGGATCAAAAAAATTTAAAGAAACAAAATGTACAACTTGTAGATGATATGAAAAAAATGCAGAAGCAAAATGCGGTCTTGCAAAAAAAGTTAATGGAATATAATTGTGTCGTAGAGGAGTTAAAGGAGATTCGTCGACAAAATACAGAGCTATTAATTGAACTAAGTAAACATACTGCCTTGTCTAAAGATTCACTGTCAGGTCCGTTAAAATCTATGATTCGTGATATGAGAGAGCAGGGTGTTGGAATCAAAGAAATTCACATTCGCATTAAACGTCAAATAAATTCTGATATCAGCTATAGTATGGTGCGTAAATATATTTCTGAGCTTGAATCGGAAAATAAAGAGTAATGACAAGTTTTCATTTACAGTTTCCACTCAAAGTCCTATAATAAGTCTATTCTTTGAATGGTAATATGCGCAAAGTCGTATAGATTCAAAACAGAGTAGGAGAGTTAGAGGCAATGTCAAATGAGAAAAAAGGGGTTTTGGCAGCATTTTTTGCCTATGCTTTTTGGGGTGCATTTCCGCTTTATTGGAAACTACTTGAACATGTACCGAGCATGGAAATTTTATTATCGCGCGTCATTTGGTCCTTTGTCTTTACAGTACTAGCAGTAATAGTATTTGGAATGCGCAAGGATCTTCTCGCAGACTTAAAATATTTGTGGTCAAACCAAAAGCAATTTTGGCAGCTTGTTGGAGCTTCATTTGTTATTTCGATGAACTGGTATTTATATATTTGGGCAGTTAACCATAACCACTTAATTGAAACGAGCTTAGGCTATTATATTAATCCTTTACTGTCAGTTATTTTAGGGGTTATTTTCTTTAAAGAATCACTTAATCGTGCGCAATGGGTGGCTACCGGAATTGCCTTTATTGCTGTTATTATTTTAACGATAAATTATGGATCAATCCCATGGGTAGCACTTCTTATTGCTACATCCTTCGCTATTTATGGTGTTTTGAAAAAGAAAATTAAGCTTGATGCGACAAGGGGTTTAGCCATTGAAACGTTATTTATTTTACCGTTTGCATTAGGCTATTATGTTTACCTCTTTACAACGAATCATGCCTCATTTTTACATGTTGATGTGAAAACAGACATCCTCATGATTGTAAGTGGAATCGTGACAGCAGTACCGTTAATTTTATTTGCGAAAGGTGCACAAAATATTCCACTCTATTTATTAGGCTTTATTCAATACGTATCGCCAACGATTACGTTAGTTATAGGGATCGTACTTTATAAGGAACCGTTTAGTCAAATAGAGCTTTTGGCATTTAGTATTATTTGGGCAGCCTTACTACTGTTTTCAGGCTCGAAAATCATTGAAGTGAGAAGAGCCCATCATAAATCAGCATAAGTGAATATACTAATATTAGTAGTACGAACCATGCCTTTGGTTTGTACTACTTTTTTGTGTTTTTGAAAAATCTCTGCGAAGCAAAGGGGCAATTCGCTTTGGGCCCGTTTTTCTTTTGAAAATGCTGTTTTCTTAAAAATTGTTGCTATTCAACTAACGATGCAAGTTAGTTTAAGAGTGTTGTTTAACTTGAATTCAACAATTGAGCCATTTTGTAGAATAGTGTATAGAGGGATGAACGAAACCACTTGACTGATATGAAGCTGCTAACATGTAGCATGCATGCCCCGAACAGATAATTCAAATTGATATGATTATCGAATAAAATACTTTCCAAAAACTGCCGAAAGATCTCACTAAAACTCATATGATTGTGATTTTTATCTCCCAATATATCAAAAACCTAAAGAAAAGTTATTTTTTTAATATTTTTAATATAGTTTATACAATGATAACATTATCAACAAAAGAGCGAAGAATGCTATGAAGATAGGTCGGAGCATGTTAATATCCATGGTAATTTCAAACCAATCAATCAAAAGTAGACTTCCTATAGTGCAGCATCAACATAAAGACGACATCAAAGAATACCAACATAAATAAACGCACAGTAACTAACGAGGGGGAAAAGTAATTGACAGATAAAACATATTGGCTAAAGAATGTTCAATTGGAGACCGGCTATCGTTATCTATATGGTACAGTTACAGGAACTGAAACGGAAAGCTTTCACGTTCAAGTTACGGCAGGAAAAATAACAGATATTGTTTCGGTGGACAAGCCTTTAGAAACAAATTTCCCTGTAAAGGACGCAAAAAACTATTTGATGTTGCCCTCCTTTAGAGACATGCATGTACATCTTGACAAAACCTACTATGGCGGACCATGGAAAGCACCCTCCATCCCGACGAAGGGAATTATTACTCGTCTGGAAGAGGAAGAATTATTGCTTCCAAAACTACTTCCTGTTGCCACAGAACGGGCTGAAAAGTTACTGAACTTGCTCACTAGTAAAGGCTCAACTCATATTCGTGCACATTGTAATGTCGACCCAGTCATTGGCTTAAAAAATCTTGAGGCAACTGTACGTGCTGTGGAAGCTTATAAAGAAAAAGCTACAGTTGAAATCGTTGCTTTCCCACAACATGGATTATTGCGTAGTGACTCCGTTCAACTTGTTAGAGAAGCCCTGCGCAATGGGGCTTCACTTGTAGGTGGAGTCGACCCAGCAACCATTGACGGAGATCTTGAAAAATCGTTGCAAACTGTGATGGAGCTTGCTGTTGAAGCAAATGCAGATATTGATCTTCATTTACATGATGGAGGTCATCTAGGTATCTTTACCTTTAAACGGCTTGCAGCTCTAACACAAGAAGCTGGATGGCAAGGTAGAGTCACAATTAGTCATGCATTAGCATTTGCCGATATTTCACGTGCGGAAGTAAACGAAGTAGCTGAACTACTAGCCAAGCAAGGAATTTCAATTGCATCTTCCGTTCCTATTGGTCATACAATACCAATCCCACTACTTCAAGAGAAAGGTGTCAATGTTTCTCTTGGCGTTGACAGTGTTATGGATCACTGGTCTCCCTTTGGAAAAGGAGACAGCTTGGAAAAGGCAGGAACATTGGCAGAACGCTTCGGTTTAAGCGATGAACGTTCACTAGGACAAACTCTTCGGTATATTACCGGTGGCATAACTCCGTTAAATATAGAAGGAGAACATGCTTGGCCAAAAGTAGGTGACAATGCTGATTTCGTTTTAGTTGATGCGAGTTGTTCAGCTGAAGCAGTTGCAAGGAGAGCAACAAGAAAGGCTGTAGTGTTTAAAGGAAATTTTGTTACAGACAATCTTTCATGACTCACATAAGAAAGGGTAGATAATATGGATAATACATTTTGGCTGACAAACGCCCTAGTAGAGAGTAAATACCAAGTAGAAAGTGATATGGTAACCGGCACAAAGACCGATTGCTGCCACCTGTTAATTCAGGATGGGAAAATCGCAAAGTTTATCTCTGCTAGTGAGACAATTTCAGACGATTTCCCACAAAAGGATGTAAAACAGTTGTTACTTCTACCATCCTTTACCGAAAAACATTGTCATTTAGATAAAACATTGCTTGGTGATGAATGGCGTGCAGTAACACCAGTTAATCATATTTATGAACGACTTGAAATCGAGAAAAAAATACTTTCTTCTCTAAAAACAACTACGCAAGAACGGGCAGAAAAATTACTGGATATATACTTGAACGCTGGGGTAACACACGTTCGTACCCATGTGGACATATATCCAGAGGTTGGATTAAAAAATTTAGAAGAGGTCCAAAAAGCATTACAAACATTTGAAGGTAAATTATCATATGAAATTGTTGCCTTTCCGCAACACGGTTTGTTACGTACAGAGGCACATGATTTAGTAAGGGAAAGTCTACGTCAGGGAGCAACATTGGTAGGAGGAGTTGATCCAGCTATAGTTGATGGTAATATCGAAAAATCGTTACATGATATGGTTGACCTTGCTGTTGAAGGGGGTGCGGGAATCGACCTACATTTACATGATCCGGATCACCTAGGTGTCTATACCATGAAAAGATTGGCAGTATTAACGAAAGAAGCGGGTTTGCAAGGTAAAGTAGCAATAAGTCATGCATTTGGACTTGGGGAAATCTCAAAGGCACATGCAGAAGAAATGGCTGAAATTTTGGCTGATGCAGGTATTTCTATCATTACTAGTGTACCAATTGGAAGAAAATTCCCGCCTGTAGGCTTATTGCACAAGAAAGGAGTCCATGTTTCTGTTGGATGCGATAATATTTTCGATGTCTGGTCCCCATTTGGAAACGGAGATATTTTGGAACGTGTCAGTCGTTTGGCAGAAATTTCAGGGTGGGCTGATGAACGTTCATTGTCACAGACACTTGGATTTATAACTGACGGGAAAACTACTTTGAACAATAATGGCAATCAGATTTGGCCAAGAGTGGGAGACGAAGCAAACATTGTCTTTGTTGAAGCTTCTTGCTCTGCAGAGGCTATTGCTAGAAGATCCAATAGAACCGCTACGATGTTTAAAGGTAGAGTAGTAGCGGGAGAAATATAGGAAAGAAAATCTTTGAGACTTCTTCGGGAGTCCTGCTAAATGTGTGGTCCCCCTTTTAGATGCTTTTGCAATGTTCTATGGAATGCAAATGGGATATTATTTAATAGTGCGATTGTTTTTATTGTGGTTTTCGTAACTTTAGTAAAAAATATAGCAGCGGAAAAATGTGATTCAGTTTTAAAGATTGAGATCATCTTTTAGTACTACTTTAATCGGGCGCATTTTCAGAGGATGGATCTGTGTTCTTTCACATGAAAGGGTCATATATTTTGAATTAATAAATCCCAATTTCTCAATTATGACAAAGAGAGATTGGGATTTTGAATGTTGGAATATCATTGATCCTGTAAATCCGTGTTTTGCTGGTGGTACCTCGTTAACAGTTTTGTGAAGTTTTGAGCGGTTTTTGATAGATGATGATCCTTCAGCCATATTAAGCCAGTGGATGCAGAAAGCTCTGTATCAGTAATTTTGAAAGCTTGGATATTGTAGTTTTTGTATTGTTTAATGACGGTTTCTGGAACAATAGCTTCCCCAAAGTTACAAGCAACTAAATCTAATAATAGAGAGATATCAGAGCACTCGGCAATAATGTTCGGATGTAGTTGAGCTTTCGAAAATGCTTCCAAAATCATATAATGCACTCCTAATCCTTCTGTACTCGGTAATATCAGCGGGTAGTTTTGAATGTCAGCAAGCATAATCTGATGATTAAAAGGCTGCTTTTTATTTGAAGTAATAAAGTAAAAAGGTTCTGTATAAAGATGGATAGCTGAAAAATCATCTAACTCGAGCGGTAATCGAATAATCGCCAGCTCTACAATCCTGTCTCTCACTAATTGACAAAGATGAGATGACTCATTTTGTTGAATAGTATATGTAACTTTAGGAAATTTTTTTTGAAATTGGTGAAGTAAGTCTTGTAATCCGTTTACTGAAAAAGTATTGATACCTATCGTTAGTCTTCCGCTTTCCCCGTTTCCGACTTCCTTTACCTCCATTCTGGCTTCTTCCATTAACTGAGTCATTTGTAGAGCGTACTTATATAAGGCCTTTCCGGCTTCCGTAATTCCTAAAAATTTCCCAGTTCTTTCTATTAATTTCGTTCCTAATTCATTTTCCATTGTTTTCAGTTGCTGGCTTAGCGGAGGCTGGGAGATATGAAGCCTTTCAGCAGCAGCAGAAATTTTTCTTTCCTCTACAATTGCTATGAAATATCGCAGCTGTCGAATATCCATATATGAAAAAAACCACCTTCTCATATGAAAAACTTAAGTAATATTAATTTTTTAATATTTTTTATATACTTGAATCAATTTCATAAATCACTTTTTTCAAGAGCTTAGACTGCTCCAATTAAGAAAATTTACGTTTTTTGCCACTATTTCTTACAAAATTTTTTGTTGCCCCTAAGTTTAAAAATCGTAACCAACATAAGCACCTTTACTTTTTTACCAGCATATAGTAAGATAATGACAAATTAGATAACAATGATAATTATTGAGAGGTGCTTTTGATGAGTGCGGTAGGTTCTAAATAGGAACAACTTAAAGAAATAAATTTAATGACGCCAGGGGATATATGTTAGTATGTAACCCTTTATTTAGTCGTGGCTTTATTTCGATACCTATGAAGATACCTACAATACTTTATAAAGCTTGTAATGCACTGACTAAACTTCATGTAGATGAAGTCTTTTTCACGATGCTTTTTACACATGCCTTGTAATGGTAAAGCTGTGGGTTCTCCCACAGCTTTTTTTGTCTTTTTTAACTTATTTCAGAGGGTGTCCAAACACCCTCTGAAATAGAGGAACTCAGTCTAAGAACGCCACGTCCTGTGGCAATTTATCTGTGCGAAAGCGCAGCGACAGCAATAGGGTTTTATCTGTGCGAAAGCGTAGCGGCAGCAACAACACACGACTGAGTGACCAACATCGTGTTGGCCTAAAGCCTCAGGCGGATGTCACAGAATCGGAGAGGAGTTCTTTGTGCATGCACAAAGCCGGTTCCGGACGCAATTATGTCGAGGCATAATTGATTTGAAAAAAAAATCATTGCTATCTAATGAGTAGGTATCTTCATGAATGATAATGGAAAAATCAGCGTGAGGAGAATTTAAAATGAATCATACTACTTTTGAGAAGTTACAATACAATGAATTGAAGGAAATCGTTAAATCTTACTGTGTCAGTGGATTAGGTAAACAGTTATTAGATAAATTAACGCCGAGCCCAAATTTGACAGTTGTTAAAAATCGTTTGAATGAAACGACTGAGGCACGAGCAATTTTAGATGCAGAAGGTCATGTCCCGTTTTTAGGGGTATCGAATATTGACAATACCATTAAAAAACTTGAAAAGGGGATTATTTTAGACCCTAGTGAATTGGTTAGCATTTCAGACTTTTTAAGAGGCTGTAGAAAACTTAAAAAGTTTATGCTGGAAAATGAATTTTTTGCGCCAGTACTTGCATCCTATGCTAATTCAATGTCTGAATTTAAAAGTGTGGAAGAGGAGATTAACTTTGCGATTAAAGCTAATCGTGTTGATTCAGCTGCTAGTAGAGAGTTAAAACGTATCCGAAATCATATCGAAACAACAGAGGAAAAAATTAAAGAACGCTTAACTAAATTTTTAAATAATAGTGCTAATAAAACTTATATCCAGGAATTTTTTATTAGTAAAAAGGATGATCGATACACGATTCCAATTAAAGCTTCCTATAAAAATCATGTACAAGGGACGATAGTAGAGGTTTCATCTAAAGGTGCAACAGTCTTTATGGAGCCAAGTACAGTAGCTAAACTAAATATGGAATTAGCCACTTTGAAGGCAGAAGAAGCGGTGGAGGAATATCAGATTTTGGCGACTTTATCTGGGCTTCTGATGGAAAATATTCGTGAAATCAATATTAACATGGAGTTAATTAGCCAATATGATATGGTGTTTGCCAAAGCCAAGTTTAGCAAGAATATTGGAGGAGTAGAACCAAGCTTAAATGATTATGGCTATATTAAGCTCGTTAATTGTAAGCATCCACTGTTAACAGGTAAGGCGGTACCACTTCATTTTGAAATTGGTAAAGACTATCGCAGCTTAATCATTACAGGACCGAATGCTGGTGGTAAAACAGTTGTCCTAAAAACTATTGGTTTGTTAACATTGGCTACTATGTCAGGTTTCCATATTGTTGCCGATAAAGGTACTGAAATAGCCGTATTTGATCATATTTTTGTAGACATTGGTGATAATCAAAGTATTGAAAATGCACTTAGTACGTTTTCATCCCATATGAAAAATCTCTCAGATATTATGAGGGCATCCAATAATAATACGCTTTTGTTATTTGATGAAATAGGAAGCGGTACGGAACCAAATGAAGGAGCAGCACTGGCGATTTCCATTCTAGAGGAGTTCTATCAAATGGGCTGTATGACAGTGGCAACTACTCACTATGGCGAAATTAAGCGTTTCTCTGAAATGCATAGTGATTTTATGAATGCGGCTATGCGTTTTGATAGTGAAACATTAGAACCGTTATATAAATTAGTTATCGGAACATCCGGAGACAGTAATGCACTATGGATTTCTAAGAAAATGAATATACGTGAAACAATATTACAAAGAGCCAAGAGCTATATTGACAATAAAGAATATCATCTAGAACGAGTAAATGTCAGTAAAATCAGGAAGCCTAAAATTGAGCAAGAGAGAACAAAAGCTAAGTATGAATTTAAAAAGGGCGACCGTGTGAAGCTGTTAGATCATGATGACGTTGGAATCGTTTATCTAGAAATGGATAATTTCTATAATGTTGTTGTGTTCTATGAGAGAGAATTCAAAAAGGTGAATGTTAAGCGACTGGCATTAGAGCTACCGGCAACAGAATTATACCCTGAAGGATATGATTTAGAGACATTGTTTGTGGATTATAAAGACCGGAAGCTTCAGCATGATATAGAACGCGGTTCGAAAAAAGCCCTTCGCAAGATTCAGAAGGAAATGAAGAAAGATAAATCGAGCTAAAATAAAAGGGATTGCACATTGTGCAATCCCTTTAATATCTATTGAACCGAATTAATTTGCGCTTTAATTGAAAAATAAGTTTCATCAATTTTTTGTTTATAAGGTAGATCGATTAAATCTTGAGAATCCAAATAGGCCATTTTGGCAATTTCGTAGGCAGTTGTTAACTCACCGAAATGTGCATAGCACAGTGCTTTATAGGAAAAGCACTCATTTAAACTTAATATGTCAAATGGATGTAAAATGAATGGGGGAACGTTTGTAAAATGTTCAAATGTTTCCTTAGCTTCTTCATATTGACCTAGTAAATATAAGGATTTCCCTTTTTCTGAATAGTAAAAGTTTTTATCGAGTTTAATTGAGCCCTCATGTATAAGCGTTCCAAAACGTTCTATCTCCTCTAGTGCCTGCTGATAATCGTGAGTGTAACTGTTATAATAATGCGCACGTAATACGAAAATAAAAGCGTCGACATCTACTTGTTCGACAAAAATCCGGTACTGCTCAAGCTTCTTCAGCATATGCTCTACTTGCTCGAAATCATGGTCAATCATGGCACAAAACGACCCAATACGATACATATCATCTATATAAGAGTAAAATTGATTTTTATGTGCATTGGTAATGGCCTCGTTAATGAGCTGTTTACCTGCTTCAATTTCGCCAATTGCTACTTGAAAAACGCAAATATAATAAGCCATTTTCCCTGCATCTCGCGAATCTAATTGGTAATTTTCCTGCTCAGCCTCTTCTTTCGCCTGTAAAATACAAGAATAAGCCATTTTGTATTTTCGATTTTCTGCTAATATACCCAACTGTAATAAATAGGTTTCAAACCAATGACTCAGTAAATTAATTTCTTTAAACATAATACGTGACTCTTGAAGCGGTGACTCCCATGTCGTTAATCCCGCATAATATTGTGCTGCAGCGTATATATACAGCAAACGACCTCCTTCATAACTAAGCGGAAGCCCTTCTACATAAGGTTTAATCATCTCGACTATTTGCTGTGCATTATCTGTACCACCAAGCTTTAATTCCGTAAACAAAATTTCTACCTGCTCTAAAAGTTGCCGAAGCGAAGAGGGTGTTACTTGTTCAAGTAATTCACTTGCTTTTACTCCTAAACGTTCCGCTATATAATCAAGACTTTCCATCGAAGGCTTGGCCTTATCATTTTCAATTTGACTTAACATACCTTTTGTTAGACGATCACCGGCAAGTTCCTCTAACGTTAATTTACGTTCCTTCCTTAATTTGCGAATTCTTGTGCCTAAAGAGTCCACTGCCTCGCCTCCTATTTCAATGAAAGTGAATATCACTATTTTGTTTAATTATATTAAACTTTTTCTTGCATGGGAAGTGGGAGCTGTGTTATATTTCGTTTAATTAAATTAAACTTTTTAACCTAATTAAAAATATGGAGGGATTTTAGATGAATGAAGAGCAAAAATATAAAAAGGCGACGTATCATTTATGGACATTTACTGCCAGTAAAATGATTGCCATGTTAGGTTCTCATGTGATGGCTTTTGGAATTAGTTTGTATATTTTAGCTATGACAGGTTCAGCAATGAGCTTCGCAACCAATATGATTTGTTCTGTGTTACCACGTGCACTTGTAGCTCCATTAGCAGGTTATGTGGCTGATAAATTTTCGAAAAAGCGTACAATTCTACTTGCACAAGCTGGTACCATTTTGACAGTAGGGGGCTTATTGCTTTACACAGAAACAGTAGGTTTATCGGTGTATGCGGTCTATACGGCTACTGTGTTCAATACAATTTGCTCTGCTTTTTCTGGGGTAACGTTTTCGTCTGCGATTGCAACGCTTGTTAATCCAGAGCGTTTACAGCGTGCCATGTCATTTAACCAATTGTCGACGTCTGTAGCTATGATCGGGGGACCAGTAATTGGGGGAATGATGTACGGCTTCTTTGAAATGGACGCATTTTTAATGGTCAATATGGTGGCTTACGTTATTGCCTTTTGCTTAGAAGCAACGATGAATTTTAACCTCTATAGTACAAGAGGGGAAGATGTGAAAAAAGAAAAAATGTGGGAAGGGCTTAAGGGTGGCTTTCATTATATAAAACAACAAAAAGTCATTAAAACGATTATGTGGGTTGCCTTATGGATTAACTTATTCTTCTCAGCAATCGCTGTTGGAGGAACGTATATTATTATTGAATTGCTCAAAGTAAAGTCCACACATTTTGGCTTTATTGAGGCTTCGGGTGCAGCGGGTATGCTAGCGGCTTCCCTTTATTTTGCGACAAGATCAGAGGTGAAAGCACCATTACGTTTCTCAAAAATTAGCTTACTGCTATTGTCTGGTAGTGTTGGGTTAGCAGTGATTCCATTAGTAACAGATTTTTCATATGTAGCAATTGTTATCTTTTACCTTATCATTTATTTTATTTTCGCTATTTTTGAAATGGGTATTAATATGCCAATCGGGGTGTATATGCAAAAAAATATTACCGAAGAATACCGTGGGCGTGTCTTTGGGCTAATGGAAACGATGGCTATGTCGATGATGCCAATTGGTATGGTGGTTTATGGCATGTTATATGATACATTACCAGCGATTGTTATTTTGCCGGTAACAAGTGTGATCATTATTATGCTCTCACTAGTCTTGCTACGGACATCTATCCTAAAAGAAGCTCACCCAGAGTTTTATAATAAAGAGGTCATGACAGAGACTGTTGCCAATTAAATTTATTCTTATAAACAAAACGAGGCATGTTAGTATGCCTCGTTTTGTATTACTGATCCTCAATCACAATATAAGTTGCTTTAATTGGTCCATGTACACCAACAATAAGAATCATTTCGATATCTGCCGAATTACTTGGACCTGTTATAAAGTTGATGCAGGAAGCAATTTGTTCGCCATTTCTAACTTTTTCGCTAATTAAGCGGGCTGCTTGTGTCATTCTTGGAACGATAGTGCTTTTTGGGATTAAAATAATAGAGTTCTCGGGTAAAAAGCTGACGGATCTACCTTTATCCTTACTACTAAAAAGTACTGCAGTTCCAGATTCCGCTAATGTTATTTCACTTATCGTTATGCCAATGTTAGCTTTTTCAGCGTGTCTAATATTTTCCTCTGGCTGCTCCGAATCCCATTCGTACAGCTGAATATTTTCTAGGGGCCATTGCTCGGTCAACAATGATGATAGCCCATAGTTTTGGAAACGCTCGTCTTTCCATGCTATTACAGACTGGCCTCCGTAATTTTCAACTACTTTTTGTAAATCTGCAGGGAGATTAGCTGTATTTGTAATGACAATATCCGTATGAATATTTTTACATTGTTCAACTAAAACCTCTACTAACTCATTTTTTGTCGCTTCTTTTAGGACGCGATTTTGAGGGTTATATTGCCATGTAGGACGATCGATTTCTGTTTTTGTCGCACGCCCAAGCTTTTTCGCAATGTTTGCTAAAAATACATCTCTATTTTCAATAGTACTTGTCATTATTCATCGCCTCCTTTTTGGCGGTGTTTAAACCAGTCACGGAAATTATCTTTATTGGGGGCTGGAAAATCCCTAGCTTCCGTCCATGCTTTTAGTGGGCCTGGTCCATTTGAAATTTTCTGATCTTTTGTAAATGGGGACACTGCTGGTGAAGCTATTTTTGTCGCTATTTTATATAGGGTAGGGGAGGAAGCACCTAAACCAAAGGCCTTCATCAATAGCTTTTCTGATACAGGTGCTTTGCCTTCGTTTTCAACAATTACTTGGCGATGTCTATGAATAAGCTGATGTAAAGGTATTTTGACAGGACACGCATCTGTGCAGGCACCGCATAATGTAGATGCGTATGGTAATTCTTTGAAATCCTCATAGCCGCCTAATAATGGTGAAAGAACGACACCTACTGGCCCAGAATAGATAGAACCATAAGAATGCCCGCCAACATGTCGATAAACAGGGCAAACGTTAACACATGCCGCACAGCGAATACATTGTAAAATAGGCTGGAATTCGCTGCCTAAAATATCAGAACGTCCATTATCGACGATTATCAAATGGAATTCCTCTGGTCCATCCGTTTCACCTTCTTCTTTGATTCCTGTTAATGTTGTAATATAGCTTGTTAGCTTTTGTCCAACTGCGCTTCTTGTTAATAAGCTTACTAGCACTTCCATCTCTTCAAATGTAGGAACTATTCTTTCCATTCCCATTACTGTAATTTGCGTTTTTGGTAAGGCAGTTACTAGATCTGCGTTTCCTTCATTTGTCACGAGTGTAATCGAGCCGCTCTCTGCAATAGCAAAGTTACAGCCTGTAATGCCAATGTCTGCTGTTAAATATTCATTCCTTAATTTTTCACGTACATAAAGAGCTAGTTCCTCTGGCTTTTCGGTCTTCTCATAGCCTTGTTTTTCTTTAAAAATATCACGAATCTGCTCCTTATTTTTATGCAAAGCTGGGGCAATGATATGAGATGGTGGCTCGTGATCGTCTACTTGCAAAATGTACTCTCCAAGATCTGTTTCAATGACCTCACAACCGAGTTTTTCTAAAGCGGCATTTAAATCAATTTCCTCTGTCACCATCGATTTTGATTTCACGATTTTAGCAGCATTTTTCTTTTTTGCGATATTTTGAATGTGGTCTGTCGCTTCTTTAGCTGTTTGCGCAAAGAAAACATGGCCACCTCTTTTAGAGACATTTTCACTTAGCTGATATAAGTAATAATCTAAGTTCGCCAGCACATGCTTTCGAATTTCTTCGCCGTGAGAGCGCCATTCCTCCCAATGGCCGAGCTCATCAGATTGTTTGAGTCGACGTGTTTGTAAGCGCTCCTGTGCGCTGGACACAGCACCGCGCATAAAAGTATTTTCTAATTCTTTCGATACTCGATGATTAAAGCGATCATCACTTGTTTTCATAGCCATTTTTTGAACCCCCTCCTAGCGGCAATTTAATACTTCCGCAATATGCATGACTTTAATAGGCTTACCTTGTCGATTAATTCGACCACCAATATTGATTAAGCAACCAGCATCGGCTCCGATTAAAATGTCTGCCCCTGTTTCTTCAACATTTTGTACTTTTTCATTGACCATTTCTCCTGAAATATTGCCCATTTTAACTGAAAATGTTCCACCAAAGCCACAGCACCTATCTTTTCCAGGGAGTTCTACATACTGTAGGCCTTTAACTTGATTTAATAATTTAAACGGTGCATCCGTAACACCAAGCAGACGTGTCATATGGCAGGAGGTATGATAAGTTGCCTTACCCTCTATATGTGCACCTACATCCTCGACTTTTAATACATCTACGATAAACTCTGTAAATTCATATGTTTTATCTGCTAATGCTTGCGCTTTTGGTTCCCAAACAGGATCTCCCTTAAACACTTCTGGATATTCCTTAAACATATAAGCGCAGGAACCAGAAGGGGAGACAACGTATTCGGAATGCTCGAAGGCCGTGATCATTTTTTTCATAGCATTTTTAGATTCTTTTACATAGCCACTATTATAGGCAGGCTGCCCACAGCAAATTTGATTTTCAGGAAAGTCTAGGTCACAGTCGAGCCTTTCAAGAACTTCAACAACAGCTTTTCCTACATCACCTTGAAACATATCAACTAAACAAGTCGCAAAAAGTGTTACTTTCATGAGTATCGCTCCTTTTTGTCTCTAATCTCACTATTCAACAGGTCATCTGATGACTTAATTTTCATAATACTACAACTTATCAGATTAACGAAAGGTGTTTATTGTTAATTTTCAAAATATTAAAAGGCTGCCTATAATACAAACTAGGCAGCTGCTGTTATTTCATAGATTCAGTTGTTTCGAAATATTGCATTAAGACCTTTTCCACATTACTTAAATGTGAAGCCATAGCATGTTTTGCGAGCTCTTCATTTTGCTGTTTAATTGCGAGGAAAATTTGCATATGTTCATCATACAACTTTTCGCTTGTAATTTTTTTAGAGTACAACCAAATTCGACGTGTCTCTTTCATCGTTTCGATCATTAAACCTGAAACCTGGTCTAATAAAGTTGTAAGCAGGGGGTTTTGAGATGCTGCAGAAATGGCCGCGTGAAATTGAAAGTCCACTTTTTCTCCTAATTCTCCATCTCCTTTAACCCGTTTCATCTCATCTAAAATTTGCAGCATTGACTGCATGTCTTCTTCAGTTCGATGAATGGCAGCGCTAGCCGCAGCGCCTACTTCGATAATTTTCCGTACTTCTAACAAATGTGAGATATCTTGCTTATTAGTTAAAATGGCAGTTGATAGGGGAAAATCGAGCTGATTGGATTGATTACTTTTAACGAATGTACCTGAGCCTTGTTTAATTTCAATTAGCCCCATTGCTTTTAAAGCGGAAAGAGCTTCTCGAATAGCAGATCTGCTTACATGTAGCTGTTCAGCAAGTTGTTCTACTGAGTCAAGTCGGTCACCCGGTTTCAGTTCGCCAGCTCTAATTTTTTCATAAAGGATTTCTGATACTTCCTCATATATTTTTTTCGGTTTAATTTTTCTTAACTCCAAGACTACACCTCATTATCAGTTGCTCTATTGTTTTTTATTATACATGAAGAAAAATAATTTACTCGCAATTAAAAATACTTTATGTAAATTAAAAGGGTACTTTAACTTTGAAATAAGCGACAGGTAACGACTTAACAACAGGTATTCATTTCCCGCAATTGAATTGTTGCTAGCGTCTTTTGGAAATGCTAAGAATTACATAACTAGTAATGCAGAATTATGGTGAATTTTGTTGACAGATAATATAAGGGGGGCGCATAATGCAAAAGTACATGAACAAATACACGTTGATGTAATAAGGTTTGAAAAAATTTTGTATGATAATATGATGGAACTTCATTTTTTCAACATCTTTTTGCCATGAAACGTTCACAAACAGGAATGGCGCAATTTACAGTGATTTTTGGTACGATGGAAACAGTAACTGTAAGGAGAGAGTGAGAAAATATGGAAACTGATATTAACTTATTTTTAGCATTAGGTGCAGGGTTTTTAAGCTTTATTTCACCATGTACCCTTCCGCTATATCCAGCATTTTTATCATACATAACAGGTATGTCATTAGATGAGCTAAAATCGGAACGAGGTATGATGCAAAAGCGTGCAATTTTGCATACACTCTTCTTTTTACTAGGATTTTCAATTATCTTCATTATGATTGGGCTAGGAACATCACTAGCAGCAGAGTTCTTCCTTAATTATCAAACATTATTACGTCAGGTTGGTGCCATCTTAATCGTTGTATTTGGTTTAATGATTGTGGGATTACTACAAATTGACTTTTTAATGAAGGATCGAAAATTCCAATTTAAACATCGACCATCTGGTTATTTTGGATCTGTATTAATCGGAATAGCCTTTGCAGCTGGTTGGACGCCGTGCACAGGTCCAATTTTAGCATCGATTATTTCATTAGCTGGTGCAAATCCAAGTGCAGGTTTTAGCTATATGTTAGCTTATTATTTAGGCTTTGCGATTCCATTCTTTGTGTTATCTTTCTTTATAGCACGTATGACTTGGATTCGTACACACAGCCAAAAAATTGTGAAAATCGGCGGTTATATTATGATTGTCGTTGGTGTATTGTTATTCTTTGACGGATTAACGTATTTAACACGCATTTTACAGCCTATTTTTGGTGGATTTACAGGCTTCTAATCTGCTAAACTAAATGGGCATACAGTACTTTAACTTAGAGGGAGATGAACATGTGCCTACAGTTTTAGTAGTGGATGATACGCTCTTTATGCGTGTTGCAATAAGTAATATGTTTACGGAATGGGGTTATGAGGTAGTCGGCAAGGCTGCAAATGGTAAAGAAGCTGTAGCGATGTACCGTGAGTTACAACCAGATCTTGTAACGATGGATGTAACAATGCCCGTTATGACAGGTATCGCAGCAGTAAAAGAAATCATCCCCGAATTTCCAGATGCAAAAATAATTATGATTACAGCTTTAGGACAACAGAAGTTAATCGTGGAAGCGATTGAAAGTGGTGCAAAGGATTTTATAACAAAGCCTTTCGAACCAGAAAGACTAAAAGCTGTAGTTGATCAATTAATTGGACAAAATTGTTAATGACATTAGAGGAGGAATTTTTATGTTTAGCAATATCCCTTCTCAATATTATGTAATAGGTTCAACCATAATGGCCATTTTTATGGGTACCTTTGTCATGGTTTTACGTATGCGAGCATCTAAGAAACCGACAAATGAGAAGAAAATTATCATTCCACCTATTGCAATGTCTTCAGGTGCGATAATGTTTTTATTTGAACAATTTCGAGTACCACCCATGCAAATCCTTGAATCGGCAGCAGTCGGCGTGGTGTTCTCAACAATCTTAATCGCCACTTCTAAATTTGAAGTAAAAGGTCAAGATATTTATTTAAAACGTTCAAAAGCATTCATTTTTATATTAATCGGACTGTTAGTGTTCCGTATAATTGCAAAAATGATATTAAGTAGCTCCATTGACGTTGGAGAATTAGCAGGAATGTTTTGGATTTTAGCGTTCGCTATGTTACTCCCTTGGCGAATCGCAATGCTCATTCAATTTATAAAAATCAAAAAAACAATTCCGCTAAAGAATATTTAAATGGAAAAACTACACTAGAGATTATCTAGTGTAGTTTTTTTTGAACGCATTTTGGATGATGGATAGAGCAGATTGAGCGACGGATAGGGTTGCCGAAGTGATGGAAAGAAAATTGACAGCGACGGACAAAAGAGCCGTGGTGACGGATGAAAGAGCCAAAGCGACGGATGGAAATCAGAGCGACGGAAAGAATCGTCAAACCGACGGAAGAAAAGAAGAAAGCGACGGATGAAAGAGCCGAAGTGACGGATGAGAGACCCAAAGTGACGGATGGAAATCAGAGCGACGGAAAGAATCGTCAAACCGACGGAAGAAAAGAAGAAAGCGACGGATGAAAGAGCCGAAGTGACGGATGAGAGACCCAAAGTGACGGATGGAAATCAGAGCGATGGAAAGAATCGTCCAGCCGACGGAAGAAAAGAAGAAAGCGACGGATAGAAGAGCCAAAGTGACGGATAGGGGTCAGAGCGACGGAAAGGATCATCCACCCGACGGAAAGAAAGAAGAAAGCGACGGATGAAAGAGCCGAAGTGACGGATAGAAATCAGAGCGACGGAAAGGATTGCCGAAGTGACGGAAAGAATCGTCCACCCGACGGAAAGAAAGAAGAAAGCGACGGATGAAAGAGCTAAAGTGACGGATGGAAGTCAGAGCGACGGAAAGGATCGTCCACCCGACGGAAAGAAAGACGAAAGCGACGGATGAAAGAGCCGAAGTGACGGATAGAAATCAGAGCGACGGAAAGAATCGTCCAACCGACGGAAAGAAAGAAGAAAGCGACGGATGAAAAAGCCAAAGTGACGGATGAAAAAGCCAAAGTGACGGATGGAAATCAGAGCGACGGAAAGAATCGTCAAACCGACGGAAAGAAAGAAGAAAGCGACGGATGAAAGAGCTAAAGTGACGGAAAGAATCGTCCAACCGAGGGAAAGAAAGACGAAAGCGACGGATGAAAGAGCCGAAGTGTCGGATGGGAATCAGAGTGACGGAAAGAATCGTCCACCCGACGGAAGAAAAGAAGAAAGCGACGGAAAGAATCGTCCACCCGACGGAAGAAAAGTCGAAAGCGACGGATAGAAGAGCCAAAGCGACGGATAGGAATCAGAGCGACGGAAAGAATCGTCCAACCGACGGAAAGAAAGAAGAAAGCGACGGAAAGTGCTGTCTTGAGCGACGAATAGACGCCCCTATACTGGAGGATTGAATCGAGGAAAAAATTATTAAAAAATATGACGAAACTTATTTAAAGGCAGTAAAAACGCTGCACAAATCAGTGTGCAGCGTACCATCAATCAAATAGATGTTCATATGGAGCGACGTCAATTTGCATTTCATCTAACTTTTTGCGTAAAAATTTATGGTCGCGTTTTGGTGTTGCTTGGATATAGCCACGAATAATCAAATCATGGTTAATGGAAGGTGCTTTTTCTTCTAAAGCAAGCTCGCCAATTTTTCCTGCTATTTTTTCCTTAGCTACTTGTCTAAATAGCTCGGGTACTGGGCTTACAAGTTCATATAAAAGTTCTTTCTCAGGTTGTCCCCATAGATGAATGGTTTTATCTAAATAATACTCTTGCCAATCTAAATCAGATTTACCGTCCTGCTTTGGTAAAGCCTTTAAAAATTTGCGGAACATAAAAAATCCGCCTATCGCCATAAATGAAATGAGTACAACTACCCAAAATAGGATAAACCATAAAAACCAACCACTTAACAAATCGTTCACCTCTTTGCCTTCTCTCACTCTATTATAAAAGCTTACATATAAAATTTCATCCTAAATGTCCCTTTTTTAGCAATAAGTCTGTATATATTGTGAAAGAAAGGAGGTGACCCTCATGGCAAAAGTCAATTTCGTAGGTGCTACACTACGCTTGAAGTATGTCGCTGGATATAATGCACAGAACGAGCCCATTTTCACAACAAAAACTTACCGCAATTTAAACAACTCGCATACGGCAAAGGATTTAGTAGAAGTAGCATATGCCATTGCAAGTCTATCTTCACACGCACTAGACAGCATTGTAAAACAAGAAACAACAGATTTATCCTAAAGGGGGGAAAGTTATGACACAAATTTTAGAGCTTCAATTTGAAACAGCAGCAGGGAAAACGACAACGGTAGCGATTGATGCACCGAAGCCAAAGGTAACAGCGGAGGAAATACGACAGGTAATGCAAACAATCATCACTAAAAATGTTTTTGATGGACAAGCTAGCGCTCTAGTTGCGATGAGTGGGGCTCGCATCGTAGATCGACAAGTAACAGAGTTTGAATTAGGGATAGAATAGCATGAAATGGTCTTTGCGAAATTTTTTCGCAAGGGCCATTTTCAGCAATAGTATTTGTAATAAGTTTGTGAAGGAGGGTCCAACATGGAACAGTGGTTTAACATGATATCGGATATCGGTTTTCCTATCCTAGTGTCGTTTTATTTACTGCACCGAGTAGAAGTTAAATTAGATGCAATTCATGATGCACTTGTTTCCTTAAAGTGAAATCGATTTCACAAAGATGTACGAAAGATGTCACTTGAGTAACCTTGTCAATATTTACATCCTACGATAGGATGAGGATAGTGCAGGTAGGGAGAGTGTTAAGGATGAGAAATAAAATAATTGGGCTTGTTTTACTTTTTGCATTAGCAGTAGTGCTCAGTGCGTGTGGAAATACAAAATTTAAAGCAGATTATAGCTTGGAATTACCAGATTTTGAACATGTCAATCAACGCGGTGAAAAAGTTTCTTTAGAGAGTTTAAAAGGAAAACCGTGGATTGGTATGTATATTTTCACGAATTGTACATCAATTTGCCCACCAATGTCCTTTAATATGACGCAAGTTCAAGAAAAGCTGAAGAAAAAAGGTGTGGAAGATTATAATATTGTTGCGTTTTCAGTTGATCCTGACGTTGATAAACCAGAAGTATTAGCTGATTATTTGAAAAGATATAATGTTCCAGATGAATCAAAATGGAATCTACTTACTGGTTATTCACAAAAATATATCGAGCAGTTCGCTGTGAAATCAACAAAAATAATCGTCAAAGATGATCCTAACACCGATCAAGTGATACACGGAAATCAATTTTTCTTAGTCGATAAAGATGGCAAAATCGTAAAAATGTATTCTGGATTCGCAAAGAATGCCGAGGATGTCCCTATTGACACAATTGCATCAGATATAGAAACATATATTGATGAAAATTTATAATGGATAGAAGGAAACCGTCTCAAGGATAAACTAAGAGACGGTTTTTATTGTTGAAATTTAATCTTTTATACCTTTAGCCTCGTTTATAGTGTAGAAGGAGGGAAAGATTTTGACTAATACAGATTATTTAGAGCAACTAATGGAGCTACATACAGAACATTTATTTCGAATCGCATACTACTATACGAAAGATCAACGAATAGCTGAGGATATTGTTCAAGATGTATTTATTAAATTTTATCATCACCAAAGGTACTATGAAGAAAGAGGCGAGATGAAGGCTTATTTAGCACGTATGACCATTAATAAATGTAAGGATTACTTAAAAAGCTGGACTTATCGAAAAATTACATTTCAGCATAATTTTTTTGCCAAACAAAAAACTGTTTTACAAGATACACTCATTCGTCAAGATGAACAAGCTCTTTTAGATGAAGCCATTTTACGGTTACCAATAAAGCCACGTGAAGCAATTGTCTACTTTTATTTGGAGGAGATGACAATCAAGGAAATATCAGAGCTACTGGCTATTCCTGAGGGTACCGTAAAATCTCGTTTAAAGAAAGGGAAGGAATTATTAAAAGTAGACTTACAGCATATTGAATGGGAGGTACTTTTCCATGGATAAGCATACAATGCATGTATTGAAGGATGTCTCAGCACATAAAGAAGCAATCATTCAAAAGGTTCGACAACAAATTCAGCAAGAGCCGTATCCATCAAAGCAACTTTGGCCGTATCGTGCAATGGCCATCATGATAACATGCTCTATCTTACTATTTATTGCATGGCAAGCTTCGAAACCGATTGACCATGCAACGACAGAAATACTTCATGAAGAAGAAAAACAATCATTCACCGATTTATTTCAAACAGAAGTTGAAGGAAAAGAGACAACATCCAGTCAGTTTTTTCAAATTGTAGATCACTTAGATCACCGGGAAAATATCAAATTTTATGCACCGCTTCAGGGCTTCGAGGCTATGCAAGCAGTGGCGGCTACTATGGAGAATGCTGTCCATCTAATAGACCCTGAAAATCTTCCATTTAAATCAAATATACAAGAGGTCTATGCGGTAACATCAGATATGGAAGATGGTAGCCTGCAAAAGCAGTATCAGTTTAGTTATAAAGAAAAGTCTCTCACTGGAGTGGATCGTCAATATATTATTTTGACGGTAACAAATGTAAATAATAACCCTTTAATAAACTATAAATTTACGGAAGATAGTCAGGAGGAGATCACGAATGTAGGTTTGAATTTTATGAATCCTTTGTATTATCGTGCGATGACACCAGATAAATGGCTTGCGTATTTATACTATAATTATGATGAGGCGGACAAGCGCATTTATCGAATGAGTACAAGAGCAAATGAGTTTTATACGTATTATAATGGCTATGTATATCATATAGGCTATCAATTAAATGGTGATCAACAGGAAGCACAAGAAAAAATGGTTGAGCTTGCAAGGGAATTTATCCCACACTTAAATTAAGCGAAAGCAAAAAAGTTAGGTGGAAGATAAACTGCTTCTAATAGCTCTATTGGTGAAGGCAGCAATCAGTAGTGATGAAGACCTCTCAGCTGTATTCTTGGTAACAACTAGTTACTAAATCGGAACATTTCATCCTATTTATATTAAAATAGTAGAAAAAAGGATGGGGGGATCACCAATGACGGTAGCGCAAACGTATTTAAATGTTGTCCAAAAAAGATTTAGAAGTGTTAAAGAGCTAGGAGATAAAACACTCGAACAACTGGAAGAGGCCCAATTGCACTGGACGTATAATGAAGATTCAAACAGTATTGCAGTTATTGTAAAACATGTTAGTGGCAATATGGTATCAAGATGGACTGACTTTCTAACGACTGATGGTGAGAAAGCATCGAGAAATCGTGACGATGAATTTACTGATAGCCTTCAGACAAAAGAAGACGTTATGACGGTATGGGAAGAGGGCTGGCAAGTATTTTTGGATGCTTTACAAGGATTAACGGAAGCTGATTTACAAGGGTTTGTCACGATAAGAGGGGAACAGCATTCCGTAATAGATGCTATCGAAAGACAAATGTCCCACTACTCACAACATGTTGGTCAAATCGTTTACATCGCTAAACAATTAAAGGGTTCTAAGTGGCAAACATTAAGTATTCCAAAGGGACAATCTCAGGCTTTCACAGAGTCTATGGTAAAAAAATATCAATAATAAATAAGAAGAGGCTGGGACATAACTAGCTTCATTAGTGAGAAATCCGAATTTGAATTCATTTAAATTCGGATTTCTCTATTTTTTATGTTGTCTCCATATAGCTATTAGCTAATGGCTGTGAATTTTCTTAAATTCACGGCCATTAATGCGAGGCCCATCTCGTTTTCAACCTTCGATTTTCCTCTCACAGAAAATCGAGTGAAACGCAAATTAGCCTTCAAGAATCCAAAAACTGGTTCCACGTCAATTTTGCGTTGACGATAAATGGTACTCGTTTTTTCTTCTGAAAGCTTTACTCTTACATATTCTTTTTGTTGCTCCCACTTCTCATTCACGATTAACTTACGATTATTTCCCTCTTTTGCTTTCGTACATAACGAACGTAGGGGGCATCCGGAACAGTCCTCACATTCGTATATCTTAAATTCACGCGTGAAATCATACTTATCCGTTTTAGTGGAACGATATTTAAATACAAGCTGTTGTTGGTTTGGGCAAGTGTATCGATCATGTTCTTTATCATAATCCCAGTTCTCTGTATTGAATTCGTTTTGCTTATGCTTTTTCTTCTGTTCTTTTACATACATGTTATACGTGATTAAGGCTTCTCGCTTACGGTTCGAAAGGATATCATCATAATTTTGTTCACTGCCATATCCAGCATCTGCGACGATGTGTTTTGGTAACTTAAAATAATGTTGTTCGATTTCATCTAAAAATGGGATTAATGTACGTGTATCCGTTGGATTCGGAAAAATGCTGTAGGCAAGCGCATACTGACCTTCTGTTGCCACTTGTATGTTATAACCTGCCTTCAATTGTCCATTTTTCATATAGTCATCTTTCATACGCATAAATGTTGCATCCGGGTCTGTTTTCGAATAACTATTTCGTTCGTCAAAAATTTCGAAGTCTCTTTGATACTTTAGTTTGCGTTCAATATAGTCGATCAATTGTTTGCGAGCCTGCTTTGGGAATTTCCGTTCCGTTCTTAAAGCCTTTCGCTCTGCTACATCCGATGACTCTTCAATTTTTCGATCATATTCAGAAATCACTTCATCTACTTTTTCGACCATTTGAGCGAGGTCTTCCAATGCTAATTCCTTTTCATTTTCCCGTTCAATTTCTGGCATGATTTCATTTTCAAGCAGCTCATCGTATAGCTGGTTTGACTTTTCAATTAGTCCGTTATGAAATTTCTCAACCGACTTTTTCCACACGAATGTAAATTTGTTCGCATTCGCTTCAATCTTTGTTCCATCAATAAAAATAGCTTCCTGGTCAATTAATTCTCCCTGTACCAGCTGGCAGCGGAATTGAACGAAGCATTGACGAATCAACTCTTTTACCTCTGGTTGGACACGGAATCGGTTGATTGTGCGGTAGGTTGGTTCATGCCCTTGAGCTAACCACATCATCCGAAGACTATCTTTTAAAAGCGCTTCAATTTTGCGCCCTGAGAAGACAGATTGCGTGTAGGCACATAAGATAATTTTAAGCATCATGCGTGGGTGGTAGGCAGGACAGCCCTCATTTCGAAGGAATCGTTCAAACGCTTCGGGCGGGATACTTTCGACTAAATGGTGGACACGGAAGGCAATATCATTCTTTTGTAACTTCACTTCTAAATCTAAAGGCAAAACTAATTGATTCATGTTATAATCTTTAAACATAAGGATCCTTCTTTCTGTATAATTTTGTTGTGGTGACTTAATTTTATCAGAAGTGGTCCTTATTTTTTATGAAAAAAATTTAAAGCCGGTGAAATTTTACTGATCGTAAAATTTCACCGGCTTTTTAGTTTAGAGATGGGTTTTGTCCCAGCCTCTTTCTTACGATTAGTCAACCTTATTTAAAGAATAATTTATATTTTTATGAGTGTGAAGTGGTGAGGGATATCCCTCACCACTTCACACTCATTTTTAGATACGCCAAAAAGACCTGACGATTTTTATTTTTTTCGAAAGGTCATTATGATATAGTTCTATGTAGGTGATTATGATTTTTGAGCTGGTAGTGCGGACTCATAATCGTAAAGAATGCCATGCGTCAGTAACTGAAATGTCACTTTCAGAAACTTATTGATGCAGGCGATGATCGCAACCTTATGAGGCTTCTTCTGAGGTTGCTTTTTTAATTTGTAGTAATAGTCCACAAAATGATTCGGTTTTCCTTTAGCCATAAGCATGGCGCACACCATAAAATATAAAATCTTCCGTAAATGTTTGTTTCCTCGTTTATTAATCCTGTCTCGATATTGCGTATTCCCAGACTGGTACCGCATAATATCAATGCCTGCGTAAGCATTCAGTTGTTTCGCATTTTGAAAGCGGCGGATGTCACCAATCTCTCCAATTAATCGGCACGCCGTTGAATCGCCAATCCCAGGAATCGAACGAAATACTAGATATTCTTTTCTTCCTTCCGACAATTCCACCATCTGTTTCACAAGCGCATCTTTCTTCTCTAGTAAATCCGCAATGCGAGCTGCGTAATCTCGTGCTTGATCACAACGAATATCTGTGGGTTTAATCGCTGGGTAACTATTTTCAGCTGCTTCTAATAATGTAATAGCTTTAGCCTCCGCACGCATTAGCGATAGTTTTTTTCGCGTATTGCCCTTTAAACGATTTTTAATAATCGTTTTTGAATGGGCCTGTAAAAGTGTTGGGTGCGGATATAGTTGTACAATATTTAAAAATAGTGCTGAACTCGGTGTAACCAGTTTTTCTAATTCTGGAAAACTCAACTGTAAAATGGCATGCATTCTACTTTTGAGTAAAATGATTTCTTCGTCAATTTCATCGTAATAACGAGTCAGTGCACGCATCTGTTCATAATAATCGTCTTGTATGTACGTTGTTTTGCGTTCCATTTTGAAATGTGTCTTCGCGAGTTCATGGGCATCACTGATATCGGTTTTATTGCGACGCATCGTTGCCATCTGTAAATTCGCTTCAAGTGGATTCATGCGGCAGTATGCATAGCCGTACTCTTTGAAAAACGCTTCGATAGATTTTGAATAGATGCCTGTTGCTTCAAATACGATATCTGGCGCTTGTCCATCTTGCTTTGTCATCTCTTCCATTCGTTCGTGTAATCGCTCGAAATCACCCCGTGTATGATGTAGCACACCTTCAAACTCACATTGGCGGTGACCATCATAAATCGCAACGGTACTTTTTCCTTTACTGACATCTAACGCAATGACATGTTTCATCTCATTCTTCTCCTTTTGACCAATCATAGAAGCCTTCACAGTACCTTATCGATTCCACTTTCTTATACACGATCTCTTGGATCCAACATACTAAACTGATTCATATAAGGGCATGAAGTTAGCCGGTTTTATATACGGACTCACAAATGGTCCCAGAGGCTGGTCGGCTTTTCTTCACTTCTACTATAAAAAAATAGTAGCACAAACCATGGCCTTGGTTTGTACTACTAATGTTAGTATGTTTTAGTTGAAAAACAGTATTCAATTGAATCCGTTAAAAGCATCTGCTAAATGGTGCTCTTAATCTTTTTTTTGCGGACGGAAGAAGTAGCGGCAGCATCCTCTACACATTTATCGAAAATGGCGATTGAGAATCAATTTTAGCATTTAAATATTAATGAAAAGAGCCTCTACACATCATATCTAAAGCATGAAACATAAAGGTTACATAATGAAGAAATGCAAGAATAGAAGAATTTTATGTTAGGAAAATCAAAAAAATGAAAAATGGGGTTTGAATTTAAGTATTTCGTCCGATAAAAACTTATGAAGAAATTTTATTCAATAAAAGAAGGGAAGGTACGAACCGGGGGGAGTTATCTTTTTGAAACTAAACAGAAACTACAAAATAGAAGAAAAAATATTATAAGAACTAGTGAAGACAAAAGGAGAGCGGTCGCATGAAACGATTATTTAGAAGCTTTAAGGGTAAGCTCTACGTATTATTTGCTCTTATCTTACTAATCCCAGTTATTTCTGTAGGAAGCTTATCGTATCTTTCAGCAAAGAATTCGATAAAAGATGAAATACTTTTTAGTGCGGATGAAAGTGTAAATATTTTAAATACGTTAATTGATAATACCATTAGTGAAAAAATGAATGACATTAATGTCCTCAGCAAGGAAATAGATTCTTCAATGTATAAAGAGCATGCAACGGTATTAGATACAAAATTTCAGCAATATATAAAGCTACATCCAGATGTACTAACTATTTATATGGGAACAAGTGAAGGATCCGTATTTGTAGAACCAAAATCTAATAGTGCGGATTACAATCCTTTGGAAAGAGATTGGTACAAACAAGCTACGGCTTTGAAGGGAGAAACGTTAATAACGAATCCTTATAAAGATGTAGCGACAGGAGATATGGTCGTAACAGTTGCTCGTCAGGTAAAAGATAAATCAGCGGTATTAGCAATTGATATAAAATTGGCAAACCTTCAAAAAGTTTCGGACTCTATTAGTATCGGAAAAAATGGATATCCTTCTATTTTTGGTGAAAATAATATGGTCATTTCACATCCGACTATAGAACCGGGAAGCGAATTAAAAGAAAGCTTCATCGATAAAATGTACGACAGCAAATCTGGAACGTATGAATATGTCTATGACGGTGAAGACCGAATTTTGTTCTTTACAACGAATGAATTGACGAATTGGAAAATTGCAGGCACAATTTTTGCAAAAGAAATTGATGAATCAGCATCGCCAATTTTATTTAATACTTTACTCGTGTTAATTATTGCGATTGTCATAAGTGCAATTGTTTTCTATTTTGTTATGAAGGGAATCATAAAACCGATTAAATCGCTCAAAGATAGTGCAGTAACCATTAGTAAAGGTGATTTAACAGAGAAAGTGATAATTACTTCTCAAGATGAGATTGGGCAGCTAGGACAAGCCTTTAACGATATGCAAGAGAGTCTAAGGACACTGATTCAAAAAATAGAAGAAAATGCTGAGGAGGTAGCTTCGTCGGCAGAGGAACTAACAGCCAATGCCACTCAAACGAGCGTTGCTACAGAAAAGGTGGCTATTTCGATACAAGATGTTGCGACGAGTGCTGACACACAAACGACAAGTGCCAACAAGAATGCAGAATCGTTACAGGAACTTTCTAAGGCCATTCTTCATATCGCGGAAATCTCTTCAACTGTGACGGATCTTTCACAGCACGCAACGCTACAGGCAGATGAAGGTGGAAAAGCAGTCCAAAATACAAAAGATCAAATGCAATCTATCCATTTATCGGTAACCGATTCAAACATGAAAATTCAAACACTACATGAACGCTCGAAGCAAATTACATCCATTCTAGATGTAATTACAAGCATTGCAGATCAAACTAACTTACTGGCTCTTAATGCAGCAATTGAGGCAGCAAGAGCAGGAGAGCATGGAAAAGGCTTCGCAGTTGTTGCAGATGAAGTGAGAAAGCTGGCGGAGCAATCACAGAAGTCTGCACAACAAATTTTCGAGCTAATTCATGGTATTCAGTTAGAAACAGAACAATCTGTAAACATCATGGCAAAAGTTACAGAGGATGTTCAAAATGGACTGCATGTATCGGATGAGGCTATTACGAAATTCCAAGTCATTAAGACAAGCATGGATAAAATTACTCCTAGAATGGAAGAGGTATCTTCTGCTTCTGAACAGATGTCAGCAAGTGTGCAAGAGGTGACAGCTATTACGGAGGATTTGGCATTCTCTGCACAAGGAAATGCAGCATCTACAGAGGACGTTGCAGCATCTACAGAGGAACAATTAGCTTCGATGGAAGAAATTAATGCTTCTGCACAAGCGCTTGCGCATATGGCAGATGAGTTAAAACAGCTAATTAGTCAATTTAAATATTAAAAGAATCAAATCTACGAAAAACTATAGTGTCAATGAGATAAGGTGTCCTATTAAATAAAGTATGACTCTTGTACAAAACGAATGAAATCAGCTTTACGATTCTATTTTGAGATTCGACTGCGTGACTATTTTGTTTTTCAACACTAATAAATGTGTCTGTGTTATAACTAGCTGATATTAAAGAAAAAGAGAGATCGAATAGCATCGATTTCTCTTTTTTCTTGTTTGATCGAGTCATTCTATTAAAGCACATTTCGTTTTTAACCTTAGATTTTCAATGGACTTGAGTGAAACGCAAATAAGCCTTCAATAATCCAAAAACTGTTCTACATCGTTTTTCAGTTGTCGCTAGATGGCACCTGTTTTTTCTGAAAGCTTTGGAATTACATATTCTTTTTCGGGCAACAGGTTTTTGTATACACACAAGCGAAGCGACAGCCATGAACCTATTTAAAGTGAGATTCTAAGTATAGTTGAATGATGAAGAAGTACAAAATAGAAGAATTTACATTAGTTAATCAAAAAAATGAAAAAAAGGGTTTGAATATATGTATTTCGTCCGATAAAAGCCTAGGGTGAAATTTCATCGATAAAAGAAGGGTAGGTTGTAAACAGTAGATAGAAGCGGCATTCTTTTTGAGTCTAAATCATCGAGTATAGTGCCAGTAAAAGATAATACGAAATTATACAAAAAACACACATCTTAAGAACTAATGAAGACAAAAGGAGAATTGTTGAATGAAAAAAATATTTGGTAGCTTTAAGGGCAAGCTCTATACATTGTTTGCTCTAATCTTGCTAGTCCCAGTTATTACTGTTGGGACTTTTTCATACCTTTCGGCAAAAAAATCGATAAAGGAAGAAATATTATTTAGTGCAAATGAAAGTGTAAATATTTTAAATAAAGTCATTGATGAAACCATTAGTGCTAAAGTAAATGACATTAATGTTTTTAGCGAGGAAATAAATTCTTCTAAGTATGAACAGAACGGAGCCGCGATATTAACAAATTTCCAACAATATATGAAGATGAATCAAGATGCTTTAAGTGTATATCTTGGAACAAATGAGGGAGCATTATTTCTAGAACCAAAATCGGATCTTAAGGATTACAATGTTTTAGAAAGAGATTGGTATAAAAAGGCTACGGCTTTAAAGGGAGAAATTTTAATAACGAATCCTTATATTGACGCATTTACTGGAGAGATGGTTGTAACAGTTGCCCGTCAGCTAAAGGACAAATCTGGGGTAATAGCGGTTGATTTAAAATTGGCAGACATTCAAAAAACCGCAAGCTCAATTCAAATCGGAAAAAATGGATATTCTTCTATTTTTGATGAAACTAGAAAGGTCATTTCACACCCAACTTTAGAACCTGGTAGCGAATTAAAAGAAAGCTTCCTCGACAAAATGTACGACAGCAAATCTGGAACGTATGAGTATGTCTTTGACGGTGATGACCGAATTTTGTTCTTTACAACGAATGAATTAACAAATTGGAAAATTACTGGTACTATTTATTCAAAGGAAATTGATAAATCAGCATCATCCATTTTAAATCATACGTTACTCGTGTTAATTATTGCGATTGTCATAAGTACGATTGTTTTCTATTTTGTCATGAAGGGAATCATAAAACCGATTAGATCGCTCAAGGATAGTGCAGTAACCATTAGTAAAGGTGATTTAACAGAGCAAGTGACAATTACTTCTCATGACGAGATAGGACAGCTGGGGCAAGCCTTTAACGATATGCAAGACAGTCTAAGGACACTTATTCAAAAAATAGAACGAAATGCTGAAGATGTAGCATCGTCGGCAGAAGAGCTTACAGCCAATGCTAATCAGACAAGCATTGCCACAGAAAAGGTTGCCATTTCGATTCAAGATGTTGCGACAAGTGCTGACACACAAACGACAAGTGCCAACAAGAATGCAGAATCGTTACAGGAACTTTCTAAGGCCATTCTTCATATAGCGGAGATCTCTTCTACGGTAACAGATCTTTCACAGCACGCAACGCTACAAGCAGATGAAGGTGGAAAGGCAGTCCAAAATACGAAAGATCAAATGCAATCTATCCATTTATCGGTGACCGATTCAAACACGAAAATTCAAACACTACATGAACGCTCTAAGCAAATTACGTCCATTTTAGATGTAATTACAAGCATTGCAGACCAAACTAACCTACTAGCGCTCAATGCAGCGATTGAGGCAGCAAGAGCAGGAGAGCATGGAAAAGGCTTCGCAGTTGTTGCAGATGAAGTAAGAAAGCTAGCGGAGCAATCCCAGGAATCTGCACAACAAATTTTTGAGCTAATCCATGGCATTCAGTTAGAAACAGAACAATCTGTAAACATCATGGCAAAAGTTACAGAGGATGTTCAAAATGGACTGCATGTATCGGATGAGGCTATTACGAAATTCCAAGTCATTAAAACAAGCATGGATAAAATTACTCCTAGAATGGAAGAGGTATCTTCTGCTTCTGAACAGATGTCAGCAAGTGTGCAAGAGGTGACAGCTATTACGGAGGATTTGGCATTCTCTGCACAAGGAAATGCAACTGCTTCAGAGGACGTTGCAGCGTCTACAGAAGAACAATTAGCTTCGATGGAAGAAATTAATGCTTCTGCACAAGCGCTTGCGCATATGGCAGATGAGTTAAAACAGCTAATTAGTCAATTTAAATATTAATAAAATCAGGCATAACAAAAAACGCCATTCCGTTTGAGGAATGGCGTTTTTGAATAATTATCGATCTTCTTCCCAACAATCAGTATTTTTCAATTTTGGGATTGATTTTGCATAAAATACAGGATTTTTGCCTGCATTTCGTTGCATTGTAAAGTCGTCTAACACTTGGAAGGCAATTTTACCAAGTAACAGGATGATCGTAATATTGATAATAGCCATTAGTCCCATGAATAGGTCTGCTAAGTTCCAAACAAGCTCTACTTGCGCAAGAGAACCAAACATCACCATAGCAAGAACTAAAATACGGTAGCCAAACATCCAACCTTTATGAGCATTCATAAACTCAATATTAGATTCACCGTAATAGTAATTACCGACAATAGAACTAAATGCAAAGAAAATAATAGAAATAGCGATAAAGTAAGGAGCCCAATCACCCACATGTACAGCTAAAGAATTTTGTGTAAGAATAATTCCATTACTTTCACCAGTATTATAAAGACCAGCTAAAATAATGATAAACGCTGTTGCAGAACAAATCATAATTGTATCAAAAAATACACCTAAGCTTTGCACTAATCCTTGCTTAGCAGGGTGAGAGGTATTTGCTGTAGCCGCGGCATTAGGAACACTACCCATACCAGCTTCATTAGAAAATAATCCACGACGTACACCTTGCATAATAGCAACCCCAATCGCTCCACCAGCAGCTTCACGAAGACCAAACGCTTCTGTGAAAATCAGCTTGAAAACGGCAGGTATTTCAGACAGATTCGTCACAACAACATAAAAGGCTACGGCTAAATAGAAAATAGCCATCACGGGTACAAGTACTTGTGTAACTTTTACAATTCTATGTACGCCACCAAAAATAATCAAGGCCGTTAACACAACTAACATAATACCAATGATATAGGGCTCAATATGAAATGCCTCACCTACAGATGTTGCAATCGTATTCGATTGAACAGCATTAAATATAAAGCCAAAGCTTAACGTTAAAAGAATACTAAAAACGATCCCTAATTTTCGTTGACCTAACGCTTTTTGCATATAATAAGCTGGTCCACCACGGAACGTATCGCCATCCTTTACTTTGTACACCTGTGCAAGCGTACTTTCAATAAATGCAGTTGCCATTCCTAAGATGGCGATAATCCACATCCAAAATACCGCTCCAGGTCCACCTACCCCGATTGCTAACGCAACGCCTGTGATATTACCAGTACCTACACGTGAGGCTGCACTAATCGTAAAGGCTTGGAACGGAGAAACACCTGACTCTCCCTCTCTTTTTTCTACTATTAAACGAAACATTTCAGGGAAAAGTCGAATTTGCACAAACTTTGTGCCAAAGGAAAAATACAATCCTGCAACTAATAACAATGTAATAATGAAATATGTCCATATTATATTATTAGTATCATTTACAATATTCGATATCCATTCCATTTTTGCTTACCTCCAATCTCAATACGCTTTAGTCTACACTGTTTTTTTGTCAAATTTCAACTTTTTGAAAATAATGAATTATTTTAATTTTTATATAGTGCAATATTTGATCCGCTAGTTCTAGATATTGTTTAGGATGTGGACATTTGATACCTATTTATACATTCGAAATAGCAATCAATTATAAATATTTGATCTCAGTTTTTTACCGAAATTTTACCTGTTAAAAATAATAAAATGAAACGAAAGAAAAAAATGCATGCAGTAATGAAAAGGAGGTTAAGTATGGTATTTTCCTTTCTTTTGTATTGGCATTCTTTAACTCCTTTCGTCGGGTATCCAAACACCCGCTGAAATAGAGGAACTCAGTTTAAGAACGCCACGTCCTGTGGCAATTTATCTGTTAAAACAATTGCAGGCCTAAGCACAAAGCCGATTCCGGACGCAATTATGCCGAGGCAAAATTGATTGATGATGGTTATGTTGATAATCATATTTGCAGGAATTATCACTTTTTTATTCCCTAAGTTTCCATCTATTGTTGTATTGATCTTTAGTGGTTTAATAGGCTTTGTGTATTCCATATGCATTGATTTTAAGGACGCATATATATTTTTTATTGGTATAAATTGTGTTGTTTCTTTCATTTCCATTTTATTGATTAGATATTTGAAATCTAGCAAAGAAAAGCTGAAGAAATGGAAAAAGAGCTTTATTTTTTTTGAAAATTCCCTTATTTAAGTTAGGATTGTTAGTATAATAGAGAAATTAAAGGGGGAATTTGTGTGAAAACAATTGGCATGATTGGCGGTATGAGCTGGGAGTCTTCTGCCGAGTATTATCGTCTGATGAATGAAGAGGTAAAGCAACAATTAGGAGGCTTACATTCAGCAAAATGTATTTTGTATAGTGTAGATTTTCAAGAAATCGAGCATTATCAAGCTGAGGGAGAGTGGTCGAAGGCAGGGCAAGTGCTTGCAGAGGCGGCGCAATCTCTAGAGAGTGCAGGGGCAGAATTTATTGTTATTTGTACAAATACAATGCACAAGGTTATTGATATTATTACGAAAAAGATCACAATTCCGATTTTACATATTGCTGATGCGACAGCAAATCAAATAGAAAAAGCTAGTTTACAAAAAATTGCCCTTCTTGGGACAAAGTACACGATGGAGCAAGATTTCTATAGAGCTAGAGTAGAGGGTTTTGGTATTGAAGTGCTTGTTCCGCCTGCTGAGGAACGAACTGAAGTCAATCGTATCATCTATGAAGAATTATGCTTGGGCAAAATTGAACAAACATCGAAAGACTATTATTTACGTGTGATAGAGAACCTTGTGCAATTGGGAGCACAAGGAATTATTTTAGGCTGTACAGAAATTGGATTACTCATTAAACAGGAGGATGTGAACGTACCTGTTTTTGATACAACTCTTATACATGCACAGGCTGCTGTAAATATGGCGATTCATAAGGGGGACTAATATGCCAAGAAAAGTACGAGAAAAGGGGATCGTAATTGGAACGTTAACAACAGGTGAAAAAAACTGTATTACCGATGTTGCTGGCGTGCGTGTAGGTCATGTAACGCTTGATGAGAAAATTAACCAAGACGGCGCTTATGCATGTACTGGGGTAACTGCGATTTTACCCCATGAAGGCAATTTATTTCAGCAAAAGGTTACTGCTGCAAGCTATGTGTTAAACGGATTTGGTAAAACGACAGGTCTAGTGCAAGTAAACGAGCTTGGAGTAATTGAATCGCCCATTATGCTAACGAATACATTTGGTGTTCCGGCAGTAACTCAAGGAACGCTGCAGTTTATGCTAGATTCGAATAATGAAATAGGTCATTCAACAGGAACTATTAATATAGTAGTTGGGGAGTGTAATGATAGTTATTTAAATTCCATCCGAGAATGTCCTATTACACCAGGGCATGCTATAGAGGCGATTTGCAAGGCGTCAAATGAACCTGCAGAGGAAGGGGCAGTCGGAGCGGGAAAAGGAATGATGTGCTTTGGCTACAAAGGTGGTATTGGCTCATCATCCCGAATCGTAACTCATGGGTCAACGAATTATACAGTAGGATGTATGGTCCTTAGTAATTTCGGACAAAGCTCAGAGTTTCTAGCACATCGATATACTACTTCAAATGTTCAAAGTGAATCGACATCATCTCCAACAGATGGCTCCATTATCATCGTACTTGCTACAGACGCTCCGCTTAGTAGTCGTCAACTGACACGTGTCATTAAACGATGCGGCATCGGACTAGGACGTACGGGCAGTCACTTTTCACATGGTAGCGGAGATATAGTCATTGGCTTTACAACAGCACACCAAATCGCTCATGTATCAGAACAGCTTATTGAAATACGTACACAACTACGAGAGGATCACCCTATCATGAATCAATTATTTGCAGCAGCTGCAGAAGCAACAGAGGAAGCGATCTTAAACTCACTTTCACAGGCACAAACAACAATTGGTCGAAATGGACATAAAGTTGAAGCATATCAATTTTAAATGGGGATGTGAAAATATCATTACACATAAATCAATAGATGAAATTGTAGAGCATATTAATTTTAGTCCTTTACTACCTAATGATAAGCAAATGCAAAATATCTATAATTTTTCAGTGCGCCCGGAAACAAAAAATGATCGTAGTTCGATATACTTTTATGCAAAACTTCAGAATGGAATTATTCGAGTAAAACAATTTTTCTATGATTGGGCTTTCCCTTTTATCTATGCAGATACAAATTTAGTTAGACAAGGTTACCCTTTCGTAATAAATAATAGAGTGGGCTTTATTGGAATTGATTATAAAAATAACAAAGCTTTATGCTATTCTGTAGGATTTACAACTGTGGAGATGTCCGTTTTTGAAGGTGATGTAACGGACGAAGAATTAATAGAATATATTACAAATTTAGTGTTGATAAACTATGATTTGTCAAAACAATCTTTCGCTACTGTAAGTTATACTGCTAGATATGATCAAGGTAAATGGGCAGAAGATGAAGTAACGAGAGTAAAATGGTTTGAACCAGAAACAATTAATGGGGAAAATACTTTCTCAGAGATATTATTAGATTATAAGCTAGATTCGGTTGGGATTGGTAAAGAAACGAATGAAGTCCAATTGCTTTATCGACAAAAGGACAACCTTACAGACGGGTGTTGGATTTCAATAGCACCGCATACTTTAGAACAGGATTTACCAAAAGCTTTAGGAAGAAATATTGGAACTCGTCAAAAATGGAGATTTAGATTATTGAAAATTCCATATGAAAATAGAAAAATTGAAGTATATTATGGAGTTCAAGAAACTAAAAATCCGGCAAGGTGGTTCTGGTTTAGCTTTAATAATAAAATTATTCAATGTCATATTCGTTCTTCAGTATATGAAACGTCATCTTTAGTGCGCGAATTATTAATAAAGATATTTTATAGTTGGCATGTTTAGTAGAAATAACTAGAAGTGTTTACCTTCATTTTGATTAATTTCAAAATGGAGGTTTTTTATAACCAATTTAATTTGATTCAATTACTAAAAATCATCATCGAAAGTTGTGGATGATATTTGTTAAAACGTATGCATATTAGTTGATTGAAGTGGAGACTGAGCGACTCCTTGGGGATTAGCGGCTCATCGGACGCCAATAGGAAGCTCTGCTCTGTGCGAAAGCGAAGCGTCAGCGGCAAATGTTTTATCTGTGGCGAAAGCGAAGCGACAGCAACAAATGTTTTATCTGTACGAGAGCGAAGCGACAGCAACAATGTTTTATCTGCGCGAAAGCGAAGCGTCAGCGGCAAATGTTTTATCTGTGGCGAAAGCGAAGCGACAGCAACAAATGTTTTATCTATGCGAAAGCGAAGCGACAGCAACAAATGTTTTATCTGCGCGAAAGCGAAGCGTCAGCGGCAAATGTTTTCTGCGCGGCAGCGATAAAAGCGCCCAGTCGGAACGGAAATCAACCACACTCTATGTGAAGGGCTATAAATTTGAAGATGGTTATTCGCCATTTTTTATCATCTTTCGGTAATCTTCTACCCCATCCTCGAATAAATTCCTATATAGGTGAAGAAACATTATTTTTCGACTCCTTGCATCAATTATATGGCGGATATTGTTTGAAATGCAGAGAATAGCTATTACTCTGTAATATTTCTTTTTTTATCTAGTCAATAAATTTAAGGTATGATACATTCATTAAAAACTGAATTATCCGAAAATTTATCGAAACCTGAAATTGGAGGTGTGTACTATATATGACGCTGTTTTTCAACCTATTGAGGTAAATAAAACTTCAATAAGGGACTCAACGCCAGCAATTCGTGAAAATGGCGAGCCATTAATTAAAATCGGAGAAGAACATTCGAGGATTTTTATTAAACCAATTTACTATCATCAAAAAATACCAAACAGTTTACAAGCAATTTATTTACGACAGAGTGTGTATGAACGATTAACACAAGCGCTGTTGTTATTGTCTAAAAATTATAGCCTTATCTTATATGATGGCTATCGTCCGTTCCAAGTGCAGCAATTTTTGTTTACGAGTTTTTCAAAACAAATCGCACAGCGTTTTCCCCATTTTACTGAGCAAGAGATTGTAAAAAAAACGCTAAAGTTTGTTGCGTTTCCTAGCGTTGATCATGCTCATTTTGCCCCTCATTTAACAGGTGGAGCGATTGATGTGACACTAGGAGATTTAGATGGCAATGCTTTAAATTTAGGTACAGCATTTGATGAAATCAGTGAAAAGTCTGCGACACGCTATTTTGAACAACATCCAGAGGAAGATTGGGAAGCCTGTGTTCATCGACGTCTTCTATATAACTGTATGACAATGGTTGGCTTTACGAATTATTCAGAGGAATGGTGGCATTACGATTTTAATAATGTTTCATGGGCAAGACGTGTAGGTGCACAAGAAGCTAGCTATGGGGCCGTGGAAGCAATAATTCAAGATAATAATGTAAAGGAGTTTCGATTTCTATGAAGGTCTATATTAGTGCAGATATTGAAGGGATTACTGGTACAACAGCTTGGAGTGAGACGGAGCTAAACGCGCCAGATTATCAGTTTTTCCAAAAGCAAATGACAAAGGAAGTAGAAGCCGCTATAGAGGGGGCTATTCTTGGTGGAGCGACAGAAATTTTATTAAAGGATGCTCATGATTCAGCACGCAATCTTGATATTTCAAATTTACCAGTAAACTGCAAAGTTATTCGAGGTTGGACGCTTGATCCGATGTGTATGGTTGCGGGACTTGATAAGAGCTTTGATCGGGCAGTTTTTATTGGCTATCACAGTAAAGGAGGAAGTGCGCGTAATCCTTTAGCACATACGCTTTGTGTTTTTGCTGATGTGAAAATCAATGGTGAATACGCGAGTGAATTTTTAATAAATACGTACGCGGCTGCTTTACATGGTGTCCCCGTTTCGTTTGTCAGTGGAGATGTGGGGTTAACAGAGGAGATTCAATCTATCAATGATAACATCATCACATTTGCCACGAAAGAAGGGATAGGAAGTGCGACCATTAGCGTGAGTCCACAGCTGACGATTATGGAAACGAAACGACTTGTTGAGGACTCGATGAAGGTGTCACGTGAAGATTTACAAGTGACATTACCTGAGCGCTTTGAAGTGGAAATCATTTATCGAGATCATACACGAGCGTATCGAAATTCTTTCTATCCGAACGCTACGTTTAAGCCACATAATACCGTGGAATTCGTAACGGATGATTTTTATGAGGTACTTCGAATTTTACAGTTCTTAACATAAGTAACGAAAAGGTAGGTGAATCGATGAAAATTAAAAATATTGTCGTGGGAAAGGTTGAGGCACCGCTTATAACACCATTTAAAACAGCACTGAGAACAGTACATAGCATTCACAATATTGCCGTCTATGTTCATGCTGATGAGGGGCAAATAGGCATCGGTGAAGCGGCACCGACTGCAGCTATTACTGGTGAAACACTAGGGTCTATTTCGCACGCCATAGAAGAGTATATAAAGCCAACCATTATCGGGATGGATATTGAAGAATTAACAGAGATCATGGAGCGAATCGACAGCAGTATTTATCAAAATACCAGCGCAAAAGCTGCGGTAGATATGGCGATTTATGATTTATTTGCTAAGTACTATCAAACACCTTTGTATAAATTACTAGGGGGCTATCGGAAAGAATTAATAACAGATATTACGATAAGTGTTAATGATTCTGAAGAAATGGTGAAGGATAGTATAGCCGCTGTACAACGAGGTTTTCAAATTTTAAAAATTAAGGTGGGGAAAGATCCTGCAGGTGATGTCGAGCGGGTTGTTGCCATTCGTGATGCAGTTGGACACGCCATAACATTACGTGTTGATGCAAATCAGGGCTGGACACCGAAGCAGGCTGTACAAATTATTGGTGCACTTGAAGATGCTGGTACAAATGTTGAATTGGTTGAGCAGCCTGTTCATTGTCATGATCTAGCTGGAATGCAATTCGTGACAGCTAATACATTAACAAATATTTTGGCAGATGAAAGTGTTTTCTCTGCAAAAGATGCCTATACAATTATTGAAAAGCGAGCTGCAGATTTGATTAATATTAAGCTCATGAAAACAGGAGGCATTTATCAAGCGCAGAAAATTTGCCACATTGCTGAGGCAAACGACATACCATGCATGATTGGTTGTATGCTAGAGACAAAAATTAGCGTTAGTGCCGCTGCACATTTTGCCGCATCACAGAAAAATATCACGATGGTAGATTTAGACGGACCAAGCTTATGTACGAAAGATCCTATTGCTGGTGGTCCAATATTTGAAAATGATCGAATTAGGATGACGGATGCTGTTGGAATTGGATTTTCATAATAAAGTGCAGCTTCAATCAGTGAGGGGGTTTTTCATCCCTACTGACTGTAAATAGAACCAATCGGGCTTTATGGATAGTTGATCTCTCACTTTTATTTTTTGTTTCGCTATAGTGGGATTTTCACTGTCTCTTTATGTAGATAAATAAGATTACTAGGGGGATGCTTATTATGAAAAGGTATTGGTTGCTTTTCGTGTGTCTTGTTGTAATGCTTTGTGCAGCCTGTAGTGATGATTCATCAAGTGAAAAAAATCAGAGTATCGCGTGGTTTATTCAGGGGAAATAAAAACGTTAAATTACTTAAAGACCTCTGAAACGAATGAGTTTGCTATGGCGGCGAACTTGGTCGATGGATTAATTGAGTATGATAAGTATGGTGTTGTACAACCAAGCTTAGCAACAGAATGGTCATCAAATGACGATGCTACAGTTTGGACGTTCAAGCTTCGTGACGATGCAAAATGGGTTACACATGACGGTAAAGAGTATGCGGATGTTGTTGCTCAAGATTTTGTAGATGGCTTACATTATGTACTTGATGCAAAAAATGAATCATCAACAGCTTGGATTGCTACGGTCGTAAAGAATGGGGAAGCATTCTATAACGGTGATATGACAGATTTTACGAAGGTTGGCATAAAGGCAATAGATGAACATACAGTAGAATATACTTTAGAAAAGCCAACACCTTACTTCCTATCTATGTTGAACTATGTCTGCTTCTTCCCGGTTAATGGTAAGTTTATAGCGGAAAAAGGCGATAGTTTCGGTACGACTAATGATAATTTCCTTTATAACGGATCATTTATTTTAGATAAATTCGAGCCGCAAAATGAAAGAGTACTTGTGAAAAATGATAAGTATTGGGATAAAAACAATGTTCTGATTGATCGTATTCGCTATAAATACAATAAAGAAGCGGCTACAGTTGAACCAGAATTATTTTTACGAGGAGAAGTCGATTCAGCTAGTATACCAACTTCTATTATTGATGAGTGGTTTAAAGATGAAAAGAAAAAATCACAAATTCGACAAACACAAAATAACTTCTATACGTATTTCTATGCATTAAACTTTAACCCGCAATTTGATGAAGAATACGAGCCTGAAAATTGGAAGAAAGCGGTCAATAATAAAGATTTCCGAAAATCTTTATTCCATGCATTTGATCGTGAATCTGCAATGTTAACTTTAGAACCTTTTAATCCAAAAGATTTGCTTAGCAACACGATTACTCCAAAAAACTTTGTCGATGTGGAGGGGGTTGACTATACACAGTTAACACCATTAGCTGATATTGCAAATAACGACTCCTTCAACAAGGAGAAGGCATTGGAATACAAGGAAAAAGCGAAAAAAGCGCTTGAAGGAAAAGTTACTTTCCCAATAAAAGTGGTAATGCCTTATAACTCAGGTATGCCGGATTGGGCAAATCGTTCACAAGTGGTTGAACAGCAGATTGAAAAATTATTAGGTACTGATTATGTAGATATTATCATAGAGGCAGGACCATCAACAGGCTTTTTATCAGAGGTGCGTAAACCTGGTAAATTTGCATTACTCGAAGCAAACTGGGGTCCAGACTATGCCGATCCGTCAACGTATACGGATCCATTCACTGCAGACGGTACTTATAATAAACCGGAGCTAGCTGAAGGTTATAAAGAAGCAAATGGAAAATCAAAGTACCAAAACTTAGTGGACGAAGCAAAGGCGACGATCGATACAGAAAAACGTTACGAATTGTTTGCAAAAGCGGAAGCCTTCTTAATTGATGAGGCATTTGTTATCCCTTATTCAGTAGGGGGGAGCGGCTATGTTGCCTCTAAATTAAATCCATTTGAAGCTCAATACTCTCCATTTGGTGTGACTGCTGAGAAATTTAAAGGTCAACGAGTTTTAGATAAGCCAATGAGTAATGAGGAATTTAAAGAAGCTTTAGCGAAGTGGGAGAAAGAGCGTGCGGATGCATTAGCTAAAGCGGCGAAATAAAAACATTGTGTTTCATTGCAAGATAAATGCATAAGCGGTGAGTATTTATCTTCATTCAGAAGACTCCAACCTTAGAAGGTGGCGTGGTGAATGCAGATGTGGTTCCTATTCAACCCACTGAATGAAGATAAAGCCTCCGGCGGATGTCACGGATTTTGAAAGGATGAATATAAGGATGTTAGCCTAAAACCTTCGCATCCTGCGAAACCGGCTAACTGACCTGCATCGGTGCTGCTGTCGCAACGCTTTCGCGCAAAAAACATCTGCAGGCCTGAGCACAATTCAAAATCCGGACGCAATTACGCCAAGGCGAAATTGATTCAAGGAGATACCGAAATAAAAAAGTCGGCGTCTCCTTTAGTCTTTCTGGAGAAGGAGGATGAAATGATGCTGTGGTATATAGGTAAACGTTTATTACAATCAGTTTTAACACTATTTATTATTATTACGATTGTTTTTTCATTACTTCGTTTAATGCCAGAAGAAGGTTATTTAGGGGCAGCGGCGAATAAAATGTCACCTGCACAACAAGAAGTATATTTAACGAATTTAGGTTTACGCGACCCGTTACTTGTACAGTTAGGGAATTTTTACGCTAAGCTGTTTCATGGTGATTTAGGTAAATCCGTTACATATCGGACAGATGTGCCAGTTGTCACGATTATTGCAGATAAAATCATGTATTCCTTGCTCTTTGGTTTAGGTGCGGTTGCACTATCGCTTCTAATCGGAGTTCCGCTCGGAATATTGATGGCCCAGATGAAGGGACGCTGGTTGGACCGCTTAGGGACTGGCTATATTGTCATAATCGTAGCGGTGCCAGCCGCCGTCTATTATTTAGTCATTCAAATGTATATTACAGAAATTTTTCATTTACCAATGCTTTTTGATGAGTATAAGCCTATTACGTGGATTTTACCACTTACTTCAATGGCACTGGCGCCGACTGCATCCTATGCTATGTGGATGAGGCGTTATATGGTAGATGAACTTAACAAGGATTATATCAAACTAGCAAGAGCAAAAGGGGTCAAAGAACGTACATTAATGTTTAAACATGTACTACGAAACGCTTTTATTCCGATGGCGCAGTATTTACCAGCAACTATTCTTTTTACCATTACAGGTTCCATCTACATTGAATCCTTATATTCCATTCCTGGTATGGGGGGCTTACTCGTAGATGCTATACAACGACAGGATAATACGATTGTACAAGGCTTAGTGCTTGTTTTCTCTTCACTTGGAATTATCGGACTAATTTTAGGTGATATTGCAATGGCCCTTGTTGATCCGCGGATTAAACTGGGGAAAGGGGAGAGTGTACGTTAATGGGAATGTATTCAGAGGAAATAAACAATATTTCAAACAAATCACGTGAATCATTGTTCGAATTTGCGGAAGTAGATGAACGTCAAGCTGAAGAAACAGCCTATTCTAATTATTCCTATTGGCGTTCAACATGGAAATCCTTTTTGAAAAATCGCATCGCTGTCTTTTTATTAGTTGGCGTGCTTATTATCGTAGCTTTTACGATTTTACAGCCTTATTTACCAGCGCAAAAATCACCGACTGAAATATATTTAGATGAGCAGACAGGTCTCCAAGCACGTAATATTTCACCAAATGCTGAATTTTGGTTTGGGACAAATTCCATTGGGCAGGATTTATGGTCACGTATTTGGGCAGGGACAAGAACCTCGTTATTTATTGGCTGTGTGGTTGCTTTAGTAGAGGCTATCGTCGGTATTACAGTAGGTACGCTTTGGGGCTTTTCACGGAAATTAGAGGTGCCCATCACACAGCTTTACAACGTCGTTGATAACGTACCGACTACGATCGTACTTATATTAATGTCTTATATTTTGCGACCAAGTATTTCAACCATTATTATTGCCATGTGTATTACCGGCTGGGTAGAAATGGCAAGATTTATACGCAATCAAATTGTGATTTTGCGTGATCGTGAGTATAACTTAGCCTCAAAATGTTTAGGAACACCCGATTATCGAATCATTTTAAAAAATCTTTTACCTTATCTCATTTCAGTCATTATGTTACGAATGAGTCTAGCTATCCCATTTGCAATAGGCTCAGAAGTATTTTTAACATACATTGGATTAGGACTACCGATTAGTGAGCCGTCTTTAGGAAATTTAATCAATGAAGGACGAGTGCTCATGATGTCTCCAGAATTAAGATATCAGCTCATTTTTCCAAGTATTGTATTAAGTGTCATTACGATTGCATTTTATATTATAGGAAATTCATTTGCAGACGCAGCAGATCCGAAAAATCACGTATAAGGGGGATGTTGGAAGTGATCCAAACTCAAACACGTATTTTAACTATTCAAAACCTAGTCATTAAATTTACACTTCGTGGTAGAGTGTTAACGGCCATTCGTAATATCTCCCTCGATTTGTACAAAGGTGAAAGTCTTGCAATCGTTGGCGAGTCAGGTTCAGGAAAATCCGTTCTTATGAAATCAATTATGGGTTTGCTCGATAAAAATGGCTACATTGATCAGGGACAGATCATCTATAATGATCAGGATTTAGCGCAGTTTAGAACCGAGCGGGAGTGGCTTAGCATTCGTGGAAAAGAAGTGGCAATGGTTACACAGGATCCAATGACATCATTAAATCCACTGAAAACGATTGGCAAGCAAATTGAGGAATGTGTTATTTTACATCAGAATTTAAAGGGCAAAGCAGCATACGAAGAAACTTTGAAATTGTTAAAAGATGTCGGTATTCATGATGTGGAAAAACGTTATAAGCAATATCCTCACGAATTTTCTGGTGGCATGCGTCAACGAATTGTAATAGCTATTGCGCTAGCGTGTAAGCCTAAAATCTTAATTTGTGATGAGCCAACAACTGCATTAGACGTAACAATCCAAGCACAAATTTTACAGCTTTTGAAAAATCTTCAACAAAAATATGGACTAACAACCATTTATATAACGCATGATTTAGGCGTTGTCGCGAAAGTTGCCGATCGTATTGCAGTTATGTATGCAGGTGATGTCATCGAGGTGGGAAAGACAGATGAAATTTTCTTTAATGGCAAGCATCCCTATACATGGGCACTCATTTCTTCATTACCGCAACTAGGCTCAAAAGGGGAGCAGCTTTATTCCATCAAGGGTACTCCACCAAATCTTTTTCAAGAAATTAAAGGAGATGCATTTGCACCTCGTAATCAATATGCATTAAAGATTGATTTTGTCGAGCGCCCACCATTTTTCCAGGTAAGTGACACACATTACGCTCGTACTTGGCTATTAGATCCACTTGCGCCGAAAGTAGAGCCTCCTGAAGCGCTACAAGCCTTTTTCGAAGAAGGGAGACGATACGCGCATGAGTCATAATGAAGTATTAGTTGAGGTGAAAAATTTAAAAGTTGTTTTTGGGAAAGGCAAAAATAAATTTATAGCTATTGATGATGTCAGTTTCGATATTTTTAAAGGTGAAACATTTGGTTTAGTAGGTGAATCAGGGTCTGGAAAAACAACAATAGGCCGTGCAATTATGCGTATCAATGAAGTAACCGAAGGACAAATACTGTATCACGGTAAGAAACTAAATGGCAAAATATCGAAAGAATGGGATCGAGAAATTACACAGAAAATCCAAATGATTTTTCAAGATCCTATGGCATCGCTAAACGAACGCGCAAAGGTAGACTATATTATTTCAGAGGGGCTTATTAATACAAAAAACTTTAAAAATGAGGCTGATCGTCAACAGAAGGTACGCGATGCATTATTAAATGTAGGGTTATTACCGGAGTTTTCTAGTCGCTTCCCACATGAATTTTCAGGAGGACAGCGTCAGCGTATCGGCATTGCGCGTGCACTAGTAATGGAGCCAGAGTTTATTATTGCGGATGAACCAATTTCAGCATTAGACGTATCCATTCGTGCACAAGTATTAAATTTATTAGCAAATCTACAGCAGCAAAATGATTTAACCTATTTATTCATAGCTCATGACTTATCTGTAGTCCGATTTATTACGGACAGGACTGCTGTTATTTATAAAGGTAAAATTGTTGAACTAGCTGAGACAGAAAAGCTATTTTCTAATCCCCTCCATCCATATACAAGGGCATTATTATCGGCAGTACCTGAGCCAAATCCTTATAAAGAGCGTGATAAAGTCGTAGAAAGCTATGATCCGTCACAGCATAACTATGACATTCAGCCGCCGTCATTTTTCGAAATAGAGGAAGGTCACTTTGTATTGGCCAATGAAGAGGAATTGGAAAGATACCGAACTTCACTAAAAATGGAGGTAAGCAAATGATTCGTCCAAAGGCATTGAAAAAAGGTGACACAATTGGTCTTATAAGTGCTTCAGGTGCAACCCCGCCTGAAAAATTTCTTCCTGCCGTTAAAAGTATAGAAAAGTTAGGTTTTAATGTTGTTGCTGGGGAAACATGTCGAGCAAGGCATGGTTACTTAGCAGGCTCCGATGAATTAAGAGCCTGTGAAGTTAATCAAATGTTTAGAGACTCTAACATTGACGGCATCTTCTGCATACGTGGAGGTTACGGAGCGACGAAAATTTTACCACTTCTAGATTTTGATATGATTAAGGCAAACCCAAAAGTATTTGCTGGCTATAGCGATGTAACAGCATTACATATCGTTTTTAACCAACAATGCGGCTTCGTCACGTATCATACACCAATGCCCTCTACAGAATTTATTCGGCCGGAGATGGATGAATATACTTGGAAATCCTTTATCGAAAGTGTAACAGCAACTGAACGTACGGACTATTACCTTGAAAATCCACTTGGACATACAATGACAACGCTTGCTGATGGAAAAGCAACAGGGCAGCTTATTGGTGGGAACTTAACACTAGTTACAGCATCTCTTGGGACACCTTATGAAATTGATACAAGGGGCAAAATCTTATTTTTAGAGGATATAGACGAGAGTGAGCAACGTGTTGATCGGATGCTTACTCAATTAAAATTGGCGGGCAAATTAAACGAGGTGGCAGGTATCTTATTAGGGGCTTGGACAAATTGCAGTCCTGAAAATCCAAAACATCCGGAGCATAGCTTATCACTACAAACAATTTTTCAAGAAATTTTAGGTCCACTCAATATACCTATCATTAAAGACATTACTTGTGGCCACTGTTTACCAACGATGTCACTGCCATTAGGTCGAACTATTACAATGGACACGGAGAATCAAATGATAAAAGTTATAGAGTAGGTGTGAAATATGAAGCAAACGATTACACAGATTCTTCAAAAAGCACCCTATAAAGTGCATATGTTTGTGAAAGATTGCAAAACGGAGCATTTTTATATTAGTGAAAAAATAGAGGACACGTTTTCCAGTGCTAGCTTAATTAAAGTGCCTATACTACTTGCTGTTCTGAATTATGTAGAAGACAACAACCTATCATTAGAGCAAGAGATTATGATAGCACCTGAAGAATGGGTTGAATTTAGTGTAATTAATGAGCAGCGACTAGAGCAAAGTACCATCTATGAGCTTTTAGTATGGATGATTATTACGAGTGATAATACAGCAACAAATGTACTAATCGATTTTCTTGGGTTGGATACACTCAATCAATATTTTCGTGAAATTGGACTTCTGCAAACTACAGTTCAACGTAAGATGATGGATTTCGAAAGACTAGCAAAAGGCTTTGATAATACTACGTCTGCACGTGATATGGCACTGCTATTTTCAAGAATTTATCACAGAGACTTGTTATCAACAGCGTTTAGTGATCTAACGATAAATATTTTAAGTCGTCAACGTGTACACGAATCACTAAAGCGTTATTTAGTAGATGATGTGAAACTTGCTCACAAAACAGGTGGTCTTGATACGGTAGATCATGATGTTGGAATTGTATATAGCAGCTCTGGGGATTATCTTATTGGCGTTTTTATCACAGAGGTTACTAATAATGATCAAGCTAGGCAGCTAATTGGTCGTATTTCCAAAGTTGTTTATGATTATTTGGTGAAGCGGAAGGAGATGATAGAATGAATGCCATTGTGACGTCAATGATTGCAAATTTACACGAAAAGCCAGATGAAGCTTCAGAATTAGTGGATGAGGTACTATACGGAATGACGGTTCAAATCATGGAAGACATAGATGAGAGTTGGGTACGTATACAAACCGCTTATCGCTATGAAGGGTATTGTCATAAAGATAACTTACTAGTGGATGAAGCCAATACGAAAACTTGGCTACAAAATGCAAACCATTTTATTAACCAAAGCTTCGCTGATGTTTTGCAACAGCCCCGAATTCAGAGTACTAAAATGATGACACTCGTTAAAGGCTCAATCATCTGGTCGGTTTCCATTGACGGGCTAGATCCGGAATGGGCAGCAGTGCAATTAGTGGCGGGGGAAATCGGTTATGTACGTAGAAAATGGTTACAAGATAAAATTCCAGAAAACAGCTTAACTGAGCAACAATTACGAGAAAATGTTGTCCAAACAGCGCTGAGTTATTTAGCAACACCCTATCGATGGGGAGGAAAATCGCCGCTAGGTATTGATTGCTCAGGTCTATGTTCAATGGCATATATGCTAAACGGGGTATATATTTATCGCGATGCCAATATCGTTGAAGGTTTTCCTATCAAGGAAATATCCATAGAGCACATACAAAAAGGAGACTTATTATACTTCCCGGGACATATTGCACTGTATATAGGAGATAATCTTTATGTCCATTCATCACTTGGTGGAAATGAAGTAAATATTAATAGTCTGAATGATTTACATCCGCTATATAGAAAAGATTTAGCAACAACAATAACATCAGTAGGGAGCTTATTTTAATCCTCTGAATGAAAACATTTTATCATCATAAGTTTACGAGTTGACTCGAAGGCTTAATAAAACAGTGATATTGAATGTTCAGAAAGATATTAATAATGAGTTTTCATGTTGGCGTTTAAAAGAGTGATGAAAAGCAAATATTACTAAAACCTCCATGCTACAAGGATAAATCCTGATTCAGCTTGGAGGTTTTGGTTAATATTTGTAAATATTTAATTGTTGACCGGCTTCAAGTCTATCAGAACGAAGCTGATTCCATTGTTTAATGGAAGTAACTTTAACATTATGAGCCTCTGCAATATGCATAAGAGAGTCTCCATCAGCTACGGTAATTGTTTTTTTATCTTTGACAGGACTGTCATACTGTTGTAAATCATACTTTGCAATTACTGCATTAAGTTTTTCATTATATTGTGAATCTGTTGCATAGGAGCCTGTTAAAAACTTCGTAGCATCTGTATAAGACTTTGTATTGCTTTTAAAAACTCCTGCATAGAAATTTTTGTTCCAGGAAACACCATTACGCATTAATTTCACATAATCTTGTATGGAAGCTTCATAGGAAGGGTATTTGCGAAATGCCGCCATCACCTTTGTCATATTACCAGAACCATCATCCTCAGATGTTTCCAATGTTACGGAGTTATTTTGATAACTACCTTTCATACCAAATAAATTGTTATTTGGAGCAGATCCAAGACCACTTTGTCCATGCTCACTTTCTAACACGGCTTGCGCAATAATAACCGATGCATATAAGTCATTTTCAGCTCCTTGTTTCCTAGCAATTTCTGCAATAGAGCCAATAAACTCTTCTACACTAGGGCTATCATCGACAACTACAGGCTCTGTAGTTTCATGAGTATTGAAAAATTGTGTCACCATAAAAATCGAAATACAGATAACGATAACAGTAATCATAAGTCCTTTGAAAAAATTAATTAAGTATTTCATTGTTCATTGATGTTGGTAGATTACAACATCTCCCTTCCTCCTTTCTTTTCAGTAACAAAGTTTTATATATTTCTAATTATACATAGTCATAAATAGAAATAAAGTCATGTCTATTTGAGTACATCATTAATTGAACGAAAAAACCCCTCATTTTGTTCCTCATTTTCTAGCTATTTTTGGAATGAAAGTTCAGTTTAAATATAGTTGGATAAACATTTTTAAAGCTATTCATTTTGGAAGGAAATCTTATTACTTAAAACAGAATACGATTTTCTATGGAAATTATGAGATAAATAGAGTAGAGCGTCAAGAGGTCTAACGTCTTGATATAAGACAAAAAAATAAGTTTGAAATGACTTAAGATAGTGAAATATATATAGTAACACGATGTATCTGTAAAAAGTGTTAGTTCTAGACCTACTATGCTTTACGTATATGAAATGAAGAGGATTAAAATAGTAGTTTATTTCTAATTAACATTAAATGAATGCCAAAGTGGTCAAAGTTTTGCAAATGTTAAAGGTGTTTTCGTTCCATATTAAAAGTAGTTGATTGGAACGAAGCGACCCATCGTATGCCCCTAGTCGACCCCTTTTATAGTTTTTTAACAATATATATTTAATATAGTGAGTTTACGCAATGAATGTGTGATTCTTGAGAAGCGTTATTTAAAGGAGCTTATACTATGATAGCATTTGAAAATGTCACAAAGAAATATGTAAATGACCAAATCGCGGTGAAAGCTATTAATTTAGAAATCAACAAGGGGGAATTTTTTGTTCTTATTGGACCTAGTGGCTGTGGAAAAACAACATTATTAAAGATGATTAATCGATTAATTCATTTAACAGAAGGAACTATCCGTATTAATGGTAAAAGAATTAGTGATTACAACATACATGAATTGCGATGGAATATCGGCTATGTCCTTCAACAAATTGCGCTTTTTCCCCATATGACGATTGAAGAAAATATAGCTGTTGTGCCTGAATTGAAGAAATGGAGTAAACCGAAAATCCAGCAACGAGTCCGTGAGTTATTAGAAATGGTTGGACTTGAACCCGATAAATATAGTCAGCGCAAGCCAAAAGAGCTTTCTGGTGGTGAGCAACAAAGAGTTGGTGTTGTTCGTGCATTAGCAGCTGATCCCGAAATCATTTTAATGGATGAGCCTTTTAGTGCTTTAGATCCGATTAGCCGTACAAAATTACAAGATGACCTTCTTAAGCTTCAGCAAACGATACAAAAAACGATCGTCTTTGTTTCGCACGATATGCAAGAGGCCTTAAAATTAGGCGATCGGATATGTGTAATGAAGGATGGGGAAATCGTACAGATTGGTACCCCTCATGAAATCATACAAAATCCCGTTAATGATTTCGTTCGAGAATTTGTTGGGATAAAAGAATATGGGATAAATACTTTCCATATCCAAGCTGTAATTGAACCAATTGCTGATGAGATTTATCAAAGAAATCGAGAGAACATCATTTCTTCCAAGGATTCTTTGAACACCATTCTTCAAAAATTAGCTCATGATGAATGTATAGGTGTGGAAGAGAACGGAGAAATAATTGGCATTGTCACGAGAGCATCCATATTTCAGTATTTAGCACATGATTCCTTAGAAAGAGGTAATTTAAATGGCTAATTTTCTTGATGTGTTTAGCGAACGAAAAGGCCAGCTATTAGCGTCTTTAGTAGAGCATATTCAAATTTCCTTCATTGCACTATTTTTTGCAGTGGTGATTACTATTCCTCTAGGAATCTATTTAACGAATAAAAAGAAAATAGCAGAAAGTATTATTGGTATTAGTGCAGTTTTACAAACGATTCCTTCATTAGCTTTATTAGGATTATTGATTCCATTGTTCGGCATCGGAAAAATACCTGCAATTATTGCCTTAGTTGTTTATGCACTTCTTCCGATTTTACGTAATACATTTACTGGGATAAACGAAGTAGATCCGTCTTTAAAAGAAGCAGCGATGGCGATGGGAATGAATACTCGAAAACGATTAGTGAAAGTAGAATTGCCTCTTGCTATGCCTGTTATCATGGCAGGGATTAGAACAGCTATGGTATTAATCGTCGGAACGGCAACATTAGCAGCATTAATCGGGGCTGGAGGCTTAGGGGATATCATTTTGCTTGGAATTGACCGAAATAATACGGCACTTATTATTTTAGGTGCAGTACCTGCGGCGATTTTAGCTTTAGTGTTCGATTTCTTACTAAAAAAACTAGAATTACTGTCATTTAAAAAAACTATTACAGCATTAGGTATTATTAGTGTTGTGGCATTATTAATGATTATCTTCCCGTTACTAAACTTCAAAGAGAAAGAAGAAATTGTCATTGCAGGTAAGCTTGGCTCTGAGCCTGAGATTTTAATTAATATGTATAAATTGCTTATTGAAAATGAAACCGACTTAAAAGTGCAATTAAAACCTGGACTTGGTAAAACTTCCTTTGTATTTAATGCACTTAAATCTGGCAGCATCGATATTTATCCTGAATTTACTGGAACGGCAATTTCAGAGTTTTTAAAAGAGGAAGCCATCAATAATAATCAGGAGGATGTTTATAATCAGGCGAAAGAAGGAATGATGAATAAATTTGAAATGGTGATGCTTAGTCCGATGAAATATAACAATACGTATGCATTGGCAGTATCAAAGGAAGTAGCTGATACCTATCATTTGCAAAATATTTCTGATATTAAGCCTATTCAAGAATCGATAAAAGCAGGCTTCACATTGGAATTTAATGATAGAGAAGATGGTTATTTGGGCATTCAAAAACGTTACGGTATCACGCTTTCTAACATAACAACGATGGAGCCAAAGCTTAGATATCAGGCGATCGAATCTGGGAATATAGATTTATTAGATGCGTACTCAACGGATAGTGAAATACGTCAATATAATCTACAAGTTTTGGCTGATGATCAGCAATTATTTCCACCGTATCAAGGAGCTCCTTTACTAAGGAAAGAGACGCTAGAAAAATATCCTGAGATTGAAACAGCCTTAAATAAGTTGGCAAGTCAAATAACAGATGATGAGATGCGCGAAATGAATTATCAAGTAAATGTAGAAGGTCAAAACATTGAAGACGTGGCCCGCGAATATTTAATAAAGGCAGGACTATTATAAGAAGAAAATCTTGTGATATAAGAAGCTAGAAAAGAGATGTTTTTCTTTATCTAGCTTTTTTGTTTGTTTTGTCTCGGATTTTGAAGAGAGCCAAGGCAAAGTGTTTAGTTTAACTTGAACGTATCTGTAAGAGGATATATTTGCGTAAAAACGAAGCGACAACGTCAATCACGATAAGGTGAAAATACTTGATTTCACCTGTGACTATATTCTTGGGTATATTATACTTATTATCTGCTAACTAAGGGCTATATAGTTTTTTTAGTACTATAATAATTAATATTCAAAGGAACAACCTCGAAAAATAACGAATATAGGAAATAATGGAAAATCAAAAATAAGATAGAATTATTCAATAAACAATATTTGGATGCTCATCACTTCGATAGTATAATTTCTTCCAGTTCAAGTTGTTTTGGTTATAATTATGGATTAAAATGGGTATCAGCTCAAAAAATAGCTTTTATCATTCGATTTGACAGTTGAGCCAAGAAATTTAAAGAGATACAATTTGGAGGAAGAAATGAAAAAGAGTTTATTTTTAATGTCTTCGTTAATTTTATCAACTTCAATCATTCTTAGTGGTTGTGGAAAAGGCGGGGACGAATCAAAGAAAGATGATGAACCAAAGAAAACACAAGAGGAAAAAGGACAAGATAAAGATAAAGATAAAGATAAAGTCCAAAAGGAAGAACCTAAAAAAGATCAAGAATCAACTAAAGGTTCAGCTGACTTTGCTTCCTTAATTTCTTATATGGAAAAGGAAACTCAAGGGAAAACTAAAGTTCTTTTTGAAAACAATGAACCACAAGTACATAAAATGGAGAATGTTTCAATTTCACTTGATTCATATTCAGTTGTAGAGTTAAAGGATTTCCACACAGATTTTAATATTCCATTTGGTGAAGAAAATAACGGTGGCGTCATTTTAGCTAAATATACAGTGAAGAATGATATGGATAAAGATGTTTATTACATGCCTAGTTTAGATGTTACATTTACGGGTGCTAGTAAATATTATACGAATGATAAGTATTTGATTCCTGAAGAAGATCAATTACCAACAAAACTAAGCCACCAAACAGATTACTTGCTTAAAGCGGGTGAAGAGGTAACTGGGTATATCGCATATCCATTCGGTGAGACAGATTTAGCAAAAATTAATGCACTAGGGACAGTAACAGTAATGGTTCCAGTACCGCTTACTGAAAAAGAAAAATATGACGCTACTATTGGTTCAGAAGGAAGATTTAATCTTGCTTTAAATACGGGTGGTTCGAAAAAAGTATCAAGTAATTCGTCATTTTATCAAGATAAAGTAACATTGGACAATATGGGTGAAAAGAAGATGTCGAAGGAAAAAAGCGACATCAATGAAAGTAAGAAAATAGGGGATGTAAATGCTATTCTAGAAGGATATCAGTTTACACAATTTACACCTAATGAGGTGGAAGCACCTCGTTTCTCTAATTTCACGAATGGTGTCACTTTATTAACTGTGAAATTCAAGCTAGAAAATAAAGCGACAAGTGAAATTGGCTTATCTTCTATGTCTTCAAAATTGACAGTCAATGATGGCATGCAATATTTATTAAGCGAAGGTATGCTATTAAATTATCAGTATAATGACGTGATTAAAGCTGGTGAAACTGGCGAGCTATTACAAGTTTTCGTTTTAGATAAAGAGCAGTACGAAAAAATCTGGAAAGATAAAGCCTTTGAAATTGAACTAGGTCCTATCCGAAATAAAGGCGCGGAGGATACTTCAAAAGGTAAAAAAGAAACGTTTACATTACCGAAATAAAATGCATGAGCCCTCTCACTAATTGAGAGGGTTTTAGCTTGGCGACAAAAGAATAAAATACAAAATAATGTTCGAAAAGAAAATGCTATTCGGGTTCGAAGCGTATTATCAATGTAATTGACGATGTGAAATAATAGCTTTAAAATAAAAAAGACCGTCCAGACGGTTTTTTTACTTTTGAAAGGGGCGGTTGTATGTCATCAAAAGCAGATTTAAAACGTTCACATATTATCCAAACGGCAATTCAATATTTAAAGGACAATGATTTAAGTACTTTAACTTTAGATAAAATTGCTAGTAGTGCGAACATTAGCAAAGGTGGTTTATTGTATCATTTTAAGACGAAGGATGCCCTTCAAACAGCAATCGCTGAAACGATTATGAACGAGGTTATACAATCCTATGAACGTTTCGCAAGCCTTGAGCAAGGGACAGGGAGATTAACGAGAGCATTTATTTTAGCTTCTCAAAATGATCTTGCAAATGGTGCAGCTTTAAATATTGCGATTCAAATTATGCAAAATGACCATTCAGCCATCTCAACAGTTTATGAATGTTTACTAGACGAGTTGTTCCAAGATGGCTTGGAGCAATCCGTTGTGCATTTGATTCGGTTAACGATTGATGGATTGTATTATTCACAGTTATTAAATATAGCACTGATTTCTGATGAAGCAACAAAAGGTGTCTTTGAACAATTAATGTACATGACAAGGAAGGACTAACATACATGAGTGCTTTTGGTTTTTTATTTATTTCAATAATCTCAGAAGTTTTTGCAAGCTCGATGCTGAAACTAACAAATGGTTTTAAACGATTATTCCCGTCAATTGGCGTAGTGGTTGGGTATGGAACAGCTTTTTATTTCTTTTCTCTAACATTACAATCTTTAGCAATTGGCACTGCCTATGCAATATGGGCAGGGATAGGAACGGCACTAACGGCGATAATCGGTATAGTCTTTTATAAGGAATCATTTAATCTAAAAAAAATAATAGGTATTCTATTAATTATTGTCGGTGTGGTTATTCTTAACCTTGCTGGTAGCGGACATTAGGGAGGAATTTGTAAATGAAGGGTTATCTATTTTTAGCGTTATCCATCGTCAGTGAAGTATTTGCAACAACGATGCTCAAGTTTTCAGAGGTATTTACAATTCTAGGTCCATCTATAGCTGTCGTATTGGGATATGGCATTTCATTTTATTCATTGTCCCTATGCTTAAAAACGCTACCATTAAGCCTTGCGTATGCCATTTGGTCTGGTATAGGTACAGCATTAACAGTGGTTGTTGGAATAGTTGTATGGGGAGATATTCTTAATCTTTACTCAGCCTTAGGCATTGTATTAATCATTGGTGGTGTTATTCTTCTAAATCAGGGAGACCAACACAATGCGACAACTTAACATTCAAAAAGAAAAACGTTCGAAAATGGACGTTTTCTTTTTTTGTAGAATCCTTATTTATGAAAAAAGTCGTCATATTCCTAATTGCTACATATTATAGCGAGAGGTGTTAAATATGTTTGTATTTGTTTCAAAGTTTTAGGATAGCTCATTAAGACTTAGGAGGGCTGGGGAAATGAATAATGAAAACACAAAAAAACATTTTCTATGTGAAGCGCTCTACGATATAAAAGCACTCCAGGATATCATAAAGGATTTTCATTCTAAATATTTTGGTCAGCTGCTTGTGAAAATAGTGGGAAATGATACAATTCCCTTTTTTTTAATAAGACACGACGGTACTCATTTAAGATTAATGGATACGGTAAAGCAGTTTGAAACAGAGTTTTTTCGCATAGAGAATATTGATAGAGAACAATGTCGAGGTACTGTTTCGCTTTTGCGAGCCTATGATTATAGAGGGCATGATACGAATTTAATGGCAGAGGTTGTGCGATTAGAGCGAACATCCTCAGAAAAATCCATTGAATTAAGTGGTATTTCTGCGATTCAGTTATTAAATCCTGACATGTTAAAAAAGAAATTTATTATTGAGCCCAAAGAATGATTAAATTTACAACTTATTTCAGTTGGTGTCCAAACATCTTTCCCTGTCGCTTTCCTTTCGGTACAAAAGACATCCGCTGAATAGAGGAACTCAATCTAAGATCGCTACGTTCTGTGGCATTACTGAAATGACCGACATCGTGTCTGCCGCTACGTTAGCACTACGCTTTCACACAAAAACATCTGCTGGCCTAAGCACAAAGCCAATTCTGGATGCATTGTTTATCTACGTGAATTAAAGCGACATTGGTAAATGCTTTCTGTAGCGAAAGCGGCAAATGTTTACTGCGCGAAAGCGAAGCGACAGCGGCAAATGTTTACTGCGCGAAAGCAAAGCGGCAGCGGCAAATGTTTACTGCGCGAAAGCAAAGCGGCAGCGGCAATTATGCCGTGGCATAATTGAGACTACTAAAATAACATAATAATTAGAGCATCTGTCTAGGTGCACGTTGTATTCTTTGAATTTATTAGAAAGAGAATTTTACGAAGGGAAGAGGTTAATGAATGACAATTATCGGAATGCTGCATCATCGGCTAGATCCTAGAACTGTTCTTAAGTCATATGCTTTTGCGGCCGTTGCACAAGCTGAAGGGGCTCAATTTTTTTACTTTACACCCAAAAGCGTAGACTTTGATAAATATTACATTAGAGGAATGGTATATGAAAATGGTGATTGGCATGAAAAAGTGATGCCCTTCCCAGATGTTATATACAATGCAGGAAGTCCGGAAAAATTATCGGTATCAAAAGACATTATTGAGAAATTGAAAAAGGAAATACCTTTTACAACTCATTCTATAGGAAATAAATGGAATGTTATGAAGCGGCTCCAAGAAGCAAAGGAATTTGATAAGTATTTAATTCCATCTGAGATTGTGGAAAATGTCGATATACTCCATAAATTTATGGCTTTTAATGAAAAAGTCGTATTTAAACCGATAGATGGCCGGAAGGGAAAAGGGATATACTTTATTTCGAAAGTAGGAAGAACTAACTTTGAGGTAAAGAAGGATAGGGAAACAAATGTTTGTTCAAAGTCACAGCTAGATGATTTAATTAGAGAACAACTTTCTACAGGCACCTTTATCGTCCAACCCTATATCCAATCCGTAACAGCATCAGGTCAAGTTTATGATTTTCGTCTTCATGTTCAAAAAAACGGTGAAGGTAAATGGGTTATAACGACGATTTATCCACGAATTGCACCAAATGGTTCGATTATACCTAATATTAACAATGGTGGTTTTACAAATTATTTAGATCCTTTTCTAGAGCAGGAATTTAAAGAAGAAGCTTATAATATTCGACGTATGCTAGAGCATTTTTCACTGTCACTAGCTCGACATTTAGATGATATTCAGATGGAACAATTCGGTGAAGTTATTGATGAGATTGGCATTGATGTAGGCTTAGATGAGCAAAGAAAAATTTGGATGTATGAAGTGAATTGGCGACCAGGTTGCCCTCCTGCTTTTTATTTAGAATTAGACGTGGTCATCAATACTATAAGGTATGCAATGTACCTTGCTAAGAACCGAGGCGAAATTAAAAGGGAGATTTTGCAGCGTAAGAAAAATAAGGATTCAGTTGGAGGGCAGGCTTTACCAAAAGGAAAGGCTTCTCCAAAAGAAAAAACTTTACCAAAAGAAAAGGCTTCACCAAAAGAAAAAGTTTTACCAAAAGGAAAAGCTTTACCGATTATCGCAATTACTGGTAGTGCTGGAAAAACGACATCAAAAGCATTCCTTGCCTCAATTTTATCGGTAAAATGGAATATCTTTGAGTCAAAAGATTATTGGAATACAACAGAGCATACAAAAAAACATAAAGAAGAAATTAATGCTTCACATGAGGCGGTTGTACTTGAGTACGGGATGGCTTATCCAGGTATCATAACGAATCATTGTAGCATTATTCAACCGAATATTAGTATTATTACAAATATCGGTTTAGCTCATGTGGGCAACTTTGATGGAGATATTAAAGGAGTGGCCAAAGCAAAGTCGGAATTAATACATGGAATGGATCAAAACGGTTTATTAATATTAAATAAGGACGATGATAATTCTAAGTATTTAGAGAAACAGCAATTTAAAGGGAAAATTTTAACGGTTGGTGTTCGTAACGCAGCGAACTATAAAGCTTATGATATTCAATATAAAGACATCGGTATGTCATTTAAAATAAAGCTGCATGGACAGGAAATTGCAATGTATATCCCAATTTTAGGAGAACATCATGTTTATAATGCGCTTAATGCCATTGCGGTTGCAGATTATTTAGGGTTTAGTCCAGAAGATATAAAAAAAGGGCTGAATTTCAAAAAACCACCTAGAAGATTAACAATTTATAACTGTCGCGATAACATTACACTTATTGACGATACTGTTCACTCTCATCCTCAGGGTGTACGTGCTGCTATTGATGTACTTACAAATATTGCGAAGAAACGTAAAATTGCTATAATTGGTCAAATGCGGGAATTAGGGGATTTGAGAGAAGAAGAATATCGTAAAGTGGGCGAATACATTTATGAGCAAGACATAGATCTATTCATAACTTATGGTTTCAGAACGCAGGAAATGGGAGAAGCGGCGAAGGCAAAAGGGATGGATCCTACTAAAATTTATCATTTCCTCAATAAGGAAGAATTGCATGCACTCTTAGAGAAAGTCATAAAACCACATGACACCATTTTAGTAAAGGGTGCTAGTAAAACGAATATGTTTGATACGATTAAATTTTTAGATCAAAAATATCAAGAGTAAATAAAATATCCCTAGTAATTGACCTTTTGAAGGAAACAATTACTCGGGATATTTTTTATGCTAAATAAGTCTTTGTATGAGAGCATTTTCAGAAAGTATTCTAACTTCTTTTAGAGGGTGCTGAAATAAGTTAAAGCCTCCGGAAGCAATTATCCAGAGGCATAATTGATAATTAAGATGGTTTTAGAATGAACTTTATTTCTTTTGCAGCTTTATAGGCTTTATTTTTAGCCTCCGCTAATGTTGCGCCTACCGCAATTACATATGCATAACGATGACCCATCGATAAAGGAGGAGTTAGCAATGCCCCTTTTTTGGGCTTTACATATACTTCCACAACTCCTGGTGAATTAGTTGCTTTATTTCTTCCAATAACTTTTTCTAAAATACCTTTACTTTGAACAATGACGTATTTTGTATAGACAAACTTTCTATGCTTCGGATTGATATCAGGGCGTTCACCTAAAAATAATTTAAGTGTTTCTTCCACTAAATTAAACCCGAAAGCGGCATGAAGCATAGTATTCATTGCTCCTCCTGAGATTCGCGGATTAATCTCAATAAGCTTCCAACCATTTTTTGTTAAACGAAGCTCTAAGTGCAATGCACCATTTTCGATGTTAAACTCTTTAACAATTGATTGCAGTACTTCCTCAAGTCCGGTTTGAATTTCTTTAGGGGCTTTAACGAGAACACCATAACCAGTAATGATAAAACGTTTACCTTGAGTAATCTCTTGTTCAATAATACCGATGATATTTGCTTGTCGGTTATAGACAAGTGCTTCTACTAAATATTGCGGACCTTCGATATATTCCTCTACCATAATTGTTTCACCAGGATTTTTGCTTCGTAGATGGCTCAGGTGTTTCTCCAGTTGACCTGTATCGTTTGCTAATAAAACATCTTTGGAGCCTGTTGATTTTGGAGATTTTACAATAAGCGGAAATCCCAGGTTATTAGGGACGGACTCATTTGGCTTGAGAAGAAAAAACTTTGGAGAATAAGGCTGGTTCTTTAAAAAAATTCTAGTTTTCTCTTTATCCTCCATCATTTCAATAGCTGTTGAAGATGTTTTGTTGTCACAAAATTCATCACATAAAATTGAGGCAATATGAACAAAGGGATCAACGAAACTAACGATAGATTTTATTTCAAAGCCATTTTTAGATAAATTGAGTATTTCGTCTTTCATGATCTTTATATTCGAAGTATCAATAAGAATCATTTTATGAATATCAGGGTAGGCATTTCTCTGCTGTAATTGCTTTTCGTTGTTAGTAAAAAGTACAGTAAAATATCCCATTTTTTCTGCTGCTCTTGTTGCTTCACGACTTGACCCGGATTTGTTTGTGCCAATAAATATAATTGTTTTCAGGTATATCACTCCTTCTATTGTTACTTAGATGCTTAATCAACTATATATATATGCTAAGAAATAGGTTTCCTCTAGTTAAGTATCTCGTATACATCCAAGCAACTTTTAAGAAGTTACATATACTAGAGAGGAAAGGAGGGGAAAATAATATGAAGCCTCTTACGGTGCAGGATTTAACAGCGATAACTGCAGGCCATTTAGTGCAAGGGTCGAAGGAAGTGTTGATTCAACATGGCGCATATCGACTGAAGCAATTGAAAAGACCAAATACCGCCCTTTTTACAAATAAGCCTATTGTCAACTGGAAAGACTATGAGTCATTTTATCCAATAGTGCTTGTAACTGATAGACTATACAGTCAAAAAGGAATACCTGAGCAAATAATCATCATTAAAGTAAGAGATATAGATGAGGCCTATTGGAAGTTTATAAATTTTTATCGCAATCAATTTAATATCCCAATCGTAGCCATTACTGGTACTTCTGGTAAATCGACGACAAAAGAGATGATCAAACATATACTTTCTGCAGAAAAAAATGTAGTATCCACGCCACTAAGTAGTAATTCTAGAACTGCTTCTTTGCAATATTTACTGAATATTGATGATCATACCGACGCAGCCGTTTTTGAAACAGCTGTTGGTTCACCGGGGGACATCACACTTGCGGGAGAATATTTCAAGCCGACTATTGGGATCATTACAAATATAGGAGCACATCATTTGAATTATTGTAAAACTTTAGAGGGCTATATCCAAGCAAAGGGTGAAATGTTGGACATTATTAGTCCTGCAGGCACATTAATCCTTAATGCTGAGGATATCAACACAAGTAAAATAGATTTATCGAAGTTTAAAGGACGCATTATTAAAGTAGGTAAGCATCATTCCTGTGATTTTCGAGCAAGTAATATTCGCTACCACAAAAACGGTATGCTGTTCAACGTTCATCACAAGAAGCAACTCCATGAAATCTTTGTACCAGGTTTTGGTGAGCACCAAGTATATAATGCACTTGCAGCGATTGCAGCTATTTATGAAATGGGTTTGCCGATTTCTTTAGCAGCTAAACAACTGCAAACATTCCGAAAATTGAATAAGCAGCTTCAGGTGTTTAAGGGCATTAATAATTCCGTATTAATAGATGATACATGGAATATAACTACTACTTCTTTGGAGGCAGGATTAAAGGTTTTGAATGCGCTCGGAGAAGGCAAGAAAAAGATTGCCATTATTGGGACGATTACAGATTTAGGGTCTTGGGGATATATTATTCACGAGCAAGCAGGAGAACTAATTGCTCAAATTGGGGTCGATGTCCTCATTACGATAGGAGAACATGCAAGCATTATGGCGGTTCATGCTATTGAGGAAGGTCTTACTTCACCTGTTCATATTTTTAAAAATACTACGCTCGTCTATAAATTGTTAAATAAAATTGTAGATGAAAATACTATCATTTTCATTAAAGGAGATATGTATAGTAAAGAAGTTTCTAAGTTGGCAGATGATTTAAAATTTAAAAAATCATCTACTTCCGAATAGATTATTGTTATTCACCTAAATAAATGTTATTTTTCATCATTTACTAGATTGAGCATGCCTATAACTAATTACTAGAAATGCAGAAGTATGATCATGTTAACTCATTTATTCAGAAATGTACATTATAGGAAGGGGGCGTAGTTAACTTGCAACATATTAGTGTGAGCGAAATAAGAAAATTATTACAAGGAGAATTAATAAACGGTTCTGAACTCTGGTCTGTTAAACATGCAATTTATTATAACCGACATGAACTGACTCAAAATAATACACTTATGTTCGTTAGTAAAAATGATACTATCAACTGGCAAGAAATAGATCAAAAGGGGCCATCTCTAGTCATTTCTGATAAATCATCAGAGGAATTGAAACATGCGCTGAAGAATACAACCGTTATAAGTGTCAAAAGTATTGTGCAGTCCTATTGGAAATTCATGGATTATTACAGAAAGCTATTTCAAATACCTGTCGTTGCTTTGACCGGAACATGTGGTAAAACGACAACGAAAGAAATGATTAAACACATAGCTAGTAAGGAATGGAATGTTCAAGCATCTGTCAGCAGTAAAAATGAGCCACGGCAATCCTTACCGTACTTGACTGGGATCAATCAGAATACAAAAGCAGCTATCTTTGAATTAGGACTGGGGAATATAGGGAATATTAAACACCAATGTATGATCTATCAGCCTACAATTGGTATTATTACGAATATCGGTGTCCATCATTTAGATGGATGTATAAATCTTGATGGCTATATAAAAGCAAAGGCTGAAATTGTAGATGGAATAAGAAAAGATGGCACGTTAATCATTAATGGTGATGATGAAAACATTAAAAAAATCTCTTTGAATAAATTTAAAGGGAAGGTTATTACCTTTGGCGTTCGCGAAAAGTCAGATTATCAAGCTACAAATATCAAATTCGCAAAAGGCGGCATGAAATTTGTATTAAAAGTAGAAAACGATAATTACAATTTGTTTGTTCCTGGATACGGAGAACACCAAGTATATAATGCATTAGCGGCTATAGCTGCCGTAAAGGAAATGGGACTTTCCATTGATATCGCAATTTCACAAATAAAAACGTTCAAATCGATGGCAAGACACTTAGAATTTTCTACAGGCATTGGTGAATGTACTATAGTAGATGATACTTGGACAAATAACCCGACTTCTGTGGAAGCAGCACTGAAGGTTCTAGATACGATAGGAAAAAGGAAAAAAGTAATTCTTATTTTAGGTGACATAAAGAGATTAGGAAATTTCGAAGAGAAATATCATCGTGAGATTGGCACAATGGTCGCAAAAAGAAATATCGATACGCTTATTACTATTGGCAAAAGAGCAGAAAATATTGCGAACCAAGCGTTGAAGGAAGGCACGAAAGCAGATGTGCATATGTTTAAAGATGTTACAGGAGTTTTAGAAGTACTAAACAATAAGCTCGATAGTGAAACCATTGTACTTATTAAAGGTCCTATGTCTAGCAAATCTATGATAGAATTTGCGAATCAGTTAAAAAATAAATAATAGAAAAAGAGGTTGGGACAAAACCCATCTCTAAACTAAAAAGCCGGTGAAATTTTACAATCAGTAAAATTTCACCGGCTTTAAATTTTTTTCATAAAAAAATAAGGACCACTTCTGATAAAATTAAGTCACCACAACAAAATTACAGAAAGAAGGATCCTTATGTATAAAAATTATAACATGAATCAATTAATTTTGCCTTTAGATTTAGAAGTAAAGTTACAAAAGAATGATATTGCCTTCCACGTCCACCATTTAGTCGAAAGTATCCCGCCTGAAACGTTCGAACCATTCCTTCGAAATGAGGGCTGTCCTGCCTATCATCCACGCATGATGCTTAAAATTATACTATGTGCCTACACGCAATCTGTCTTTTCTGGTCGCAAAATTGAAGCGCTTTTAAAAGACAGTATTCGGATGATGTGGCTTGCACAAGGATATGAACCAAGCTATCGCACAATTAACCGTTTTCGTATCCAACCTGAAGTAAAAGAATTAATTCGCCAATGTTTTGTCCAATTCCGTTGTCAGCTTGTGCAAGAAAAAATCATTGATCAAGAAGCAATTTTTATTGATGGAACGAAGATTGAGGCGAATGCGAATAGATTTACGTTCGTTTGGAAGAAATCCATTGAAAAATTTCATGGTAGCTTGATAGAGAAATCGAACCAACTATACAACGAGCTACTTGAAAAAGAGATACTACCTGAAATTGAACGAGAAAGCGAAGATGAATTAACGCTAGAAGAGCTAGCTCAAACGGTCGAAAAAGTAGATGAAGTGATTTCTGAATATGATCGAAAAATTGAGGATTCATCAGATGTAGCAGAACGAAAGGCTTTAAGAACGGAACGGAAATTCCCAAAGCAAGCTCGCAAACAATTAATCGACTATATTGAACGCAAACTAAAATATCAAAGAGACTTTGAAATCTTTGACGAACGAAATAGTTATTCGAAAACAGACCTGGATGCGACATTTATGCGTATGAAAGATGACTATATGAAAAATGGTCAATTGAAGGCAGGTTATAACATACAAGTGGCAACAGAAGGTCAGTATGCGCTTGCCTATAGCATTTTTCCGAATCCAACGGATACACGTACATTAATCCCGTTTTTAGATGAAATTGAACAACATTATTTTAAGTTACCAAAACACATCGTCGCAGATGCCGGATATGGCAGTGAACAAAATTATGATGATATCCTTTCGAATCGTAAGCGAGAAGCCTTAATCACGTACAATATGTATTTAAAAGAACAAAAGAAAAAGCATCAGCAAAACGAATTCAATACAGCGAACTGGGATTATGATAAAGAACATGATCGATACACTTGCCCAAACCAACAACAGCTTGTATTTAAATATCGTACCACGAAAACGGATAAGTATGATTTCACGCGTGAGTTTAAGGTATACGAATGTGAAGACTGTTCCGGATGCCCTCTCCGTTCATTATGCACAAAAGCAAAAGAAGGAAATAATCGTAAGTTAATGGTGAATGAGAAATGGGAACAACAAAAAGAATATGTGAGAGCAAAGCTTTCAGAAGAAAAAACGAGTACCATTTATCGTCAACGCAAAATTGATGTGGAACCAGTTTTTGGATTCTTGAAGGCTAATTTGCGTTTCACTCGATTTTCGGTACGAGGAAAATCGAAGGTTGAAAACGAGATGGGCCTCGCATTAATGGCTGTGAATTTAAGAAAATTCACAGCCATTGGCTAAAAGCTATCTGGAGACTACATAAAAAATAGAGAAATCCGAATTTGAATGCATTCAAATTCGGATTTCTCACTAATTGAAGCTAGTTATGTCCCAGCCTCTTTTTCAAAACATGTAATTTTGTGTTGATCATTTTAAATTTGAAGCATTTTAAATGATTCTAGTAAACGATCTTAAAAAACACGTTTTGCTGTAATATAATGCTCTTTATAATAATCAACCATTAGTACTCTTGTAGTAATACCACTAGAGCTTGGAATGATAATACGTTGATCTCCTGCGTAGATAGCTACTAATGAAGGGGTTTTAGAGCCTGTAACACTATTGAAGAACACTAGATCACCCTTTTTTAAATTGGTACGTGATACCGTTGTTCCAACATTCATTAGTTCCTTTACATTGGTTGCACCAAGTTTAACTCCACTCTTACGATAGATGAAGTCTACATAGCCTGATGCTGTAAAGCGAAGACTTGCTTCATTATTTGTAGAGCTCATAGTTACTTTATTTTTATAATTAAAGGCGTTTTCAACAATTTTATCGCCTTTCGTTGCAGGATTAGCTGAAAGTAATGTAGGTAATACTCTACGGGCCCCAACATAATTATCTTTATAATATGCTTTGCCGTTTAAATCAGAAATAATGATATTTTGCTTAGAATCAGCCATATGAATCATTTTGTTGTCGCCGATATACATACCAACGTGGTCAGGGTCTGTCCCAGTTTTTTTACTCTTAAAGAATAGTAAATCACCTTTTTGTAATTGGTTTCTGCTAACAGCTGTTCCTTGCTGTAACATATAATCCTCATTATAAGTTCCAATGTCTACCCCATTTTTCTCGAAAATGTACATAATAAATGAAGCACAAGAAAACTTGTAAGGATATGTATCCTTGTATACGGAATTGCTGTATGTCGCCTTACCAATTAAGCTTTTTCCAGTTTGAATTAGTTGATCTGCTTTCGCATTAACTGCTTGTGTGTTATTCAGGGCATTTGTTGTTGCAGCCTCTACTTCTATGGGTTGAACAGTTGGTTGTACCATTCCCACTGCACTAAAACCTATCGTCAATGCTAATGTTGTATTTAAAAATCGTTTATTCATGATGTAATTTCCTCCTGAAGCTTTTTGTTAGGATTAATCCCGATTTGGCTTGCCATTGGAATTAATCGTAGCATGAAAATGTAGGGCTTCTTTGAGGTAATTGTTACCACGGCGAATGGGAAATCACTGTAAACACCTGATATAAAGCGCCTCATCGCCTTAATTTACAATTATATTACAAATGTTTCAGTTGGGTGAAGTGTTGTAGGATGGAAGGGTCATAGGTGCAGGTAGTACAAGCATTTCTAAGCGGTGAAAGGCGGATGTCGATAAAAATCAGAAGGTTGGGTGATAAATCGCGAAAGTTAATCGATAAAACTAAAAAGTTGGGCGATAAAAACGTAAAAGTGTTCCGCTAAAATTAAAAAATTGGATAACATTTTGTTAAAACGACTGTCAGGAAATAGCCCTCACACTGCTGAAGATTCATACTTTAAACAGCATGCCAGTTGAATAGAAATTTAACTTCTATTCAACTGTTTTCTTTTAAATTTCCTGAATCATCTCCACTCTATTACCGAATGGATCTCTAAATTCAAAACGTTCAAAATGAGGAATTGGAACTGAATCGAAAATTTCGATATGTTGTTCAGCTAATGCCTTTTTCCACTGCTCTATATTTTCAACTTGATAGGCAATATGAGCCTTTGTCGTTAATCTATCAAAGCCATCCTCTGTACCTACATGGACCTCTTTATTGCCAACCTGTAACCAAAATCCACCTCGTCCTTTTAGCGAATCAGGCTTTTTAATTTCTTTTAGACCTAATACTTGACAGTAAAAATGTTTCCCTTTTTCTTCTTCACCTTTTGGAATTGTTATTTGAACGTGATGTAAGCCTACAACCATTTTTTCTCCCCCTTTAATTCTTCATCGATACTTACTTCTAGGATAATAATGCCAAATCCTTTAATTTGACGAATTAATAGTTTTTTTTCTCATGAATGAAGCCTTTGTAAAGCCAGTAAGAAGTATTAGAGAATAGGCCAATAGAAGCCATGAGGCGAAATAACGATCTACATCAGCCGATAAGTTCGGAAAAATATTGTCGAAATAGAATAATACAACTGCATCGATGAGCATTCCGGGTAGTACGATACAAATAGCAGCCAGTAATCGCTCTGTACCTTGTATTTTTTTCATAGAATAAATAGGTATTGTCGATATCCAAATGAGTGGAATAACTAAAATGTAAGCACCAAACATGAGAAAAGGTTCTTCAAGGGTAAAAAAGTATTGCCCTACAAATCGAAACGCAGCACTTGCAAATAGCCAAATCCCAAAACCCCAGCATAAAAAGAATGGCATAGTAGTTCCTCCTCAAGTTATTTTCCTAGACGATGAAGTGTTTCAAGGATTTTTTCGAATTGTTGATAGAATGCATCTACATCTACATCGTCTCTCATCATTACTTGTATTGCAAAACCATCAATAATGGCATTAAAAAAAATGCTCCATGTTTCCATTGAAACGCCATCAATGGGGGATGTATCCCATAATCTTTCTAAAACGTTACATAAATGTTCATTTTCAGACGCTAGGATTTGTCCGATTGTCTGTTTAATAATTGGGTTACTAAAGCCAAAGACGATTAAAGTGAAAAATAATTTATGATAAAAAGAATCGTTTTCATATCGACTTTTAGCAGAGAGAAGTGCAGCTTGAATCACTTGTTGATCAGTCGTCAAAATCTCATTCCAAGAATTTTCACAGATGTCTTGGACAATTTCAAGAATTATTTGCTCTTTTGATTTGAAATGATAATAAATAGTTCCTTGTGTCACACCAGCTTGCTCAGCAACGGCCTTTAATGTAAACTTTTCAATTCCTCTTTCTACTAAACTTTGCTTCGCAGCATTTAATAAATCTGACTTTTCGATACCAGTAGGTTTGGCCATCCTTTTACACCTCCTTTGTTATTAGTTAGTCGGATAACTAACTCTAAAATAACAAAACATCCTTTATTTTACAAGTCTGTTTTAGCAACAGATGATACCTGAGCCTATTGAAAATAATAGAAGCACTCAATAATACCAGATACTATGGTATAATAATAAAAATGGGATAATAAGATAGAGGTACAAATCATAAATTCGATTTGTTTAAAAGGGAAGATCGATGTAAATCCGACGCTGTCCTGCAACTGTAAATGTGAGGACGTATCAAAAAACCACTGTTACGCATTGTAATGGGAAGGTGAAAAGTGTGATGAACATATTCCAGGAGACCTGCCCTTATCTAGTACATCCAAAAAACCTACGAGGATAGGGGTTGGATGCCTATTTGGTTGTCTATTATAAACGTTGATATATGCAAGGTTAACAGTACACTAATAAGGTTTACTTTAGTAAAATAAGGTATATTATATTTGTTGAATAGATTCTCTTTAAGGACAAGAAAAGTAGGTGAACAAAGTGGGGAAATATCAATTGGATACTAAAGGTAAGGCAGCTGTGACAAAGTATCATGAAAAACACAAGCCTGCCAAATTTGATAAAAAGCAGCAACTTGAAAAAATACGTGCGGAATATTTGAAAAAGAAGCAAGAACAAACAGATAAATAATATGAATGAAAACATAGGAAGACTAAAATCTCCCTATGTTTTTCTTATTCGAAGTTCTTTTTTTCAATTGATGATAAGAGTTTATTATTCCCAAAAATTTCAGATTCGGTGACAAAAAACTCGTCATCGGATATCCATTCCTCACTAAAAAATTTCAGTAGCAGAATCAATAGACCTGTGATATTAGTAATCTATTAAGAGAGTGTCAATGTACACAAACCACTCTGGTATAATAATAAAAACGGAATAATAAGATAGAGGTACAAATCATAAATTCGATTTGTTTAAAAGGGAAGATCGGTGTAAATCCGACGCTGTCCCGCAACTGTAAATGTGAGCACGTTTCAAAAGACCACTGTTACGCATTGTAATGGGAAGGTGAAAAGTGTGATGAACATAAGCCAGGAGACCTGCCTTTATCTAGTACAACCAAAAAACCTACGAGGATAGGGGGTGTTGAGTGTGACTAGAGAATTTCTCCTGCATGCTCATAGTACGATGATTGCTAAAAGGGTAGCTTCTATTAGACTGCTTTTTTCGCCATGTCAATCACCGTATTATGTCGTGTATTTGTCATAGTAGACATCTTTCTGAAGAAGGAAAGATGTTTTTTATGCTAAATTGAAGGAGTGTTACACATGAATCTACAAGTAATCGAGTATTATGAAAGTCTGTTAAAAATTGAAGTTATGGAGAAGCAATTTACAAGTACTTCTCAAACATTAAAGGAGACAGTTGAACAATATGTAGGACAAGATGCTGTTCATAAAAATGATATTTTAACAGCTTATTCGAATGTAATGAAAGAACTAATTGGATAAAGTGAAACTTTAATCAGTGGGGACGCATTAACCCCACTGATTATTAGTTTCACCAATCGGGCTATTACGGGCAGTAAAACTCGCGCCTAACTTCTACACTTTTGCTAAATTTATTACTGCCCGTTAAAGCGGGATAAAGTGAAACTTTAATCAGTGGGGACGCATTAACCCCACTGATTATTAGTTTCACCAATCGGGCTATTACGGGCAGTTTAAACTCGCGCCTAACTTCTTTGCTTTTGCTTATTTATTACTGCCCGTTAAAGCGGGATAAAGTGAAACTTTAATCAGTGGGGACGCATTATCCCCACTGATTAGTGTCACCAAAATTAAAAGGCTACCTAATGTTCACCCCAATACGGACATTAAGTAGCCTTTCTTAATAAAAACAATCCTTTTGTTTTCCTTAACCTAATAATATCAATAGGAATACATTTAATTTGTCATAAAAAAAACTCTAGGACTTCATACTTATTTCACTTTTTATATATATAATAATTTTGCGCTTATTATTATAGATTGGAGAATTAGACATGAAGAACACGCTTTATCAGAGCTTTTGGCGAACGCATTTTTATGCCGCATTATTTATAACTCCACTTCTTATTTCGCTAACATTAAGTGGTATAGGTTTTTTATTTTATACCAATGTTGAAAATCAGTTATATGATAAATACTTTTTTGGTGAAAGTGGAAAAACCGAGGTACAATCTATTGATGATGCTGTTAAACTTGCAGAAGAATCATATGCTGGCTATAAAACCAATAAAATTATTGAGTTAGAAGAGCCATATAATACTCGACTTACGATGAAGAATGCAGATGGCAAAGAGAAATACGTGTTTTTAGATGATCATAACCAAATTATTGGTGGTCAAGATGCTGGTTACACATTTGCAAATATTATGAGAAATGCACATAGTTCTTTATTTATTGGGGGAACTTTTGTCAATTATTTAGTAGAACTAGCTGCATGCTGGGCTATTTTTTTACTACTTTCAGGCATTTATATGACGTTTAAAGGAAAAGTACTAAAGAAAACAAAGCAGACAAACAAACGTCAAAAGAGTAGAAAATTCCATGCGCTTGTTGGAACAATTATAACGATACCAATGCTTGTTATTATATTCACAGGCTTACCATGGTCTGCGTTTATGGGGAAATATATTTACCAAGCTTCACAAGATCATCCATCTTTCGGTACGCCGTTATTGCAGCAGCAGCCACCTACATCTGATGTCAGTGAAATTCCGTGGGCTACTCGTCAAGAAACCCCTCCAACGTCAGATTCAGGACATGAAGGACATGCAGCACATCATGGTAACGGAGCCGATACGGTCTGTGGTACGAACCCTTACCAACTAAGCGTAGAAAAGTTGCAACATGAAATTAATGCAATGAATATATCAAAACCATACGCGATTATCTATCCTACTAGTGAAGTCGGTGTCTATACGGTTGCAAAATCTAGTAACACAGGTGTCACAGGTCTTGATGTTAGTCCATATGATGAAACGACAATGTATTTTGATCAGTATAGCGGGAAATATATAGACAAGGTAGGATATGAGGACTATGGTATTCTTGCTAAATGGTTCACGTGGGGAATTCCTTTGCATGAAGGTCACTTGTTTGGCTGGCCAAATAAATTAATTAATTTACTAGTATGTCTAGCATTTTTAGTAGTTATTATTTGGGGAGTTAGCACATGGCTATTACGAAAGAAACAAGGAATGCTATCTGCACCACCTAAAATTTCTCAAAAGGTATCCATTCCTTTTATCATTTTCATGATAATTTTAGGGATACTGATGCCACTATTTGGGCTTTCATTAATTGCTGTGGTACTCGTTGAATTAATCATAAATTTAGTGTCTAAAAATAAATTAGCAAAAAAAGAAGTCAATTAAAATGTTAAGCGATACTGTATCACTTTTTAAGTGAGGAATGCAGTATCGCTTTTCTTTTTCTAGAGCCAACCTTTTTCACTGGCAACTTGAGCAGCTTGTTGTCTAGACTCGACATGGAGTTTTTGAATAGAGGTTGATAAATAGTTTCGAATAGTACCTTTCGTTAAAAATAACTTTTTACTAATCTCATTAGTTGTGAGTCCTTCTTTTACAAGCTGCAAAACAGCAATTTCACGTTCATTAAGTGGATTCTGTTCTTTCATAAACAACGTAGCAGCTAAATCTCTGCTGACGACCTTCTCACCATTCATCACTGTTCTAATTGTTTCGATTAAATAGTCGATCGGTTCATCTTTTAATAAATAACCATGTACCTCACAATCCATCGCTTTTTGTAAATAACCAGGCCGTGCGAAAGTAGTGACAATCATCACCTTGCACGGTAAATTTGCCTGTCTAATTTTTTCAGCAAGCTCAAGACCAGAAAGATGAGGCATTTCGATGTCCAATACACAAACATCGGGTAGTTCTTGTTGAATATATTCCCATGCTTTTTGGCCATCTGAAACTTCTGCGATTACATTTATATCGGGCTCAAACGACAATAAGGAAGTTAAGGCGCCACGTAACATTTGTTGATCCTCTGCTATTAATACTCGTATCATGTAGTTGACTCCTTTTTATAGTGTTGAATAGGCATTGTTAATGTCACAATCGTTCCGCCATTCGGTAAGTTGTCAATGGAAGCATTTCCTTGAAGGGCTTTCATTCTTTCTTTCATCGATGATAGTCCATTCCCATGTCCTTGGTTATGTAAGCCGACACCATCGTCGGCAACGTTTATCCTTAAAACTCCATTTATATAGTTGATATCTATTTGGCATTTTTTTGCTTGACTATGTTTAATAATATTTGTGGTTGCTTCCCGAAGACATAGGGAAAGCATCGTTTCTTCTACACTAGCTAGCAGAAGCTTTGGACAATTATTTCTTATTTTTATTGAAATATCTGCTGTTTGTAAATGCTGCTTACAATGAATAAGCTCACTTTCTAACGAAATAAAATTCATATCGGAGACTAATTCTCTTACTTGTTTTAGTGCTGTTCGTGTTGTTGCTAAAATATCATTTAGCTCATCCTTAACACGCGTTGTATCTTTATCGACTAATTTTGATGTTAGTTCGCTTTTTATTTTAATCATTGTCAATGTATGACCAAGTGTATCGTGGAGGTCTCTCGCAATACGCTGTCTTTCTTCTTGCTGAACAAGCTGGGTATTTACCACTGTTAATTCCGATTGTAATTTTTTGGACTTTTCTACGTAGTAAATTAGCATTGGAAATAATAGCTGAATGATCATAATAGGTATTATTGCTTGGGATTGTAATTTGAACGAGGCTCCTGATTCAAACCAAATAACTATAAAAAACATAAAGGCAATGGCAATCATTCCTATAGCAATATGCCATTTCTTTTTAGCTCTCCCAATTAAATCAGCAAATGTAAATCCAAATAATAACATAGTAGATCCTTCATAAATACCCAGTATGATAATAAGCGTAAAGCCTAGTAAAGAAGCTAGCAATAAACGCCAATCTTTAAACCATAAAGCAATATATAAGGCTGCTAAAAATAGCATAAGGATAATTAATTTAGCTATTAACGGTATTGGAGAGTTCGAACTTAATACCATTGTAAATAAAAAAACTAGTGATACAACATCGATAATTAAATAGCGCTTTGCCTGGTCTCTTGGATAAATCTTTATATTTCACACCAACCCTTGTCGATTATTTCTGCGTGACACTTTGAATGGCATGTTTCCGAATCCATTCCATTGGTCCAACATGAAAATGCTTGATACAAATATGCGCAATGAAAAGTTGTAGAAGGGAGAGGGTTAGCCAAATACTGATAACTTCAATACTATTCAATTTTCCACCCAAACCTAAGCCCCAGCCATAGAAAATAATAGAAGAAATAACATTTTGAAGTACATAGCAACTTAAAGACATTTTCCCAATCTCGCCAAATCTCTTCCATACCCAATCAAGCTTCTTATATTCTACCATTTTACCTAATATACCAATATAACCAATAGATAGAATTGGTGCGAATAAATAACGAACAGGTAAATCAAATGCTCCTCCAGGAATAAAGATTAGGAGATTTAAAGGCACCCCAATAAAAATACCGATTTTGAATAGTTTTTGACGCGCCTGACGTCCTTTGTCATCTTGCGAAAATACACCATTTCTCATCAGCTTAACACCTAGTAAAAATAAAAAGATATTCATTGGAATAATAAAAATAGCTTCCGTTCTATAATAAAGAAAATGTGTTAAACGATATTGTATTTGCTCAAACCAAGTGCCATTTTCATAAAGATTAACGACTGGATCGAGTCCAGCAAGGGAAACATTGGCAGCACCCTGCAATGTGCCGACTAAAATTATTAGAATCATTAGTGCATGGAAACTACCAAAAATGTATAAAGCTCGTTTAATTGCTTTATCACCAAATTTAACGATAAAGGCAACGATGACGGCTGTCACAGCATAGCTCATTAAAATATCATATTCCATGACTAAGGTGAAGTGGATAAGACCTTCCATAAATAAAAAGACTATTGTCCAAATGTACATTCCAGGCCAAGCGTTTCCTTTTCGCAAGGCTTGTTGATATTTTAATTCTAGACCTACACCAAACATTATTGTTAATAAACCAAGGAGTTTACCGTTTACTAAAAATAGGACTGCCATTCGTAAAAAATCGTTCAATGACCACCAACCTGAATAACTACTCGTTGTGATATACGAAATATCTCCAAGATAAGCAAAAATCCAAATATTTGTGCCAAGTGTCCCTAATACGGCAAAGCCTCGTAACATATCGATTAACGGTAATCTTTGTTGTACCTTCATATAAAATCACTCTTTCTTTGTTTTCTTACAATAATGATAAGAAAACGAAAGGAAAAAACATATTCACACCAGTCAAAGGTTCTTTATGACAGGTGTCATTTTATGGTGTATCAAATTAGCAATGATTTAGCGTAAAAGGCCATTACCATAAATCGTGCCTATTTATTTTAAATTTAAATATTGTGAAAACTAATTCGATTAGTTAAAATATGAATATAATTAGTTTGTGAAGGGGATTTGATTTTGAATGAAAATCACGAAGATTGGTACCGTGTTTCAATTGTCATTTATGCCAAGGATTTTTCCTGTTAATTGTTATTTTGTCGAGGAAGAAAGCGAGCTTACACTTATCGATGCAGCACTACCATATAGTGCAAAAAGTATAATAAAAGCGGCTGAAAGTATTGGTAAACCGATTACGAAAATCATCATTACTCACGCACATAGTGATCATATAGGAGCGTTAGACACGTTAAAGGAATTATTACCAGATAGTCAGGTGTGCATTTCTTCAAGAGATGCATTGTTATTGGAAGGGAATAGTGCATTACTTCCAAATGAAAAAAACACACCCATTCGGGGAGGTATTCCAAAAAATATTAAAACTAAACCGGACTTATTACTTGAAGAAGGAGATCGTGTTGGTTCATTAGAAGTGATTGCAACCCCAGGTCATACACCCGGTTCCATCACTCTTTTTGACACGCGCAATAGAAGTTTAATCGCTGGTGATGCCCTTGTAACTAGAGGAAAACTAATAGTAACGGGAGTGATGAATCCGTTGTTTCCATTTCCTGCTCTAGCAACATGGGATAAAAGCACAGCTCTAAAAAGCGCAATAAAATTAAGGGATTTAAAACCAAGCTTACTTGCTGTTGGGCACGGAAAGATGTTGAGGCAACCCCAGGAACTTTTGAACATAGCGATAGCAGCAGCAGAAAAAAATTTTAGATAATCAAAATAGGAAGTGATAAAAATGACACGTCGAATGAAAATAGATTTATCAATTATTTTACAAAAGGCAACGGAGCTAGTTGATGAACAAGGATTGGACCAACTTTCAATTGGACTATTAGCCGAAAAATTGGAAATCCGACCACCTTCCTTATATAACCATCTTGAAGGGTTAAATGAATTAAAGCAGATGTTAGCCATACAGGGAGTAAAGAAACTAAATGAATATATGCTTCAAGCTGCAGTGGGACGTTCAGGCGATGAGGCCATTCGTGCAATTAGTCAAGCATATATTCAATTTGTTAGAGAGCATCCGGGGCTGTATGATGCTAGTACTCGCTTTCCAGATTCTAACGATCAAGAACTACAGCATGCTCAAGAAGCTGTCGTGCAACTTGTACTTCAAGTGCTAGATGCCTATAATTTGCAAGAAGAAATTGCGATTCATATGGTCAGAGGATTACGAAGTATTTTACATGGATTCACTTCTATTGAACAAATGGGGGGATTTGGGATGCCCCTTGATATCAATAAAAGCTTTACAATCCTAATCAATACCTTCATTGAGGGCATTCATGCAGTGATGATTAATGAAGATAAATATATGTAAAGGAAGAAATTTTGATCCTTTTTAAAAGGATTATTATTGAGTGAGGGGCAAAAAATAAGAAGAAGCGGGAAATGCCACAGAGGATTAATTTCCCGCTATAGATGTTGGAGTAGGAGCTTTGTCGTTGAACGATTCTTCTGCTCTTTTTGAATAACCTCCCACACTATTTAGTACATGAATATATTCTATAGTCTAAAATGCCTTCATATTTTAAGTTCATATCGAAATGTTTATCCATTACCTCATAAAGTTCAGGTGCAATATCCTTTGAATGTTGAAGCTCAGGGATTGAGAAGATTGAGTTATTTTTTTGTATATGAATATTTTTAAAACTAGCCTGATTAAACAAAGCTATCCAATCCTTTTTCATTAAACAAGAATCAAATCCATAAAACTGTATGATTTCCTCTTCATTTTTTTCTTCAAGTGGTTGATTAATAGTAAATTCAATGGCAATAAACCGACCGCCTTTCTTTAATAAACGAAAAATTTCTTTTAGGGCATTAGGTTTATTGACAAAAGAAAGAACAGATTCAGAAATAATAAAATCAAATGTATGATCAGGTAATGGTACTTGTTCTATAGAGCATTGCATTATTTTTACGGGTAAGTGATTTTTTTTCATTCTCCTTTTAGCTTTTGCGACCATTTCAGAATTTATATCAATACCTGTTACTTTTGCTTTATATGTCTCTGCCAAATAGGCAGAGGTTTGGCCTGTACCACACCCTACATCCAAAATGTAGGAGTTTTCGTTAATGTTCTCTGCCTTGAATATTTCCTTTGTTAGATTAATACCACCAGGATGCGCACCGCCAACGCCAAATTTGGACAGAAATTCTAGGTATTTTGAATTTTGAATCGGAATCCCTTCTTTATTCGTATTTTTGTATAATATGAAATTAAAAATACTATGGTTCCTGAGTTGTCATGAAGAACCTTTACAAAAAAGGGGGGGAGATTAATAAATAATTTGGGCTTCGACATTTTTACAATACATATCTATATATTTTTTTAGCACCTTATTCGATAGTCTAAACAATAAAAAAATACAGACGTATACTAGAAAAAAGATATTTGATAGGGGGTGAATTGATGCCATTTTATCCGCCTAATCCTAGAATGAGACCACCATTCCCACCAAGAAATAGACAAGGTTTTGGCCCTCCTATGCAAGGTAGAAGAGTGCCACCTTTCTTTTACCCTAATCAACAGCCCCAACCTTCTAGATTTGGAAGATTGCCACAGCATTTAAATACAATTATGAGCCATGCGGGAACAATAACAAATGGATTTGGTATGTTAAGGCAGATGGGAGCATTAATAAATTTCTTTAGGTAGATGGATCTTTTTAGACCGCCTTTATAAAGCAGGAAAGGCTTGAGAATAATTAGAACCCCTCTTAAGAGTAATTTCTCTTAAGAGGGGCTATTGTGATTGATAAATCATATTAATGCTTATTTAAGTTGCTTTTCAATAATAGAGCGATTTTTCTCTTTAAATACTTCATTATGTGATGACACGACCCCGTGGCGGTAGGCAGTAGGCTCTAAATAAGTTTTGATAGAGTTCACAGCATTGGCTGCATCTTGGAAAGTACCTAGAAGGAGATGAATTTTTCCTTCAAATGATAAAATATCACCTGCTGCAAAAATACCAGGCTGCTCAGTTTCTCCCGTGGCTTTCCCTTCGAAATAGTAATCATCTTTTTTAGGAACGGTAATCGCTTGATCTAACTCTAATGATGCCTCACGGTTATAACCATGACTAACAATTACTTCATCAATTTGACGGGTATAGCTTTGCTTTGTTTTTGAGTTTTCACACGTCACTAATTGAATTGCCGTTTTGTCAGCATTAGCGGTCAATTTAGAAATAGTTGTATGGCATTCAATGTTTACTCCAGCATCTATAGCCTCTTGAATTGTTGCTTCATGGGCAGATAATTTATCTTTACGATAAACTACAGTTACGTTTTTAGCGATAGGACTAAGTTCAACTGCCCAGTCAAGAGCCGCATTTCCGCCTCCTGAAATAATAATTTCCTTGTCCACAAAGTGTCGATAAGACTGTACGGTATAGTGTAAATTAGTCATTTCATATTTTTCTGCACCTTCTAGTGAAAGTTTTTGAGGGTTAATAATACCACCACCAACTGCTAAAAGAACGGTTTTAGAGTAATGTTTATCACCTTGTGCAGTATGTAGAATAAAAATATCATCTTGGCGCTCGATAAAATCGACTTTTGTCCCTGTTAAAATGGTTGGATCAAAAGTTTTTGCCTGCGCAATTAACTGTTTTACAAATTGTTCGCCTAATACTGGAGGGTGACCACCAATATCCCAAATTAGCTTTTCTGGATAAAGTAAAACTTTACCGCCAAGCTGTTGTTGACTCTCAATTAACTTCGTTTTCAATCCTCGTAAACCACTATAAAAGGCACTATATAGGCCTGCAGGGCCACCACCAATAATTGTTACATCGTATATATGTTGCATTTATATCGCCACATCCTTAAAAAATAATAAAAAAGTGTTTGACAAAACTTAATAGGAAAACTAGACTAAATTAAGTGATAATGATTATCATTATCGAATAATCGTTATCATAGCATGAAAAGAAGTAAAAGGAAAGAGAGGTTATGTTGTGCGTTTACAAGTTGAATCGATTCGTATCGGCTACGAGGACAAAACGATTGTGCATGATTTATCGCTACAAATTCCGGACGGTAAAATAACGACCATTATTGGTTCCAATGGCTGTGGTAAATCAACACTTTTAAAGGCTATTACAAGGATTTTGAAGCATAAGAGTGGACAAGTCATATTAGATGGTCAAAATATTTCCGAGATGAACACGAAAGAATTAGCGAAAGAGCTTGCCATATTACCACAAAGTCCGGAAAGTGCACATGGTTTAACAGTGGAAGAGCTTGTATCCTACGGTCGATTTCCATATCAAAAAGGTTTCGGTAATTTATCGCAAAAGGATAAAGAAATGATTGACTGGGCCTTAAAGGTAACTAAAACGGATGACTTTCGTCAGAACACAGTTGATGCCTTATCAGGTGGACAGCGTCAGCGTGTGTGGATTGCAATGGCATTAGCGCAAGAGACCGATATTATTTTTTTAGATGAACCAACAACTTATTTAGATATGGCGCATCAATTAGAAGTTTTAGAATTACTTAATAAGCTTAATGAAGAAGAGGGACGCACAATTGTCATGGTGCTACATGATTTAAATCAGGCAGCACGTTTTTCAGACTTTATTGTTGCGCTGTCAAAAGGAGAGCTTGTGAAGTTCGGTACTGCTGAGGAAGTAATGGTACCTGAAGTATTAGAAAAAGTGTTTAATATTGATGCAGTCATTGGTAAGGATCCACGTACAGATAAGCCAATGTGTATTACATATAACTTACTACAAACAGTGTAAAAGGAGATTTATTTATGAAAAAGTGGCTATTACCAATGTTTATGATGGTCGTACTAGTGCTTGCAGCGTGCGGCAATAAAGAAGATAAGGCGGATGAGGGCTCAAAAGATAAAGCATCTGCAGAAACGATTACGTATCAATCAGAATCAGGTCCTATTGAAGTACCAGCTAACCCAAAACGTGTAGTGGTGTTATCTTCATTTGTTGGGGATTTACTAAAGCTTGGCGTTAATGTTGTTGGTATTGATTCATGGTCTGAAGATAATCCAAACTTCCAAGATGAAATTAAAGATGCAGTGGTTGTTGAGAATACGGATATCGAAAAAATTATCGAGCTTGATCCAGATTTGATTATTGGTTTAAATGGTATTGAAAATGCAGATAAATTAGCAGAAATCGCACCAACTGTATTATTTACTTATGGTAAAGTTGATTACTTACAGCAATTTATTGAAATCGGTAAAGTTGTGAATAAAGAAAAAGAAGCAACTGATTGGGTAAAAGATTTTAAAGAACGTGCTGCAAAGACGGGCACAAAAATTAAAGAAAAAATCGGTGAAGATGCAACGGTTACTGTCGCAGAAATGTTTAATAAACAAATGTATGTGTATGGGGATAACTGGGGTCGAGGAACAGAAATTTTATATCAAGAAATGGGCTTGAAAATGCCTGAAAAAGTAAAACAAGATGCTTTAAAACCAGGTTATTTTGCAATTTCTTCAGAAGTATTAAATGAATATGCAGGTAACTATGTGATTTTTAGTACGTTTAAAGGTGAAGATAGCGCCATCAAAAATGCTGCGTGGTTTAAGGATTTAGAAGCGGTGAAGAATGGTCATTTATTTGAAGTGAATGGCAACGAATTTTACTTTAATGACCCAATCACTTTAGATTATCAACTAGATTTCTTTGAAAAGAAATTTTTACAATAATTTCAGTAGAGAGTAGCGAAGGCAAATGACAAAGTTTCGACATTTCCCATTTTGGCTTCAAGTATTGCTTGCACTGATCTTATTAGCGGTGACAGTTACGATCTCACTTTGTGTCGGCGCGGCAAATACAAGTATTGAAGATGTCTATCAAGCGATTGTCGGACAAGACGGTGGAAAGCATTATTCTATTTTACGTGAAATTCGATTTCCTCGCATTATTGCTGCTATTTTTGTAGGTAGTGCACTCGCAGTTGCTGGGGCAATTATGCAAGGGGTTACTAGAAACCCATTAGCAGATCCGGGACTTCTTGGCCTCACAGCAGGTGCAAATGCGGCACTTGCATTAACGATGGCATTTATCCCAAATACGTCGTATTATACGCTTATTTTTGCATGTTTCATAGGTGCAGGTGTAGGGATGATTGTTGTCTATGGTATTGGCGCATCAACAAAGAATGGCTTTTCTCCATTAAAATTAGTATTGGCCGGGGCAGCTGTATCCGCGTTATTACAGGCAATAGCTGATGGTACGGGAATATTATTTAAAATTTCAAAAGATGTTTCGATGTGGACGAGTGGCGGTTTAATTGGCACTACATGGCAAGCTTTAATAATTGCTCCTGTTATTTTAATAGGATTAGTGATAGCTTTTGTATTTAGTCGTCAGCTAACTATTTTAAGTTTAAATGAAGAAGTAGCTGTTGGATTAGGACAAAACACAGCAATCATTAAAGGCATTATGATGTTTGTAGTTGTCATTCTTGCAGGCTCTGCAGTAGCGCTAGTAGGTAATTTAGCGTTTGTTGGGCTAATGGTGCCGCATATTGTCCGAGCAATTGTAGGGACAGACTATCGATTTGTCTTACCGATGAGTGCTATTATCGGTGGATGGTTTATGGTGACTGCGGATTTTGCAGGTAGAGTGATTAATGCTCCATATGAGACACCGGTAGTTGCAATTATTTCAATTATCGGCCTTCCATTCTTCTTACTTCTTGTTCGCAAGGGAGGTCGCCAGATTGTTTAATGTAGGACGAAAAAAACAACGTAGATGGTTAATGGCTTGGATACTATTAACAGTAATTATTTTTGTTATGGGTATTTCAATGGGAGCAGCTTCGGTTTCAATTGATCGAATAATACCGATTTTAATGGGAGACGGTAGCTTCAAAGAATCATTCGTATTGTTCTCAGTTCGTTTACCGAGATTGTTTGTGCTAGCAGCTGCAGGGATGGCATTAGCATTAGCTGGTGCCGTTTTGCAGGGAGTGACCCGTAATGACTTAGCCGACCCTGGTATTATTGGGATTAACGCGGGTGCAGGTGTTGGTATTACGCTTTTTTATCTCCTTGTTAATGGAGATCTACCTAACTTTGCGTATGTGTTACCACTCGTAGGATTTTGTAGCGCTCTATTAACGGCATTCTGCATTTACTTTTTCTCGTATAAGCGCAATCAAGGTGTACAACCGGTCCAGCTCATTTTAGTCGGAGTAGGTGTAGCATCTGCTTTATCGGGTTTAATGATAATGATAATTTCCTCAGCTGAGCGTAGCGATGTGCAATTTATTTCGCAATGGCTAGCGGGCAATATTTGGGGAACAGATTGGCCATTTTTCTGGGCTTTATTGCCTTGGCTTGTGCTAGGCATTCCATTTATTTTTTATAAAGCAAATGTGTTAAATGTACTGGCGATGACAGAACAAACGGCGGTTGGCTTAGGCTTAAATATCGAACGAGAGCGTTTGCAACTATTAGTTGTCTCTGTAGCATTAGCTGCAGCAGCTGTATCGGTTACAGGAGGCATTGCCTTTATCGGTCTTATGGCACCACATATTGCAAAGCAGCTTGTCGGACCACGCTTCCAATTCTTTTTACCACTCACATTATTTATCGGTGCAAGCCTACTAATGCTAGCGGATACTATAGGCCGCGTAGCAATTTCAAGTGCGACAGTGCCAGCAGGTATAGTAGTAGCATGTATCGGCGCACCCTATTTTTTATATTTACTACGAAAAAACGACTGAATGGCTTAGGCTGTTCAGTTGTTTTTGTGTTGAAATGCTTTTCGGTAAGCGAGGTCACATCAAAGGAGAGTAATTCCATGGAGAAGGATAAAATTAGCGCGACGGAAGGGACTCCGATATCGACGGAAGGAACCCCTGCAACGACGGATGTCTATCTCAGAGGGACGGATAGAATTAGCGGCGACGGAAAACTAGACCTCATCGACGGATCGAAGACATAGAGCGACGGAAAGAACTTCGACATTGACGGAAAGAACTGCCGAAGCGACGGATGAAATTAGCGGCGACGGAAAGCGAGGGCCCATCGACGGATAGAAGTCTCAGAGTGACGGAAAGAACTACGATATCGACGGAAAGAAATGCTGAAGTGACGGATGAAATTAGCGGCGACGGAAAGCGAGGGCAGACCGACGGATAAAAGCCTCAGAGCGACGGATAAAAGCCTCAGAGCGACGGAAAGAACTACAATATCGACGGAAAGAAATGCCAAAGCGACGGATGAAATTAGCGGCGACGGAAAGCGAGGGCCCATCGACGGATCGAAGTCTTAGAGCGACGGAAAGAACTACGATATCGACGGAAAGAAATGCTGAAGTGGCGGATGAAATTAGCGGCGACGGAAAGCGAGGGCCCATCGACGGATAGAAGTCTTAGAGCGACGGAAAGAACTACGATATCGACGGAAAGAAATGCTGAAGTGGCGGATGAAATTAGCGGCGACGGAAAGCGAGGGCCCATCGACGGATAGAAGTCATAGAGCGACGGAAAGAACTACAATATCGACGGAAAGAAATGCCAAAGCGACGGATGAAATTAGCGGCGACGGAAAGCGAGGGCCCATCGACGGATAGAAGTCATAGAGCGACGGAAAGAACTACGATATCGACGGAAAGAAATGCTGAAGTGACGGATGAAATTAGCGGCGACGGAAAGCGAGGGCCCATCGACGGATAGAAGTCTCAGAGCGACGGAAAGAACTACAATATCGACGGAAAGAAATGCCAAAGCGACGGATGAAATTAGCGGCGACGGAAAGCGAGGGCCCATCGACGGATCGAAGTCATAGAGCGACGGAAAGAACTACGATATCGACGGAAAGAAATGCTGAAGTGACGGATGAAATTAGCGGCGACGGAAAGCGAGGGCCCATCGACGGATCGAAGTCATAGAGCGACGGAAAGAACTACGATATCGACGGAAAGAAATGCTGAAGTGACGGATGAAATTAGCGGCGACGGAAAGCGAGGGCCCATCGACGGATCGAAGTCTTAGAGCGACGGAAAGAAATGCCGAAGTGACGGATAAAATTAGCGGCGCTGGAAAGCGAGGCCCAACCGACGGATAGAAATTTTAGAGCGACGGAAAGAATATGGCCACCGACGGAAAGTGAGCAAAAAAATACTAACAAGAGCTGAATCGTGGGAATTTTTCCGTTCTTTCTATCTAAAAATGTTGGTGAAAAATTTAATTTGTACTATAGGCATTTCAAGTTTTTTGGAACCTCTTTTAATGAGGTTCTTTTTTTATAAAATAGTCATAGGAGGTGATGAGAAAATGATTTTATTAGATCGTCAGGAATCGGAGCAACACAAAATTTTAGAAGCTTTAATACGAAGATTACCTAGTACACATACTGAATACATGAACTATTTTGAGAAGTTGAGGCGTATACACGCAGGCTTTGCTGGGGAGCAAAGAGTAGATGCCGAATGGCTTGAAATTATTTTACCTCATCCGCATTATTTTCTTCATAATTTACAAATACTCAATCACTTTGGTACTACACATCAAATAGACACCGTTTTACTATGTCCTCAATTTATATTGATACTCGAAATTAAAAATGTAACAGGCTTTCTAGATTATGATGAATCCTTTAATCAATTTACAAGAACAACAGCAGAAGGAGATGTAGAGGGAATGACTAATCCACTTCATCAAGGAAGGCGACATATGGAGTGGATGATGGTTATGTTACAACAGTCCCGGCTTGAGATTCCCGTTCATTATGCAGTCGTTTTTGCAACGAAAAATGCTATTTTATCAAAGAGTTTAAGGGGGCAACCAATTTTTCATGTTTCAGGTCTGCGATATTACGTTAGAGAATTATTTCAGCAGCATAAAGAGGAGGCGATGGATGAGGAAAAGCTCTTTCAATTTGCTTCTAAATTATTGTCCATTCATAGGCCAATCAAAAGAGAAATGGCAATGCCTGTTCAGGATATAGTAAAAGGTGTGCTATGTGAAAGTTGTTTAAATGGACAGACCATGATCTATCGTTACCCAAGATGGTATTGTCAACGCTGCGGAACAGTTGATCAAGAGGCAATTTTTAGAACGCTTGAAGATTATCGATTACTAGTAGGCAAAGCGTTAACAAATAAAAGTTTTTGTGAGTTTTTTAAAATAGATTCGCCGAACACAGCTTATAAATTATTACGAAAGTTACCGTTGAAAGCTGAGGGAACTAAAAGTAATAGGAAGTATTTAATTGGAAATTAAAGAGCAAAAATTCAAGCGGTCTGAATTTTTACTATTTATGTTGTAAATGGATTGAACCAAGACATCAACGAAAAGAACCCTCAAGGTGTTGTATAAAATTAGCGGCGACGGAAAGCAAGGCCCAACCGACGGAAAGAAGTATTAGAGCGACGGAAAGAACCCCTGCAACGACGGAAGTCTATCTCAGAGGGACGGATAAAATTAGCGGCGCTGGAAAGTCCGGCCCAACCGACGGAAAGAAGTCATAGAGCGGCGGAAAGAACCCCTGCAACGAAGGATGTCTATCTCAGAACGACGGATAAAATTAGCGGCGACGGAAAGCAAGGCCCAACCGACGGAAAGAAGTATTAGAGTGACAGAAAGAACCACTGCAACGACGGAAGTCTATCTCAGAGCGATGTATAAAATTAGCGGCGCTGGAAAGTCCGGCCCAACCGACGGAAAGAAGTATTAGAGCGACGGAAAGAACCCCTGCAACGACGGAAGTCTATCTCAGAGGGACGGATAAAATTATCGGCAACGGAAAGCAAGGCCCAACCGACAGAAAGAAGTCATAGAGCGGCGGAAAGAACCCCTGCAACGACGGAAGTCTATTTCAGAACGACGGATAAAATTAGCGGCGACGGAAAGCAAGGCCCAACTGACGGAAAGAAGTCATAGAGCGGCGGAAAGAACCCTTGCAACGACGGAAGTCTATTTCAGAACGACGGATAAAATTTGCGGCGCCGGAAAGTCCGGCCCAACCGACGGAAAGAACCCCTGCAACGAAGGATGTCTATTTCAGAGGGACGGATAGAATTAGCGGCGACGGAAAACTAGGCCTCATCGACGGAAAGAACTTCGACATCGATGGAAAGAACCCTGACCCCGCCGGAAAGACAGTTCAAAACGCAGGACTTCTCGCTTATTTCCTACTAGACAAATACAATTTATAAGCGTATAGTTAGCTAGGCTAACTAATATAAAAGGAGTGGTAACTTTGACGATTGAACAAGAATTTTTTAATCAGTACCGCTTAATGTACAGACCGTTTATCAATCAAGTAAATGTGCTGCTAGAGGAATATCAGTTATTTAGTTCTCAATGGGCACTTCTTCGATTATTGAAGGATAAAGGACCACATACATTTGTTGACATTGCGAATTTTATGTTTATTGAAAAGCCGAGTGTGACAAGGCTTGTGCAAAAGCTTGTGGAGCTTGGCTATGTAGAAACGGTAGCTGGTAGGGATAAGCGTGAGAAGCTTGTGCAATTAACGGCTAATGGTGAAGAGATTGTGCAAGAAATTCAGGCACAGTTAAAGCCATTTTTTGAACAGGCACTCGTAGGGGTATCAAAGCAAGAAATTGAAATTGCGACACAAGTTTTAGCGAACATTTGTGCAAACATCAATCGGTAGGAGAGAAAAAAAGTGGAAGCATCTAGACAAAAACTTTGGACCAAGGACTTTTTAATCGTCTCACTTATTAACTTTACCATTACATTAATTTTTTATTTATTAATGGTTACAATTGCAGGCTATGCGGTTGAGCATTTTGGGGCATCAACTAGTACGGCAGGGCTTGTATCGAGTATTTTTATTATTGGTACTTTATTTGGTCGTCTTGGGACAGGACGTATTATTGGAGATTGGGGTAGCAAAAAAACATTATTTTGTGGATTATTATTGTTTATGCTATCAACGATGTCTTATTTTATCGCGACGAATTTGCCGCTTTTAATGATCAATCGTTTAGTACAGGGGATTGCACTTGGGATGGCAAGTACGGCGACGGGAACAATTATTGCACAAATTTTACCGCCTGAGCGTCGAGGAGAAGGGATTGGGTATTACAGCTTAAGTGCTATTTTAGCTACTGCTATCGGACCTTTTATAGGTATTCTTTTAACACAGCTGTTTGAAGATTATCGAATGATTTTTGCTGTCGATTCCGTATTAGCTATTGTTTGCTTTTTAATGTATTTTATCGTATCTGTTCCAGATGCACCGAAGAAGGCCAAAGAAATGGCAGAGAAAAAAGGCTTTAAATTAAGCAATTTTATCGAAATGCGCGCTTTGCCAATTGCTTTTGTGGCGCTCGTTATTGGCTTTGCCTACTCAGGGGTTATGTCATTTATGACGTTTTACGCTAAAGAGCTTGATTTGGTTGCAGCAGGAAGTTATTTCTTTATTATATATGCAATTGTAATTTTAGCGACACGCCCGTTTACAGGGAAATTACTAGATACTAGAGGTGCGAACATTATAATTTATCCATGTCTAGTCATTTTTGCGATCGGTATGTATGCCTTTAGTACGGCAACAAGTAGTGTTGTCTTTTTACTAGCTGCTGCTTGCATAGGGATTGGTTATGGCAATTTCAATTCAGTAGCGCAAGCAATAGCTATTAAGGTTACACCAAATGAACGTTTAGGACTTGCGACATCGACATATTTTATTTTATATGATTTAGGCTTAGGTGTTGGTCCTTATTTCTTAGGATTCTTCGTTCCGACTTCAGGGTACAGCGCCATTTTCTTCGCAATGGTATTTGTTATTTTAGTGTCAATTGTGCTTTATTATTTCTTATATGGAAAATATGAATATAAAAAACAAGCGAAAATTTCATAGTTTAGAATCATTATATTGTAGAAAAAATGATATTTTACTAGTTTTTTTAAATTTATAAACTAGAAAATGTCGTTTTTTTCTTTAAATAAAAATACTTCTTGCAATCGGTGATGATAATCATTATCATTCTCAATATAAACTATTTCGGAAGTAGGTACTTGGCATGAAAAAAACATCATTATTGTCAGTATTAGTTGCAGGGGGCATTCTTATGACTGGCTGTGGCAATACAGATGAAGCTAAAAAAGAAGATAAGCCTGCAACAGAGCAAGCAGAAAATACTACAAAAGTTGATCTATCCGCTGAATTAACAGCCTATCAAAAATTTGCGTTAGAGCAAATGGATCAATTCCTAATAAAAACAACAGACTTTGTGAACGCATTTAAAGCCGGTGACATCGAAAAAGCAAAAGCAGCCTATGCACCAGCACGTATGTATTTCGAGCGTTCAGAGCCAATCGCTGAGAGCTTCGGTGACCTTGACCCACGTATTGACGGTCGTTTAGCTGATATTCAAGAAGAAGGTAAGGGCGAAGAAGAATGGACTGGCTATCATAAGCTTGAACATGCGCTTTGGGTAGAAAATAAAACTGCAGGCTACGAGGCAATTGCAGATAAATTACTAGCAGATGCTAAAGAATTACACGCTTTAGTTCAAACTGTAGAAGTAACACCAGATTTAATGATTACAGGTGCGGTTGATTTATTAAATGAAGTATCAACATCTAAAATCACTGGTGAAGAAGAAATCTATTCACATACTGACCTTTACGACTTTAAAGCTAACATCGAAGGCGCAGAAAAAATCTTTGAAATACTACGTCCGAAATTAGAAGCGAAAGACAAAGACTTAGTAGCAACATTAGATGAAAAATTCAAAGCAGTAGATGATTTATTGGCTAAGCATGCAACAGCTGATGGCGGATATGTTTCTTATAAAGAATTAACTGAAGAAAACACAAAAGCGCTTGCAGCAGCAGTAAATCAACTTGGAGAACCATTAAGTCAAATGGGTATTATTTTGGAGTGATAATAAATGACAGTGTCAAATGATGGAAAATGGATTGATAAAAAAATATCTAGACGTGATATGTTAAAGTTAACAGGCATAGGAGTAGCTGGTGTAGCTATCGGTGCTTCCGGATTAGGTGGTGTTATGAAAGTAATGGGCTATGATGTGTTTGAGCCTGTTGCAGACAGCACGACAGCAGTTAACAAAGTTGATTTCTATGGAAAACATCAATCTGGCATTATTACACCAGTTCAAACAAATATTTATTTTGCTTCTTTAGATGTTTTATTTACATCAAAGAAAGAACTACAAGAGTTGTTCAATCAATGGACACCTCTTGTTGTGCGTTTAATGAATGGTGAATTAATGGTAGATTTAACAACAAATACTAGAGTGCCAACAGGAGATACAGGTGAAGCGGATGGCTTAGATGCTTCAAATTTATCGATTACGATCGGTGTAGGACCATCTTTGTTTGATAAGCTCGGTATCCAGCATTTGAAGCCTGAGGAATTAAAAGACTTACCTCATTTCCCAAAGGATCAGTTGCAAAAAGAATTTACTGGTGGAGATCTTTGTATTCAAGCATGTGCGGATGACCCACAGGTGGCATTCCACGCAGTACGTAATTTAGTTCGTGCAGCATCTGGAAAGGTAGAAATTAAATGGTCACAAGCAGGATTTAACTCATTCCCAGCTGGCGGGGGCTCACCTAGAAATTTATTTGCATTTAAGGATGGTACGGTAAATCCATCGAATACCGATGAAAAAGATTTAAATAAAGTAGTATGGGTAGATAAAGGTTGGCTAAAAGGCGGCTCTTATTTAGTTGCCCGTAAAATTCAGATGCATCTTGAAACATGGGATCGCACATCTTTAAAAGATCAGGAGGCAACTTTTGGTCGTTATCGCGATAGTGGTGCACCTTTTGGTAAAAAGAAAGAGTTCGATGATTTCGATGTAGAGGCGAAAGATAGCAACGGTGAGTATATTATGCCGGATACTTCACATGTGCATTTAGCACGTAAATCTGGTGCGCGTATTTTACGTCGTTCTTACTCTTATGCATCTGGAGTTATGACGAATACAGGTGCGCATGATGCAGGACTCCTGTTTATTTCTTTTCAAAAAGACCCGGCACAATTTACAACAGTCCAAAATAGCTTAGGACGTATGGATAAAATGAATGAGTACATTACCCATCGAGGCAGCGCAGTGTTTGCTTGCTTACCTGGAGTATCAAAGGGGAGTTATATAGGTGAAGCACTTTTTAACGCGCTGTAGTTTAGTAGTTTGCTTGTTATTGGCACTTGCTGTACCAGTGCAGGCAGCGCAATCATATAGTCAGTTGTATATTTCAATTAGTGATGCACTGATGAATACGAAGCAGGACAAGGAAGCTGAGGCAAAACATGCCCTTGAACAGTTTGCTACAGATTGGGCGTCGGTCACATCTGAGCAAAAAGACGCAAAAGAAAAAGTGGACGAAATTCTTGCGCAAGCAGTTGAAGCTACATCTAAGGATGAACGTTTAAAGGCACTATCTGACTTGTCAAATGCCTTACGTGCATTAGAAAAGCTTGAGAATCCTGTAGATGAAGCAGCGCAGCGAGCAGAATTTGGCACGAAATTTAAACCAGTTATGAAAGCATTTGAGGATGCTTTAGCAAGTGGTGATTTAACTACAATCGACGAAGCATATAAGGATTTTAATGCGAAATGGAAAAAAATTGAACGCCCTGTACGTGAGCAAAGCATTGCTATGTACGGCCAAATTGAAACACAGATGGCCTTTATTCGGATCTCACTTGCTTCCGAAAAGCCCGATGTAGCCTTAATGCAATCTCAATATGCAGAATTAAAACAAACAATTGAGGATTTTGTAGCAGGTAATGATACGGCGAAGGTTGTTGAAGGTGAGTATTCTTTAGCAACTTTAGTCGCTTATATTGATGATGCGAATGATTTTATCGATGCAGGTGATTATAAAGCAGCTTCTGATAAAATTCGAGATTTCATTAAAATATGGCCAAGTGTAGAGATTGATATTTCAACGCGTAACGGCAGCCTTTATACAAAAATTGAAAGTGATATGCCGATCATTGTTGGTGACCTATTGAAGTCTAACGTCGATGCCAAAGCTATTAAAAGTAAGCTTGATACTTTCCGCACAGAAATTGAACTGATTCAAGGTGACTCAGACTATACTTTGTGGGATGCAGCATTAATCTTACTGCGAGAGGGCTTAGAGGCACTGCTCATTATTATGGCATTAGCATCGTTCTTAGAGAAATCAGGACAAAAAACAATGCGCAAATGGATATATGTGGGTGCATTTGTAGGGATCTTACTATCAGCGGTAGCAGCTATTTTAATGTCGACACTTTTCCAATCTGCGACAATTGATACTAGTCGAGAGCTAATGGAAGGTTATATTGGTTTACTAGCAGCTGCAATGATGATTGGAGTTGGTATTTGGCTCCATAGTAAATCAAGTGTGACAAGCTGGAATCGCTATATCTCCAAACAAATGGGCAATGCAATATCTAGTGGTTCGGTTTTTGCGATGGCAGCTATTAGCTTCCTTTCCGTTTTCCGTGAAGGGGCAGAAACACTTGTCTTCTATGCGGGAATTGCACCTAAAATGGAGACATCACAATTTGTGCTAGGTATCGTAGTAGCAATTTTAATATTAGCTATTTTTGCATTTGTGTTATTTAAAGCAAGTGGAAAAATTCCAATTCATAAATTTTTCGCTGTCGCAACGGTGTTAATTTATGTGCTGGCATTTAAAATTATTGGTGTCAGTCTGCATACATTGCAGCTAAGAGATTCAGTTTCAACAACAATTGTTGATGGCTTGCCAGTTGTTAGCTTCATTGGTTTCTATCCAACTGTAGAAACAATGATAGGACAAGCGATTTTACTTTTACTTGTTGTAGCTACGATCATATATAAAAAGAAACAAAAATAATAGAAGGGCAGATGAATATCTTTTCATCTGCCTTTTATTTTGTAGAAAGACTATTATGTCAATAAGGAAACACTATTACGAAAAATGTAGGGTTAGTTTCCGTTCTGGCTGTGCACTTTCCTGGGGCGTCTGATGAGCCGTATTGTTGCTGCTGACGCTTCGTTAACACTTCGCTTTTGCGCAGATAAAACATTGCTGCTGACGCTTTGCTTACGCGCAGAATACAACCGCTGCGATGTAGGGTCACATAATCACTTATCTTTTAAAAGTGGGTGGAGCAGGGACATGTACAATTTCCAAAATGTACGTATCAATCTCCCGATACAGCACTCCAACATTTCTAAAATCTTTTTTAGTTTAAGAAAGTATAAAGGAGTAGTAAGAAAGATAGTCTCTTGACCAGTAATTGGTTAAGAGACTATTTTTTTGACGTAAATGTAATTAGCCCGTTCTTTTATAGTTAGGTAAATCGGGCGAGTGTCAAATTTTGTTCATATGTTAAAATTATGTTATAAATCGTTAAATTCCCTTTAGTAGATGTGTTTTTCTATTATTACAATTCATTAACATAATATAAATAATATAAAAATAGTGAATTAATAATAATATGGTTACATATATATGTATTGGGGAAATATGTTTTGGATAGTTCGACTATTTACGACATGCCGTATTCGATGAATGTCGTCTGTACGGTATAGTCCCAATTGAAAGCCTAGATAGAGAGTGGCTATGAGGTTAAATAGCAAAGATAGATTTACTTTGTCGTTAATGCATTCAAACGACACACAGCCGCGAATTTAAACAATATTGCTAGAAAGGTGACAGCAGTTAAGGAGGTTAGAGCCAATAAATAACAGAAGGACACCAAGCCTTAGTTGATTTCATTAAGGGCACAGTTCCCGATTCCGAACGCAATTATGTCAATGCATAATTGATAAAACTATCATTCTTAAAACTGAAAGGAGAATTGACTAGATGTCTAAGAAGAATTGGAAGAAGCCATTAAATACCTTTTTAGCAACAACTTTAGTAGCAAGTATTGCCGCACCAATAGCACCCATCACTGTAAATGCTGAAACACTTGCAAAGGATTTAATCATTTCAGAGTATATTGAAGGAAGTTCCTTTAATAAAGCAATTGAAATTTATAATGGTACAGGCACCGCGGTTGATCTGAGTAATTATACGCTAGAGCTTCATACGAACGGAGAAGCAACCGCGAAGAATAAAGTGAGTCTGACAGGTACTCTAGAAAACGATGCTACGTATGTTTTATATCATAAAGATGCAAATCCAAACATTAAAGCAAAAGGAAATCTTGAAAACACAACTGTTATTAATTTCAATGGGAATGATCCAGTCGTATTAAGGAAATCCGGTGAAATAGTCGATTCCATTGGACAAGTTGGTTCTTCAGCAGATTTTGCTAAAGATGTAACTTTAGTAAGAAAGGCTTCAGTCTTGAAGGGCGATACAAATATTAATGATCCATTTAATTCAGCATCAGAATGGAATTCATTTTCAGTAGATGAATTCTCCAATTTAGGCCAACACGTAATGGACAATTCAGGTGAGCCTGTTGACCCCGAAGCACCTTCAATTCTCTCAATTGGGGATGCTCGGAATAAAGGTGTAGGTGAAACGGTCACTATCAAAGGTAGAGTTGCAGCAGGCTTGAAAAATACATTCTCGGTCCAAGATGATACAGGTGGTATTGCTGTAAGACCGACTAGTCTAGCTATGTCTGTCGGGGATGAAGTTATTTTGAAAGGTAAGTTAGCTGATTACCGTGGGTTACTACAATTAGATGGTGCTACAATCGTTGAAAAAGTTGAAAATGCCGGTGTACCTTCTCCAAAGGTAGTAACAGGTGCTCAAGTAAATGAGGATAGCGAATCACAGCTAGTAACAGTGAATAATGTTACTCTTACAGATGTTCAGCAAGGGGCTGGATGGGCAAACTTTACTGCAAATGACGGAACGAATTTCCTCGTACGGGATGAAACAAATTCGCTGGGATTAACTGTCGGTACAAACTATGAATCTATCACTGGTATTGTTCAACAGTTCGATAAAGACTATCAAGTCATTCCTCGATCAAAGGAAGATATCGTAGAGGATAGTTCAGCACTAAAACCTGCTATTGCATCTCCTGGAAGTGGAACGTTTGTTGGGAAAACAACAGTTACATTAACAACACCGACGGCAAATGCAGAAATTTATTATACAGTAGATGGCACGGAACCAACTGATAAAAGTATTAAATATGAAACACCAATTGAGATTAGCAAAAATACTACTTTAAAAACAATAGTTAAAGCTAAAGATGGCACATACAGTGAAATATCTACATTTGATTATACCATTGCAGATAAATTACAAATTCATGATATTCAAGGTGCAGGGCATGCTTCAACATTTGATGGTAAGACAGTTGAAGGAATTGAAGGGATCGTAACTTATTCATTTACGTTAAATAATAATTGGTATTATACGATTCAAACGCCAGATGAATTAGTTGATAATGATCCAAATACTTCTGAAGGAATTTTTCTGTACAGTGGAAATAAACCATGGCCAGTAAAGGTGGGGGATTTAGTATCTGTTAAAGGTAAAGTAAGCGAATATGCTTACGATGGCTATGATGACAGGCAGCAAACAGATTTAAAAACTACACAAATTAATGTGCGTAATGATCAAAATGGGAAAGTAGAAGTACTTAAAAGTAGTGTAGCATTACCAAAAGCAATTAATATTGATAAGTTAAAAATGTCTTTTAGTAAAATCGACAGTGATCAGCTTGGCATTTTTAATCCAACAATCGACGCTATTGATTTTTGGGAAAGTATCGAAGGTATGAGAGTAGAAGTTAGCAACGTGAAAGCGGTAGCGCCACAGGAGCATGGAGATTTAGTAACGGTACTTGAGGATGAAGCAACAAACACAATTCACGGTGGGGTATTGTATGAGAAAGATAGTGCAAATCCAAACAGAGTTCAATTCCGATTAGAACCGAATGGAGCTGCACGTGATTTTGAGGTTGCTACAGGTGATAAGTTTAAAGGGCCAATTACAGGAATCGTAGGCTATTCCTATCAAAACTTTAAAATCTATGCTTCCTTAGATGAGATGAAGGAAGCTTATGAAAAAGGGAATACATCACCAGAGACAACAAAAATAGTAAAGGCAGAAGATAAGTTAACAATTGCCTCGTATAATTTAGAGAACTTCTCTAATAACAAAACTTCTACTACTGATGATAAAGCGAAAAAACTAGCAAGAGCAATTGGTATTGATATGGGCAGCCCTGATATTGTTGGTGTAACAGAGGTGCAGGATAATAACGGGCCATCTCCTGGAGATTCCAAAGCGGATCAAAGTTATAAAAGATTAATTGACGCTATCAAAGGTGTAAGTGGCGTCGAGTATCAATATGTTAATATCGATCCAATTAACAATCAAGACGGTGGAGCACCAGATGCGAATATTCGAGTTGGCTTCCTTTATAATCCAGAGCGAGTGAAGCTGAAGGAAGGTATGCCAACAGGAGATGCCACAACAGCTGTTGGTTATCAAGATGGGAAATTAACACTGAACCCTGGTCGTATTGATCCAGCAAACGATGCATTTAAAAGTAGCCGCAAACCTTTAGCTGCACAATTTGAATTCCAAGGTGAAGATGTAATTGTTATCGCAAATCATTGGAATTCTAAAACAGGAGATACGCCTTTATTTGGTGCAGTTCAGCCTCCACAATATGGAAGTGAAGTGCAACGTAAAAAAATTGCCAACATTATTTATAATTTTGTTGGGGGCGTTAAATCAAAAAATCCAGATGCAAACATAGTTTCTTTAGGTGATTTTAATGATTATCAATTTGCGGATTCGCTTAAAATCCATGAAGGTCAATTAATGACAAATATGATTAATAAAGTAGAAGCCTCTGATCGTTACACATATGTATTTCAGGGGAACTCACAAGTATTAGACCATATTTTAGTGTCAAACAATTTGGCAGAGAAAACGGATGTTGATATTCTTCATATTAATGCAGATTTTACAGACATGGCTGGCCGTGCAAGTGACCATGATCCTGTAATGGTTCAAATAGATGTTAATAAACCAACAGTTGAACCAATTCAGCCTGAAATAGTATATGACTATAAGAACTTCAAAAAGAACAAATTGACAATTAATAAACCTAGTGTAGCAGTACACCTAGATGCTCAATCTGTTATTCCAAAAGGTGTGTTCCTTAAAGGAGCCTATGCGGAACTACATGGAGAAGGCTTTAAGACGACTGATGTTATTCTTAGCCCAGCGAAAGCAGGGATGATTATTGACCTTAAAGGCACTACCGTGAAATCACTCACAATTGAAGGTGCAAAAGTAAGTGAAATAAGAGGCGCTGAAAATTTAGATTTAAAATCGATCATATATACTAAGGGTGCAGCTCCTGAGCAAATTAAATTTACAGATTCGAAGGGGAAACCCATTGTGGATCCATCTGTGCCTGCAGAAAACAATCAACCAATAATTCAAAATCCGATTTCAAACAAAACTGTAGCTGTAGGAGAAGAAATTAAAATTGATTTAACAAATCATTTTTCCGATCCTGATGGTGATGAACTTTCATTTACGGCTACAAAAGGCACTATCAATGGAAAGGTTCTAATACTCAATTTAGATGAGGGTAGTCATATTGTTGGCGTTACAGCATCTGATGGAAAGAAAAGTGTCACTACAAGTTTTAGTGTTACAGTGATTGCTAATGATTATTATGCAGGTGCCTATAACAAGGAAGGTCAAGCGCTAAAAAAGGCTCTTCATGATATTATTTCTGAACAAAAGGTACTTTCTTATGATGATGTTTGGAATGCATTGAAGTATACAGATGAAGATCCTTCTAATCCGAGTAATGTCATTTTATTTTACTCTGGTAAATCTAGTCCAAAAACAAACAGTGGTGGTAATGTAGGGAACTGGAACCGAGAGCATACGTGGGCAAAGTCACATGGTAACTTTGGGACAAGCAATGGACCCGGAACAGATATCCATCACTTACGCCCAACCGATGTACAAGTTAATAGCTCAAGAGGAAATTTAGACTTTGACAATGGTGGCAGTCCAGTGGCTGGCTGTAATGGTTGCTTGAAAGATTCAGATTCATTCGAACCACCTAATCGCGTAAAAGGTGATGTAGCACGTATATTATTATATATGGCCACTCGCTATGAAGCTGGAGATAAGGTGGATCTTGAATTAAATGACAAAGTTAATAATGGAACAGCTCCTTACCACGGTAAACTTTCTGTTCTTTTACAATGGCACAAGCAAGATCCTGTAGATGAATATGAAAAACGAAGAAATGAAAGAATTTACGAAATTCAAGGAAATCGAAATCCGTCTATAGATCATCCTGAATGGGTGGAGAAGATTTGGTAAGTTAAAGAAGAGTACTCAAAACGCCACTTCAAGGTTTAAGTTGAAGTGGCGTTTACTTTGCAATGAATCGTGAGCATACCGATGCGGCACATACCTTGTCCGAGGAGAGTGAAGCGGATTTTTACCATTTAAAAATATGTTAGAATTCTTATGAAGGAACTTTCAGACAACACCTTGTAAATCATTTATTTTTTTTATCTCAGCTTCATGCTGAATCGAGCGGGCAGATAATATTTCAATAATGCGGTGCTGACTTTCTTGAATAACAGCTAATCGGTTTATTTTTTCGTTCGTTTCTAAAACAGCTTGTTTGACTTGTTGCTGTTCAAATTCTACTATTTCAAGACGATTTTCCACTGACTCAAGACGATTTTCTACTGATTCAAGACGATTTTCCACTGACTCAAGACGATTTTCCACTGACTCAAGACGATTTTCCACTGACTCAAGACGATTTTCTACTGATTCAAGACGGCTTTCCATTGAATTAAGACGGTTGTCGATTGAATCAAGATGTTGATTGATTTGCTTAAGTTCGCTCAAAACTTCCTCCATCAATTTCACCTCTCTTCTATTAAATTATATCTATTTTGTTAATCTATCTCTCTTTATAATAATTCCTCTCATTATAGCATGGAAAAACTAGCTTTCAAGTATCAACATTGCATTCATTGACTAAATACGGCAGACTTAAATTAGAGGAAATGGAGTATTATTGTATAAGGAGGATAGATGTGGCAAAAAATGTAAAGAAGAATATGCAATATTCGCTAATTTTTTTCATACTATTTATTACATTTCGATGGATATTTCGAGGAGACATTCAATGGGGACAAATTATTGGAATATCAATTTTATATTTCCTTTTTAATATATTTTACGATTGGGCAAAAATTCCTTATAAATGGAAAAAAGGATAAGATTATCTGAGTTATTATCCGAATAGACTTATTAATCTTAAACGGTACTAACTCAAAGTTGGATCTGTTTAGTTCTCATCGTATTGTTGCTTGTAACAGTCAGTTAGTCCCTCAATGACATATTTTCCATTTCTCTACCACCTGCTTCTCTCCCGTGCTACAATTGTTTTAAACTTCTTTAGTGTGTGTCCAAACAACCTCTGAAATATATGGAAACAGTCTAAGAACTCCACGTCCTTTGGCAATTCGTCTGTGAGAAAGAGAAGCGACAGCAACAACACATGACTGAGTGACCTATATCAAGTTGGCTAAAAGTCGAGGCATAGTTAATTAGAAAGATTTCGCGTTAGTTAAGAAAAACAAAGATAGGGGGAATGAAGTTGGATAGTGTCAAACAGGGTAATGAAAGTAACGAAATCTACAGTTACAGAATCTACAATATTTTGGCGTATATTATCGCTATTCTATTTTCATCATTACTAGGAGTGATTATGGGAATTATAGGTGTAACACAGCGTAAGAAAAATGCTTGGAGTATTGTCATTATTTCAATTCTTAGTTGGGCTCTGAATTTATTTGTACTTAATAAAATATAAATGCAACTATACTAAAATAGGGATTGTATAATTATTGGGTGCAATTTTCATAATAATTTTTTAGTTCTAACAATCTAAAGGACTTGTACATATTACAACTCATACACATTAGTCCTTTTGTTCCATTGTTCACTAACAGGAACGTTTCTACATCTCATATGCTTTGAACAGTCAAAGCTGTGGTTATGATTGAATCAACGCTCATAAGTGCTACAGCTGCTGTGAAGACTTCTGTGGTCGTAATCAAACTTTATTACAAATATAGGTGTTAGCCGTTTAAAATTATCTACTGTCAGAAGGGCAGATGAATTAGGTTCATCTACCCTTTTTCATGTTAGTCAACCCAATAAGAAGGACGTTTCAGGTGGGATGGTAGTTTTGTTTGATGATTGCCTTGTGCTGAATTAATTTGCATTTGAGTTAAAAACATACTCGTTGAAAGGTCTGCACCGCGTAAATTTGCGTCACGTAAATCCGCGCCAATAAAATCAACCCCTCTTAAATCTGCATTTTGTAGATTGGTAGCAATTAAATAAGATCCTCTGAGATCAATTGCTCTTAAATCCTTGCCCTTTAAATTTTTCCCAATCCAATCGACCCCTCTATAGTCATACTTTCGAGAGTTTTTTTGATTATCAATTTTTTTGATTAGGCTTTGGCGAATTTGTTCACTTGTTTCTAACAGTAAACTATTCACTGGCAAACGAAAATTAGGAATATCTATCGCTAGTAAAGCATCAGCTTCTAGCTCTGTTGCACGCTGTAGCTGTTCTAATTGTATTTGTAGCTTGTTAAATAGAGATGAATTTACCTTATAAGATATTGCCTCTGCTACGTAAGCAATCATTTCATAAAGTTGTTCCATAATCGGAAAGACACGAAACATTTTCTCAGAAGTTTCAGGATAATTTCGCCAGTCTTGTCCGTGGAAGGTTGTTTGTGAAACCTTTTGTCCAGCTCCTAAACAATCAAAAACTGTACATCCTTTAAAGCCTTGATCTCTAAGTTTACTATGAATTTGACAGCTAAAATTTGATTGTAGATTAGGGCAAGGTGTCCCAGCTGCTTTATTAATGGCAAAATCGCTAGAAGCAGCAATATTTAAAGCCGTGCAGCATAGACCAAAGCAGCTTTGGCAATCTGCCTGTAAACTTTCACGTATCTTTTTCCCCATTGTATAATCCATTTTTTGTACTTCAGACATTTTTGTTTTCCTCACTTAATATATAAACTTCTTACATTTAATTCTATCACTTAAAATGAATAAGAGAATATTTTTACATGTGAGATTTCAATAAATTGATAGTTTTTACAAAATCGGAACAGCCTATTGACAATTAATTGTAAAATGCTATAATTTTTATCGACAGACTGTCGGTCTAATTAGGGGGAGTAAAAATGAGAAAAGAAGCGACGGAGCGCAGAAACGAAATACTTGATGCGGCTGATGAGCTTTTCGGCCAAAAGGGCTTTGATGGCACAAGTACTAACGATATTCTCGAAAAGGTCGGAATTGCACGGGGAACGTTGTATTATCACTTCAAGTCGAAGGAAGATATTATGGACGCGCTAATTGAGCGATATAATACTCAAATTTTAGGTTCTGCAAAAGAAATTGCCTCAAATAAAAATATACCCGTTCACGAGCGTATTGTCCGTGTTGTGATGGCACTAAACATAAGTGGCGGAAACGGTAAAGAAATTATTGAGCATATACATAAGCCTCAAAACGCGCTTATGCATCAGAAAATACAAAAGGTCATCATTAACGGTCTGCCACCGATATTGACGGAAATAATCCGTGAAGGTATCGAGCAAGGACTATTTAGTACGCCATATCCGTATGAATGTATGGAAATGATTGTGGCTTATACGAATACTGTTTTTGATGATGATATGGTAGATCTAACAGATGAAGAGCGTGCTGCACGTATACTAGCTTTTATTTTCAACGTAGAAAGACTGCTCGGTGTCGAAAGCGGAAGTCTTATGTACATGATGAAGATGTTTGGCAACGGAGGTGAGGATTGAGGAATTGGAAACGACGGTGGTTAATTCTGAGGATTCTTTAGAAGATATAAAGCTCATTTCAGCAAAGGAAGCGGGCTTGGGAATTACTTCATTAATTTTCTTCAACTTGAAAACCGAGGTGACTTATGTATTTCAGATTAATTCGTAATGACCTTTCTAAAAGCAAACTAATTACGCTAACAACAACGATATTTGTCGCCGCTGCGGCAATGCTGGTTTCTCTATCGGCGATACTTATTGTCAATCTTTCTGGTGCGATAGATTCCCTTATGCATCAGGCTAAAACTCCGCATTTTATGCAAATGCACTCGGGGGATATTGATACCGTAAAGCTTGCGAATTTCGCGGAGCAGAACAACAACGTCGATGAATTTCAAGTACTTGAGTTTCTCAATATGGATAACGGGCAAATTATTTTAGGTGAACAATCACTTGCCAATAATGTTCAAGACAATGGCCTTAGTATACAGAGTGAAAAATTTGATTATCTTCTTGACCTTAAAGGAGACATAATAAATGTATCCGATGGCGAGCTTTATGTTCCGATAAACTATATGAAGGACACCGCCATAAAGGTTGGTGATAAAGCAATAATAGGCGGCAAGGAATTTACTGTAGCGGGCTTCCTCCGTGATTCACAAATGAATTCTATGCTGTCTTCTTCAAAAAGATTTCTTGTAAGTCAAAATGATTACGCGGCAATAAAAAAACATGGAAGTACGGAGTATTTGATTGAGTTTAGACTAAAAGATTTATCAGCACTTGGTGAATTTGAAACTGCTTATGCCTCCGCAGGACTTGAAGCGAACGGACCAACGATTACATATCCACTTTTCAAAACACTTAACGCAATTTCTGATGGGATAATGATAGCGGTTATCCTTCTGATAAGTGTTCTTGTCGTTGCAATTGCATTTATGTGCATACGTTTTACACTTCTTGCGAAAATTGAGGACGATTACCGTGAAATTGGTGTTATGAAGGCGATAGGGCTGCATCTTTCCGACATTAAAAAAATTTACCTTGCGAAGTACACAGCTATCGCGGCGGTAGGTAGTATTGTTGGTTTTGCACTATCGTTGCTTTTCAAAGACCTTCTTCTTGAAAATATCCGACTTTATATGGGGGAAAGTGAAAACTCTTCTTTTGCTGCGGCATTAGGAATTATCGGCATACTGCTTGTATTCCTCGCAATAATTGCCTATGTAAGCGGAGTGTTAAGACGCTTTCGGAAAATATCTGCTGCAGAAGCAATACGCTTTGGCACATCACAGGAAAGAAACGCGGTTACAAAACGTTTTAGCCTGAATAGAAATAAGCTGTTTAACACGAACATTTTCCTTGGTATCAAAGACGTTCTCGCAAGGAAAAGACTATACGCCACAATGCTTGCAGTACTTGTAATTTCAGCATTTATCATTATTGTCCCACAAAACCTTTACAACACGATTTCCTCAACAAGCTTCATTAAATATATGGGTATTGGAAACTATGATATTCGTATCGATATTCAGCAGACCGATCATATATCCCGAAAATCTGCTGAAGTATTAAAATCTATGAACAACGATAATTCCATTACAAAATATACCATCCTTACAACTAAGACATTCAAAACAAAAACGGAAGACGGTTCGGAAGAAAATATAAAAATCGAACTCGGAGACCACTCGATATTCCCTATTGAATATACCGAGGGTAGAGCACCCGCAATAGAAAACGAAATTGCACTTTCAGCATTGAACGCTGATGAAATGGGCAAAAAGGTCGGCGATGTCATTACAGTCGTGATGAAGGGGAAGGACATAAAGCTCACGGTAAGTGGCATTTATTCCGACATAACTAACGGCGGAAAAACGGCAAAGGCAATCTTTACAGACACTTCGAAAAATATAATGTGGAGCGTAATTTGCGCGAAGCTTTCCGATAAATCTCTTATTGATGAAAAAGTCTTTGAATATGCAGATAGATTTACTTTCGCTAAGATTTCCAATATTGACGAATTTGTCACTCAAACATTCGGCTCAACCATAAAATCGGTCGGCAAGGCCTCCATTGCTGCCATTGTCATAGCACTCGTAATAACGGTACTAGTAACACTGTTGTTTATGAAAATGCTTGTCGCAAAGGACAAATATTCTATTGCTGTCATGAAAGCAATAGGTTTTACAAAATCGGATATTACGATACAGTTTGCTTCGCGAGCAGTATTCGTATCAATTATCGGAATTGTTCTTGGAACTCTTCTGGCAAACTCACTTGGAGAGGCACTTGCAGGCGCAGTTATCACCTCATTTGGCGCGTCGTTGTTTAGTTTTTCGGTCAATCCACTTTCTGCGTACGTTCTTTGTCCTTTAATAATGGTGTGTTCGGTACTGATCACAACAATAATTGGCACATCCGGCGCTGGGAAAATAAAAATATCCGAAAATATAAAGGAGTAGCTTATGAAGAAGATTATAATCGGTGAACACATTGTAAAATCTTTCGGCGAGGGCGATAAAAAGCGCAATGTTCTCGACGGAGCGTCCGTTGACATAAACGAAGGTGAGTTTGTTGCGATAATGGGACCCTCTGGCTCGGGTAAATCAACGCTAATGTTTGCACTGAGCGGCATGGACAATGTTGATGACGGAAAGGTTATTTTTGATGGCGATGAATTATCGTCAGTTGGAGAGGTTGCACTTTCAGACATACGTAGAACTAAAATGGGCTTTGTATTTCAGCAACCAACGATGCTCAAAAATCTAAATATCCTTGATAATATTATTCTTCCATCAATGCGCGATAACAGAAAAAACGTTGCAAAAATTTCGGAGAAGGCAAGAGAGCTTATGAAGAGAGTAGGCATTGCGGAGCTTGAAATGCGAGACATTACACAAGTTTCGGGAGGTCAGCTTCAGCGTGCAGGGATATGTCGAGCACTTTTGAACAACCCGAAAATCATTTTTGGTGATGAGCCTACGGGTGCACTTAACACAAAATCAGCGCAGGAAATCATGGACATTTTTTCCGAAATAAACGCGGGCGGTACTGCGCTTATGCTTGTCACACACGACGCAAGTGTAGCGGCGCGGACGGAGCGAATTATGTTTATGCTAGACGGGAAAATTGTAAGTGAACTAAAGCTTCCGAAGTTTGACGGAACGAATATTGATGGCGGAGTAAGGAAAGTAACGGAGAAAATGTGGGAAATAGGAATATGAGTTGTTGTATGAACTAACGCTGGATGAGATCTTGGAGCGCAAACGAGCCATGACGCTCCAGGAAAGCGACCATTCGAAAAAGAAAACACCAACTTATTATGCCTCTGAATTAACGGACAGTTTTATGTGTGAATCTTTTTTTGCTCTTTGGAAGGTGGATGTCGATAAAATTCAGAAGTTGGTTGTTAAAACGCAAAAGTTGGGTGATAAAACTAAGAAGTTGGTTGTTAATACGCAAAAGTTAATTGATAAAACTAAAGAGTTGGGTGATAAAACTTGAATGTGTTCCATCTAGCTCGGAACGGGAGTCAGCCCCATATTGCCCAAGATACTTACTTTATTGAACTGAATTGCATTACAACATGAAGGAAGAAGCCTATATTTTAAAGGTTCTTCCTTTTTTTTGCTTTTAATGCTTGCAAATTAAAAAGTCATAGTGTAATATTCAACTAGTACACTATGACACGAGGTGTTTATGTTGAAAAAATTCGCAGGGCTATTAAAAAAGGAATGGGTGCTCTATAGGGCATGGCTATTTGTTGGAATTTTTATAGGGATCACATTGTCAATGATAGTTCCATACTTAATTAGGCGATTAAGTGATGGATTTACGATGGAAAATCAGCTGTCATTTGCCTTCTCAATACTAGTACTTGTTTTAGGTGGATTTTATTCGATATTACAATTCCTTGCTAGTATCCGTCATGACTTGAAGAGCAAAGAGATATGGCTGCATTCAACTAGTTCTATTGCACAACTTGTGGGTGTGAAAGTCGTATTTTCTTTAATAGGATATGCTATCTTCAATATTATCTTTATGAGTATAGCAATTTATAAAGTCAAAGATGAAATTGTTGGAAACTTCGCCCAAGTACTTTTATTGCTGTTATTTTTTGTCGTAATTATTGTAATTCTTCAATTGATGATGTTTGTAATAATGGTATTATTTTTCGCATTTTACCTCCAAATGAAACATTTAATTGGTAGATTTTCTATTGTTATCACTATGGTTACCTTTTTCTTCAGTATGGATTTATGGGTCAAATTTACAGAAAGTAAATTATATGATAATATTTTCCATCATATAGAGATTCCGTTAACTTGGCTGGAACAATATTTCCCGAAATTATTAACAATGGAGTCAACCTTCGGCTCAATATATGTCGTAGAAGAAGTTGCATCTATCATTTTTGTAGCCATTCTATTTATCATTGCGACAAAGTGGCTTGAAAAGGTGGTTTTACGATGACAATCGACTTTTCACGTGATAAGCCTATATATAGCCAGCTCGTAGATCGGATTTGTGGGGACATTTTGAAAGGAAAGCTTGTGCTTGGGGACCGACTTTCTTCGGTTCGAGAATATGCAGTGGAAACAGGTGTCAATGTAAATACTGTGCAAAGGGTGTATAAGGAGTTAGAGGCAATGAATATAACGGAAACCAAACGAGGTCAAGGTACATTTATTACAACTGATGAAGAGCGAATTGCGCTTTTACGCGAAGAAATGAAAACTCAATTAGCAGATCAATTTTTAACTTCCATTGAAGCACTTGGATTTTCCAAGGAAGAGATGCTCGTTGTTTTACAAAATAAATCGTGAGGTGAAATAAATGTTACAGCTATCGAATGTTTCTTTTCGTTATATGAAAAAGCCTATTCTACAAGATGTGTCTTTTTCCTTTCCTGTTGGACAAATCATAGGTCTTGTTGGAGAGAATGGTAGTGGTAAGTCGACACTATTAAAAGTGCTGGCAGGCTTATTACGCCCAACTAGTGGTGAAGTATTGCTAAATGGAATGCCTGTTACGCGTAGAAGTGCTGATAAAATTGCATATTTACCAGATATTGATTTGTTTTTTGATTTTTACACAGGCGAGCAGCTTTTTCAGCACTATGCTTCTCAATTCGAAGATTTTTCGTATGATAAGGCAAGTATTGTTGCGGAGTTTTTACAGGTTGATAAAAATGTGAAGCTACGGCAATTATCAAAGGGGAATCGTGGTCGAATGAAAATGGCCGCAACTCTTGGGCGAGAAGTACCCTTTTATTTAATGGATGAGCCATTTTCTGGTCTTGATCCAATTGTTCGTGAGCAGCTTATTAAAGGGTTAATTCAATTTACAGATTTTGAACATCAGACAATATTATTATCAACGCATGAATTATATGAGGTAGAGCCTATTTTAGATCAAATCATTTTATTGCAAAATGGTTCGATCATTGCACACGAAGAAGTAGAGACGATTCGAGATGTTTCGAATAAGGATGCTGTGCAATGGATGAAGGCGTATTATAAGAAAGGGTGAAATTAATGACAACACAACCAATTGTTCAATTGCAAAATATTTCAAAAACCATTGGTGGTAAGCAATTGATACAGCAATTGAATATTGATTTATATCCAGGTCAAATTACTGGATTTTTAGGACCGAATGGCGCAGGTAAAACGACGACAATTCGTATGATGACAGGACTTATGCATCCAACTGAGGGGAATGTCATTATTGATGGGCTTTCCTTAAAGGAGAATTATGAGGAAGCGATTAGTAAGGTCGGCGTAATTGTAGAAAATCCGGAAATGTATAAATTTATGTCGGGCTATAAAAACTTACTGCACTTTGCGCGTATGCATAAAAACGTTACAAAAGAGCGTATTGAAGAAGTCGTTAAACAAGTTGGACTTGAGAAACGTATTCATGAAAAGGTTTCAACGTATTCACTAGGGATGCGTCAACGTTTAGGACTTGCACAGGCACTACTTCATCGACCAAAATTTCTAATTTTAGATGAACCAACAAATGGTCTGGATCCAGCAGGTATCCGCGAGTTTCGTATGTATTTACGTAAAATTGCTGCGGAGGATGGCGTATCTGTTTTTGTCTCCAGTCATTTATTATCCGAAATTGAATTAATGTGTGATCGAGTGGCTGTCATACAAAATGGCAAACTTATCGATATTCGTGATATTAACGTTGTAACTTCTTCGTTTTATTATATTGAAGCTACACCAAATGATCGGGCTGCAGAACTTCTTCAAAAGTTCGATTATAACTTTGTGACTGAAAATAATGGTTATGTAGTGGAAATAAAGAAAGAAGATATACCAAAACTCATTTCGCAATTTGTTAATGAAGGAATTCAATTATTTGCAGTACAACCGCATCAAAAAACATTAGAGGATCAATTCTTAGAAATGACAGGAGGTGGCCAAATTGCTGAATCTAATTCAAAATGAATGGATGAAATTATGGCATAAAAAAGGGACTTGGGTAATGGTCGCGCTATTAATCCTCTTTATTATTGGTCCTGGTATTATGATGAAATACTATGAAACAAAAACGACAGAGGATACAACGTGGCAGGAAACTGAAAAGCAGGCTATTAATGATTATAAAGAAATCATGAAAAGTGATGACTTAACAGCAGAGGATAAAACACTTTACGAGGAGAAAATTGCTATTTCGGAGTATCGATTAGCAAATGATGTGCCGTCTCAAGAAGAAGGTAGCGTAGCAAGCTTTATGTCATTTACAGGTGGCATGCTGACTTTAGTAACATTATTTACAGTTATTATTGCGGCAAGTATTGTATCAAGTGAATTCTCTACTGGTACGATTAAAATGCTATTAACACGTCCGGTTTCACGAGCAAAAATATTAACCTCAAAATTACTTACAACTTTCATATTTGGGCTCTTGTTATTTGTTGTCAATGTAGTAGTAAGTGCTCTAGTTGGATTGATACTATTTGGTGGTTCCACTGGTGTTGAGCTAGAAATGGTCAACGGTCAGGTTGTTGAAAAAGCAGTATGGAATGATTTAGCTTATCACTATTTACTTTCTGGCGGAGACTTTGTCATGTCGATATTATTTGCTTTTTTAGTGGGATCAGTTTTCCGTTCAAGCTCTTTAGCGATTGGCTTAACGATGTTCTTATCTTTTACAGGTGGAATGATTGTGATGTTCTTAAGTAGATTTGAAATCGTTAAATATATTTGGCTAACACATTCGAATTTAACACAGTATGAAAGTGGTCACTTTATAGTAGATGGTATGACAATGCCATTCTCACTCACAATTCTTGCGATTTACGCTGTAGTTTTCCTTGTGATCAGCTATATGTCATTTATGAAGCGTGATGTAACAGCATAAAAAAGGCGTTAGACGTTTAATGAACTGCACCTCAATTGTTAGAAATATAACTAACAATTGGAGGTGCTTTTTTAGCTGAAAAACTAGGGATTTAAAACAAACCGTATACATAAAGGCAAGAAGTTAGATATCGAAAATTCTGAAAACCGGTTGTTTTTTTCGAGATAAAGAATATAATAGATTGTATAATAATTGGTATAGACAACTATACCAAAAAGAGGGAGGCAGAAAAATGTTAGCTTTCTTACAAAAAATCGGTAAGTCGTTAATGTTTCCAATCGCCACATTACCAGCAGCTGCATTATTATTACGCTTAGGTTCAAATGATATGCTTGGTGCAGTGCCAAATGACGTTGTTCATTATATTGCAAGCATTATGGCTGCTTCAGGTAATGCTATTTTAGGTAATTTACCTATTATTTTTGCGATTGGTATTGCTATGGGCTTAGCGCACGATAATAGTGGTGGAGCTGCGTTAGCAGGTGCCATTGCACATCTTGTGTTAGTTGCAGTTCTAGGAAGCATTAATGAAGATTTAAATATGGGTGTTTTTGGCGGTATTATTGCTGGTGTTACAGCAGGTTTACTTTATAACAAATTTTTTAATGTGAAATTCCCAGAATGGCTGTCATTCTTCGGAGGAAGGCGTTTTGTGCCAATTATAACGTCTATTACTATGGCGATTTTAGGTGGTATTTTAGCTGTAGTGTGGGGGCCAATTCAAGGCGGGATTGATGGAGTAGGGAATTGGTTAATCGGTGCAGGAGAAGTTGGTGTTGGGATGTATGGCTTCTTAAATCGTTTATTAATCCCAGTGGGTCTACATCATGTTGTTAATACTGTGATATGGTTTGACTTTGGCGAATTTACAAATGCGGCAGGTGAAATTGTTAAAGGGGATATCCATCGCTTTTTAGCAGGTGACCCATCAGCTGGACATTTCCAAGCAGGTTTCTTCCCAATTATGATGTTTGGATTACCAGCAGCTTGTCTTGCGATGTACTTCGCAGCGAAAAAAGAAAAGCGTGCAGCAGTCGGTGGTATGTTCGTATCTATCGCGTTAACAGCATTCTTAACAGGCGTAACAGAACCTATTGAATTTACATTTATGTTCTTATCACCTGTACTTTATGGTATCCATGCTGTATTAACAGGTATTTCACTTGCTGTTTCTTATATTATTGGATTCCGAGATGGTTTCGGTTTTTCAGCAGGTTTAATTGACTATTTATTAAACTTTGGTTTAGCAGATAAACCATGGCTATTAATTCCATTAGGATTAGGTTTCGGGGCTATTTACTTTGTCGTTTTCTATTTCTTAATCAAGAAACTAGACTTAAAAACGCCTGGTCGTGAAGACGAAGATGAGGACGGAACAGATGCTGTTTCACCAATATCTAACGATTTAGATGTTCGAGCTTACAAAACAATTGAAGGATTAGGTGGGCAAAATAATATTAAGCAAGTCGATTATTGTACAACAAGACTTCGAATGACTGTAGGTGATGTGGATCAGGTGGATGAAAAAGCCTTAAAACAAGCAGGTGCGCGTGGAATTATGCGAATTAGCAAAACCAACGTACAAGTAATTATCGGTACATCTGTAGAATTTTTAGCAGAAGCTATGAAAGATCGTCTGAAAAAAGGTAACCCAACTCCTGCAAATATTTCATTACAGCAAGATCCGTCTGTTAATCATGAGACTAAAGCAGAAGCAACAATTTCTTTAGATTATTTTGAAATGCCTATGACAGGCGATTTAATACCGTTATCAGAAGTGCCTGACGAAGCTTTTTCATCAGGTATTATGGGGCCGGGTTTTGGTGTTCATCCGAAAGATGGTACAGTTCACGCACCGTTTGATGGGCAAGTAGTCATGATTTTCCCATCGAAGCATGCTATTGGCTTAAAATCCGATACAGGTGTAGAACTATTAATTCATGTCGGTTTAGATACTGTAAAGCTAAACGGTGAAGGTTTTGAAACGTTAGTTACAGAGGGTCAATTAATCAAACGAGGTGATCGGTTATTAAAGGTAGACTTTGAAAACATAAAAGACAAAGTACCTTCTATCATCACACCAATTGTTTTCACAAGTTTAATTGGACGAGAAATAATACTTGAAAAATCCGGCTTCCAACGAGCGGGTTCTAATAATATTATTTCTATTAAAAAGTAATAAAAGAGATAAACGAAATGCTTTAACGTAGATAGAATTTGAGTAAAGGGGTATTAAGAATTGAAATTAGAACGTTATTCTTCTAGGAAAGATTTATACGCTCGTGCAGTAGACATTATCACAAATGCTAAAAATGACGGTGCTACAACGTTCGGTCTAGCCACAGGTGGTACAATGGAACCGCTATATTCTATTATCTGTGAAAGTAATGTTGATTTTTCAAATTGTATTAGCTTTAATTTAGACGAATACGTTGGACTAAGTGCCAACCACGGACAAAGCTATACAAATTATATGGATAAACATTTATTTCGTCATAAACCATTTAAGGAATCCTATTTACCGAATGGTTTAGCTGATAACCCTAAAGAGGAAGCTTTGCGTTATGAATCGCTTTTACAGCATAATCCGATAGATTTCCAATTGCTTGGTATCGGACAAAATGGCCATATCGGTTTCAATGAACCAGGAACGCCATTTGATTCTTTGACACATCTTGTAACGCTTGAACAATCAACCCGACAAGCAAATGCACGCTTCTTTGATTCAATCGATGAAGTTCCAACCCAAGCAATAACGATGGGGATTCAATCCATAATGCGTGCAAAATCCATTTTACTAATCGCTGTTGGAGAAGCAAAACGAGATGTATTACAACGTGTACTTGATTCAGAATATACTGAAGATATTCCAGCAAGTGTTCTAACAAAGCATCCAAATGTTATGATTTTAACAGATCTACAAGAGTAGGGAATAAGTTCTAGCACGTCCAGCTAGTCGGCTTCTAGCAGATAAGGTAATAGGCAGTTGAAGATACAAGAAATTGTACTGCTTCAACTGCTTTTAAGTTTCCTTTAGCATTTGTTAGAAAAGATTTCAAGACGTAAATAGTATAGATATAATGAATGAAAAACTATAGAGGTACATTTATGGAAACAGAATGGTTACGAACTTTTATTGTTGCTGCTCAAACAGAGAATTTCCGTGAGACGGCAGAACTGTGCTTTATTACACAATCAACGGTATCGAAGCATATTCAACATCTAGAAAATGAACTACAAACAACACTTTTTGAACGACAGGGAAAACATGTGAAATTAAATCATATCGGTGCTCACTTCCTTCAACACGCAGAGATAATGGTGGCAACGATTGATGAAGGGTTACATAGTACTTTATCTTTCTTGAATGGTTATACGACACAGTTAACGATTGGTGTTGCACCACAAATTGCCAATTCTACTTTACCAGCAATCATATACACATTTCAGCAGCAAAACCCCTCTATTCAATTAAAGATTGAACTGTTAAAGTCCAATGAAATTGGAGAAGCGCTATATACAGGCAAAGTCGATGTTGGTTTATCAAAATTGACATCGACACGTGACATTCACACTGTACTTCTCGCACAGGAACCACTTCATTTGATAGCTCCGATAACAAAAAAGGGGACAGATGCACATACTCTTTTACAGCAGGAAACAATATTAACGCATGAATATGCACCTTACTGGCAGGACATACAACAAGTGCTTCAGCAATTCCCAAGTTATAAAAGCATGAATATTAATCAAACAGAGGTGATTAAAAACTTTGTCAAACAAGGATTGGGAATTGCCTTTTTACCAAAGAGTGTAATCGTTGCTGAATGTCACAAGCAATTACTTCATAGTTATTCGTTAAAGGAATGTTCCCATATCGTTTCGAATACTTATTTTTTAACAAAATATGTAACAGCGGATATTGAGGCATTTTTAGCAGTCTGTCATCTGATTTACAAAGACATTATTAGTGATTAATATGAGAGCTAGAAAGATCAATCCAAAAGAGTGGTTTAAAAAGGTTATATAATAAAGTTCCGTATAAATGAAACGCTATTTCTGTTTTATTGTTTATAATATTTTTGAATCTCTTATACAAAGTTGGTGTAATTAGAAAATGAAAGTGTTAATCGTAGATGATGAAGTAAAGATTACAGAGGTATTGGCATCTTATTTTGAAAATAACGGAGATCATACATATATTGCACATACAGGAGAATCCGCAATCCAAGTGATCGATCAAGTACCTCTTGATATGATTATTTTAGATTTAATGTTGCCGGATATGGACGGAGAAGATATATGTCAATATGTAAAATCAAATTACGATATTCCAGTGATTATGCTTACAGCAAAAATCTCTATTGATGAAAAGGTAATTGGATTTGAAATGGGTGCAGATGACTATGTCGTTAAACCATTTCATCCTAAAGAAATATTAATAAGAGCAGAGAGATTGTTACCTAGTTTACATAAAAACCAAATTATTATTTTAGGACAGTTGGAACTCCATAAAGATGAGAGAAAAGTTTTAGTAAATCATCAAAGTATTCAGCTCACTCCACATGAATTTAGCATTTTACTATTACTAGCTGAAAATCCTAAAAAGGTTTTTAGCAGGGATGATATTATTCAAAAAATATATAGTTTTGATTCGGACATGAATCCTCGTATTGTGGATCAACATATTAAAAATATCCGTAAAAAAGTTCAGGAAGAGTACATCCAAACTGTCTTTGGGTTGGGATACAAAATAAATGAAAAGGTTATAAATCAATGAAATTTCATATAAAAATTGCCTTAATTATAGCTATTTTTTCTACAAGCATACTCTTATTCATCACTGGGATATTACTTTATAAGGGACATGAACATTTGATGATGCTCCATATTACAGATTCTAAGGAATTAATTCACCATTTTGATATGGCATTAAGGGAAACTGCAATGTGGTCATTTGGTCTTTTGCTTATTTTAATACTAATTTCTAGTTTGTTAATTGCAAAAACATTAACGAAACCTATCCAAGAACTGAATCACTTTGCGTTAAGACTAGTGCGTGGAGACCGTCATTTAAATATAAGCTATACGATTAATGATCAAATTGGTCAATTAGGTAAATCACTGATGAAACTAGATGAAACATTAAACGCTTATGAACTCCGTCGTAAAGAAATGACACAGGATCTTGCACATGAAATTCGTAATCCATTAGCCTCAATAAAAAGCTATTTAAGTGCATTTGAAGATGGGATTTGGACAGCTACTCCAGATCGTTTGAAAGCATGTGTTGATGAAATTGATAGGCTGATTCTCCTTGTTGGAGAATTAGATACATTAAATGATATTAATAATCCTACATTTAAGGTCGTTATGAAAGAGCAACCGATTGCTAATGTAATCGAAAAGTCTGTTATTGCAGTGGCAAGTGAATTACTTGAAAGAGAAATACAGGTAGAATTGGATTTAGACAAAACAATTAATGCAAAGGTAGATGCTTTGAGATTGAATCAAATTCTACACAATATAATAAAAAATGCTATGTACCATGTTCAAAAAGATGGCATTATAGTAATCAAACTATTTAAAGAAAGTGGCTATTATATAATTAATGTACATGATAATGGAGTCGGTATGGATGAAGAAGCAAGTAAAAAAATCTTTGAGCGAAATTATCGAGTGGAAAATCGATATACTGGCAATGGTATTGGTATGACAATTACCAAAAAGCTAGTGGAAGCACATAACGGTACAATTTCCGTCAAAAGTGAGAAAAATATAGGAACAACATTTTATATACAAATGCCTCTTTCTACATAATTCCTACACAACTGTTCTCTATACTTAAGGTGAAAGGAATGGTTGATATGAGGAAAATAGCATTAGCAGCAAGTATTATCGCAAGTTTGGGTATCCTTGGGGCTTGTAGCCAAGGAAATAGTAACGATATGAAGGACATGGATCATTCCTCTATGAAGATGGAAGGTATGGATCACTCTTCGAAAGATATGAAAGATATGGATCATGACAAGATGAAGGGTCATGAGAGTCATAGCAATGTGGGAAGTTTAAACAATTCGACTGGGGTAAATGAAGTAAACATCCCTGCTGAGCTTAAACGTAATAATAAGGATGAAGTTGTATACACAGTTAAGGCACAAAAAGGAAAAACAGAAATATTCGATGGTTTTCAAACAAATACGTATGGGTATAACGGATCGTTTCTCGGCCCGATGATTCGTCTTGAAAAAGGTGAAACCGTAAAGATTAGAACTATAAATGAACTTGATGAGGATACAACTTTTCATTGGCATGGACTAGAGGTGTCAGGGGAAAAAGATGGTGGTCCACAAAGCATTCTTAAACCAGGAGAAGAAAATACCTTCGAATTTAAAGTAAATCAGGAAGCGGCGACGCTATGGTTCCATCCCCATCCTCATGGAAAAACGGCTGAACAAGTATATAACGGGCTTGCAGGCTTGGTTTATATTGAAGATGATCATTCAAAAAGTCTAGGATTGCCAAATGATTATGGGAAGAACGATTTCCCCTTGATTTTCCAAGATAGAATATTTGATGATAAGAAACAATTGAATTATAGCGCTGCAATGAACACAGACGGAACGATTGGTGATACATTATTAATTAATGGAACGCTCAATCCTAAACTGACTGTAAACAAAGAGAAAGTGCGTCTTCGCTTATTAAATGGATCAAATGCGAGAAATTATACTTTTAAATTGAATACAGGAGATTCCTTTCTTCAAATTGCAACAGATGGTGGTTTCTTGAATGAACCCGTCTCTTTAAAAGAGATTACACTAACGCCTTCTGAAAGGGCAGAGATTGTAGTTGACTTTTCAAAAATTAAGGAAGTTAATGACCTAGCTTTAATAAATGAGGATGGATCTGTCCTTTTACCATTTGTAGTTACTGATCAAAATGGAGAAACGAGTAAGGTCCCTAAAAAATTGAATGATCTTTCATTAGAAGATAAAGAAATGGATTTACCCGTTACAAAAAAAGTGGAACTCTTTGGAATGATGGACATGGTCACGATAAACGGAAAGAAATTTGATCCGGAAAGAATTGATTTTACCCAAAAACAAGGGGTTACCGAAGTATGGGAAATTTATAATAAACCGGATATGATGGGCGGCATGATTCATCCGTTCCATATTCATGGAGCACAATTTAAAGTACTCTCTCGTGATGAGAAAAAGCCACCTGAAAATGAACAAGGGTGGAAGGACAGTATCTCCGTAAAGCCAGATGAGACAGTGAAAATAGCTGTACAATTTAAGCATAAGGGCATCTACATGTTCCATTGTCATATTTTAGAGCATGAGGATAATGGAATGATGGGTCAAATTAAGGTGGAGTAATGTTTAATTGAGGTTAAATTAATATTTGATTAAAATCCTGTGTTAATTTTTTTGATACAGGATTTTTCTTTTATGTTCTTGTGAAAGATTATATTGAATAGCTATTTTTATACGAAATATGTAACAACTGATATTGCGGCGTTTTTAACAGTTTGTCATCTGATTTATAAAGACGTAGTTGATGATTAGGTGAGCAACTTAATTCTACTAATAGAGGGTGTTTATAGATGTATAGTTTAATGTCGAAAATAAGCCAAACCATTAGTGAACCGTTTACAGTATTTCTAAACTCCTATGAACATTCCACATTCATTATTGCGATTCTTCTTGGATTAATAGGCGCTTTAGCTCCTTGTCAATTAACGGGGAATATGAGTGCTATCACTTTTTATGGAAGTCGAAATTTACGAATGAAAAACAATTGGCAAGAAATTGTCTTTTTTATTCTAGGGAAAGTCGTTGTATTTAGTTTAATAGGTTTATTCGCTTGGCTTTTCGGTCAGTCCTTTGAAACTGAGATGACTAAGTATTTTCCTATTTTTCGCAAAGCAATTGGTCCAATCATGTTATTAACAGGACTCGTGCTAATTGGAATCTTAAAATTAAAATTTCTAAATCGAATTCCTAAGTATATTCCGCCAGTTTTAAAAGATGGGAAATTGGGCTCCTTTCTGATGGGGGCAAGTTTTTCCGTAGCCTTTTGCCCTACGATGTTTGTGCTATTTTTCGTGTGGTTAATGCCAACAGTCGTAACCTCTTCGTATGGTGTAGTTTTGCCGGCCATTTTTGGTATCGCAACCTCCGTGCCACTTCTAGTGATACTGGGACTTATTCATTTATTTGATGCAAAAAGATTCATTATGCGTACAAGCATGAAAATGGGAAGAGTGATTCAAATCGTAGCGGGTGTTATATTGATTATTATAGGCGTAATAGATACGATTACATATTGGGGATTGAATTAAAGAGAAAGCAGGCATTGAACAATCTCCTAAAAAGCTTATAGAGCTACTAAACATCGAAATGGGATTTCGTCTCCATATTTTATCTATAGGAGGAAATATATGATTGAACAATTATTGAAAGAAATGCCTTTGCTAAGAGGCTATAAAGAATTCAAGAAAATTAATAAGGGATTTTCTTCAGATGAAAAGTATTTCATTTCTCTAAAAAATAGCGATGAAAAATATATGATAAGATTTTTCCCAATTAGTCAATTTGAAGATAGAGAAAAGGAGTTTGCAATACTAAAAACAATTGAGTCTTATTCAATTAAAGCAATAAAAGCGATTGAGATTGGGAAAATTCAAGGACATGGTTATATAGTAACCACTTATATGGATGGGAATGATGTTGAGGAAGAATTGTTAGTATTAACAGAAAGAGAACAATATCAATTAGGTTTTGAAGCGGGGCAAGAACTATTGAACCTACATAAAATACAAGCACCTAAACATTTAAAACCATGGTATGAACGGAAAAGTTTAAAGCATAAAAAATATGTAGAGGCTTATTTAGCATGCCCAATAAAAATTGATCAAGATGAAAAAATCCTACAATTTATAGATAATCATATGTTGTTGATGGAAAATCGCCCTAATATATTTCAGCATGATGACTATCACCCAAGTAATTTAATTGCACAAGAAGGGAAATTCAAAGGAATTATTGATTTTGGGAGATATGATTGGGGTGATCCGATTTATGAATTTTTGAAAATTGGTATTTTTACTCGAAATATAAGCTTACCTTTTTTCATCGGTCAAATAAAAGGTTATTTTAATGGAGAAGAACCAAGTGATGAATTTTGGACTTTATATAGTCTATATTTAGCCATGTGTGTATTTTCAACAGTTGTCTGGACATTAAAAACAATACCAGAAGATATTGATAATATGCTAAATAAAATTAATACCTTCCTAGATGATCATCAGTATTTCAAAAATGTAAAACCAAGTTGGTATAAATAAAACAAAGACAGCTATTATGAAACCTTAAAGACTGCAACATATTATTAAAAACATAATAGCAATATCAACCTTCAATATTTCGCGTTTCTCTCGTTAAAATAAACAACCGCTTATATATGGTTGTACAGGAGAAAAGCGAAATTTTTAGATTTCATTAATTAATGGTAACTGTATAATAGAGCAGATAATGCAAATCTTCTTCAACATATATAGAAAGAGTGAAAAAAATGATTAGTGCTACATTATTATTTATCCTCGCAGGAATCGGCGAAATTGGGGGCGGCTATTTAATATGGCTTTGGTTAAGAGAAGGTAAACCATTTTATTGGGGAGTTATAGGCGGAATTGTGTTGGCTTTATATGGAGTTGTCGCCACTTTTCAGTCCTTCCCAACCTTTGGTAGAGTCTACGCTGCTTATGGAGGTGTCTTTATTGTCCTTTCTATTTTATGGGGCTGGGGAATCGACGGAAAAAAACCAGACATCTTGGATTTTGTAGGAGCAGGCATTTGTTTGATTGGTGTTTTGGTGATTTTAATACCTCGTTCATGATAGGGAGATTTTCACCTTATAAAAATTTTGAACCTTCACAGTTTGAGTAAATTCATGATTGTGAAGGTTTGTTTTTTGTAACGAATCTTAATTAATATCTATAAAATTCTCAAAATGATATGGAAGAACGTATATTCTTAAATTACTGTGAGCTTTATTCCTTGAATTTTATCTACCAAATGAAGGATTTTAAGATCTTTATATCGAATATCTTATAGTAATCTCAAAATGTTTGGAGGTCGCAATATTGCTACTTTATTTTTAATATCTATCATCTACCTAAAAATTTAAAAATAATTTAGGAGTTGATATATGTTGATATACAAAAATTCTCTTGATGGAATTTCTTCAGAAATGTTGAATGGCTTTTTTGTTGATTGGCCGAATCCACCAAATCCACAAACTCACTTAAAGCTATTAAAAAACAGTAGTAAGGTGATCATAGCTATAGACCATCATACGAATCAAGTAGTTGGATTTATAACAGCGATTAGCGATGGCGTTCTATCTGCCTACATTCCATTCCTTGAAGTTTTGCCAGAGTATAAAAGTAAAGGTATCGGCAAGGAATTAGTCAAACAAATGTTAAAAGAGCTTGATGATATATATATGATTGATTTGTGTTGTGATAATGACTTAGTTCCTTATTATGAGAAGTTAGGAATGATAAAATCAAACGGAATGCTCGTTAGAAATTACGAAATGCAGTCAGGAATTAAATAAATATAATGAAAAACGCTTGGATTTTTCCAAGCGTTTTTTTATGCGCTAAATGATACGTCAATGTTTACTGCAACGGCATTGTTATTTTTTTTAGCAACAAAACGTAATTTGCAAGAATCGGCACCCATTGGCATCTGATTCTTCATAACCATTGTGCAGCTATTAAAATTAATTCATTTTTTTATTTCATTTAATGGAGGTATTAAATAAAGGCGAATAGTAGAATCAAGTTGAACACTTTAGAAAAATAAAAACATCGTACGCGAAATCGTGTATTATTGAGGTTCCTACACCAATCAATAAGAAGGGATTTCGAATACGATGCTAGAACAGGATAACATAAAAACACGCATTAAGAAACCACGCCTTACACAGTTCCAACGTGGAGAACTTCAAGGCTACTTGAACGCTGGAATTACAAATAAGAGCGAGCTTGCGCGAAAACTCAAGGTTTCGCGTGGGACAATCTACAATGAACTCGCTCGTGGCACGACCACTCAAGTAAAGAAAATTAACGGAAAACATATCTACACGACGCAATATCTTGCGGAAACAGGTCAAGCTACAACTGATCGAAACGTGGCTCGTTCTCGTAAACCGTTGAAGTTTGAACGTGTGAAGGCATTCTTATCGTTCGTTGACGGACTGTTACTTGATCGCACAAAGACCATGTCTCCAGATGCGATTGTTGGTCTCGCGAAGCTCAAAGGGTTGTTTTCTCCGGAGGAAATGGTCTCAACAAAGACGCTTTATCACTATATCGCGCTTGGTCTTCTAAAAACTCGAAACAGTGACCTTCTCTTAAAGGTACGTCGAAATACCAAGAGTACTAAGAAAACGCACCGCCCGAATAAGACGGTTCTCGGTAAAAGTATTGAAGAACGTCCTGATAGCGTTGAATCTCGTGAAGAATTCGGTCATTTTGAAATTGACTCCGTCGTAGGGCGCAAGGATAAAGAAGATGATGTGCTATTAACCTTGATTGAACGTAAAACCCGTCGTGAATTCATTGTAAAAATGGACGGGAAAGACGCTGATTCAGTTAACTACGCACTCTCTTCAGTCCTCAAAGAATTTGGTGAATATGCATCTACTGTCTTCAAATCAATCACGGCAGATAATGGTTCTGAATTCGCGGGGTTGTCAGAAATGTTTGGTGATAGGATAGATATCTATTTCACTCATCCTTATTCTTCATGGGAGCGTGGAACGAATGAGAACCACAACGGAATCATCCGTCGTTTCATTCCTAAAGGACATGCGATTGAGGATTATAGCCGGACGCAGATTCATATGGTTGAGGAAGCTATGAACAACCTACCAAGAAAAATGTTTGACTACAAGACACCAAATGAACTGTTTGAGGAGGAACTCCAGAAACTTGTCGCTTAAAGATTGCGGGGACACCCCGCACCCCTTGAGCCTCCCTCGAAACAGAAAAGTCTCCTGTTCATCAGTCAGCAGCAAATCCTAACCTGTATTGGCTAAATCCGCAAGGGAAAGCGCCTTGCAGATCTAGCCAACACAGGTTGAACGACCTATGCCGACCGACGAACAGAAGACAAAGGAACCTCTGGGGTGTTTTTGAAAAAAGTGTTCAACTTGTAATTGTAATTTAGGGGTATTAAATAAATAATATATACCCTTTTGTTATAGGTAAAAAGGAGGTATAATTTACTTTATGTTGTAAAATTCGGAAATTGTATTCGAATGTTATTTCCGGAAAATAAAATTACAAAATTTAAATGCACAATTTAAATGAGGGCGGGTTATTATATGTGGATTTTTTTGGGGGGCATAATAATAGGACTTTTACTAATATGTTTACGCCTACATTATCAAAAATCTAAGCTACAACAAAAAGTAGAGTTATTAGAACCACTGGTAGAATCGGTTGAAAATATACGTGATATTTTATATTACTGTGAGACGGATCCTAAGTTGAAATATCTATATTTAAGTCCTACTATCAATAATCTCCTTGGTCCAAATGCATTAAGTGATCATTTACAGGATACTGATAAAATTTTTGAAATCGTCCATCCAGATGATTATGAGATCTTAGAAAAGAAAATATTAGGGACACTTAATTTTAACCAGCCTATTACGGTGCGTTTAAAAAATCATCTTGGGGAATATATTTGGATTGAAGAATATGCTACACCTGTTTATACGGATGGCAAGTATATAGCTGTACAAGGTTTATTTAGAAATATTAATGATAAAATCGTATTACAACAGCAATTAGAGTACAAATCTACACATGATGCCTTAACAAATTTGTATAATCGTGAATATTTTCAAGCAAAGATGGCTCATTTTAACGAACGCAACGACCCGATTACAGTAGTCCTAGCAGATTTAGATGAGCTGAAATGGGTTAATGACAAATACGGTCATCAAATGGGGGATAAATTAGTTTGTGAAACAGCAGCTTGTTTGGAAGCTTTTGCAGATAATGACATGCTGATAGCAAGAATCGGTGGTGATGAATTCTCTATTCTTATTCCAAATAAAAGCGTTTTACAAGTCGAGCAATATTTAAAAAATGTTGAGATGAAAATGCAAAAAGACTATAAAGATTTGCCCTTCTCTTCAATTAAAATATCTATCGGATATGAATATAGCAACACCTCTTACGGCGTTATGGAGCAGTTGTTTAGCCAAGCAGATGCGAAGATGTATATAAATAAGAAGAAAAGAAAATTATTAAAGGAAAAAGTTTAGTCTTTTATTTTGACGCAGTGAACCGCACCTTAAGTAAGTGCGCTTATAAAAAGATAGCGTGGGACATAATAAAAAGTCATCATTTTTCGAAAGAGAAAAATGATGACTTTTTGTCATTGAAGGAATTGATTTGCTTTCCGGGTACGCTTTAAGCGACTTGTTTACTAGAGAAATTTACTGTAATTATTTAATTAAAATGCTCTTGTTTTTAGCGTTCCATAGTACAGATTTACCGAGTGCTTCACTTACAAAGCGAAGTGGAACAAATGTCGTGCCATTAATGACTTCAGGTTTTACTTGAAGTATCTTACCATTGCCGTTCACAGTTACATAATAGCTTTCGGTATTTAATATGATTTTTGAACCGTTTAACTGTACTGTAATATCATTATTTTTAGAATTCCAGTTAACTTTTGCACCAAGCTCTTCACTTACAAAGCGTAAAGGTACAAAGGTTGTTTCTTTTTTAGTGAAAGGTGCAATAGCAAGTGTTTTACTTTTACCATTAATATAGGCTGTTTTGCTATTTAAATATAATAAAATCTCGTTGCTTTTTGCTATTGCATTTGGATAACCAGCAGTTAAAGTATACGTACCAGAAGAGTATTGATCACCCCAATAGTCAGCGTAAACTTCGATATAATATGTGCCGGCTGCTAAATGTTTTGAAGAAGATTCTGAGCTACCATCCAACCATTTTTTATTGGCATCATATATTTTAAAACGTATTGGCGCTGAAGTATTGGATAACGAGATGTTTACATTTCCTTCTTTATTTAAAGTAATTGAATAAAAATCAATATCAGAGCTATTTGAAATTTGAGAGTTGATTGAAACATTTGATTTGATAGGGAAAGCATTTTCAAGCGTATCATTAGGTTCCAATGTTGATGGATTGTGCTCTTTGGAATTTGTAGAATAGGTAGCAATTAAATCATAGGTACCAGAAGAGTATTGTCTATCCCAATAGAAATCATAAACTTCAATATAATATGTACCAGCTTTTAAAGATTTGAACAGAGATGAGTTATTGCTAGCAATTAAATTTTTATTACTATCATATAGGTTAAATTTGATTGGTGCGGATGTATTTGCTAAATAAATATTCACATCCCCATTGTCTACAGTCGTACTAAATTTATAAAAATCAACATCATTTTCATTTGAAATTAAAGAAGAAATCTTTTTTCCTGACTGAATAAGGAAAGCATTTTCACGCGTATCATTAGGTTCAAATGTAGTCGGATCATGAGTAACATTTTTTCCACTACTATACGTCGCTTTAATTTCATAAGATCCGCTAGAATAGCTATTACCCCAATCGTAATCATAAACTTCAATATAGTATGTACCAGCTTTTAAAGTTTTGAAAACAGATGTAGAACTCCATTCAATTAAATTTTTATTACTATCATATAGAGAAAATCTGATTGGTGCAGTTGTATTTGCTAAATAAATATTAATATCGCTGTTATCTTGCGTAGTATTAATTTGATACCACTGTGATTCTTTTGGAGATGTTAGTGTGTTTGAATGTGTGTTGCCAGATTCTAAATAAATCGTATTTGATGCATTGCTTGTTGAAGCGAATCCAAACATAGCAAACATCACAAGAAATAAACTTAAAATATGTTTTTTCATTAATGACACTCCTTTAAAACTAGATTGCATTATTATACAAAAAACATACAAAAAAATTAACTATAAAATCAATAAAAGGATATATTATCCTAGATTTTCGAGGTTATGCATTAAAGTAAAAAATACCGAGGAGCTGATGAAAATTAAATATTAGCTTTATAAAAATTTAGTATAAATTTTAATATTAAATAAATTATTGATGGATAATATTGACCAATGTAGTAGAATAGTACATTTTTATGCGGCAATTTATTATAGATGGACAACCAGCGACTTTTTCCCTAAATATATGGTGGATCAAGATGCAGATAATAATAGTTATATTGTTAGTGAATATAACTTAAATTAATGTACGCTTGTCAATGGATTCCCTATTGAAGGGTAGCATTAAACTTATTGGATAAAAACTGAAAAATGGTTAAGGTTTTGAAAGTAGTATGCCATCTTCTTTAACTCAATTTACAATACGAATAAGAAAGAGCGCTTCCTACTGTTCAAATGGAATTTCACTATACAACCTTGCGAAAGAATGAATATTTCGCTAGGTCTTTTTTGCGTGCGTAAAAAATATCGACCACATGAATGGTAATAATGCAATATTTCCTAAAGTTTTAGTGTTACTAAGGTAGTCTTGTTGTTTTTTTGTCAACATTTTCTGGATAAATACGCACCATTTGTCAACGCGAATAATATGCTACTTGGTCTTTCGCCGCTTGTCATCTCGATACTTGATGCAATTGGGAGTTTTATTACTGTTTGGTTAGGTGTCAAGTTAGGAAGTAAAGTAGCGGATGTTCGCATTGGTTCATTTTCTGTTGGGCAATTTGGAACAATTATTATTAGTGGAGTAATGTTGTTAATAATCGCTTTTGCAGACTTCTTCTAACTAAAGTGTTGACAAATTGTCAATGTAATTATACACTTCTTGAGATTGAGCTTTTCATAAATAGACAACTGCGTGAAGTCATGTTAGTCACTGTAAGAAGGGAGAATCGAAAATGGCTGATCAGAGAAACAGTAATACACTTGGTTTATTGCTGAGAGAATTATTGAAAGAACGTTCATTATCTATGCGGAAGTTTAGTGAACTCACTGGAATCGACACAGCTACAATCTCACGAATAATAAATGGTAAGAGGAATGCGACACCACAACATTTAGATAAATTTTCCAACTGCCTTGGTGTTCCTTTAATCAATCTATTTGAAGCAGCAGGATACCCTATTGAACAGAGACAAGAAGAGTCCGATTCAGATTCAGATTCTGATATTCATACGTCTGTTGACGCAATACAATCTCTTCTTAAATCTTCTAATGTTTATGATGATGAATTTTCGGTGTCACACGTAGAACAGAAACTGGAAAGCTATGGACTCTATGCGCAAACAGAAGAAGGTAAAAATTCGATTCATAAGGATTTTGATGAAAAAATTAAGAGTGTAGGAAGTATAGGCCCATTTATAAGCAAATTAAAAGAGTTATATGAGAAATTCTCACTGGGGAAAGGAACACTTTTTGAACTAACCGTAATCGGAAGTACTTTATTATATTTTATTATTCCTGTAGATGTTATACCGGATTATCTATTTCCTATTGGTTATTTAGATGATGCAATAGCTGTACAACTTACTACAAAGACATTGATTAAAAAAATAACTTAGAGTTTAACTTCTTCACAAAGCTGATTCCAGACGCAATTATGCCGAGGAATAATTGATAAGATAGGTGGATTTAATTATGAAAAGAAGTAAAAAGAGCCGTAAATGGCTAAGAAATTTGTTCTTGGCTTTCGCATTAGTAATCGTAGCAGGGATTATTTATGGGGTGTATCAATACAATAGTGGATTGGCAATGGCAGACGATAGTCATGTAAAAGATAACGATAAGATGTATGACCCATTTGAAGGTGCGGATGTGCAATTTGGTCAGATTAATGTGCTATTAATGGGAAGTGACGCTAGAGACGAGGACGGTAGATCGGATTCGTTAATGATTTCACACTATGATCAAACGACGAATGATGTAAAACTTGTTTCTATCATGAGAGATACGTATGTCGACATCCCAGGGCACGGAATGAATAAAATAAATGCTGCTTTTGCTTTTGGAGGTCCTGAACTTGTAAGGAAAACAATTAAGCAGAATTTTGATATTGATGTTAATTACTATGCTCTTGTTGATTTTAAAGGATTCCCCAAAATTGTAGATCTTTTAGCACCGGATGGGATTGAAGTTGATATTCCTTATGAAATGTCCTATGGAATTGGTATGACCTTACATCCTGGAAAACAAGTTTTACATGGTGACGAGTTATTAGGCTATGTACGATTCCGCCACGATCGTTTAAGTGATTTTGGGCGAGTGGAACGCCAGCAAGAGGTTTTGACGAAGGTAAAAGAACAAATCGGTGTATCAAGCTTAATGAATTTGCCAAAATTACTTGGTGTTGCAGATTCATACTTTGATACAAATGTTGATAATAAAACAATCCTTACAATTGGAAAAGGAATCGTAAATGGAAAATCTAAGGGTATGGAGACTTTACGAATTCCTGTTGCAGATTCTTATGAAGATAAACGTACGAATGTAGGGGATGTCTTAGATATTAACTTAGATAAGAACAAACAGGCATTAGAAGAGTTTTTATCATCAAAGGACAAAGAAACAGATGACGCTTCATCTTCGGAGTCAAAGGGATCAAACTAATTAAGTAGTTAATAGGTCAATACACAAAAAAATTAGAGTATGTTTTGAATAATTATTCCAAACATACTCTTTTTGTTGTTTTATGGGTTTCTTTTCGAGAAAATCCCTCCTTACACAATTATACGAGGATTGTCTTTTTAATATTGGAAAGAAAAAATTCCAGATACATAGAAATCTTTTTGAAAACATCTATTAACTCAGCAGCAATAGTGCTAAGGTTTTCACAAGTTTTTACATAGAAAATAAACTCCTGAAATTACTTTAGGCGCAGAAAAAAATCGTACTAAGTTAATTTTCACAAGATAAATCTCTTAATCGTATAGGCAACACCGTTTTTCACTATAGCAAGTTGTCGTGTAAGTACTCCGCTTTTTCATCTCTTCTTCTGCATTCCTCATAAAGAAAGCGCTCAAGTAAAACCCCATAATTTTTTTAGCTATTTCTTACTTTCGAAAACCTGTTTATTTTCCCTGTCCGAACCGGGGGATGTTCAACTGTCAATTATAAAAAATGCAATGGTTCTTACCTTGATTACGGGAGGTGCCATTTTGCTAATTCGATGATTAATGATAAAGGCTGCTTACTTTTTTTATTTACAAAAAGGATTATTTAACTTTCATAAACTATGAAAACGCTTTTCATCCGAATATGATAGACACGTAACAAAACAAAGGGAGAAAAAATAGTATAACATGCGAGAAAATTGGAACCGCTTTCTGCTATTAACGGAGAAATTGGTAAAATAATCGATTCACTCGAAGTTATAAAACTATTTTAGGAGGGGTAAAAATGCAAATTCCAATTAAGAAAACGCTTGATAAAATTCCAGGTGGAATGATGGTTGTCCCACTTTTTTTAGGGGTATTAACGAACACATTTTTTCCGGAAATTTTAAAAATAGGAAGTTTTACAACAGCATTATTCAGTAAAGAAGCATCATCAACTATTTTGGCATGTTTTATGTTTTTAATTGGTTCACAAATTAATTTCAAATTAGCACCAAAGGCAATAAAAAAAGGTGCAATATTATTAACAGGAAAATTTATAGTAGGTGCTGGAATAGGTATAACTGTAGCAATGATTTTTGGGCCTACCGGAATACTAGGATTATCACCATTAGCCATCCTTGCAGCGTTATTAAATGCTAATGGAGGATTATATGCATCTCTTGCTTCATCGTATGGTGACGAAACTGATGTAGGCGCATATGCTGTATTTTCTTTAAAAGATGGTCCATTTTTCACATTAGTTGCATTAGGTGCATCCGGCCTTGCCACAATTCCTTTTCAAACACTTATAGGAGTATTAATTCCAATAATAATAGGAATGATTTTAGGGAATATTGATTCTGATATGAGAGAGTTCCTTGGAAGCAGTAAATTATTATTAATCCCATTCTTCTCATTCCCATTAGGTGCTGGGATGGATCTTACAACTATTATAAAAGCGGGAGGTCCTGGCATACTACTTGGATTAATAGCTGCATTCACTGGAATTGGAGCTTATCTACTTTTAAAATTATTTAAAGAAAATCCTATAGTTGGTCTAGCAACAGGATCAACTGCAGGAAATGCTGTAGCTACACCAGCTGTTGTTGCAGCAGCAGATCCAACCTTAGCTCACATAGCACCAGGAGCTACCGCACAAGTTGCAGCAGCATGTGTAATATCTGCAATACTCTGTCCGATTATTGTTAATTATGTATATAAAAGATCCGAAAAGAAAAAAGCTAAAGAATCCATTGCAAGGGCAACATGACAATAAAGTAAAATTCTACGGTTATCCCTGCCATTAAAATGAAACAAAGATAAAGCAGTCAGCGGTCTCACTGTCTGCTTTGTTTAGTTCAAAAAAGGGTCATTATGTTAAAAAAATAATGGATAAGGAAAATTTTATTAACATGGTTGCGGTATTGTCGGTATAGATATTTTAAGATAGAAGGAAGGAAACACCATGAATATACCTAATAATGTTATTATAACTACAATAAAAGGAAAAGAAGTTCTCTCCAATCCTTTTTTGAATAAAGGAACAGCTTTTACGAAAGAAGAAAGAGAAGACCTTGGACTTGAAGGTCTGTTACCGCCACAAGTACTCACCCTTGATGAACAAGTTAATAGGGTCTATGAACAATATTCGACGCGAACTACGAATCTGTTCAAAAATGGGCTTCTTTTTGATTTATACAACCGCAATGTTGTCTTGTTTTATCGTCTTTTGAAAGAACACCTGGCAGAAATGCTCCCTATCATCTACACACCTACTGTCGGTGATGCAATTCAGTCATACTCTCAAAGCTACAGACGACCAGGTGGCTTATATCTTTCTATAGAGCATCCTGAGTGCATTGAAAAGGCATTTTCTAATCTAGGAAAGCAAAAAAATGGTATTGACTTAATCGTCGTTACAGACTCTGAAAGCATTCTTGGTATTGGGGATCAAGGGATAGGCGGTATTAATATTGCGATTGGTAAACTTGCCGTATACACGGCTGCAGCTGGTATTGATCCAAGCCGTGTTCTGCCAATCGTGATGGATGTTGGCACGAACAATCAGGCTCTGATTGAAGATCCAATGTATATCGGGAACAAATTCGCACGTGTCCGCGGTGATCGTTATGATCAATTCATTGATTTATTCGTTCAAACTGCAAGAAAGTTCTTTCCAGAGGTTCTCATTCACTGGGAGGACCTTGGCAACGTCAATGCGCGAAAAATCTTGGACAAATACGGTGACAAGATCCTTACCTTCAACGATGACATCCAGGGAACAGGTGCTGTTACCCTTGCTGCTATCATGTCTGCTTTAAAAGTAACAGGAGAATCCCTGAAGGACCAGCGCATTGTTGTTTTTGGACCAGGAGCAGCCGGCATTGGTATCGCAGACCAAATGGTGGATGCCATGGTTCTAGAAGGGTCTACCAAAGAACATGCCTGTGATCGTTTCTGGGCTGTAGACTATGGTGGTCTACTAACAGATGAAACACCAGATGTTCTTAACTTCCAGAAGCCTTATACAAGAAAGATGGATGAAGTTAAGGAATGGGATAAGAATGTGGAAGGGATCCTTTCATTAACGGAAGTAGTTCAAAGGGTGAAGCCGACCATCCTTATTGGTACCTCAGGACAAGCCGGCGCGTTCACTGAGGAAATTGTTAAAGAAATGGCCAAACACGTTAAGCGTCCTATCATCTTGCCTATGTCCAACCCTACGGCACTAACAGAAGCATTACCAGAAAACCTGATTAAGTGGACAGATGGCAAGGCTCTAATTGCAACCGGCAGCCCGTTTGCCAATGTAGAATACAAAGGTGTTTCCTATGAAATTGGGCAGTCAAATAACGCATTTGTATTCCCGGGCCTAGGCTTAGGAGCGATTGTTGCCAAAGCTGAAGTGATCTCAAAAGGAATGTTTGCAGCTGCTGCTTATGCGGTTGCAAGAATGTCAGACACAAGTAAACCTGGAGCATCTCTACTGCCATCTATTGAAAAGCTTCATGAAGTTTCAAAATACGTAGCCATCGAAGTAGCCCACGCTGCAATAGACGAAGGAATTGCTAGAATAGATATTCAAGATGTTGAAAAAACTATTGAAGATTCTATGTGGAAACCTGAGTATAGAGAAATTAAAAGTGTAGGCACTTGGACAAAGATTAATTCCTAACCATATTAAATAGTTAAATAAAAATGCCTGTACTCCTGGTAATTAATCGAACTTTCGGTATTCCAGGCAGTGACAGGCATTTTTGTAATGAACTAGATTAAACGGGGACAATCCTTTTTTGGTTTTTAATGTTCTAGATAGAAGTCAAGGGGGAAGCTGAAAATAGGAAGCCCTCCATAATAAAACAGAGCCTTAATATTGAATAAAAAATAAAGATGGAGCAATAGTTTTACATTGACGCCATCTTTATTTCTTTACCATACCTTGCTTACCCCATTCATTGCGAGTGATTTTACTAATAAGATGAACTAATATAGAGACTGCAAAGATCTTCCAGAGAGCTTTGCGGTCTCTATGAATGTAAAGGATAAAATTTATTCATACTATTATTAAGCAGATAAACCTGGAGGAGATTATGAAAAAGGGCAGATTTAGTTTACAAGTCATCATTATTATTTTTGTATGCCTTGTCGTCGCATTGTCACTTGGTATAACCGATTTGCTAATTAGTAAGAGAATTACCTCCAGTGTGGAAGAGACACAGAAAGAAAAGGCACTCAATATTGCAAAAATGGTTTCCGTAAGCCCACAAGTGATTGGGTCTCTTGAGGGGGAATCAAATCCGAAAGAAGTACAAGCTTTTGCCAATCAAATAAAAGATTTAACGTACGTTAACTTCGTTGTCGTCATGGATATGAAAGGAATCCGACTTTCCCACCCGGATCCAGATGAAGTGGGAAGGAAATTCAGGGGAGGAGATGAAGGGCCGGTCCTTCAAGGGAAAGAGTATGTATCCATCTCAAAGGGTATTCTCAGCCCCTCCATGCGGGCATTTACCCCAATAAAGAATTCACAGGGAAAACAAGTCGGCGCAGTTGCTGTAGGGATTTCTTTGGAAACCGTAACGAAGGCTGTACATAAAGGTCGGATGGGCATGGTAATCGGGACATTAATAGGAATACTTATCGGGGTAACAGGTGCAGTGGGATTGGCCAAGGTTATTAAAAAAATCCTTTTGGGACTCGAACCGTTCGCTATTGCCAGGCTGCTTGAAGAGCGGAGTTCCATGCTCCAGTCTGTCCGTGAGGGGATTATAGCCATTGACCAAGAAGGGAAAATTACCCTTGTAAACAGGGCTGCCCGAAAGCTTTTTAAAAAAGCTGGTCTAGAAGGAAATCCAATGGGACTCAAAATAGAAGATTATTTACCTAGTACCCGTTTAAACCATATTTTGAAGTCTGGAGGAACTGAATATGACCAAGAACAGGATCTGCATGGGGTTACTATTTTAGTAAACAGGGTACCGGTAGTAGTGGATAATCAGCCGGTTGGAGCAATAGCTACATTCCGTGATAAAACAGAAGTTCAGTTATTGGCCGAACAGCTCACAGGTGTACGCAATTATGCGGATGCCCTACGTGCCCATGCCCATGAATACATGAATAAGCTGCATGTCATTCTTGGACTTGTCCGTACTGAGCAATATCATACACTTGCAAACTTTGTGAGTGAAACGGTTAACAACCGGGAAACGGAAATGGGTTTTGTAACCGAGAATGTCCAGGATCCAGTTCTAGCCGGATTTTTGATTGGCAAGCAAAGCTTTGCAAGAGAATCAGGTGCATCATTATCTTTTGATTGCTCCAATAAGCTTCCCAAGCCTGTGAACCAAGAAATCACCAATGACCTCATAACGATTATTGGAAATCTCGTCAATAATGCAATGGAAGCGATTGCGGACAGTCCTATCAAAAAAGTTGACTTAAAGCTCGATTACGCAGATGATATTTTAACAATCGAGGTTAAGGATACAGGGATGGGAATGACGAAAGCAATTCAAAATAAAATTTTAGATAAAGGCTTCTCCACGAAAGGGGAAAATCGTGGGTTAGGGCTGTATCTTTTAGCAAAGGCTATTGAAAGACTAGAAGGGGACCTAATCATTTCTTCTAAGCCGGGAAAGGGAACAAATTTTGCGGTATATATACCTTATAAAGCAGAGGATGAAGAGGCATGATCAATGTAATGATTGTCGAAGACGACCCCATGGTGGCAGAAATCAATAAACGATACCTTTCTAAGATTGGTGGGTTCCGTTTGGCGGCAATAGCCAATTCAGTCGATGAGGCTATCCGTTTGCTCGGAAAAGAGGAAATACAGCTAATACTTCTGGATATTTTTATGCCGGGTCAGCAGGGCCTAGAGCTATTGGCGTATCTCCGGAAAAATGAACTTGAAATCGATGTAATCATTATTTCGGCTGCATCGGATTTGGAACGAATCAAGAGGGCATTAAGGTACGGCGTTGTCGATTATTTAATAAAGCCTTTTAAATTTGAAAGGTTCAACGCTGCTCTTGTCAGCTATCAGCAAAAGAACCGGCTTACTGGTACACTGGAAGCAGTCAGCCAGCAGGAGCTCGATAATTATCTTTTGCACAGGGATGAAGCTACAATAGTTGAAGACCTCCCAAAAGGGTTGACTAAAGATACCTTAAAGCAAGTCTGGGAAGCTGTTCAGGAATTGAAAGAAGGGCCGTTTTCCACCGAAGAAGTGGCAAATGTTGTAGGCATTTCAAGGGTCTCTGCGAGAAAGTATCTGAACTTCTTAAAGGATTTAGGAATCCTTGATGTCAAGGTTATTTATGGAACAATCGGGAGGCCTGTTTACCAGCATGAATATAACCAAATTAATGAGTACTTAATAAAAACCTTTCTGTAAAAAGAAGAGGAACCCATGAATTCTTGATAATGTAATTCTTACAACATTAAAAGGAAAAGAGGTTCTTTTTTTAATAAAGGAACCGCTTTTACTAAGAAGAAATTAAGGGAAGAGAGCTTGAACTCGAAGGCCTGTTGCGACCTTAGGTACTCAGGCTTATGAGCAATATTCAATGCGGATCACCAATCTGTTTAAAACGGGCTCCTTAATGATTTATATAACCCAATATCGTTCTGTTTTATCGTCTTTTGAAGAACCATTTTGCAGAAATCTTACTGATTATTTACGGGCCGTAAACCGCGCTACTTTACAATTTCTGAAATCATGCGAGAATTTAACATCTCTCGTTTGACAACTATTTGCCCATAAGCAGTGCTAGTTAAAGTCTAAATAATTTTGAGTTTGGCCAGTTACCCCATATTGTCTCACACCCAGTAAAGATAGAAATTCCTTTTATTCGTTTTAGTAAAAAAGGTTAAACTTCATTTAAATAAGTTATGGAGTAAAACCGAATTATAAATAAATGAGTTTTTGTGAATAACAGAGAGACAGCACCATTCCATTACGTGTGGAGGGTGCTGTTTTTGGTAAATGATATTTTAAATTTGAACGATAAAATCCAGCTTTTAATTCCAAGTCGTATCATTCTTTTCATGGAATGTTACAAAAAAAACCCCTAGTAACATCAAATGTTAATAAATTCTAAATATAAAATCAATAGTAAATTAACATTCACATAGTTTAATAAAACTGTACAAAAGGAATCTACTAGGAGGATTATTAGATGATTAATAAAAAACTTGTGAAAAAAGGTGCTACATTAGCACTTGCTCTAGCTCTTGCAGTTCCAGCATTATCACCGACAGCGGTGAATGCTCAGAAAAATATAACAGTTGAGGCTGTTAAATTTAATGGAATGAAAGCACCATCTACTATTGAAGAAATGGTAAAAACTTATACAACCGCAACAGTTGATGTGAAATATAGCAATGGAAAAGTAAAAACATTTCCGTTGTCTTACAACTACCTATTTAAATCAGAAGATAAGGTAGCAACAGTTAAAGGGAAAAAAATCCCTGCAGGTACACCAATAGATGTAAAAGGAAATCCAATTAAGGATCCAAGCAGCGCAGACGGAAAATACTTTGTTTCCGATGCTCCGGATTCAAACAGCTTAATGATGCCTATTAATGGAAAACTATATATGGTTACACATTATGAATATCAAACCATTGATGCTACAGGTAAATCAGCATACGGTTTAGTTCCCGCCTCTATGTCTTTAACTGAGTTGGAACAGGACAAAAAAACAGGTGAATTGAAACCTGCAAAAGTAGAAAAAATTGATTTTTCAGCAGTAAATGGACTTTGGATTCCATGTAACGGATCATTATCTCCTTGGAATACACATTTAGGTTCTGAAGAGTATGAACCAGATGCACGACTTTTCTTAGATCCAACTTCGAAAGTAAGAAGTCAAGTTGAAACATTCTCTCAATTCTATTTTGGAGATAAAGCAAAGGCTAATCCTTATTTCTATGGATACACTCCTGAAATTACAGTAGAAAAGAACGGGAAAACATCAGTTGTAAAACATTATAGTACGGGACGCTTCTCTCATGAGTTAGCGAAAGTCATGCCTGATAACAAAACTGTTTTTTACGGGGATGATGGCGGTAATACAGGAATGTTTATGTATGTGGCCGACAAAGCAAAAGATTTATCGTCAGGTACATTATATGCAGCTAAATTTAAACAAATTGGTACTGAAAACGGTGGATCAGGAGATTTACAATGGATTAATTTAGGACATGCAACCGATAAAGAAGTGAAAGCTATTATTGATAGCGGCATTACATTCAATGATATTTTTGAAACTTCGGATGCGCCAAAAGAAGGTTTTACAGCTATTAAAACATACTCAAACGAAGGGAAAGTTGAGTATTTAAAACTTAAACCTGGCAAAGAAAAAGCAGCAGCCTTCCTAGAAACTCGCCGTTATGCTGCCATTCTTGGTGCGACTACAGAATTTAACAAAATGGAAGGTTTAGCACTAAATGAAAAGGATAAAAAAGTATATATCGCAATTTCCGATCAAAGTAAGTCTATGGAAAAAGATTCAACTGGAAAAGACCCAGCAGACCATATTCAACTAGCAAAAATTAAAGCTGGTGTAACTTATCAATTAGATTTACAAGGTAGTCAAAAGGATAGCGAAGGAAAGGCTATTCATAGCTCTTATGTAGCTCCATCAATGTCTGGATTAGTTGTTGGTGAAGATTTAAAACAAGCTGATTCATTTGGTAACACTGCAAATGTAGATAAAGTAGCCAATCCAGATAACTTAAGTTACTCTGAATCAATGAGAACTCTCTTTATTGGTGAAGATAGTGGAGCTCACACAAATAACTACGTATGGGCATATAACGTTGATACGAAAGAATTAGATCGTGTCTTATCTGTTCCAGTAGGAGCGGAAGCAACTGGATTATTTGCTGCTGATGACCGCAATGGATTCTCATACATTTTCAGTAATTTCCAGCATCCTGGTGATGAAGTAGATGCTAAGTCAATTACAGCTGTTAATAAAGATGAATTACTTAAAGCTGTTGACGAACAAATTGGTATTAATAAAACAGGTGGTATTGGTTATATCTCTGGTCTGCCTTCTTTAACAAACATGCCAGATTTCACTGCACCTGATGCTCCTAAAGTAGATAAAGTAACAACAAAATCTAAATCAGTTACAGGTACAACTGAAAAAGATGCTATTGTACAAGTTTATAACGGGAAAACATTATTAGGGGAAGCAAAAGCAAATTCAAAAGGGAAATTCACTGTGAAGATTGCAGCCCAAAATGCAGGCACAAGTCTAACTGTTGTAGCAAAAGACAAGGCTGGAAACAAAATTGAATCAACAGTCATAAAAGTTGCCTCTAAATAACAAACACTTACATTTATTGTGCAAATATAAAATGAAAAGGGCTGTCATAAAAGTGACTTTTGTGACAGCCCTCATTCTATCCCATGGTTTTCTATTCATTTACTTCTAGCAATCTCTCTTTCTTCCAGAGGGCCAATAAAGATAAATCTTTTGTAAGCGGCTAATAAGTAGCTTTTCATGCCTCATATTGTCCAAATTGCTCTACGACCTTCCATATCAAAAGCAAAGTGACAGCTACAATTATACCGAAACATAGATAGAAAAAAAGTAGCTGACGAATTCATCAGCTACCAATCTTATTATCTTATTTTTCAAGCTTCGTTAATGTTTTACCGCTCCAGCCAAAGATGACCGTCAAAATTGGTCCGAGTAGACAGAAGAAAGTGAAAGGTAGGTAAGTTGTTGTTGGAATATCTAGTACACTAGCAATGAATATACCACAAACACTCCATGGAACTAGAGGATTGACTACAGTACCTGCATCTTCCATAACACGGGATAAATTTTTAGGGGCAAGTCCTACTTTCTCAAACTGTGCTTTAAATGCTTCACCAGTAAGTAGGATGGATAAATACTGCTCACCAATTAATGTGTTAACACCAATCCCCGTAATAGCTGCTCCTGTAATAACAGAGCCAGCGCTTTTAAAGAGGCTCTCTACCTTTGCTAAAATACTTTGAATAATACCGAGCGTAAATAATAGACCGCCCATTGTTAATGCTAATAAGACTAAGGCAATTGTAAATAGCATACTGTTCATACCACCGCGGCTCAGTAACGCATCCACGTCTTTATTCCCCGTAGTAGATACATAGCCTTCAAAAAGCATTTTAAAGACATTTGATAGAGCAATTGGTTCTTGTATGTAGGCAAGTCCAACACCGATAACTGAGACGACTGCGAGTGTGATAAGTGCAGGCGCTTTATAAAAAGTCATAATAACAAGCACAACAATTGGCAATAATGTATACCAATGAATAAGTCCAGTTGACAGTAAACCCTCTTTAAATTGCTCAACTGTTTCAAATGAAGTATTTGCTTCTGTTGGTGATAATATTGCATAAAGGACGAATGAAATCAGGAAAGCTGGAATCGTTGTCCAACTCATATTTTTAATATGCTCGAAAAGATCGACGCCAACCGTACCAGATGCAAGATTGGTTGTATCCGATAGGGGAGACATTTTATCCCCAAAGAAAGCTCCCGATACAATTGCACCAGCCGTTATCGCCAAAGAAATGTCCATAGCACCGGCAATTCCCATAAAAGCAACGCCCACAGTCGCAACAGTAGTTAAAGAACTACCAACTGACACACCGACGATACTACAAATTAAAAATACGATTGCAAAGAAAAAGCTTGGTGTAACTGTTAAAAAGCCGTAGTAGATAAGTGTTGGAATTGTACCACCCATAATCCAACTCGAAATTAAAATACCAATAAAGAAGAAAATAAAAACTGCCCCAAGTCCAGCACTTGCACCAGCAATCATCCCAGCTTCAAGCTCCCGAAAAGGAACTTTTTTAAGTAAGCCATAGGCAATTAAAAGTGAAATGACAAGAACAATAGGTATATGGGGTGTCGCTTTTAAATACCCAATACTGAATGCCATCGTGGCAATAATTAAAAGTATAATAAAGCTTGCCTCGATAAATCGAGGGTTACTCTTTGCTTCAATTCGAAACATGCCAATCCTCCTAATAGTTACTTCTGCGCTTCAATGCGGTGAAGCCCAAAAGTATTATAGCACGCTAATAAATTTTGTCAATCCATTGATAAATATTGTCGAAAAATTCGGTAGGGTTTTTTAATGGGTACTAAAATAATCCCATGCATTTTTGACAATTAATGTACAAGTCATAATGATAAAAATAACACGCATCAATTTTGTCCCACGATTCAGCGCAAATTTTGACCCCATTATCGCACCGAAAATCATGACGAAGCCCATAGGAAGACTGTATAAAAAATTAACCTTTCCCAAAATTAAAAACATAGCAAGCGCGGATAAGTTCGACGTGAAATTAAAGGCTTTTGCATTACCCGCAGCCTGCAAGAAATCATTTCCCATCATTAATAAAAGGAAAATAAAAAGAACCAGTGCCAGGTCCGAAGAAACCATCGTAAAAGCCTATAGCAGCAAAAGCCCCAACAAAGGTAATTTTTTTAACAGTACTTAAAGTCCGCTCTTCGGGTTGCTGACCCCAATCTTTTTTGAAAACCGTATAAGCTGTTACTAGAACGAGCATAACAAGCATTAGAGGCTTTAAAATAGCTGGTGATACGAGATGCACAGTGTAAGCACTAATGAATGATTCAATAAAAATAAAAGGCATTATTTTCTTATTCTTTTTAACATCAACTTTGACAGCTCGTAAAAAAGTTAACATGCTAGTCCCGTTGCTAATTGTATTGGCTAGTTTGTTTGTAGCAATCGCTGTACTAGGGGGTAAACCAACAGCCAAAAGCGCTGGTAATGAAATTAATCCTCCGCCACCGACAATCGCATTTAACTTCTTTCAGCAGATGTCTTTTGTAGCGATAGCGAAGCTCCAGCTACAGGTGTTTTAAGTCACTTTCTAGCGGTGTCCAAACAACTGTTGAAAGAAGTTAAAGCCTCCAGCAGATGTCACGGAGTCGGAAAGGAGTGATTTGTGCAAGCACAAATCCGACTCTGGACGCAATTATGAGAGGCATAATTGATAAAAGATGCGATAAAGCCAAATACTAAAAGTATTACAAGTGATAGTAAATCGATGTCCATATGTATGATACTCACATCCTTATTAAGTTACACTTTTCTTATAAAAGTACTGCGAATTGTAATAAATAACAATGAAGGAATGTAAATATCGTTTACAATTCCTTAACATTCATAACGATAAAAAAATAGAAGGGAAAAAAGTTTTTTCAAGTATTTTTATAAAAATGAAAGAAAAAACGGTAATATTTGAAGAAAAATCGATAATTTTTGTTATTGAGTTTCCAAGGTTTTCAACTTGGAAAAGCACTTAAAAATAATTGTGGCTATTTTTATATTACATTTTTGTAAATTCAACTATTTTATGTTTAAAAATCTGTAGAAATATGTGAAAGTTTTGTTATGATGATTGCAGAAATCGACAATATTCATTCAACAGGAGGAACACGATGTTCAACTCAAACAAGCAAGATCCATTTTTCAAAGCATTATTAAACATTTCTAAAAATGTCAAAGAAGGTATTTACTATGCACATAATGCACGTATTGAAAATATAGATTCACTAAAAGAAATCGCAGACACAATGAAGCAATATGAAACAAGTGGAGATAAATTGATTCACGAACTTATCGTTATGCTAAATAAATCATTTATGACACCTATCGAGCGTGAAGATATTTTAGCACTTGCCAATAAATTAGATGATGTTATTGATGGTATGGAAGGCTGTATTGCTCATTTTGACATGTATAATTTAACAGAAGTTACAGAGCCGATGCGTCAATTTTTAACATATATTGCGAAAAGTACAGACGAAATGGTCCAGGCAATGGAGCTATTAAATAGTAAAAAACTTGTTGAAATGCGTAAACATGCAATTCAAATTAAGGACTATGAGCGTGAATGTGATGAAATTTTCCGCTCTTCTATGAAGCAATTATTTATTCAAGAAAAAGATCCAATGCGCATCATGGTGTTCAAGAGTATATATGAACAATTTGAAGATATTGCAGACTACTGCCAAACTGTAGCAAACACAATTGAAACAATAATTATGCGTAACGCGTAAGATGGAGTGTAAGAAATGGATACGATATTACTAATAACAATATTAGTCGTTATGTTCGCGCTTGTGTTCGATTTTATTAACGGCTTCCATGATACAGCCAACGCGATAGCAACTTCTGTATCAACAAGGGCATTGAGGCCACGTACAGCAGTATATATGGCTGCACTTATGAACTTCATCGGAGCTATTACATTCGTTGGGGTAGCGAAAGCATTAACAAAGGATATTGTTGACCCGTTCAGCTTAAATGCTTTTGATGGAGATATTACAGGTTCTGTCGTTATTTTAGCGGCATTATTATCAGCAATTACATGGAATTTAGTAACGTGGTACTTTGGAATTCCTTCTAGTTCATCACATACATTGATCGGTTCTGTGGCGGGTGCTGCAATTGCAGCGGCAGGTTTTAATGTATTAAACTATAGCGGCTTTATAAAAATTATTCAGGCACTTATTTTCTCGCCATTACTTGCGTTTGCAGCCGGTTTCTTAATGATGTCTTTATTTAAAGTGTTATTTAAAGATATGAACTTATATCGAACGAATAAAGGCTTCAGAACAATGCAAATTGGTACAGCAGCATTACAATCATTTACTCACGGTACAAACGATGCGCAAAAAGCGATGGGGATTATTACGCTCGCATTAATTGCTGGCGGCTTACATCACACAGATGACATTCCTTTCTGGGTACGTTTTGCAGCAGCATGTGCGATGGGTCTTGGTACATCTGTAGGTGGTTATAAAATCATCAAAACAGTTGGCGGCAAGATTATGAAAATCCGTCCAGTAAACGGGGTTGCAGCAGACCTTGCTTCTGCATCCATCATCTTCGGTGCAACACTAATTCACTTACCAGTATCTACAACGCATGTTATTTCTTCCTCTATCATGGGGGTAGGAACAGCGCATCGTGTAAAAGGTGTTAAATGGGGCATGGCACGTAAAATTATAACAACATGGGTTATCACCATGCCAATTTCCGCAGTCATGGCCGCAGCTATTTACTTTATATTAAGTTTATTTTTCTAACATATTGGGAGGAATGCACAAATTATGTGCATTCCTTTTTTTATTTGAATTGGATTTATCGTGGCAAAGAGACGATTGGAGCGATGGAAAGTCCGATCAGAACGACGGATAGGAAAGGCGAAGCGACGGAAAGCTCGAGCAGAACGACGGATGGAAAAGAAGGTGACGGAAAGACTGGACAGAACGACGGATAGGAAAGGCGAAGCGACGGAAAGTCCGAGCAGAACGACGGATTGAGAGGGAGAAGCGACGGATAATCCATGCAGAATGACGGATAGAAAAGAAGGCGACGGAAAGACTGGACAGAACGACGGATAGGAAAGGCGAAGCGACGGAAAGGCCGAGCAGAACGACGGATTGAGAGGGAGAAGCGACGGATAATCCATGCAGAACGATGGATGGAAAAGAAGGCGACGGAAAGACTGGTCAGAACGACGGATAGGAAAGGCGAAGCGACGGAAAGCTCGAGCAGAACGACGGATGGAAAAGAAGGCGACGGAAAGACTGGTCAGAACGACGGATAGGAAAGGCGAAGCGACGGAAAGTTCGAGCAGAACGATGGATGGAATAGAAGGCGACGGAAAGTCCGGTTAGAACGACGGATAGGAAAGGCGAAGCGACGGAAAGTTCGAGCAGAACGACGGATGGAGATGGAGAAGCGACGGATGTCCGAGCAGCGACGGATAGGAAAGGTGAAGCAACGGAAAGTTGGAGCAGAACGACGGATTGAGAGGGAGAAGCGACGGATAATCCATGCAGAACAATGGATGGAAAAGAAGGCGACGGAAAGACTGGACAGAACGACGGATAGGAACGGCGAAGCGGCGGAAAGCTCAAGCAGAACGACGGATGGAGAAGGAGAAGCGACGGATGTCCGAGCGGCGACGGAAAGTCCGGTTAGAACGACAGATAGAAAAGAAGGTGACGGAAAGACTGGACAGAACGACGGATAGGAAAGGCGAAGCGACGGAAAGCTCGAACAGAACGACGGATTGAGAGGGAGAAGCGACGGAAAGTTCATCCCAATTGACGGATAAAAATCGGAAAGTGACGGATAGCCAGATCTATGGTAATTATAAAGAAAGTATAAAGTTCAGAAAAAATGTCTTTTTACATAGTAAGGTTAGTACAGGAGGAAAACAGATGAAAGAAAAGCTATTACTGATTGAGGATGATACGGCGATTGGACGTATTGTGAAGGATACGCTTGAGCTGGAGGGTTACCAGATTACTTGGGCAACAACAGGACTTGAAGGGCTAGCGGATTTTCAAGCGGATACGTTCGATTTAGTGTTAGTCGATTGGATGTTACCTGAGATGGATGGTCTTACTGTTTGCCAAAATATTCGTTGGGAAAGTGATGTTCCTATTTTAATGATGAGTGCGCGTAAGGAAGAGTCAGATAAGGTTGAGGGTTTGCAGGGCGCTGACGATTATATAGCTAAACCGTTTAGCTTAGAGGAGTTAAAGGCACGTGTAGCCTCACACTTACGTCGCTGGAAACGTTATACGAAAAAAGAGATAACAGAAGATGTTACATCCTTTGCACACGGCTTAAAAATTGATTGGCAAAAGGAAACAGCGCGCCTTGATGATCAAGAGCTCGCCTTAACACAGAAGGAATTTGCTCTGTTAAAACTACTTGCGAAAAATCCAAGTCAAACCTTTTCAAAAGAAGAGCTCTATCAGCATATTTGGCAACAGGCAAGTGTAGATGACACACATACAGTTACAGTACATATAAAGGCGCTACGAGAAAAGCTAAAGGACCCAGTCAAAACCCCTTATTATATACAAACGGTTTGGGGGAAGGGCTATCGATTTATTGGTGAACCGCTATGAAAATAAAAACATGGTTACTCATCACTTTTTTCATTGTGATGGTTTTACCGATAACAGGTGCGTATAGCCTTTATGTATGGATTAATGCCTATTACCATGAAAAAAGCTTTGAAGAATATTTTGAAAAGCTGACTGAGCTTAATGATATAAAATCTGTTATAGGTAATCCTGAATTATATAAAAGAAATGCAAATTTAAAAGAAGTGAATACTTTTACGAATGATCAGCTAGCTATTACGCTTTATTCCAAAACGGGTATTGTTTTGTATTCCTCCAATCCGTTGACAACAAGATTTGCGTCGAAAGAACAGGTTTTTAAGAACCTATATGAACTAAAACAAAAGTACAACGCCTTTATGTATAAAGAACCGGTTTATCAAAACGGCGAATTGCTTGGAATTTATGAAATTCAACTAGTTCGGACGGACTGGAAACAGGGAGTAGAAAATCGTTCTTGGTTTGTAATGGTCGGAGTAATATTATTGTTTCTCCTAATTTATATGGCAGTTATATTGCTACTTAATCGCAAATTGAATCGACCACTGCAAGAACTGATGCGGCAAATGCGTGCTTTTGCAAAGGGGGAGCATGTGGAATCGGATTTAGTGGCAAGAAAAGATGAAATTGGTGAACTTGCTCAAACCTTTCTTGCCATGCAGGAAGAAATTGAAACTGCTCGTGCTCATTTAAAAGCTGAACAACAGCAGAAGGAGCTAATGATTGCAAGTATTTCGCATGATTTGAAAACACCTCTTACAGCTATTCAAGCATATGCGGAGTCTTTACAAAGCAAGGTGTTATCGGAAGAACTGCAGGACGAGTACCGTCAAATTATTTTAACAAAGTCTGAAACGATGAAGCAGATGTTAGAGGATTTACTAATGTACACTTTACTGCAATCTACAAGCTATAATTTAGATCTTATAGAAGTAGATGGGGCTGAGTTTTTTGAAATGGCACTATCTGATTATGAACAGCTAAGCAAGGATCATGGATTTATGCTTGAAGTTACTTGTGACATAGAGGGGATATATGCCGTTCATCCGAAGCAGCTTCAACGAGTGATCGACAATTTAATGAGTAATGCTTGGCGCTACGGGGCAGTAGGTACGACGATAGGCTTAGCAGCCGTAAGGGCAGGAAAGTGTCCAATATGGTGCTTTGATTTTGTATCGCCAGCACAGGAACAGCAAGATGGTATGTATATCATTGTGCAAAATAGCGGGCAAGGCGTAAAAAAAGAGGATATTGAGAAGTTATTTGAGCCCATGTACCAGGCAGATACGGCAAGAACAAAAGCCGGGGAGCGGGGAACTGGACTAGGTTTAAACATAGCAAGACAAATTATTGAAAAGCATGGTGGGACAGTAGAGCTCGTATCGAAAGAGGGCTATGGAACAGCTGTACTTTGCTGGTTGCCACCGTATAAAGGAGAGATTTCATAATGAATTGGAAAAAATCATTACGTGCAGCAGGTTTAATTGCAGCACTAACATTCAGCTTAGTTGGTTGTAATACAGAGGGATCATATTCACCACAGGAAATTATTGATCAAGCAATGCAGGAAACGAAAGAACCACTTACTTATTACGCTGAATACAAAATGGATATGGGTGACGTTGGTGGAAAAGCTCAAGTTAAGGAGTGGGCTAAAGATGGTAAACGACGAATAGAGACAACAGCTGAAAATGGTGAACATATCATCACAGTCAACAATGGTTCACAAGTCATTATATATGATGTTGTAAAAAACACTGTTAATAAAATGGATTTAGGCAAAGACGGTTTAGATGGATTCAAATCACCAAGAGATCAGGCAGAATTACTATTTAATCTAGTAAAGGATACACATGATGTGAAAATTGATGGAGAAGAAAAGATTGCTGGAAGAGATACGTATAAAATTGTAGCGAAAGCAAAAAAAGATGATACTTTAATAGGTGATATAGAAGTTTGGGTTGATAAAAAAACATGGGTAACGTTAAAAACAATAACGAATAGCGCTGGAAATAAAATGATAACAGAGTATACGAAAATGGATGAAAATGCAAAAATTGATGATGCAAAATTTACAATTGATATTCCAAAGGATGCAAAAGTGGAAGAAATAAATGGATCTGAATTAGTAAAACTGGATACAGTGAAAAACGAGCTTGGCGAATTTTTAATGGTGCCGGAAGAAAATGGACTAACTTTGGAGCAAATTTCATTAGATAAAGGGATAGAAAATCGTTCAGAGTATACCTTTAGTTATGCGAAGAATGGCCAAGAAGATATTTCAGTAACAGTTTTTAAAGCAAATAGTAAAGCTACAAAGGAAGAGCCTATTTTAGGTGAAAAAGAAATGGACATCCGAGGTCAAAAAGGTACTGTAATGGATGAGCAAAATTTCCGTTGTATTAGCTGGCAGGAAAATGGCTATCAATATAGCATTTTTCTTGCAAACTCTAAGCTAACAATCGAAGACCTTGTAGCATACGCAAAACAAATGACCATCGTTAAGTGAGGTGAATTGTATGAAGAGCAATGAATTTATTAAATGTCTCGCATTGTTTTTATTTAGCACAGTTTTTTTATACGGTATAGGTGAAACATATGGTGTCCCGTGGCTGCAATTTCATTTCTTCGGACAATACAATGACGGGGGTTTTTATTTCAGTTTTAGTTCTTTAACCCCTATACTTGGTGGCTTACTAATTGTTGCATTATATGAAACGAAAATTAAGCGACTTATTTAAAATAATGAGAAAATCCATTCTGAAAAAGAGTGGGTTTTCTTTTTTTAGGTGTTTTAGTAAAGTTTGTTGCTATTTAAAATAATAAAATTTGATTACATTAAATAGCAAACATTCTATAATATGAATGTGTTTATAAGGAGTGTTATGAATGAGACCTATTCTTACAAAAGAAATTAGTATTCAAGATTTTATGGATTATTATTGGTTGAAAGAAGAATTGCAAACATTTTGTAGAGATAATGGAATAAGCGCATCGGGTTCTAAAATAGAGATTTCAGATAGAATTGAAACATTTCTTAGGACAGGAAAGATAAAAAAACTACAGAGAAATTTAAAGGCTAATAATAAATCTCGAACTATCAGTGAGCTCAGCCTTGATACAGTCATTACGGAAAATCATCGATGTAGCCAAGATGTGAGAGCATTTTTCAAGACTGTAATTCCAAAGTTCCATTTTTCTACCTATATCCAAAACTACATTAAAAACAATATTGGAAAAACGTATCGTGATGTTGTAGATGCTTGGTATGAAGAAGAAAAACGCAAGAAAGACCCATCCCACCAGAAGAAAATTCCTCCTCAGTTTGAATACAATCAATTCATTCGTGACTTTTTTTCTGACTCAAATAACAAAGGAAAAAGTCGTGCAGAAGCGATTGAAGCTTGGAATAAAATTAAGAAACTCCCTGGAAGCAACAAATATATACCTGAAAATTAGACTTTTAATAGCTTTTAACATCTATACAATTAATTGATTTGATTTTTGGTATTTTCCATTCTAAAGCCAGCGAAACCAATACCTCATTGTGAAGTAGGACAGCAACAATCTTTAAGAAACATCCTTTTTTAAATTTTGAATGCTATAATATGTAAAAACTGCTAGGGGGAGCTATGTATGGAACAAGAGATAGTAGAAACAGAATATTTTACTTTGCATACTTTATGTGATGGTGTGTTTGCTGCCATTGCTAAACCAGGTCAAGGTGCTTGGAGTAATGCGGGAATAATTGATTTAGGTGACGAGCTTTTAGTTTTTGATTCGCTAAGTACTCCATCAGCGGGGGAAGAGTTAAGACGTCAAGCTGAAAGTTTAACGGGTAAGAAAGTAAAGTATCTGATTAACAGTCATTATCACGGGGATCACGTTTTTGGAAATCAAGTATTTTCAGATACAACGATTATTTCTACATATGTAACGGAGAGAATGTGCAAAGAAAAAAATAAGATTGAAGATTATGAGAAGGAAAAGCAAGACATGAATCATTATTTGCTTCAGCTAAAAAAACAAATCGATTCAACAGAGGATACCATAATAAAAGCGAGTTTGATCAATCAATATCAAGAAATGTCGAAAGTGTTGGAAGACTTATCTCAATTGCAAATTGTGTTACCATCCATGTTGTTTGAAGAAAAATTGACCATAACTGGTGCAGATAGAACTGTGGAATTATACTGTTTAGGCGGGGGACATTCGCCGAGCGATACATTTATGTACTTACCTAAAGAAAAAATAGCCTTTATGGGTGATATAGTGACAGAAGATCTACATGTACCGATCTATAACCCTGAAGATTTCTTGTCCATATTAAAGCGAGTTAAACAAATTGATATAAGTAAAATTGTACCTGGTCATGGTAATGTTTCAGATCTGGCTTTATGCGATACATTAATTGAATATTTATCTTTAATCACTTACCGCGCGAAAGAAGCTATTCAATACAAATTGTCACTGGAAGAATTTATCTCTGGATTTGATATACCTAAAGTGTATAGAGAATGGAAGGGTGTAAACGGTATTAAAGCTAACCTTACAACGATATACACTTACCTTCAAAAAACTAAAAAATCCACCTTTTAAAAAAGTGGATTTTTTAGCTTTGATGAAATACGGACAATAAAATCTGATTAATGATAAATTAGTATTGCAAATACAATAGCTAATTGTGTCCGTCCTACTGCATATAGAGCTATGACGGCTAAAGAGAATATTACAAATTCAAGCATAAAATGCATAGGTCCATTCAATGGAAAAGTTGCTTTAGGTGAACCAAACAAACTCCAAATAACTACGAACAAAGCCGGTGCCCCAATGCCAAGTAAAAGCTTGAAGAATATGCCCTTCCCAGTTTGTATACCCCAATACCCATAAGCCATTAACACACAAATTTCTAATAGAAAGCGAAGAACTAAATTCAACACCATGTTATTTCTCCAAAAATTGGTTTTTGAAAGGGTAAACATAAACGCTCTTAAAGTGAACAGAACTACTGATAAAAAAGCTCATCGCCGATATAACCACGAACATTTCGCTAAAAAAGTTAACAAAACCTCCGATAGGATCGCAAATTCTACCTTAAGCTATTTGTTGTAAATGAGTTTTATTAAAGGCTTCTTCATATTTTAATCCATAGCCTAGTGCACGATCTAAAAAGATATGGGCAAGCCAAATTATAGAGACCATTAGTAGCGGTGTCGATACAGTGACAAAGCCTAAAATCAAGAGAATGGCTGGCATAACTAAACTATGGCCAATATTGTAAAATATTGCGCCAACTTTTGTGTTTACTACGTAGCCTAACATGCTTATATCAGGTAGTAATAAAAACAATACAAAATATAGGAACGAAAAATCAAAATGCCAATAGAAAAATATACTTACTAAAAATGCTATTAAGTATTCAAATGAGATAATTTTACGTAGTTTCATGATGACCACTTCCTTCTTGTAATTTATTAAACATATCCTCGATAAGTGAGCCGATGACCAACTTATTTTCTTCGTATTTTCCTTCAGCCATTAATGTTCGAGTAAGCTGTAAGGATTGTAGTGCTTGCTGATAAAAAATTAACTGATGTTCAATGTGGGTGATTTTAGCTGAGAATAGTTGTACTGTTTTTTGATTGCAGGCATCTGAAGTTGGCTTTTGCTCTAGTGTCAAAAGCTGATTGATTTCTTGTAATGTAAAGCCAAGCTGTCTTAGTACTAAAATAAATTTTATTGTATGTTCACAAGTGACATCATACACTCGATAGCCATTATCCTGTTTATTTGGGTGTAGTAACCCTTCTTTTTCATAGTAACGAACGGTATCAGTAGATAAATTATACTTAGCTGCGAATTGTTTGATAAGCATGTGAGCACCTCCTGAATTAATCCTAACATTGGAGTATGCTCCAAGGTCAATGCTATTTTAAATTCTTTCAGTAGGTGTTTGGACACCCACTAAAATAGAGGAACTCAGTCTAAGAACGCCACGTCCTGTGGCAATGACTGAGTGACCAACATCATGCTGTGTTGCCGCTGCCGCTACTCTTTCGCGCAAAAAACATCTGTTGGCCCAAAGCCTCCGGCGGATGTCACGGAATCGGAAAGGAGTTCACATAGGATGTTAGCCTAAAATCATCGCATCCATGCGATAACGGCTAACTGACCTGCGTCATGCCGCTGACGCTAGCTTTTGCGCAAAAAACATCTGCCGGCCTATGCACAAAGCCGATTTCGGACGCAATTATGCTGAGGCATAATTGATATTTATTTTTTTGAAATTAAGTGAAACGGTCATTAATTAGCAGTCGTTTATAGTGTAAGAGGGGGAGGTGAACGGCATACTTGAAAAAATTATGGATGAACATGCAGAGCATTTATTGCGTCTCGCCTATTTTTACGTGAAAAATAGACACGCGGCAGAGGATATCGTGCAGGAGGTTTTTATAAAATTTTCGCAGCAAGGCTATGAGGAACGTGGAAAGCTCCGTGCTTATTTATCTAGGTTAACAATTAATAGAAGCAAAGATTATTTAAAAAGCTGGCATTATAAAAAAATAATTTTACAAGAAAAAATATTTCCAGTGAAGGCTAACATACAGCGCGATACATTGGTTGAATCGGAGGAAAGATCGCATATTGGGGAAGCTATTTTAAAGCTTCCATTAACATATAGAGAGCCAATCATCCTTTATTATTATGAAGAAATGAAGATTGCCGAAATAGCACAAGTTCTAGGAATTGTAGAAAACACTGTGAAAACAAGGTTAAAAAGGGCGAGAGAAGCCTTAAAGTCTCATTTTAAGCAAGAGGAATGGGAGGTGCTTGGACATGAATGAATGGCAAAGGGAATTGATGAAAGTAGCAGGGGATATGGAAGAGAGTAAAGAGCGTGTCAAAAAACGTGTCTTACAGCAGCAAGTTATCAAAGCTAAAAAGCCCATTCTTTTCACGCTTTTAACGGCAATTGTGACGTTTTGCTTAGCTGGATTTGTCTTGGTACAGCTACTAAATAAGGAAACGAAACAATCTTCTAACGTATTTAATGAAACACAACTTACTCATTTTGAAAAAATCATACGCATCAATTGGGGTAAACAAGACGAGGGATTTTACACAAAAGAGGCGTTCGAACGCTATAAGAACGTAGTTGCCATTTATTATTATGCGAAGTCACTTGGTCTTCATTATTCTGAGGAAGAGCTAAAAGCTGTGAGAAATGAGCATTATGAAGATCTTGTTAGGATACAAAAAGTACCTGAATATGCTGATCTTTTTAAAGAAGAGGGAGTCGAAAAATATTTTAAGAAGTATTTGGAGCCGTTGTTACCTATGTATACAGCTAAAAAAAAGCTTGAAACCTTTTATCTTGAAAAATACCCCACTTTTCCGAAAGGTATAGTACAAGAAATAGCCGCTCAAGATGCTCTTCGTTATTTTGATAAACATTTTGTAGAGCAGGCAAAAACTTTTGAAGAGCAAAATGGCATCAAGAATTATTATAGTAGCTCACAAGGAATTATTTATTTGGGAACAGTTATAAAAATAGAGGTAGAATCCAATGCTTTTCTATTTGTTGAAGGTGTTATTCCGAAGGACTTAGAAAACCTTTCCCAAGAGCAAATCGTGAAAAAGTACCCAAAAGCTACTTGGTATCCGGTTTTGGATGATTTGCCTGTAAAGCAAGGAGATTATGTCAGAATAGAATCAAATAGTAACCAGTCAATTGATGAAAATGGAATTGTCACACACTACGGTGTATTAAACAATGTGGAAATTAGTGAACCAACAGTTACTACTAAGCTCAACATTCAAAATGAACAGGAAGTTATGCAATTCTTTCGAAAAACAGAGTGGCAGCCTGCCGGAGATATGGGAACCCCTCCAGATTATTCATTTATGCTAGAAGGAGTTCGTATAGATGTCTGGCTAAGTTATGGTCAATCACTTTATTTGAATAAAGTAGGTTACGGTACTGTACATCTTAGTCAAAAAAGATCAGAAGAGCTAAAGAAGATAGTAGGTATTAAATAATCGTAAACAGACAAACCTTTTTTCTTGCCCACTTGAAATGAAAATCAGCCTTAAATGGTTTATGAATATAAGGTTGTTGATTAAAGTGAAGGTTAGGCGACTCCAATAGGAATCACGGCGACAAAGATGTGTGATAACGCTTTTGTGGCTTGTCCAAGGGCTCATTGGACGCTACAAGGAAAGCAATCAGCCAGAACGAATATCACCCCATTTTATGGTGAAATCCACATTAATTTATTTTCATTCCAACATTCTTCAAGCCTCTTTAGAGCAGAGGCTTGTTTTTTATTTGTCTGGAAATTATAGTTATTGTACTGTCTTGAACTACCCCCCACTTACTTACTAAGCTCCCTTTCCATTTTACAGATTGTGTATCACCATTTTGGGAGAAATGAATCACTGCATGGTATTTTGAGATTAATTTTACACATTAATTTGGAAATAAATGAGTCCGAGGAATTGTAATATTATGCGCATAAAGATAGTATTAAAGAAGTAGGGCGAATATAAGGAGGGGCGGTATGAACACACATGAGTTTGAAGAATTATGGATTACACTAAATGAATTGTATGAAGCGAATCGCTTTATAGAATATATAGAACTAAGTAGTGCCGCAATTGAAAGTGCTATTGAGCTTGGTATGTATAAAAAAGCAATTCTGTTATTGCGATATAGCTGTGCAAGCTATTTCCAAACAGGTGATTTGCAAGTATCCATTAGTGTGCTTGAGCAGTATCGCGAATTAACCTTTCAATATGGCGATGATATCGATTTAATCCATCATTATATTTTAGCATCCATTTATTGGGGGACGTTTGGCCATATTAAGAAGTCGAAAGAGTTTATGGTTAAGGGACTAAAGATTGCTGAGCGTATTCAACATATAGATAGTATAGGGAAAATTTATAATAATTTGAGCGACCTAGAAAACTCTTTAGGGAACCATCAAAAAGCGAAGGATTTTGCATTAAAGAGCTTATACTATGCTAATTATTTTGAGACAAAGCATGAAAATCCATATTCAGGGATTATTTATTCAAAAATAAACTTAGCTGTTGCCCACATTTGCTTGGAGGAATTTGATGAAGCTGGGGAATTATTGCAAGAGCTGTTAGTGACGATTCAGAAACCACCTTATTCAAAGGTACAATTGGAGGTTATAAATGCCTATGCATTACTTTGTGAAAAACAGGGACGCGTTGGCGAAGCCATTGATTTGTATCAAAAGTCAAAGCACTATGCTTTACAAAATAATGATTTATCTATGCTTCAAACGATCTACAATTCTTTGGTGAGGCTAATAGAAAAGCAAGGTAATAAACTTATATTGTGCGCGATACAAAAGGAGTATATTAACATTTTGCTAGAAATTCAAAGGGAAAATTATACTCATTTATTATTTGAGATGGAGTACAATGACCAGAAAAAACATTTTGAAAAAACCTCTTACATTGATCCATTAACGAATATTTATAATCGACGCTATTTTGATGAGAATGCAGAGAAGATGGTGGAGAAAGCTTCAGTAGAAAATCAACAATTAGCATTGATGATGATTGATTTAGACCATTTTAAAGAAATTAATGATACAAATGGTCATTTATTTGGTGATGATGCTTTAACGATTACTGCCACTACATTAAAGGACTATTTTCAACCTTTTGAGTCGATAGTTGCTCGTTTTGGCGGGGACGAGTTTATTGTACTTTGTCAATTACAGGAAGGTGAATCTGTTCAAACGATGACAGAAAATCTCTATCAAACATTAAACTCTCTATCCTTAACAATCAATGATGAGAACGTTCAGTTGGAATTTAGTATTGGCGTAAGTACAAATAAACAAGGCCAGATTACCGTGGTCGAAGAGTTAATTCATATCGCGGACACAGCACTGTATGAGTCCAAACGTAATGGTCGTAACCAAATCACGATCTATAATCAATATAGCGATGTGGGAAATAGTTAATAACCAGGTCAGATGATGGTACTGGTGAATTTTAAATTGTGGTGTTTCCAATTATAAAGGATCTGTTTCACTTCAACGAACAGTCGTTGGAGTTTTGCAGATTCTTTTTCTTTTGGTTCTATTTAATTAAGGTGTTAATATTTGATTAATAAATTATATATGTTCGACGGAGGAAAAGTTATGAAGAGAGTCGAGATTATCACTGGGATTATAAAATTTATCCAATGCGAATAAAGAACATCTATTAACGCACCGAGGAAAAATGATAGCATAATAAATTTGAGAATATTTGTATAATGATAAATAAATGAAAGAAACATAAGTAAGCTTACATAATGGTTCACATACGACAATTTATTTATCTGATGTAGATGCAAATAGAGAAGATGCTTGGTATTTCTTTTTAAAAGATGAAAAAGGGTTAGATACCCTTTACGAAGAGATTTTTCAAAAAATTGAAACGTTATAAAGGTAGATTTTTATGTATTTGTCACTTTAAAACCAGCGTATTCGAAAATTCTCGAATACGCTTTTGATACGAAAAAACAACAATTAAGTAAAATGGATACTTTCTTTAAAAAATTTTTTTGAAAAAATGAATCGGAAATGAAGTGGGGTCCGTCAGTAGTTTAGAAAGAAGGTGAGGACAGCGATGGATATCGAAAAAATTATTGCGGAGCACGGTGACTATTTATTAAAGGTTGCTTATTTATATGTGAAAAATGAAGCAACAGCAGAAGACATTGTGCAGGATGTGTTTATCGCCTTTTATCAAAAGCAGGAGCAATTTCGTCAAGAATCATCATTACGTACATATTTAGTGAAAATGACGGTCAATCGAAGCCACGATTATTTGCGTAGCTGGAAAAGTAAACGACTGACACTCTTTGAAAAAATAACAGGACGTACAACAGCGGTTACGCCTGAAAAAGAATTTCTTGCAAAGTCTACCAAACGAGAGCTAGTGGAAGCTTTGTTTACATTATCGGTGGCATATAGGGAAGTGTTGATTCTCTATTATTTTGAGGATATGACGACAGTAGAAATTGCACAGCTCGTATGTTGTCCGGAGGCAACGATACGCACAAGATTACAGCGTGCTAGAAAGCAACTTGCAACAGCAATCGGTGATTATGATTGGGAGGTGTTACGCCATGAATCAATTTAAAGAAGAGGTGCTAAAAGAACTTCGAGATGTAAAGCTTACAGATGAGAAGAAATTAATGATTGCCCAAAAAGCTCGTAGTAAAACTAAACAAAGAAGAAGTAGTCCGTGGCAATATCGCGTTGTACTAGCTACGTTTACGCTTTTTGTCATTGGTTTTAGTTATTTATTATCACACAATAAAAATTCAGGAAGTCATCAGGCAGCTAGCTTACAGCAAAAATCGGACACATGGAGTATATGGACATTTTTACAATACGATTTAGTAAAAGGTATATTGCTTTTTAGCTTTTTGGTAGGGATTGCTATGATTATTAAACGGGTGTTAATCAAGAAAGGATATGGCCTTCCGGTATGCATTGAGTGTGGGGAAACTTGGTCAGAAAAGCAAGCTCGAAAAATGTACCGGAAAAATGGACAACTAGAATGTCCTTATTGTGGGAAGAAACAATATCGTACGAAAAAATCTATGCAAGTGGGTGGCATTTTAACATTTCCAATTCCTTTTTTCGTTTTTATGCAATTTGTTTTTGATAATATTACGATTGGAATTATTTTCTTTATAGTGGGTGTTCTTATTTATTATCGGCTATTAGCACCGTATGTCTTTGATTTACAAGAAAAAGATCCTATCAATGATCCACTTTGGTAATTTATGAAGAGAAATTGTTAGTTCACTATAGCAATTTCTTTTTTTATAGCAATTTTTCAAAATAGATTGACAACAGTTTTTATTTGCATTATCTTTGTGTTAACTTGTTTTCAGCGTGAGTTAACATACAAAGGGAGGCAATTTAGTTTGAAAAAGAGTAGTACATATAATTATGTGTTGGCAGCATTTGGTGCAGCGATTATCGCCGTGTTAGCACAAGTAAGCATTCCATTACCATTTTCACCTGTACCGATTACAGGACAAACATTAGCAGTAGGCTTAATCGTAACGATTTTAGGGACAAGACTTGGTACGTTCTCAGTACTAATTTATATATTACTTGGCGCAGTAGGTCTTCCGGTATTTAGTAGTATGTCGGGAGGATTTGCAATTTTGGTTGGCCCAACAGGTGGCTATATTGTAGGCTTCCTAGTTACGGCAGTTATTATGGGCTTATACTTAGATAAATTTGGCATTACAATCTTCCACGCTGTTATTGCGAATCTGATAGGGATGGTTGTGACATTAGCATTTGGAACGGTTTGGTTAAAAGTTGCAGCAGACTTAAGTTGGACTGCAGCATTTATGGGCGGTGTGGCACCATTTATCATTGTCGGTATTTTAAAAGCGATTCTGGCAGCATGGGTTGGCGTAATTGTTCGTCGACGTTTAGAAAGTGCACGTTTAATAGAAGCGATTGCATAGGAGGCGAATTGTTTTGGCAACGTTATGGACAGGTGGAAAGATTTACACGATGGCACAAGTTGGCGAAACAGTTGAAGCAGTCCTTGTAAAAGAAGGGAAAATTGTGGCGACAGGCTCAGTAGACAGCTTGTCGCCACAAGCTACTTCTATTAGACATTTACAAGGAAATGTAATGTATCCAGGCTTTGTCGATAGCCATTTACATATTATTGGCTACGGGGAGAAATTAAAGCATATTGATGTCTCGAACGTCAGAAGTAAGGACGAGCTACTAGTAATTATTCGTGAGCGGATGCTAGAAGTTCCCACTGATGAATGGGTGATTGCTATAGGACTAAATGAGACTCAATTTGAAGATCCTATTTTCCCAACATTAGCGGAGCTTGATGCTCTAGGGGATGCCCATTTAATTATTAAGCGAAGCTGCCATCATTTAATTCTGGCTAATTCCAAAGCGTTGGCATTTGCGGGAATTACAAAGGACACAACATCTCCAGAAGGTGGCGTCATTGATAAAGTGGATGGACAGCTAACAGGAGTCTTAAAGGATGCAGCATTGTATATGATTGTAAACCATATGCCTCATATTACGCCTGAGTATATTGAGGATGCTCTTGAAAAGGCGGTAGTCTCTTTGCAATCATATGGTTTAGTGGGTGGCCATTCTGAGGATTTAAGCTACTACGGACCACCGATTCAACCAATAAATGCTTTTCGGAAGATTGTCGAGGCAAAGCAATCGTTTAAAGTTCATTTATTACAACACCACACGGTATTTGAGGAAGTTGCCAATATGGAGGCACTTTCTTCTCCGTATCTAGAGTTTGGTGCAATGAAGATCTTTATCGATGGTGCATTTGGAGGACGGACGGCTGCCCTACGAGAACCATATTGTGATGAGCCAGGTAATTACGGTATGCTTGTACATTCAACAGAACAATTAGCGGAATATGTTCAACTTGCACGTCAGCATGGACAAACAGTGGCGGTTCATGCCATTGGTGATTTAGCCATTGAAACAATTTTAAAAGTATTTGCCGCCTATCCACCCCGCGAAGGACAATTAGATCGTGTTATTCATTGCAGCTTGATTGATGAAGATATTCTAGAAAAACTTTCTGCATTGCCTGTCGCAATAGATATGCAGCCTCAATTTGTCCAGGGTGAATATTCGGCGGAACTAGCTAGGCTAGGAGAAGAAAGAGCGAAAGGTTTGCACCCATTAAAATCGCTGTTAAATCGTGGTTTAGTCGTTGCGGGTGGCAGTGATGCCCCGATTGAAGTGCCAAATCCTTTATTTGGTATATATGCTGCAGTAACAAGACGGAATTTTGGGGAATCCCATAACGGCTACGGTCCAGAAGAGAAGATTTCACGTTTTGAAGCAGTAAGAATCTATACTGTAGGATCTGCACAAATAATAGCTCAAGACCATGTTCGAGGAAAGATTGAAAAGGGTTATACAGCAGACTTCACAGTTTTAGAAGAAGATCTTTTTACAATAGATATTGAGAACATTCCACAAGTAAAAGTCGCATATACGGTTGTTGATGGCCGTATCGTTTATGAAAAACGCTGTAAAGAATAAACTTTACAGCGTTTTTTCATTCATCAATATTTTTTTAGGAGCTAGCGTCTTTCTGATAAATTTTTTACTTGATGTTCTAGAGATGTCACTCGTGTTGTTAAATCATCTACTTTTTGCTGAAGAGTTTCTTGGGGAGGCACAGGAGCTGTAGATTTCATTTTTTTTATCATATTAATCATGACGAAAAATAGGGCCAGGAAAATTACAAGAAGTACGGTTGTACTAATATCTCCAAAGTTAAAAAATGTTTGTCTCATATTTATTAGCCCCCTTAATTTGTTTCGATTGTATTATTTACTGAGTTACATACAAAAAAGTTTCAAGAAAATATTTATAGACACTAAAAATACAGAAATCTTATCATTTTTCCGCGCATATTATATGGAACAAATTGTATTTCAAATGGGAAAAGTAATTTAAAATAAATTGCTTTACATATCATATAGGAAGAGCTTATAAAATTCGTAAAGATGCTTAAGATAGGGGATACGATAGGTATGACTGGGGTGGGAAAATGCACAAAGAGGGACAAGTAATGCGACAAGCCGTCTACAATATTTATATGTATCGCTTCGATTATATACGGGTTTTCGCACTGATTAAGTTATTTCAGTTTTTATTAATTGTTCCTATGACGGCTATCGTATTTAAGCTTATGCTGCAAGTAACGGGCTACACACATATTACGGAGCAAAATATTCAAAGTTTTATGGTGCATCCCTTTGTCATCTCGATGATTATTCTTTTGATCATGCTCATGTTGCTATTTATTTATTATGAAATGGGCTTTCTTTTTTTAATGGCCTTTTATCAACAACGGGGAATTCGCTATCGATATCTAGACATATGGCAGCAGCTTAATCGTAAGGCTATTTCTTTTTTTAGTATTCAAGTCATTTTATTATTTCTATATATTGCACTTTTATGGCCATTAGCTTCACTTATATTTCCACTAACGTTAACTCAAATATTGTCCATCCCCCATTTTTTTACAGATGAAATAATGAGCAGTCTATTTGGTCGTTTACTTTATGCTGTTGTAGTAATAGTTTTAATAATAGTGGGTATACGTAGCATTTTGGCATTGCCGATTTTTGCAATACAGCCCAAAATATCATTATTTCGTTCTTTAATACAGAGTTGGCGTTTATCAAAGCAGGGCTTGTTTAAAATCCTTGGATTATTAGCTTTGATTGTTGCGGTTCACTTACTGGTGATGCTTGGAATTACACTTATAAGCTCCTTGCCATTATATATTTTGGAGCGTTTGATACCGAGTACAGCACTTGTCACAGCGGCGATTACTCTTGCTTTTTTAGAAATAGTCTTCGTTGTGTTATTTAGTATACTGCAAGCAATGTTTTCACAAGTATTGGTGGCTTTTACCTATAATACGCCTTTAGTCAAATCAAGGTTTACACCGAAATTTCGGAGAAGGCGCAATAAGCCATTGTTATTCATCATTTTGTTTGTTTTCATCGCATTAAGTGTGATAAACATAATTTCGTTAGAGAAAAGTGTCTATGCACCAGATACCAAAATTATTGCTCATCGTGGCTACACGGAGGGTAATGTGGAAAATACAATCAGTGGCCTTGTCAGCGCAGCAAGTGCAGGTGCAGACTTAATCGAGGCAGATATTCAGCAAACGGTAGATGGACAGTTCGTTGTATTTCATGATCGAACATTAAGAAGACTTACAGGTAAAAATGGTGTAATCGCCAATATGACGCTCGGTGAATTAAAGACGTTAACGATTCATGCGAATGGCTTTAACGACAAAATTTCATCTTTAGATGATTTTATTGAAATAGCAAAAGCACTAAATGTTTCCTTACTGATTGAATTGAAAGTTCATGGTAAAGAAACGGAAGATGTATTGCCCAAGTTAGTAGAAAAACTAAAAGCTTATAAGGTGCTCGATAAGTATTATGTACAATCATCAGATCCACAAATGATGTCACAGTTAAAAAAATTGGCACCGAACTTACGTGTTGGGATTGTCTACGCATTAAATATTGGTCCGATGGATGAAACGGTTGATTTTATTTCACTTGAGGAAGCATGGGTAACAGATCAGCTTATCGCTGAGATGAAGCAACAAAAAATTGATTTGTTTGTATGGACATTAAATAAAGATCAATCATTACACGATTTTATTCGGAAAAATGTCAATGGAGTCATAACCGATCTCCCAGATGTGGCTCTAAAATTAAGGAAAAAACAAAATCAGCGTGAATATTTTTTACAGCGTATACTAAACCTACTTCAATTTATGTTTTAAATGAATATGATTATATGCAATACCCGCGGGAAGCAGGGAGAATACTCGCGGGAAGCAGAGTGAATACCCGCGGAAGCAAGGAGAATACCCGCCGCGGAAGCAGGGAGAATACTCGCCGCGGAAGCAAGGAGAATACTCGCCGCGGAAGCATGGAGAATACTCGCGGAAGCAGAGTGAATACTCGCGGAAGCAGGGAGAATACTCGCGGAAGCAGAGTGAATACCCGCGGAAGCAGGGAGAATACTCGCGGAAGCAAGGAGAATACTCGCGGAAGCAAGGAGAATACTCGCGGAAGCATGGAGAATACTCGCGGAAGCATGGAGAATACTCGCCGCGGAAGCATGGAGAATACTCGCGGAAGCAAGGAGAATACTTGCGGAAGCAAGGAGAATACTCGCGGAAGCAAGGAGAATACTCGCGGAAGCAAGGAGAATACCCGCCGCGGAAGCAGGGAGAATACTCGCCGCGGAAGCAAGGAGAAAACTCGCCGCGGAAGCATGGAGAATACTCGCGGAAGCAGAGTGAATACTCGCGGAAGCAGGGAGAATACTCGCGGAAGCAGAGTGAATACCCGCGGAAGCAGGGAGAATACTCGCGGAAGCAAGGAGAATACTCGCGGAAGCAGGGAGAATACTCGCGGAAGCATGGAGAATACTCGCCGCGGAAGCAAGGAGAATACTCGCGGAAGCAGAGTGAATACTCGCGGAAGTAGGGAGAATACTCGCGGAAGCAAGGAGAATACTCGCGGAAGCAGGGAGAATACTCGCGGAAGCAAGGAGAATACTCGCGGAAGCATGGAGAATACTCGCGGAAGCATGGAGAATACTCGCGGAAGCAGGGAGAATACTCGCGGAAGCAAGGAGAATACTCGCGGAAGCATGGAAAATACTCGCGGAAGCATGGAGAATATTCGCGGAAGCATGGAGAATACTCGCGGAAGCATGGAGAATACTCGCGGAAGCAGAGAGAATACTCGCGGAAGCAGAGTGAATACCCGCGGGAAGCAGAGTGAATACTCGCAGAAAAAGTGTGAATACTCGCGGAAGCATGGAGGATACTCGCGGAAGCAAGGAGAATACTCGCGGAAGCAAGGAGAATACTCGCGGAAGCAAGGAGAATACTCGCGGAAGCAGGGAGAATACTCGCGGAAGCAAGGAGAATACTCGCGGAAGCATGGAGAATACTCGCGGAAGCAGAGTGAATACTCGCGGAAGCAGAGAGAATACTCGCGGAAGCAAGGAGAATACTCGCCGCGGAAGCATGGAGAATACTCGCGGAAGCAGTGAGAATATCCTCGGGAAGCAGTGAGAATACCCGTGGAAGCAGTGAGAATACCTGCCGCGGAAGCAAGGAGAATACTCGCGGAAGCAAGGAGAATACTCGCGGAAGCAGAGAGAATACTCGCGGAAGCAGAGAGAATACTCGCGGAAGCAGAGTGAATACTCGCGGAAGCAGAGTGAATACTCGCGGAAGCAAGGAGAATACTCGCGGAAGCATGGAGAATACTCGCGGAAGCATGGAGAATACTCGCGGAAGTAGGGAGAATACTCGCGGAAGCAAGGAGAATACTCGCGGAAGCAGGGAGAATATTCGCGGAAGCATGGAGAATACTCGCGGAAGCATGGAGAATACTCGCGGAAGCAGGGAGAATACTCGCGGAAGCATGGAAAATACTCGCGGAAGCAGAGAGAATACTCGCGGAAGCAGAGTGAATACCCGCGGGAAGCAGAGTGAATACTCGCAGAAAAAGTGTGAATACTCGCGGAAGCAAGGAGGATACTCGCGGAAGCAAGGAGAATACTCGCGGAAGCAAGGAGAATACTCGCGGAAGCAAGGAGAATACTCGCGGAAGCAAGGAGAATACTCGCGGGAAGCATGGAGAATACTCGCGGAAGCAAGGAGAATACTCGCGGAAGCAGGGAGAATACCCGCCGCGGAAGCAGAGAGAATACTCGCGGAAGATGACTGAAAACCCGGGAACGAACCGAACAAAATACTCATTCAAATAGTATAAGTGAAAGCCGTGATTCTTCATCTTAAAAGAATCACGGCTTTTTTTAGCGGAATGAAAAAATGTTGGCAATGCTGTAACCTTTTTCTTTTATGATCGACTACTACTTTGAATTCGTGAAATGAAGGAGATGCTTTTTTATGAAAATGACGAAAGTCGTACCATTTGCCATGTCAGCATTATTAATCGGGGGCGCTGTAGTAGCTCCAACTGCATCAGCAAACGAAGGAGCAGCGGTTGTGACGAACGCTACTGATAATAATGAGCAAAATCCACAAGTTCAACCTATTTTTATTAAAATAACTGGAACTATTGAGAATGTTGAAAAACGTGAGGATTCAACATATTACACTGTTAAAGCGGACGAAAATACAAATGTTTTTGTCGTAAATAACGATACACTAGTTTACGATAATACTGGTAAAGAAGTTAAACTACAAAAAGGTGATAAAGTAACGGCATACACATATGCTAATAAGCCAATGCTTATGATTTATCCACCACAATATAACCCAGAGGTAATTATTGTGGAAACAAAAGAAATGGGAACTGTAGAAGTAGACTTTTTCAATAAAGAATTAGTAAATACTGATAATACGCTAAAACTAAATGTTGGTAAAGAAACAGAATTACTTAGCCTATCGGGTAAAAAAGTAAAAGCTAAGGATTTAGCAGAACAACATTTATTAGTGTTCTATACAATTGCAACGATGAGTATCCCAGCACAAACACCACCTTCTAAAGTTGTCGTTTTAGATACAATCGGACAAAAACCTGGTGAGGTTGATCCTGGTGAAACGGATCCGTCTAAAGCTGCTGTACAACAGATTATTAACAATGACTTTTATGTGGTTGAAGGTACTAAAATGGTACCACTGCGTTTAATTGCCGAAGAGTTAGGCTTTAAAGTAGAATCAACAGGAAAAGGCGCTATTATCTCTAAAGGCGCATTATCTTATACAATTACACGTGATCAAAAAGAATATGGCTATAATAAAGCACTTCGTTATTTTAAAGTAGCACCAGCTTTATTAGAACCAACAAAAACATATGTACCAGTTGAATTTGTTGAAGAATTAATGAAATAAAATGTTGTTTACCCCCTTCATGGCATTTGCTATAGAGGGGGTTTTTCGTGTGTATTCATTTGGATTTATTTAGACTTATGTGTATTTGAGAGTAATTTTAGTTATTCTGAAATAACTATTCATAATATCTGTAAATGAATAATAAAATGCTAACGCCATCTAATAGGGAAGGAGTATAAGAAGGTTTTATAAATAATTTTCTAAATTAGGCTGAAAAAATGCTCATAGGTTAATCTTTCACTCATATGGTTTATTCCCCCTACCTGTGATCGACTCAAAACTTTAATCATTTCTTGAAACGAATCAAATTTTATAATACGTTCCTATGATTTCGTCAACTTTATCTTTAAACCGGTCCGGCTCACCTCGGCTAATTGATTGAAGTAATTGAATAAGAGGTTGTTTCTGATTTGGTTCAAATGTATGGAGATACTCTTTGTACCATATAAGAGATTGATCATGATTTAGAATTCTATAATGCATTGTATCTGCCCATTCTGCGGCATTTTCCATCATTCGCGGAGTGGCTAACATGACGTGTTTTAGTGCATCCTTCCACTCGAATGCTTCAATACAATGAATCAAACCATACATAACCTCTGGGCATTCCGTTTCATCATCAAAAACGAGACAAAAATCATAAACCAACGCAGGATTTGACAGATCAACTTGAGCTAGTGTAGTTTCGAATGTTTCGAATTCCTCTATGGAGTTTAAAAGCCATAGCATTTCTGCAATTTTGTGCATTTGTCATTATCCTTTCTTGCATTTATCAAGAATATGTTTTGTCATATGAACAGGATCATGGTTAAATTTGAATCTACATTACATATTCCAGAATTAAAAAAAATTGATTTAAAACTTTAACCCTATATTTTCATTAGAAGAACTCCTCAAATTTAAAAATTTTATCTAATACGCAAAAAGTGCTTATGTTTTGGAGCTATCCTCTATTTTTAGATGAATGGCATACACACACTAAAGATGTCCCATTGTTTAAAAGAGCAATACAATTGCTATAGTTCGGTAAGTTGTTTTAGACGCATTGTGGGAAAACTACATCATTTCTCATAATTTTCTTTAAATGGAATGCGAATTTCTGTACAATGAGAGAATTAAAGTCAGATTCTTAAAGGAGAACTAGAATGAAGCAAGCTCTAATTATAGTGGATATACAGGAAGCCTTCTTTTTGGATAGTGAAAACTACTTATTTAATTATGAAAAAGTATTAGAAATCATTAATATGTTAATAACTTGGGCACGGCACAGCGAAGTTCCGATTGTTTTTATCCAGCATACGGATTCAAATCAAGACGACGATTTTGCGTTTGGCAAGCCAGGCTGGGATCTATATCACGGGCTTTTACGACAACCAGAGGATAAAGTAATTCAAAAAACAACGTGGGATGCATTTTATCAAACGGAGTTGGCTCAATACTTACAGGAGCAACAAATTGAGCAGCTTATTTTCGCTGGTGCTCAAACAGAGTTTTGTCTTGAAACGACCATCCGAAATGCCTATAGCCGCGGATACCATCAAAATATGTTAGTTGAAGGTGCACATACCACACTAGATAGTCACGTTTTAAATGCACAGCAAATTATAAAGCACCACGAGTCCGTTTGGAACAATCGATTCGTGAAAATTCAGCCACTTTCTTTTTTAATACGAAGTAAAGAGGGGGTTCAATAATGCTCATAAACAGCCAAGAATTTTATGTAAATGAACTTCATTATACAATTAGATCCGCTAATATCGATGATGCCCAAGCACTATCAGATTTAAGGTTACAGCTTGATGGTGAAACGGAAAACTTCGATAGAGAACAAGGGGAGGACTTTATCGATACGAAAGGATTCGAAGAGATCATTAAGAAAGACACAGAAAGTCCAAGGAATTTGTGTTTAGTGGCAGTGGTCGATAATCGAATCGTCGGATTTTCTAGATGTGCGGGGTCTCCATTAAAAAGAATTGCTCACAAAGTAGAATTCGGTGTGGGTGTATTAAAGGAGTTTTGGCGCTTTGGGATAGGAAAAAATTTCTTGAAAGCATCGGTAGTGTGGGCTGACGCTAATGATATTAAAAAAATGGCTTTGAATGTTATAGAGACAAATGACAAAGCGATTTTGCTCTATAAAAAGCTTGGCTTTGAAGTTGAAGGCGTCTTAAAAAATGATAAACTTCTTTCAGATGGCAACTATTATAATACGATTGTCATGGGAAGAATTAAGGCATAATTTTAATATAAACCCAGCTAAGCAAATAGGTGCTTAGCTGTTTTTTTATAACAAAAACAACTCGCTTTTCAAATTTGCTACGAAAAAATGACCTGGACATACGATCCTTTGCAAACACGTAATGCATATTTGAAAATAACTAAATTACATTGATTTTGTGATACGTATATTGAGAATTATTATGGCAAGATGGAAGACGGTCTAAATGGATGTCTACCATCTGATCGTTTCCAAATAGATTGATGGATTACTAGTGATTATGTAAATCAATTTGAAAAAAAGAATATGGTCACCTATCCGTACTTGAAACATGGTTTTACAATAAGCAGCGGGGAATCAATGTAAAAAGGTAAAGTCTCTTGTAGCGAAAGAAGCATAATAATTGAGGATTAAAACTAACAATTTTTATGAGGCGTAACAAAAGGGGAATTACTTGTTTAAAATCCTAAGAAAATTACAAAACGTATATGTACTTAAGTGAGTGGGAGCAACTAATTATGGATAGCTAGAATAATATTTATTGAGCAATCGCTTCTTGTGCTAAGGAGGCAGGTTAGTTGAGGAGTGTTATTTAACTTGTTGTTTAACAATCGGACCAGATTGTTGAGTAACGTTTTCAATGGGTGTTATTGTTGAAATATAGAGTTAGATAAAGATTAACTCCATTTTGATCAATCTTTTTTCAAAATGGAGTTTTTGCATTTGCTGATAAATAAAGTCTGAAGGTAATTTTTTGATCAATCTGTATTCTAAAGCTACATTTACTTGTTTTTTATTTTTTATTTGTAAGTAAATCTTTATTTGGTTGGGAAAATGAAGCAAGGAGGTGAAATAATCCAGGTAAAACAATTAACATACCAACAATCGCATATATTTGACGTGTACTTAAATCTAAAAATGTTGAGGAAGCAAACAATATCCCTAATGGCATGGTAACTCGAATGAATAGTAATCGAACTGCACTTAGTTGGGTTAAACGATCTCTAGGAGCTTCACGCTGAAAAATTGCTGCACTTTGAGCATTGAATAAAGGAAATACCATTCCTCCAAACAATTCACACATCCATGCAATAGGAACTGAATTTACAAAAAACAAGAGTGCGAATGAAAGACCTCCTCCTATTAAACCGAGGTACATAGTTTGATAAGTTTTTGGTAACTTCGTAAGTAGTACCATACCTACAGCATAACCGACTGGGAAAGACCCAGAAAAGATCGCATATTCCCAAGAATGACCATTAAGGTCTCCTCGTATAAAAGGAATACTTAAAACCATCGTAGCTCCAACCGCAAATTGTACCGTGGAAGAAAGAATGGTAAGTCGAAAAAGATTTGGATATTTAAAGAATGTTCGATAGCCTTCCTTCATTTCTGCCCACCAAAATTTCTTTGTCCAAGTTGCCACTTTCTTCTTACTTGATTGAGGGATACGTGAAAGTGCGAGAAAGCTGATGAGGAACATAACAGATGAAAATCCATATATAAAATGTGTAGGACTGACCAACAGCAATAATGAAGTTGCTCCAGGAGCGATAAAACTCATAAGTCGAATAGTTCCATCTAGTAATGCATTTGCTTCGACAAGTTCCTTCTCTTTACAAATTTCTGGTAGAAGTGAAAAAGATAGACTTGCGTAAATTGGTTGCATCAAGCCTAACAAACATTGTAAAACGACTAATCCTAAAATGGTTCCCACGTCTGTACCAATTAAATAACCAACAAGTGGAAGGATGTAGGCTCCAGCACGAATCAACTGTATGTTTTGAAGCATTTTCTCCTTCACAACATGGTTTAGGAAAGGCGCACTAATGCCTTGCAAAATTAAAGAGGGGATAAAATATACAAGCCAAAGTACACCCATCCATTCCCTTGATCCTGTCAATTCATATAGTAACAATCCATTAATGATTCCTCCAGCTGCTCCACCAAATTCAGATACAATTTCACCTATCCAAAGTGCTTTAAATGACTTAGAGAACTTATTCATTTGTGAACCCCCAGGTACTGAGTGAGTCGTCCAGAAAAAGCGTTAATCTGCGTTAGATTTGCTGAATAGATACCTTTATCAACACGAATAAACTTTGCTGCTTTCAATATAGAAAGTTGGTGATGTAGTGTTGTTTTAGATGTATTAAACTGCACGCTCAACTCTTGAAGTGATAAAGGTCCCTTTAGAAGTTGATAAAGCAATTTCAATCGAAGTTCATCCCCTAAGGCCTTATGACCACGAATTAACTCATTTGATGGAACACCAGGCTCTATCAAATATTCTTCCTTTAAAGGATAAAAGAAAAGTTTAGTATCAGGTGTGCGTTTTTCTAAGATCCAAGGACGATAAGATACGTGTGGAATTAATTTGACATTCCAGACAGAAGGTTCAGGGAGATACTTGATTCCACCCGTAATTCGTTCGATTTCCTCAATAGGATTTGTTATATCCAATGACTTGTATTGTTTCTGTTCAAAAGCAAGCGCATGAGTCCATTTTTCCCATTCTTCTTGTTGACTTACCCACATGTACCACTCAACCAATGTATTGTTGAATAGGTCACAAATTTCTTGTTGTGTATAACGACTAAGATTACGCACATACCCACCTAAGTAATCATGGTTTTCAAAATATGTCGCATACTTCTCAAATAATTCACCTCGATGATGTTCAGTGGCTGTCGCTTTTCTTATAGGCTCTGTATTCCGATCTTTGTACGGCAAAAGTATGTCATAAAAGCGAGCAATTGGAATTTCTGAAAGTTGATTCGAAAAATCTTGAACAGATAATGCAGATAGTTTATCTTGAAGCATAATCAGTCCATACCATAAATTGGTCTCCTCAATTACCTTCAAATGTTTTAATAATGATGAAGGCATTGAATCTTGCTCTGATATCCACTTTTCATCTAAATCGAATGTATGTCGAAGTTGTCCATGTGTGAACCCTGCAATACCAAGTATCACTTCCCAAACAGGTGAGGATTCTACTTGTAAGGAAATGCTTTCAGCTGGATATGGAGAATAAAGGTGTTTCATAAAAGAGCCTCCTTATTATGTATTTCTATATTCTAATATATTAGAATTTTTTATTCAATAAATTTGGAATTTAAATTTCTGCTTGCTCCCTTGTAACAAAATACTTCCTTTCGTTCTTGAAAGGGAGATTTTTACAGTAAAAAAGCTCGTATTTTAGTTATTCCATTAAAGGGCGCAATTCTGTAATAAGGATCAGCGCTCGTTTTCATAAAAGGACCAGATTGGACGACAGTTTGGACTAATGTTAAAGGTTTATTTGAACAGTTCTTTATTTTGTTCATATGAAGATATTGTTAACTCGTTACAAAATTTCTTAATACCAATAAATTTAAGGATATATTCGTAATGGATACAGCTTCAATATATAATACTCAATTTGCTACCCTTAAATTGAATTTTCCAGTTAACTACTGAACAGCAAATTTTAAGAATATGGAAAAAAGGTATAAATATTGTGTGATTGAAACCTATTACAATGATTATATAATCAATACAGGAGATTGATAATTTGTTATATTAAAGTGGATATTAAAATTTTTATAGAAATTGTGAAGAAATGTACATAGACTAACGTGGCAGTATTGATCAATAAGTATCCTGAGTTTTATGGTGCAAAAGGAGTGATGTTTTAAGGGGTTACAAAACTGTTTGGAATGTAAAAAACAATTCAAATGGAATAGCATTCCGATCTATTCGATGCAGTTAATGTGGTCTTCCTATTTTTTAGAAAATAATTAATGATAGTGGAGGATTGGTACAAAAATGGAAGACAAAAAGGTCACTTGGTTAGAACTATTTTATGATTTGCTAATTGTAGCAGCTATTTCTACTGCAACTCATGTTTTGCTTCATGTTGAAAAAGGGTACATCCATTCGGACTATCTATTAAAGTTTGTACTGATTTTTATTCCCATCTGGTGGGCTTGGGTAGGACAAACAATGTTTATCAATCGCTACGGGGAAGATTTATTTCATCACCGTATATTTTTAATTTTACAAATGTTCTTTGCGCTAATCATGATTGCTAGTTTATCAGTAGATTTCGATTCGTATTATCGATCTTTTCTAATAGGTTATATTGGACTAAGGGCATTAGTTGTAATTCAATATCTTGTTGTACAACGGACAGAGGTAGGGGCTCGAAAGAAAGCTGCACTCTTTTTTGGAAAGTACTTTTGGGTTGGCATTATTATTTCATTGTGCTCCCTCTTTTTTGACTCATGGGTTAGGTATCTTATATTGTATACAGGTATACTTGTGGATATTTTAATCCCAATTATTGGGCGAAATCGATTAGTTATGGTACCTACAAATACAGCTCATTTATTTGAGCGATTTGGTTTATTTACTATCATTCTCTTCGGTGAAACTCTAGTTAGTACACTGGCTGTAATTCAACCAAAACAAGGAGATTGGAATTCAATCTTATTTACTATAGTTTCATTTGTTTTAATCATATCAATGTGGTGGCAATACTTCGATAATTTAGAAAAGAAAGTCAATAAATCTATAAAAACAGCGGGTCAAATGATTATATATGGTCATCTATTCATTTTAATGTCTTTAAGCATGATTGCAGCGTCGATAAGATTATTGTTTATGCATGAGGTTAATTATTATTTTATTTTATTTTTTGTTTTTGGATCGGTATTACTCTACTTTTTATCAACTTCATTTGTTTTTCATCAATATAGATATAAGAAACAACGATTAAAAATATATCATTTAGGTTTATTTTTAGGGATTTTAGTTGGATTCTTTAGTCTTAATTTAATCATTTCAGTACCTACTATTTTAATTATGGTAGAATTAATTGTATTTTTTGTTATCTATGCTAAGTTAACAACTGTTTAATCAACTATGGAAGTAGTTTCTTATTTTCATAAAGAGATTAGATTTATAGTTTTGTAAGAGTTTGTTTGTACAAGCTATTACAGCTATCATAAAACGCCCGTAATTTCTTATTATGAGGAAGAATTTCATCCGCTGTTTTTTGTTTTCGACAGTCACGAATAGCGCATTTAACAGCCATATACAAAGCTTGCCGTAGTCTGCTAGAGCCTCTTTTGGTTATTCGGTTGTAAGTACCTTTGAATGTACCAGATTCAAAGACACTTGGATCAAGACCGGCAAATGCGATTAGTTTCTTAGGATGATTAAACCTTTCAATTTCCCCAATTTCAGAAACAATCGTGGCAGCGATTTTTTCTCCGATACCGGGAATTGATCGGATAATCTTAGATTCTCCAATACTTTTTGATAAAACATCTATCTCATTTTCAAGCATGGATAGATGTTTTTATATTCAAAGAGCATATTAATATACATATCTAAGCTTAGGGCAAGACTAGAATATACGGCACAGATTAAAAAGGAAAAAATAAATTCTTGTTTAATAATAAAAAATATAAATATAAAGAAGGTGAAATTAATGGAACTTAGATTGGAAAAAGCAATTGAAAACGATGCTCAAGCTATTTTTGATATTCAGGTTAAAGCCTTTATGCCTTTGTTGAATAAGTATGAAGATTACGAAACAAACCCAGCAAATGAAACTATCGAAAGAGTAATATCGAGAATAAATCAACAGAATGGTAGTTTTTATAAGATATTAGCTGACAATACCCTTGTGGGAGCTATCTTTGTTCATTGGAGAGAAGAAGTGCAGTTTTGGATTAGTCCGATGTTTATTTTGCCTACTCACCAAGGAAAAGGGATAGCGCAGAAGGTTATAAATTTAATTGAAGGTATGTTCCCTCAAGCAACCACGTGGGAATTAGCTACAATATTAGAGGAAGAACGCAATTGTTATTTATACGAAAAAATGGGTTATAGCAAAACAGGAAGAAGCAAGAAATTAAACGATAACGTAACCCTTATATTTTATAAAAAGGTCTGTTAAAACACAAAATAGCTTGTTAAACTCCCATGAAAGAACTTAATCATCTTTCATTTTCTGTGATGTAGTGCTGGTTTTTGAGCTACATGGATGGCTAAAGGGTGGTTGGTTAAAGAAGGATTTACTAAAGACCAAGTTAATCTACAAAATGTGTAGAATTAACTTGGTTTTTTTGTATTAACAGCCTTACTAAATAACCCTTCTATTTATTGTTTTAACTTAGAAATAAGCTGAGCGATAACTTCAAATCCTTGCCTATTTGTATAAAGAAAAAAATAATTTTGGAGAACCTTAAAAGAACTACAAACAGCCTAATTAGTACTTTGTGTGGATAAAGAATGTGATAAGTAGAAAATATTGTATATTTATAGCTAAAAATAACTTATCTGTAAAAATGCCGTTATTTACAATAACTTCACCGAATTTTCTGATTATAATTAATGAGAACAAATTATAAGGGGTTGATAAAATGTCGGTAAAGGTTAATCCAAACGTTGAGCTAAGACACCCATTATCACCATTATCTGAAGTAGAAATTGAAAAAGCTGTTCAAATAGTCAAGGAACAGCAACAGTTGTCTGAACATGTACGATTTATGTCAGTGATGTTACATGAACCTAAAAAATCAGAAGTACTAAACTACAAACCAGGTAATACTGTAGATCGCCAAGTATTTTTAGTGATTTTAGATGATAAAGAATTGAAAACATTTGAAGCAGTTGTGAATTTAACTTCAGAAAAAGTTGATTCCTACGAATATATTCCCGGCGTACAACCTAATGTAGCCTTAGAGGAATTTGAGCAATGCGAAGAATTAGTAAAGAGCCACCCTGATTTTGTAGCAGCTTTACAGAAACGTGGCATTGACAATCCTGATTTAATCATGGTGGATCCTTGGTCAGCAGGGAATTTTGGTATTCAGGAACATGAAGGTAAACGCTTACTTCGTGCGATTTGCTGGCAAAAAAAATCACTAGAAGATAACGGATATGCTTACCCTTTAACAGGTATTGTAACGTATGTAGACCTAAACAAAATGGAAGTTTACAAAGTAGAAGATCACGGGGTACGTCCAATCCCAACAACATCAGGTAATTACCATCCTGAAGTTGATGAATCGATTGTGTTTAGAAATGACTTAAAACCATTGGAAATCATTCAACCTGAAGGTCCAAGCTTTACAATTGAAGGTAATTTGATTAAATGGCAAAAGTGGAGTTTCCGCTATGGATTTACACCACGTGAGGGCCTTGTATTATACACAATTAATTACCATGACAAAGGCAAGGATCGTCCGGTTCTTTATCGTGCAGCATTATCAGAAATGGTTGTTCCTTATGGTGAACCAACATTTTCACATAACACACAAAATGCCTTTGATGCTGGTGAATATGGAATGGGTCAATTAGCCAATTCGTTAGAACTTGGTTGCGACTGCTTAGGCGAAATTCAATACTTTGATGGTGTTGTAGCTGATGTTAAAGGAAATGCGCGTACGATCAAAAATGCGATTTGCTTACACGAAGAAGATTACGGGATTGGTTGGAAACATACAGATTGGCGTACAGGACATGTAGAAGTAAGGCGTTCACGTCGACTAGTGATTTCATTCTTCTGTACAGTTGGAAATTATGATTACGGTTTCTATTGGAGTTTCTACCAAGATGGTACGATTGAAGCTGAAGTAAAGCTAACAGGAATTTTAAGCACTGGTACATGTGAAGATGGCATCCAAACAAAATATGGATCTGAGATTTCTCCAGGATTAAACGCATCACATCATCAACACTTCTTTAATTTCCGACTTGATACGATGTTAGACGGTGAAAATAACTCAGTAGTTGAAACAGAAACAGTTTCAGAAACATTGGGAGAGCACAATCCGAATAGTAATGGTTTCTATCCTCTTTCACGTATCTTAAAAACGGAGAAGGAAGCTTTACGTAATTTAGATTTAAAAACACAACGTACTTGGAAAATTATTAATAAAAACTCACTTAACCGAGTGAATCAACCTGTTGGATATAAAATTTTGCCTGGCGAAAATTGCTTCCCATTTGCTCATGAAGAATCAAGTGTTATGAAACGTGCTGGTTTCCTTAAACACCATTTACACGTTACGCAATTTGATGAAAATGAAAAATATGCAACAGGTATGTATCCAAATCAACATGCTGGAGGAGATGGACTTCCAAAATACGTTGAGAACAACCGTTCAATTGATGATGAAGATATCGTTGTTTGGTACACAATGGGCCATCATCATATCCCGCGCCCAGAAGATTGGCCCGTAATGCCAACTGCATACATTAATTTCCAACTGAAACCTGTTGGATTCTTTGATCGAAACCCAGCAATAGACGTCCCTAGACCGGAGAAGAAGTGTCACACAACTTCGTCTTGTCATATTCAATAAACCTCTTTAAAGGAGTGATTATATGCTACCATTCCTAAGCATGTTGGTGATTGTTACTTTTACGGTAATCACTAACCGTTTATTAAAACAGCGTTTTGCAAATCATGGCATGGCCAAGTGTTGTATAATGCTGATTTCTATGACAATGAGTACTGCTGTTGGGATGAATATGGCTACCTGGCTTCCCGATATGGTACTAGGTGCAATAGCATCTATTATTATTTCTATAGCATTAGGCTATTTACTATCAATAGGCTTACCGATGCACCTATTCATGGAAAGTGCAGGATCTAGTTTCATGGGAGCAATGATGGGCGCGATGCTAACTTTAATGACCACACAATATTTAACGTTAAGTATTATCTTTTTTACAATGATGTTTATTGTAAGTGCTATCATTTCTATCGGTGTATGGAATCGTGAGATGTTTCCTATCTTTATAAAAGCCATTCCAAAGCATATATACATTGTGGCTGGTTTAATGATTTGTGTACTAGTACTAAGTAGTTTTGAGATTCAAAATGAGGTACCTGTAAAAGAGGAACAACAGCATCACAATCATCATTAAAGGGGTCGATAAATATGGTAAAGGTAAATGTTAAACCGAATATTGAAGAATATGGCATTCAATTCAAAAAGAAATATGACAATTTTATTGGTGGTGAATGGGTAGCACCTGTAAATGGAGAGTATTTCGATAATATTTCGCCTATCACAAAAGAAGTATTTACACGTGTAGCTCGTTCAACAAAAGAAGATGTAGAGCTAGCATTAGATGCCGCTCATGACGCCCAAAAAACTTGGGGGAAAACACCTATAGCAGAACGGGCACGTATTTTACTAGCCATTGCTGATCGTATGGAAGAAAATCTTGAAAAAATTGCTAGGGTAGAGACTTGGGATAATGGGAAAGCGATTCGTGAAACTATGTATGCTGATATTCCATTGGCAATTGATCATTTCCGCTATTTTGCAAGTGCCATTCGCGCACAACAAGGGCAAATGACACCTTTTGATGAAGATACAGTAGCTTATCATTACCAAGAACCTATTGGTGTAGTTGGCCAAATCATTGCATGGAACTTTCCTATTTTATTGGCAGCATGGAAATTGGCGCCAGCACTTGCTGCAGGGAATAGTGTTGTTTTAAAACTAGCAGAACAAACGCCGGTATCATTCTTATATGTAGTTGAACTTATTCAAGACCTAATACCAAAGGGTGTATTAAACGTCATTAATGGTTTTGGTGCAGAGGCAGGAAAAGAGTTAGCTTCAAGCCCACGTATTGCCAAAGTAGCATTTACAGGTTCTACAGATGTCGGCAAACTAATTATGAAATATGCATCTGAGAATCTTATTCCTGTTACACTAGAATTAGGTGGCAAATCCCCTAATATTTTCTTTGAAGATGTCATGGATGCTGATGACGGCTATCTAGATAAAGCGATTGAAGGATTAGTTATGTTTGCTTTAAATCAAGGTGAAGTTTGCACTTGTCCATCTAGAGCCTTGATCCATGAGTCTATTTATGATCGTTTCATGGAAAAAGCCATTGAACGAGTAAAGCAAATTAAAGTTGGTGATCCATTCGAACTTGAAACAATGATGGGTGCACAGGCATCAGAAGAACAACATAAAAAAATTCTTTCTTATTTTGAAATTGCCAAACAAGATGGCGCAGAATGTTTAATCGGTGGTGCCGAAAATCACCTTGATAATTTAGATGGTTATTTTATTAAACCAACTATTTTTAAAGGCGATAACAAAATGCGTATTTTCCAAGAAGAAATTTTCGGTCCTGTATTGGCAGTGACTACGTTTAAAACTTTCGAGGAAGCGATTGAAATTGCAAATGATACTATGTATGGATTAGGGGCAGCTGTATGGTCACGTAATACAAACGTTACCTATAAAGCAAGTCGAGAGATTCAAGCAGGACGTGTTTGGATAAATACGTATCACCAATACCCTGCTGGTGCAGCATTTGGCGGCTACAAAAAGTCAGGTATCGGTCGAGAAAATCATTTAAAAGCTTTAGAATCGTATCAATCAACTAAATGTGTCTTAGCTAGTTACAATGAACAGGCGCAAGGATTCTTTTAATTTTACCTAAGAGTAAAGTGAGGGGGCGGCTTATTGAGTAGCTATTATCCAATCCAACCTGAATTGGTCCAAAAAACGTATTATAGAGAAATGACTCCAAACAGTAATTTAAACCAGGAAATACTTTTATATTATGAGTTTGAACCAATAAGCATTAATAGTGATATTCATATCATTCCTGATGCTTGCCAAGATTTAATGTTTTACATGGGCAAAGATCAAAAGGTTGTCTTAGGTAATACCCCGACTACACGTGGAATTTATTCATTTACCCCAAAAGGTAAATATTTTGGTGTTCGACTAAATCCAAAACAAACAATTATTCAATACAATTGCGCATTAAAACAAATTGTTCAACAACCGTTTGTTAATGTTGAATCAGGCTGCACATTAGACTCTAAATTTATACAAGCTGTTTTTGAAGCAGGAGATTTCGAACAAAGAGTGCAGATTTGTAATGAGTATTTTTGTTCTCAAAAAAAGGAAAAAAGCTTGGGTGATGAAATATTCGCTACTTGTTTTGATTCTATTATTGAAAATAATGGGCTGTTCTTACCAGATGTAATTCAGCATAAAACAGGTTATTCTGAGCGATATATCCGAGAACTTTTCTACAAAAAAACAGGTTTTGGACCAAAAAAACTCAGTAAATTCATACGTATTCAACTCTTACTTCAACATTTTTCTTTTGAAGAGACACCTGTAAACATTGACCAATATGGTTACTATGATCCTTCACATTATTACAAAGACTTTAAAAGCTTACTTGTAATAACACCTGCTGAATATATAAAAGAATTTTTAGGTAGGAAAAATATAAAACGAAAGTATCTATCTTATTAGTCCCTCAAATCTTTCACTCTTTCTTATAAAAAACATACTAATTTTAGTATGTTTTTTATTTGTTCTTGAACAGTATAATTCCTTCCAGAAAAAAACATATCAATTAGTTTAGCTACATTAACGATTCGCTACCCTAACTTTATGGAAAAATGCTATTAGCTATAAAAATTCTTATAATTGATTCAGTTGCAACAGATACTCTCAGACTTAAAAGTAATCCTTTAAATTGGATAATTGTTTTGTAAGGAAGTACAAAAAAGAAACGTATCCTTTTCATCTCATTAGCGAATGGTATAGGAGGATATTTAAATTTGATATTCCCTAAAATTCCAGTGATTGTTCTAGCATCTGTAATTTTTATGATAGTTCATTTAAAGAATATGCAACCATGGAAATGGTTAAATTGTTCTGTGGCTGTTGGATTATCATCTTCAATACAACCTTCATTTTGGGGAACAAAACAAACAACAATACATAATATAGAAACATGAAATATTTATTTTCATTCAGTCAAACACCTACTGAATGAAGATAAAGCCTCCGGCGGATATCATGGATTTTGAATTGTGCCGGCACAATTCAAAATCCAGACTCAATTAGCCAAGGCGAAATTGATAAAAAAAGGATGATGTATTATTTCTATAATAAGAACTGGTACCCTTCCTAACGGAGAAATACATGACGGCTGGGAAGATGTTGATGTTGTTTGGGACATTGATCGTTGGGAGAATGATGGCGGTAGAAGTCTTGGAACAAGTCCCGGAACTTGAAAAGGCTGCCTATAATAATGGAGAGGGAGACAAAAACTTGTCTCCCTTTAAAAATGTTCTTTATGTAAATAGAAATGCCCTTTATGTTGGATTATTTTAGGATTACGAACATAAAATTGAAACTATTTCCCTTTTTTTACGTATTAAATAAGAGAAACGCTGGGAGGTGAAATTTTGGAAGAGAAAGTACAAGGAAAACAAAAAAATGAGTTAGTTGAATGGATAAAGGCGATTGCATTCGCTTTATTGGTGGCGTTTGTCATCAAACAGTTTTTATTTACCCCTGTCCTCGTAAAAGGGGCTTCGATGATGCCGACTCTTGAAGACCAAGACCGTGTTATTATTAACAAAATCGGTCCGAAATTTAAGTCGGTTGATCGATTTGACATTGTGGTTGTTAAAATGAATGAAGAAGAAAATTATATTAAACGTATCATTGGTCTACCAGGGGATAAAATTGAGTATAAGGATGATCAATTATACATAAACGGAGAGAAATACAGTGAACCTTATTTAGACCAATACAAAAAAGAATTAAAAGATTCTGGGTCACTCACTTATGATTTTAAGTTAGAACAAATTTTAGGTGAAACTACCGTACCTGAAGGGAATTACTTTGTATTAGGTGATAATCGTCGGGTTAGTAAAGATAGTAGGTTTCCTGAGGTAGGGTTCATCCCTAAAGAAAAAATAATGGGTACAACAAGTATCATCTGTTGGCCGATCGAGCATATTGACTTAAGTTTTAACTAAAGTAAAACTTTGGTTTTAATCTAGAAAAAAGCAAAGCAGGGGAGATTCAAAAACTTAATTGTGTAACCTGGGGAAGATATAGAATACAACGAGGGAGCCTTTAAGTTTATATTATCGTTCACCACTGAGAGAGCATTTGATGTTAAATTCAAATGCTCTTTATAATTTTATACGGTATGGTGATGTCTCTTGGATTACCAAAAATAAAAGGAGAAAAATAGATGAGTATTGTTAAAGAAGATTTAAAGTTAGATATTAATCGAATTGTATTTATCGGGCGAACATATAACGAATACATTAAAATGTTTGATTTATCTCCAAAAGATTTAATTAATAAGAATGTTTTAGATTGTGCTGGAGGAGCATGTTCTTTTACAGCGCATGCTAATAAACTAGGAATTCAATCTACCGCTTGTGATATTGCTTACTATCATCATGTGAATGATTTAGAACGAAAAGGGTTAGCAGATATTGAGCATACAATGAAGCACATGGAAAAAGCAAAAGAAAATTATGTGTGGGATTATTTTCGAGATATAGATGCATTAAGAGAAGAAAGGAATCGCGCATTAAAAGATTGTGTAGAGGATATAAGAACTAATCCACAACATTATCGAGCTGTTACATTACCATTACTGCCATTTAAGGATAAACAATTTGATATGTCAATTTCTGCACATTTGTTATTTATGTATTCTGATCGATTAGATTATCAATTCCACTTGAAAAGCATTAAAGAACTAATTCGTGTAACAAAAAAAGAAATTCGCATTTTTCCATTAACAGATTTATATGGTCATAAATACAATCTATTATCGCAGTTAATAAAGGATATAAAAGAAGATATTCATTTAATTGAAGAAGTAACAGTACCATACGAATTTCAAAAGAATGCTAATGCCATGTTATTCATTAAACTGAAGTAATATTGGATATTCAAAGACTGCCAGTAAATTTGAAACAGGGCTCGATAGATTCATTTACCCACAAGAACGGAATATGGGAGATTAAATATTTATAGCTACCTTTATCGGACTGGCAAATAAAAAAGGACTGGGGTACTATCCCCAATCCTACTTAAATTTCTCACGGTATACTTAATCATTTAATCCTTTACCATCAAGTATTTGCTGCGTGCATTTTTCGATCCTTGACACTCTAGTTTTGGATTGTTTAGGTTGTGAAAAATGTAGAATATATGCTCTTTGTCGTCCAGGCGTCAATTCTTCAAAAGCGGTTTTTAAGGTAGGCATTTCATCGAATTTACTGTGCAGTTCTTCAGGAATTATGTATTCCTTATGCTCTTTCATAGGCACTTCTAAACCAGCTTTTTCTACTTCAATGGCTTCACGAATATACTCTTTTATGATAGTTTCCATTCCGACTATTTCTTGAACGCTGGTGAAACGAATTTGGCGCGCTGCCTGTACATTTTCTGTTTGTTGAATTAGAATTCCATGGGCATCTTTTAGCAAAGCACCTTTGTGAAACAGAAGTGCACAATAATCTTTAAATCCATGTATTAAAACTATGTTTTTTTTCTCGAGCGTGTAACAAGGATGCATCCATTTAAATTCTTCAGTCAGTTCACAATCAAGAACAATATTTCTCAACGCCGAATATTCTTCTTGCCACTTTTTTGCTTTACTTAAAAATTCATCAACCTTCGGATTCATTTTACTATTTGTCATCAAGGAACACCCCTTTACCATTATTTAATTACATGAAATTAATTAATTTTTTATCTAATCGATTTATAATAAAACATTAATTAGTGTTATGTCTAGCTAAATCTAAAAAGGTAACTAAACAATTAAAACCGGGTGATCAAACGGGTGAATATCTAGCATTTTGATGTTCATTTTTATCTTTCAGTTCAAAAATTCCTTTTTAAAAATCAGAAAAAAACTAGTATACACGTCCATACATAGATTTAATCGCTACATATTCTAGCAATATAGAGAGCATTCTCTAATGCTAAAAATGAAAGGAGGGAATTTTTTTTGAGTAGTCAATTTGAAAATCAAAATCTACCTTGTCCAGTAACATCAACTGAACAAATACCATTCAATAGTGAGGCTACTACACTAGTTACTACACCGGTTACAGCTCCAACTATCAAAGTTCCAGTTGTACTTGCAGAACCAACAATTCAAATTGTAATTGAGTCGGATATTACACTTACTCCTGCAGCAACTGAAATCAAAAGAGTGAAGAAAAATGTATTCCTAAATCAAGTTAAACTAGTACCAGTTAGCTTTGCACGTATTGCTAACACTGACTTCTTTAGGGTAACAAGAGCTAAATTATTTGTTGCCGGACATATTCGTAAAAATATTGAATATGCTGCAGCAGCATGTAATGCGGCACTTCAAGATAGAATTGCAGATGTTCCGTTTTCAGGTTTTACAGATCTAACTTTCCCACAAACAACTGGAGGTCCTACTCCAATCTTAGGAATTTCTGAGTTTGCCGAAGCGAACTTCCTTAATGAAAGTACGCAAATGGATGCTAGATTAGACAAGGTTTTCTTCCAAAATCTTGTTAAATACAATGAACAACCATTTGGCGAGTTAGTTGCTGCAAACTTCTTTGAACTTGATTTTTCACCAATGATGGTAGCACCAGAAGCTGCTTTCAGCACTTTACGTGAAAAAATTGTACTTGATTTAACTGTAAAAGTACTGCAAGTTCAACAAGTCCGCCTTGGAGCTGGTACTACTGTAGTAACTCCTAGTCTTTTAGGACTTACTCCTCCTACTAGTTTATAATCTCTAGCTTTTAGAGGACAGTACACTAATAAAAATCTAATATTTAAGTTGGCAGTTGAAAGTTTGGTTGAATCCGATTTTCAACTGCCTTTTTGCAATTTAATAACCAAGAGTATTAGTGCACTTGCTACAGCAGGTGTTTTTGTGGAAGGCAAAATAAAAAGGACTGGGATATTACTCCCAATCCTACTTACCCAATCCTATAAACATGCCCATCAAAGTGTTATTAATAAGCCAAGACCCCAAAACATGCAGTAATATACATCAACTTGCTAAGTACATATTACATTCCTGTCACTTTACATTTGGATAAATCATCGTTGCAGGGTCCACATATTCATCGAACTGTTCTTCTGTTAGTAAACCTGTTGCAATCGCTGCTTCTTTTAATGTTGTGCCTTCTTTATGGGCTTTCTTCGCAATTTTTGCCGCATTTTCATAACCGATATATGGGTTTAATGCAGTTACAAGCATTAATGAATTTTGTAAATTGTGGTCAAGTACTTCTTTATTTGGCTCGATACCGACAGCACAATTATCATTAAATGATTTCATTGTGTCTGCTAGTAGGCGAGTTGATTGTAAGAAGTTATAGATAATTACTGGCTTGAAAACATTTAACTCAAAGTTACCTTGGGAAGCGGCAAAGGCAATTGTTGCATCATTGCCAACGACTTGTGTAACAACCATCGTCATCGCTTCACTTTGCGTTGGATTTACTTTACCTGGCATAATGGATGAGCCTGGTTCGTTTTCAGGGATCGTAATTTCTCCGATACCTGAACGAGGACCACTCGCTAACCAACGAACATCATTGGCAATTTTCATCAAGTCAGCTGCAAGTGCTTTTAATGCGCCATGTGCGACAACAGCTTCATCATGACTTGTCAGTGCATGGAATTTATTTGCTGCAGAAGTAAAATGTTTTCCTGTTAATTCACTAATTTCCGCTGCTACACGCTCACCAAATTCGGGATGTGCGTTAATACCCGTACCAACTGCTGTTCCACCAATCGCTAGTTCTTTCATATATTCAATATTTTGGACAATCATTTGGTCAGATTTAGCAAGCATGGCTACCCAGCCACTAATTTCTTGACCTAAAGTTAAAGGTGTAGCGTCTTGTAAATGTGTACGACCAATTTTAATAATATCTTTAAATTTCTCTGCTTTTTCATCAAGTGTTGCTTTTAGTAAACGTAGTCGAGGCAATAAATAATCTTCAACTTTTAACACTGCAGCAATATGCAAAGCCGTTGGGAAGGTATCGTTTGAGCTTTGAGATTTATTGACATCATCGTTTGGATGTATGCGTTCACCTTCGCCAGCATTTTGTAAAAGTTGGTTTGCACGGTGCGCAATTACCTCATTGACGTTCATATTTGACTGTGTACCACTACCAGTTTGCCACACTACAAGAGGGAATTGATCATCCCATTGACCTTTTAAAATTTCATCAGCTGCTTGCACAATCGCATTTGTTTTTATATCTGATAATTTACCTAATTTATTATTGGCGATCGCAGCACTTTTCTTTAATATGGCCATTGCTTGAATTAGCTCAATAGGCATTTGTTCTGTCCCGATTTGGAAATTCTCTTTACTGCGCTGCGTTTGAGCACCCCAAATTTTATCTGCAGGTACTTTAATTTCACCCATAGTGTCTTTTTCAATTCGATAATCCATGTAAAACAGCTCCTTTATTTATGTAAATCTCTTAAATGATCATTTATGCCTTGGCATAATTGCGTCTGGATTTGGTTTAAAGTTGCAGCTCGAAAGCAAAGCGGCAGCAACAACAGGATGCAATGATTTTAGGCTAACATCCTTTGTTAACTACTTTCCAAATCCGTGACATCCGCTGATAAAAGTTAAAAAACGGATATTCTTAGTCTGATGTAAGAATATCCGTTTGATACATGCTTATTTCAAAAAAAGGGGGATTCTGAACTAAGCATTTTTTGGAGTAGAGAAATAATCTATTGATAATGATAATTGTTATCATTTAAAAAGTCAAATACTTTTCTTTAAAAGATTATTTTCGTTGAGAATAATTCGCAATGGATTTTTTCTCAGAGTTCGAACCCGTTTTTTAAAAGTTAAAACGCTACCATTAAATGATAGCGTCGCTAGGTAAATAGGGAAGAGCTACCTCTTTTTCTTACCAATTTCTTTTAATGGTTGTTTTTTAGGCACTTTTTCAAAGATGATACTTACTTGATAGTTGTTGTCGTCAATTTGGACAATTTGAACAACTTTTGCTTTACGTCCTTTAATTTTAATGTTCTCTTCGACAGTAGGTAAATTTACGAGCAGCTGACTTAAAACGGACGTCTTGTTTTCATAAAAATGAGTTACAAACATAATTCTTCTCCTTATAACTTTTTTATTGAACCTAGAAAAAAGCCCTTCCATAATTGCTCGTATGTAATGTAAAAGAGACTGGGTTTTTAGAAGGATAATTAGCAGGGGGAAGGTTTTACTCAATTTATGATAAGAACCTATAATATAGAACATTTGTTATACTTCAGGGGAACATATTTTGGCTAGTTGCTTGACGAAAAAGTTGAAATGAATTCTGATGTATTGAGTAATGAATGTAGTTTGCTTTAGAGAGGTGATGGCTGGTGAAAATCATCTCGCAAATCATTTATGAACTCGTCCAGGATTTTTTATAAGCATGAAAGGAAAATACCGTTATAGTAAAGTGAGCTTTCTAGCTAATCAGAGTGGTACAGCGGATAACTCCGTCTCTATATTTATTTGAGATGAAGTTTTTTTATTTGGGAAATGAGACACGAATGAATACCTGATTGCTCAAAAAAGATTGATTTACTTCATCGAAAAAATTCACGGTCTGTCTGTGTTTATAAAAACAAGTAGGGGGAAATGAAAGGAGATTACAAAAAACAGGCAACTACAGTAGGATTAGTAGCACTTATATTATCAGCATTTTTAACATCCGTGAACAAGATTTTCTATGATTGGGGAATTGCCACGGGGACCTTTATCGCTTGTACTATATTAATATTAGCGGTAGTGAGTGGGAAATCGGCTGTTCAAATGGACATAACTTTGCCCGTGATTTTCGCGTTGATAGCGAGTATTGGCGGTGTGGGTGAAGCTGTACTTTGTACGATGTACTCTAAGAAATTAAATGAGGCTGGTTGGACTACTTCTATGAATGATTTTAGCTAACCGTTATTATGGCATAATTTTATTATCTTTTTTCGCGACTTTCGACATATTTTTTAAGTATTTCTCGGGAAATATTTCATGGATAATCGCAGTGACGGCAGTCGGTGTCATGCTTCCAATGTATTTATTGTAGATAGGTATTCAGTATTGTTCGCCTTTAATAGTAATGATGAGTTTATGCTTTGTTCCAATATTCGTATTTTTATTTCAGATATTTGATTCAAGGTTAATATGGTCGCCCATTTCCCTTTTTGGAATAAGCCTTTTGTTTATTTTGGGGGTGTGTAGCTTGTATTTAGAAAAAAGGTCGGTTTCAGAGTAGCGTAAGAGCGATATAATAGTAGTAAAGGAGGAAACGAAATGTATTTAAAATCATGTAAAGTTTTACAGGGAGATATTGAAGTTAAAGACCAATATCCCTTTAATATACCAAGTTTGCAGGATTTACAGGAACTAGAGTTTCCTACGAACGTGACCTTCTTTGTTGGGGAAAATGGCTCTGGGAAATCAACCTTATTGGAGGCTATAGCTGATTGCTGTGATTTTAATACAGCGGGGGGCGGCCGTCAAAATTTATATGAAGTACATAAAGCGGAATCTGCACTTGGAGAATTTATCCGTTTATCATGGTGGCCAAAAGTTTCAAATGGCTTTTTCCTACGTTCGGAAACGTTTTATCAATTTGCGAGTCATATTGATTTGTTGGAAAGTCATCCTAATAAGTATGCCGCTTTTGGGGGTAAGTCGTTACATCATCAATCACATGGCGAGTCCTTTTTATCACTATTTATGCATCGCTTCAAAGGCAAGGCAATTTATTTATTGGATGAGCCTGAAGCGGCTTTGTCACCAACAAGACAGCTTAGCCTACTCAAAATTATTAAAGATTTAGAGCATGAGGCACAATTTATTATCGCCACACATTCACCTATTTTGCTTGGTTATCCAAATGCTACAATCTATAGTTTTGATAATGGGGAGATAGAGTCTATACGTTATGAGGATACTATACATTACATTGTTACGAAGCGCTTTTTAGATGCACCAGAAACCATTTTTTCAGAGTTATTTGATGAGGAGAGAGAATCATGAATCAACGTAAAGGCTTAGTCATGCGAGAAATTCGATTAGATGAAATGGCACAGTCAATAGACTTGCTTAATTATGTTTTTCAAATGTCCATGTCTATTCATAAGGATCGTCGCTTTGTGAATGCTAAAAGTAAGCAATTTAATGAGGGACATGCGATTGGTTGGTTTGATGGTTCACATCTTGTATCTCAAATTTTAAGCCTACCTTTTGAAGTAAATGTTCATGGTAGGGTTTATGAAATGGGAGGCATTACTGCGGTCGGAACGTATCCTGAATATTCTAGGCATGGTTTGATGGAGAGCCTTATTATTGAAAGCCTAGAGCGGATGCGAGACGAGGGACTATGTATTTCCTATTTATTTCCATATTCTATCCCGTATTACCGAAAAAAGGGCTGGGAAATTATGAGTGATATAGTTGAATTTCAGATCAAGGATACGCAGCTTCCGCACTATAAAGGGTTAAACGGGAAAATTCGCCGTGTCGATCCGAAACATGAAGATGTTGTGGCCATTTATGCGAGCTATGCCAAGAAGACGCACGGTGTTATGGTACGTAATAGTATTGCTTGGAATGAAAAATTTCAGGAAGATTTTTGGGAGGAAAAATTTATTGATAGTGATGTGAATCTCCAGGCAGCAGTGTATTATGACGAAGATGATATGCCACAAGGTTATATGTTTTATCGTATTATGGAGGAAAATTATTATATCGATGAAATTGTCTATTTGCAGGAAGAGGCGCGTAAAGGTTTATGGAATTTTGTCTCAGCACATAGCTCGATGATTTACAATGTCTATGGTAAAACAACTGGCAATGAAGCCGTCGCCTTTTTGTTAGAGGATAGTGAGATTATACAAAAGGTGTCCCCTTATTTTATGGCACGAATTGTAGATGTAAAAGAATTTCTGTTACGCTACCCATTCACGGGAAATGATTTTCACCTTAGACTCGCTGTTACTGATCGCATTGTGGCATGGAATAATGGCACATTTGTCATAACGAAGCAAAACGGAAAAGTTGCAGTTGAAAAGGTGAGTGAGACACAGTCAGAAAATGCTATTCAGCTAACTGTTCAAACACTTGCTACGATGTTACTTGGCTATAAACGACCGAGCTATTTAGAAAAAATCGAGCGTTTACAAGGCAATGCTATTGAGATTGCATTACTAGAGACGGTGCTACCAATAGGCATTCCAACGTTTATTGATTATTTTTAAAAAAATTATTGGGGAGTATGTACAGAGACACTGTGCATATTCCTTTTTTATTCGGTAAAGGGAAAACTGCTCAGGTTCAGCAGAAAACTGCTCAGGTCAGTCCAATTCCTCGAAAGAACTTCTCTATCGAATTCATTTCCTAAATAAGGAAACATCTATTCCGCTGAAATCGTCTCTATTTAAACAGATTGGAGGATGCAGATGAACGATGCCGAAAGGTTAGAAATTAAGAAAGTATACAAAAAAACTCTTCTAGTGCTACTTATTTGGATTTTGTTTTTTGCAGGTATTATAGGGTACGGTATTTATTGGCTGTTTTTTGATTGGACTAGGTTTAAACAAGAGCTGATTGCTGAATCTACATCTCCACAAGGAACCTATACAGTGAAAGCTTATGTTTCAGACGCTGGTGCGACGACTTCTTTTTCAGTGTTGGGAGAATTAGTATTCAATCATGAAAAGAGAAAGTCCAAGAAAATATATTGGCAATATCGAGAAAATGAAGCACACATTAATTGGAACGACGATGATACAGTAAGTATTAACGGTGTGACATTGAATGTGCCTGATGAAACATATGATTTTCGAGATAATGAGTAGCCATAACCATTTCAGTTATGGCTTATTATTCTGTGATCCAAGCTTTTTTTAGCAGTTGAACGCCGTGGATGATTTCCTCCATTTTTAACTTACTAAAGCCTAATTGAATAATAGGCACAGAGCTCGGAGGTTGTAGAAAATATGAGCTTGTAGGGTAGACCTTAACTCCATATTGTTGTGCATTTTGAATGAGCTGTTTTTCTGAAAATTGTGTATGAACTTTGATCAATATATAAAGTCCAGATTGCTCTCCGAGTATTGTAATTTTTTCTCCGAATTGCTTTTTTAGTTCCTCTACAAGCGTATTTATTTTATGTTTATAGGTGATACGCATTCTTTTTATATGTCGTGTCCATTCACCTTGTTCCATGAATTTCGCCATTGTTAATTGATGTAAGGACGAAGCGTTATGTTCAAAATGAGCAAAGCGTGCTTTATATGGCTGTACAAGTGCTTTCGGTAGTACCAAATAGCTTAAACGAATGGCTGGCAAAAATGATTTTGAAAATGTTCCAATATAAATAACACGTGACTTGTCGAGTGAGGCGAGAGCAGGAAATGGCTGCTGAGTATAACGAAATTCACCATCATAATCATCCTCAAGAATATAGCCATCAACTTTTTTAGCCCACTGAATTAAAGTTTGTCGCTGCTGAATGCTCATCGAAACCCCGTATGGAAAATGATGAGATGGTGTGACATAGAGTAAGCGCGAATGTAAATGCGTTAAATGCTCAAGCTTTGCACCGTTTTCCGACACAGGTAAAGTCTCTATCTGAAAGCCATGCAGCTTAAACGCTTCTCGTGCACCGTTGTAACCAGGGTCTTCTAAAATAACACTTTGGAATTCCTGCTTTAATAGGAAGCCTAGATATATTAACATTTGCTGCGTGCTGCTACCGATAATAATGTCCTCTTCATTTACATGAACGCCTCGAGCTTGAAGCAAATAATGCACAAGCTGTTCCTTTAAAAGTGGCTCGCCGAAAGAATCGCCATATTCATAGCATTTTTTTAAAGGTAACACTTGATTAGCCATTTGACGCCATACTTTCAGCGGGAAATGCTGTTGATCCACTGCGCCGGCACGAAAGTCAATGATGATATCTACACTGGTATTATTCGTTTTTGGGGTAAGACTTGGTCGTTCCTCCTCCTGTAGAAAAACCTGTTCAAATTCATTGACAAAATAACCTCTTCGTCCTTCACCGCGTATGTATCCTTCCGCTACGAGCTGCTCATAAGCAGTCAAAGTGGTATTCCTACTGACATGCAAAGATTCGGCTAGCCTTCGAATGGACGGAAGAGAATCATTCTTTTTCAATCTCCCTTGTTCGATTAACCATTTGATTTGCTGATAAATTTGTTTGTACTTTGCTTCTGCATCTACGAATAAGAAAATAAAATCCTCCATAAAGTTCCTCCTTGACATGTTGCGATGTAGAGAACTGTTTCTTTTAAAATGTCAGTTTGTTTTTTATCATAATACAAGAATTACATATAAAAAGAAATGGGGAGATCAGTTAATGGAGATTTGTACAGTAACCTTAGCGACAGTTCGAGACGTGGTGCCTTTATTTAATGCATATCGAGAATTTTACGGTCAACCATCAGACTTAGGGCAAGCTGAGGAGTTTCTCGTAGAGCGTTTAAAAAAGGAGGAATCGACTATCTTTCTAGCTTATTTGGACGCGCAGCCAGTTGGTTTTGTCCAGCTCTATCCTGTTTTTTCATCTGTTGCAATGAAAAAGGCGTTTATTTTAAATGATTTATTTGTGGCAGAGCATGCCAGAAAACAAGGTGTGGCACATAGCCTAATTGAACATTGTTACTCATACTGTTTACAGAATGATGCACGTTATATTGGGTTAGAAACAGCGACAGATAACGTTCGTGCTCAAAAACTATATGAAAAGCTTGGGATGAAAATAGATGATGGGGTATTTCATTATATTAAGTATTGGTAAAAGGAGGAGATTCGAAAGATGACCGTAACAATCAAGCAGTTAACCTCTCAGCAGGAGTGGATGGAAGCATATCCCGTTATGGCGCAGCTTCGTACGGAATTAACATTAGAAAAGTACCTCCTATTATTAAAGGAAATGACCCGTGATGGCTATATGTTATTTGCATTATATGAACACATGCAAATTGTGGCGGTAGCCGGATTAAGTTGGAGAGTCAATTTTTACAGTGAACGCCATATTTTTGTCTATGATTTAGTAACGGATGAGAAGTATCGTTCTAGAGGCTATGGTGAGAAATTATTACAATATCTTCACCAATGGGGAAAAGATAAAGGCGGGCACTATATTGCTTTAGAGTCTGGTATTCAAAGGACTAGTGCGCATCGTTTTTATGAAGATCGATTAGGGTATGAAAAATGGTGCTATTCTTTTCGGAAAGCATTGTGATCAAAAGGAATATGATTTTTTAAACCTCACACACTAGTGGAAACATGAAGGAGGTTTAAAATGAAAGCACCAGTCAAAAAGTTTTTTCTCACGAGCATACTTATAATGAGCTTTACACCAATTGGATATGCAAATAATGTAATTCAACAACATGCAAATGGTGAAGAAGGACAGCTTGTTTACCATGTGAAATACGATTATGATGCTATTTGTAAGGTTCTCGGGATCACGAAAGACGTGTATGATCAATACTGGAAAGAAGGACTTTCTATTGTCGATATGGCAAAAAGGGAAGGTATTGACCAACGTGAAATTATAAATTATTTTGTGACATTCCACTATCAAGAAATGCAAAAATGGCGAAAGAAAGGCGCAATGAACGAGCATCATTATTTTAATTTAGTTTATGATTTAAAAGATGAAATTACAGATTTTATTGAGCGAAATCCGAATAAAGAATGAAAGCGACTAGTATATTCTAGTTGCTTTTTTTTACTTTTTTTAATTATAAAGAATAATTTTTTAACGATTATCATTAAAAAACGGTTGATTTTAACTCTGCTCTTTAATATGCTTAATATGAAGAAGGATAGCAATATTGACTACCGACGATTTCCGAAAAGCACCTTGCACCCATTGCTTGTCATTCTTAATGTAAACATTATGAACAGGGGGAAAAATTATGGTTTTGGAAAGTGTAATAAATGCAGTTTTTCAGGTCATTTTATTTTCGGCTATACCGTTTGTTTGGTGGTTTTTCTCAGCAAGAAAGGAACAATCATTTTTGACATGGCTCGGCCTTCAAAAGCCTGTCATTGAAAATAAGGGGAATTATTTTCTATGGTTTTTATTCATTATTATTTTATTATTCGTACCCCTTACTACAATCAGCTATTTCTACCTAGACAGTTCAACCTTAGCGACCAATCGTTTTACAGGACTTGGTTTTTCAGCGCTCATTCCAGCACTTTTCCATTCATTTGTACAAACAGGGTTGTCAGAGGAGCTGTTATTCCGAGGCTTTTTATTAAAAAGATTCATGCATAAGTTTGGTTTTCAAATGGGGAATATAATACAAAGTTTATTATTTGGCATTTTACATGGATTGATGATGTTTTCTTTTATTCCTTTTGGAGTTGTGGTGTTAGTTGTTATCGCAACTGCGCTTGCAGGTTATTTAATGGGGTGGATCAATGAAAGAAAGTCTAATGGCTCGATCATAACAAGCTGGGGCATACATGGCATTGGTAATCTTATTGCTTCCTTTATGGCAATGTTTAATGTGCTCTAATGGCCTAGCTCATTTGCATTTCATCATGTTCGATTGCATAATAAAGCAGAGAGGTGATAGAAGTGCAATTCATCGAGCAGGTAGTAAAAGGATGCTTGATTGTCGGTTTTATATTAACTTCTTTCAGTATCTGAAAAAAGTTAATGCCTCCGGCGGATGTCACGGAATCGGAAAGGAGTTCTTTGTGCACGCACAAAGCCGATTCAGGACGCAATTATGCCGAGGCATAATTGATTGGGAGAGCGTATTATCACCGCAATATGCAGTTATTATAATATAGCTTTTACGACTTTTTTGCTGATTATCATGTCGTCTCACTAGTTATACTCATAATAGGTATTATAGGAACAGAGATACTTAATAGACGAAAAAAGAAGGGACGAGCATAAATGACGGAATGGCCAAAGGGAGTAGCAAAACCTGCTATACGTGCATTAAATGCGGCAGGCTATACACAATTAGAGCAATTAGAAAAGGTTGATTTATCAACGTTAAAAAACTTACACGGGATGGGACCGAAAGCGCTAGCGGCCATTGAAGTAGCACTGAATGAAAGTAGGAAGCACAGTGAATAAACTGACTTTATTTTTACTGGCAATGGTGGTCTATTATATCCTTGTTGTTTTCGTGATTAGCAAGTTATTTATTATTCCTCTAATGAAGTTTATGGCGCTTGTATTCTTCCTTGGAGCAGGCTTTATTTTTTCTCGAAAAATGCGGAGGAAACTACAATAGGAGAAATTATAAAAATTACAAAACTGGCCATTTTCATTTTGGTGTTACACTAGCTGGGGTTCACTTATCTATTTTATCGCGGGATTTTTTTGCCATTATTGCAATCGCATTGATTTATAGACTTATACATATTTTATTCTGGACAATTTTATGAAATTAGAGGATAAGTTAGTAACCTTTGTTGGGACATGAAAAGTATCAAACTGCCCGAAAATAGGCCAAGTTGTTCAATCATGCTCGTGAAGAAATGTATGATGAATGGCTGTGAAATAAACTCTTTATTTATGAAGATTTGATTAAAAAAGGCTGTTTTCTCAAAAATTGTTGCTGTTGAAACTAAAAGACAGATTTAACCTACATAACGTGTAGAATAAATCTGTCTTTTGTGAATTGAAAATTTAACTTAAGCTCCAGTAAATATAGTATGATTTAAACTTATTTCTGATATATTTTTGATTTTATTGGCTTTTTTTTAATTGCTTTTTCATACGATTACCTCAATCTTTATTGCTGTTTCGAATTCTAATAGTTTTAATTGAGGAGAGGTCGCATTTTGTTAATTTGTGAAATACAGGCTCATATATTAATGTGATGCATCTTTATTGTACGTTTCCATTTCAGAAGCAGGGTCGAATTGCTCTCTACCCATAGCAAATGCCATAATTAGCGCAATAGCAGCTGGGATTATCGCCCAAGCAAAAGTATGAGCAACTGAAATAGTAAGTGCTTCTTGCATTTTATCGAGAACCTCTACAGGAATGAAGCTTCGAGTTTCGGATGTTAGAATTACACTCGGATCACTTAAATCCATACCAGTAGGTGCTTGACCACTAAACGCGGACGTTAATTTATTTGAGAAAATATGGTTTTGAATAATCCCAAACACTGTAATTCCTAATGTCATTCCAAGTTCTCGATTGAAGTTTAGCGTTGAGTTAGCCGAGCCACGTTGTCTCATACTGAGACCATGAATAACGGCATTGCTCAACACAGAGAAAGACGAGCCAATGCCAAGACCAACAAGTATCATAAAGATTGTTACCATAAGGTGCGACGTTTCAGTTGTCAATGTTGTAAGTAAGGCAATACCAACAACAAATAAAGTTAAAGTCGGTAACATAATCGTTCGATATTTAAATTTCGTGAGGAGAGCGCCACCCACAGATGCTGTTACAACTGAACCTACCATCATCGGAAGTAAAATAAGACCTGAGTTCGTTGCAGAGCCTCCAAGTACACCTTGAACAAAAATTGGAATGTAGATGGCAGCGGTAATGTAAGCAGCACCAGCAAATATTGAAATGATATTACTCGTTGCATAGAGACGATTTTTGAACATTTTAAAGGAAATAATAGGCTCTTCTACACGTAGTTCAATTAAGATAAAGCTAATAAGAAACACTGTAAATAGAGCGAATAATCCAAGAATCATTGCGGAATCCCAAGCATATTCTTTGCCGCCTAGCTCAAGAGCAAACATTAAACTTACTACTGAACTAACTAAAGTAACTGCGCCAAAGTAGTCAATTTTTTGCTTGGTATGTGCAATAGATTCATTGTAAAATTTTGCAACTAACACAAAGGCAATTAGCCCAAGTGGTAAATTAATATAGAAAATCCAAGACCAATGAACATAATCTGTTAAATAGGCTCCAAGAAGCGGACCAAAGATACTTGAGAGACCAAATACTGCCCCAAATAATCCACCCATTTTCCCGCGTTTATCTGGAGACACTACATCAAACATAATTGTGAATGCGATTGGCATTAATGCACCGCCACCAATACCTTGAATTGCACGGTAAATGCTAAGCTGAATAATTGAGTTTGATGTACCGGCTAGTGCCGAACCGATTAAAAATACAACTAAACCGAAAATAAAGAATCTTTTACGACCATACATATCGGATAATTTACCGAAAATCGGCATACCTGCAATCGACGCTATCATATAAGCTGATGTTACCCAGACAAGTTTGTCATATCCACCAAGATCCCCAACAATTGTACTGATTGCAGTTGCTACAATTGTATTATCCATTGCAGCCATTAAAATCGCTAACAATAGCCCAGCGATTACTACACCTATTTTATTTGTATTCTTTGCCACTTTCAAACCTCCGTTTTGGTGAATCCCTACTATTTTTAACTATCAATATGTATCTTGATAGGGGATGTTTAAATAACCATTTGCTATTATATCAGTTCTGTCAAGTTTATATATGCATATAGGATCCAGCATTTTCTTTTGGAGAGAAGTGGGTCATTTGAAATTGAAGTAGATATTGCGGATTAGATTTTCGAAGAAAGTTATACATAATGAAAAAAATAAATGAATATAAAGCCGGTGAAATTTTACGACGAGTAAAATTTCACCGGCTTTTTGATATCAGGTCTTCTCATTTCGCATAAAACCTATTATCTCAATAAATTTAAGGTGTCATAATATATAAAATATGACTTTTCTGCACAACGAGGAAAAGAAGTACATATTTCTGAACAAAATGAAAGAGCACAGAAACCCCTTTAGACAAAACATATCTAAAGGGGTAAAACGATGCCATACATTAGTACTAGGACAGCTTCTATTTCTTTTTGTTCAATAATATGCCACGTACGATACTAAATATAAATATAATACTTAGTACAAATAGAAATAAATAAGCATGCCATTGCAATAAAATACGTTTATGGCCTAAAGCCACTGTTAGGTCATTGAAAAGTGAATACGTAAAGTATAATAATATACTATTTTTGATTAGACAAAAGGTAATGATCCCATTTTGTCGTTCAGTATGAGATAAGGTCGGCTTATTTTTACGTAGGACAGGATAAGCAGCTTTAATCTCTAAGTATTGTAAAAGCAAAAATAGCATTAGGGCAATGAAGGGTAAATAAAAAATGGCGATTTTCGGCCCAAATTGCGCATGTTCACTCGAAAAGCTTTGCAAAACGGGTATTGTTGCGGGAAGCTTATTGTATTGGATAAGCGTTGCCGTAATGCCAGCTAAAAAAATCGTCGCGACAATAAGCGTTAGCGGCTTACAAAAACGCGGTGTAGGTGTTTTTTGTTGTTCAAGCATTCGTTCACCTCTTAGTTTATCTTAAAAAATACCAGTCTGTTATACTGTATCATATGAATACCATCATGTGTGTTATAGAAAGAAGGATTAGATGGAATACTTGTTGTTTTTACTAATAGGTATCACTGGCAACGTCATTGGAACGTTAGTGGGAGGTGGCGGGTTAATCACATTACCAACCATGATGCTTATGGGGGTACCGGTCCATTCGGCGATAGGTGCGAATAAAGTTTCAAATATGGTTAGTGCTTTTTCAAGCTTCTATACTATTTATAAAAGAAAAGAATTGTTATGGTCAGAAATGCGTTCAGTATTAGTTGTTTCCCTAGTAGGGGGTACACTTGGTGGTCTGTTTGCATCGTTTATGAGCAGTCAAACATTGACGTTCATCGCGATTGTTTTATTAGGATTTGCTCTTATTATGTCCTTTATAGGAGGGGCTGAATTTGGAGATAAAGAAAGCTTTATAATGAATCGCAAAAACGGACCAATACTTTTAGGTGTTGGTTTTTATGACGGAATGTTCGGTCCTGGTAGCAGTACGCTGGCACTTTATACGTATGCTCATGAGAAAATCTCTTATATGAAAGCTGTTGGTCTTTCACGTGTAGGTGTTTTTGCGATGTGCTCAGGAGCCGCAATTACGTATATTGCTACAGGTAAAATCGATTGGCCATTGACAATTGTTTTAATGGTTGGTTCTGTAATTGGTGCGCAAATAGGAATTATTCTTGCAAGAAAGGTAAAGGCCAATCAAGTAAAGCTATTACTACGTATTGTGACCATTGTGCTGATCTTACAACTCTTGTATGATTTTATCTTCATTCAGTAGAAAACACCCACATATGAAGGTGATGAGATAAATGGAGATGAAATTCCTATTCAGCGGATATCCAAACATCTACTGAAATAGAGGAACTCAGTCTAAGAACGCCACGTCCTGTGGCAACGACTGAGTGACCAACATAGTGTTGGCCTAAAGCCTCCGGCGGATGTCACGGATTTTGAAAGGAATGAATATAAGGAAGTTAGCCTAAAACCTTCGCATCCTGCGAAAACGGCTAACTGACCTGCGTCGGTGCTGCTGTCGCTACGCTTTCGCGCAAAAAACATCTGCAGGCCTGAGCACAATTCAAAATCTGGACGCAATTACGCCAAGGCGAAATTGATAAAATACAGATATAAGGAGGCGATATCCATGTTTGAAATTACACCTTATCCATCTTTTTCGTGGTCACTGTCACGTCATAAAACGTTAACAAGCTGTGCGCGAAAATATGGCTATGAATATTATTTTTCTCATAATGGCTGGCTTAGCTACAATGTGGAACCATATCATCAACATGTCTATCGCTTAAAAAAGCTTCAATCCATGCCGATTTTATTTGGCCAAATCGTCCATCATTTAATAGAGCAATCGATCAATGATTATTTGCAAACCAGCAAGGCGCCGACTGTTACTGAGCTAGTAAATCGTGCACGTGGCCAGCTCAATGCAGCTTTTATTGATTCTACTCGTCATGTAGATTTGTGGAGACATAAGCCTAATAAATTTTATATGATGCAAGAAGTTTATTACGAAGGGCAGTTAAATCCTGAACTTGTACAGGACTATAAGGAGCGAATGACGGCTGTCTTTGACAACTTTCTTAACAGTGAAACGTTCCAGCAAATTACCGCACAAAAAGGCTCTCTACGAATCGGTGAGCCTGAACAATTTCGTTCCATGAAAATCGAGGGGATACAAGTTTTCGTCGTAATGGATTTTCATTATTATGATGAGATGGCAGACAAGTGGATTATTATCGACTGGAAAACAGGCGGAGAGTCCGATGATGATCGCCAGCAATTAGCACTCTATGCTTATTATATTCAGCAGAAATATCGCGTATCTCTTGATCAGATAGATGTCTATAATGAATATTTATTGACAGGCAAACGAAAAAAATACGCCTTTACAGCATTTGATATGGACAATATTTTACATACGTTTCAGAGAAGTGTGTTAGAAATGAAAAAATATCAGGCGGATATTTTCTCCAATGAACCAGTAGATTTTGAGGAATTTGAATTAACCTCTGAAAAATGGCACTGTAAAGGGTGTAATTTTAAAGAATTATGTATGCAGAATTGAGGAGAAAAATGAAGCGAGTGACCAATAAGTAATCAAATAAATTAAGTCGTCAAAATAGTCACTAGCTTTATTTTTATCTTTACTAGTTAAATGACTATAAATGTTAATCGTCATTTTTATATCAGAGTGACAGGTTATGTATTAATTCAGAGATGTCACCATTGTTTTTAGAGATACTTAGAACAATTGGTAAGGCTGTTTAACTGTATAGTTAAATGGAAAACAAGCTGACTCATTAAAGTCAGCCTGTATATTTTCAATTATCAATTTTTGTAACGACCAATGATGGGAATCTATAAAAGACGTTTCCTAAGGCTGCAAAGACCCTGATACTAAGTCTATCATCTTTGTTTAATCGTAGTTGTACTGTTTTTCCTATTGTGGTAATTATATTTGAGTCTACAAATTGATCGCCGGGTGAAGTTGTAATAAAGTTATTAGATTCAAAAATACTACCAGTCGCAAGGATTGAATCATTGATGAACAATCCAAACTGCACAGCCGCATTGGTAGTAAAATTAGAAGAGCTAAATAGACTGGCTGAGATGTCCATACTGATTTCATATACGCCACTGGTAGCAACCTGAAGATCCGTAGTATTATTAGGAACGGGAGCAGGATCTACATTTAATGACGGACCAGGTGTCGTGAAAATAACTTTCTGCCCTAAAGTAGGTGATGTAATTGGAGTTACCACCGTTACATCTTTTCCAATGGGATCGTAAAACGATCCATATGCCACAGTTTCCTCATTTGTTGGTTCAGGAATACTAGGTGGTATACAGGATGCGTCAATAGCCCTAAACTTATCAGTACAATTAAAATTTCCATTACCGCACTGTTGACAATCACAGTCTGCTTGATGAAATTTATTATTTGAATTCATATTAACACCTCTTTTATTTATCATTCTATTTAAACGTATGTGTCAACCAACTATCTAATGTTTGAAAGAAGTGTTCAATAACCCTAAAAAGACCACTCCGTGATGGGTGGTCTTTAAAAAATAAGTGACTAAAAAGTGACCAACAATTGACTAAACGTTACATTCAGCTAGAGTTGGTGATTTTTAATGACAATACAATGATAAGTAAACATTGGTAAATCAAGATTTTGATTAAACTTGAAACATAATGATAGTTTGATTTCAATATCAAGCGGATATCTTCTCCAATGAACCAGTGGGATTTGAGGAATTTGAGCAAATCTTTGAAAAATGGCACTGTAAAGGGTGTAATTTTAAAGAATTATGTGTGCAGAATTGAATCGGGAGACCAAAAAGTGAAAGGTTATTATAGAATGTCATACCTAACTAGGTGTGGCTTTTTATTATGCTCATATTTCTTGTCATTACAATCCATTATATAGATAGATGGGAGGTGTTGACTTATGGAGTATGAATATACAGTGAAGTTTTACTTTGACGAAGGTCGTGAAGAAGAACATAAAATCAAGAGCAATATTGAACAAGAAACATTTACAGAAGAAATTTCTAATGAGTTCAATGAAAAATCTTGGTATTCATTTACTGAGACGGAAAATTTCAAAACAATATTAATTAGTACTTGGGGTGTTTACAAGGTTGAAGTAGAAAAAAATGTTTTAGAATTTGATTAATCTTATGTATGAAGTCATATCTTTTAACAAGGTGTGGCTTTTTATTATGTTTTGAAAGGATGAAAAAACTATGACTTTTAATTTACAAATTCTTTAATCCTTCGTAAGGTGAAGAACCCTTTCAAACAATTTTAATATTGGATTATTATCAATTGAACAAGCATTTTGGCATTCCATATTAAAAGGGTCACCGAAGGATAGCGACCCTTAGCAAAGAAATAGAGGTATATGGAATTTTTTTTATGAACATTAGAGGTTTTAAAGTCTAAATGTTATGAATTAAATAGCTATGATTTTTGTAAAATATTAATAACTATTAAAGAGGAAAGCAGCTCCGATAATAATTAGAAGAATGAATAGAACTACAAGTAGCGCAAATGCTGTACCGTAGCCAGAACCCCCGTAACCACCACAATTTTTAGACATAATAAAATTCCTCCTTTCTTTAATTTATAATATGTTTAGTTTTCAACAGGGATTGCGATATCTGTCATAGGATTCCTTAGAAAAAGGTTTAAAACAGCTATAAAAATGTTGGGCGTTAGCTAACTCATATCCAGTTGAGTATGGCTTTTTAATGTGTGCCAGGTATGCCTTAGGATGAAGTACCGAACTACAATGATAGAAGTACTGGTGTGATAGGATAAGGTTTCATTACAAAACAACATCCTTTCTTTAGAAGGGCATATCAAATAGATGAGACGAAACGATGGTGTGAAAATACGAAGTAAGCAGAATTTTACTTCTGAATGAATGAGAAGGACCGGACATTTCAAAGAGAAAATCCCTTACATTACAGTTTTCAATGAAGAACACTGAAAATCCAAGATGGAACTACCCGGTAGAGATAGTGATGAATCCCTTGAGAGTCGGATGGAATTATTTTAAGTAGTTTTTAATGTAAAACAGACAGTGCTGTTTAATTTTGGTACATATCCCTTGATTTTACTTAAATCTATAAATAGTATTTAATGGGGGAGGGAGGTGATTACATGGCTAAAAAACAAAAACATATTCCATTTTTGAAAAGACCTTGGGTATCTTCAATTGGTGTATTTATATTGTCGCAGATAATCTTTATTACATTTGAAGTAACAGGGTGGATACCAAATTATCGAGATTTTGGTGGAACGTTATTTGGCAGAATTACGGAATCTTCTATTTTCAATTGGTTTACTTTTTACGAAACACAACATTTTAATTTACTTACTATCTTTTTTGGTATCGTATTTCTCGTGCCTGGAATATTAGGTGCGATTAAAAACGTTTTTTCACCAAGATCTACATAAGTAAAAACTATAAAAGACTGTTGTCGAGTACTAAATACGATACTTTAATTAAAAACAATAGGTCACTGTATGAAATAATAAATTGAAAAGGATTTAACAAAAAGTTGTCAAATATAGTTAATAAAAAAAGTATAAGGAGAATAAATTTTATGACTAAACAACTTTTAAAGGGGATGGAAGGTGTTTTTATTCCTGTTAAAGACCCAAAAATTTCAGCCGATTGGTATGCAGAAATACTCGGTTTTGAATTAATTTACATTGAAGAAGAGTCTGCTGTAATGAAGATTGCTGAACATTCTCAAACAGTAGTATGTTTGGTTAGAACTTTAAATCATAAGCCAATGGAGTTTCCGAATAATAATTTTGGTGTGGGAAAATATTATAATTTCATTCCAAATAATGATATTGAAGAAACCTATAAATTTCTAACCGAAAAGAATGTAAAGGTAAACACTATTCATGGAGAGGGTTCTTCGAAATTCTTTACCTTTTATGATCCGGATGGTAATCCTTTAGGTGTTTGCCAATAGAATATAAATATAGACCACTTCAGGATGAACTGCGCCCAATTGTTAGTCACACCATATAACAATTGGAGGTGCAGTTTTTTTGCGACTAATTTATGAGAAAAAAGGGTAATAAAGAAAATACATTGATAAGTTGATAAACCTAACGAACCATGAAATTTGATAATGAAAAGAAATTTAGTTATGGCGATATTAAAAGATTGCTCTAGTAAACCTAGTTGTGAACTTGAACTAAATATCAAATTTGTTAATGAAGAAAGTATAGAATTTCGCATTGATCTCCGCTCCGGTCCTGCATTTCCAGAGGTGCATATGGATATCGCTTGTTTACGGAGGGACTTCTTAAAGTTATTAGATGATCTACAGCATATTGATAATATCCATCTAAGCATGCTAGAGTTTCTTGACCCAGGATTGTGTATATACCATATTCCTGAATATGGTACCTATCATTTCCCTGGTTATGGTTTTTTTCAAATGACTGAACAGGAAAGACAAGAAAATGAGCCTCGTATTAAATTAATTTTTGTATTAGATGCCGGTGAGAAAAATCAATCAGCTGCAACGGGATGTGGACCTGCATTATGTATCGTAAAAATGGACCAAATTAAGGAATTTGTAGAAACTTTAATAGTGGATGTTAATCAGTATTGAGGTTTTTAGTATATTTCTCATATTCGTTTTCGCTTTATTTAATATTAAAAGGTGCTGCTCCATAGTCAAAAAACTATAGCGACAGCACCAAGTCATTTATTAGTGGAAATATTTATCGACACGTTGAATTACTTCGTCAGCAGAAAGACCATCAGCGTCAATAACAGGTCCTGCCATGACAGGATCGCTAATTCCCATAATATCTCTGTCTTGCCCAGTGATTACACAGGCATCACATTTTTTTGCATCTTCTTCAGTACGAAGTTGAATAACTTCATAACCTTTTGCCTTTAAAGCGTCTTCAACGTTTGTTAATGATTGTTCCACACCAATTATTCTAGACATTATTCTTCCACCTCCTATATGTAATGTGTCATATAGGATTGCTAATTATGCACTTAATTCATTTTTTTGTTATACAATGGCGAGAAATTGAGTAAAATGCATTTTCTATTTGAGAAAAATTATATTGATGATCATATATGCTGAATAGGTGAGAATTGAATGGGGAGACTAAAAATAAAAATAATTAGTATGTTTTACATTTGTATGTACGTATATGCTAATGCTGGACCCCAAAAGCCTGTTGTATTTCGGAAGGCCAAGAGGTACCATTTGTAAAAAGTACATATTGTTGGGGAAATATTATAAATTTCCACCACCAGAAATTATAGCTAATAAAAAGATTGTTCCGTATTCAGTTTCACCTCAAAGTGAAATTAAAATCAATTTAAGCAACAACCTATTGATGGGATAAATGTTAGAAGAAAAGGTGAGTAGTGATGAGATTGAGCTAGTATTTCCGGAAGATGGGACAAAAGAGATTCTTCTTATATTTGCTATAGAGGTAAAATGAAAAAAGATTGATAAAAGACACATTGTTAATTTCCAATGTGTCTTTAAATAATATGAACACTTAACTAAACTATTGATTGCATATATTGGATGATTTGATCCTCTTGAATGGAATCAGTAGCCACTTTATTTCGACTAATCTTTTGACATTTTGTACATTGATGGATAAGTTGAAAACCCTTTTTTCCAGTATAATCGACTCCAATTGGTCTCATCAAACCTTTACAAGTACTCGCTCTGTCTCCTGGAACATTATCCATATGTTTTGAAAATAAACAATTTGGACAATGATTTCTGAAACTTCCATTTGTTAATGGTTCAACCATAATACCGCAATTTTCACATTGAAATGCTGTATTCTCATTTTTTCTACTCAATTGCTCTTCCTCCAAAATGTTATTTCAACATTGAAGGAAGGGTTCCGTTTTCTTTTTCTGCAATAGCAGTATCAGGCTTTTATAGGGAATGTCCGAATTCACCGTCTTGCTCTTCAAAACGATTACTTCTAGTTCCTGCTTCACAAAGACATATTTCATCCTTTGATCCGGACCACGATTGATTTTATGCTTTTGTGTCAACCACTGTAAGACGGACTGCTCCATCTTCCACTAGTAGGTGTTCTCCTATAATCACTGGCTTCGGCATTCGTCCCCTAACGAGCAATTGTTTTGAATAGATCAAACGTCAATCTATCACCCCTTTTTAAATGGAATTTATTTCAATCATATAAAGGATAACAAATATATCGAAATATTTAAATAGTCTGTACTTGGTGAACGAAGCTAACTTTTAATCTAAAAAGGGAATCCCAACAGTCATATTAATGATTGTTGAGACGCCCCGATTCTTTTACTTATTGTGAAAGGAAATCTTGGCCGTTAATTGTTACTTTAGAAGCAGAGATTAGGATTTCGTTATATTCATCAAAATATGGATTTAAAATAGTGTTGAATGCTTCCCATTTCTCTTCAATTTTTGCTTGTTCTTCTTTTTTATCTAGCTTTAAGATTTCTTCATAAAGCTGTTTTAATTGCTTGCTATCCTCTTCACTGACTTCGAATTCATAGTCAGCCATGTATTCTTCAAATGTTTGAGGCTTTATGAACTGATCAATGATGTCATAGAATTCCTCGTATAGTTTTTCTTGCAAGTCATAATTGTCATCTTTATCTGCTTTTTGGATATCCTTATAAATAGTTTTTAGTTTTGCTAAAGTTTCAGCAGGGATATCTACTAAGTTGAAGCCTTCCATATATTCTTCAAATGTTTGAGCTGGATGAAGTTGTTCAAAATATGGATCGAGAATTTCGTAAAATTCATTCATTTTTTCTGTAGCCTTTTCGTCGTGACCATCTTTTTCAAGTTTTACCCATTCTTCATAAATAGCTTTAAGCTGGTTTTTATCATTTTCTGCAATAATTATATTTTTCTCACTAAATCCAAATTCCTCTATATATTCTTCGAACGTTTGAGGCTGCCAATTAGCTAATATATATGGTTTTATAATTTTATACATATCTTCATGAACTTTTTTGATTTCTTCAAATTTCTTGTCAAACTCTTCATCTGTCATTTCACGTGACAATTCTTTTTGCAACTTCTTCACTTCATTAAACATTTTTTCTAATTTTGTTAACTCTTCATTTGTTACTTCTTTAGGCAATGATTTTTTATAAATCTCGAAAGTGTAAAAGTCTATATAATCCTCTACTACACCACCTTCAACTGTTATTTCCTGTCCTTCTACTAATTTCATTTGTTCTAGTTGTTCTTCAGAAAATTTATAAAAACTGATATAGTAGTTTTTACCATCTCTACCTTTTAAGTCAACCCCGGATTCGCCAATGAATTTAATCGTTCCTGTAATTTGTTGTTCGATTTGAACAGTAACACCATTTGCTGGTTCTACTGAAGTAGCTCCTGCTTGTAGGGGCGTTAGAACAGCCATTCCTATTGTTAGTGCTGAAGCAATCATCCAAGATTTTTTAATTGGTTTTTTCATAGTCATATCTCCCTTTTTTTACTTTGGAACTCTCTGTTTCCAATATTTAGACGAATTACCAGATAAAAAGGTTCGCCATTTTTGAAAAAGTTAAAAGGTTTTAAAAGTTCGTGTAAAGTGTTTAAATAGTTGTATAACAATGAAGTTTGAGGGGACAAGTTTAGGGGTAAAGACTTCAGAAGAATTAATGACAATAAACTAAATTTGGTATGACGATAATCTGGTGTCTGGTGGTGTGAATATGGGAATTGCTGAAGTATTAACGATTGTCTTTGTAGTATTAAAGCTAACGAATGTTATCGCGTGGTCTTGGTGGTTAGTGCTTTTACCAGCGATCATATCCTTTAGCATTTACGCAATAATTTTGGTGATAAAGTTAGTAATGGTTATGATTGCGGTAGTGGCAGTGAAAAATCGTAAAGAGATGTAGAATGGAGATTTATAGAAAGGGGATGCATACTAATAATGCGAGTGGTGATTTTCGATTTAGATGGAACATTGTTAGATCTTGATAGTTCAGTTCTTTCATTTATAGAACAGCAATACGAGCGATTAATTTAAAGACAACTATGATGGATAATTATGGATATTAATAGAAGGATAAAGATTAGTAAGAAATGTACTTTAACGAACGGGGGATTATTTATTGAAATTTTTCACTCAAAATTGGTATCGAGAAATGCAAGTCTATGGTTTTTTAACCTTTCCTGACTCTAAAGAAGATTGGGAAGAACGTTTAAACTGGAAAAACGAAGATGGTACGAGCTATATTGAAATTTTACAAGCAGAGTTGGAATGGCGAAAAGTTGATTTATTAACATTTCTTCCAGCACCATTTCATCCATATATTTTAGATGGCTCTCTAAAAACAGAATATCCATCTAAAAAATTACGAAAAATGGCTGAAGAGTGGAATGAAAATTATCAAAGTCGTAGTCACGATATACGTAAACAGTATATGGAACAATTTGAGGAAATAAAAGAGAAGCTCCCATCTCAGGTTCTTGAAATACATACAAAATCATTGCACGATGGAGAAATATTAACTATCACTACATCTGAATCTACAATTACGCTCATTATAGCTGGAACAGGTGTAGATTGGTATGACACAATTGTAAAACTAACTTTTAGTGATATAGAGAAATGTTCGATTCCAGAACAATTAGAAAGTTCTTGGTGGTTATATGATGAAATCTATAAAACTGAAACAGGGTTTGAATTACGAGTATTATTAGAGAATCCACTTTCTGAATTAATGATACAGGCTAGGGAGTTAAAGATTGAGACACTATAAAAATAGAATGTGCAGGAAGAAAATACATAAGTAACGGAAGCATTTTTTACCAATAGTTACACGCTTTGCCTAAGAGTCATACTTTATTTAATCTGATACTTAATCTTATTGATTTAAAAACAACATGGAAAAACAGCTGAATTCATAGTTTTCAGCTGTTTTTCGGTATGTAAGAGTGAAGAATTTTTATTTCCTAAATTTATTTATTAGTTTGATATGTTTTAACTGCAGGAGGTACATAGGCAGCACATTTATCTAATATTCCAACAACATCTTCATCTACAAGTAGTGCATTTCGAGATTGGGCTTGTAAAAATTGCTCGTTTTGCATATGGTCAAATAACTCTATGAGTAAATCATAATAATGATTGATATTTAATATGCCACAAGGCTTTTGGAGAAGGCCGATTTGATTCCAAGTGAAAACTTCAAAAAATTCTTCTAACGTACCAGGTCCTCCAGGTAAAGCAATAAAGCCATCAGCTAGTTCCATCATTTTGCTTTTGCGTTCATGCATAGAATTGACGACAATTAGCTCTGTTAAATGCTTATGAGAAATTTCACGTTCCTCTAACAATGTTGGAATAACGCCAATCACCTTACCACCTTCACTAAGAACCGTGTCTGCAACTGTTCCCATCACACCTACACTGGCTCCGCCATAAATTAAGGTAATATTACGTTTTGCTAATTCTTTTCCTAGAAGAATAGCTCCTTCTTTATATGCCTCAGAAGCACCGATGCTCGATCCACAAAATACTGCAATACTATTCATCATTGTTCCTCCATATCTGATAAGTTTCTTTCCGGATTAACGGGCAGTGAACTTTAAACGGGAGATGAAAAAACCCCGCTGATTCACGTTTCACTTTTATAGTATAATTTAATTTTAAGAGGAAAGAAATGGAGGAAATAGAAATGGAATTAAATGAGTTTCAAAAATGGTTGAAAGATTACTATGATACACGTGGTTGGTCTGATTTAAGTATTTTTACGCGTATTGGCTTTTTAGCTGAAGAAACTGGGGAAGTAGCAAGAGCTATACGAGCTTTAGAAATTGGTAGAGATAGACCAGATGAAAAGATTCAAACATACGAAGAAAATAAGCAGGAATTAGTAGAGGAGCTTGGAGATGTTTTAGGGAATATTATTGTTATCGCTAATAAATATGATATTTCACTAGAAGAAATTTTTACTGCTCATCAGGAAAAACTAATGGAGCGTTATAAAGCATAGAAATACATAAAGGGGGATTCATATGGATTATCAAGTAGAAGTTTTATTAGAAAAACACGATGACTTTACTACGTTTTTAAACACAAAGATTAGAGAGTATAACGATGAACATTCACCATACCATAAAAATACTCGACAAAAAGGTTCTGTTCGTCCGTTAAACTTAATCGTAACCGATCATCAACAACAATGGATTGGTGGTATCACTGCTGAGGTTTATTGGGGTTGGGTAGAAATCAATAAGTTTTGGTTTAGTAAAGAATATCGTGGAAAAGGTATTGGTGGAAAGTTACTAGCGAAAGCTGAAGAAGCAGCCATGCAAATGGGTGCTACGAAAGCATTGTTAACTACATATGAATTCCAAGCACGTACGTTTTATGAGGCTAGGGGTTATCAAGTTGTAGGTGAAATAAAAGATTATCCCCCTGGAAGTTGCTATTATACTATGGTAAAACATCTAATTTAAGTTTAGAAAGGCTGTCTGTTGAGCTCTTTGTGACAGCCTTCTGTTAAATCCTTATTTATCTTCAGATCGCGACAAACCTAATTCAATAAGTTTCTCCAAGTTCCTTCAACCACACCAGACTTGCTAACCTCATTTACAAAAGGTTTAACGCCAATTTCTATAGGTTCGTAATCAGAACATTATTTTAAAAATATATGGCTGAAAGATGACTAAAAAAACTCCCTAATGTCAAACTTATAATAAAGGGGAGATTTAGTGTGTACTCGTTATCAAACTTTAAATTACTTGTTGATAAGCAGGCAGAAATTGATACCATTCATCAAAATTGTGATAATTTAATACAGTCAACTGTAACGCCTAAAATGGATGCGGAAGTCAATACATTGTTAGATGCCATTAATAAAAAACTAACCGAACAGGGCTTTACTATTACGGTGACATCAACTGGGTTGATCGCACAATATAGTGAAGCTGTTATTAACGTTGATAAGCATTCAAAAAGTTTAGAGGAGTGCTTTTTCATAAATTTAAATAATTTTGCGGAAGATCAAGTTTCCATTATTTTAGACGTTTCCGATGCAATGATGCCGAAAATCTCTAATAATCTTGACGGTTACACGGAGATAATCGAGCAAATGACAGATACTTTAAAGTACGCAAAAAGTCTCGAAAAAGCTTGTACTGAACCAAAATTTATTTATAGAACTCAAAGCAATATCGTTTTTCATTCAGCTGAGGAAGTAGTCAATTATTATTTTCAGTAAAGAAGCAGCCACCCTACTAGATATATAGGGTGGCCGATAAAGGAAGTGCTATTGATTATATATATTCCCGCTACAATATTTTACACAATAAACTTTCTTCCGAATAATAACAGTATCATCGATAAGATGAAAAAATATAGTGGCATAATCATCAATGAACCATTATGCAGGAAACTCATACCAGATGTTATTATGCTTACGAGTAAGTAATAGCCTAAACTGAAAATTGCGCCAGCTGTCCCGATAACGTCCTGAAAGTTGACAAGTGCAAGGCTTAAGCAATTAGGTAGAGCAATTCCTGATCCTAATAAGGTAATAAAAATTGATACTAAAATGCCCATTAGTAAGACGATATTAGACAATGGTAATGTACTAACAATTAGTAATAATAAAGCTCCGACAGTCATCACAAGACTACCTAGATGGATCACTTTTTCTGGTCGATATTTGTTGACTAGTCTTTTGGAAATCATGGCACCAATAATAGAGGCAAGGGCCACAATTATACCAAGAAATCCATAAAGTCCAGGTGATAAATTGAAATGATCAATAAAGATAAAAGGAGCTTCTGCATAGTAACTGAATAACACACCATTTATCCCACCAATTAGCAATCCAAATACAAGAACCCTTGGTGAGGAAATAATACGTTTGACAACTGGGAAAATAGCAATTCTTTTTCTCGTTGTTTTATCTGTTGTTTCAGGAAGTCTGAAATAAGCGTAGATAAACAACAAAATACTCATCGCAACGAGCACAAAGAAAACAGCTCTAAATCCAAGTGCTTGATCGACCCAGCCACCAATCAAAGGCCCTACTGCAGGGGTAAAGGCAATCACCGCAGAAATTTGTGCAAACATAGCATGTCTCTTACTGCCAGATACGCTTTCTCGCAAAATGGTTTGCGTTATGATCGAGCCTGTCGCCGCCCCAAAAGCTTGTATAAATCTACTAACTAATAGAAATGTAATAGTTTCAGCGTAAAAACACATGAAACTGCCTATACTATAAAAAATTAAACCGCCTAGCATGGCCGGTCTTCGTCCAATAAAATCAGAAATCCATCCCCAACAAAAGACACCAATTGCAAACCCTATAAAATAAATACTTAAGGTTAGCTGTACAGAGCGATTTGAAGCATTTAATGCCTCTGAAAGATCAGGTAGAGATGGTGAATAGATTGACTCACTAATCTGTGGAAAAGCTACAAGAACAATCATTAATAATAAAGATGGTGCTACATGTTTTTTCAACTTATTGCCCTCCTACAAGCAAAATCTACTTCTTTAGAAAAGAGTAGACGTAGCTAGGGAAACGGCGGGACCATAATAAGTATTCGTTCATAAGATGTCATTTTTAATCACCTAAATATGCTTAAAGTAGGAGTGCATAGTCTAGCTTCTATTATAATGATATTTGCTATTTTTAAAAGGAGAATTTAGAAATATTTTCAATAATTATCATTATTTACATCATAACGTGGGGGTGGTTTCCGTTCCTGATAGACGCTCTCGCTCAGATAAAATATTGATACGTTAGCACTTAACTTATTAAATTGCTCTCTTTTAAAAAAAGTCACTACAAAATTCAAAATATAAATCTAAATTTTATAAAAATTTACTTGTATATAATAGCATACACATATAAAATAGAAACAAATGTTCCGGAAAAGGAGGGAAAGAATGACTACATTTAATCAATTACAGCTAGTATTATTCGATGCAAATGATATTCCAGGATTAATTGATCTTTCTGACTCTGTCGGGTGGGATTACGATGAATCTGAAATTCAAACAGTGATGATGTCGGGCAAAGTATTTGGGCATAAAAATGCTAAGGGGGAAATTGTTTCAAGTGCTGCCATTATCACATATGATACAAATTTAGCATCAATAGGTATGGTCATTGTGCATGAAAATTACAGAGGCCTTGGACTCGGGAAATTAGCTACTCAAAAATGTATTGAAAGTGTTTCAGAACATACAGCAATTATGCTCGTCGCAACAAAAGACGGTGAACCGTTATATAAGAAAATGGGCTTTACCACTGTTGATTATGTACATAAATATCTGACTGAAAACTATATCGGTGCCCATAACTTAGCTTCTAATGAGTATATTATTGAAGACTTTAATGAGAATGATTTCGCTGAAATTGTCAGCCTAGATGTAGCTGCCTTTGGAGACAACAGAAGTAATTTTCTACGAAATAGGATAAAGCAATCTAAGCGTAGTGTCGTTGTAAGAGACCATTATGCAAATATTATTGGCTTTGGGTTGTCTGTTTTAGGTCCAATTAATCTAATTTTAGGCCCAATCATAGCACCTGATTCTAAAACAGCCAGTCTTATAATTAATACTCTAGCGAAAAACCATCATGGAAAATTAAGAATTGATGTACCATCTGGTCATGCTGAATTTATAAAATGGATAGAGCGAAGCGGCTTTATAGAGGCAAATAGACCTCCTATTATGATTCTTCACGCTGAAAAAATGCCAACTAGAAATAATACGCTATTTGCGATAGCTGCACAAATTTTTGGTTGAAATTACATAAACAAAATGGGCACACTTTCTATTTGTTGTGCTTTTTTTGTTTTTAAAGGATTTTACTGGAAGTGTGGAGAATAGATGATATTAAAGGGGGAGAATCAATGTTTCCTAATTTAGAGACAGAAAGACTTATTTTAAGAGAGCTGACGCAGGAGGATGCTGAAAGTGTCTTTAATTGCTTTTCTAATGAAGAAGTAACTCGCTATTATGGACTAGAGCCATTTAAAGAGATACAGCAAGCAGAAAATCTAGTTATATTGTTTTCAAATAACTTTGCTGGAAAAAGAGGAGTAAGATGGGGTATTGAAAGAAAAGAAACAAAGGGAATAATCGGGACAATTGGTTTTAACCTATGGTCGCCTAACCATAGACGAGCAGAAATTGGTTATGAAATACATCCTGATTATTGGAGAAAAGGATATACTCAAGAAGCGGTTACCGAAATCGTGTCGTATGGCTTTGAGCATATGGGGCTCACTCGTATTGGTGCTGTTGTATTTACAGAAAATGAAGCCTCAAATAAGCTACTAACTAAAATTGGCTTTCAACAGGAAGGAATTCTTCGAGATTATATGTATCAAAATGGCCAGGCACATGATACATTTGTCTATTCCATCTTAAAAAATAGATAAACTCAACATTATTTCTCGTATGCTAATGATATATATTTTTTATCATTGGTGTATACCTTTTATTAGATAATAAATGATAACTAAGTCATGGTTTTGTTCTCGCTTTTTTCGGTTATATTGCTAGTAAAGGCTAGGGTTTTTATTAGTGATGAAAAAGTAACAGTAAGGGGCTTTGTGAAATGGGAATACAATATAGCACAGCTTATTTTGAAAAGTTGGATCTACTTGAAATTCTATATGCGGGGCAGGCAGCGTTAAAAAAAACTCTACCAACGCACAGCGTTAGTAAAAGTCAGTTAGAACGCTTTGAACAAATAGAAGCGGCCATTGCAAAGCTAAACAAGGAAATTAGAATCCTTGAGCTAAACATTATCCAGTCCGTAGATTCAAAATAAAATAATAAAATTAACTCATGCAAAAAATAATTATTTGCATGAGTTTTTTGTTGGCTTCGAGTTACAACAATAATATCAAGTGTAAGATACAAGATGTATTTGGTACTTTTTTGTTTATACGCGTGCTTTAATTTACATTCAAAAACGTTGAAAACTAAACGTTATTTTCTCCTTTTGACGTTAGTTGTTAGACAAGATGTGAGGTAGAATTATTAATTTTTTTAGAGTTTTTAATAAAATATTCATAATTTGGTAAATATTTAACTTGCAATTATTTTAAGTAGACGCTAATATGAAGTTAACTTCATATGAAGTAAACTTCACATTCAAGAGGAGAGTATTGTATTGAAACGAAAGTTATTTCAAAGATTATTAACAGCATTCCTTGCAATAATTTTAGGTGTTATTAGTCTTTTGATGAATCCAACAGAAAAAATGACGGCCATCTATCTTTTCGTTGTTGGTATTATTATTTTGATTGTATCGATTACAATCTATTTAAGAAAATCAGAAAATGAGGATGATTTATCGAAAGAATATGATGAAAGAGATGCTCTAATTGAAGGACAAGCTTCCAATATAACTATGCAATGTATTACTTCATTAATAATAGTATTGCTGTTTTTGAGTAATTTTATTGTATTGTCTGTAAAAGCAGTTCTTTTACTATTAATACTCGCTCTTTTCATTCTATATACTGTAAGCAAGTTTTTCTATGAACGAGTCCTTTAATTTTAAAGGAGAATGAATATGGAAAATATAGTACGAGATTTAAGAAAGCAGCACAATTTAACTCAGCAAGAATTGGCTGATCGTGTAAGTGTATCGTCAAGAACGATTATTTCACTTGAGAATCAGAAGTATAATCCTTCTGTAATACTTGCTTATAAAATTGCATCGATTTTTAATAAATCGATAGAGGAAGTTTTTATTTTTGATGAAAATGACAAATAAGGAGATTATTTAAGTATGTTAGGTTTAGTAAGTATTTTTATTATTTTTGGGATTGTTTTAACTGCATGGGGAATTTATCGAATGAAAACAGATGATGGTATCTTTGGGAAGAGCCAAAAAAGCAAAAATATTTTTAATCTGTTATTAATGGGGGAAGCATCAGGGATCGGACAATTTTTAGGTGGAATTGTTTGTGTAATTATAGGGATTGCTTATTTATTGTTCGGGTAATTCAAAAGCTACCAACCGTTTATTCTTATACAATTAAGCAAAAAACCAGGACTCACTTAATTCGAGTACCTGGTTATTTTGTGCTTATTTTTAGAAAATCTATATTTTGTATAAAGCTCTTGAGCTATTCTGTTTCGACTTTTCATTCAAATTACGATTGAATAGTGAAAATGCTGCTAAAAATGCCATAGTAATGTTTATTACAAGGGCAACAATATTTAAAAAGTCATTTGTTGGCATGATCACAATAATTAATGATGTTACAGCAACAAATAATGGAATTATTTTATTTATCTTCGGGACTAGTTGTAACTTGTGAAAATGTCTAAAAATAAAATAAATACATATTAAGATTGGTGCTGTAAGGAATACCCCTAAATATCCTATTGCATCTTCAATAAACCAAGGGAAAAAGCGCATTCGTGAAGTAAAAATAAAAAGATTTAAAATGATAGAACCTACTAATAGGCTGTTAATTATTATGATTTTCTTGTTATTCTCCATTTTATTACTCCTAAATTGATTATTTATTTGTTATTCGTGAAAAATGACTCATGAATTATTCCTCTTAAACGTCATTAGCAACGATAGTCGTTCGTATTAAATACGAATAAGCTGACTATTTTGTTTTAAACAAAACTTTCTTTTTCCTGATACCTTTTCCCTCCTAATGTTTTTTCTTTTGGAGTATTCATACTTTCGTGAGCTAGTATTGCATTCGTCCAATGAAAGATTTAATAGAAATCGCTTAATTCAATAACCATTCTTATGACTATCAGTTACTTATAGTGTAATTTTACACTATAAGTAACCTTATTGTAAATAGATTTATGTCGGTAAATAGTTACATTTAAAATGATTGTTTATGGTAGAAGGGGGTTATGTATACGTAAGTTAAAAGGGGATTGCTACCATATAAGAGCCTTTTTCTTTGAGCGTTTTCCAAAATTAAAGGAACAAGAAATTAACCGCAGACATAGTAGTGTATAGGATGAAAAGCTATGGGAATAAGAGATGTGTATGGACAGAAAGAGCAATAATTAAAAGATTTTCGGGAAAGAACATAGAAAATATTTTGCAGTGAAATGAAAAGGGAATTTATCAAATGTAAAGAGGAACTATACGTTAGTTGAATGATTCTGTCCATCAGCCCAGTCTTTCTAAACGTCGATTCGAAAAAATAGCTCTCGTTAGCCTTTTCTAACGAGAGCTATTATTATTTTTTGTGGCACACGTTAACCCTTTTTGATGAGCTTCATTTTATAATGGGTACCTAATTTTCTTCTTTCTGCAATACGATTGACCTTAAACTTCTACTTCTTCATCATTCATAACCTTCTGCTAAATTATCCTCTTTATAGGAGCTACGTTTTATTACAGTTAGAAGTAATACTACAATACTTACAACAGCAATCCAGCATAATAATACAGCAGCTGTGTTCCAAAGTTCTCCACTGAAGAAAAGTATCTCCTTTAATCCTTCAAACATAAAGCGGAATGGTAACCATGGATAGACCCAATCAGCGTAAAAACTAGGTAACATTTCTGGTGCGATTTGTAGAAGCGGTAAACCAAAGAACATTAATAGAATGAAAATTGGTAAAGCTGCGTATTTAATCCATGTAGTTATGGCTAGTATTAATAATATAAAGGTTGCGCAAGTCAGTGATAAAAATAGAGCAACATAGTTAAAATCTGCAAACTCATAATCTAGCATCCATGTGGAGTACCAAGTTAATAAATATCCTCCAAATAAACCAATGATCATGGCAATCAAAGCTTGGAATCCTCGGAATTTTAATTGCTCCAATACAGAATTAAATTTGCGATTTCTTCCTGTAAACCATAAAAGAATAGCACTGATTAGACTACTCATCCAAATAGGCTGGAAGAATGAAAGTGGTGCATTGCTTAATTTACCAGTTTCATGTACATTAACTATTTCACTCTGGATAGGCGTAAAATAAGTGCGTGCTTGATTAGCATTTAACGGAATATTATTTTTTTCAGTAACAGCTAATAATTGGGCACTGACATTGTCATTCATTTTTTCAACCATCGTAGATAAAGCTTGTGTAACCATAGTTGCAACGTTTGCATTTTTCCCTTGGTTTATATAAATTTTTAACATTGCTGATGTAGGTGTTGGTGTTTGGAATGAAGCATACTTTTCAGAAAAATCTTTAGGGATATAAATAGCTCCATACAATTCTTGATTTGCTAATTTTTCTTTCATTTCTTGTTCATTTTTTAATACAACCCATTTAAAGGGCGCTTCCTTTGTTACTTGTGAATTTTTTTGTATCATCTCGACAAAAGTTTTCCCCATGTTGCCTTCATCCTCGAGAACTAGACCTATGGGAAGATCTTTAGGTGATGAATGGGCTCCAGGAATTTGTGTTGCTACAAAAATGAAGGATAATAAGAGTACAGCAACAAAAGTTATACAAAAAAACTTATTTTCTTTCATCATAATTCTCCTTTCAGATAATGTACATCGTGTTGATTATTTCTTAGCTTGATTATATACTCTAAAAAAATCACTTCCTATAATCAAAAGCAGCAAAAGTGTTCAATACTCAACATATAAAAAAATGTGTTCATTAAAAGGGAGGAATGACTCCATGTCAAAAACCGATCGACGAATTATACGAACGAAGAATGAAATTAAACAAGCATTTTTCTCTTTGCTTTCTGAAAAGAACTTTGAAGCCATTACGGTTCGAGATATTACTGAGCTTGCCAATATTAATCGAGGAACTTTTTATCTACACTACGTGGATAAATACAATTTATTAGAACAGTACGAGAACGAAATTTTTGAAAAGTTCAACGCAATTTTAGATGCAACTACAAATTTAGATTTAGATATCAATCAGTTTAAACAAGAGCGATTGCCTGTAATGATCCAAATTTTACAGGTGTTTTATGAAGAAGCTGATTTCTTAAAATTAATATTAGGTCCAAATGGTGATCCATATTTCCATGAGAAAATGAGACAATTTTTTGTGAGATACTTCAATGCTTATCTAGGAAATCGCACAGATAAAAGCAAATGGAAGTTTCCGATTGAATTAACATTAGCGTATAACTCAAATGCAATTTTGGGAGTTATTACGTACTGGCTACAACACGAAATGCAACAATCACCAGAGGAAATCGCCACGATGTTGATAGAAACAATCTTAAAAGGAACTTTTGAAGCTAGTGGATTACGTTCAATTTTTGAAAAAGATAGTGAGTAGGAGAGATAATAACTCATTTGAAAACTTAACGATATTTTTCTATATCATTACTATTCATCTATAAGGATAACTTATGGGAATTAATAATTAACATTGATTTTACTTATGTATACAAAGATTGTAAAATAATGTTAGCAAGAATATCCATAAATGGTATTATAAAAACAGAAAAGAGTGATGAAGATGGGCATTGATTTTCACAATAAGGACAATCAAACTATTTATACAACTCGACAGGCTGACCACTCATGGATGGAAGCAATGAAAGATCTGGTCCCTATCATGAATATTTCAAAGGCTACAGATATTGGCTGTGGCGGAGGAATTTATTCGAAAGCATTAGCAGATATGGGCGTATCTTCTGTAATAGGAGTGGATTTTTCACAGACTATGCTCGTTGGGGCAAAAGAAAATTGTAAAGACTATCATAATATTACTTTCAAGCAAGGAAATGCATTCGCTACAGGCTTAGACAATGACAGCTTCCAGTTAGTATTGGAAAGAGCTTTAATACATCATATCCAGGATTTAAAGGCTTGTTTTCAAGAGGCATATAGAATTTTGGAGGATAAAGGGGTTTACATTATCCAGGATCGTACACCTGAAGATTGTTTATTAAAAGGTGATGACTACCATATAAGAGGCTATTTCTTCGAACGTTTTCCAAAATTAAAGGAGCAAGAAATTAAACGTAGACATAGTAGTGAGCTAGTAGTTGAGACTCTTAAGGCAATTGGGTTTAGCGAGATTGAAGAAGTGAAATTATGGGAAACGAGAAGTGTTTATGAGCAGAAAGAGCAGTTGCTAAAAGATTTACGAGAAAGAACTGGTAGAAGTATTTTGCACGAGTTAGACGATGACGAATTAAATGAATTAGTGAATTATATTGATAAGTCCATTTCAACTGAGGGTTCTATAGTTGAAAAGGACAGATGGACCATTTGGAAAGCTGTGAAATGATTAATTTTTTATGAATGTTTTCAGCCTATATATCCGGCGATTTAATAAAATGAAGCTCTCATTCGCTTTTCAAACGAGAGCTTTTTTCTATTTATTTTACTAATGCGAGAAGGTATTTGTCTCGATCTGCTTCCTCTTGCATTTTATTATCTACCAGCATTGCACCGTTTCTAACATTTGTCATATCACGGTCAACTAAAAATTGAACATTCACTTTTTCGGTTTTATTATTAACAGGACAGTCTCCTTTAAATTCCACAACATCCTGTCCTTTTTGAGTTTCAAAATACACCCAATATGGATTTTGACAGGAGTTGGCAAAACCCGATTCTAAAGTTTTATTACTATTATCGAAAGAATAGTTTTTAACATATGTAATATATTCATTATCTGTAATGTCCTTTTGTGGACCATAAAAATACCAGAATACCCCTAAAATTCCGATTGGCACAATCCACAGTATATTCCTTTTGCTTAATTTCCCCATATTTGAAGCCCCCCTTTATAAAAATATTTTATCATCTTTATACTGATTTTTGCTAGCTTACAATAATATTTTCTAGTTTAGGATTTAATGTTGTATAAACTAGTTCGAGGGTGATGTGAATTTTTAACAGGTTCTTCTGTAGTTTGTTGATGAATTGTGTTTTTTTTTGTAAAAAAAAGAAACTATGTAGCTTTTGATGACGTCATGTATGAAAGGGTAAGCGGGTATTCAACTGGATATGCGCATGTTTGAAAAACATTAATTTACTCAGAAATTAAAAGCAAGGAGATTTACAAAATGAATTATGGAATATTTCAATGGATTAATGATCTAGCAGGTCGCTATCCTTTGCTGGATAAAGGGATGATTTTTATCACTGATAGCGTTCCTTATGTCGTAATCGTATTCATGTTATTTTTATGGTTTACTGCAAATAAAGAAAAAAGAACAGAAAAACAATATACTGCTATATACATTGTCTTTACATGTTTACTTGGATTGGGTCTAAACGCACTCATTCACGCTGTCTACTTTCATCCACGACCATTCATAACATATAATGTTCATCAGTTAGTACCACATGCCAATGATTCATCGTTTGTAAGTGATCATTCAGTATTAGTATTCTCTCTAGCATGGACGTTATTTTTACGAAAAGACTCATGGAAGAATCCAGTATTAGTATGGGCCATCTTAGTAGGTATTTCGCGTATCTTCGTTGGAGTACATTATCCAGCTGACGTAATTGGTGGGGCCCTTCTGTCATTAGGGGCAAGTTTTGTCATTATCAAGTTCTCCAAAAAATTGGAGCCAGTTGTACAAGTTCTATTCAATATCTATAACAAACTAACGAAACACATCCCTTTTTTAGCGAAATTCGCCCATAAAGATCTAAGTCAGGGGAATTAATAAAGTAAAGATGGAGAGTCGCATTTACATGTGGCTCTTTATTTTGTTTACTCTTTACTATGAATGCACCCTAATGGAATAACTAAAATTGATTTGATAATTAAAAATTTCTTCTTTACTTAAGCCCCATTACTTTAAGTGCGACTCTTCACAATCTGTATCAGCGGGGTCCAAACATCCGCTGAAAGATCTTAAAGCCTCCGGACGCAATTATGCAGAGGCATAATTGATTGTGCACTTGGTTAGGAAAGAACACTATAGTATTAGTTTGTAAATAAAATATAAAATAATGTAAATATGAAGGTTGAGAGGGTCGTATTTTTATGCGGCTCTTTTATTTAGTCAACTTTACATTTGAAAAGGTGAAGTTGATATGATTATTATATTAAGAGTAAGGGAGCAAGTTAATGAAGTAATAAAAGCGACCTTCATTACAGAATGCTAACTATTTTGATGTAGAGTTATCAAGATTCAGTTTAATTTAGTTCAAAAAAAGGGTGTCAACTTTCCTCAGATTTTACTTAAAGAAATAAATAGTAAACATATGCCTTTTGAAATGTAAATGGAGTGTTTAAAAAGTTAAGTGTTAATAGGAAAACTTCCATTTGCTTGGTAAATTAAATACAATATAACTAAGAATCAATACTGAAGTCTGTTCTTGATTGAAAAAAAGGTTAGTATAAGAGTACATATTTCGGTAAAGGTTAAAGTATATTTGTGGAATACAAAGAGGTGTTTTTATGAAATCTTATACACAATTTGAGCGAAGAAAATACATACTTGATGAACTAGATCAATACAATCGTGTGATGGTAAATGATTTGGCAAAAGTATTAAATGTTACGACAGAAACTATTCGAAGAGATTTAGATTTGTTGCACAAGGAAGGCAAGTTAACAAAAATACACGGTGGAGCTATTAAGAAAAACGATCAAACTGTTGAATTATTTTTTAATAAACGTCGCAATGAAAACATTGCTGAAAAACGTAAATTAGGAATGGCAGCAAGTAAACTGGTAGAGGATAATGATATTATTGCTATTGAAGTTGGAACAACTACGCTGCAAATTTTGGACTATATTTATGACAAAAGAAACATAACTATTTTAACAAACTCTATCCCTGCCGCTAATAAAATAATTGAGCTAAAGGAACAATATGATTCATTTGATTGCAAACTTATAGTCGTTGGTGGAATGCTAAATACAAATTCGTTAGCACTGTCTGGTGATATGACGTTGAACTTACTTGATCATTTTACGGTAAATAAATTATTTGCTTCTTGTGATGGAATCTCATTAGAAAAGGAATTAACATGCACGTATATTGAGGATGCTCAAATATTTAACCGCTTAAAGAATAATGCAAGACAAGTTGTCATGATGGTAGATGAATCTAAATTCAACTTAACGAAATTTTATAAAAGTGGGAGTTTTGATGATGTCGATATATTATTTACGAATGCTAAACTTGATTCAGAATGGCACAATGCTTTAACAGCAAAAGGTGTAGAAACAATAATCGTATAGAAGAAAAACTGATAAAAAACTATTTCTCAATGAAAACGAGAAATAGTTTTTTTGTTCCAATATATTGGTTTTTTGTTGTTTTACTTTGTTTATATGTTTGTTTTACAACTTGTTAATAAAAATACAACATCATATTAATAATTGAGCTTTACAATGTGAAACAGGAGGTGACACTGAATGCAAATAAAATTTTCAAAAGCTGCGTTCTTTTTATTACCGGTTGGAATACCTCTTATACTCTTTTGGATTATTCCGAATTTGTTTAGTTTAGGTATTAGTTTTACAGACTGGGATTTTATGACAAATGATTTTAATTTTGTTGGTTTAGATAACTATATAAATTTGTTTACTCAGTCATCTTTTAGGCAGGCATTGCTAAACACTCTTTATTTTGGATTTGGGACAGTTATTCCAACAATTGTACTAGGATTAGTTTTTGCTTTGTTCTTTAGAAAAAATTTCAGAGGCTCTGCCATTTACAAATTGATGATTTTTTCACCATGGGTAACACCAACAGTAGCTGTATCGATGGTATGGTCACTTCTATATGAACCGGAATTAGGTGTTATTAATAAGGTGCTAGGTTTAGTAGGGATACCTGGATTGGATTGGCTTAAGAGCAGTGATACCGCAATGCTAGCAGTTATTATTGTAACGGTTTGGAAGCTAGTTGGATGGACAATGATTTTCTATATTGGAGCGTTAGAGAAAGTACCTGATAGCTTATATGAAGCGGCAAGTATTGATGGAGCTAATGCTTGGCAGAAGTTTCGACATGTAACACTCCCGATGGTTTCACCAACAACTTTTTTCTTAATTGTTGTGAATACGATCGTATCGCTGCAAGCATATGATCAAATTAAAATCTTAACACAAGGTGGACCGAGTGGTTCGACAAGAACATTACTCTATTTATTCTTCCAACAAGCATTTGAACAATTTGATATGGGATCCGCGACAGCCATCGCATTTATCATATTAATTATTACAATCCTATTATCGTTTATAAACAAGATAATAGGTGACAAGTGGGTGAATTATTAAATCATGAGTAATCATAAAAAGACATCGAAAATTTTAAAGCATCTCTTTTTAGCTTTATCGAGTATCTTATTTGTCTTTCCTTTTATTTGGATGATCCTAAGTTCATTTAAAACATCTAGTGAAGTACTACAAGGTGGTTTTTGGCCAAAAGAATTTCATTGGGAAAATTATCAAGAAGTATTAGGAGTCATTCCTTTTCACACGTATATATTTAACAGTTTCTATACTTCATTGATTATTACAATCTATGTTCTTATTTCGTCAGCACTCTTTGCTTATATGTTGGCATTTTATAAGTTTAAAGGGAAAGAATTAACGTTTGGCGTTGTTATGGCAACATATATGATTCCGGGCGCTGTATCGTATGTTCCTGTGTATATGATGTTAGCAAAAATGGGAATGTTAAATACTCATTTTGGATACATTATTTCTTTATCAGTTAGTGTATTTGGGATTTTTTATTTTAGACAAGCGTTCCTTAAAGTTGGTCATGAAATTGTAGAAGCGGCCAAGATAGATGGAGCAAGTGATTGGAAGATTCTTTGGAAGATTATCTTCCCGATGACACGATCATCATTTGTGACACTAGGTTTAGTGACATTTATCGAAAACTACAATAACTATATTTGGCCAGCGCTAGTATTAAAAGATAATGATAAAAAATTAATTACTAACGGTATTGCTGATTTTTTCATTAATAGCTCATTAGGTAGGGATTGGTCACACATTATGGTTGCAAGTACAATCGCTACAGTCCCACTCTTACTTGTATTTTTAGTTTTACAAAAATGGTTTCTCTCAGGTGTTTCTGATTCTGGAATAAAGGGTTAACTAATTTTAAAGGAGGCAATTCAGGGTGAAGAAATTATTAACGCTTTTTATGGTTGTATCATTATTTGTTGGTGTACTTGCAGGTTGTTCTGGAGGAGAAGGAAATACAGTTAAGGTAACAAAAGAAGGGGATAAAATCGTTGTCCCATTCATTAACGGAGTTGGGGGGGCACTTGCTGATCGTTTAGATAAAATTGTGATGGATTTCAATCAAAGTCAGGACAAGTACGTTGTAAAAACGACTAAAGCAGGTAGCTATGATGAGTCATATCAAAAGCTTCAAAGTGGATTTGCGGCAAACAATCAAGAAGCTATTGCTTTACTAGGTTCAGACGTTATTCAAAACTATATTAACAAAGAGCTAGTTGTTCCAATTGATAAATTTATAAACGATGATAAAAAATTAAAAATAGACGATTATGGTAAAGGTTTTGTTAGTCAAGCAACAGTTGATGGGAAATTATATGGAATTCCTCTATATGGTACAACACAGATTCTTTATTATAATAAAAAAGTATTAGAGGAAAATGGTTTTACTACAGATGACTTAAAGACATGGGAAGGAGTAGAAAAGGTAGCCGAAAAAGTATCAAAACGTGATGGAAATGGAAACGTTCAATACGCAGGGTGGATGCCGATTTGGGGTACGACAAACTTAATCGATTCGGTTCGAAGTGCTGGTGGAAACGTAATAAGTGAAGACGGAACAAAAGTTTTAATTAATGATGAAACATGGGTAAAAGTATGGGAGAAATACAAGAAGTGGCTTCATGAAGATAAAATTATGAACATCCATACAGGTGGTACTGGATGGGAATATTGGGATAACACAATTATCGATTTTGTTGAAGGTAGAACGTTAGGATATACAGGTTCATCTGGTGACCAAGGATTTGTCTATAAATCGTTAGGTGAGGGAATGGATGAGGCCGAAAGACTAGCTACATTTGGAGCAGTTCCACAACCAGGCTGGGGTGACCATAAGCCAGCGCCTAAATTAGAAGCTTATTTTTTAACATTAACTAGAAATACCGATCCTGAAGTAGCACAAGGTGCATATGAGTTTATGAAATTTGCGACGAGTACTGAGAAAACAGCAGAATGGTCAATGGAAACAGGCTACATCCCTGTTCAAAACAATGTAACGGATTATAAGCCTTATGCTGATTTCGTGAAAAAACAACCACAGGCGTTAATTCCGTTAGAGCAAGCAAATAAATATGGAGTTTCGCCATTTATCGATCCAACAGGCGGAAAAATCTATGATGCACTAGATATAGCGAAAGATAAAGTAGAAATCGAAGGAATTTCTGCTAAGGAAGCATTAGATGAAGCAGCGAAAATAGCTCAGGAAGAATTAGATAAAGTTAAAAAGAAATAATAAACTATTCGAAGAGGAATGGAGCTACTTCTCTTTTGAATGAAAGAAGTACCTTCATTATTAGGATTGGTTCTATTAGAATAATAGGCTTTATGTTTTAGGGGGCGAAGGTAGATGAAGAAGGGTATTATTTTCGATAAGGATGGAACATTAATACAGCTCGATTCGGTTTGGTACAAAATCGTTGATTGTGTGCTTAATGATATATTTCAAAAGTATCCGAATGAAAAGAACAAACGAGATGAATATATGCAGATAATTGGAATGGATAATAATGATTTCGAGAGTACAAGTTTACTAGCTAGTCAAACGAATTCTTTTATTGCAGCTGCATGGTATTCAATTTTGGGTGAAAAAAAAATCAAAAAAGGTGAATTTATAAATTGTGTTTGTGCATCCTTTAAAAAACACTCTACATCAGATGACCTCGTATTTACGGAAGTATTAGGTGCAAAAGAAACGTTAAAGTTTTTAAAAGATCATGACTATATTATTGGAGTTGTAACTGCAGACGATGTTGATGCAGCTGTTCATTCGCTTAAAATGACTAATTTATATGAGTATATAGATTTTTTAAGTGCAGAGGATGGAATTATCAATCCTAAGCCTAATAGTGATTGTTATCATATTTTCAAAGATAAATTCCTACTGAATGATGAAGAAGTTTTAATGGTAGGTGACACGTTAACTGACATTCGATTTGCACGAAATAGCCGTATTGAAGTAGCTGGAGTTCTTTCTGGTGCTTGCAGTAAGGAAGATCTAGAAGGAAAAGCTGACTATATTATAGATAGTGTTAAAGATATACAAAAGATTTTATAGCACATTGTCATTAAATGAGAGAGGTCTATCTAAAAACAATGACTATATTAATTGAAAATAAATGGGTAATATTGTTGTGCTTAGAGATTTTAGCATGGTTGTCTACATTTTTAATGTTGTATGCAAGATACGGCATGAAGTCAAAATTATGGTTCCAGATTAGTTCAATCGCATTTGCAATTACCGGAGTAATTCCGCAAGTGATTATGGGAATAATTAATTATTGGTTTACAAAGGAATTAGATTTATTTACATTCATAGTTGTTTTAATGATTGGATATGGTATGACTTTCGGTAAAAAACAGGTGAAAAAGCTAGACAAATGGGCTGAAGCTAGATTTTCTAGGAAAGTAAGCTTGAAGTAGATTTATATGAATGTATTAGATTTAATCATGGAAGATTCGAAAAATTTTATTAGAGATGGTGAATCGGATGAAATTAGGGTTAGAAACGGAAACCTATCATTTACTTTTTCAAAATGGTCGAATGGATATTTTTGATTTTATTAGAAAAACAGCGGAACACGGTTTGGATGGAGTAATGATTAATGTCATTGCATACCCCGGCGATAAATACTTACATCCTAAGTGGGGGGTTCTTGGGGGCGCCGAACCTGATCATTTAGAGAGGGTACGTAAGGAAATTGAAAAATATGGATTATACGCTGAGATTGACGCAAGAGGAACAGAGCCTGATCATTTATCAGAGGTTATCGAAGTAGCACATAAAATTGGAGCAGATGTGATTCGGACGTATTGCTGTCCAGGGATATATGATAAAGATTTACTAGCTCAAGCACCAAACAATATTAAAAAAGTTGTGCCACTTCTAAAAAAATATCGCATTAAATTAGCTGTTGAAAACCATGAGGAAGAAATAGCTGACGAAATCATACAGATTGTAAAAGAGGTAAACAACTATTGGGTAGGAGCCCATTGTGATTTTGGCAATTCAATGATGGCATGGGAAGACCCGGTGGAAGCAGTAAGAAAGCTTGCTCAGTATACGTATACAACCCATTTTAAAGATCATATTATCATCGAAGCGGAAGATGGGTATAAAGTGTGCGGTGTACCTGCAGGACAAGGAAATATCGATTTAGACGAAATCTTTAAAATTATGGTGGAGCATTCCCCGTTAACAAGAATTAATATTGAAATGTGCTATCCTTATGTAGCTCGATTTAAAAGGGAAAAAGGGACAGGAGGTATTTTTGAAGTAGGAGAAGGGGCATTTAAAGTGGAGAATCCTCCATTTGATCGAAATGTCATCGAGCCAGAAAATTATTACTATCCTCCTGAAGAACATTTAGAAGAGCTGATCGAAAAACAAATTCAAGGTGCTGAACAATCGATTAAACATGCAAAAGAGCTTAGAGATAAGTATTGTAGATAACGTTAATTTTCACTTGAAAATTACAATATTAGGAGGCAATGATGGCTCAACTATTATTTGAACATATTTATAAAAAATATGATAACGATACAACAATAGTAAAAGATTTTAATCTAGAAGTGAATGATGGAGAATTTATCGTTTTTGTAGGGCCTTCAGGGTGTGGGAAATCGACGACATTACGTATGATTGCAGGGCTTGAAGAGATTACAGATGGAAATTTTTATATTGATGGACAGAGAATGAATGATGTTGCACCTAAAGATCGAGATATCGCAATGGTCTTTCAAAATTACGCTCTTTATCCACATATGACGGTATTCGATAATATGGCATTCGGTTTAAAACTTAGAAAGTATAGCAAAAAAGAAATTGAAGAACGTGTAAAACATGCAGCGGAAATCCTTGGGCTTGAGCAATATTTAGAGCGAAAACCAAAAGCACTTTCCGGTGGACAACGTCAGCGTGTAGCATTAGGACGTGCGATTGTTCGGAATGCAAAAGTTTTTTTAATGGATGAGCCGTTATCAAACTTAGATGCAAAGTTACGTGTTCAAATGCGTGCCGAAATTTCGAAATTACACCATCAATTGCAAACAACAACGATATATGTAACTCATGACCAAGTAGAAGCGATGACAATGGCTTCACGTATAGTTGTGTTAAAGGACGGTATTATTCAACAAGTTGGTACACCTAAAGAAGTTTATGATAGCCCAGCAAACGTTTTTGTAGGAGGTTTCATTGGCTCTCCAGGAATGAATTTTTTCAAAGGCACACTAACAGAAGGTGCTTTTATAGTCGGTGATTGGAAGCTTCAAATCCCAGAAGAAAAACTAGAGTACTTAAAAAATAAAGGGTATATGAATAAAGAAATGATCTTAGGTATACGACCAGAAGATTTCTATAATGGTCAAACAACTTTAGACTTGTTCAATCAAAATAAAATAAATGTCAAAATTGATGTGTCAGAATTAATGGGATCAGAAACTTATCTCTATTCGAATAATAATGGTCAATCTTTCGTTGCACGTGTTGACTCCTCAACAGAAGTGCATAATCAATCAAAGATAGATCTTATGTTGAATATGGATAAAGCTCATTACTTTGATGCTCAAACTGAAAAAAGAATTATTTTATAGGTCTTCATTATTGGAGTAGATTCCTATATAAGGATATAAAAAAGAGATTTAGGCTTAGATCTAAATCTCTTTTTGCTTTATCAAGCACTACATTACTACTTTAATACATATTGATTTTATCCCGCAATAACTGGTAGTAAATTATTGAATAAGACCCCTACGTAATGCTTTGGCTAAACGAATATAATCTTGGACATTAAACTCACTAATCCCAATAGAATTATGTTTTCCATGTACTTTTTTTGTTCCTTAATTAGAAGTTTTGTCGAAAAAAACCTGCTATTTAATAAAAGTAGTATGATTTATTTTATTAGAACAAAATATGTGATTTAAGATTATTTTAAAGGAGTTTCCTCATAGAAAATGAGATTCTATATCTTATAACATGCTTAATAGAAAATTTAACTGATCAAGCGATATTTTCCTAATTGGCTAAGTATTAAACAAAATTATATGTAAGCGCGCAAAAAAATAAAAAGTAAGTGAGGTAGTCTATGGGCTTTTTCAGAAAGAAAAGTAATTCTAAAATGCATTCCAATTCTATTTCAACTAGCCAAATGATGAAGACAAATTCAGTAAACAAATTAAAAACAAATCTTCAAGAAAATTTACAAAGAATAAAAGATTCCCTTGGCAAAAGCTCGGATATTATCATTCGAGAAATTCGAGTAGGAAAAGAAGAAACTATTAAAGCTGGTATTATCTATACGGATGGATTAACTGATACAACCGCATTACAAAATTTCATTTTAGAAACGCTCATGCTAGATGTCGATGGTACCGAATTACAGAAAAAGCTATCTCCTGAACAAAATCTGATTAGCATATTAAAAGATTTTGCCATGACAGTAGGAGAAATTAAAGAACTATCTAATTTTGAAGAGCTTCTTACTGGACTATTATCGGGGGATACGATTATTTTAATCGATGGATATGCCCAAGGTTTAATCGTTTCCAATAGGCATTGGGTTGAGCGTGGAGTAACGGAAGCAACAGCCCAGGTGATAGTAAGAGGACCCCGCGAAGGATTCTCCGAAAATTTGCGTGTAAATACCGCATTAGTTCGTAGAAGACTGAAAGACCCAAATCTCTGGATGGAATCAAAAATTATTGGAAATCGTACGAAAACGAATGTTGCCATGATGTATATCAAAGGAATTGCAAATGACAAAATAGTGAAAGAAGTCCGTTTGCGTTTGGATAGAATAGATATTGACGGGATTCTTGAAAGTGGAAATATCGAGGAATTAATTCGGGATGAACCATATTCACCTTTTCCAACCATACTTAATACGGAACGTTCGGATGTAGTAGCTGCAGAATTATTGGAAGGAAAAATAGCTATTTTTGTAGATGGAACACCATTTGTCCTAATTGTTCCAGCGATATTAATTCAATTTTTTCAATCTTCAGAAGACTATTATCAAAGTGCAGATATTGCAAGTCTTATTCGGCTCCTTCGTTATTTTGCATTTGCGATTGCAATGCTTGCACCTGCATTATTTATTGCAGTCACAACTTTTAATCATGTAATGCTACCTCCTTCACTTCTCATTAGTCTTGCAGCCCAACGAGAAGGTGCTCCATTTCCGGCATTTGTTGAAGCAATTATAATGGAAGTCACCTTTGAAATCTTGCGTGAAGCAGGCTTAAGAATGCCACGAAGCATTGGTTCAGCAATGTCTATTGTAGGGGCATTTGTAATTGGAACTGCAGCGGTTGAAGCAGGCATAATCTCTGCAGCGATGGTAATCGTGGTTTCAATAACCGCCATTGCAAGTTTCGTTTCTCCAACCTACAACTTAGCTATCTCTGGAAGGATACTACGCTTTGGGTTTATGGCAATAGCTGCTTCTTTTGGTTTATTAGGAATAACGATTGGTTTAATCGCTCTACTTCTGCATTTATGCAGTTTACGTTCTTTTGGAGTGCCTTATATGTCTTCACTAGCTCCTTTTAATCTTTCTGACCAAAAGGATGCGTTTATTCGCTTGCCTATGTGGAAAATGTTTACTAGACCTCGTCTAATCAATCAACAAAATATCGTTAGGCAACAAGATTCAGCCTCTGCAAAACCGGAACCACCAAAAAATAAGGAGTCTGAAGGGGGCTAAACGATGAAAAAGTGCATGTTTGTGCTCCTGATTCTTAGCTCCATTCTTGCGGGGTGTTGGGACAAGAGGGAATTAAATGAGCTTGGCATTATGTTGGCAATAGGAATCGATAAAGTGGAAGATGAATATCGAGTAACTGCTCAAGTGGTAGTACCTTCGGAAGTATCTACGAAAACAAGTACTGGGCGTTCACCAGTCATCATGTTTCAGGAGAGCGGAGAAACGGTATATGAAGCGTTTCGAAAAATTACAAAGAAATCGCCTCGGAGAATATATCCTGGACATCTTCGAATGCTTGTGCTTGGTGAGGATTTAGCTGAAGAAGGCATAGCCGAATCCTTAGAGTTACTATCAAGAAATTGGGAACTTCGGTCTGATTTCTTTGTTGCTATTGCTAAGGATAGGACCGCAGAGGAAGTACTGAACGTCAGAACAACGATTGAAAATATACCCGCCAATGAAATGTTTAACACGCTTAAAACTTCAGAAGCTATCTGGGCTGCAACAAAGGGCTTTACATTGGATCAGTTGATAGCTGATCTAACAAGTGAGGGAAAGGAAGCCGTATTAACAGGGATTCTAGTAACAGGGGAACAAGAAATGGGATCAAGCAAACAAAATGTGGAATCGATTACTCCTTCTGCGCTAATTCAATATGATGAATTAGCGGTGTTTAAAAAAGATAAACTGATAGGCTGGTTAACTGAACGAGAAAGCAGAGGGTTTAATGGCATTGTCAACGAAGTGCAAAGTTCTGTAACTGCTATATCTTGTCCGGAAGGCGGAAAAGCCACTATAGAGATTAATCAAGTAGATTCTAAAATGAAAGGCAAGATAAACAAAGGTAAGCCAGAAGTAGATATCAATATAAAAGTAAAAGGAGATGTTGGTGAAGTAGAGTGTCTAATTAATCTTAATAACCAAGAAACACTTGTTGAACTAGAGAAGAATACTGAAAAGTATATGGAAGAGACCGTTAACTTGACCATTGAAACAGTACAAAAACACTATAAGTCAGACATATTTGGATTTGGTGAAGCCATTCATCGATCTAATCCGAAAGAATGGAAAAAGATTAAAGAGCATTGGGATGAGGAATTCGCGAAGATGAAAGCGAATGTTAAAGTAGACGTGAAACTTGTGCACACGAGTACAGAAGGTAATTCCTTCTTAGAAAAGTTAGAGGTTAAATAATCATGATAAAAGCTATAGGAATATTTCTGATTGCAGCAGTTATTCTGTGGATTGAAGTTCCATCTCTCTTGGAAAAAAAGTATAAAAAAGAGTTATTTGTATTTTTAATTCTTCTTGCAATTGGGGTAGGTCTAAGTATTACACTTTTTGTATTTGAAAAAACTATTCCTAATCCATTTGATTTACTCACTATTATTTTTAAACCGCTTAATGACTTTTTATCTCTTTTTTTGAAATAAAATAACAGTAGAGGGGAAGGTATGATATGAATGATGCAAGACGTTAAAATAAATTCGTACCAATTTCTAGTATTAGTTATTTTATTTACAATTGGTACGAGCATCTTAACTGTACCATCAGCATTAGCAACCGTTGCAAAGCAAGACGCCTGGATTTCCACTATAATTGGTACAGTAATAGGTTTATTAGTCGTATGGCTATTCATCACTATAGCAAATTGGTTCCCTCACCTCACCTATGTCCAAATCATTGAAAAACTATTTGGAAGATGGATAGGTAAAGCCCTTTCTGCTTTTTTTGTATTTATAACTCTTCTTTATGCTTCAGAACTTTTGTATTATTTTGGGATATTCCTAAACATCCATATGCTGCCGAATACTCCAATGGTAGTCCTTAATATTCTTATGGCGGGGATTGTGGTGATGGGAGTCCGTCTTGGATTGGAAACGTTCGCTCGTACGGCAGAAATCCTAATTGTCGTGTTCTTCGTCTTTTTTTTCATTTTAGTGGTGTGTATTTCACCTGAAATAAAGTTAGAAAACCTACAGCCTGTATATGAGATGGGGACAAAAAAGATCGTTCAATCATCCTTTTTTTATGTAATAGTATCTTCAGTAAATGCCGTTGTTCTCTTAATGATTTTTCCTTCTTTTGTTAATAAAATGAAACAAGGTAAAAAAACTTTTTTAATTGGAAACTTAATAGGCGGCATCGTCATCATCCTAATTACATTTTTGTGTGTTACAGTATTAGGTTCTGAGAAAACTGCAGGAGAGATTTATCCAAGCTATGAATTGACCAAAAAGATAAATATCGGGAATTTTATACAGCGTATTGAAGGATTAATGGCATCACTTTGGATTATCACTCTCTATATTAAGACGACCCTTTATTTTTACGTTTCCGTTTTAGGGATGGCACAAATTCTGAGTTTGAAAGATTACCGCCCTTTAACATTACCGTTAGGCATGATTGCCGTTATCCTTTCTCTCGTGATTTATCCTAATATTATCTACCAAAAACATTTTGACGATACAACGGGTAATTCTTTAACATTATCAATCGGTCTTTTTTTACCTATATTGTTGGTTGTCGTATATACAATACGAAAAATATTGAAATTGAAATAAACGAATAGATAATTATATTGAATAATCTATAGAAAAACCTATGATGGGACTAAGAATATAGATAGAAACTCTATCATTCATAGAGAAGGAAACACTGAAAGGAAGAATTCTAGGTTCCTTAAATGCATTAGCGATAGTTGGAAATAAAGTGATAAATGATAATTACTTAGTCACTGCAGCCTGATTCCGTCAAAATTGCACTTGCACAAATTTTAATGAAGCTAGACGAAATTGATTAGCTTGCGACTGAAGGTTTAAAATATTTGATGGGTGCTTCTGGTACAAAGATTTTAGTAAGTGATATTTTAAATTGTTTAAAGTAAAATAGTAGTAAGGTATTTCACAATAAACTCAACTAATCTGATTAGTTGAGTTTTATGTTTTTATATAAAAAGCTACTAAAATATTTTAAAGAAGATGTGATGATTAATGGGGAAAATCGCTGTTTTATTATATGGATAGGGATGGACAAACAATTATAAATGTAGTTCTAGAATTCTTAATAACGTATGATATACAGAGGTTTAAAAGAAATAGTTTTGTTTGACTACTATAATGCTTTGGATAAGATCTTGGAATATCGGGGCACTCCATTACAGTTTTGCAGTATGCACAATAATGTTGAGGCATTTCGATTATTAGCTGAAAGAGGCGCGAACGTTGGTAAACGAGCTCTCACACAAACACCTCTTGAATTGCTTTTAAATATTCAAGCGATATTGTTAATTATATTCATTCGGAATATCCAGATATTTATGAGAAGGAGGTAAAAAGAAATGTTTTAAGATCGCTCTTCATTGTAAAGATGTAGTTCTACTAGAGGACATTTTAAAATTAGGCTGCGACATAGACCAGGAAAGAAAGCCATTCCCTCCACTGCACAACTTTGCGGATACTAATAACGTTATCGGAATTAAATTCCTTCTGAATCGTGGAGCTAATATTGAATGCAGGAATCAGTATAAACAAACAGCGCTGCACAGGACAATTAAGGCTAGAAATACTGCTGCTGTTGAAATGCTATTAAAATACGGAGCGGACATTTATGCTAAAGATCATGAAGGAAAAACAGCTTTAGATTTAGCAAAAACTTGTGAAAATAAAGATGTTTTACATTTTATAGGAAAATAATAGTGGGAATGTACGAAGACAATTTCATAATAAAGGCAAAGATACAGCAAGGGCTTTTGGCCTTCTTTTGCAGCTTTTTGACGCTAGGGGTTTTGAAAAAAAGATGGAAAAGTGGCATATGGAGAACTTTCTATTTATCCCTGTGAATTTTCGTTACAAGGTGAGGCGGATCCTAAAAAAGAGGGAAAGAAGATTTTGGAGCAAGAAAACAGTTGAGAATCATTAATAGCTTATTGAAGTGACAAGACGATCAAATGGTCATTACTGTGTTTGACTTTGATTTATCTCTATAAATATATATGTACATATTCATAATTTTAACCCTTTCGTTGATAAGAAAGGGTTTTTTATATATGTTCATTTACGCGTAAAAGATTATGGACATAAATCTTAATTGTTATTGAAGTAAAGATGAAAACGAAGTAACGGCATAAAATTATTACAAAAAACTATGCACATTAAAAAAACATAAAGACCTTTTCCAAATCGTACGATTCTTTTTTAGTTCTTTATAATATTTTGTTGTCACACCGTACTGTATATCAATAATCTTGCACGTATGATACAAGAAACGACGTATTCTTATGCACTTTTACTTATTTCGATGGTTTATATTGCCATATAGGACTTTAGGCAGTTGAGTCATTTCCATCTTTCCTATAATATATAATTGAAATTGATAATCATTATCAATTGTTGTCAGCACCACTTTTGTTTCTATTTGCTTCTTATCATCAGTCTTTCTAATTAGGGAGACTAATTTTTTTATCAGCGAGTGATAATCATTATCATTTGGTAGGGAGAAGGCTTTGTGAAAGGATGATTAATTACATGCAACAGATAGCTAAACAGATTGCAGAAAATGCAACGTTTCAGGCGTTTATGAATTGTTATATACGAGAGGTGAGTAGCGGACATTGGGTCAGAAAGGAGGAGTGGATAAAAGAACAGCGACTATCTATCCTGATTACAGAGGCACAAATGTTAGAGATTGAGTTGCCTATCCAAAACACACGTTTTGCATTTGGCATGGAGTACAAATCTCTTGTTGGAAGACATATATTTGGTGTCTCGTTGAAGTATTGTACGAAACAAAAACAATGGCTTGTCGAAGATAAATTAACGATACTCATCACGCTCATTCAGGAACTACATTTTATGGCTAAGGCGGATGGATGTCTTGGACTATCTTCCCGTTTTGATGAACTCATTCTTCGCATAATAGAGAGCTATCAAACGATGGCAAATTATATTGAAAAGAGTTTGGAAGGTAAGAAACAAAATGGAGCTAACTGTACGTTTATTGAAGCTGAGCAGTCTCTCTTACTTGGACATTGGCTTCATCCGACACCTAAAAGCAGACAAGGGATGGCAGATTGGCAACAAACGAGTTTTGCTCCAGAGTTACAAGGTTCTTTCCAACTTCACTATTTCCGTGTCGACCATAAAATTGTGAAAGAGTCTTCTGTATTAGAAAAAAGTGCAAGTGAACTCATTACTCAGTCTTTAACAAAATCACAACCTGATTTTGTTATGTCAGAGAAGCATTGCCTCATTCCGATGCACCCGCTTCAAGCACAGTGGCTTTTACAGCAACAGTATGTAAAAGAAGCGATTGCTGAAGGGTTGATAAAATACGAAGGTGCGCTTGGGGCATTTTATACAGCAACCTCTTCAATTAGAACGGTATATAGCTCAAATGAAGTAATGATGTATAAGTTTTCAATTCCTGTAAAAATAACGAATTCATTGAGGGTAAATAAAACTCATGAACTAAAAGCCGGAATTGTTATGGCTCGGTTAATGAATAAGATTGATTTCTTACAGAACCATCCATCTTTCCGGATGATTGATGACCCAGCCTATATGACTGTAGAGTTCCCAAATCAGACGGAGTCAGGGTTTGAGGTTATTTTTCGCTCAAACGTATTTCCTAAAGGGCATGATGAAGGAATATGCATGATCGCTACTCTTGTGCAAGAGCCCTTGCCAGACGAAAAATCAAAACTGTGTCAGCTTATTATGAAAATCTCTCAATCAGAATTCCGCTCAATAGAGAGTGTAAGTTTAGACTGGTTTAAAGACTATTGGAAATGTGCTATTGAACCATTATTAAGGTTATACGATGAGTATGGAATAGCTCTCGAAGCGCATCAGCAAAATAGCGTGTTAAACATTTCTTCAGGTTATCCAACTACATATTATTATCGTGATAACCAAGGTTATTACTTATCAAAAACATATAAAGAAGTACTTCTTTCAATAGAGCCTTCTTTACTTGAAACAGCTGAGCTATTTTACGAAGATGCCCTTATTCATGATAGATTTACATATTATTTGTTTATGAATCAACTGTTTCCTGTTATATCTCGATTTGGAGCAGATCAGCTAATCGATGAAAAAATTCTTTTGAAGTGGTCTATCGATCAACTGCACTTATTAGAAAAAGAATTTACAGGTTTCGGGAAGGTATTTGTTCGTAACATTCTAAAACAAGAAGAGCTTGCGTTCAAAGCAAATTTATTAACAAGGTTACATGATGTAGATGAACTAGAAGCCGAACTTGAACAAGCGGTATACACGAAAATTCCAAATCCGTTTGTTCTTCAGCATGAGGAGGCAGAATATGCAGCAACTACAGCCTTTAGCTTCTAAACAAGAAGAACTACGTGTAAGGCGGCAACTTGTAGAGGCCATGATTTTTGAAGGACTAATCAAATATGAAGAAACACGTTTAGATAAATGGACTTCAATTTTTACTCTTGTTGGTCAGAAGTGCACCTATCGTTGTGAAGGAAGAAGAATGGCATTTGATCGCATCCGAATAAAGGGAGATAGTATTTTTCTAATTGAAAAAAATGAAACGATATTAGAGGCCACGCTTGAGGATCTAGTCGATGAATTACTTTCGACCCATAGTGACAAAGCTAGATTACTGAATGAACTTCATTTAACGAGTAAGCTATGTGAATGGAATGATCGTCATCTTCAAATGCCAAAATCGAGAAGAAATTCGAGCTATGAAGAACTAGAATCCGAAATCATTGAAGGACATCCATATCATCCATGTTTTAAATCAAGAACCGGTTTTACAATCGATGACCATAAAGACTATGGCCCTGAGGCAAAGCAATCTTTTACCCTACAATGGGTTGCAGTGAGAAGAAGCTACGTACGAATTTCTGTTCTTGAAGAGGAAGAGAACTTTTGGAAAAGAGAGCTAGGGCATTTGCTGTGGGAAGACCTTCTTGCAAAGCTTGCGGTATTCGATGGAACATTTGAAGAATATACGTTCCTGCCGGTTCATCCTTGGCAATGGCATAACATGAGGCAAGAACTAGCTGGATTAATGGAGCAAAAAGATCTAATACCTCTAAATGTGAAAGGAGATTACTATAGGGCAACCCAATCAGTGCGAACATTATGGAATTTTTCAAATCCAAAAAAGGCGCAATTAAAATGCTCGATGAATATGGTGAATACCTCTTCATTACGAAAATTACATTCTCATGCTGTTTGTGCCGCTCCTCATATTTCAGCATGGCTTAAACGGGTGATTCAATTAGACGACTATTTACATAATGAAGCGTCTTTTATTGTACTGGAAGAATATGCAGGAATTATTTTTGAACCGAATACAAAAAAACATAGTAGAAAACTAGAAGGTCAGCTTGGCTCCATATGGCGAGAAAGTGTGCGCTCGTATATGAAGGATGAAGAGGGAGCGGTACCGTTTACGGTACTAATGATGATGGAGAGAGATGGGCGTCCATTTATTGATGATTGGCTTTGCCGATATGGAACGGAGGAGTGGGTAAAACGCTTGATCGAAGTGAGTGTTATTCCTGTGTGGCACTTGCTTGTCGCTCACGGTATTGCTGTTGAGGCACATGCGCAAAATATGATTTTATTACATCAAAATGGGTGGCCAACTCGAGTTGTACTGAGGGATTTCCATGACAGTATTGAATATATGGAAGAATTCATTGCAGACAGAAGCCTCGTTCCAGACTTTGAAACGATACACGAACGTTTTAAAGATGCACCTGTCGATCATTATTATTGGATGTCTTCTGTAGAGGCTTTACGCGAGTTAGCTATGGATACACTATTCGTGTTTCATTTAAGTGAACTATCTTATTTGCTAGAAGAACAGTATGGATTTGCAGAAACACGTTTTTGGAGTCTAGTTAAGAACGGAATACAGAAGCACTTTGAACATTTTCCATCATTATGCTCAAGAAATGAACAGCTTCAGCATACTAGCACACATATTTATGTTGAATCTTTGCTAACTAAGAAAGTTCAAAATCAAGAAGAAGGTAATTTTCGACATATCGTCAACAATACGTTGGCGCAAGCGGATGAAAAGGGGAAATGATGATGTTTTATGTCAATGATCAATTTTATACAGTAGGAGATATCGAGAAGCAATTTGAAATATATGAAAGCTTACCTCAACTAAGGGAGTGTAACAATCGCAGGCTAGCTATTTGTACGGATGATACTTTCCAATATATAGCTCTTTGTTTATACATTCGCGAAAAAGGTGGATCAGTTGTCCCAATCCATCCTGCGACGCCAAAAGAGGGGGCTGTTCGGCTTGCTTCTTCAGCAGGTAGTCATCTTTTGTTGTTCCAATCGATCGATTCTTTCATTGAACTATCAAATCATTCCAACAATCAAGAAGGCGTATTAGTTCAAATGAGCTCAGGTACAACAGGAGCTCCGAAATGTATTGAACGAACGTGGAATTCAGTGGAAGAAGAGATTGAAAGTTATGTGAAGACATTACCTGTCGACACCTTGACAAATTCTGTTGTTGCTTGTCCAGTTACTCATTCTTATGGATTCATTTGTGGTGTCTTAGCTTGCATAAGAAGGGGAGCAAAGCCGGTTATTATTACGAATAGTAATCCTAAATATATTTTGAAAAAGCTAAAAGAATATCCTAAGCACATACTCTATGCGGCTCCAGCTTTACTTTTTACATTAAGTAAATTATTACCTATTGATCAACAATTTGATCGCGTGATGACGTCAGGAACTGTGATGCCACATAGCTGGTTGACATCGTTAAGAGAGAAATCTAATCAAGTACTACAGCAGTATGGATGCTCTGAATCAGGGTGTGTTGCGATTCACCCTAGTGTGGAAGATCCGAAAGAAATGGGTTATCCCCTTCCTCATGTGAAGGTGACAGCTGGTAATAAACAAACACCGAGCGAAATTATTATTGAAACGTCTACACAAACGATTTATACGAAAGATCTTGGCTATATAGAGGATAATGTTCTTTCTTTTCTTGCAAGGTTAGATGACACGATTAATGTAGCAGGCTTGAATGTGTATCCGCAAGAAGTTGAAAACGTGTTAATGGATGAGCCAAGGATAGTCGAAGCAGTCGTATATAAAAAACTTGACAACTTATCAGGAGAGCGAGTATGTGCACTATATGTGTCTACTGAACCGATCGATAATATGGAACTAAGAGAATGGTGCCGGAAATTTCTCGCGCCACATCAAATTCCGATGGAGTTTGTGTTTGTTCATGAAATTGAAAAGCTCCCTAACGGAAAAGTAAGTAGAAAAAAACTTGGAGGCATACCAGTATGACGCGCCAACAATTGATTAAGAGCATCTATGATATTATGGAAAATTCATTAGAGTTGCAGACATTGTCCTCTTTTAATGAAGATGCCCGACTAAATGAGGATTTGTATATGGACTCAATTATGGTCCTTCAACTGATTCTTCATATAGAGTTGGATCTTGGCATTTCCATTCCCGATGAGGTTCTCGTTCCGAAAGATTTCAAAACAGTAGGAACACTAGCAAGCTTTTTAGAAAAACAGCAAAAGGTAGAATAATCGGAGGCTAAAAATGATAAAAGTTCATTGTTTTGTAAGCTGTGTTTGTGAGGTTATTAAGAAAACGAAAGGCGTCGATCATAGGCCCTACTATTTTGGAGTATGGGACGCTGATTTTGATGTGCTTGATAACGGAGTGCTAGCATACCACTCTGATCAAATTGATCATCATTTCTTTCAAACATGGTATGAAATGCTCTATGGAATCAAGCTTTACAAATGGTATGACGAAAAGCAATCAAAACAAGAAAATATAAACAAACTGCTAGGATTATTAGAGAATAAATCTCCACATCAACATGTGATGGTGATGCTGGATTTATCGATGCTTCCAGAGCGAGAGAATAAATTTCATCAACGTCCATTCCCTCATTATGTGATGCTAGAATCGACAGAAAATGAAGAAGAATGGTTTATGTATGACCCTGATTTTCGCTGGGAAGGGATTTTACCAAAGGAGAGAATTTTAGCTGCAATTCAAGAGCCAACTGTCGAAGGTGGTTATTACTTTGATGCAAAGACGATCATTCCTCCAACTACAGAGACGGTGGAAGCCTATTTTAATACATGTATAAAGCTTCATTGTAATCCGTTGACAGATGCAATTACAGAAATTATTAAAGAGTATATCGAAGGAAAAGAAAGAGAAAGGATGTCAAAACTTCCGACTGCATTAAAACAATTGCCGGTTATAGCGATTAGAAAGTATGCATATGAGCATGCGTTTGCATTTTTTTGGGAAGCACTTGGCCGCGAAGAGGAAGGCTTTGACACATGGTGTAATGAAATTGAGCGTCTAGTGAATGGCTATACAACGATTCAGTATCGAGCGATGAAACTTGCGATGACTCAAGATTTGTTAGTAGTTGAAGATATTTTTGTGAAGTTAGAAGAACAAAATCTCCTTGAGTTCAAGATTAAGCAAGGATTACAAGAATGCTTTCAAGCATGGTTAACATTACAGCACAAGAAAGAGGTTATAATATGAAACTATCTATCTGTACAATCTCGTTTCGGCACCATCTCCATTCGATTGACCAATTAGCCCAATTTGCAAAAACGCAAGGTTTTCAAGGAATCGAGCTTTGGGGTGTTCATGCAAAGAACTTGGCAGATGAACTTCATTATGGAGCAGATTGGCTAAGCTCCTACGGTTTGGAAACGAGCATGCTTAGTGATTATTTGCCATTAGAAGCACCAGTTTCTGTGATGATGGCTGAAACAGAGAGGTTATCTTCCCTTGCAAGGCGCTGGGGAACGAATAAGATTCGTACATTTGTAGGAAAGAAGGGCAGCTTAGACACGAGTTCAAAAGAAAGGGAAGAACTTATTTTTAGACTTAGAATGCTCTGTGATTATCTTGAGTCAAAAGGACAATATTTGCTTGTTGAAACTCATCCGAACACATTGACAGATAATCTACCTTCAACAATGCAGTTACTCGAAGAAACGAATCACTCAAGCCTACGAGTGAACTTTGACGTTTTACATATATGGGAATCTGGGATGGACCCTATTGTCGCCGTGAAGCAACTTCGTCCTTATATCTCACATTTTCACTTTAAAAATATTGCCTCACGTTCACAACTTGGTGTTTTTGCTCCTAACAATGTTTATGCTGCAGCGGGGTCTAGAGAAGGGATGGTTCCATTGTTTGAAGGTGCAGTTGATTATAATGAATTCCTAGCAGAAGTAGGTTCAACCGTGGAGGTTGATGCTTCATTAGAATGGTTCGGATCGAATGTGAAGAGCATATTAGCAAATGATGTACAGGAGGTTAAGAAGGCGTTGCAGTTGGTGCAAGTATAATATGTTAAAGCAAAATTTAAAATTGAAATCAGAAAAGTGTGAGAAATCAGGAATTGATTTCTCGCACTTTTTAAAGTTGTTTTGACTAGTTTTGTTCCCTGCTTCAATTTTAATAGGCTAAGAAAGCAAAAAGATTTCGGAGACCATTCACTGTATTATTATTTGGAAAATATCGTGTGGTTCGGCGTTGAACTTATGTTTTCCCAACTGTATGATATTGTTTGTTTTTAGGGAAATGTAAGATAACTTTAGTGTATTCATTCTCTTTTGATTCAATAGAGATATCATGACCTAATTTAGAGGATAGGCGTTTAGCTAAATATAAGCCTAATCCAGTTGATTTGGTATTTATCCTACCATTAAGTCCAGTAAATCCGCGTTCAAATACTCGTCCAATATCTTCAGCTTTAATACCAATACCATTATCTTGAATAATGAGATGTTTTTCATATTCGTCTTCTTCTCCGATAAACTTAATTTGCCCACGATCATTTGTATACTTTACCAAACAAAATTGCGGATAATCAATATTATGTACAAATACAAGGAACGGGGAAATGAAAGATAATCGACGTTAACGTTAGTGTGAAGTGGGGAAAAGCCGGAGATAACATCAAAGGCTTACCTATCACTATAAGATTTAGAGAACTTAATTAAACAATTTTATTATCCATTTTTGAACAATATTGATTTGATAGATCTGTATTTATACAACTTTAAAACAGCGTTCCACTAAGTATAATGAGTAGGCTCTAGTTTTATTTGAGGGGAATTAATTGACTTTTATAAATATCCATACATGAGTTCTAGGACAAAAAACCTGAAAAAAATAAAAATAAGAGGTTAGCTTTTATGTCTACTCCTTTATTCTTATATAAGAATAATTTTTATACCTAATTTAATCCAGATTTTTGAGATCAAATAATTATTGTTAGGTTTTGGTACTAGTGTTAGAGTTTATAAATAATAAAACAGTCTCTTCCCTTCTGCACAAAGGGAAGAGACTGTTTTAACACTGCAATTCTATCAAGGTGCTTTTGCTTCAGAGACGCCAAAATATTAACACGAGGGCTGATAGAATATGAGTGAAGAATTTGGTCAATACATGACAAAAGGGGGGAAAGGGACGAAAAGATCCAGTCGAAAAAGTTAATATAGAATTACTGGAAGCTCATAGTCACTATAACTAGATTTACATAAGGTCTTCGGAGAAGTAAAGCAAGATTATATTGCTTTGTTACGAGATGAAATGTTTAAATGTATGGGGTTTTCTGGGTAATAGAGAAGTGATACTTTATATTTTGGGTCGGCGTTTGTTGGATGAAGATGGTATAGAGTGGGAAAATTCTATTTAAATTTATTATCTTAATATAATAATTAAATATACAATTTTTCTTTAATAAGTAAAATAGATTTATCTTGTAAGAAATAATTTGTACAAAAAAAGGGAGCCTTATATGTTACAAAAACCACTAAAAGTATTAGCAACGTCCGCTATTTTAACAACTACATTATTTACTCCTATCATGACAAATCATGTAGTTGTTTATGCTGAAACACAAGAACAGACTGCAGAAACACAAGTATCCACCGAACGTACTTTTCATGTGGCAGGCAAGGGAGATATAGAAAAAATCAGAGATAGAGATAGACGACAATTTAAGTTTAGTCCCTATGAACCAACTGGACTATATGCAAGTCCCAATGAAAAAATAACAATTCAAGTAGAAGGAACACAGGACATTCAGGCTTATATAGGAGCATATGGCTATGATGCAGGATGGCGTGAATATGGGACAAAAATAAAGTCATTTACTTTAAATCCAGGAGAAAATACAATCGAAAATCCAAATGGTGGAATGATTTATTTTTATAATTCACAACAAGGTGGTACAGTAAAAGCTGAGATTAAAACAGGAGGAACACCTATACCTTTCTTTGAATTAGGAAAACATACGAAACAAGATTTAATTGATATGCTAGATAGATATCCTAACGCCTATGCAGTGGAATTAAAAGGGGAACGTTCCTTAATAACAGCAAGTTCTGAACGAGTTAAAAAATACTTATTAGGTTCTAATACAGATCCTACAGAACTCTTAAAAAAAATAGATGAAGCTATTAGAATTCAAGATGAGCTTGCTGGTTTATCCGAGGAACAAGCAGATAAGCATTACGTAGCATTTGCAGAAGATAATCATACTCCTGATTATTATATGTATGCTAATGATTTTGTAACATCATATGTTGGAGATGCGATTCAGCAAGTACTAAACTTGAAAGAATTTACAGAAAACGGATGGGGACCTTGGCATGAAATGGGTCATCAACGTCAACAAACTCCTTGGATGTGGGATGGATTAACGGAAGTCACTGTAAATATTTACAGTATGTTTGTACAACGTAATTTAGGACAGAAATCAAGATTAGAAGAAAATTCATATGAAAAAGCATTTGATTATTTCAAAAAGCCTCAATCAGAAAAGGACTATAATAAAATTGATGACCCCTTTATGAAAGTAGCAATGTTTTGGCAATTAGATTTAGCATTTGGAGAAGAATTCTATCCTGAAATACACCGATTATACCGTGCTATTCCTGATGGAGAACTACCTAAAACTAGCGAAGAAAAGGTACAAGGTTTTATTTACAACGCATCCAAAGTAGCAAAGCAGAATTTACTTCCATTCTTTGATAAATGGGGATTAAAAGCATCGGTAGAAACTCGACAAAAAATAGAATCTTTGAATCTGCCAACATTAACTGCTCCTATTTGGGAAGCAACTGATTCTAAACGTGTTCCGTTAAACACATTGCCTAAAGAAAAAATGAAAGTAATTGCAAGTAGTGAAGAAGTAGGGGTGGAACCTGCAACTAATGCAATTGATGGGAATCTATATACAAGATGGCATAGTAAATGGAGTGAGCAAAATCAATATCCATCTAATTTAACGATTGACCTTGGCGAAACTCGTACAATTACACAGTTGTCATATCTTCCGAGACAAGATGAATGTCCAAATGGTCGTATTTTAAGCTACAACATTTACACAAGTACAGATAGTGTGAACTATCAAAAAGTAAGCTCTGGAACATGGGAAAATAGTACAAAACAACAATTTGCAACATTTAATCCCGTATCTGCTAAATATGTAAAATTAGAAGTGTTAAATGGAGTAAATGGCTATGCTTCGGCAGGAGAAATAGATATTATCGGAAATTAATCTATCTCTAAAACGAAAAAAACGTTATCCTTTCTATAGAATTATAGAAAGGATAACGTTTTTTTCATCTCTCCACTTATCTCTTTGAATAGCAAAATTAAAGAATATTGTGTGTTTTATATTATTAATAAAATCGGCACTAAAACATTTTAGATGATAAAGTAAAAATATTAAGCGTCAAGTATTTTTCACATTTTCTATCGTGATATTTATTTGACGCCTACTTGTTTGACTTTTAAAAAAGGTCGAACAGGACTTATACCTTATAATATAAAGGATTAAGGAGATTGACCTAAAAATGGGATACGTATTATTAATTGCAGAGAATCATTATCCTCCAGAGTTGTTTAAATAGGCTAACAAATATTTTTTTATAAAAGTCCAAAATATTAATTATTTAATGCTTGTTGAATATGCGCTAAATGATGATTATCATGCCATACGTAAAGTGCAATACTTTGTTCAATTCGCATTTTACTACCATCTGAATACTGATATGTACGTTGTAATTGAGAAGTCGTTAGATTTTTCAGTAAATTTATCCGCTGTTCATGTAGACTTTCTAATAACTGTAAAGAAACTTTTATAGGCAAATTATAATCTGTTAGCTTTGCCCATTCACTTTCTTCATATGTTTTAACCAATGGATTTTCTTCTGTCAAAGCTAATTTCATTCGTAGATAGCCTTTCATGTGACTATCGACAATATGATGAATAAGTTGACGTATATTCCAACTCTGTTCTCTATATGTTTTTGTTAATTCCAATTCATCAAGGGATACGGTTAAACTAATTAAACGAATAGGTAGAGTAGATAATTCTTTAATCCAAGCTTGAATATCTTTTTTTTGTACTTTAATAGGACAATCGAATTGTTCAATTGGATATCTTTTATCCATTATAAATTCCCCTCACTTTTCCTTGCAGTAGTTAAATAAAAATACTTACTTATTTGTATCGTAATAGAAAAAAAGCAATCACTATTTTAAGAAATTTATTGCCCTATAAAAGACTTTTATTAAACAATAGAGAGAATGATTTTAGCTTTACTGAACAATCTGAAGAAATAAACAAATAAGGTAAGTGCTTCATATGCATTATGAGTGGTTAAAGAACTATTAAAAATTAGAGGATGAAATTACAGGCATCGAATTAAATCTCAAACGTAGCAAGAATGAATTAAAAACGCTGGGTACATGGTGACTTTACAAAAGTAAAATTAACTTCCGAAGTCATGGTGCTCAATTAGAAGAAATTATCGAAGTTGCTGTACATGAAATAGCACATAAAATGAATGACTTGGAAGAAATGAAAAATCTGATTAGTTCATTCAGAGGGTTGGATAATCAGATATTGTACAAGTATCATGTGGAAGGTAAAACGCTTTTATCCATTGCAAATGAGTTAGATAAAAGTCCAAATCACATTTATAACAAGCATGCTCAGATTATGAAAATGGTTAAGTATAAATATGCTGAGAGTGTGAATGTGTGATTGAAACAAAATGTGCAGCTTAAAATGCAAAAACAACCGTCATTTTATACGGTTGTTAAGAGTTACTATTTACTTACTTTAACAATAGTACCTTGATTGATTTTTAATAAGTCTTGAACATTTATTTTAACTAATGAGTTTTCGGAACCACCACCAGTATATATGTAATCCATATTTGTCACTTTAGGATCAACTAAAAAGTTTGCTTGAAAACCAAAAGAAGGAACTCCACCTGGTGGGAAACCAGTACGTTCAATAATTTCATTTCCATTAGCAAGTCTTGGCTTTTCTATATTTAATGATTTTGCAACACGAGTTGTACTTGCTCTATTATTTCCTTTTACAATAGCTACTATTAATTCATTATTTGAGTCAATCATGCAAATATTTTTTACAAAATCGTCTTCCGAGCCACTAACTGCTTCAGCGGCTTCTTTTACTGAGTGGCAAGATTGATTAAATACGAAGTGTTCAGCTTTTACATTATTAGAGCTTAAAAATTCCTTTACTTTAGTTTCATGAGAATTCATAAAGGTCGCCTCCTAATATTTTTATTTATGTAAATATTAGCACAATAAAGTAAATCTTAAAAACGCTACTGAACAATATGAGGAAATTAATAAATATGGTGTTATCCACTTTTCATTGCGAATATCAAAGAATTCGAGAAGAATCACACTTAAACTAGCGGTGCAGGCTAGTTTAAGTGTGTTGTTTAACTTGTGTTCAATAATCGGGCCATATAATTGAATAAGAAATTAAAGAAAATAGGAAATTTATAAATAGAGATAGCATCAGGAAAATGCGGATTTATAACGCTAAGGAAGTTTCACTATTAAAAAACCTAATTTCTCAGTATTAGATGAGAAATTAGGTTTTTTCATTAATAGAAAGAGACTGATAAGTATTTATCACTAATCACTTTCATATGGTGTAACTCGTGCCCAACAATGCCATATGCAATGGTACCTACCGAAACTGGGCTGTTCATTACAGTTCCATTACGAACCCACGCAGCTTCATCAATAGTTGAAATCAGGCTTAACGTGTTGGAGCGTACCGAGTCTAAATCAGCTAGTAACTGTTCCCAAGATAATTTGTTGAAGTTTGCCGCAGAAACGTATTGATCCTGATCCATTGCTGGGAGTGGTGCACTTTCATTTCGTGCAATGGCAAGCATTCGATACGACATCACACGTTCCGAGTCGGTCATATGCCCAATCACTTCTTTTAAAGTCCATTTCCCTGGTGCGTACGTCTTCCTTGCTAACTCCTCTGATACGCTGCCTAAGAGGGTAAGGGTCTTAGTTCGTTGCTTACTCAGTATTTCTTCAATATCTCCATCTGGCACAAGACTAACATACCTATCATGCTCTGGATTTTCAATAAATAATGGTCGTGGACGCACAAGAATCCTCCTCATCGGAATAGTTAATTATGGTTGTAGGGTAATATTCTACTTTCAAGAGGATATTTCCTTTATTTAATATTTATTTTCATTACCGCTATTTCGAAAACATATTAAATAATCGGGCGCGATTGTTTAATAATCGTCGCTGTTCTTCTTCAACTAACGGCAACTTTTCTTGAAGATCATTGAGTTGCATAGGCAGCGCTTTTTTTCTTTACTCAACGAACGGAGCAGTTTAGTTGAAGAGTGTTGTCCAACAATCGGGCCATTATATTGAATAAGAGCATTAGACCCTCTTGTCGCGTTTGTCTCATGGATAACGAGCAGGATGCACTGATCTTCATCGATGGAGACATCACGCGGACGGCGAGAGTCTTGTCTTCGAGTGATGTGAGTTCTAAACTGTGAGTTCTAAACTTTCAATTAACGATAGTGATACAAAAATTACATTTTCTGCACCAGGTTCTTTAAACACAGCTACACCTTCACGGACTTCAATCACGTTTACCCGGGTTATCGAATTTAAACCAATTGAATTAACATTTAATAATTGGTTATTTTTCTTGTGTAATTTTAACCGTTCACGCATGGATATTACACAGGTGTCTACAATACAACGACAATTATTGCAATTTGGCGGAACAAATGTTGAAGGATTTCCTTTTAATGGACTATAGGAAAAAATAAAACATATTTCAAAATCAATTTGTTCACAATTATTAGGAAGATTTGCTGTAACAGTTCCACAGGAAACGTCCGAAAATTTCAACACTGTATTTCTTCTAGTAACAGTTTGAATGTCACCAGGTGAATTTCTATACTTAGATAAGACTTCCCTCATGTCCCTAACAGAAACAGTTTCTAAACACTTGCAAGCTGAGTGATGGTGATGGTCTTCAGAAGAGCTACTTTCTTCAAAATGTTCACTCATACATGGCACCTCCTTTTTAGTAATCATTAGTTGTCGAGACTAATCTTTTTAAGTCTAAAAAACCGATGTAATATATTTATATTATTATTTTTCAAAAAGAACACGGTTCTTTGTTTACTATCTTTAGCATATTTTTGTATAAAGCGTTTCTCCGCAAAAGGCTTTAAATCAGTGGTTTACCAAAAAAATCTAAAAATAGATTTTTAATTGTTATTTATTAAAGAATAATGTATTATAGTTTTATGATTATCGAACAACAAAATGAAGACCAAATTAGAGTACAAATTTTTAAGGCATTAGCTGATGAATCCCGGTTAGAAATTATTCGGATTCTTAGAGATCAAAAGGGAGAATTAAGCTGTGGGGAGGTAGGTGAACATATTAATATTTCAAAATCAACAGCTTCTTACCATTTTAAAACTTTGAGAGAGGCAGGATTAACATCAACTCGTAAAGAAACTCGCAACAAATACGTTAAATTAAGACTGGATACATTTGAGAAATATTTGCCAGGTTTCCTAGATTCTTTGTAAATCTAGGAAAAATTTTAATTTTTAGTTCGATAGTTTTTAAACTATAAAACATTTGGAGTGTTAGCATTGAATAGAAAAGTTTCAATTATTTTTTTCTTAATAATGTTTGTTATTGGGACAGATACCTTTTTAATATCCCCATTACTACCAACTTTACAGGTGGCTTATAATATACCAACAGAATGGTCTGGGTGGATGGTTAGCACTTATGCTTTGGGATATGCTTTTTTTGCTTTAATTGCAGGACCTATTTCTGATGGAATGAATCGTAAGAAGATAATGATTTTAGGTTTAGTGGGATTTGCAATCTCAACTTTTTTATGTGGAATTGCTTCGAACTTTTGGGAAATGATTGTATTTAGACTTCTAGCTGGTGTTAGTGCTGCTTTTGTAACACCTCAAGTTTGGGCCTCTATTCCAATATTAGTAAAGCCCAATGATATAATAAAAATAATGGGATATGCAACGGGCGGTTTGGCTGTTTCTCAATTGATAGGAATACCCATTGGAAGTTTATTAGCGGCTTTCACATGGCATACGCCCTTTTATATAATTTCAATATTATCGATTTTCTTGGTATTTGTTATTACAATGTTTTTTCCCTCTATTGAAGCAACAAAAAATATTGAGAAGCAATCAATATTGGGAAAATACCAACACATATTTAAAACACCAAGAGCAATTAAATATTTCTTAGCTTATTTTATTTTTCAAATAGGTAATTTTGCTGCATTTTCTTTTATTGGTTCTTGGTTTTCGGAGAGTTTTTCATTAAGTGTTTCTGCGATTGGAATAGCAATGATAAGTTTAGGGCTCGGAAATGTTATTGGCTCCTTTTTTGGAAGTAGAATTGTAAAAAGGTTAGGAGAACCTAAGTCCTTATTATTATCATTAGTAAGCTTAATCCTTTTTTACATATGCCTTCCTTTCTCTCCAAATCTATATGTAGCTGAAATAAGTTTCTTTTTTATATTTTTGATCGGTGGGTTTATATTTCCTGTTTTTATGAGTACCTTGCAGAGCTTAACAACAACAGCTCGTGGTACGGTTTCCGCCTTGGCCAACGCTACTATGTATGGTGGTACAACACTTGGTGGAGTTATTGGTGGTGTTCTTTTTAGTCATATATCAGGGTTTAAAGGGGTTTCTCTCTTTACTGCTATTCTTTATATCGTTTCTTTACTTATTTATAAAAGCAGTGACATATTTAACGAAGAACAATCATTGGATACTAAAGATGTTTCCTCTTAAGAGATGAGTTCAAAGGAGTTCAGCTGCCAAGTGGGAGAGCTTACTTGTAATGTAGGTTGTGAAGGTTGTACTAGAGTCTTTAGTCGAGAAGTATTTATTAAAAGTATGAATTTAGATAAAGGTACCTGGAATCGTGGTAAAGGTTGAGTATTATGGAAGGCATTAATTATTTATAATAGCCTAAAAAGTAAAAACGTCGTTATATTGTTGATGCAATTCTAAATGATGCGTAAACCTACATAAGGATGTTAGTTTTATTCGATGAGCATAATGTTTGTGAATAAATGTACTTAAACTTCCATGAAAGAACTTAATCATCTTTCATTTTCTGTGGTGTAGCGCTGTTTTTTGCGCTACATGGATGGCTAACGGGACAGTTTCGTCAAAATTGCACAAATTTTAATGAAGCTAGACGAAATCGATTGGCTTGCGACTGGAGATTTAAAATATTTGAAGAGTGCCCCTGGTACAAAGATTTTAGTAAGTGATATTTTAAATTGTTTAAAGTAAAATAGTAGTAAGGTATTTCACAATTAAACTCAACTAATCTGATTAGTTGAGTTTTATGTTTTTATATAAAATCTACTAAAATATTTTAAAGAAGATGTGATGATTAATGGGGAAAATCGCCATTTTGGCAGAGAAACCATCTCAAGCAAGAGCTTATGCAGACGCATTTAAAATTAAACAAAAAGAGAAAGTATTTATAGAATTGGAACCTTGTTCTACTTTTCCTAAGGGTGCAGTAATTACCTGGGCAGTTGGTCATCTTGTTGAATTAAAGGAACCAAAAGAATATCAAAAGGAATGGGAGAAATGGTCGCTTGGATCATTACCGATCATTCCTCAAAAGTTTGAAGATAAAGTTGTCTCTAAAATGTATACACAATTTAATGCTGTAAAAAAAATCTTTAGTGATCCGCAAGTAACAATGATTTATAACTGCTGTGATAGTGAACGTGAGGGTTCAAATAGTGCGACACGTTTCTAGTTGAAAAGACTAGACGCGCCTAGCTCAAAAGCGAGGCGGAGAACTTTTAGTTCGAGTGGTGGAATGATAGGGTAACGCCTTGAAACGCCCCTTTAATACTCCGACATGCGACAAGTAGATATGCGTTATCGAAAGTGGTGTGAAGCTCGGTGAAGTCGGCAGAATTATACCGAAGTATCCCTAAAGGAAAACCGCAAAGGCAATAGAGGTATTGTCCGTATAAGATATGCCGGAAGTCGTAAAAAGCATAGTATGGTGAGAATGTGGTAAAACACTGACGAACTGGCGAATGTACTGTCCTATAAACCTAAGGCATAGAAATGTGTCTGGTAGAGCCTCAAGAAGAGGTTATTCTATGGCATCATGCGGTGGAGTAAGAATTGTTTGTATGAAACTCCGTGAAGTGTTACAGGCACTTGAACTGATGCAGGGCAAAAGCCAGCACCTAAACTATTGCATTGATAGAACTAAGGGAACGTGGGAAATCAAGAACGTGGAGTGAACGCACACTATGAAGCGTTACCAGAGAAAACCGAAACAAGGTATAACCTGGTTTTATCTTGATGAAAGTAGTGGCATGAGCTATGAAGCTCTTGTAATGAGAGTGGAGCAACAGCCACGAGTCAACTAATAACAATATAAGAAACCTAAGTCATTACCGTAGCTTTCCTGTAAGACCAAAAGGTCACACCGAAGGAATAAAGGGGGTGACGAACTATGGACAACGAGCGACGCAAAGATACTAAGCTTCGATATTCTGAATACTATGGTACACAGAAAATCTTCGATAACTTGTATCAAAAAAGTGTCGAAAACCAGAATTTTAAATCTTTAATGAAAATCGTCATATCAGATGATAATATCCTACTGGCATATAGAAATATAAAGCGCAACAGTGGGAGCATGACAGCAGGAATTGACGGTAAAACTATTAAAGACATTGAAAAATTAAATACAACAGAATTTCTTGAAATAGTGAAAAAGCGATTCGCACAATATGCACCCAGAAAGGTTAGAAGAGTAGAAATTCCGAAGCCTAATGGCAAGACTCGTCCATTGGGCATTCCGTCAATATGGGATAGAATTGCACAACAGTGCATTTTACAAGTACTAGAACCTATCTGTGAAGCAAAATTTAATCCACACAGCCATGGTTTTAGACCTAATAAATCAGCTCAACATGCTATTGCTGATTGTGCAAAGAAAATGAATAATATCAAAATGCACTATGTGGTAGACATTGACATCAAAGGGTTCTTTGATGAGGTCTGGCACTCGAAGTTAATCAGACAAATGTGGGCTATGGGAATTAGGGACAAGCAACTTATAGTAATTATCAAAAAAATGCTTAAAGCACCTGTAGTTCTTCCAGACGGAACGATTGAATACCCAATTAAAGGAACGCCACAAGGTGGGATACTCTCTCCCCTATTAGCAAATATCAATCTAAACGAATTTGATTGGTGGATTGCTGATCAATGGGAAAACCGTAGATTGTCAGAAATAAAAACACAATACAATGCTAACGGTACAGAGCATATGGGAAATCATCATAGAAAAATGCGTTCGCACACTAAACTAAAAGAATTTTACATCGTTAGATATGCGGATGATTTTAAACTTTTCTGTCATGACAAGGAAACTGCCATCAATCTCTACCATGCCAGTAAGCAATGGTTAGAAGAACGATTGCATTTACCTATTTCAGAGGGAAAATCTAAAATCACGAATCTTCGTAAGGAAGAAAGTGAGTTTCTAGGTTTTACTATGAAGCTTGAAAAGAAAGGGAAAAGTCGTCGTGTCATGCACTCTTATGTTTGCAATGAAGCAATAACAAGAATAAAAAATGAACTGAAGGAACAAATAAAAGTTATCAAAAAGTCACCAAAAAGCATATACACAATAAGGGCGATTGGAAAATACAACAGTATGGTCATTGGTATCCATAACTATTATCGGTTAGCAACACACGTGAACAAAAGTTTCGAAAAGATACACTATCCAGTGTGGCTTGCTATGAAAAATAGATTAAACATTGTTGGGCTGACAAGTGTTGGAACATATACAGGTAAAGATAAAGGAATACTACCATATACAAAATCTAAGAATATGAAATACCTTTTAGGTAGACCTATCATTCCAGTAAGTTATGTACAACATAAAAACCCAATGTATCCAAAGGTAAGTATTAACAAGTACACAGTGGAAGGTAGAAAACTAATACATTCCAACCAAAAAGCTGTATCTGAAAAATCCCTTCAATGGATACGTGAAAATCCTATTATTAATGACCGCGCAACAGTAGAATTCAATGACAATCGTCTATCCCTATTTGTAGCCCAATACGGAAAATGCTCAGTAACTGCAGAAGAACTAGACGTTTATGATATGCACTGCCACCATCGTACTCCATATCACTTAACACACGACGACAGTTACGAAAACTTGACTTTAATTAAACCGGAAGTTCATTTACTTATTCACGCAACCAAAGAGGACACGATACACAAATATCTATCGATAATACAACTAAATGAAAAGCAATTAATGAAGCTTAATAAATTGCGAAAATTAGTTGGCAACAAATCTGTTAAGTAAATAATTTTTCAAATAAATCGTTGTAAGACTTAGGAAAACAAATATATTGTTTAGTTGATGGAACGCCGTGTGCGGAGAAACTCGCATGCACGGTGTGGAACGGGGGAAAAGTTGAAGATAATATCAAAAACTTACCTATCGTTATTCTTCTACTCAATATTAAAAATGACGAAAGTAAATAAGCCTGTTAAACGATTATGGATCAATTCATTAGAGGTTGAGGAGATTCGAAAAGGTTTTAATAATATGCAAAGTAATGAGCGTGATCTGCTCATGTACCAAGAAGCAAAAACACGTCAAATCAGCGATTGGTTAGTAGGCATGAACTGTAGTCGCTTATATACGCTACTTTTACAAAAGAAAGGCTTTAAAGGTAGTATCTCCATAGGACGTGTGCAATCGCCAACCGTATATTTAATTTATAAAAGACAACAGGAAATCGAACATTTCAAGCCGGAAAATTTTTATGAAATTGAAGGGATTTTTAAAGCACAAAATGGTGTATATAAAGGGAAGGCAAAGTTAAAAACAAAAGAGCGTGTAGAGGCTGTGCAATTATTGCAACAACATGGGGTTGAACCGATGGATACAGGTCTAATTACGAGTGTAACGAACAAAACGAAGCGGATTGTACCACCCAAACTACATGCGTTATCAACTTTACAAGCCGCTGCCAATAGACGTTGGAAATACAGTCCGTCGCATGTGTTGAAACTTACGCAATCACTTTATGAGAAAAAGCTCGTTTCTTACCCACGTACCGATTCACAGCTCATTACACATAATGAGTTTGCCTATTTAAATGAATCATTGGCAAAATATCAGCAGCTTGTTGGAAAGTCATTTAATGCGATAAATCGAGGGAATAACAAACGCTACGTCGACAGTGCCAACGTTGGGGAGCACTATGCTATTATTCCAACGAAAAAAGTGCCGACAGAAAAAGCGTTACAATCAATGAATGCTGATGAACGAAATATTTATTTCGAAATAGTCAATACGACACTCGCTATGTTCCACCAAGATTATGAATACGATGAAAAAACGATTTTAACGAATGTTAAAAATATAGAGTTTAAAACTGTAGGGAAAACAGAACTTGTAAAAGGTTGGAAAGAATTGTTTTCAAGTGAAAAAGAGTTAAAGGAGCAGGAAGAGTCGTTACCTGTCGTTTTCCTAGATGAGATGGTACAAAGTAAGATTTCTATTATAGAAGGTACGACAACACCTCCTAAGCCTTATACAGAAGGGCAACTCATTACGATGATGAAAACATGTGGTAAATCAGTTGAGGATGAAGAGGAAATCGAGGTGCTGAAATCGATTGAAGGTATTGGTACAGAAGCAACTCGAAGTGGCATTATAGAGACGATTAAAAAGCATGAATTTATTGAAGTACGAAAAAACATAGTGAGCATTACGCCCAAAGGTGAGCTATTATGTCAGTCAATTGAAGGGACATTACTTTCAAGCCCATCGATGACTGCAAAATGGGAAATTTACTTAAATAAAATTGGTCGTGGAGAAGGCTCTGCAAAACATTTTATTGAAAGTATAGGTAAGTTTGTTAATCAATTAATAGCCGAGGTACCTAAACAGTTAGAGTCACTCACAATTGACGAAGAGCAGTTTAAACCAACTGCTGTGAAAGATATTGTGACGTGTCCGACATGTAAAGTAGGAAAAATAGCTTTGCGTAAAAGCTTTTACGGTTGCTCGAATTATAAAAATGGTTGTAAACAAACGTTCCCTGGAAGGCTATTAGGAAAAAAACTAACTGAAAAGAACATTAATGATTTATGTAACATTGGTAAAACTGCTCTGCTTAAAGGGTTTAAATCAAAAAATGGTAAACAATTTAATGCGTCACTTCGTTTGGTAGAAGGAAAAATTGAATTTGAGTTTAATGAAAAGTAATAGCAGAAGAGATTTTGTCAATGCCGTTCAAACGATTAAAAATAGTGAAGATGTGACACTTAGCAAAGTAACACGAGCGAAGAAGAAATTCGAAGTAGTGGGGAAATGCCCATTATGTGGTCATAGCGTGATTCGAAGGACAAAAAGAATTCGGCTGCAGCAACTGGAAAAAGGGCTGTAAATTCGTCATCTGGAAAAACGATAAATTTTTAGCTACGATGAAGAAGAAGCCTACTAAAACTATTTGAAGAAATTGTTAGCCGATGGAACGGTATTGGTAAAAGGCTTAACAAGTAAAAAAGGTACTAAATTCGATGCTCAATTAAAATATGAAAAAATACAGACAACGAATAGAATATGAAAAATAAGGATTAAAATTAAGCATATTTGAATCTTTTCGTAGAGTACTTTGATGAAATTGTATAGTAAGGTAAGAAGAATTGTTTTCTAAATTTATTTATTTTTCTAATAATGATTAATGTATTATAATTCTACTTTACAGCTGTTAAACGCTCGTTTGTTCATGTTTTTGCTTTATTGTAATATATATTATACTTGCTGTATGGAAAACACTCTGATATTGTTCCTCTTATAACTTAATAAAATATTATTTTGTTGGTGTGAATGACATTGTTCGTTCGCTTAAAAGGGAAATCGGTGCAAATCCGATGCTGTCCCGCAACTGTAATGGAGAGTCTATACAAAATGTCACTGTAGCGAGCTATGGGAAGGCGTATAGATGATGAACCTAAGCCAGGAGACCTGCCAATAAAAGCAACAAACTTACATAGAACCACGAGGATGGTTGTAGTGACTGGGAAGGGACTTCCTTTATTTAACTATGACATCCTCTTGTAAACAAGGGGATTTTTTTATGCCCTTTTAAGAGAGGAGAGCGTTTTGAAGAATCCAACAACAAGAAAAGTCAACCTACTCTTATTAGTACTGACTGGTATCGTTCTAATATCCTTGACGGTAGCGATAATGGTAGGCTCTGTTTCTATTACACCTAGTATTGTATGGCGCATTATTTTATCGCATATCCCGTTCAATCCACTTGGCATTACATCGGATTGGAGTCGTTCGCAAGAAATCATCATATGGCAAATTCGTACTCCGCGCGTAGTACTTGCCATACTAGTTGGAGCGGGTCTTGCGATTTCGGGAGCTGCTATACAAGCTTTAGTTCGCAATTTAATCGCGGACCCCTATATTTTGGGAGTATCTTCTGGTGCATCTGTCGGGGCTACATCTGTTATTTTGCTTGGTACTTTTTCGTTTTTAGGTATGTATGCGCTATCATTTGCGGCATTTATAGGTTCGACAATTGCAGTGCTAATCGTGTTTTTCTTAGCAAGAGTTGAGGGGCGAATTTCAGTTGTTCGATTATTATTAGCAGGAATTGCTGTGTCACTAGTTTTGTCAGCAATGACGAACTTTATGCTGATGATAACGAAGGAAGAGGGCGGCATAAAGGCAGTGATATATTGGATGATGGGAAGTTTGGCTGGAGCGAAATGGGTGAATATAATGATTCCGTTCGTAGTTTTAACGGTCGTCTACACAATTTTACGTCTCCATGCACGCCATTTGAATTTACTTTTACTAGGCGAAGAATCTGCAGTTACGCTGGGGGTTAATTTAGAGAAATTTCGATTGCTACTAATTTTATTAATTTCCCTATTAACAGGTGTCCTTGTAGCTGTAAGTGGTGCAATAGGCTTTATAGGCCTGATTATTCCACATATCGTACGCATGATTGTCGGCTCAAATTATAAGTTTGTACTGCCAGTCAGTGCATTAATTGGTGCGATATTTTTAATATGGGCTGATGCAGCTGCGCGCATTGTGATTGCACCTGAGGAAATGCCGATTGGAATTATTACTGCTTTATGCGGATGCCCATTCTTTATATGGATGTTGCGTAAGCAAATGTATTCTTTAGGGGAGGAGAATTAGATGGTATACGTAGCAAAAAACCTTACTTTTGCCGTGCAGCAGGTGAAAATATTAAACAATGTTTCAGTACATATTCAAGAACGCGAGTTTGTAGGCATAATTGGCCCTAATGGCAGTGGGAAATCGACCCTATTAAAAAATATGTACCGTATGCTACAACCCCAAGAGGGAGAAGTATTTTTATTTAATGAAAATATTTATAAGCAATCTTCCAAGGTAATAGCAAAGCAACTAGCCGTCGTAGGGCAGGAAACACCAGTGCTATTTGAGTTCGTTGTTAAGGATCTTGTTGCAATGGGACGTACACCGCATAAAAGGCTTATGGAAATGGATTCAAAAGAAGACCTAGCTATTGTTGAGGAATCGATGAAGCAAGCAGGCGTAATGCATTTAAGTGAACGTAATTTTAGTTCATTATCTGGTGGTGAGAAAAAACGAGTCATTGTTGCAAGGGCATTGGCGCAACAGGCTAAGGTCATGGCATTAGATGAGCCAACGAATCATTTAGATATTCAACATCAACTCCAACTCATGGATTTAATACAAAGCTTGCCAATTACGGTCATTGTGGCCTTGCATGATTTAAATATTGCAGCAACTTATTGCGATAAAATTTATGTTTTAAAGGACGGAGAAATTGCGGCGTATGGGACTCCGTTTGATGTATTAACACCCTCATTGCTACAAAAGGTGTTTGGTGTACATGCGGAAGTTAGTGTACATCCTGTCACGAAAAAGCCGCATATTTATTATATATCTGAGCAATTTTTATAGTTAGTTAAAGAATCATAGATTTCTTTCTATTTATTTTTAGAAAAAGGAGAAATAGACATGAGGACATTAAAAAGCGTATGGCTTGTTCTTGCAATCGCAATGCTATGTGTTTTAGCGGCTTGTGGTAACGAACAGGATTCAACATCGCAAAGTGAACAAGTAGAACTAGCAAAAGCAGGAGCAACGGAAGTAACGATTGAAAATAACGATACGACACAAGTCTATTCGGGAGCACCTAAAAAAGCAATTAGCTTAAATCAGCATGTGACAGAGATTATGCTAGCTTTAGGCTTAGAGGATTCAATGGTCGGAACAGCATATTTAGATGATGCAATTTATCTACCGTTACAGGCAGCGTATGAAAAAGTTCCGGTATTAGCTGAGCAATATCCAACGAAGGAACAAGTAATAGATGCAGGAGCAGATTTTTTATATGCAGGCTGGAAAAGCGGGTTTAGTGAGAAGGGTGTCGGAACACCAGAAGAACTAGAAGCACTTGGCATCCATACTTATTTACATACATCTTCAAGCATTAAAAATCCTAAGTTAGAGGATATTTTCGGCGATATCCGTAACATAGCTAAGATATTCCACGTGGAAGAGCGTGGAGAAAAGTTAATTGAGCAAATGACAAAAGAAGTAGAGGACATTCGTACGAAACTTCCCCAAAAGGAGGGGAAGTTACGTGTTCTTGTATTTGATAGTGGGGAGAAAGAAGTTTTCACTGCTGGACAAAACTTTATGAATGAACTTGTGACAATAGCAGGAGGAAAAAATATTTTCGGTGATGTTGAGTCTGGCTGGACAACCGTTTCAAAAGAAGATGTAGTTGAGCGCAACCCTGAAGTTATCGTTATAATTAACTATGGTTCAACTACTGATGTTGAAAAAATTAGGTTCCTAAAAAATGATCCGGCACTAAAAGAAACGGAAGCGGTATTAAAAAGACGTTTCGTTATTTTACCACTATCAGCAGCGTCTGAAGGTGTTCGTGTGGCTGATGCAATTCGAATTTTGGCACAAGGATTTTATCCAGATAACTTTCAATAAAGAAGCGTAGCTAGCCATGTGCTAGCTTTTTTCATAGGAGGAGGGTAAGAATGACTATAAATGCTTTCAGCCATAACATTCCTGAAAAAACATTTGCTAAGTTAAACAGAGATGGTGAATATACGCGTCTTGCTGTGAGTCCTGGCATTATCAATAAACATTATACACCAGCACAATTTCAAACAATTGCGGAGGTAGTCGGAGTGAGTGGCTCTATTAAATACTCTGCTTCCTACAGTATGCTACTATCCGTACCGACGATAGAATTAACGACGGCTAAAAGGAAGTTGGAAAAGGCGGGCTTATATATTGCCAAGCAAGGGCAGATTGTAGCTATGAAGGCTTGTGATTTTTGTGATGGCGATAAAATGGAGGCAGCTCAGATTACAGAGGACCTGTATCAGCAGCTTGAAGGCTTGGAAGTACCGAGCAGGATACACATTAATATGAATGGCTGTGCATCAGCTTGCTATAATGCCGTTTATGATGATATTGGGCTTGTATATCAGAAAGATAGTTTTGATGTGTATTTAGGGGCTGTTCCGATGGGGAAAAATGCACAGGCAGGGGAGCTATTTGTGAAAAAAGTGCCTGTTCAGGATATCGAAAATCTTTTGAAAGAAATAATTGGGTTATATAAAGAACTTGCTCACCATAAAGAACCATTTTATAAATTTTACAAAAGAACAAAAGGTGCAGACTATTGGCAAACGATAAAAAATCATCTAGGTAATTCGAATGACACGAAAAAACACTTAAATATGCCATAACACCCGTAATAGATGCAAACCTATTGTTATTGTAGATTTGAAATAAAGTCACGATGTTTATAAAAAAGATCCGATGTTTAAAATAAAGTTGCGACGTTTATAAAAAAGTTTAACTGAAAATCCTGAGTTGCTATGCAGGATTTTTTCTTGTTCAACAAACGGTCCTAAAAAAGATGAATTAGAGATTATTGCAGGCAAGAAATTAACTGACATAGAGTAAGTTGATTTTTCACAAACAGGGGTAAAGTTTAAGATCTTTAAACTTACCATCAACTTTAAAAAACGTTGACAAAGTCCACTAAATAAACTAGATTAGTTGTTGACAGAGTCCACAAAAAAAGGAGGGCTAAAATGAACCTAAATGATAATATCATAGCTGATATACGGCAATTCAATCGGTTTTATACGAATAAACTTGGTTTATTAGATAAACATGTATTGAATAACAGATATTCTTTTACAGAGGGACGGGTAATTTTAGAGATTGGTTTCTTGGAACCATGTATCGCAAACCATCTAGTCGAAAAATTGGATATTGATCGCAGTTATTTGAGTAGAATCATTGCCAGGCTATGTAAAGATGGACTTCTCATAAAGGAAGGTTCGTCGGTGGATAACAGAACGAGTCTGATTAGATTGACACCTAAAGGTATTGCTTTTTTTAATGAACTAAATGAAAAATCTAATGAACAAATAGTGAAATTACTTCAAGGTTTATCACAAAAAGAAATAAAAGAAATACATGCTTCTATGTTATTAATTCAGGAAAAATTACATGGGTCTGAGGAGAATTTTGAATGATACGATTTGACAATGATTATGTAGAAGGTGCTCATGAGCGAATTCTGAAACGAATAGTGGAAACTAATGAGGAGCAGACACCCGGGTATGGTTTGGATGAGTATTGTGAAAAAGCTAGAACTTATATTAAAAAAGCATGTGATGTAGAGAATGCAGATATACACTTTTTAGTTGGGGGAACACAAACAAATAGTACAACTATTGCTTCCGTATTACGTCCGCATCAAGGCGTAGTAGCTGCAAGTACGGGTCATATCGCAGTACACGAAACAGGAGCAATTGAAGCTACTGGTCATAAAGTGCTTACTTTGCCGAGTGATGATGGCAAAATCAAAGCAGAACAGGTAAAAGAATTATATGATGCTCATTGGAACGATGATGTTCATGAACATACGGTACAACCAGGTATGGTTTACATTTCTCACCCTACTGAGAATGGAACGACTTACAGTAAATCTGAATTAGAAGAATTAAGCAAAGTTTGCCGGGAATGTGGTTTGCCATTATTTATGGATGGCGCCAGATTAGGATATGGTCTGGCTTCAAAAGACGGCGATTTATCCTTAGCAGATATCGCAAGACTTTGTGATGTGTTCTATATCGGGGGAACGAAAATAGGAGCTTTGTTTGGGGAAGCATTAGTCATCATAAATGATGACCTTAAAAAAGATTTTCGGTATTTGATTAAGCAAAAGGGTGGATTACTGGCTAAAGGTAGATTATTGGGGATCCAGTTTGAATCTTTATTTGAAGATGGCTTATACTATGAAATTTCTAGACATGCAGTGGAAATGGCGATGATGATCCGAGAGGCGTTTGTTAAAAAAGGCGTTTCATTACGATATGATTCCAAAACAAATCAACAGTTCCCTATTTTGCCGAATGATGTGTTAATGAAATTGGGCGAAAAGTATTCCTTTTCGTTTTGGGAAAAAGACGACGCTACACACAGTGTTGTTAGATTTTGTACCAGTTGGGCTACAAAAAGGGAACATGTTGAAATGCTGATAGAGGATATTAAGGAATTAGAATCGGAATCTGTGAATGATATGTTGACTTGAATCAATAGTTTTTAATTTAAGGAATATAGAAAACACCAGTCATGTTATTCAACAATCGGGCACTTTAATTAGCAAGGGTCACAAAAATTATCAAACTTTTTTTATAAAAGTATGATTCAATTGAATTTAGAAAAAGCATATTTTGATCAAACTTTATTTCAAAACAACAGTTATCGTTTTTAAATGAATTTGGAACGTGGATGGTTAGTGAAGTTGATTAGTGGTTACATTTATATAATCTCAATAGAGAATTAAACATGAAGATATAATCTAAATAATAACTTACGAAAATCGAATTCACGTTAATAGCTACTAATGGAATTAGATTTGTTTTTTTGCCTACATTATTTACGTTATAACTGACGAAATTGATTCCACATATAGAAAAAAGGTAATCTCATCTTAGTTATGTCTAATGTGGGATTACCTTTTATTGTTACGCATTTTTAGATTTTAGGTCAATAGTATAATAGCAAATAAAGTTTGATCAAAAATACCTCTTGAATTCAAATTTTTCAATAAATAAAAAATCCATTCGAGATTAATCATTTTCTATTTGTGTTACTCTAAAATTGTGCACGATCAAATATTTATATTTATTGATTTGTCTTTAAATTCTTTCCAATATATTGGACAATCTTGCGAAGTTCTGTAGATGACGGTCGTCCAAATGGACTTGTTTGTCTTTGTTGATATAGTAGTTGTCCATTTTCATCAACTAGGAAATAAGCTGGCTCTCCATGCGTGCCATGATCCTCATAGGGTGCATTTTCTCCATGATAAAGAACATCATATGCTTTTAATGTTTTTAACTCTTCATCGGCCAAGACATTAAAAGTAAGATTGTGCTCATCTACCATTTTCTTTAAATTATCTAATTGATCATTTGAGATTGTAATTAGATGTACATTTTTGCCTTCAAAATAACTTTTGTTTTCTTCAAGCTCTTTTAAGTCATGAAGACAAACGGGGCACCATGATCCTCTGAAAAAGATAATGAGATGCCAACTTTTATGCTGATTTTGATGTGATAAAAAAGAGAATTCTTCTCCATTAACTGCTGGAAGAGTAAAATCGGGTACTTTGTCACCTAAATTAAATGTAGACATACTTATCCTCCTAAATTGAATATTGAGCACTGGTACGGATTTGGAACTCCTTTATATTATTTCTTATTTTTATTTAGATGAGTTAATTTCATAATTCTAATCCCTTTAGTATCAAGGGTTCTAAAACAATAAAAAACGGGCACCTCCCCAATTCGGTATAATGGTAGCGACTAAACTAAACCATACTGAATGAGGTGAATGCCCTATGACTATTGTAAAACAAATGAGCCTATTTGGCATCCAAGAATTATTGGAAATGGAAAGTTCACGTCGATTTGATGAAATTTTCGCCACTTTCGACGTGCAGCCCGTTTTTCAGCTGTTTTCCAAAAAGACGTTACGTGGTGCCCCACGTGAATTAAATTACGGTGCGATGATACAATCACTCATTATTCGTATTGTCGAACGGATTCCAACAATCAAGGATTTAATCAAGCGTTTAGTCAACGATCCTTTATTTCGATTCGATTGCGGTTTTCTCGTTTCAGACGTGGTTCCATCTGAAGCGTCTTATTCACGTATGATCGATGTCATCAGTCAATCAGATGTTCTCGACCACATGCAAGATACATTGATTCAAACTGCCTTTATAGAAGGCTTTCTTTATGATGAACACCTCGCGATTGATGCCACACATTTTGAGTCACGTGATGCGGCAAAGCCCTCGGAGAAAAATGAGCCTGTACCACCAAAAAAACGTGGACGAAAATCAAAAGAAGAACGCGAGGCTTGGCTTACGGAACAAGCAGAAATCAAAGCCAACCAGTCAGCTTATGAAAAAGAGATCAAGGACCAACTCGATACATCACTAGAAACATTGTGGCAAGATGCGCCCATCGAACCGAATTGGGGCATTAAAAAGAACAGTGATGGCAAAAACACGTTTTGGTTTGGCTTTAAGGGACATCTCGCGGTGGCTACAAAGAGTCAATATATTGTTGGACGCCTTATGACATCTGCCAATTTGTCGGATAGTAAAGCAGCGATTCCTCTTTTAAAGAAAGGAAAAGACCTATTTCTAGAACATTTTACGACCGCTATTTTGGATGCAGGGTATGATTACGAGCCCATTCACAGTCAATTACATACGTATCAAATGCGTGCAGTTATTCCATATAATGTCCGCAATGAAGGAGAGTACCTTGGCTTTGATGAACATTTCAGACCGACCTGTGTACGTGAACACAGCTACTGTTACGACAGCTTTGATGAAAAGTATCGAACACTAAAATTCACCAAACCAAAGGAATGTGTAACCTGTCCGTTACGTAATGATTCCCTCTGTCAGAAGGTTTTCAAAATCAAATCTGACACGGATATACGAAAATTCACGTATCCAGCACGTGGCTCTGAACTTTGGAAACAACTGTATAAAGAGCGCACAGCCGTTGAACGTGTGAATGCCTATTTAAAACAATATTTTCAGTTAAACAACATCCGTCACAGAACAGGAAGAAAAGCCAAACTTCACTTCAACCTGGTGACGTTTATTTATAATGCCTGTAAATTAGCGGTGGATCGTTTGAATGCATTATTACAATCACAAACTCAAGCAGCATAATTTTTAAAAACGTAAATTTTCTTAATTGGAGCAGTCTAAGCTCTTGAAAAAAGTGATTTATGAAATTGATTCAGATATGTAAAATAAAAAATTGATACTCTTCTGTTGCCATTACTCTCGTTCGATCTCAAATTTTTCGAGTACTTTTCCTTTTAGTAATTTGTCCTTCATTTGAATGTGCGGACTTCCACGATCGGCTCAGCAGTTTTAGGATGAGTAGAGCGTTTAATGGCTAAGTAACTGTAAAAAACAATTGTTCCTTCCGAATGCAAAGTTGTAATTTATTTATGTACTAAGGCTAAGAATAGAGAAAATGTGCATTTTATTTTGACATATAAAGAAATACTTTATTTCAAAGCAACAAGAACCGCGTACAGTATATTTGTTAAAAGTAAAATACTTTTTTTTCTTAACTTAAAAGTGGTTTGCTTTTTTGTTGAATTTTTTGCAGTCGTTATGGCAAACTGAATACGAAGATAAATCTGAACATGATCCATCTTTCACCTAGTGATATAAGCATCTTACGAATAAATTGTTAAGTACGCCATGACACTATAATAGTATTACTAAAGTTAGTAGGCTAACATATTGGATTGGAGGAAGAAGATTGAGCAAAAGGAGATCAGTTGGGTTAGAGCTGCGTACATTGTCGCTTTTAATGAGAAGACAATTGGATCAAACCACTTGGACTACGCTAACGGAAAGAGATAACCTTACTGCTATGCACGGTTGGACGATTAGTTATCTTTATAAAAACCAAGATAAAGATGTTTTTCAAAAAGATTTTGAACGAGAATTTTCTATTCGTAAATCAACAGCATCTAGAATACTAAAATCTATGGAAAATAATGGATTGATAACAAGGCAAACTGTTCCATACGATACAAGACTCAAAAAAATTGTCTTAACCGAAGATGCGCTGAAAATACACGACAGTATTATGATTCGTAGAGCAAAGCTTGAACAAAAATTATTAACAGGTATCCCGGAAGAGAAACTTGAAGTTTTTTTTGAAGTGATGGATGCTATGAAAGAGAATATTGAATCTTGAAGAAGATGTTATTTTGAAGTTTTTATTAATAAATAGTTAGCATGCTAACTAAATGAGGAGGACTGCAAACATGTTGAAAATATTTAAATACTTAAAACCAAAAGAATGGACGCTTATCGTAGTCAGTATTGTGTTCATTGTAGGGCAAGTTTGGCTGGATTTGAAGTTGCCGGATTATATGGCTAAAATTACGACCCTTGTACAAACGGAGGGCAGTAAAACGAGCGAAATATGGTCAGCTGGAGGGAAGATGCTCTTATGTGCGCTTGGCAGTATGATATTGGCAATCATTGTGGGCTATTTTGCAGCAAAGGTAGCAACGTCTCTTTCAAAGGAATTGCGAAAAGGAGTATTTAACAAAACTCTATCTTTCTCTATGGAGGAGATTAATGGTTTTTCAATCGCAAGCTTAATTACTCGTTCTACTAATGATATAACGCAAATACAGCAAACTGTTGCAATGGGTCTTCAAGTTATGATCAAGGCTCCTATCCTTGCAACATGGGCTATTTTGAAAATCATGGGTAAAAGTTGGGAGTGGTCAGCGGCAACAGGAGTAGCTGTCATTGTTTTACTTATATTGATAGGTAACCTGATCATCTTTGTGCTACCGAAATTTAAAGTTGTTCAAAAACTGACAGATAATCTTAACCGAGTAACAAGAGAAGGTTTAACTGGTATTCGTGTTGTTCATGCTTATAATGCACAAGGGTATCAGGAAGAAAAATTTGAAAAAGTAAATAACGATTTAACTGATACAAATCTATTTGTGAACCGCCTTATGGCCCTTATGCAACCAGGGATGGGACTGATTATGTCAGGTTTAACTCTTGCAATCTATTGGATAGGAGCGCATGTAATTAATAATGCTGCCGGTATGGATAGAATTGGTAAGTTTAGTGATATGGTCGTATTTTCATCTTATGCAATGCTGGTAGTTATGGCATTTATGCTATTATCAATGACATTCATTTTGCTACCAAGAGCAGCAGTATCTGCAGCGCGTATTAATGAAGTACTAAATACACCTCAGACAATTATTGATGGAGAAATAAAATCGTCGCCTAAAGGAATCGAAGGTGAAATCGAACTGCGTAATGTTAGTTTTAAATATCCTGATGCAGAAGACTATGTTTTAAAGGATATTAGCTTTACAGCACATAAAGGTGAAACTGTTGCTTTTATCGGTTCTACGGGTAGTGGTAAGAGTACGCTAATTAATTTAATTCCAAGATTTTACGATGCTACTGAGGGAGAGGTATTAGTCGACGGCATTAATGTAAAAGAATATGCACAAGAAGCTCTTTATAATAAGCTTGGCTACGTTTCTCAAAAAGCCGTATTATTTTCAGGTACCGTAAAATCTAATGTTGCCTACGGTGATAACGGCCAGACTTCATCCACAGATGAGGAGATCAAAAAAGCGGTAGAAATTGCCCAAGGGCAAGAGTTTGTGGAGAAAATGGAAGGCGAATATGATGCAACTATTGCACAAGGTGGTACAAATCTTTCAGGGGGACAAAAACAACGTCTTTCTATTGCAAGAGCTGTGAATAGAAATCCAGAAATCTTTATTTTTGATGACTCTTTCTCTGCTCTAGATTATAAAACAGACCGTCAACTTCGTTCTACTTTGAAAAAAGAAACGAAAGGTGCAACTTCTTTGATTGTGGCGCAGCGAATTGGAACGATTAAAGATGCTGATAAAATCATTGTTCTTGATGAAGGTAAAATTGTTGGTATGGGGAAACATAGTGAACTATTAAAAACTTGTAATACTTATCAAGAAATTGCTTATTCTCAGCTATCGAAGGAGGAGTTGGAAAATGACTAATACACAAAATAAGCCTCGAAAAGGTCCCGGTGGTCCCGGCGGTCCAGGTCATATGATGGCTCCTGGAGAAAAGCCAAAAAATTTTAAAAAGCCCATGGGAAAGCTGATTGCCTATTGTAAACCTTATTTACCAGCGATCATCTTTGCAATTGTTTTGGCAGTTACAGGAACAATTTTCACAATCATTGGACCTAATAAGCTGAGTGAGATTACCGATTTGATAATGGATGGCATGTCTGGTGAGATTGATATTACGGCAATTGGAAAAATCGGTCTGTTCCTTGCTATTTTGTATGGGTTGAGCTTTATCTTCAATTATATTCAGGCGTTTATTATGGCTACAATTACGCAGCGAGTTTCCAAAAGGTTACGTTCAGATATTTCGAACAAAATCGATAGATTACCATTGAAATACTTCGACTCGACAACCTACGGCGATGTGTTAAGCCGTGTGACGAATGATGTGGATATGATTGGACAGTCTCTAAACCAAAGTATTGGTTCGTTAGTGTCAGCGGGAGTTATGTTCTTTGGATCTTTGATTATGATGTTCTATATTAATGTTACGATGGCTCTTTCTGCTATTGCAGCAACTTTCGTTGGATTTGTATTCATGTCATTTATTATATCCAAATCCCGCAAGTACTTCGTACGCCAGCAGCAAGACCTTGGTAGAATAAATGGCCATATTGAAGAAATCTATTCAGGGCATAATGTCATGAAGGTTTATAACGGTGAAAAAGTAGCGAAGCAAGAATTTAATGAAATCAATGAAAGTCTATTTAATAGCGCTTGGCGAGCACAGTTTATGTCGGGTATGATGATGCCTCTCATGATCTTTATTGGAAATTTAGGTTATGTTGTTGTTTGTGTAGTAGGTGCTGCACTGACTGTGAAAGGTTCTATTACATTTGGTGTTATTGTTTCATTTATGGTGTATATCCGCTTATTTACGCAGCCGTTGTCTCAGTTAGCGCAGGCAGCTACAAGCTTGCAGTCAACTGCCGCAGCAAGTGAACGTGTATTTGAGTTCTTACAAGAAGAGGAGCTTAAAGATGAGAGTGATAAGAAAGTCACTTTAGATGCAAAAGATGTAAACGGTAATGTAGAATTTAAAAACGTTAAGTTCGGATATACGAAAGAGAAACTTATTATAAAAGATTTTTCTGCTCATATTAAAGCCGGCCAAAAAGTGGCAATTGTTGGGCCTACTGGGGCTGGGAAAACAACGCTTGTTAATCTTCTAATGCGTTTCTATGAAGTAGATAGCGGGGAAATCATGATTGAGGACGTATCAACTAATTCAATTACTCGTAAAAATGTTCACGATTTATTTTGCATGGTGCTACAAGATACTTGGCTATTCGAAGGTACCATTAAGGAAAACATCATTTATAACAAGAATCATGTAACCGATGAAGAAGTAGTAGCAGCTTGTAAAGCGGTAGGTTTGCATCACTTTATTAGAACATTACCAAACGGTTATGATACAGTTTTAAATGATAATACAAGTTTATCTGTAGGACAAAAACAGCTTATTACGATTGCAAGGGCAATGGTTAAAAAAGCACCATTGCTTATCTTAGATGAAGCTACTAGTTCCGTTGATACGCGTACTGAAGCGCTAATTCAAAAAGCAATGGATAAATTGATGGTGGGTAGAACATCATTTGTTATTGCGCATAGACTTTCAACAATTAAAAACGCCGATTTGATTTTAGTTATGAAAGACGGAGACATCATTGAAAGTGGTAATCATGAAGAACTGATTGCAGAAAAAGGATTCTATGCGGATCTATATAATAGTCAATTTGAAGATGCTTCTTAAAATGAATGCCATATATTCGCTATTTGCTACTAGCGTAGTGTGTAGCTTCTTAAATAAGTAAGATTGATAATAATCACCTCGTTCTTTAGAGGTGATTATTTTATTGGATATTTATGTTAAAATGTATTTAATTTTTGTGAAGAAATGTAGTTAAACTAATTGCGTATGATAGTTCAACAAGAGTTTAGGAATCAAAGCAATAGAAAGAGACAAAAGGGGGTATTTCCAAATGAATAATAACTTTATTGAAAACATTCAATCCTGTTATTCTGACCTTTCCATTGAAGACTTTTATCTTAATGAAATTGGACAGAATAATGATGTGTTAATTGTAAACAAATCTTTGGTTTTTAGATTTCCGAGATATAAAAATGGCATCATTCAATTAAGAAGAGAGACTGAAATTTTGAAATATATTATAGGGATCGTTTCCACCCCTATTCCGAATCCGATTTATCAGTCTTTTGATGAGTTAGAACCAGGTAGGTCTTCACTGGCTACAAACTAATAGATGGTGTTCCTTTGTGGAAGGAAAATTTAACAGATGTAAAGAGTGTTGAAGTGGTGAAGAGGTTGGCAAAACAACTTGTTTCTTTTCTTATAGAACTCCATTCTATTTCAGGAGAAAAAGCTAGTCGAGATTTGAAACTAAAGGTTCGTAATCCTAGGGAAGAGATGTATAACTTGTACGATAAGATTCAAAATACAATATTTCCTTATATCAGAAAAGACGCTCAAAAGGAAATATCACAATCCTTTGAAACGTTCTTAAAAGGGAAAGCATTCTCAAATTTAGATATAACACTTATACACCGAGATTTCGGAGCATCTAACATTTTGTGGAATCCAGAAACAAGTATGATTTCAGGGATAATAGATTTTGGTGGTTCTGGTTTAGGAGATCCAGCGTATGACTTTGCTGGCATACTCTCTAGCTATGGTGAAAAATTTTTTGAAATGTGTATTAACCTATATCCTAACGGTAATGAAATATCTGAACGAGTTAAATTTTATAAAAGTACATTTGCTTTACAAGAAGCCTTGCACGGGATTGAGAATGACGATAGACAGGCTTTTGAGAGTGGAATAAAAGATTATAGATAGATTCCTTGTTTAACTAAAGAGTGCGTTGACCTCTCTGTTCTTATTAATCTAACTTGTGGGCTTTACTTCAATAAGGAGTAGAGCACAATTGATTGTCTTTTAAACATTGAGATTTATTTCCATGGATTTGATTGACATAAAAAGTGTATTAAGCCTATAATACATTACGAAGAGTGTATTGTATGCTTAATACACTTTTACATTTTTTTGAGAATGGTGTATTAAGTTATTAATACACTATGGCCGATTAGCGGGGTAATGGCTAAATAATAAATTGGGAGGTTCTTTCTTTAAAAGTACATAGCCCACCATTATGCTCATTCTGTATTAAGTGCTTAATACGCGAAAATATGATTTTCTGGGAGTTGAGTTAATTGACTGTAAAGTTTAATAATCGGGATCCAGTTTATGTTCAGGTTATCCGGCATTTTAAAGAGCAAATCGCCAAGGGGTATTTTGAACCTGGTCAGGAGATTCCGTCAAGAAGAGAACTAGCCAACCAGCTGAAGATTAACCCAAATACTGCGCAACGAGCTTATAAGGAAATGGAGGAACAAGGATTGATTTTTACTGAGGGAAATATGCCGAGCTGCATTACTAAAGATGAAGCGGTCCTTAAAAGTGTCCGTGAGGAATTGATTATCGAAGCGGTTGACTTATTTTTAGGTTCTATTAAATCCATCGATGTGCCTTTATCCGAAGTGTTGGAGCTAGTGAAGAAAAAGCATGATGCCGAAAGCGGAGAATCGGAGGAATCGAAATGATCGAAGTAAAAAATGTCATGAAGAAATACGGCAGGAAACAGGTATTAAAAGGTCTTTCTTTTACTGCAGAAAAAGGTGAAATTACTTGTTTAATCGGTATAAACGGAGTAGGAAAGACGACAATCATGAAAGCGATTATGGCGCTCACTCCTATTAATAGTGGTGAAATTTTGATTGATGGTGAAAAAATTCGGAAAGAAAGCTATGAAAAAGTTACTTTTATTCCAGATACGATTACGATGTTGCCGCAAATGAAAATTTGTGATGCATTTGCGTTCATGGCCGATTTTTATAAAAACTGGAATCCAAAAAGGGCAGAAGAGTTACTGCAATTTTTTAAGCTAGATCCTACTGACCGGATTGCCAATTTATCGAAGGGGAATATGGCTAAAGTCAATATGATATTAGGTTTGGCACTGAATGTAGATTACTTACTGATGGATGAACCATTCTCTGGTATTGATATTTTCTCCCGTGAACAGATTGCCGAAGTGTTTACAAGTCATCTAATTGAAGATCGTGGTGTGATTATCACAACCCATGAAATTAGTGATATAGAACACTTGATTGATAGAGCAGTGCTTATTAATAACGGTGAAGTAGTAAAAGAATTTAGCGTAGAGGAAGTACGTGAAAAGGAAGGGAAATCAGTCGTTGATGTCATGAGAGAGGTGTATTTTTGATGAAAAACTATTTAAAACTTCTTAATTTCGAAGTAAATCGATTTTTCAAACTGTACCTAACTTTAATAGGATTAATAATTGTCAGTCAATTCATTGGGGCGGTTGTCGTGTCAAAAGGATATATGAATGACGTGGATCAAGTGATGTATAAAAAACAACTATCAATGAGCCAATATACTAAAGATTACGGATCATATTCTTTTGATCGGTTCGTTGGTTCTGAATGGTTTCTGCTGCCAATCTTTTTTAGCATAGCTGTATTGATGATTTATGTTTTCTTTATTTGGTATCGGGACTGGTTTGGAAAAAATACATTTATTTATAGATTATTAATGTTGCCAACTGAAAGAATTACTATCTATTTCTCTAAATTAACGACAATTATGCTTTTAGTACTTGGTTTAGTTGCCTTGCAAATAGTATTAATCTCAATCGAAATTCAAATTGTTAATAGTATTATACCAACAGATTTACAATCGCATTTTTCAATTTATGATTTTGATAGTCTAGAAATGTGTGACTGGCTCTATCCGAATACCTTAACAGGATTTATCCTGATTTATGGAGTCGGGCTAATCTTTGTAGCAGTTCTATTCACGGCCGTTTTAATTGAACGAAGTTACGGTTTAAAAGGCATTTTTATCGCAATCGTTTATGGAATGCTTTCGTTCGGAGTATTTATTGCTCCACTATTAGTAAATAGGTTATTAATTGGCTATTTTTACACACTAGAAGTCTTCCTAATGGAACTGGTAATAAGCATCATCGTATTAGTCAGTGCCATATGGATCGCAAATTATTTGCTAAAATATAAAATCAGGGTCTAAGGGGGATGGCAATGAAAAAATATTGGAAAACGATATTGATTAGTTTGTTCATCGTGACGACAATCGGTTCTTACTATATTCAACAGGCAATGGCAAAGAATTTATCTTTTAAAATTGAAACTACTAACGGAGATAAGGGAGAAATCGACAATTTAATCATTCATGCAAGTTATCAAAGTGTTGATATTTATCGTAGCTTAGATATATCAAAGGATGGTTCGACTAATCAGAGTGGGTCTTTTATCGGAGAGTTGAAGGGACGCTATTACCCTGGGATGTTTCAAAAATATATTCAAGAACACCGTAAGTTTATGCGTGGAAAAGAAGCAAATCCTGGTCAGTATTTTGAAGACGAAAACCGTTTAATTTATACGACTTTTTCAAATAAAGAGGGCCGAGGAGAATCTTTCATTCTGAAAATCGATATACTTGATAAAAATACAAATGAAAGTTCTTCATTTGAAATCAATATGCCAGACCAAGTCAGATATGACTGGATCGATGAGAGAGATGTCTATGTAGAAAATGGGAAAATAAAAATATTAGCAACAAGCAATCTCAATAGTGAGGAAGAGTTGCACTTATACACGGTTGATGAAAACAAAAAGGAATTAGAACAAGACTCAATTATTGCAAAAATAGAGTCAGACGAGGTAAACCGCGCCATCATCGATATATTTAATGACTATAAAAAAATACAAAACGAAAATTATTTCCTATATATGGTTAAAAAATACAAATATCTAGAAGATGGTGAGAGTGAAATTATCTCTAGCCCAATGTATTTGTATAACTATCTGAATAATGAAAAGAAAGAATGGACAATTCCGGCCGAATTAAAACCATATAAGCACTCGATCATTCTTCAAGGAACAGATATATTTATTCCTGTTCGTTCAACCAATGGTTTAGTACTGAACCGTTATAATATAGAGAAGAATCAGTGGGAAGAACCTATTAGCTTTAAATATCCAAGCATTGCTAATGCTAAAGAAAAACCTTCTATACAGATTACAGATGGTAAACTATATTTAATCGATCGTGTTTCGGATGGTCATTTGTTCCTAATCGGTGATTTACGGACAGGTGAATCATTATATGAAGGTAAAATCATCAGTGAAAATAAAGAAAATCGAGATGCAGATTACTCACTTTATATCGAGCAAATATATAACAACACTCATTGAATTAAAGAACAGACAATTAAGAAAATTATAGTAGCATTGGCAGGTATGAATTCCATGATTCATATCTGCCAATTTTTGATCCTGGGATTGATGATTATGAAATACTAATTGACAGTAGCCGATAATGAAGTTCGTCAATAGTAGTTTAACTTTTAAGGTAACGAGTACAAAAGTTTAAGAAAAAAGTTGCCGAAGTCAAAGGCAACTTTTCTTATTGAGCTATGTTAATATTAGTTTAAATATATTTTTACATAAATTAGGAGGGCTAAGATGGAAATTCGTTCAGTTAAAGGTTCAGACTACTACGTAATTTCACCACCTCTAATCAATGAGTGGTGGGGTGGTAGGAATATGTCTGATAAGTTACCAAAATTATTCTTCGACCATTTTACACAAACAAGTTTCGTTGCAGAAAAGGATGGTAAACTTGTGGGTTTTCTAATAGGATTCCTTTCTCAAACTCATTCAAATGAGGCGTATATTCATTTCGTTGGAGTTCATCCAGAATACAGAAAGCATAATATTGGAAAACACTTGTACAATAAATTTTTTACTGCGGTAAAGCAAAATAATCGAAGTGTTGTTCGTTGTGTAACGTCACCTGTCAATAAAGTTTCGATTGCCTTTCATACCAAAATGGGTTTTGAAATTGAAGAGGGAGATAGAATTGTGGATGGTCTATCAATAAATACAGACTATGACGGAGAAGATCAAGACAGAGTTTTATTTGTAAAAAACTTAGATTAAATTATAGTATTTGCTCCTATTTTTTGGGTTACCAAAAAAATGTTTCGAAAAATCATATGAAGGAGGAAACGATAAATTGAAACTGATTTGTAAAGCATGTAATTTAGAAATTTCTGAACCATTGGCGGAATTAAAAGACCTGAATTTGATTAATGAAAAAGATGGTCAAGATTATATTCCTAGAGGCTTTTATTTAATTCAAGAGGAAACCGCTTACGAATTATTAAAAGGATCGATCATTATCAACATCAAGGATTTAATTAATTCAAACCGGCATTCAGATAGCAGTAGATTAAATGGTTGTTGTGGTCTTGACGGCTGTGATGGAATGAACAGGGTTTGCTTGAATGACCACAAAATTGGTACAGAATACTCTGATTGTTGGAGGTATCATAAAGTTGTATTAAATCCAGAGTTAGTAAAACTTATTTAAGATTTACACTCATACCTCATACAGGCCTAATCACAAAGCCAATTCTGGACGAGGCATAATTGATCGCGGAAACTTAAAGGTTGTGAAGTTATCTTCCTCATGCTAATGAGCATATACTTTAATAACGAAGGTCTTTTTTCTTGTTCAACTTATTGGCAGGTTAGTTTTGTAAAGAGGGTGCACTACAGTGTCACTGGTGCTCCATTTTTATTAGATTAAAAGATGGAGGCGAAAAATTGAATGTCCAATGATAATGAGGTTTTATTGGATAAAGAAAAACGAAATGATTTAAATGTGAAGGAAGAAAGGAAAGTAGACAGGAAAGAAGAAAGGAAAGAAGGAGAACCGACTTCAGCCTTCAAAGGGGCTTCGTGGGCAGCGCTATTAGTAGGTGTTGCGTCTTATCTTATAGGTTTGTTTAACGCAACTATGCAATTGAACGAAAAGGGATTTTACTTTGCAGTTTTAGTATTCGGACTTTATTCGGCGATATCTTTACAAAAAGCAGTTAGAGATAAAGAGGAGGGAATACCAGTTACTAGTATTTATTATGGTATTAGTTGGTTCGCACTTATTGTATCAATTGCATTAATGGCCATCGGTTTATACAATGCAGGAAGTATTATTTTAAGCGAAAAAGGATTTTTTAGTATGGCATTTGTCCTTAGTTTATTTGCAGCTATAACGGTTCAAAAGAATATAAGAGATACACAGAGGGCAAGAGAAAGAGGTTGAGTTTTGTACCACAATGGGGCAGAACCCACTATGTTGCAAGGAGTTTCCTTGGCTCGTTAGGTTTAAATGGTTGAAAAAATAAGCAAAAAAGAACCCAATCTGGTTCTTTTTTTGCTTAGTCATCTTTTTGTACATATATAGAAATCCTAGGGATGGGCTGAAATAGATATATTAGTTTAATATTGTGACCTTTAATTGTTTAACTCCAAAATTGATTGCATCCTGTTGAGAAGGAACAAAGACATCGATTCGATTTCCTTTAATGGCTCCGCCAGTATCCCCAGCGATAGCTTCTCCATAGCCTTCTACATAAACTTTACTACCAAGTGGAATTATGGCTGGGTCAACTGAGATGACCTTGCAGGCATTATTGGTTTGTCAGTTACAGCTGTACTAGTTTTCAAACCATCAATGATGGATAGATTTAAACCTGGGTGAATGAGGTGTGTATCTCCTTTTTTATACATGTTGCTTTAAGTTTTGACACCTAAATAAAAAAGACCACCTCATAATCATATGAGATGGATACCTCTTTCCCCCATTAATTTAAGTGCAGAATAAAATTGCATATTCTGAGTGAAGTTATTAATATCGTTTAATTTCAAAAGCAAATAATTCATAATCCCCCTATATACTATTTGCATAAACAATCATTGTTAGAGGTATTGTAGTAACCATAATGCAAAATAAAACAATCAAAACATGTGAAGCTGATAATACAAATGGTCCTAAGGAACCTGTCAGTAAAATTAATAAGGTCATAGAACCGAATAATACAAAATAATTTATACTCATGCTTTTACACAGAATTTCTTTTGAACGCTCAACTTTTGGGAATAAATGTGGCGATAAATAAGCCATCATTAGAGAACTAGTACCTATAAATAATATCATAATGCCTTCTGGAAATGTATTTTGCATTATATAAGGGTAGTTTATATAAATACCTAATGGGACCATTACTATACCTAAAAATAAATAACTAATTTGATTTTTACGTGCTTGTTTCATTATGAATTTCCCCCCTCGTATATATAAATATCTTCGATTCCGCATTTGAATACACCCGCTAATTTAAAAGCAAGTGTGATTGAAGGATTATATTTTTCTTTTTCTAGCGAAATGATTGTTTGCCTCGAAACCTCTAACATTTCGGCTAATTGGTCCTGAGTTAAATTATGTTTGCCTCTTAACAACTTAATATTATTTTTCATTCGCTCATAGATAGACTTAAAGAACAACGAGATTTGATCATCCAACAATAATAAATGTTGAAGAAATTAAGCAAACAATTAGAAGAAAGTAAGAAAAGTTTTTGGCAGAAGTTATTCTCAAAATACCTTCTGCCTTTATACATTCTAGGAGGGAATTCGCTATAATTAACAACAAAAATGGTCATCTCTTTTAAAGACCATAGATAACCGTTTAAGACATATTAATTGTTAGCTTCATAAAAACACCCACCAATCTTTCGTTAAAAAGCGTTTTGGTACGTTCCTATGGCGTTTAAATAGGGGTGTAGGGTTATATTGTTCCCGGCGAAAATGTTGGATATAGTTCTGGGTCAAAATTCATTATCATAAAATATATTACTGAACTGGTCTAAAAAAATACTGTATGTAATCCATTAAGATTACATACAGTATTTTTATATTGAAACAAACAATAAAAATACTATAACACCAACAATAATTTATCCTATAATAGTGGAAATAATTAAAGATTTAAGAATAAAACCACCCCTTTTATTGTGGCTCTATATCATAAACCATCGCCCAAGTCATATCAACTATTACTCCAGTATTATATGCATTATTTGCAGTAACACGTGATGAGTAAAGAGCGCAGTATGCTGCTGATATTATACTAGCCCAACCCATTCCTGGAAACCAAATTGCTAGAATGCCAGCTCCTGCAGCTCCAGCACCTACACTAGCTAGATCAGCTGCAAATTTATTGGCATCGCATGAATTAAATTTTCTACTTTTACCCCACCAATGTACTGTAGGGCTTGTTGTTACTCCATTACAATTAGCAAATAAATATATCCCTTTATTAGGTAAAAATGTATCTGGATTAGAATCTAAATTAGTGATTTCTAAATTTTCATCTGCTTTTAATTTACCTTCATTTATTTCTAAATTTAGAGAATCGAAATATCTTTGCTGACCTTCTAATAGCTCTAAACTAACGCCATCTTTAACAGCACGTGTTGTATCTAAATTAAACAATCCTTCATTGACAGAAACATATTTTTCCAAAGACATTATGTCTTCAAAAGTATATTCACCTTCAATATTTTTTGTTTGAATAGGTGACTCTACATTTTCTGTTGCAAATACATTAAGACCTGAAAAAGAGAACATCGAGATAATTAAAACTAACGATAAAATAAAATTAAAAGATTTCTTCATCAAAACAACTCCTTTTTTTCCTAAGTTTCAATTTTATTATTTTTACAAAGTTATCATAAAAATGAGGTTAATAGGGTGATTTATTGTCAGAAGATCGTTTTTTTTATCATTCGTTCCTTTATTAGTTCGTTTAAATCAACTTAGAATCAACGTTAGTTCGTTCTTTCGTGGAACGTCCGCTGTAGTCGAGCTTTTACTTGAATTAGTCTTAGAAAATACAGATAATTAAATTCCGTATAATTTAATTTTAGTGCTATAAGATGCTTCATCACCTAAATCTGTACAAGACTCTATAACTGAATGTTCCTCTTTTTTTTACTTTTCCCCGGGTATGTTAATATCTTATCATTAGCCATTAAAAACTTAAAATCAAGTTTTGTTGTTAATTGAACAAAAATTGATAAAAGTCAGTAAATTAGCTGTTACTTCCGAAAAATTTGAAGTTTTCTTGTTTAATTTTTCTTGTTTTTATAGTGTAATAAGTTACTCTCTTTCACTTAATCTATATATTGTGTTCATATCCGCATGAAAATAGTTCCTAATTTAAAGCATGTTTTCAACCTTCTTTATTTTTTCTCAATTCAAAATCAATTTTTGTCATAAATAGAACAAAAATTGATAAGTTCAAAAAAATACGCATCGCCAAACGTTTTGGGTGACAAAATCGGCGATCTATTTCTAAACGTAGCCGAAGGAATAAGCTATTACTGAAGATCGCAATGTCAGAGAAAAATTGGCTTTTCCTTGTTCTTCATTATGCAAAATTTTATACATGCTACAACTTGTAAAGTAGATCCAAAACACTGTCAAACCAATGATGTGTAAAATCTTGTATACACAATAAAAAGGCATTAACGAAAATTTAATAAATCATTTGTATTTCGATATAAATTCTTATGCGTTAGATACTAATGAGTATTCTTTCGCAAATGGTCTAAAATTACACTTAAATCATGACATGTCTGGATGGAACTATAACGCAAGTGATGCACCATCATTTGGAACTATACAAACAGCAATTAATGGTAAAAATCCTGTTGGTGCTGTTTGGTTAGCATTCAGTGGTGAAAGTTACCATTGGCGAGTGATTAATGGTTATGACGCTGATGGTGGTAATTTCGTAGGTTATAAAGATCCAGACGGTGGACAAAATAATACAGCTACGAATTACGTAAGTTGGTCAACTGTATCGGGTAAAATTAATACTGTTTATATGTTGAAATAATTCGATTGTGGGGGAAGAGAGTGAGTAAACTATCATTGTTTCTATATTCTAAAAGTTATATCATGACTGCTATCATTTTTTGTTTAATAAATTTTTTGACTGCACCGATTGTGATAGGAAGTTCAAAGAATAGTATAAGTAATGGTAATCCAGGGCTCTTCCCCATAATATTTATAACACCACTTACATTAATCATCTATTCAACTAATGGAGGGCGTTTATCCAACAAGGATTTACGCTTTTTTTGAATTTTATATACTAAAGGGGTAGTTTTGTTGAGGAGGAGTTATAATGCGTTTTCTTTTTTGGCTAAGTGTTGTTGTCTCAGGAATTGTAAGTGTTGTCTGTTTTGCATTCACTAATATGACTACTAAATCATTCGACCCCACAGGTGTCAATTTTGTTGGAGGGAATGGAAACCCAGGCTTAATGTTTGTTATGTTTCCGATGTTAATTATTCTTTATTTTTTCTTTGCAATGATGTTTGTTTTTGAAAAGTTCCATGGGCGTTTTTTAGTGAAAAGGAAACTATTTCAAGCCTGCTATGCAGGGATGTTTGTGCTGATTTCGGGAATTACGATTTACAGAATCGTTTCATTTCGAAATGAAATCAATCCGTATTTTGAATACGAAATATCCTATTTAAATCCTTTTTCTAATCATTTATTTTTTAATTTCTGGACATTTATAGCCTGTCTTTGTGTTTCAGGATTTTGCTCATTTTATTTAAAGAAAAGAATATGAAGAAATGTACTTAAAGCTTTAGTTGAATAAGAATTAAACAACTTTAAAGTAGCGAGGCTCTTATATTTTTAGTTCAGAATTAAATAACTTTAATATCACTTTGGGCGAGAGAAAAAGGTTGAGTTATGTACCACAAGGGGGTAGAATCCTACTATGCTGTAAGGAGTTTCCTTGGCTCGTTAAGAGTATAATAGCTACTATAAGATACACATTTTAGATCAAGTGAAGTGACCGTTAATTTTAGACATAGTTGTTTCATTAGGCAGCGTTTTTAGCTTGGGTGGTACGAGGGGAAATAAGTAATACAATTTAACATTAGTTTACCTATTGAAAAGGTTGAAAAAATAAGCAAAAAAGAACCCAATCGGGTTCTTTTTTTGCTTATTTTAAGATTTTAAGTCACTTATATTAGTTTAATATTGTGACCTTTAATTTTTTTACTCCAAAATTGATTGCATCCTGTTGAGAAGGAAAAAAGACATCGATTCGGTTCCCCTTAATGGCTCCGCCAGTATCCCCTGCGATCGCTTCACCATAGCCTTCTACATAAACTTTACTACCAAGTGGAATTATAGCTGGGTCAACTGAGATGACCTTTGCATTTGGGTTTGTTTTAAGGTTAATTCCAGTAGCGGTAATACCTGTACATCCCTCACATGAAGCCGTATAGGCTGAAGCTTGCACTGTAATTTCCTTTGCAGCAGTCTTACTTGTTGATGGAGCGGTTGCTGCAGGTGTATGAACCTTTGAAGCAGTCTTACTTGTTGATGGAGCGGTTGCTGCAGGTGTATGAACCTTTGAAGCAGTCTTACTTGTTGATGGAGCGATTGCTTCAGGTGTACGATCCTTTGAAGCGGTATTGCTTGTTGATGGAGCATTTGCTGCAGGTGTATGAACCTTTGGAGCGGTCTTACTTGTTGATGGAGCATTTGCTGCAGGTGTATGAACCTTTGAAGCAGTCTTACTTGTTGATGGAGCATTTGCTTCAGGTGTACGATCCTTTGAAGTTGTTTTATTTGTTGATGGTGCGGCAGATGAAGTTGTAGTTCCCTTTGATTCATGTGCTGCAGGCATTATTGGTTTTTCAGTTACAGCCGTATTACTAGTTTTCAAACCATCAAAGATGAATAGTTTTAAACCTGGATTAATGGAATCAGTTTGTAATTGGTTCCATTCTTTAATTTGCGAAACTGTTACTTGATGATCTAAGGCAATGTTCCATAATGTATCACCTTTCTTAACTGTATATTGTTTTTGTTGTGCAATGGTTAGGACATCCCCAGGGTGAATAAGATTAGTAGTAATATTATTCAACTTTTGGATATTTTCTACTGATGTATTATTTGCACGTGATAGATCCCAAAGGGTATCTCCTTTTTGTACAGTAATCGTTGCAGCTTGAACATTAGCACTTAAAGATACTGAGAGCATTGCAACTGGTACAATTGATATAATTTTTTTAAACATTCATTTATCCTCCATGTTCTGGGTTGTTAATTTTAAATTATCGTAACATAGATTTTTCTGAGAAAAAGAACAAGGAGATGTTAATTTGTTTACGTCTATGGCAATTATATTGCAATAATATTTCTAAAACGATACTATCTCCTAGATGAAGATACCTTATGTAAGGTGGTTCTTAGGTTTAATGCAAAAAAGACAGTGAAAAGTCTAGTTTTATCAAGAGGTTGAATTTATTTTGATAACAGATTTGTTATGGGTTAAATGTGATAATGTATATACATAAAATATATTTGATAAATGAGGGATAATCATGTCAGTTTTGAACCTGTTAGCTTCTCAACTAAGTCGAAATGATGAAGAGCCAAATATTGAGCTGGCACATATATTAATTAATGAAGAAAATTATACGGGCATAGAAGAAATAATTGAAAACCTAACTTGCAAAGATAAAAAGATTCAATACGATTGTATTAAAGTAGCATACGAAATTGGACAAGTTAAACCAGAACTCATAAGTAAGTATGCCCTGACTTTTATAGAGTTGCTAAAAAGCCGTAATAATCGTTTGGTCTGGGGCGGAATGACGGCATTAGCAACGATTGCCGAAGGAGCATCAGAAACTATTATGGCTCATCTTGACATATTAAAAAGTGCTATGAAAGTGGGTTCAGTTATTACAATTGATAAAGGTGTCCTAACTCTTGCGAAGCTAGCAACTGTCAGTAAGGAAAACAATGATGTGATTTTTCCAATATTACTCCATCACCTTGAGAATTGCAGACCAAAGGAAATTCCACAGCACTCGGAAAGTACGCTTTTAGCCGTAACAGATGAAAATAAAGAGGAATTATTGAATGTGTTACGAAAAAGAGAAAAATACCTAACAGCACCACAATTAAAAAGAGTCAAAAAGATTTATAAAACATTAGAAGCTTAATAAAAGTAAATATTGAGGTTATGGGTACCTTATTTGAGCGAGGTACAATAAGATAACACTTTTACATATTTTTTATTTATCAATGAAGGCGCAGATCTAATAGATCATGCGTCTTTTTTGTGATTTAGGGTGTAATTATGCGGACTTTTCTTGAGAGAATATATGATAATGTTAAAAATATTTTCATGAATATGAAATTTTTTTCATCAAATGTTGTTTGTGGGTATAATATGTATTATATTATTCATAAAAATGAAATTCGAGGTGAAATGATGAATATTGGAATGGAAATAAAGAAATTGAGGACTGAAAAAGGTATTACTTTGAAAGAGTTAAGTGAAAAAAGTGAACTATCTGTTGGGTTTATATCCCAATTGGAAAGAGGACTTACTACCATAGCAGTTGATTCGCTTGAAAAACTAGCTGAAACTTTGGGGGTGCATTTAACACATTTTTTCGATTACCCACGTAAAAGGAAAGATATGGTTCTGAAAAGTTATGAACAAGAAATAATGGATTCAGTAGAAGGAGGTTTTATTAAGTATAGTTTAAGTTCAGATTTGGAAAATAAACAACTTGTCCCAAGGCTTATAGAAATTCTTCCTCAAAGGAAAGATGAAGAAATATTATCCTATAAACATGAAGGAGAAGAGTTCATTTATGTTTTAGAGGGTATATTAACAATTTACATAAATGATAAGAGGTATGAAGTATATCCTGGTGACAGTGTTCATATGGAATCAAGTATTGCACACAATTGGGCAAATTACACTAATAAAAAGGTCAAGCTTATAGCTGTTAATACGCCTAATTATATGTACAATAGAGGATTTGATAATACAGATGCTGACTAGTAAAGACATTATACAAAGTAATTAGAAAGTGATAATAACAATGGATAAATTGATACTATATCTAATTGGTTCTTTTTTTGTAATTGGAGCTATTGATTATATTACCGGAAATCATTTGAAGCTGGGTGGGAAATTTGAGGAAGGCATAAAGACTATGGGGACTTTAGGGCTTGGTATGATAGGAATAATTTCTTTAGTTCCTATATTTACAAATTTTTTATCTGTTGTGATTATTCCAATCTGTAGAGTTTTTCATCTAGATCCTTCTATAGTTCCGGCAGCATTTTTAGCTGTAGATATGGGTGGCTACCAAATGGCTAATAAGCTAGCATTGTCTGAAGAAATGGGGGCATTTTCAGGAATTATCATTGCATCTACTTTAGGAGCCACCATCAGTTTTTCAATACCCGTCGCGTTAGGAATGCTTTCTAAAGCGGATGAAAAATATTTTTCTAAAGGTGTGTTGGTTGGAATTATTACTATACCAATAGGATGTCTGGCAGCAGGATTATGGCAAAAAATAAATATCAATATATTAGTTCTGAATCTGGTCCCTATATTTTTTTTCTCCATTATTTTAGGAGCAGGATTATTAAAAGTTCCTCATGTTTTTATAAAAGTTTTTAATGTATTTGGAAAGCTTATAGTGAGTTTGAGTACTGTTGGATTACTTTTACAAGGTATAGATGTGATATTTGGTGTAAAGCTTGTCTCAGGATTAGCACCACTTTCTGAATCTACTGTTATAGTAGCCAAGATTGCACTTGTTTTAGGTGGAGCATATCCCATGCTAGCACTTATTAATCGAATCTTTAAAAATACTTTTGAAAAAATAGGGGAGAAGTTTGGAATTAATTCAGCCTCAGTAGCAGGCATTCTAGGAAGCTTAGCTAGTAATTTGTTGATATTTGGAACATTTAAAGAAATGAATCCTAAAGGAAAAGTGGTATGTACTGCCTTTGGAGTAAGTGGAGCATTTGTATTTGGTGGTCAACTTGGTTTTGTGTCAGGAGTAGCGCCAGAAATGATAGGCGCATTTATAATATCGAAGCTTACGGCCGGAATAATTAGTATAGTATTAGCTATATGGCTGTATGAGCGTGAAAGTAAAGAATTTAGTCTTAAAGAAAATGGAGGTATTAGTAATGAATATCAAAGATAGGGTAGAAAAGTTAAGACAGCTAATGAAAGAAAATCAAATGGATGCTTATATAGTTCCCAGCTTTGATGCACATCAGAGTGAATATGTAGCAGAACACTGGAAATGTAGACAATGGATATCAGGATTTACAGGGTCCGCAGGTACTGTAGTTATTACATTAGAGGACGCTGGTTTATGGACAGATGGCAGATACTATATTCAAGCTGAAAAACAGCTTGAGAGCTCAGGAATCAGATTATTTAGAATGATGGACCCAGGGGTACCATCTTATACAGAATGGCTAGCAGATGTTCTTAAAGAAGGAAGCAATGTGGGCTTTGATGGAAATGTTTTTTCAATTGATATGGTTAAAAAGATGGAAAGGGATCTAAAAGCAAAGGGAATCGAATTAAAAATGAATAAAGATTTAATAGGTGATCTGTGGGAAGATAGACCGGAGATTCCTAAAGGACAAATTTTTACGCATGACGTAAAATATGCAGGCAAATCACGAGTAGAAAAATTAAATGAAGTTAGAGAAGAAATGAAAAATAAAGGAGCAAATTATTATATTTTAACTTCACTTGACGACATTGCATGGCTTTTGAATATAAGAGGGGCAGATGTGCCTAACAATCCTATTGCAATAGCTAATGTAATCGTAGCAGAACATAAATGTTACTTGTTTATTGATTCTTGCAAGGTTTCCCCTTTGATTAAATTAGAACTGGAAGCTGAAGGAATTGAGTTAAAAGCGAGCGATGAAATACAAACATTATTGGGAAATCTTTCAAACGGAGATGCTGTTATTCTAGATACAAATAAAACAAATATCAGATTATATAATGCCATTAACAGCAGTACAAAGAAAATTGAAAGCCCTAACATCACAACTAATTTAAAAGCTATTAAAAATGAAGTTGAAATAAAAAATTTAAAATGGTGTGAAATAAAAGATGGTTTAGCCATGGTGAAATTTATTAAATGGCTAAAAAACTCAGTAGATAAAACAGAAATTTCAGAGATTATTGCAGAAGAAAGATTAGAAGATTTCAGAAGGGAGCAGGAGGGATTTGTTGGACCTAGCTTTGATACGATAGCAGGTTATAAAGAACATGCTGCGATGATGCATTATAAAGCTAATAAAGAAACTCAATATACGCTCAAGAATGAAGGTCTTTTTTTAATTGATTCAGGTGGACAGTATTATGATGGAACAACAGATATTACAAGAACGATTGTTTTAGGAAAACATAGCGATGAACAAAAAAGAGATTTTACGTTAGTGTTAAAAGGGTTTATTGCATTAAGCTCAGTAAAATATTTATACGGAGCAACAGGCTCAAACTTAGATGTTTTAGCAAGACAACCAATTTGGAAGTATGGTTTGGACTATAAATGCGGGACTGGCCATGGGGTAGGTTTTTTCTTAAATGTTCATGAAGGACCACAAAGCATAAGAAATAATAATAATAATGTTATTTTAGAAAAAGGCATGATTATTACAAATGAACCAGGAATATACCTGGAGGGTAAATATGGAATTAGAATTGAAAATATGATGTTAGTAGTTGAAGACGAGAAAACAGAGTTTGGTCAATTTATGAAGTTTGAAGCAATCACGTATTGCCCTATTGATTTAGCCGGTATAAATAAAGAGATGTTAACAGAAAGTGAAAAGCAATGGTTAAACAATTATCATCAAGAGGTCTACACAAAGCTAGGTCCTTATTTAAATGAAGAAGAGAGAGTATGGCTTAAAGAAGAAACTAGGGAAATATAAGTATGAACTAAAAGAAGAGAGTCAGTTCTTTATGGACTAACTCTCTTCTTTTAGTTCATATGCAGTTTGCAAGGAAAAAATCTCTACTTAATTGAAATGGATGAATTCAATTGTAAAGTAGAGAAATAGACGTGAGAGATAAAGGAATGATTAGGACAAAGTGGCCATATATTTAGATTGTATAAATTTATGATATAGGGGAGGAATTGCAAGTGGTTGGAAATAGAGCTGTGGCCTATATGGGCTCTGGAAAAGTAGAAGTGCAAGATATTGGTTTTCCAGATTTGGTTTTACGAGATGGACCAGGGGTAAATCCACTTAACGTAGGACGCAAATGTGATCATGGTGTTATTTTAAAGGTAGTAACAACTAATATTTGTGGAAGCGATCAGCATATGGTGAGGGGGAGAACTACAGCTCCGACAGGATTAGTTCTAGGCCACGAGATTACTGGAGAAGTGATTGAAGTAGGCCGAGATGTTGAATTTATTAAAAAAGGTGATTTAGTTTCTGTTCCATTTAATATAGCTTGCGGTCGGTGCCGTAGCTGTAAGGAGCGCAATACTCATATTTGTGAGAATGTTAATCCAGATCGTCCTGGTTCAGCATATGGTTATGTCGATATGGGAGGATGGGTTGGAGGTCAATCTGAGTATGTGATGGTGCCATATGCCGACTTCCAATTATTAAAATTTCCTGATAAAGACCAAGCAATGGAGAAAATTAGAGATTTAACAATGCTTTCAGATATATTTCCAACTGGATATCATGGTGCCGTAAGTGCAGGTGTGAAACCGGGATCAACTGTGTATATCGCAGGTGCAGGTCCAGTTGGTCTCGCTGCTGCTCATTCAGCTCAGTTACTAGGAGCCGCCGTAGTAATTGTAGGAGATTTAAATGAAGAAAGGTTAGCTCAAGCTAGAAGCTTTGGTTGCGAAACAGTTAATTTACGAAATCATTCAAACCTAGGAGAGCAAATAGACCAAATACTTGGAGCACCTGAAGTAGATTGTGCTGTAGATTGTGTAGGGTTTGAAGCATCTGCACATGGAGCTAATGCAGTTGAAGCACCTGCTACTGTTTTAAATTCTATTATGCAAATAACACGTGCTGGAGGACGTTTAGGTATACCGGGTCTTTACGTAACCGGGGACCCTGGTGGAATTGATGAGGATGCAAAAATTGGTACGTTAAAAATTCGTCTTGGCTTAGGATGGGCTAAAGCACATACTTTTGTAACTGGTCAAACACCTGTAATGAAATATCATCGCGATTTAATGGCGGCAATTTTGAGTGGAAGAGCTCAAATTGCGAAAGCTGTTAATGCTACAGTAATATCATTAGACGATGCTCCAAAGGCATACCAAGATTTTGATAATGGGGTTGCCAGAAAATTCGTCATCGACCCACACGGTCTAGTAAAGTAAGAGATTTCTGCAGGGGTTAAGGGGTTAAATTGAAATAAGCATAGAGGACAAACCTTTGGCTACTTTTCAATAAGAACTTGCTAGCATGCTGATATTCTAAGGAGACTTTGAACTTCATTTCTCAAAGTCACCTTTTTTTCGTTGCTTATTTACCACAAATATATTTGTATTCATGTTGATCTGAATGAAGAAACCACTTCGAACTTGTCCCGTCCAGTTTTGTAAGGATTCGTACCATTGTACGCTATCAAAAAAGTTCATCTACTGTTGAAGTATTTGAAAACCAGATAAGTGGAGGAAAGAATCAAGCTGTCCATCATCTCCCCGAACGCAGCCAGTCGGAATAGTACTTTGTTTAACCAGCAGTAAAGGAAGCCCATATTAGAAAGCCAAAGAAGGTTCAATTTGTAGGAATGGTAAATACGATTCACCTTGAGGAGTAAGAGATAATAGGTTTTAGTAGAGCAGCTGCACAGCCATAGCTTAACTTATGGCTTGTAGTTAATAATTGTGTAGAAATCAAAGATGAAGATTGGTCCAAAAATATTGAAGTTAAACAAGTACTTGATGGATTAAATTCAATAAATTCTTTACTTACTATTTAACTTATACTTTTTTAATGTATTTGATTGTTTATCATTATCTTGGAGTTTGTGTTGATTTTAAAAGAAGAGACGAAACTAGCTTTTCAATGGATTCTAATAAAATCAACCATTGTGTTTAACAGAGCCTATAGTTTTTACATCCCAGCGAGTTAATAAGCGAATTGGTTTTAAAAGAAAATGTACAGTTTCTCATTTAGATACATTACGGGGAACCGTATCATAAGTAAGTGCGTTTTCTCTGTAAAAAAACAATAAGCCTATTTAAGGTATAGCAGTCTTGAATAGGCTTTATTTCCATGTTACAAGTAAGAGAGTTATTTAAATCGTGAATATATATAAAGAAAATATTTTTCTACTAGGCAAATTTCATTAAATATTATACATATAAAACCCACTTCTGTAATTATTGTCTATGATAAAAACAGTTTTAGTAATATGCTATTAAAAAGGAGGCGTAGTATGAAGCAACTTTATATAAAGCAGAAGGTATTCAGTTTAAGTGGAAAATTTACGGTAAAAGATCAGCAGGAGAAGGATGTTTATTACGTGGAGGGCAGTTTTATGCAAATTCCAAAAACGTTCTCCATTATGAATGCAGCAAGAGATGAGGTCGCGCTTATTACGAAAAAGGTGTTCAGCTTTTTACCGATTTTTTTTGTTGAAGTAAACGGTCAAGAGGTGTTAACGATTAAGAAGGAGTTTTCTTTCTTTAAAGCACGCTATACAATTGATGCGGCAGGCATTGAGGTAGAAGGTAACTGGTGGGATATGGATTTTCAAATCTTACAGCATGGTGAAGTCGTCGGTAAAGTGAACAAGGAGTGGTTCACTTGGGGCGATAGCTACAAGGTACAAATATTGAATGAAGAGATGGAAGCTATCATTATTGCGCTCGTTGTCGCAATTGATTGTGTAAAGGCTGACCATGCTGCTGCCTCAGCAGCGGCGACTTAACGTAGGGACGTACTGTATAAAGTGCTTAGAGGTTTTCTTTAGAAATTAAAATTTGGAATAATATTAAAAAAGTAGGGAAATCTCGAAAGAATTCCCTGCTTTTTTCACCGCAGAGTTGCCAGCGAAAGGCAAGGGCCAAAATCCAATCATCAAATAACGATGATTGGATTTTTATCATAAAGACAGCATAGGGCCGAAAATTTCAGAAGGCATATCTTTTATAATTCTAATTTCTACTCGCCACGTTTCTCTAGATTTTTAGCAGTTTTACTTTGGCCAACATCCTTTTGATTTTTAAAGGTACCCATGAGAAAATCATAGGCTGGGTTCGTAACACCATACCAGTAATTTTCATTTTTGAAATGATGCCATAAATGAACCTTTTTCATCCAACGCCCCCATGGAGATATTGGCTGAAGAGGGCGATGGGCGATATAATGCTTCCACTCATAAAATAATAAAAAGAGCATGATACCTGCAATAAACGCGTTTGTAATTACAAAGCTAGATGAAAGAATATAAAAAATAGCTGCTACAATTGCAATGTTTGGCACACTGTACCATAAGGGTAAAAATAATAAATGTAATTCATTCGGATTTGCATGGTGGTCATAATGTAAGCGTTTAAGCATTTTTAACAAGAATGCATTCTTTGGTGGTTTCAGATGAAAAAGAAACCTGTGTGTAACATACTCAGCTAAGGAATACATAATCATTCCTAGAATAAAAGCACCCAAAATTCCGATAGAAGTAAAATGTAGAATCATATATCCAAAGCTAATGAGAAATAGACAGGTCATGATTAATATATCAGGGTAAGAAAAATATTCTTTAAAATATTTCAATCTCATTTGTCACGCCTCCAGTATTCTTTATTTTTTTCTATCTTTCCAAAGAGCCAAGCTTTTCGCCATTGTTTCCGTAGACAACCTTTCCGCTTCCATTGCATCTCCCTTTAATGCAGCTTTTAATAAATCGTGGTAATAGTTGAAGGACAACTCACGATGATCTTTTATAGAAAAATATCTTTTCGCCATATCTAAATAAATAGAATCGAAGCTATTTAAAACGAGTAGAAAGATTGGATTGATGGCAAGGCCGGCACACCTTTTTTGCAAATCCCAATCAAATGCGGCATAGCTTTCTGCACTATCTTCAAGCTGCTCTAGATTGGCAAGAAGAGCAACTACTCTAGGTTGATTAAACGTAACAGCATCACGAATATAAGTCGGCGTCAAAGAACTTCTTAATTCTAATAAATACATGATAAATTCATCTGTTACGATATGATGATTCTCAACAATATTAACAAGAGTCGTTAGATTCCCATTGCGCCAATAATCATTAACATTCGCAGGCATTCCTTTTCTTCCTGTTATCCATCCACCCCTTCCTAAACGTTGAAGCGCCTCCCGAATAGTTGGACGACCAACACCAAATTCTTTTGCAAGCTCTCTTTCTGGCGGCAAATTACTTCCTACAGAATAAACACCAGCCAATATGGATCTAATTAATTCTTTCTCAATTTTATCTGAGGAGCTTTCCTTTTCTTTCAAATCCTCGTCCCCTTTATTTTGTGGTAATACAAATCAATGACATTGGTAATACCAAAAATTATATATTAAGCCTGAATTTTCTGTCAATATGACGAACCAATTTTTATTAGAAGGCTCGTTTTAAACTTGATAATTAAAAGGGGTTTAATGAAAAATATGGAAATGTATAATAGTATTAGGTTTTCTAAGTTCGAGTAATAAACAATTTACTTCTGCACTAATGTATTTGTTTAGTTTAAGAAGTAACAGGGAGAGAACACCAAAATGAGAAACGAAGAATATAGTTCTTTCAGCCAACTGCTTGGCGAGTTAATTAACGGTAATTCTAAAAAGCAATCCACATTCTTGATTGGAATAGATGGTTGCGGAGGCTCTGGAAAAAGTACTTTTGCCGATAAAATAAAAGAGGAATATGGTTTCCTAGATCGAAGTGACGATTGTACAACTTATTGGGTAAAAGAGGTATAAAATGAACGAGCATAGACAATTTGTTTTACCTAATATTTCTATAAATCGCTTTAGTTGTTACTAATTTTTCTATTAACTATACTTATGTTGTAGTTATATAGAAAGGGTGATTGGGTGAGTAAGAACTTTATTATATTTGGAGCAAGCCAAGGATTAGGTGATGCATTTGTAAAGGGATTACCAACAGAAGGGGACACAGTATGGGTGGTATCGCGCACACGACCAAGTAGTTTAGATTTAAATGATGGCGTCATTCGGAAATGGCTGACAATTGATTTATCTAGTCAACAACATATTTCTGCTTTAAAAGAAGCTTTAAAAGACGTTGCTATTGATGTATTAATTTACAATGTTGGAGTATGGGAAAAACGTGGTTTTGAAGATGATTATACGTTTGATAACGATGAAGTTGGGGATATTGCAAATTTAATTAATATTAATTTAACTTCTACTATTACATATATCCAGGCGCTGTTACCTAACTTAAGACAGGCGAAAAGCGGAAAAATTGTTTTAATTGGTTCAACTGCAGGTTTAGATCATTCGAATAATGCGCAAGTTTCGTTTGTTACATCTAAATTTGGCTTACGAGGCATTACAAATGCTTTGCGAGAGCATGTGAGAAAAGATAAGATCTCGGTAACGTGTATTAATCCAGGAGAACTTGCTGCTGAAGTACCTTTTGAAGAAGGGGCTGAAAAGGCAATTAAGCTGTATGAAGGTACACGTATTCCTGTTCAAGATATTGTAGCCATTGTCCAATGTATTATTAATCTATCACCAGTTTCATGTGTGAAGGAAATAAATATTCCTGCCATTACAGACATGAATGTATAATTCAGTAAAAAAAACGGCTCGCATTATGAACAAGTCTGTTCAAAATGTGAGCCGTTTAAAATGGTGTTTATTTCTATCATAATAATTAATAATACCATTTCGATGCTTGAATAAAAGCTGTAGCACGGAATGATATGAGCTAGTAAAATTGAGGAGGATTACTACTTGCGACGTGCAAACTCAACTCATTTGATTGTAAATGAGTTCGAGCAAAATTCTTTGCCCATTGCAATAACAGCTTTCCAACTCCTTTTCTTCTATGCTCCGGACTAACAGAAATGTCTATAATTTAGCATTCTCTAGCATGTGATTTATATTCTAATAAATTTAACTTTTTTCGGGAATTAGAATTTCTAACTCAAGACTATTACTTTTAGTAAAAATGCCGCTTGAGAGCTCCATTACATAGATAGGGGCTTTCTTCTTGTCGATAATGGATAATATTTGTTCCTCAAATTCATCATCATTTTCACTAATAATAAATATAGAACTATATTTACCTTCATTCATGATGAAATCAGCTTTATGTTCTGTTTTTATACACATATGATATTCATCTTCTTCAAAAACATAAATAATATCATTATAAAAAAATTGAGTTGATAATTGTAATTTTAAAAAATCTTTGGCGGATAAGGTTTCATTAGTTTTTAAAGTGAATATTTTTTCTAAATGATTTTTTTTTAAGTATTTTGTTGACCTTACTTTTTTGTTTGTAATATTTACATAATGGTTATCAATTGCCTTTTTAATTTTTTGTAGTTTGTTTATTTCGTCTGAAAGTTCTTTTGATTTTTCGCTTAATAAATTCAAATAATCATTTTTTTTATATGTCGTTACAACATCTTTAATTTGTGCGATTGAAAGATTTAAGTCTCTCAACATTAAAATTTGAGCAAGTTGATAAATTTCCTTAAGAGAATATTTTCGATATCTATTATTATCCGTGTAGGATGGAAATAAGATCCCTTTTTCTTCGTAATATCGTATTTGATGATGACTAATATCAAATATTTTAGCTAATTGATTTATTGTAATTGTTTCATCCATAATATCCCTCTTCTCTAGCATAAATATAAACTCTAGGGCTAGCCTAATGTCAAACAATAAACATAAGATAAAACTTTAAACAGTTATCACTGATAATGAAAGAATGGTTATAAGAAGTTGTAAGTGATAAAGATAACGGATTTTCAGCGTGTGGGTTTTAGCATCATTCTACCAATGAATAATTGGGCAAATGAATTGAGAAGAGTACACAAAAAAGTTGGTTTGACATTAGGTCAACCCTATAGTTTATAGTTAGGATGTATTAAGTAGGGCGCCCCAAAAATGCATAGGTTTCTGATAAATAATGGTTCATCAATATTTTAGTAGATATAAAAAGTCTGCAATATCTATAAAAGAATGTCCCAATATGACTATTGATCAATAGAATAACCGACCGTTAACAACTATTATTTTAACTTCTTTCAGCAAAATGTTTTTTGTAACGTAAGTTGCAGAAGCCTCCCATCTCTATAGGTGATGAGATGAATGAGGAAATAAGAATATTGAAAGAAGGTCATTAATCGTGTACTTAAGGAGGAACATTTATGATCAAACAGTTACAATCTAAACGTATTGAAGGGTTAGATTTTGCCAGAGCCTTGGCTATGCTTGGAATGCTGATAGTAAACTTTAAAATCATTATGGGAGCGGTAGGAAATGGGCCAGCGTGGCTTATATGGTTTACTGGACTTTTTGAAGGAAGAGCGTCTGCCACTTTTGTTACGCTGGCAGGTATCGGAGTTGCTTTGATGACAAGAAAAACTAGGAATGGCGGTGACATTTCTACTATTAAAGCGAAATTATGGAAACGTTCCGCTTTTCTTTTTGTTCTAGGATTATGTTTATATGTAGCAGATTGGACTGGGGATATTCTCCATTATTATGGAGTTTATATGCTGATTGCATCATTTCTTATCATTGCTTCTACAAAGTTCATGATCATCATATCTAGTCTTTTTTTAATAACATCGCAAATCTTACAAGTGACAATGAATTATTTGAAAGGGTGGCACCCTAAACAACCATTTATGGAATATCTTGATTTTTGGACAATAGAAGGTTTTATCAGAAACCTTTTGTTTAATGGGTATCACCCAGTATTCCCTTGGATATGTTTCTTTTTACTTGGAATGATCATTGGCAGACTTGACTTATTGAAGAAATCTGTAAGAAACAAAATGTTGTATTTTTCTTTATTTTTACTAATAACGGTAGAGGTACTCTCGAAAGTGTTGATGCGACTATCACTGTCGGTATTAGATGGTAACAGTGCCGAATTCTTGTTTCAAACTGGACCAATTCCACCAAACATATTTTATATGTTATCAAATTCCGCCTCAGCGATAATTGTCATTGTTGCTTCTATTTATATAGTAGAAAAGTTTGCTGGCCAATGGCTGATAAAATCACTTATTCAAACAGGACAATTAACATTAACGCATTATGTAAGCCATGTATTCATCGGTGTTGGTATATTGGCTTTATTAAATAGGTTAGAAAATCAAACGTTAGCATTTTCATTATTATTTACAACATTTTTTTTCGTAGTAAGTATTTTATTTTCTGTTTTATGGAGAAGAAAATATAAAAGAGGACCCATTGAATGGGTTATGAGAAAAATTACAAATTAATATTGTAGTGGAATTGCTATTTCAGGTTTACAAAATTTGCAGGAACGTTTTCATTCTAGAAGGATAATAAGAAGTGGTAAAAAGTTATGTTGCAACTTTTTACCACACTTTTTCACTCATTTAATTGTTGCCTCAATTAATGCAAAATACTGAGTATCCCCTAAACCGTATTGAGGGAAGAGAAGGAGTAGGTTTCGTACGATTTCATTTTGAGATAGATGTTGATGTGCTTGAATATATTTAGTAATTTCATTGTCATTTTGAAGAAGTTCTAAATACAATTTGATTCCTTGATACATAACAGGTATCAATTCTACATCTGGCATACGGTGGTCTAATAACACTGATTCATATATATCATAATAGCTGCCTAATGTTATTTCAGTTTCTTTCACATCATATGTTTGCTCTCTCACCGCATGATAATAAATAGTTCCTTCAAATGATATTTGTTCTAAATAAGCTAATATCGTTATTAAATTCATCTGACAGAACATATCTTCACCAAACCAGAGAACGATACATTGATATTTTTTTGAAAATAAGGTTTTTTCAAGTGGCACAACTGTAATTGCTTCATATTCTGCTAATGAGACTTCATGTCCTGTCGCTCGAACTTGTTTGAATGAGTCGCTAAAAATGGTTTCAACGGTGTCGTGTACACACATCGCTTCATTAAAAGGTGCGTAATCACTTTTTCCCATTAATTGTTGAGAACTGAATTCTTCAAACATCATTTGTCCATTTAAAATATTCAATACTTCGTGATCAAAATGTTCATCCACATGTTTTTGTAAATCTTCAATTCTTAATTTTTTTGAAATGTCCATATCATAACTCCTCGCTTCATTCATAGTGAGTTTTACATATGTTTGCAATGGTTCAGGACATGAACGAAAGGCATTGGGACTAACTCCAAAGATCTCCTTGAAAGCTCGGGAAAATGCTTCTTGGGACGAGTAGCCATGTTTGATCGCTATTTCAATGATCCTTTCGTCTGTTTCACTAAGACTGATTGAAGAAAGATAGGTTTTTCTAAGGGTCATATATCGTTTGAGGCTAATGCCCGTTATTTGATGAAATTTAAAGGAACAATAGTAAGAAGAATAGCCCATTGCTTCACTTAGTTTCGTCAGGGAAAACCCTTCAAATAGATGCTCTTCAATCCAATCAATCATATCTTGAATCATGTTGTTCATCATATATCACTCCTGTTTTTAATTATAGTGAAGAATTAAAAAGTGTTTTGATATTTGTTGTGTTTTTTGAATGAATCGAACATTCAACGAAAAGGTGGAAATGATGTAATATCAAGAATTTTTTATGTAAAATCGAATTGACCTTTAAGGTATTTCTTAGATTGGATGATTGGAAATAAAGTAAAAATAAAACATATGATATGTCTAGGTTTCATAAATTTCAGTGTTAAGAAAAAATTAAGGAGAGTAATAGGTGAAAAAAAGAAGATTGCTTATTTTTGCGATATTACTAGGATTGATAACGCTATTTATAAGTTTTAGTCAATTTATAAGTCCTTCTACAGAAGAAATGGGGGGAACTGAAAAGGATTTTTCATCAGAACGAGCTCTTGATTATTTAAAAGAAGTTGCAAAGGAACCGCATCCAATGGGCTCTCCTGCGAATAAAAAGGTCAGAGATTATATTGTCAAATACTTTCAAGAAATAGATGTGCCTGTTGAAATTCAATCGAAGCCAGTTAAGGATATTAGAGATGAGAAGTATGCTGCGGAATTAGGTACAGAGACTGTTGAAAATATTATTGCGAAAATCCCAGGGACATCAGGGGATGACAATGCGATTTTATTAACAGCTCATTATGATTCTGTAACTAAGGCTCCTGGAGCGTCAGATGATGGCTACGGAGTTGTCACAATTATGGAGACAGCAAGAGCGTTAAAACAAATGCAGGCACCTAAAAACACAATCTATTTTGTACTAACAGACGGTGAGGAGCTAGGTTTACTTGGGGCGAGTGCTTTTAAAGATCGAACGGATGTTTTAAATAAAGTTAGCGTTATGTTTAATTTCGAAGCAAGAGGAAATGCAGGGGTACCAATTTTGTTTGAAACGAGTTCAAATGATTTAAAGCTAGTTCAATTGTATAAAAAGACCGTTCCATACCCTATAGCATACTCATTTGCTTCTGAAATGTATAAAAGGATGCCAAACGATACGGATTTTACCGAATTTAAAGTGACCAGAAAACTAGGCTATAATTTTGCGAATATGAATGGATTAGAGGCATATCATGCTGAGACAGATCGTGTGGAAAATAGTAACGAGGGAACAATTCGTCACTTTGGAAGCTATGCTTTTCCTTTAGTGAAAAAGTATATGATGATGGATGAAAAAGAGTTTCAAGCCTTAGAGGAAAGTGAAAGTGATGCAATTTACTTCCCATTAATGAAAAAAACATTAGTCGTGTACTCTGAAAAGGTAGTCATCCCATTGATGGTTGTTTTGCTGGTACTAACAGCTGCAATATTCTTCTACAGTTTTAAAAAGCAAGTGATACAGATTAAGGGTTTTGCTTTAAGTTTTTTTGCGATGATAGGTAGTCTTGTTGCCATTTTCGTTTGCTTTTTCCTACTAATCAGGCTTTTAACAATTGTATTTAATGGTGGCATAGATGAATATAATATGATTATGTTTGGTAAGTTTGATCCGACAATTCTTACTTTGTTGGTCTTACTCGCGGTAATGTTCAGTTTCTTTTTTTCGAAGTGGATTTCGAAAAAATACGGTATTATGAATTTCGCGGTGAGTACGCAAATTTTATGGATTGTATTGGCTGTGATGACTAGTCTTACGTTCAAAGGTGTTAGTTACGCATTTACGATTCCAGCGATCATTAGTTTGCTGTTGGTTATACCAATCGTATTAAAATTAAATTGGGCGAAGGCTGTGTATCATTATGTAGTGGTTGCAGGATGGACAGTCCCAAGTATTTTATTACTGGCACCAATTATGTATCTAATGTATGTTGCACTAACAATTAGTATAGCACCGATATTAGCCATTCTAACGGCAATCATTACATTTCCAATAGTAGCAATTGTCAATTGGTTAATGACTGACGATAGTAAGACATAGCCGAGTTTTATATAAAAAAGAGGAGAAAAGCGACTTCGTTTTTCTCCTTTTCTTTGTCTGAAAATTGATGGCTTATGCACAGTAGTTACTCAGCTGGATAACCTCTCAAATTGCATCGTTGATCTAAATCATAACTTTTTAAAGTGATTGTATAGATTCTCTACTTTATCCTGAATTATTTGTTTTAATGATTCAGGTTTCACTGAGATAACACTATGTCCAAACCTCATAAAATAGTAAGCGATAAATTCTTCTTCTCCAGGATTATAAAATCCACTTATGACTGTTTTATTACCAATTTCTATTTTCATTGAGGGATATTGTTCTTTATAAAATAAATCCTTTGCTTGAGCAAAAATCTCTACCTCAAAGTTAATCCTCTTCTCGGATTGGTATATTTCTAATGAACGTCTAAGAAGTTCATCTAGAGAAAAGTGAGGAGTATTTTCTTCCTCTTCGATAAAGGTTATTCTATCACATCTAAAAACTTTATATTTATGCGTATTGAACTCTATTCCAGTCGCATACCATTGACCAAACCTAGAGGAAATTTTGAAAAATTGAACATGGTAGCTTTTTTGCTCATCATTTTTAAAATAATGAATTTTACAGGTGCTTTCATTAAGAATGCTTTTTAAAATTTTATCTAAAAAACGACTAACATTATTATGTTGATTTACTTCAAACTGCAAGACTTTTTTCATTTTGTGAATCTGCAGAATTTGATTGTTAGACAGACAGTTTTCAAACTTCTCATTTAGTTTATGAACACTTAAATGGAATGGGGTGGATTGATAAGATTCTAACGTCAGCATTGCGAAGTACAGAGCATACACTTCATCAATTGTAAAAATAATAGGGGATAATAATCTATTTTTTAAGATACCATAACGTCCATGTCTGCCGTGCTCCGAAAAAATAGGCATTCCTAATTGTTCTAATGAAGTTATATCACGCAGAGCGGTGCTTTTGGAAATATTGTACTTAGCCATTAGGTCATTTAAATTAAAGTACTCTCGACTGTTTAAGTATCTAATCATGTCATTTAATCTTTCTGATTTTTTCATAGAAATCTCCTTATCAATTTCGCCTTGGCGTAATGCTGTTGTCGCTTCACTTTCGCAACATAAAAAATTTGTTGCTGAAAGGGAAACACATCCGCACTTATCTCACCACCTTCAGATGGAGCGTTTTTTCTGAATGAAGATAAAGGTGTCATGTTTTGATACCATTACATCTTAAAATAAGGTCAAGGCAATATCAATTAAAAAGATATTTACCTTAGTCATTTTATTAAAGGAGATTGATACCATGAGTTCAACACTAGAAGTCGCTATATTCTTATCTATGAAAGGAAAAGCAAAGGAGGCCATCGATTTTTACAAAAAACACTTTAACGCAGAGGTACTGTTACTCGTTACTTATGAAGATATGGCAAGACGTGACAGCTCGCTACAGCTTAATGAAGAGAATAAACATTTTATTACTCATTCCGTCTTAGCAATAGGTAAAACAAAGATCATGTTGGCAGAAGATACAATGGATGTCACTGAAAAATATATAGTAGGGAACAATACCTCACTATGTATTCAAAGTGCTGACTTAGAAGAAATCGAACATTTTTACAAGAGCTTAACGACAGATAAGAGAGTGAGAATTATTGTGCCGTTATCAAATAATGTTTTTAGTAAAACATACGGTATTATTGAAGATCCGTTTGGTGTTCAAATACAATTAATGTTTGATGATCGATTGCATTAATGTTTGGGGTAAAAAAGCTGGGTATAAGAGAAATCTTTACCCAACTTTTTATAATTATAATTTCCATTACTTTATTAAAGTGGTAATTTCTCCTACCTAAAAAAAGCCACCAATAATGGCAGCTTTTAAATACCATATTGACTTTTAAATTTGAAAATTTCATCAACAGCTTTTTGATACCCACCTGATTTTTGGAAGGATTCTTTAATATTTGCAACAGCCTTATGGATGGAAGGGTTGTTTAACACTTGATCGGCAGCTTCATTTAATTGATTTGCCGTCAAGGTTTGCATTTGTAATTGAATCCCTGCTCCGATATTGGTAACTTGCTCAGCAATTATCGGCTGATCCGCACTTAATGGAATTACGATTAGCGGAACCCCGTTATAGAGTGCTTCATTAGTACTGTTCATGCCACCATGTGTGATAAATAATTTGGTGTATTTTAGTAATTCGGTTTGTGGAACATAATTTTTTACAATGAAGTTTTCAGGAATCTCTCCTAATTCATTAAGTTGAATTTGTCCTCCGATAGACATGACAACGGTATGCTCAGTATTCCCGAGTGCCTTAAAACAAAGCTTATAGAAAGCAATGGCTTGATTTAAGACAGTACCGAGTGAAATGTAAATGGGGCTTTTTTCTTTGATTGTAGTAAGGTCGAAATTTTCATGTGTTAATCGTGAAGAGATGGATGGACCTACAAATTTATATGATTGGTCAAATGCTTCTCTAAAAGGTTGAAAATCCCTAGTTGTATAAACGATTGTAAGCGGTGCGGGATTACAAAAAACTTCATAAGGAGAATTGATTTCAAAACCATATTTTTCTTTAATTTTTGCTGTTAGCTGTTGAAAATCATCATTTATTTTTTTAAAAGCTTCAGTTTGGACATTTTTTGAAAGATGTTCTAATGTTCTATCAAATGATTGTTTAGTCTCAGCAAAAGATGTACATGAATTGATTGCAGGAAGCTTAAGGATTTTGGCAAGTAAATGGCCACATCCAAACATTGAATCGTGGATGATGTAATCAAAATGCTCTCCTTTAATCTGTTCAAGAACGCTAGGTATGACGATATCTGCAGTAAGTAAAAGTCCGTTGACTCTTTCAAGTAAATGATTTCTTCCACCTGAGATAAAGGCTTTTATAAATTTTTGACCGTCAAATGTGCGCACAGTCGCTCCGGTCTTCTCAATACGCTCTCGGAAAGCTTCTGTTGTAAAGAATACGACCTCTTCTCCTCGCGAAATTAGCTCCTGCACAATGCCAATAGTTGGATTGATATGTCCTTCTGATCCACCGTTAATAAATAAAACACGTGCCAATTCTACCACTCCTTAAGTAAAGATATTTTCAAGATTGTGTAAGAGTAATGGATACTGTCACATATCATTGCTTAACTATGGTAAGGCACCGTGAGATCTTTTAGCAAGTATTAGCATTTAGTGAAATTGTAAAAGGAGCAAAATAGCCACTTATATACTTTTACACTTGGATTAGATTGTAGTAAATCGATTTAATTGAAGATGTTTTGTTAAAGTATCTCTGGTTTTGAAGAATATCGCAAAAAAAGTCAAAAATTATGAATTCTTTTTCGTTATGATTATAAGTAAAGAGGAGGTGATATACCATTGAGAAATGACTGGCTAATTCAAAAAACAATAAATTGGATTGAATCACATTTACATGAGCAAATTTCCGCAGATGATATTGATGCAGTGAGTGGATTTTCAAGATATCATTTTCACAGGGTTTTTCAAACCTCTGTTGGAATGTCTGTCACGGAATATATTCGAATGAGGCGACTTGCAAATGCTGCAAGTATACTTCTTCATACGAATGAAAGAATTATTGATATCACGTTCTATTATCAATTTGAGTCACAAGAATCCTTTACAAGAGCGTTCAAAAAACTGTATGGTTTGCCACCAGGGCAATACAGAAAAGTAATGAGAGCTATGAGAAAAAACAAGGAGGAATCAATAATGGAAGAGAAAATTAAAGGCTGGTTCATTAGTGGGAGTCATCCATATAATTATGAGATAGGAATAGATCAGGAAAATGTACATCAAGGAAAAGCAGCGGGATATTTAAAATCAAAAACTGTTCAGGATCAGGATGAATTTGCAACAATGATGCAACAATTTAAGGCAAATGAATTTAGAAATAAAAGAGTTAAGCTCTCGGGATTTATTAAAACTGAAAATGTTAAACAATTCACAGGACTTTGGATGCGAGTAGATAATGCATCGGAGGATATCCTGCAGTTTGATAATATGAGTGATAGACCGATCCTTGGTACAAATAGTTGGAATCGATATTCTATAGTTCTAGATGTACCAGAAAATAGTGCAATAATATCGTTCGGTATTTTACTGACAGGAAAAGGGGAAGTTTGGCTGGATGGGCTTCGTTTTGAGGTAGTTGATAACAATACCCCTACAACCCATATTAGTTTTGATAACCATCTTTTAGAGGAACCGACAAATCTATCTTTTGAAGAATAAAAGCTTTTTTAGAATCCTGGAGTTGTTTCGGCAGCTCCTATTTTTTTATCATTATTAGAAAAAGAATTTTATTATTTAAAATAAACAAGTTAAAAAACGTAAGTTCTTACTTCAATGTAGCTGTAACTAATAAACCTTCCGTTGCTTGGTCAGAGTATCATCTGGCAACTCTTAATAAGAAATGGTATTATATGGTTATTTGGTTAATGTGAAACATCATAAAGAATTTGTATCAAAGATAGGAGATCAAAATGTACACAATTGGGCAGGTAGCTAATTTTTTAGGTGTATCTAGAGATACCTTGAAATTTTACGAGGAAAAGGAATTAGTAAAACCAAAGCAAAATATGGAGAATGGGTATAGAAAATATAATCATTATGATATTTATGATATAACAACTGTAAATTTTTATAGAGAGATTGATATTGAAATTAAAAAAATCCAGGAATTAAGAAAAAGTAAGAGTATTGAGGGAATACATTCATTATTAGAAGAGAAAGAACAGGAAGTTTTACAGGAAATAGAGTATAAAAAGCTTCTTTTAAAAAAGCTTCAAATAGTAAAAGAGGATTGTGAGAAAATTAAACAATTTTTAGGACAATACATAGTTAAGGAAATGAAACCTTTAGAAATAAAGGGGGAGATAGAACATTTTACTGCCTATGATAAATATGACACTCTAAAAAAGAATGCAGACAACTTAAAAAAAGCAGTTACACTCAAATCTTTAAGAAGAGTCATCAGTTTCAATGAAGAAGGTATGATAGAAGATAAATTTATAATTGTAAGAAAAGTGGAAGACGCTGATGAAGAAATAAAAGGCGAAATTCTATCTCATCCAAAATGTATATATACAATTATGGAGGATGGGAGATGGTCAACTGGTGGAAAAAATATTGATCATAACGTGGAAGCGAGTATAAGAAACGTAGCAATAGAAAAAGGATATGATCTTTCGGGGCAAGTTTATATAAATCTATTACTGACCACTTATGAAGATGGACTTGAACGTGTATTTTTAGAGATTTATGCACCTATAAAGTGAACTTATTATATCATCGCCTTGCATAGGAGGTATACTTTATTCAACTTAATTTCACCAAGGAAGAGCCCTTTATTATTTAGGTGTTCTTCCTTTTATTTGGATATAATGCTTGCGAACTCAGGAGTTATAGTGTACTATTTAACTAGTACACTGTGACTCAAGGTGTATGAGGAAGAGCCTATTTGAGATTAAATTATTTATTGCAACATGGTTCGTTCACTGCACATGAGGAAGTAGAGAGGATTCGAGAAGAAAGCGTGAAATTAATGACAAAATGGATTGAAAAGGAGATTAGTATGAAAAAATTTATTTTATATCTACTAATGGTTTTCACAATTGTATTGATGTGTGCTTGTTCACACGATACAACACCTAACGAAGAAAGTAATAAAGAAAGTAATGAAGAAAGTAATGGGAAATCTGTTAACAATGTACTTGTTAAAATTCCTGACGATATATTTGTTTCTAATAAAAAGAATGAAACTATTAGTGAAGACGAAATGAAAGCAAGTATAAAAAAGTATATGGATTATAGTCATGTGTTAGACAAAGAAATGGAGATAATTGTTTATAAATATGAGGATGCTACTAAATCTGATCAGGAAAAATTACATAAATTAGTAGCTGAAGGGGAAAAGAATGATACCAATTTCAATGATTTTATTAGTAATAATAATATCCCTGATGATTATAAAGAACCTTCAAAGACAATCTATGAATTTGTTTCATCCATCAGAGCAACTTTAATACAATTTGAAGATGAAATTGTTGGAATGGCCGAAAGTGGTAACTTGACGGATATATCAAATTTTGCTTCAGAGCATTTTACTAAAGCGAACGGAAGGCAGCAATTAAAAATCGAAAAATTTTTAGATGAGAAAAATATTAAAACTACATATTTCGATGAATAGAAAGAATATTTTAATTACCCTTTAAGTTTTTGAAGGGTATTTTTTTATTCGGTGAATTTTGAGACGGTAAGAGTGTTGACCTGTGAGTTACCCCTAGGTTTAAGCTTAAGGTATTCTTAAAATTTTTAATAAAACTTTAGTTTGAAGCGGGGAAAATACATGTATAGAGAAAAGAAACTAAAAAAACCAGTAGCAAGTTTTATTTTACTGACCAATATCATTTTTTTGCCACTTTTTTGTCTTGTAGGTGCCACAAGCGTGTTAGGATTTCCTAAATGGGTTTTTGATGTAATGCTCTGTATATCAGCTTGGTCATCAACTTTTGCTTTTGCAATATTATTTAAAAAAATCTATCCTGGGCAAAGTTTTATGCAATTTGTAAAATATAAATTCAAGAATAAACTTAAGTTTTCTGTGATTTTCATTGCAATTATGATTCAAGCTTTCATATTTTTGATGATTTTGTTTATTGTATCTAATACTAGTGAAGTAGACTCTATTTTTACTGTTTCTTCATGGGGAATGCTAATCTATTACTTTTTTAACCACTTTCTTTCTGGGCCACTAGGAGAAGAATTAGGGTGGAGAGGTTTCGCTCAAATGGAGCTCCAAAAAAAGCATTCGCCATTAAAAGCTTCGATAATAATAGGGTTTTGGTGGGGGATGTGGCATTTACCAATATGGTTTACTACAGGGCTTGTGGGTGTTGATTTAATCAAATATATTCTACTCTTTATGATCGCAATCATGTCTACTAAGATCGTCATGACAGCATTTCATAATTTAAATCAAAATTTAATCGTCCCAATCATTATCCACCAATTCTTTAATTTTTTTATGGGCCTAATAAACGGAAAATTAATTGATTTACTCATGTATAACGCCATTTTTTACTTCATTGTAGCCGTTTTAATCATCATTATTAATCCAAAGAACGTATTGTACGGAAAGGAAGATACAAACGTTATTCATGCAAAACAATTCATGGTTTAGTGTTAGTTAAGCGAGAGGAGCGGCAGTTGATCAACGAACGGCTATATTAAGTGGGGTTTTTAATCACAGAGCAAATGTGCAAATTTGAGCAATACGGAGGAGAAATGAGATGGAGAGAAAAAATTTGCTTGTCGTTCCCGTGTCAGATTTTGAAACAGAGATAGGGCGCTGGATATGGTGTTTAGAAGATGTTAGGCGTACGCTTTTAGAAAAAATTTCAGGAATAAGTCAGCAACAGCTCGATGCCAAACTAAACGGTCACTCAATTGGATCATTGTTATATCATATAGCATTAACTTCTATCAGCGGGTGTACAAACATCCGCTGATAGAAGTTAAAGGATATAAAGCCGCGAAGGCAGTTGTTTTCGACAGTATTATTTAAAAAATTTTTCGCTTAATTATGGATATAAAAGATCTTTAATGTGTGATAAAGGGAGAGAGTAGGGTCTAATAATAATTATTAGCATATTATAACTTCAAGATTTGTATTTCCACAAAGGAGGAAAAGAGTTATGTCGATTGTTCATGTAACAACAAAGAAAGAATTAAAAGAACACTTAAAAACTAAAAAAGTTGTGTTATTAAATTTCTGGGCCGAGTGGTGTGGCCCCTGTAAAATGCTTGCAGGAGTTCTTAATCAACTTAGTGAAGAATTCAGTGGTAAGATAAAAATTATCAAAGTGAATATTGAAAAAAGCCCAGATATTGCAGCAGAATTTAAGGTAATGGGCATTCCTCATTCCCGATTGATTATTCACAATAAATCATATGAACCCATTGTTGGATATGTACCTTTTGAACAACTAAAACAGATGATTGGAATTTGATGTATTCAATTATGGTTGGAGGACCCGCATAATAGATCTTTCTAGAGTCTTTCCGAATTTCGGAAAAGTGGAAATTTAACATTGAAATCCTAACTTTTTGGGGATAGAAACCGTTGACGCATCAATCTTTGTAGTGAGATATTAGATAACGATATCTTGAATCTGTTTAATTATGTACCAGTTCATGTTATAATAAGTAGCTTAAGGTAATTAAGACGTTCCTTATAATTGAACAGATGCCAAGAAAGCCTTCGCATTGAGATAAAATATAGAGGTGTAAGAGATTGAATAAAAAATGGACAATTGATAAAATTAAAGAATTTGTTGAGAATAATTCGGAAAGTAAGTTACTAACGACAGAATATCACGGTTTTTCTCAAAAGTTACTATTAAAATGTGAATGTGGTAGCAAATTTGAAAAAACATTTACTAAATTTAAAAATAAACATCAACGTAAATGTGACGTCTGCCAACCACCAAAAGAGTCACGCTAAACGTATAAATGATCAACAAAGTGTTTAAAGAGTAGATGGCGTTATTTTCATATTGACGATTTTGATCAGATCACTTTATGCTAGTTTGAAAAAAATTACCTCTTACTCTGAAAAGATTTTGAAGTAACATACTTAGGCAAACGACGCAGATTTAAAAAGACCTCAATGTTAAAATTATGTTAAAGCTAGAAAGAATATTTTAAAAGTGAGTAGGAGACCAAACATGATTGAGATAAAAACATCTCCATTAAGTGATGGAGAATTCAATAGAGGGGTATTTGCAACATGTGATATCAAAAAAGGAGAGCTTTTACACGAAGCACCTGTCATTTCTTATCCAAACGAACAGCATCAATACATTGAGCAAACTTTACTCGGTGATTATGCTTTTGAGTATGGGATAGGTCAATCAGCTATCCTTCTTGGTTATGGAATGTTGTTTAACCATTCATATGAACCTAATGCAATATATGAGATTAATTTTAAAAATCGCACATTTGACTTCTTTGCTTATACGGATATAAAAGCAGGAGATGAAATTTTAATCAATTATAACGGCGATGTTGATGATAAAGAGCTACTATGGTTTGATCAGGAATAAAAGGATTTACAATAAATCGGGGCGTTGATCCAAGAAGGATTGACGCTTTTTTTTGTTGACGTATTGCATAAATCCTCAGGCTGTCAACGGGGAGCTTACTTGAAGATCATTGAGCTGTTTTAAGTTGGGTACAAATGAGTTGTATATAGACAGGAATTTGGGTTTGAGAAACATTATTAATCAAACTCAATTTCAAAACTACCACTTTCACTTATTCTATCTTAAATAACATTAGATCTTTCAGAACATAAAAAACTTCTAACAAATAAACATACTATGCACGTTATTCGTTAGAAGTTATAATACTCCATTTAGTGGTAGAATGTTCCATGACCCAATCGAATCGGTATGAGTCATGACGTATGATTAATTGGACTGGTTCGATATTGTCTCAAAATAGTCCAGAACAACCTCGCGGAATTCCAAAGAAGCTTGCGTCATGTACCGACTTTTATGCCATAATAAAGCGATATCACGTACAAGTTCGTGATTCTCAACTTGCAAATATTTAATCTTTTCCGATGACATTTTTGCTGTGCTTGGTATGAAGGCAAGTCCAATTTCAGCTTCTACAAGTGTAATCAGACGTGTAGGTTCATCACCCTCATACACATATTTAAGGTCAAATCCAGCCGATTTGCATACAGAGTCTACTAAATCACGAGTGCTGTAGCCTTTTTTCACACCGACAAAGCATTCATCCTTTAGTTCTGTTAAAGATACGCTACTTCGGTCTGCCAGCCGATGCCCCATAGGAACAGCTACAAGAATGGGATCAACGAAGACAACTTGACATTCGATGTCTTCCCCTTGAAAAGGAGAGGACGACAAGCAAAAATCGACTTCACCTCGATGTAAAAGAGTGACCATTTCCATTGTGGTCAGCATTTGCACATGAAATTGGATATTAGGCCGTTTTTTACGAAACTCTCGTAGAATCTGGGGCAATGTGCTTGCAGTGGTTACCGCCAGCTTGAGTGTGCCAGATTCTGCGTTGGACAAATCGCTAATCTCCTGCTTCCCCTGTTCCAACTCAAACAAAGCCCTTTCCGCACGACGAATGAATTTGTTGCCAAAATCATTTAATCGCAGTTTCCTACCTGTTCGATCAAATAAAGGTACCCCTAAATCTTCTTCCAGACGTTGAATCGTTTTGCTTAGCGACGATTGCGTAACGTGGAGACTTCGTGCAGCTTCGGTTACATGCTCTAATCGAGCTACCTCTAGAAAATATTGTAGTTGAAGAAGTTCCATTTCTTTTTATCTCCAATCATTCCTTTTGATCAATGATATCATAACTTTAAATGCGTTGGAATGAATGTAAAGTTTCAAGTAAGATATCAATGTAACAAATGTAAAGGGGGATAAAAAAGTGAATTCTCGTAGCAGGTGGTTAATGATATCCGTTGGACTAGGAATATTATTAAACCCTTTAAATTCATCAATGATTTCTGTTGCTATTGCTAGGTTGCAACATGTGTATAGAATTGATTTTACCTCTGTTTCCTGGATTGTATTTTCTTTTTATATCGCTAGTGCTATCGCCCAACCTATAATGGGGAAGGCTAGTGATTTATTCGGTCGGAGAAAGATATTTCTGGCTGGTCTTGTTGTATCCTTAGTTTCTTCTATTCTGGCTCCATTTTCTCCGAATTTTGGATGGCTTATCGTGTCCCGAATTGTGCAATCAATCGGAACTAGTATGTTGATTGCAGTTGGAACAGCAATTGTACGCATTCATATTACAGAAAAGCAAGCAGATGCTTTGGCAGGTTTGTCGATTTTCCTATCTGGTGCGGCAGCTATAGGACCTTTTGCTGGAGGAGTACTTATTCAATGGTGGGACTGGCAGGCGATCTTCTTTGTCAATATTCCGTTTGTAGTGGCAAGCTTTATATTAGCTTGGAAAATGATTCCTAACGATGGGTCGGCAGCAACGGTTTCACGTGACATGTCGTTTCGAAAATTACTTGGTGTGATTGATGTGGTAGGAATTCTGCTCTTTGCGGTGGGTCTGATTGCCCTTCTAGTTGGCTTGCTGTCAGCGAAATCATCTGGGCATTTCTCTTTGTGGAGTATTATCTTTGTATTAATAGGGCTCGTAGCGTTGGGAATATTCGTACGACATGAGTTAAAAACCACGTCGCCCTTTATTCCTTTGCGCACCTTCGCCAAATATCCAGGGATGACTTGGGTCAATATACAATATTTGCTCGTTAACTTACTTTATTATTCACTCTTTTTCGGGATTCCATCATACCTGCAAATGGTGCGTCATGTCAGCGAATTCCAGACAGGTATTCTTATGTTAACCTTGGGCTTGAGCTCGATTGTAGCTTCGCCAATAGCAGGGAAATGGGTCGGTAAATCGGGACCCAGACCTGCATTGATTATATCCTCATTACTGATGCTAGTGGGGTCAGTGTGGATCGTGACATGGACACAAAGTTCACCGGTCATCAGTGTGTGCCTGGCGTTAGCCGCATTCGGTATTAGCAACGGGCTAAACGCTGTTGGTATGCAGGCGGCTTTGTTTAAAAGCTCACCAAAAGAAATCGCTGGTGTAGCATCTGGTTTATTTAATACATCGAGATACTTGGGAACAATTTTATCTTCACTGTTGACAGGCATCATTATGGGAGGTACGTTCAACTTTATAGGATTCCGATTGCTGGGAGTTTTCCTAACAGTCATTGCATTGGTCTTAGTATTTATAAGTCTGCGAATCAGATATTCTGAATAACTTTATATAGGGGAGAGTGATAAAGTTGAAAAAAATTAGTTTAATTTCTGTCTTTAACACTTTTTCAATAGTGATACTTGGTTGCCAACAAGAAAGTAAAATTAACAATCCACAGAAATCTTATTCTTCTGAGGAGGCAATAGAGAATGGAGATGTAGTCAATCTTCATGGATAAATTAGTAACTTAGATAGATTTGAGAGTTTTATAGAAAATGTTGAGAGTGGTGTTAAAGATGAAATTCGTATCTCAATGTACACTATTGAAGAAGACCCTATTTTCTATAATTTAAATTATAATGGTAACAAAATTCAATATATTAATAATTCATAGGATGGATATACAGGTACTGGAAAAGGAATAGAATCAAGAAATACAGGGAATGGAGTTGAATATTATTTAAGTGAGTGTTCTTCGGAAGTTGGCAATTCTTTCAACTTTCGAGTTTCGGAATAAAGAGCAGTAGAAATCATGTGAAATATTTTACTTATGCTAACGGGAGCGATTGTTCAATAGAGCATTCGCTTTTTGACTAAAGGAGAAGGTTAGTTTATTAACGGTGCAGCTAAGTTCAATAAACTAGTCTCAAATATTAAACTTACATATCCATTGAAAATGATGAATAATACATCATTAAAAGGTGGTAGAAATGGGGTTGATTTATTTGGATGAGTTGAAGAAAGTTGTACTTAGATTATTTGAGATCATTGTCATCTTATCGATTGGTTTACTTTTCACAACTTATATTTTAAGACCTATATACGAGAATTTTGGAATTCAATATACAGGAAACGTATGGGTAAACTGGTTTGGGGTTTCTTATATTTTATTCGTATTATACTCGTTGATTGTTGGTTTGTTTATATCTCGGGAAAGTATTCTCTTTAAGCAGCGACTTACATCGGTACTCTTTTGGCTTATTTTTATTGGTTCAATTTATGTAGTTTTTATCCCTTTTATTAAAGGTGAAAATCCATTCTAAGCTAAAAATAAACAAGATATAAAATTTTTAGTTAGTGGGGTAGCATCAGGAAAATGCGGATTTACAATGATAAGTACAAACATACCCAAATGAAAGTTTGGAAACACACTTAAAATCAACAAAATGAAGTTTAGTTATTCCATTAAAAGGCACTTTCACGGAATAAGAATTGCTCCCTTTTTGCTTTTAATGGCCATTTAATATAAGAGGAATGGTTTTATCAGTTCATATGTTAGTCGTAAATCGAAGGAGCGAAGTCTGTTTGGAACAAATTCTTCAACTAACGGCGCAGGTTAGCATAATAATATAGAATATCTGTGGGTAAAATTTGAAATGAGGTGGATTCAATGGAGAATGTTAAATGGATAAATGGAAGCTATAAAGAGGATAACCGTATTTTTGATTCGGAGTTTGAAGTTAAAGAATGGACAGAAGCATTATATCCAGATTTTGTTGCCTATTTAAGTGATAAAAATAATGTAGGATATGCAACACCTGATGAAAAGGTAATTAAATATTTAGCATCCCTTTTTCCTCAATGGGCTGTTTATAACAAATTGCAAGTCAGTGTCTGTACAGGACAAACGGAAATAGATGGTCAAATCATCTATAAAATTTGGACAGTGAAATTATAATTATTTTTACTAATGGTAATTTCCCGAACATTGTAATTCCGCATTTTCTTAAACTACATCAAGTTGTATGTGTAAAATATCGCTTAAAAAAGTGCAAAATACCTCCTGAAGCAACCCGTCCTAGATTAGAACGGGTTAACTTTACGGAGATTAAATAGCTATATTGTCACTTTATATTTCTTCATCTGGTGGCTGTGTCTTTCTCCACCCATAAAACTGCATGACGTCTTTTGATCATATAAATCATTTCAATTCCCACCTTTCATGTTTTTTAATTAACAAAATTAATATTGACGAATACGAATATAATTTTCTACTTTTCTTCGGTTCTCTTCAAAGAATTTTTTCGCATTTTCATTATGAAGTGCTTTCTCATGAGAGATCTCACGTTTTGTAATAGTTATCGTGAGAGCAAAAAAGTTTAATATCATTTATTATCACCTCCTTAAATTACCACAAAAAATGAAAAAAACCGTAGAGAGACTCCTCTACGGTGAAAAAAGGCACAAAAATACCGCAGGGGCACACTTCTCCCTGCGGTATGGGTATGCTTAATTACAAAAAAACCTTAAGCGATCCATTCCGATCTGGTCGAATGTGTGATTTTTATTTTTACTGAAGTTGTAACTACCAATGACATCAATTTAACGATAACGATCATTTCATTCGACCTCCTTAAGAAATTTTTGTTTATTTTATAAGTATATCCATTTTTAAGTTGTTTGTAAACATCTTTTACTAAGATTTCCTGATTGTGTAAATGACTAGAAAAACTCTTTGCTGCTTTACATTGTTAGTTACCTGATTTTTTCGGAGTAGCAAATAGAAGATATAGAAGACATAAAGCCAAAAACATAATTATTATTAAGACAGGGATTCCAGAAATGGTTTAGAATTTTTAAAAAGGATAATTTAAAGGAAAACCCAAACTAAAATTGCGATTTTACGAAATTTTAATGTGCTTGAGAATTTTTGTACTTAAAGTAAAGGGGGCTTTAGTTGAAAATCAATCTTTCTCAATCGGGCGCTTTTCTGAAATATGGAAAGCGTCTTTCTTCATGAAAAGGGGCCAGATTGTTGAATAACAGTCTTTTAAAAAATGTTACCTAACGACGCTTGTGTAAAAATAATATTGTTGTTTAATTTACAATAAAGTCATTTAAAAAATAATATAGTTGTTTAAAAATCCTTATTCCACGAATCGAGCAGGTTAGTGGAAGCAATAGTAACATACCGATAAATTTAAATTTAATTACTTAACATTATGTAAATCTTGGGAGCGAGGTATTTTATCGGTGAGTGTATACAAACCATGTAATGCTGGCTGTTAATAATGCTGACGAAATCAAAGCTGTAAGAACACTATATGTTCGCCAAATAAGTATCGTTGACCAATCGAAAGCACAGCATAGTATACCAAGGGCAATCGTAGCGATCAGGAAAATAACTGTTACGATCATTCTCTTTTTGGTCATTGGCTGCCGCTCATTCGTTTTCCTTTTTCGTAATCCTAAGAGAAATAGCAGAACAGCCAATAGGCAAAGAATAATAGTGATAGACGACAAAATGATATCCAAAAGCTGTGTGCCGCTTATTTCATATGACTGAGTTAGATTGCCGTCTAATATATCTTTTACTTTTAGTACCAGGTTTGTATTGGTATTTGCGCCGTTGCTCAGCAAACAGACGGCTGTTCGTTCATTTAGCAGTATGGCTACTTCGGTTCTGAAATTTGGATTGCCCCCAGTGTGTTCTATAATCGTTTGGTCGGCGTTTACCGACCAGCCTGCCGCATAATACATATCGTTGACAACTGAGACAGACATATCACCCCTATGTGATTTTTCGATAACCGTGTGAAATATTTCGGGTATGTCCTGCACGATACCCATCTGTATGCCCATCCAACGCGCCATATCTTTTGTATTAGAAATGATGTAGCCTGCGGGTTTATTCCCAGCGTAATCCGGAGCTTTAAATGGAGTTGTCATAAAAAAGGAAGAACGGTAGCCCTGCGCCAACTGTCCAGTGGCTTGAGCATCTTCTTTATAAACATACGTCTGGTGAAGACCTAACGGCTGAAATACCTGTTCCCTCATAAAGTCTTCATAGCTTTGTCGCGACACAATCTCAATAACCAAACCCAATACGTCATAATTAACGGTTCCATAGTTATACTGTTCACCGGGAGGGAACGCCAATTCAGCATCTACGAGCATTTCCACAGTCTTTTGCAACATATCCGGTGTATTGCCTTGTGGAATATTTTGAGTATGCCTAATATTTGTTAGACCACTGGTATGGTGAAGAAAGTTATTAAGTGTAAGGCTTTGCATATCAACAGGTTTCCCTTGATACTTTAACGTAAACCAAGGTAAATATTTTTGGACAGGGTCAGTCATTGAGAGCAGCCCTTGCTCTTCCAACAGCATAATACCCATACCGGTAAAAGCTTTACTGACCGAGGCTAACTCATAGAGTGTATTTTCATTTGCAAACAACCCCTTTTCGCGGTCTGCATACCCTGAAGAAAAGTAGAACACTTCATCATCAGCAAGTATTGAGATTGACATTCCCGGCACACCTGATATACGAGTGGCATCATCTAGCAACGCTTGTATTGCCGCAGATTTCGAATCTGACAACGCATAACTTTGTGTTGCGAATCCTGAGAATAATATAAATATCGTTAATACAAAAACAATAATCTTATTCATAAACTCTCCTTTTTGAAAAATTAGGTACCGTCAATAATTTTGTGTAAATAAGTTTTTCCTTTTCTTGTAGACGCTCTTTTATTCTTTAGTTTTGAACTGATTTTCAAGTTCTGCTCGAGCTTTGTCAAAACCTATAGGGTACATGGTGGCGAACCGTTCAAAAAATCATGGGTATGAATTAAAAATAGAGCTAGAATCCCATCTGGGAGTTAAAGGAAAAATTAATCCTGGTCAAATTTATACGACTCTAGACCGTCTAATACGTGATCAACTTGTCTTATCTGTAGGAATGGATGACCAAGAAAGAAAACTTTATGAAATCACTACGGAAGGTAAAAAAGAGTTGGAAAATTGGTTACTGGAACCTGTACCCTATCATTCTACTAAAGAAGACTTTCATTTTAAATGGAGCTGTGCTCGTAAGATTGATTTCGAACAAGAAAAGAAAAAACTTGATCAACAAAAAGCGATGATAATGAAAGATGTCATGGAATTGACTAAATTTAAAACGGAATTTCTTCTTCAAGGTGACGAGAATAGGTATTTATTAATCACTGGTACCCTCTTGCATTTAGAAGCAGATTTAAACTGGATAAATCAAATTGAAAATCGAAATAGACCATAATTCTAGGTCAAGCTGTTCTTCAAGAAGTTTGATTAATTTCTCGTTGTTAAAAGAAGCGTTCACCAAAACATTCACCACTTTCCGTTCGTATAAGATGCTCATATTATACCATTTAAGAAAGTGAATTTGGGGAAAATGGCTATTAGAGTTTACGGATACTCCCACCAGCAAACAAGCAATAGCAACTAAAAAGTGGCAATCACCATATTTTGTTAAAGTGGACGCTACTACTAGTTTATCAATACATGAGCTATTAAAATTATACTCCTTCTAAAATTAGATATCTTTAACTGTGTCATTCAAATTTTTACTTTACATTTCGAGGGCATATGCAGTAGCTTCTTCCACAATCGAGTGCGATTGTGGAGGAAGCGTCGCTGTTTTTATTAAACTAACGGGTTTACTTGAAAATCATTGAGTTGCGTATGCAGCTCTTTCTTACGATTAGTCAAGTATATATAATAACTTTCTTAACTCGCTGATATTATTTTGATAAATTGGGCCATGCCAAATAAGCCTAGTGATTTTTCGATTTTTCATAAGGCTTTAGTATGTTAAACTGATGCTACGACTGTACTAGGGAGCCAACCTGTAGTCGTAGTTTTGATTATGTGTGACAAGAAAGAAGATCGTTTTCAATAACTTGTTTACACATGCGACGGAGGCAACCTCATGACATTTGTTATAGGGTTGCGTTTTTAATTTATCGTAGTACTAAACGATGTGATTTCCACCAAATCGTCGTTGTCTAATCATGTTCTGAACGGTTAGATACATTATTTTACGTAGGTGTTTATTGCCGCGTTTATTAATCTTGTCTCTAGCTATAAACTTCCCGGATTGATACCGCCTAATATCAATACCTGTATAGGCATTCAACTGTCTGTTGTTGTCAAACCTCTGAATGTTTCCAATTTCTGCTATGATTCTGACAGCTGAGTTAGCTCCAATAGCCGGAATACTACGTATTATGCTATATTCTTCAAGCCTTTCGGCTATCGACTCCATTTTACTGATACATTGTTCTTTCTGAAGGAGAAGCTCTTGAAACCGTTTAGCATATACACGAACTTGATCACAAACCACATCTGTTGAAGACGCGGCGGGGTAAGATTGCTTTGCGGCCTCTATTAATTCAATAGCTTTTTCCTCTGCTTTGTTTACTGCCATTCGTTTATTTGTGTTTGCGAGTATTCGATTTTTAATGATTGTTTTTGAATGATTCAAGACTAGATCTGGATGAGGGTATAATTGTACTACGTTTAGGAACAGTTCAGACTTGGTCGTGAAGATATTCTCGAGTTCAGGAAATGTTTCCTGGACGACCTTATGCAATCGACTGCGAGTGACGCTCAATTCATCATCCAATTCGCTGTAGTGTCTCGATAATCGTTTTAACTGACGGTAAACATCATTGGAATCTGTTTCAATCCGTCTTTCGTGCGTAAAGTGTGTGAGTGCCAATCGATGTGCATCACTTCGGTCCGTTTTGTGAATCCGTAAGGAATCACATTGGAGTTTTGCTTCCAAGGGATTTAATAGGCAATAACTATAGTTGTTCTCTTGCATGAAACGTTCCAGTGTTCTTGAATAGACCCCTGTAGATTCAAATACGATATGAGGTTGCTCATCATATCCTTCAATTAAGTTATCAATTAACTTTTTAAGGTCCCTAAATCCCGGACGATTGTGCGCAATTTCCTTTTCCAACTGACATTTTTTCAGCGCGTTATAGACAACCATATAACTCTTTCCCATACTAATATCAAAGGCGATGACATGTTTCATGTTCTCCCTCCTTATGTGTTTTGAAGTCTTCACATTAGCCTTATTGATTCCCATTTCTTATACACGATCTCAAAGGATCCAACATACTTAAACCTGATTCAAATAAGGTTGTGAAGTAGGTCAGTTTTTTTTACGGATTCAAGATCCAAAGAGCTGCCCGACCTATTCTTCACCTCTACTATATAAAAAAATAGTAGTACGAACCAATGCCTTGGTCTGCACTACTAATCTTAGTATGTTTTTCTTAACTAACGGTGCAGGTTAGTTGAATAAGAGGTATGCCGAGGGCAAGAGTTAAACAAAGTAATCATATTAAGGTCACTTTATGCAAATTACGAATATAATAGTTAGAATATTATGTCATTATTGTTATGCAGATATTGTACTAACGAAGCAATACAAAAAAGTAAAAAAATGAGGAGTGGTTACTATGACCATAGATACTGATAAATTTCCCATACTTGAGACTAAAAGATTAATGTTAAGAAAAGTTACAAAAGAAGATGCTAACAGCATTTTGAAATATCTGTCTGATGAAGAAGTAATGAAATATTATGGATTAGAACCTTTTAAATCGATAAAAGATGTCTTGGATGAGATTTCATGGTATCAATCATTACAAAACAACAAAACGGGTATTAGATGGGGAATTACTTTAAAAGAGCAAGGAATTGTTATTGGCAGTTGTGGTTTTCATAACAAAGTCTCCCATCATTTTCGTACTGAAATTGGCTTTGAATTGAGTAAAGAGCAGTGGGGAAAAGGTATAGCACACGAGGCAGTTGAAGCTATAATATGTTACGGATATGAACATATGAATTTTCAAAGGATAGAAGCATTAATCGAGCCACCTAATATCTCATCACAAAAGTTAGTAGAAAAATTAGGTTTTATCAGAGAAGGGTTATTAAGGAATTATGAGTTTACAAATGGTAAATTTGATGATTTATATATGTATTCTTTGTTGAAGCAAGACTTTGATAAAATTAAGAAATAGTTAGACAAGAAATTATTATTAATGTCAGATTGTGAAGATTTCTACTTAAAGGAACGGGTGCATTAATTAAACAGAGAAACATTTATTATGATGTTTCTCTGTTTAAATAAACTAAAAGTACTTCTGATAAAATTCCTTCCTAGCTTTCCACTTAGTTGTGCATAAATCCGAGTAGTTTCACTTTTTTCATGCCCCATTAAACTTTGAATTACTTCAATGGGTGCACCATTGTTTAATAAGTGTGTAGCGTAACTATGTCTTAATTGATGGGGGTGTATATCTTTATTAATTCCAGCACGACTGGGGATTCGTTTAATGATATACCTCATTTGCGCAATACTCATACGATGTGGATTTCTTTCAGTAACAAAATTACTGGATCTGGCTACTGCTATAATAAAACCATATACGATCATTTAATATTAGTTTCGATGAACCGCAGCGTAAGATAAGAAAAAGCCATTCCCTCAACAAGCGGAGAGAATGACTTTCCTTCATAAATCGCAAAACTACTGATTATAGTTTTGCCCAACGTTCCTCTAACCAGTTCATAAATTCTACACCTTTGTCGCCTTCATACGCATCAAAGACATCTAAACGCATACGTTTTAGTTTATCCGCAAAGTCTGCCACTGTATGGTCCTTCGGCAAGCTCTTTTTCACACGTAGGAAAATTTTGTCTGTTCCTTTGATAATATCAAAACGTGCAGGTGATGGCTTCTCTACGTCCTCACCAAACGCCACGAGTGCTTCATAGGCTGCTAATTGCACCTTGTTGACAGTATCATGCTGCATACGATTCTTTAATAAATCTATGATTTTGTCATGTTGATAAGCCGATAACATTTCGACTGCGTCTAAACGCTCTCGCCAGCTAGACGTATAATTGGCCTGTTTTTTTAATGTTTCATACTGCTCAGGTAATGCTGTTTCAAAATGTTTCAAGTAATTGCACCTCTTTTTTTAACTAGAGGAAAAATGAATTCTTCTTCTGCTTCTCTTATTATACGTTGTCTGGGTGAAAATAGCTATGAATCGCTGGTAAGGATATATATATAGAAAATGGAAACTAACTACATTAAGGTAAACCGTACCATAAGTATGTACTATTCTTTATTAGAATTGCTTTTCTTATTAAATTAACGGGGAGGTTAGTTGAAGAGTATTGTTTAACTTGTTGTTCAACTAGCGGGCCAGATTGTTGAATAACATTCTTTTGCGAAAGGACCAAACGATGGTTTGGGGATTTTATTTAATTCAAATAACGAAGCAGAATACTTTATTAAAACGATGATAAATATTTAAAACAAATGAATGAACAGTATATGATAAGATGGTTATTAATTACATTAAATGATTTTAATTCTTATGGAGGGTATTTATGCATGATTTTTATTTAATAAAAAAGACCGAAACACAAGATGAAGATTTTTTTGAATATTTTTGGAGAGATGAAGAGCATTACAAAGATTTAATTGTTGAGTACATTGGACTTGAAGATAACATAGTTGAATATATTTATGATTCACTTACATGGATTCCATGCAGGAACCCTAGCTTGCCTGGAATGCCTAAACACATAGGCTTTAATAACATTGGCGTCACCCTATTTGATGAACATTCGGCTGTTTCCCTTATTTCTATTTTTACTGCTTGGATTGATTTATTAAAAAATGGTCCAAAAGAAATCCTAAAAATGATTTATTACCATAATTACTCCGAGGAAGAATTAGTGCGTTTCGATAGAGACTATGCGATAGCAAAATTTGAAAAATTCAGTTCTATAGCCAAACAACTGTCTGAGGGCAATTATTATATATATCATTTTGGGATATGAAAACCAAAAACTAATTTTACTGTGAGTAGATAGCGATAAGAGTTTATCCTGATTAACAATCATTAAGTAGTAATCGTTATCAAACACCGCTGTGGTAAGGTTATATATACTATATACTGGAATTCATAAAGTATTTCTGAAGGCGGTGTTGTTAATTGGAAAACAATGGAATAATACTTAATATCTTAAATGAAATCAAAAATGGAAATATACCAGTTCATACAGATTACAATTTAAATTTAGACATGTGGGCAGATCTTATTGAGTATATGCATGATAGAACATATATTGCTGATGTTACTATTTATTGGTTTGGGGATGATGATACATATTACGATGAAAGAGTTCACTCTGTTGATCTATCTAAAGCCAGACTTACAACTTTTGGAGAAAAATTTTTAATTGAAGAAATGAATTAATTATACAAATTTGATCCAAATAATGTTCCAGAATGCAAGTTTGGGCACACATTAAAAAGGCATGAATGTTGTTAAATCAACATTTGTGACTTTTTGTATGAACATTAATTATGCAGCTTTTTATGCAAAGGCTGTAAATCAGTATTTTTTACTCGGTACTTCAACTTTAACTAACAAAAACTCTAGTTGAAGAAGCGCCGCTGTTCTTATTAAACAAACGGTACAGTTTAGTTCAAAAAGCATTACCATAGTATTTGTGTGGTTTTTTCACAAATACTGTATAATTTGGAATTAGAAGAATATTTCTAAAGAAATATTTTAGGAGGGGAAAATTTGTTATATTTAGCTTTATTTATTGGTATCGTTTCAATTGTAATTACGGATAAGCTTACTCAAGCTTTTAAATTATCAAGCATTTTGGGGCTGCTTGGTCAAATCAGTGCGTCACTTGTAATAATAATGGTGGGCAAACTCGAGGTTAGTCATATTATTATAAATGATTATTTCGAATTAGGATATTTGGCGATTCCATTTACTTTATTATTTCTTGTAGGTTTTACAAATGTAATGAATATAGAAAAAGTGCAAAATCCTTCAATATTGTTGTTGCCATTCGTTTCTTTAGTTTGTTTATCAATAGCAGCTTTCTTCATAGGCAATTCATTTGTTTTAATAACTGGAATTTGTTCCAGTTTAACGATTGTGTTTATTCTGCTATACGGCTATTTTACTGGTAAAGTATTTGTAGGAAGAACGCTTACTACATCAATAGGTTTCATAATAGCCGTACTTTCAATATCCTTCATCGGAATATCTATTATAACAATTTATATTCCGTTATTTACTTTAGCACTACCATTCACTTTATATTATTTAATTCAAGATAAAATTACGAATGTACAATCAATTACAGTTAGCTTTTTAACAGCTATTTTATTTGGTGTATTAATGTACATAGTTCCTTTAAATATAATATGGTATCTCGTTGTTGGGTTAACGAGTATTTTGATTATCACGCAATTTTCACGTAAATATCGCTTTATTTAGAAATAAAACTTCTTACTCAACTAAAGGTGGGCGATTGTTCAATAGAGCAGTCGTTTTTTTTACTAACGGAGAAGGTGTTTGGGAAATGTTAACGGGGGTTAAATTTTATGAATTCTAATTATAAATGTTTTATTGATATCTGTTTCAGTGGTGGAGATATTCAATTTGACGTTTCGAATGTCACACAGTTATTTAGTTTTAAATCAGGTATAGGTTTTGTAGCCATTCCGCATTTTTTCTCAACTCTTTCTTCTTTATATAAGGGAGAAATCAGTGAGGCGAAATTGGATTGTCACGGAAACTTTGATTACTATATATTTTCCATTGATGGTATAAACCTTGTTATTGAACATATAAGCCATTATCCAGATGGTAAATTTAAATATCACTTTAAGCTGAAAGAGTATATCGAAGCTATTGATACAGAATTCCAAAAATATCTGCAACAACTTGAAAAGGAAGGAATATTACCTTTAAAAACTCAAGAATTTGCTCATCCATTAGGTGATGATGTATTAAATGCTTTTTATGATTTTTCATCACTTTTAAACCGTTAATATAATAAAACTATATACGTTGTTCAATTAACTGAGCTGGTTTATGAAAGGTAGTCAGTTTAATTAATTTTAATCTATATTGAAATGAAAAGTCATTTACGACGCAAGATTGTGATAAACAAATGATGGAGGGGAAAAAATGAGTGTTAAAAGAAAATTCGGAGCACTAATTTTAACGAGTGTTATTGTAATGTCTGTGGTATTTTGGTACGGGCAACAAAAGCCATATAGTACAGAGCAAGTTATAGACTCATTGTGGGATAAATATGAAGTACAAAGCACTCAAATTGGTGATACTGATCCAGTTATATCGATAGATGTATATGATAAAAATGATATACCTGAAGTTGAAAAGTATTTAAAAGCCAAATTGTCTGAAGATGATTTAGAACACTATGAAATCGAGGTATTTTCTCGGTGGTCGTGAATTTTTTGGTGAGACCACATTAAATCATTTTCCATTATCGGGCGCGATTTTGGAAATAGCGTGGCTGTTCATATGCAACTAAACGTTACTTGAAGAACGTTGAGTTGCGTATGCAGCTTTTTTTAACGGAGCAGGTTAAAAATATACTTGGAAATTATAGAGAGGATGTTCTTATTGGAAGTCCGACAAATGGCAACTGCATTCCTAATTCATCAAGGAAGGGTATTAATGATGAAAAAGGAAAAAAGTAAAATCTTTAATTTTGAATTTTGGGGTGGAATTGGAGGTCATATGGAATCAAATGAAATTAATTCACCAATGAAGGCTAGTTACAGGGAGATTGAAGAAGAGACAGGCTTTAAAAAAGACGAAATCAAAAACTTTAAGCTTAAATATATTCTGCTTGAAAAAAATAGCGGAGAAGTACGTCAACAATATGTTTATTCGGAGAAACAAAGCATATGAAGTTTATTCCGTCTGACGAAGGAGAATTATTTTGGGTTCCTAAGAATGAATTATCAGATTTATATACCTCAAAAATTATCAATTTAACTATTCAGCACTATTTAAATAATAAAAATATTGATGACATTTTTGTTGGAACGATGATGAATAACAATGAATCTAAATCTGAAATACATTGGTCAACTATCAAAGAGACTGCTGGTTTTTAGTTATTTATTATCTTAACAGTGAATTGAAACTTCAAATAAAGGAAGCAATTGTTCGATAAGAGCTACCGCTTCTTGTGCTAACGGTGCACTTTAGTGAAAGAAGGTATTCTACAAATAGATAGCGAAAAATGTTAAAAGGAATTTATAACGCTTTAGGAGAAAGGGAGAGAATAAATTGAGTTATGAAATTATAACGTTACCCGCCTATCGGACAGTAGGATTAAAATGGGAGGGAACATTCTCTCAAATTGTACCGAATTTAAAAAACGTCATTCAACAAGTTAAAAGCCGTGCAAATGAGTTAGAGAATAAGGTGAATCCTAATGTTCAATTAGGTCTATCTTATCATGTAATTGAGAATGGATTCGCACATTACGCGGTGTATGAAGTGAGTGAGAAGCAGGAAATTCCTGAAGGGATGATTGAAATATGGGTTCCTGAATGGACGTATGTGAAGACGACACATAATAAAGGAGAAGATGTGCGAAAGACCTATACGGATTTACATCAATGGTTATTTGTAAGTGACTATACCGCATTAAGAGAAGCTGGTGTAAATTACTATGATCCTTATATGCCGATTAAACATGAACATTATCCAGTTGATCGTGATCCGAATGATCCGCATTTTAATATTTATATACCGATTGTAAAAAAATAATATATGATTTATCTAATTTCTCCTTCTATTACACAAGGACGTATGGCAGTGATTCATATCACTTTTAGGTATAATGCTAGGATTTATAATTTACATTTATCGCTACAATGTTCGGACTTACAGTTTTAGTTCCATTCGTTTATGAAATGGTGAAGTGGTCAGGAGCCGTGTACTTATTATGGCTGGCTTGGAATTCGATAAAACGTGGTGCTACATCTATTCTCGAAACTCGTACAGCTTCTATAGAACCACCAAGGAAGTTTTTTTGATTGAAGATCCAGCAAAGGGTTCTTAACTTATTGACATAAATTACTGTAAGCTTTATAGTCAATCTCATTATTGTGATTGTAGCTAGTCGAGTTGCTAAATTGTTGGGCACACATCCAACTTGGTTAAAAGTCCAACGTTGGTTAATGGTAACTGTTTCAGACCAACAGAAAGAGACCTGATAGTTGTCAAGGTCTCTGTTTTATGTAGCCTTTTTAGAAATGATATTCATCTAATGATTGATAAAGTTATTCACATAATAGGATTTGACGTAAAAACGATTGCTTTTTAGCAACGCATCGATCTTTTATAATAAAACCTGCATCTTCTATCATGTCATCAATTGTTTCAATTGTAACGACAATAACCTTATTAGCAATCCGACGAGCATGTTTTATAATATCCAATTGATCTTCTGGTGATGAATGCGTAAATAAGTTATAGGGTAAATCAATTATTGCGACATCGTAGTGTTCTGTAACTTCTGCGATTGGACCTACAGTAATTTTTCCTGTTAGTCCAAAATAAGCGATGTTTTCTCGGGCACCTTTGCAAACATTGTAATATATATCTCGCCCTTCAATATTAATTCCCATCGAAAGGGCTTCAATTACTACTGTTCCTATACCACAACAAGGGTCGATCGCGCGAATATTTTGAGGATGGGGAACTGCGATATTCGCAACAGCGCGAGCAACTCTAGTACTAAGTGCCGTTGAATAACTATTTGGTTTGTGTAAATGTTTACGCCAAATGGATTCACTCTTCGTATACTTTCCAAAATACCATATTCCATCTATTAAAATAAGACCAAATATAATTTCAGGATGATTTAGGTCTGGTTCTCCATCAATACATAATCCTATCTCACGTTCTATCAAACGACGCTCTGACTGAGGGACTTTCTTCGTTTCACCTATATCCATATTATTTAAACAATCAACTTTGAAAGTTACTTCATTTATGTTTAAATCCTTCACCAAAGTCTTGATGTTCTCTACGCTATTATCTTCATATAGCACTTCAATTCTTTCTTGTATAAAAGGGCTACGGCTTGGATCAATTTTAATATTGCTTATTATATAGTTTGATTGGGAATCAATACTAAAAAATGAACGCATCTCCATTCTACAAAGATCATACTCGTCAATATGATGTACATATGTGTATATAAATTTACTTTTACTTTGTTCGTTGCTCAATTGATTACCGTCCTTTTATATTGTTGTTCACTTGATTTTACTAACGTTCATAAAAAACAAATGAAGTTACTCATTGTGTAATCGTATCATAGGCGTCTCTATCAAGCCACTCGATATCAATATCGATTCACAATTATGCTGATTTTAGGGTAATAGTGGAAATAATCTGGAAGGAGAAATAATATAAAGATAGACATGTATTCATTTCAACAGGTCGGATTTTATGTCCACAATAACAGGAGGGTGTTAAATGGTTGTAAAAGAAGATATTTTACATAGAAAGGGAGCTAGAAAGGCTAGCGATATACCAACCGAAGTTTTAACATTGCTGAATCAAGGAAAAATAGAGAGTGTTAATTTAACAGAGTGGCAAGCAGTTCATCATAGTACTTTGTTAAAGAATGTTCTCCCATCGATAGGACTAGAAGAAAAGTTAGAATTTATACTGACAGAGGTTGAGAAGCAAAAAGTTGAAACGGGAATGAAGGCTATACGTTTAATAGGATCTTTATTAGATAAAGTCTTGATGGATGAAAGTGATATAAAAAAAGAGGAGTTAATCAATATATGCGCTCATCACGTATCTGATAGTGTCCGATGTTGGGCGGCTTTTATGAATAAACACAATAATTATTCTTTAGAAGAGAAGCTTTTGTATATCCGACCTTTCGCAGCAGATCATCATTTTGGTGTTCGGGAAATTGCTTGGATGTCAATAAGGGAGGACCTTGCAGCGAATATTGAAATAAGTGTAGATTTGTTATCGGAATGGGCGAAAAGTGAAGATGAAAACATTCGTAGGTTCAGTTTAGAATCAATTCGTCCTCGCGGAGTATGGACAAAGCATATTGAACTTTTAAAGGAAGAACCGCAAATTGTACTTCCTATTTTAAATTTACTAAAATCAGATCCGTCAAAGTACGTTCAAGATTCTGTCGGCAACTGGTTAAATGATGCTAGTAAAACTCAACCAGAGTGGGTAGTAAACCTATGTGATGAATGGCAAAAAGAATCTCCGACTAAGGCAACTGAGAGAATCATTAAAAAGGCTCAAAGAACAATTGTGAAAAGTTAAACGTTTTTTAAAGTTGCTTGCTGCATTTGAAGACGAATGGTAGAGAAGTCTATTACATCCTGAATTTTTACATTATAAGAACCATCAAGCCAAACAAGCAATAGGTATTAATCCTGTTGCTTGTTCGTTTTGTTTTGCCTGATTGCTAAATATAATGAGAAACTAATTGCCATAAACATTATCACAGAAAAAATAAATGAGAACGTGGATTTATAGTAGATTGATGTAATCAATAAGACAAGAGAACTAATGATAATAACAACACGTAATAATATATCTGTTTTTTCACTTGGATTAAAAAAATCCTGAATAATAGCAAATAAATAAGCCGAACCGAAAAATAGAAGATACTCATAAACAAAAACAGGCTGTACATAATCAGGAATACCAAAATAAATAATTTCAAATATAAAAATGAGCAACACTACATACTTGGAATATTTGTTAAAAAAGTTTAACAAAGTATCACTCCTTCATATTAAAAGATTAACACATACTGTAAAAAAGAAATAAATCATTTTAGTTTTCAATATTTAATTGTCTATAGGATAATGGTTATATTAACGGCAAAATATTTGAGCGAATACTCCAAAAAAGGAAGTGCGAAAAATGAATTTAGAAATGGTGATGCAGGAGCTTGGGGCTCTAGGCAAGGAACGAACTAAAAAAATCTATATATCCAATGGTGCGCATGAGCCACTTTTTGGCGTGGCAACAGGTGCAATGAAGCCAATCGCTAAGAAAATAAAAATAAATCAACCGTTAGCTGAAGAACTTTATGCCACAGGGAATTACGACGCAATGTACTTTGCAGGCGTTATTGCAGATCCAAAAGCGATGACTGTGTCAGATTTTGATCGTTGGATGGATTCGGCATATTTTTATATGCTGTCAGATTTTGTGGTAGCGGTAACTTTAGCTGAAGCAGATATTGCTCAAGAAGTTGCTGATAAATGGATCGCAAGTGGTGAAGAGCTGAGAATGTCAGCGGGCTGGAGTTGCTACTGTTGGCTTTTAGGGAATCGCTTAGACAATGAATTTTCCGAGAGCAAAATTGCCAACATGATTGAAACAGTGAAAAATACGATTCACGATTCGCCAGAACGAACGAAATCTGCTATGAATAATTTTCTATACACTGTTGGACTTTCATATTTACCACTCCATGAAAAGGCTGTCGAAATTGCAAAGGAAATAGGTCCAGTAGAAGTTAAACGAGATAAGAAAAAAAGCAGTGTCCTGAACGCTTACGAAAGTATTCAAAAGGACGTAGATAAAGGAAGAATTGGTTTCAAACGCAAATATGTAAGATGTTAAACAATTGCCATCCATCACGAACAATATATCAAATCTTGTTTAAGAGAGAATTTCAATTTTATTTGAAATTCTCTCTTTTTTTATAGTTACTTAACTTTGTGATACTAATGGAAGTTTTTTCTTATGAAGTTGAATGGAATAAAATAATGGACATTAACTTAAATGGCTGCATTATTGGTATGAAATATGTGATTCCTGAAATGCAAAAAGCAGGCGGGGGCTCTATTATCAATATTTCTTCAATTGGCGGTATTGTTGGTATGGCAGGTACAAGTCCGTACACAGCGGCTAAAGGAGCACTAAGAGTACTTTCAAAATCAGCTGCAGTTGAGTACGGAAAAGATAAAATCCGTGTAAATTCCGTACATCCAGGTATCATAGTGACACCAATGACAGCACCAACGATGGAAGAAGGAGGCGCTCTTCCTTTCTATAAAACGTATTCGCAGCTTCCATAATTTGGTGAACCAGAGGATGTTGCCTATGGCGTTGATTTTTAGCATCTGACGAATCACGCTTTATGACAGGTGCAGAATTAGTTATTGATGGCGGTTGGACAGCTATTTAATAAAGAACAATTAAGCTTAAAAACTAGGTTTCACACAGAATGTGAGCCTAGTTTTTTTTATTACATACGAAAGTAGATTCTGGTATGAAACAAAAAAATAAGTAAGCTAAAGAAATGACTAGATTATTGAGAAATAGTTAGGGTAGCGGAACTTGATATTTATGGTAGGATAAAGATAAAAAGGGGTTTTATCCCACGTTGTTTACAGGCACAGAAATCGATGCCTGAATTAAATTAAAATCGTTTTAAATGCTGGAATGTACACGCTGTTTGATCCTGCTGACGGATATGGATAATCAAACTCACAGCGCCTGTGCATCATTGGAGGTATAAAACGTTATGCCATTATGGAATGATTTTATAAATGCCCAAATTCCTAATGCAGGAAGCGGTAAATGGTTTAAAAACATAAATAATTCAAAGCAGTATGGTGTTGAAATAAAAAACGAAGAACTCGTCATTTCTAGGTATCGTGAAAAACACTGTTTACAATACGACTATTTAGATCTAAAAATAGTCGGCACAGATTATGGAGAATGGGGAGGCGAGTTAAAAGTCGTTTATCCAGACTCGACAGAAATAGTATTAAAAAAGTGTAATGTTAAATCAATCTTTGAATATGAAGGGAGTATATATTTTCTAGAAGGGTTAGAACATTTGTATCTGAATACTGGTTATTTATATCAGTTGATTTACGATGGTACGAACTTTTCGATTACTGCGTGTCTTGATTTAAAAGAGTGTCCAATCGCTTTTTATATATTCGATAGTCACTTGTATGTAATATCTAGCGAAAATTTATTTAGTTTATCTATCGAAAGTAGATCATTTAAAAAGAATATTATATTTAATAATTTCCCGTTCAGTGCATTTGTACCGAACTCACTTGTTGTCTATAAAGGGGATTTTATTATAGGGATGAGAGGCGGATTAGGGAGAATAGATTATGAAAACATTAAAAATGTGCAGTATATGCAATTGAAAAAAATTTGATTTTCAATTTTTCATAATGATGAGCCTGCATCGGCAACGAAAAATGTCTAAGATTGGAGATAGGTTTATGAAAGTAGAAGAGGCATTAGAAATAGTTTATGAAAATACTATTGGTGATAACTCAATACTGAGGGAGTTACAGGGTGGGAAAGGATTAAATCATCAAAGCTACAGACTCTTAATCGAAGCAATGAAAAAGTTAATTGAAGAATATAAAGATAAATCTGAAGTTCCTAAGAAGCTCGCCTTGTGTTTTGTAGATATAAGTAATTATTTTTATTTTAACGAGGGAAAATACACGAAAGAGGAAAAAGAAGAGTTCGAAGATGTTGTTCACGAAATCTCTAGTTTGGCTGGGAAGTTATTTGAATAAAGTTTAGAAGGAATTTATATAAATAGTGTTGGTTTCTAAGTACTGTTGAACTATACCATATTATATAGGATTATGTATGATATCTAAACTTGCAATAACATGGTCCTACTAAATTTAAAATTGTATTTGATTTCAAACGAAATGAGAAATTCAAATTTTGATACTTCATATATTGCAAGGAGGTTGTATCACTGTTTTATAAGTGCTCATTACAGTTAACACGAAAAGATTTAGAAGAGATTGAAATGCTACTAGGCTTTCAACTCCCTCAAGAATTGAAGGATCATTATCTACAATATAATGGTGGTTTACCTAAAGAACCTTGCTTTTTTGAAGAACATTCAGGTTTGGAAACTCGGGTACAAGTTTTCCTTCCGATGAAATATCGTAACAATATCGGTTACACATTGGAAGAAGGATATTTAGATTTCAAAAATCGAAATATTATCCCAAAAAAGTATCTACCGTTTGCAAATGACGCGGGTGGGAGTGTTTTTTGCATAGATCTTGATTCAAAACAAGTGGTTCTGATTTATTTAGATTTAGGAGAAGTGACAAACAGATGTATTAAGTTTTTAGCAAATAGTTTTATGGAATTTATCAATAATCTCGAGGAATACATAGATGATGAAGAAGATGATTTAAACGAATTTTGATATTAATAAAAATGCCATCCAGTTACAAAAACAACAAAAAGAAATGGAGTTAAATTCAAATGAAAAAAATTGCAATGAAGGTATACAATTTAAAGAATTAACCTTCTTGAAGGGGCGGTTTAACTTATATAAAAATATGTATATTCAATTGAAAGCTAATTATAAAACTTAAGAATTACAGTGGGAGTGATTAAAGGGGGGATATTATTATAATTTTACCTCTTTTGAAATTGAACGAACAGGATTTACAAAAGGGAAGTTATTGAAAAAAGAACCTAAAAAAAGGATCAAATTATTGCTTATGGTAAGGATAAGATTTTGCATTTGGGGAAATCAATTGTAAGTCTAAAAATCGAAAAGGGGAGGAAGAATGCGAACTAATAAATATTGGAAATATTTTAATCGATCTATAAAAGAATACAAAAAACGAGTAATTTCAGATGAAGAAGTAAAAGAAATACTAGATAATCGACTAAATGAAATGAAAGACTTAATTCAAAAAAACGAACGAAATCGTTTAGCTGATCGCTTAAAAATATTAATAGGTGTTCACCTTGAAATGAATGCAAAAAATAGAATACTAAATGGAGAAACATCTGCATGGATTTTATTAGAGCAACAACTTTTTTGGTTGAACCAAATGGTTAAAAGCAATCCAAGTGGAAGAAATGTATCGGACAGGCAAATTGGAGGGCTTATTGGGCTTTCCTTATTGTGGGGTTATGAAGATATTGCAGAGCTAACATATAAATATGCAACTAATATGTTCATGAAAGATCAAAATTTTTATTCAGAGAATAAGACTCATCATGTTTTTATGACATGCCTATATCACAAATGGAAAACGGGAGAAATGCCTGAATTGCTAAATATTTTACCAGAAGATCATGTCTACCAAAAATTAATCCGTAGTTGGAACGATACAAATGATTTTGGAGAGCATCTTCATGAACTTTGTGATTTTCACATCTATAGTCTAAGCGACACACCAGATAAATCAAGTGAAATTTTATCGTTCGACTGTATTCCTTACGATTATTATTGTATTCAATTAATAAGAGAAAAAGAAGGACTAGCCACACCTAATATAGAGCATCCGTTGCTTCAAACACCTCTGGCTGAAATTCCAAAGGATAAACCTGGGTATAAACTTGATGAGGATGAGATATTGCAATTTGTAATTCAAAATGAAAAAGTACCTGATTCGCAACGGATTATACGTTAAAAGCACTTGATTGTGAAATTTAATAGAATTTAAGATACCTTTAACTTCTAGGTGGAGGAATGATGATATGAATGCAATGCTGTTACTTGTGAAAAAGCTTTCATGCGATATGGAAGAACAAATTTTTTCAGAGGTTTCATTAGCTATAGAAAAGCCAGAAACCTATTTCGAGAAGTTCAAAGACCGACTTGATGAAAGAGGAATAGATAGTCCGATTGAACAATTGGCATGGATTTCTTTAGTTGATGGACTTCTTGATCAAGATTTAGCATTTGAAATCGATTGGAAAGAATCAGGGTTATACATTTGCGATGTTGTTGACGAATTATTGGATAGGAAAAAAATGGAGTCCGTAAGCTGGGAAGAGTTTGAAGATGGAGAATTTGATGAGCTGCCAACATCTGAGTTTTTAAATGAAGTTTCCAAAAAATTAAAGGAAAAGGGACTTTCGTTGGCATGTTTAGATATTGATAGTGACTGTTACGTTCTAATCACTGTTCCATCATCTGACATTGATGATATTAAGAAGTTGGCACAAGAAGCGGGATATAGAATTCAAGATTCTTTCTGAAATAGCTATCCTCATTCTCGTTAGAATATTCCCAAGTAATTTTCCTGATAAAAAATAGTAAAAATAACCTTTTTTGTTTTAAAAGATTAATGATCAATTATTGAACTAAAAAACTTAAAACCTGTCGCAGTATTTAATAAAGTAAAAATCATATGTAATGCAAAATTATTCATTCAAAAGTCATATTTCGAATTTTTATAGCGGAAATAAGAGGGTAATACATAAAAATTCAAAAAAATTAATTGACTCTAGTATTAAATGTGTGATAAAAATGATAATATCAATTCGGAAAATTAATATTTGGGCAATGATAGGATTAAGTAGTGAAAATCTCCCTATTTCAGAGAACTGATGGTTGGTGCGAATCAGTATATAGATTATCATGAATTTCGACCTGGAGCATCTTTCATAAATCACACGTTGTGAGGAAGTGGGAGACGGTAGTGAATACCGTTATCAAATAAAGTGGTGAAGAATTTTTTCACAACTAGGGTGGTACCGCGATATATATCGTCCCTACGTTATTTACGTAGGGACTTTTTTTATTAAGGTTTTACTCTTGTTGTATTTTCATAACTAGGGTGGTACCGCGATATATAAACGTCCCTACGTATTTGCGTAGGGACGTTTTTTATTAAGGCTTTACTCTTGTTGTAAACTTCATAACTAGGGTGGTACCGCGATATATAATCGTCCCTACGTTTTTCGTAGGGACGTTTTTTTTATTAAGGTTTTATTCTTGTTATATCTTCATAACTAGGGTGGTACCGCGATATTTTTATCGTCCCTACATTTTCGTAGGGACGATTTTTATTTGAAAAGCAGTGGTTGTATGAGAAAGGAGTACGATAGACCAATATGAATAAAGACCGAATTGTAATAAACAAAGAAATAGAAAAAGAGAGGAGATAAAGAGATGAATTCACAGCAATGGACATCGAAATTAGGTTTCATTTTAGCCGCAGCAGGTTCAGCAATAGGACTTGGAGCAATTTGGAAGTTCCCGTATATGGCCGGTATAGGAGGTGGCGGTGCGTTCTTCCTTATTTTCATCGGTTTTACGTTATTAATTGGTTTACCGTTATTATTGGCGGAATTTGTCATTGGAAGAAGTACACAAAAAGAGGCTGTTGAAGCATATAGAACTATTGCTCCTAAGACGCAATGGCCTTGGGTTGGTAAACTAGGGATTGTAACATGCTTCATATTGCTTTCATTCTATAGTGTTGTTGGAGGATGGATTTTATTATATTTATGGAATGCAATTACAGGTAGACTATGGGAAGGAAATGGTTCGTACGAAGCAACATTTAGTGATATCATTTCCAATCCATTTTTAGCGGTTGGATCACAACTATTATTTATTCTAATGACTATTTTTATCGTAAGTAAAGGTGTACAAAACGGTGTTGAAAAAGTAAATAAATATTTCATGCCAGCACTATTTGTTCTATTCTTTGTCTTAATTATTCGTGCTCTTACATTAGATGGCGCTGGAGAAGGGGTTCGTTTCTTCTTACAGCCTGATTTCTCAAATGTGACATCTGAAATTATTTTATATGCGATGGGACAATCGTTCTTCTCATTATCTGTCGGAGTAGGCGTTATGGTAACGTATAGCTCATACTTACCGAAAGAAGAAAGCTTACCACGTTCTGCATTTTCTATCGTCGGTTTAACACTTGTAATTACATTACTTGCAGGGCTTGCTATTTTCCCAGTAGTATTCGCATTTGGAATGGAACCGTCTCAAGGACCTGGTCTATTATTTATTGTCTTGCCAGCGATATTCAGTAAAATGGCATTCGGAAAATTGTTCTTTATTATTTTCTTGTTACTATTTTTCTTTGCAACAATAACATCAGCAATTTCAATGTTGGAAATTAGCGTTGCCTCTTTAACGACAAAGGGTAAAGGGAAGCGCGAAAGAATGGCTTTGATTGTAGGATTACTAATCTTTGTTGTAGGGATTCCATCGGCTTTATCATATGGCGTATTAAGTGATTTTACATTATTCGGAAAAACAATCTTTGATTTAGCAGACTATACAGTAAGTAATATTCTTATGCCGCTCGGTGTATTATTAGTTGCGATCTTCGTACCGTTTAAAATGAAGAGAGATGTATTAATGAATGAACTGGGTGTAAGTAAAAATAAAGGCTATAAATTATTTGTGTTATGGTTATTCTTACTTCGCTATATCGCACCAATTGCAATTATTATTGTATTTTTAAATGTGATTGGCGTGATCTAAATACAAAAGGCCCTAAACAATATGTTGGGGCCTTTTCGCTATTAAATTATCTGTTTTACAATTCGTACTGAAACAAAGTAACTCCAAAATAAATTTGATTTTAAAGTTACTTTTTGTTTACTTCACTTTTTTCTGCACAAGAAGATTTGATTTTGACCGTAATCCAAAAAACTGCTCAGCTCCAAGAGGAAAAAAATCGAGTCCCCAAAAGAACTGCTCCGGTCCAAGAGGAAAGTGATCGGGACCTTCAAAGAACTGAACCGGTCTAAGAGGAAAGTGATCGGGTCCCCCATACAACTGCTCAGCTCCAAGAGGAAAGAGATCAAGTCCCCCAAAGAACTGCTCAGGCCCCCCGGATAACTGCTCCGGTTCCCAAAAATACCCCTCAGTCCCTACAAATATAGCCATACATAGAATAAAAGCGGAAACATACGCAAATCAAAGTAATACTCGCCTAAAACAGATAAAAAAATCATAAAAAAGAATAGCTTGACATTGCTCGAAATAGCACAAACATCACAAGTTTTTCTGCATATCATAATGGAGAAAGCGTTTTCTTCAATTAATATAGAAGGAATGCACTACAATTTAACTTCTTTCAGCATTTATCTCCCACTTCTATAGCTGCTTGATAAGTGTGGTTTAAGTCACTTTTCATCGGGTGTCGCAGAAAGAAGTTAAAGCTTCTGGCGGATGTCCTGGAATCTGAAACAAATCCACAAAGGATGTTAGCCTAAAATCATCGCATCCATGCTATAACGGCTAACTGACCTGCATCGGTAAAACACCACGTCCTTTGGCATTGCCGAAATGATTGACATCGTGTCGGTCCTCGCGCAGGCCTGAGCACAAAGCCGATTCCGGGCGTAAATTTTGCCAAGGCATTATTGATTCAAGTTTGCTGAAAAACACTTACTAATTTAAGTATGTACAAAAGGTCCTTGCATAGTGTACTTTTCGTTACTTGGTTTTATTACGACACTAAGAGGGAAGGGCATGAAACCTTGATGGCTTATTTTCTTGGGATAGTCATGTCCGAAGGGTTTCGGCTTGTAGATGTTGTAATAAAAACCCACATTCTGCTGTTGAAATGATACATCTTACCTTTATACAAGCAATATTGTTTATATTGATATCCACATTTATATTCATATAGACGTGATTTTGTTTATCATGTCAGATCTAGCGTTAAAAAATTCTGTAAATTAGATGATTTCAGCTAGTTCAGACAAATATTTGTACGATTATAGGAATTCTATGAAAAAAATTCGCAAAAACCTTAACTATTTCATTCGAAATCCGTATAATAAATCAAACAGTGTGAAAATTGTCCATTTTCCATCGATTAATTGCGTGAATTTTTTAAATTGTATTGACGTGGGGAACTATAATTTGTACACTGTGTACATTCAATTGTTTTTTGGAGGAATACATTTAATTTAAAAAGTTAGGATTTGATGGTTATGATCGTATGTAAATTTGGTGGAACATCTGTAGCAAGTGCAGAACAAATTCAAAAAGTGGCAAACATTGTAAAATCTAATCCGGCACGTAAAATCGTAGCCGTTTCTGCACCTGGGAAGCGCTCTGGTGACGATATAAAGGTAACTGACTTATTAATTAACTTGGCAATGGCAGCATTAAAAAATGAAGAAATTGAAGAAGAATTGCAAATCGTTGTCAATCGCTTTATGGCGATTGCGGATGGTTTGGAGTTAGATCATACAATTTGTGACGTGATCGCTGAAGATTTACATGAACGTGTACAAGGTGATAAATCGAATGAGGAAATGTTCATCGATAGCATCAAAGCGGCAGGGGAAGACAATAACGCGAAGCTAATCGCTGCTTATTTCAATTCAATCGGTATGCCGGCACGCTACGTAAGTCCAAAAGATGGTTTGGTCGTCAATGATTTACCTGAACGCACATATGCATTACCAGAGGCTTATGCGAATTTAGCACCTCTAAGAAGCACCAAAGAAATCATTGTTTTCCCAGGTTTCTTCGGTTACACTAAAGCGGGCATACTGCGTACATTTGACCGTGGTGGCTCTGATATTACAGGGTCTATTTTAGCAGCTGCTGTTGAAGCAGAGCTTTATGAAAACTTTACGGATGTGGACTGTGTGTTCTCCGCAAATCCGAAAGTTGTGAATGATCCAGTGGAAATTAAAGAAATTACGTATCGCGAAATGCGCGAATTATCCTATGCAGGCTTTTCAGTTTTCCATGATGAAGCTTTAATGCCTGTCTATAAGATTGGGGTGCCAGTTAACATAAAAAATACAAATAATCCATCAGCCCCGGGTACTCGTATCGTACCAAGACGCTCTGTAACAGGACGTCCGGTTACAGGTATCTCGGCAGACAGCGGCTTTTCAACTTTATATGTGTCAAAATATTTGATGAATAGAGAAGTAGGCTTTGGCCGTAAGCTTCTACAAATTTTGGAAGATGAAAATATTTCATATGAACACACACCGTCTGGTTTAGACGATATTTCTGTCATTATGCGTTCAAATCAAATAACACTTGAAAATGAAGAACGGATTCTTTCTCGTGTGAAAAATGAGTTAAATGCAGATGATGTACAAATGCGTCATGGATTCTCTATGATTGTTATAGTAGGCGAAGGTATGCGTAATAACACAGGACTAGCGGCACGAGCTGCAACTGCAATTTCAAAAACTGGTGCAAATATAGAGATGATTAATCAAGGGTCATCTGAAGTTAGTTTAGTATTCGGAGTACTACAAGAATATGAAAACCAAATTTTACAAGCGTTGTACGAAGAATTTTTTGCACATGCAAGAGTGTAAGGAATTATGTGAATTTTGAGTCAGTGGGGATTTTTCATCCCCACTAAACGGGCAGATAATGTTCTACCTAACTTCTTTGTTTCTGCTAAATTTCGAGGTGGGAGTCTTTTTCCTGACGCTTTGTTTTAGGTACAGATTAATTTCTGCCCGTTAATGCGGTGTAAACGCTAATCCTTGAACTGGATTAGTGTTTTCTTTTTGACGGGAATACGGTAAAATCAAGGGCGTATATTGATTGGAGGTCTTTCTGTTGAAAAAATTATCGATTGGTATGTTTCTATCAATGATTGGCATACTATTTGTTTGTTTAACGATCATGGATATTTTACCGTCCTCGACAAAAACGATGAAAATTGTCTATATCGGAATTGGCTGGGTGTTTATCATTGCGGGGTCTATTATTCGTTTTAAAACTTTAAAACAAAGGCAATAACGGAATATCTCAAAATTGAATTGTGATAAGACGCAAATTTGTGATACAATTTCAAAAAAATAAATAATTTGAGTATTATGAAGTTGTGATGCTGTACGATAATTCAAAAGGTTTATATTTGGGATAGATTATTAATTTAAGAATGAACAGTACAAATTCTTCTTTGTAAGAATTTGTTTTTTTATTTTCTGAATAGGAGGCGAGATAATGCCAGTACTACGTAAGGACGATATTCATATTTCCGACCATTATGTTGCCGTCCAAACAGATTCACCAATGAAGGTCGTTTCCTCGGCAGTACATAATCCTGGCTTTGGCTTTTATACACATTTGATGAATCGTTCAGTACCTTATACATATGATGAACGCAAACCACAGATAGAATTACAACGTTTTTTACAGTCTGAGGGCTTTCCGATTGACAATACTGTTGCAATGATGACGGCTGTGTATGCCCGATATGCAACAATTCGTGAGTTTACATATGAAGGAATTCATCTTGTCATAATGATTACGGCTGGTCTTGGTAATGCCGTCGATATTACGCGTGCCTTTCATCGTCAGGAGAAGTATCATGCTGGGACTATTAATACGTGGGTACTGATAAATGGAAGATTGTCAGATGAAGCATTATTTCAGGCAATGATTTCTACGACAGAGGCTAAGGTCAAGGCACTTATTGATGAGGGTATAACAGATCCAACTACGGGTACACAAGCTACAGGTACGTCAACGGATAGTTTGTTAATTGCTTCAACAGAGGAAGGCGACTACCATCAATATGCTGGACCGATTACGATGCTAGGAAAAGTCATTGGCCATGGTGTTTATGAAACGATGCGTGAGGCCATTCAAAAATATAAAAAAGACAAAGAGGAGAATCCTTTATGATGGCACTGGTGATCGCCTGTATCATTGGGCTTGTTTTTGATTTAATAGTGGGTGATCCCCCTAAAATGCCTCATCCAGTACGCTGGATTGGGAAGCTCATTCAATCTCAAACTGAATTATGGAATAAAGGAAGAATGAGAAAATTCCGAGGAATGGTGATGTCACTCGCTGTAGTTGGTACAACGATGTTTGTTGTGACGGCAATTATGCTACTAAGTTATCACGTTAGTCTACTATTTGGCATATTGGTGGAGGGCTTATTAATTGGGATTGGACTAGCTCAGCGTAGCTTGAAGGAAGCTGCGATGGCTGTCTACGAACCGCTCGTCAAAGGGGATTTTGCTGAAGCTCGTGTGAAGCTTTCTTGGATTGTTGGACGTGATACGGAGAAGCTTGACGAGGATGAGATAGTCCGTGGTGTTGTGGAAACGGTCTCAGAAAACACGAGTGATGGGGTAACAGCTCCATTATTTTATGCCTTTTTGTTTGGCGCAATAGGGTTATGGGGCTATAAGGCCGTCAATACGTTAGACTCTATGATTGGCTATAAAAACGACAAATATAAAGATTTTGGTATGTTTGCTGCAAAGCTAGACGATGTACTAAATTTTATTCCAAGTCGATTAACTGGTCTACTTATGGTGCTAGGAACGAAAAATGAAACGAATGTATCTCTCGGTAAGCGCTTAAAACGTTGGGCACAGGATGCGAAAAAGCATCCAAGTCCTAATAGTGGTTATTTAGAAGCGGCAACAGCCGTTCAATTAGGGGTACAGCTTGGTGGAAAAAATACATATCAGGGTGTCGTATCTTATCGAGCAACAATGGGCGAGAAATTAGTTCCATTAACAAAAGAGCATATTGCAACGTCTGTAATTCAGATGCGCATTGCGACCTTGCTCTTTACTCTTGTAATGTTAGCAGTGGAGGTGTTAATTTTTGCAATTACCTAATCACGGAGCAAATCCGCAAAATGTTTATCATCAGCTAGGACTTAATATGCCCGAAGAGGTGTATGACTTTAGCGAAAATGTTAATTCGGCAGGGCCACCCCCGTTTGTTGAGGCGCGTTGGCGGACATTTTATCCGCTCATACAACGTTATCCAGATCCGGACGGTGAGCCGTTTTTATCAAAGGTGGCAGCTTTTCATGATGTTCAGAAAGAATCTATATTACTAGGAAACGGTGCATCTGAGCTTTTTAGTGTTCTAGTTAGACGCTACGCCAATAAGCGTGTTATTATCGTACATCCAACTTTTTCAGAATATGAACGAACATTAACAGCAGCAGGCGCTGAAATTATACCAGTTATTGTAGAAGATATTGTTCACTACACGTTGCCGATGGTGCATCTGAAGCGTGAAATGACGAACGCAGATGCATTATATATTTGTACACCGAACAATCCGACGGGGGTGTTACCAAAGAAAGAGGAGCTTCTCGAATTAATCTCTCACGGTGCAAATGTCGATTGTGAGCTTGTCATTGATGAGGCATTTATTGACTGGGTAGATGAAGACTATTCATTGATCCAACATGTAGCAGAAAATCCTCATATGATCGTCGTTCGTTCGATGACAAAAATGTATGCGATTCCAGGATTACGCCTTGGCTATCTAGTAGCAAGCCCGGTAGTTGTTAGTGAGCTAAAGAATATCCTGCCGCATTGGAACTTGAATGCCTTTGCCCTTGTTATAGGTACAGGTTGTTTAGATGAACATGTATATTGTAAACAAGCTATTGCCTATGCTAAAAATCAACGGGAAGCGCTGCAGAGCTATTTACAAGAAAAAGGTTGTCAGGTGACAAATAGTGTAACGAATTATGTATGTTTTGCATTGCCGAAAAATCAGCAAACAGATGCATTTTTTACATATTGTTTATCAAAAGGCGTCGTGCTGCGCCATACAAAAAACTTTATGGGCTTAAATGGTGAATGGTTCCGTATTGGAATTAAAGATATTGCAGCCATGACATATTTACAGAATTGTTTGCAGACGTGGTTTAACGCAAATTAGGGGTGAGAAAGGTGACAACTTTTTATTTAGTAAGACATGGTGAAACGATGTGGAATAAAGAGCATCGGCTACAGGGATGGCTAGATTCATCATTATCCGAGAATGGTATTTTACATGCAGAAAAACTTCGTGATCATTTGAAAAATATCTCTTTTTCAGTGGCATATAGCAGTTCTAGTGGCCGTGCAAAGGAAACGTTGCATATTCTTTTGGATGATCGTGAGCTTCCAATATTTTATGAGGATAATTTACGAGAGATTTTTTTAGGGGAATGGCAAGGGAAAACAGTCGAGGACATTATGACTACGCATCGACTTGACTATGAATTATATACCGATTATCCTGGACAATTTGTCGCAACCCATACAGAAAGCTTTGGTATGGTAACAGAAAGAGCAATGTTTACGTTAAAGAAAATTGCAGAAAAATATCCCGAGGACAATGTTTTAATTGTGTCCCATGCTGTAGCTATTAAATGCGTCATTAATGCTATTTTAGGGCGCAGCATCAATCAGCTGTGGGCAGAACCCTTTATTAATGGTACAAGTGTCACGATTATTGAACATGTCGGGCAGCAATGGCTCGTTAAAGATATCGGGAACATTCAACATTTACAATAGGAGGCGTAAGCATGCCACTGATTTTCATTACAGGGGGAGTACGCAGTGGTAAATCCCACTTTGCTGAAAAAGCGGCTGTTACTCACTATCAAACAGAGTTTACTCAAGCACAACGACTTATTTATATTGCTTCGGGAGTAGCGTTGGACCGTGAAATGGAGAAACGAATACTGCGTCATCAGGCAGATAGACAGGCACAAAATATTGAATGGCTGACGATAGAAGCACCTTATGACATCGCTAATACATTACATCAACTGACCGATGGAGATGTTGTGCTATGGGACTGTGTTACGACATGGCTGACTAATGCTTTTTACGAGGGTTTTGATACAGGAACTCCTTGTGTGGAACAACCCGGTTGTTTAGAGGAGAAGCTAGATATTTTAAAAAAGGCGGTAGAGACGTTACTTGAGAAAAGGGTGACGTTTTTTATCGTCTCAAATGAATTATTCGATGAGCCTCCATATTCTAGCGAGGAAGTTGAGTTATACCGACAAATGCTTGGGGGATTACATCAATGGTTCGTATCTATAGCGGATGAGGCGTATGAAATAAATTATAGTGTTGTGAAGAAATGGAAATAATGAATGACACTTTAAAAATTAAAAGAAGGTGGCAAGACGATGAAAAATTTCTGGCATAGCATACAACTTGCGTTTCAATTTTTTACAGTTTTGCCGGTACATAAAGAAATTCCTTTGTCGAAAGCAACTATTACAGGGATGTTCGCCTTTTTGCCATGGGTAGGGGCGCTCATGGGTACGGTAGTGGCAGCGGTGATCTATAGTTTAACTGAATGGACGGCTAGCAGTGAGGTCTTGCTTTCCTTTGTGATTATCGGATTGTTTGCTTTATTTACTGGCGGTTTACATTTAGACGGTTTTATTGATATGGGGGATGCTTATTTTTCGTATCGAGATCGAGAGAAGCGGCTTGAAATTTTAGATGATCCACGTGTTGGCGCATTTGGAGTGCTTTCAGTGTTATTTTTAGTGCTTGGCAAATTTGTAATATTGCATGAGCTATTCGTACAGCATAAGTTTGCACTATGGATGCCTGTGTTTATTCCGTTATTAACACGAGTTGGCATGAGCTTTTATTTTATGTCGCTCAAGTGCTCAAAGGAAAAGGGGCTAGCCTACTTTTTTAAAACACATATTAAGCCGGGATTTCTTATCTGCTATATGCTGTTAACACTAGTTATTGCATATAGCAGCTTGTTGTTTGTCATAGGCTTCTCAATTGTTCCATTAGTATTGATAGCAGTATTAGCGATTGCCTTTTTAGTCTTTCGGCAATTTACAGTGCGCAACTTTGGTGGCGTTTCTGGAGATTTACTTGGGGCTTCAATTGAAGGAATGGAGGTTGTACTGTGGGTGACGTTGTTATTGTGCGCTTAATGAGACATGCACCAACAAAGGAAAATTTGGAGAAGCGTTATATCGGCTGGACAGATTCTTCATTAGCTGATGCATCTTTGCTGACTATTGTAGATAAAAATGTCACGAAAGTGTATGGTAGCGATTTGCTGCGCTGTAGGGAAACAGCTGACCACTATTTTCCGAATGCAACATACGTCTCTGATAGAAGATTTCGAGAGTCGAACTTCGGAGAATTTGAAGGGCACACATATGAAGACTTAAAATCAGATAGTCGTTATTGTGCATGGTTAGATGATCCTCTACAGTCTCCACCTCCAAAGGGGGAAGGCTTTGATGCATTTAGTGCGCGTGTCATTGAAGGGTTCACGGCATTACCGAAAGACGAAGATGTTTATCATCTCGTTGTCCATGGAGGAGTAATTCGAGCTCTTCTTGTTGCATTTGCACCAACTGAGCAAACTTTTTGGTCGTATCAAACACCGCATGATAAAATGTTTTCTTTAATGTTTACAAGAAAGGCTTGGGAGGAGGGAGCGAGATGCATGTCTTTATCGGAGGAGCCTATAATGGAAAAACCGACTTTGTCATGAAATTACTTGCAGGACAAAAAGTTGAGCTAGTAGATGGCGATCTACCTGATGGCACTCCTACCTGTGATGTACTAATTATTAAAAACATAGAGAAGTGGCTCGTGACACAAGATCTTGAGGATGATGAATCTCTTGTTAGAGCCATTTTGACAAGACTAAAGACTCTTGAAGAAAATTGTGCACTGTATATAATTGTGACCGATATGGGACGTGGAGTTGTGCCGATGGAAAAGCAGGCACGATTATTACGCGATACATGTGGGCGATTGTACCAGGCATTGTTCTCTGAAGCCGAACAAGTGGTACGCATTTGGTACGGTATTGGGGAACAAATCAAATGATATATATTTGAAAAATTTAGAAGGCTTTTCATTCATAATGTATGGTTTGATGATTGTTAAAATCTATGCTATGTATATTAGTTGATTGGAGTGGAGGCTGGGTGACTCCTTGGGAATCAGCGTTACAGATGAGACCCTGGAGCGAGCAAAGCGGCTCATCGGACGCCCTCAGGAAAGCACCCAGCCGGAACGGAAATCAACTACACGTTATAATCAATAGCTAATATTAAAGAAAAGAGGAAATGGAATGGATCGACAAAGATTGATGAAGTTGACGCTCACTGCCATGGTAGCAGCAATTTGTGCAGTTGGTGCAGTCATTAAAATTCCAACATTTATTTCAACTGCAGCGCTTGACTCTGCACCTGCATTTTTGAGCGTTGTCTTTTTATCTCCAGTATTAGCTGGGATTGCGGGAGTAATTGGGCATTTTATCTCAGCCTTAACTACTGGCTTCCCATTAGGGCCACTACATATTATTATCGCAGTAGAAATGTTTATTGTTGTATGGATCTTTGGGGTTATGCATAAAAAAGGAATGCATTTTTGGAAATGGCCAGTAGCATTTATTTTAAATGGTGTTGTGGCACCTTTACCATTTTACTTTATCATTAGTCCGGCATTTTACTGGACGTCACTGACTAGTCTTCCTTTGGCAACACTCGTAAATCTAGTGATTGTTGCGGTTGTGATGCCAATTCTCTCTAAGGTGTTTGTGCGTAAGGAAGGTCGAGTACATTGAGAAATGCAATAAAAGTCGGTGAGCTCATTGCTACGACAGATAATGCCGCGGCAATTGGCGAAAAGCCACAAGATGTTGTGTCTGCTTCAAACAAACTTACAGCTTATTTCACTGCACGTGTTACTTTTTTAGAGCAGCTTGCTGCAAATGCTTTACCAAGCCATATTTTACTCGCTAATTTTTCAGGGGATGCTGCATGGTCTAGCTATGTTGCTGGTATTCAGCAGGTTTTTGATGAAGCTGGACTAAGTTGTCCGCTAATAGACGGTAGTACAGAGTCCAATATGCCCACTTTACAATCAGGGTTGTCTATAACGATGCTTGGTGAGCAGCAAAAACGCACAGCAACTCAACATGAACAGCTTAGTTGGTACACCTATGGACTACCGCTTGTAGGCAATGAAGTCCTTGCACAGCCGGAAGATGTTGCAAAGCTCCAGCCTATTTTTGAGGCGTGGAAAGAGGGAATAGTGCAGCAAGTATGGCCAGTTGGATCAAAAGGTCTAAAAGCCGAATTTACTCGGCTTTTTGGCAAACAACAGGTCAAAAGTTCATTAGATGTCGAAAAGACAGCTGGTCCATGTGCAGTAGTTTTACTAGGAATTCTGCCAGAAAAAGAGCAGATAGCACAAAAAATTTTTCCAAGAAATTTTGAAAAACTACGTAAAACTGCATTGTAATTGGGCTTGCTTCGAGAAAAAGTAGCACTTTACAACTTGCAAGGGGCAAAACGCCTATTGCAACAATAAACACAATATGTTAGATTTGTTTAGGAATCAAAACACAATATATAGTATTTTGGACAAGCGGTACCAATATGGTTTAAAAGGGAATTCGGAGAAAGAGTCATCTTAAGCCGAAGCTGTCCCCGCAACTGTAAATGCTGACAAATGATGAATAGGCCACTGTGAAGAACGGGAAGGCTATCATTTGGAGGAAGCATGAGCCAGGAGACCTGCCGAGTTGTTCAAGACAGCAACACATTCTTCGGGGATTGAGAAGTGGAGGCGAAAGATTTGTCACTTCTTTGTGTGCATGTCCTTCATTTCCATTTCCGATTTTACAGCGATCACGTAACCGATAGATGTTGCGTGATCGTTTTTTGTGTTGCTGGAGAAGGAAAGGGAGAGAATGGTACATGACAATTCAAATCGAACAGCAAATTGCTAAGCTCAAAAAAAGTTACACGGAGGATGAACTCGAAAGTTTTGTAAGGTTATCGGATCGATGGCTACGAAAAAACGACAATGCCACATTTGAAGCATGGGCAGATGCGATGATTTTACAAACGCTTAGCTTAATTGATGAGGAGGAGCCATACTGGACATTTGTCGCAGCTCAAATTTATTTAGAAAAACTATATGATCAATTTGCAATGCGTCGTGAAGTTTCAGTGAAGGATGTTTATAAGGTTTTCCCAGAACATTTAGCACACTATACAGAAGCTGGATTGTATCATGAAAGTTTAACAACAAAATATAGTGAACAGGAGCTACAGGAACTTGCTTCTTATTTAGATCCAAGTCGAGATGAGTTGTTTACGTATATTGGCTTAAAAACATTAATGGACCGCTATGTAGTTCGTGATTACACGAAAACACCAGTGGAACTACCCCAGGAACGATGGATGGTTATTGCAATGACTCTGATGCAAGATGAAACAGAAAATCGTTTAGAAAAAGTACGTGAATCTTACTGGGCAATGAGTAATTTATATATGACTGTTGCCACACCAACATTATCGAATGCAGGTAAAACACATGGACAGCTATCTAGTTGCTTTATTGATACAGTAGATGATAGTTTACAAAGTATTTATGACACGAATACAGATGTCGCAACATTATCTAAGTATGGCGGCGGTATTGGTGTTTATATGGGCAAAATTCGTAGCCGAGGCTCATCTATTAAAGGCTTTAAAGGTGCATCAAGTGGTGTTTTACCATGGATTAAACAGCTTAATAATACAGCGGTTTCAGTCGATCAGCTTGGGCAACGACAAGGAGCTATTGCTGTCTATCTAGATGTTTGGCATAAAGACGTCTTTACGTTTTTAGATTTACGCTTAAACAATGGGGATGAGCGTCTGCGTGCCCATGATATTTTCACAGGGCTGTGCTTGCCAGATTTATTTATGGAAACTGTTGAGGCACGTGGGGAATGGCATTTATTTGACCCCCATCAAGTGCGAGAAGTCATGGGCTACTCACTAGAGGATTTCTACGACGAGAAAAAGGGTGACGGTTCTTTCCGAACAAAATATGCGGAATGTATCGCGAATCCATTATTAAGTCGTGAAGTCGTACCGGCCATTGATATTATGAAGCGTATTATGCGCTCACAGCTTGAAACAGGCGTACCGTTTATGTTCTATCGAGATGAAGTAAATCGTATGAATCCGAATAAGCATGAGGGGATGGTTTACAGCTCGAACCTGTGCACAGAAATTTTCCAAAATATGTCAGCGACTGAATTTGAATCTATTACCCTTGAAGATGATGTTATCGTAACACGTCGCAAACCTGGAGATTTCGTTGTATGTAACTTATCATCTATTAATTTAGGTAGAGCTGTACCTGCTGGTGTTCTAGAACGATTGATCCCAGTTCAAGTACGTATGCTAGATAACGTTATTGCTCTAAATACAATTCCAGTAAAACAAGCAGAGCGTACGAACTTACGCTACCGTGGTATTGGGCTTGGAACATTTGGCTGGCACCACCTATTAGCTTTGAAAGAAATTCAATGGGAGTCTGAGGAAGCTGTAGAATTTGCGGACAAGCTATATGAGGAAATTGCGTATTTAACGATTCTTGCTTCTAACGAATTGGCAAGTGAAAAAGGGGCTTACCCATTGTTTGAAGGCTCAGATTGGCATACGGGTGCATATTTTGACAAACGAGGCTATGACAGCAATAAATGGAATACATTACGCGCGGCGGTTGCAGAAAAAGGTATGCGTAACGGCTATGTTATGGCAGTTGCACCGAACTCATCAACATCTATTTTAGCGGGCAGTACGGCTACGATTGATCCAATCTTCCAGAAGAGTTATTCAGAAGAGAAGAAGGATTACAAAATTCCAGTAACAGTACCAGATTTATCACCTGTGACGACTTGGTATTATAAATCTGCTTATTTCATCGATCAAAATTGGACAATCAAGCAAAATGCTGCACGAGCACGTCATATCGACCAAGGCATTTCACTTAATTTATACGTTCAAAATACGATTAAGGCGAAAGATTTACTAGCATTGCATATGAATGCTTGGGCGAGCGGTGTGAAAACAACATATTATGTGCGCTCAACGTCTGTAGAATTGCTAGAATGTGAGTCTTGCGCGAGCTAGGAGGAAGTATCAATGACAACTATTACAAAACGACAAATTATGGATAAGGAAGCACCGAACCGTTCAACAGGAATTGTCAACGGACGCTCTTCTAACATTTTAAACTGGGATGATGTGCGTTTTAGCTGGGCGTATCCTAAGTATAAAATAATGCTAGGTAACTTCTGGACACCATTTGAAATTAATATGAGCAATGATGTTAAGCAGTTTCCAGGGCTATCTGCGGATGAACAGGAATCCTTTTTAAAAATCATTGGCTTGCTGGCGCTATTAGACAGTGTGCAAACAGATTTTGCGGGGAAAGTAGCGGATTATTTAACTGACTCAAGCTTAAATGCACTCATGATTATTTTAGCGCAACAAGAGGTTATCCATAATCACTCTTATTCCTATGTGCTATCAAGTATTGTCAACAAAGACGAGCAGGATCGTACGTTTGACTATTGGCGTACTGAGCCGGTGCTAGAGCGCCGTAATGATTTCGTTATTAAGGGCTACCAAGCATTTTCCGAAGAGCCTACTGTTGAAAATATGCTAGAAGCGATTGTCTATGATGTGATTTTAGAAGGATTGTTCTTCTATTCTGGCTTCGCGTTCTTCTATCATTTAGCACGCAATCAAAAAATGGTCGCAACGTCAACGATGATAAATTATATTAATCGCGATGAGCAGCTACATGTCGATTTATTTATTAAGATTTATCAGGAGCTATTAGAGGAATATCCTGAATATGATACACCAGAGCGAGCAGCACGTGTCCAAGAGATCTTCCGTGAAGCCGTTCAGCTAGAAATCGATTGGGCCAATGAAGTGATTGGCAATAAAGTTGATGGCCTCGATGTGGAAGATGTGCATGATTATGTACATTTCTATGCAAATGTTCGCTGTAATCAGCTTGGTGTAGATCGTCCGTTTGAGGGCTATCGCAAAAATCCATTGAAATGGATTAAAGCATACGAAGATGTTGACTTAGGGAAAACAGATTTCTTCGAGCAACGTTCTCGCCAGTATGTGAAGGTTAATGTTGAAGATAACGGATTTGATGATTTGTAAAAAAACTTTAGAGAAAAAACAGCCATGTTAGCGTGAAGAATGCTGACATGGCTTTTCTTTAGATTATTCAAAAAAACTGGTTGAAAAATGGTGGGATGCCAGGGACGTACAAGCTTTGTCATTGCCCATCGCTTAAAAACTATCGAAAATGCTGACCAAATTCTTGTTATTCAACAAGGTGAAATCGTTGAGCAGGGCAATCACCAGCAGCTCATGCAAAAACAAGGTATTTATAGTAATCTGCAGCAAAAACTTTTTACTTCAGCAAGTGGAATAACATAAATCAAGCTGTCTATTAAAGTAAAAACTTAATAGACAGCTTTTGTTTTTAGCTATTGTGGAAGCCCTTTGGAAATGTTATGATGCATCAAATTCAACTTTAGAAAGTGAGGTAACAAAATGTACGAATTAAAAACAAAAGAAACTGACGAGAGTGTCATTGAATTTATTGAAAATGTGGATAATCCAAAAAAGCGAGAAGATGCTTACCGACTATTGGACATTTTTGCTGATGTAACAGGATATGAAGCAAAAATGTGGGGGCCAAGTATTATAGGATTTGGTAAATATCACTACAAATATAAGACTGGACATGAAGGCGACGCACCTTTAGTTGGATATTCTCCTCGAAAAGCTAAAATCAGTTTATATTTTGCCCCAGGTGACAGCGAGCGAGACAATTTCTTAAAGGATTTTGGTAAACACACAACAGGAAAAGCTTGTGTTTATATTAATAAACTAGCGGATATTGATGTGGAAATATTAAAGTCGCTCATCCAACGATCTGTATCATTTTTACAAGAGAAGTATCCCGATTAATAATTTTCTAGGTCAAGGGTTGTCTAAGTGGAGTAAAACACTTTTAGACAGCTTTTTTATTTTCTGCAAAAAAATTAATTAGAAATTTATTTTTATTGTTTATCCTTTCATTATCAACTGAAAGGGGAATTTTATGAAAAAACTTTTTAAGAAAATAGTTATCAACTTTATTACGGTTATACTTATTGGACTAGTGGTGATATTTAGCTATCATCGATATCAGCTTAGTAAGGAATCCGAACTTTTAGATACTAAAGGAACACTGGTTGAGGTGGATCATCGAAAAATCAATGTTTACACTGAGGGTGATGGTCAGGATACTTATGTGTTTATGGCAGGCTCAGGGGTTGCGGCACCGATATATGAAATGAAAGGGCTATACAGTAAATTTTCAAAAGAACATAAGATTGCTGTTATTGAAAGAACGGGATATGGCTATAGCGATGTTTCGAAGGACGAACGAGATATTGATACAATGTTAGCACAAACTAGAGAAGCCCTTCTGAAAAGTGGGAACAAGCCTCCTTATATTTTAGTACCACATTCCATTTCAGGGGTTGAAGCGATTTATTGGGCACAAAAATATCCTGAAGAAATTGAGGGGATTATTGCGCTAGATATTGGTTTGCCAAGTCAATATGTGGAGCATAAAATGGGAGCTGTCGATTTATGGACTGTTAGGGGAATGAATTTGCTAACGAAAATAGGCTTACAACGTTTAGCCCCTTCGCAAGTGTATAATCCAGAAGTAATGAAGCAATCGTTTTTAACTGCGGAAGAAAAAGAAATTTATAAAGCACTATCTTATAAACAAGTTTTTAATGATGATATGAAAAATGAGCTACTACATGTGTATGAAAATAGTTTAAAATCAGAGAAGCTCCCAAAACCAAAAGACACACCGATATTATTAATAGATGCTATTGCTGAACAAAATAAAGATTCGAAGTTTACAAAGTACCAAAGCCAGAAATATGCGGAATTTGCCGAGCGAATTAACATAGCGGAAGTGCAAGAATTAAGTGGTACACATAGTATTTATTTATATAAACCTGATGAAATTTATAATCTTGCCATAGAATTTATGAAGACAAAAGTTGGCAACACAGAAAGGCCGAGGTAATGAAAGGATATACAATTTTAATAGTAGAAGACGACCAAATGATTGGCGATTTGATGCAAAAAATACTACAACGTGAAGGTTACGAGGTTGTATGGAAAACTGATGGACGTGAAATTATGAACTTGATCCATCAAATCGATTTAGTCATAATGGACATTATGCTTCCAGGGGAAGATGGCTATCAGCTGACAAAAAATATTAAAAGCTTAGGCTTAAATATCCCTATTATTTTTCTTTCAGCTCGTAATGATATAGAGAGCAAGCTTCAAGGGTTAACAGTTGGTGAAGACTATATGACAAAACCATTTGATCCGAGAGAGCTCCTTTTAAGAATGCAGAAAATGCTTGAGCAGCAATATGGGACATTTACGCAAATCCAGCATCTTTTGATTGATATAGAGCATCGTAAGTTATTTAAAAATAATATACATGATGAAATTTCATTAACAGCAATCGAACGTAAAATTTTCTTTTATTTATTTGACAACAAGGATAGGGTGTTAACGAAGGATCATTTTTTTGACTACTTATGGCCGCTTGAAGATCGAAATCAAAATATCATCAATGTCCACATAAAAAAAATCAGATCGAAAATTCATGATTCATCAGGTACCATCCTACAAAATATTTACGGAGAAGGGTATCGGTTAAATACCTACATAAAGAAATGACACTAAAGACAAAATATCGATTATTATTATTTACTGCTATAGTTAGTGTTCCAATCGTATTGTTAGGGATCAGTGTGTCGATGTCTATTATTTATGAATTCGCTTTTAAAACTAGAAATAAAGGCACCCCATTCCATGAATCTTTCGCCTATCCAGCTATGCTGATTGTGTTCTTCCTATCATTATGTTTGCTAGCATTTTTATTTTCGAAATCGATTAATTCATTACTGACGAAAATTAATATGCTAAACAAAACGATCCGTGATTTAGCGAGTAATGAAAGTACACCGAGTACATTAGAGGTTGGTAATGAGGATGAAATTGGAGAGTTAATTCAGTCAGTTAACATACTAATTGAGCGAACTACTTATCGGGAACTAGAGCTTAAACAACAGCAGGAGCTACAAAAAGAGCTACTACAAAAGCTTAGACACGACATTAATACCCCGTTAACAGCAATCCGTTTACAATTATTTTATCTAGAAGATTACTATAAGGAGCAGCCTAAATTGGTGGAATCCTTGAATGAGCAAATACAATATATAGCTAGCTTAACGAATGAATTTAATTTGCAGTCCTTAGACACAATGGAGAATTCATATATCGTTACGGAGGAAGTGCAACTCACGACATTGTTAGAAACGATGATAAAAAAATGGAGCTATTTATATAGAATGCATAACATTGAATTAATTTTTCATTCAGAGGATGCCCATTTAACATGGACGAGTAATGAACTATGGCTCCAACGCATGTTCGATAATGTGTTCCAAAACACATTGAAACATTCAAAAGCTACAAAGCTCGATATAACAATAAAAGATAGTAAGGTTTTCATGATGGATAATGGTACTGGTTTTGAACAAAATCGCGAAAGCGGGGGACTTGGCTTGAAGATTATCGATGACATCGCTAGAATTCTTCAAGTAACTTATGCACTCCATACAAATGATGAAGGGACATCTTTTTGTTTTTCTATTTCAACTTAAAAACAACGGCTTTTTCACTTTGCCGTTGTTTTTTTATTACATCGTAAAAAGCTAGGTGTTAAATTCAGAAAGTTGGTTGTTTTAAAAATAGACTGTTTTCTCCAAGATTATTGCTTCTGGTTTATCTATCTTATTTAAGTAAAGCTCGTTAGCTTAATAAGGTTTTCATATACCGCAATGATATAAGTAGAATTTGCCATCATACAATTGTTTAGAAATATTAATGATTTTTTCAAATTTTTCAATAGTGTCATCTCTATCAAAACTCAATAAATCATCATCGGTGTATTCATGGTAATAAATAAGTTTTTCGATTACAGGCGGACCATTCTTAAATAAATCTCTCCAAGCAGTAAAAATAGAAATAAGGGAGAAAGCCGAATGTTCATCAAATAGTGTTATCCCAATCTCATTAATCCCTACTTGTTTTGGGTTTCCTGGAAAAGCGGGGTTCATACATGGAATCCATGTAAGTGAATCAAAAATATATTCAAATACATTGATATCAACTGTAATGTAATCAACAATTATATCCTTGTATTTGTCTTTATCCATAACAAAGTTCAGAAAAAAATCGTCATCTTGTGTTTCGGTCTTTTTTATTAAATAAAATTCATGCATAAATATCCTCCTCGTATATTCAATCCATTTTAATGTAACAAATAACTATATTAACATATATTATCAGATGTCAGCGTGAGTAAAGACGGACGGCATTTTTACACCCTGAAAAGAAATCAGGGAACAGTTTCTGTATTTGCTATTCAAGGGGATGGGGTCTAGTTAGATTACAGGTATCCGCTTGGACACAGCTTCCTTATTTTGGCTCACAAGGATTAGCTGTTCTTTGATTTTTTTATAAGTTGGTTGATAAATTAAGAAAGTTGGTTGTTAAATTAAAAAAGTTGGTTGATAAATTAAAAAAGTTGGTTGTTAAATTAAAAAAGTTAGTCGATAAACTTAAAAAGTCGGGTGATAAACCTAAAAATTAGAGCGATAATTCACAAAATTGTTCCGACAAATCACAAAAACGTTCCGATAAATCTCCAAACCCTATCGAACTAGTTTTGTTCGATAGGGTCTTCCAACAACAACGATTTAATAATATGTTTTAATTGAAAAATAGAAGATTGTGGACTTTCGCTCTTCTTATAAATAAAGACAGTTTCTATTACTTTGTTTAGCTGCTGCAAATCGTAATAGTGAATGTTGGAATAGTTATAAAGATCAATTAGTTTTGTATTTAACACTGCAATCGTATTGTCTATTTGTAGGAAATCAAGGATACTACTTACCGATTTTATTTCCTTCATGGTAAACGGAACTTCATTCTTTTTTAACCACTCTGCCATCGCTCGTGTATACATACAGCCTCTACTTAACACAAGTAGTGTAACAGGTGAACGTTTCTCAAAATCAATAATATAAGAATTGTTCGAAATGACTTCAAATGTTTCGGTTGCAATCACGTCATAATTTAAATTAGGGAAGTGTTTAATAGGGTTACTCGTAAGTGCACAATCCATTTCGGTATTATGTATTTTTTGATTTAAGGAAGTGCTAGATTCAACAATGAAATCGATATCTAAAGGAATATTATTTGTTTGCAAGGCATTCATAATGGATGCGCCATAAATTTTAATCGTTGTATGGGAAGTGCCTAGGGTAATTTTCGTATTCGTTTGTGCCGAACCAATTCCTTGTAAAAATTCATCGTACTCTTCTGTAATTAGCTTTAAAAATTTTAAATATTGTGTCCCTACATTCGTAATCTTCAAGCCCTGCGGTGTACGTTTAAACACCTCTTGACCAATTTCTCCCTCCATTTTCTTCACTTTAGAAGTTAAGGCAGATTGAGTATAATTCGTCATTTCAGCGGATTTACTAAGATTTTGCCTCTCCAAAATTTCGATTTTTAATGCTATTTCTTCTATGTTCATGTTGTATTTCACACACCTATAAAATTTTTTGATAGCAACTATCATTTTCCTCCATTTTACGCATTCATAGGACAAGCGTAAACTCAAATACGTAAAGTTAATGAATTAGTGTAACAGCATTGGAGGAATTTTTATGAATTCATATTATAAATGGATCATTGTATTAGTAGCTACACTGTCCCAAACTGCGGCAACTTTTGTGACGTACGGCATGGGGCCAATTGCTACATTTTATCAAATCGAATGGAATTTATCATCGTTTCAAACAGGGTTTATCGTTTCTGCCGTTAATATTGGACCAATCTTTTCGATGATGCTGTTCGGCTATTTTATGGATAAAAAAGGGGAAAAACAAATTATCGGATGGGGATCCATTTTACTAGGGTTTTCAGCGCTACTTCTCACGTTAGTAAATAATTACGCAATGTTGATACTTTTATTATTAATCGTGGGCGTTTGGTACGGAAGTGCGCAAACGGGGGGCAGCACAGCAATTGTGAAATGGTTTCCGGATAAACATCGCGGGCTGGCGATTGGCATTCGACAAACGGGCATCCCAATTGGCGGCGCCTTAGCGTCAGCCATTCTCACATATATGTACTATAATCATAGCCTAACATCGGTGCATCTTGTACAAGGTTTCGTGGCTATTGGAGGAGGACTGCTCTTTTTACTAATTTATCAGGAGCCTAAAAATCGCGTAGCAGTAGCTGCTGCAACCTCTGTCACTTTTAAAGAGAAGCTAGAAGCTATTAAAAATAATAAAGACTTATATCCAATCTATATTGTAGGAATTGTCATGATGACCTTACAAATGATACTCGTTGCTCATTTCATGAGTTATTTACATCAAGAAGGAGGTTATTCCTTAACAGAGGCGGGGCAGTATTTAAGCCTTTTATTAATCGGTGGAATGATTGGAAGGGTAGCCATAGCGTGGATTAGTGATCAATTCTTTGCACAGAAGCGGGAATATTTATTAATGATAGTAATGGTTAGTGCAGTTATTCTTACTGTCATATTGCCACTTATGTTACAAGCGCAAGTGCTGATGCTTTTCTGTTGTTTCTTATTAGGCTTTGTAGCACTTGGCTGGTATTCGTTGTTTATTGCTTGTGTCACAGAGCATTCGCATCCACATTATGTTGGTCTAACTGTTAGTGCAGCCTTGACGTTGAATCAGTTTTTTATTGTAATCGCTCCTTCGTTTTATGGCTATATGGTAACGTTATTTTCAAGCTATCAAGTAGCGCTGGACATTGTTGCAATAGCTGTCGCTCTCGGGGCAATGAATTTATATAGGGTGACCAAAAATATGAAGATTTCAAAAACGGCCGATCAAATTTAATGAATGACTTAGATTATTCGTTTCACATTCAGTTCATAAACTTGTTGTATCATCCGTTTATAGATAAATAAATAACATCTATAAAAGTGATTTTCATCTGTTTCATGCGAGGAGGAATAACAATGGGTAATGTGAATAGAATGAAAAGCTCGTTAGCAAATAGTGAGTGGGCCATTGAAGCACGGGGTCTTATCAAACATTTTGGAGATAATCGTGCTGTAGATGGTGTCGATCTAAACGTACGTGCTGGTACTATTTATGGCGTACTTGGTCCCAACGGTGCAGGGAAGACTACTACTATCAGAATGCTAGCAACCCTACTACGTGCAGATGCTGGGTCGGCACGAATATTCGGTTATGACATAGTGAAAGACCCGCACATTGTACGTCAATTAATCGGAGTCACTGGTCAGTATGCATCGGTCGACGAGTCGCTTAGTGCAACGGAAAATTTGATTATTTTCTCTCGTTTGCTTGGATTGGGACGGACAGAAGCACGAAATAAAGCAGCTGAATTACTGGAAGAGTTCGGTTTATCAGAAGCCGCCAAACGTCCCTTGAAAAATTTCTCTGGCGGTATGCGCCGTCGTTTGGACTTGGCCGCCAGTCTTATCGCACAGCCACCATTGATTTTCTTAGATGAACCGACTACAGGGTTAGACCCACGAACACGAAATCAAATGTGGGACACAATCCGTCGATTAGTAGATACAGGATCAACAGTCTTGTTAACGACACAGTATCTTCAAGAAGTTGATGAGCTGGCAGATCGACTTGCCGTTATTGACCATGGTCGAGTTGTTGCAGAGGGCACAGTCGATGAGCTAAAGGCATCTGTAGGTACATCATCTTTACATTTGAACATTCAAAATCCCCAGGAGATCTTAGTTGCTCGTGAAATCGTAGAACAAATACTCAAAATAAAAACAACAGTTACACAGGACATCGGTAAGATTACGGCCCCGATGTCAAATGTTGACGCGGTTACTGATCTACTTATCGCACTTCGTCAAAAAGGAATACAACTTGACGAGTTTAGCGTACAAAAACCGACCTTAGATGAAGTGTTCTTAACCATTACCGGTGAAAATGTTCCCGAAGAACTCAAATGCTCTGTGCAAGTAGAGGGGGAAAGAGTATGAAAAGTCAATTACTAAACAAGCCAAGCTTCAATCAATCTTTAAGAAATTCGTTAACGATGGCCTATCGAGGTGTATTAAAAATCCGACGTACACCTGAGCAATTGTTTGATGTAACACTTCAGCCGATAATTTTCACCCTAATGTTCACCTACATTTTTGGGGGAGCCATTTCGGGCAATGTGCAAAACTATTTACCTGTCATCATTCCGGGAATTCTCGTGCAGACTGTCATCACTACCTCAATCGTTACGGGAGTTCAATTACGGGAAGATATGGATAAAGGGGTATTTGATCGATTTAAATCACTACCAATCGCACGTATTGCACCACTGGCGGGAGCTCTGTTGGCGGATACGATTCGTTACACTATTGCTACTGTACTTACTTTTACCATGGGATATATTATGGGGTATCGACCAGAAGGTGGATTAGGTTACGTTGTGCTTGCAGGGCTTTTAGTTATTGTATGTGCTTGGGCTATTAGCTGGATCTTTGCCTTCTTTGGTGTCATTGCACGTACAGCTTCAAGTGTACAAGGAATTTCCATGCTAGTACTGTTTCCACTTACATTTCTTTCTAACGCTTTTGTTCCAGCCGAAACCTTGCCAAATTTCCTACAGTGGTTTGTGAAAATTAATCCAATTTCACATCTTGTCACAGCCGTCAGAGAACTTACAAATTCGGGAGCTATAGGTTGGGATTTGTCAGCATCACTTATTGGAGCTGCAATTGTTGTAATCATTTTTGCGCCACTAACAGTTCGTGCTTATATGCGTAGAACATAAAAAAGTCATCACGCGTGTTTTGATCAAGCAATTATCAAAACACGCTTTTTATTTGGATTGTTGCGTAATAGCATAGTAAAAAGAATTAAAGTCGTAGCTTTTATTGATGTCTATAATAGGATAAAATTACAGAAAAAGGAGTTAATTTAACAAACGGAGGAATGCGTAGATGGACCAAGAAAAAAGTTCGATTTGGATTGATGCAAATATTGCTACAGTTTGGCGAGCTGTTACAGAGGAGCAGCAGCTGACGCAATGGTATGCACCAGATTCAACCTGGGAAATCCCTAAATTAAAGGCTGGAGAAGAGATAATTTTCACGTTAATGCCGAATGAACATAATCAGCTTTCAGAAAAATTACCGATGGTGTTAACGATAAAAAATGTAACGCCAAATAGAGAGTTCTCGTTCTACTTAGGTATAGAAGAATCACTGATTGCTATAATATTAGAGGAAGAAAGAAATGGCACCACAGTCACTTTTAATACGAGCGGCTACGAGGCTTCTCTTGTTAACTTAAAAGCTTTAGTGGAGGAAAATAAAACCCTTTAAGATGTAAGTTTCATGGAAAAATTTTTTCATGAAACTTTTTTAATGTTCATCAGTCTAACTGTAAATGCTTTTGTGGGGGCGAGCAAAATGTTAAAAGAACAGAAAGACGCTCACTTATCTAGAGCCATGACAATGTACGGAGATTATTTATTACGCGTATGCTTTACATATGTACAAGATTGGACAGTGGCAGAGGATTTGGTACAAGACACATTCGTTAACTTCTTTCAGCGGGTGTTTAAACACCCGCTGAAAGAAGTTAAGGCCTCCGGCGGATGTCACGGTATCGGAAAGGAGTTCTTTGTGCAAGCACAAAGCCGATTCCGGACGCAATTATGCTGAGGCATAATTTATAACGATACAACAGTATAGAATTGGCTATTTTTCGGAGAATGGCTTTCAAGGTATTGCAATTTTCAAGCATGATGGAAAAGGCTATGCACTGGATTAATATATCCAGTGTGAAGTAGATACAATGGTTGCTATTTATTTGAAAGACATTCACTATATTGTTATTCCATTACTTAACAATCATAACATTGAAAAATTAATAATAGACACTGGGGCAGAGCGTATTGAGAAAACAGCTGATTCGAATAATGCGCAATTAATATCAGTGCCTCTAAATTCAGAAATAGCTACTTCTCAATTGCTGATACATGCATTGGATCATGAAGGGAATACATCTATACTCTATAATGATTCACGTATTTTCACCTATTAATTGCTACCCCGTATGAATATGATGTTTTCATACGGGGTTCATTTTTGACATATCTGTGGAAGGAGTGCTCACTACGTCTTAGGTCTTAGAAGATTTTAAAGCGGAGGGTCGTTTTTGTTTATGAAAATTCCTATATAATGAATTTATTGGAATATTATATAGCGGGAGGAAATTACATTGAAAAAAATTATGGGACTTGGTTTGGTTATAGGCGCTTCATTAATTGCGTTATCGGGGTGCAACTCAGTCATACCAGGTAAAACTAAAGATGATACGATCCTCGTAGAAAAGGATAAAGCAGAGAGGTTAGATGTTGAATTACAACTCGGTATTGGAGAGATCACGGTTAAAAATGGTGCCAAGGATTGGGTTGAAGGTAGTGCTCAATACAATATTGATAAACTGGCTCCAAAAGTAAAATATGACTTACGGGGCAAGACTGGAAAAGTATCGATTGACCATAAAGGTTCAACTAACGTGCGTTTTGGGAAAATAAAAAATATATGGGATATCGAATTGAATGAAGATATTCCAATGGATCTATCAATTGAAACAGGCGCGTCAGATGCAGAATTAGACTTACGAGGGCTGCAACTAGAAAAATTAAATATTGACACGGGTGTTGGCGATCTCAATGTGAATTTAGGTGGTGATTGGAAAAAAAGCTTCGAAACAAATATTGAAACAGGTGTTGGTCAAACTACTGTCATTTTACCATCAAAAGTTGGGGTAAAGCTTACGACGGAAGAAGGCATCGGCTCTTCAAGTATAGAGGGCTTAATTTCTAAAGGCAAAGGGGTATATGTAAACGAAGCGTATGACAAAGCAGATGTGAAAATAGAGATTAACTCAGAAATCGGAGTTGGCGACATTACTTTTAAATTGGATAAATAAAGAAGGTTTTTAGTAGGCTACTTTAGATGAAGTAGTCTACTTTTTTTGTAGAAACATAGGTGACGGATAGATTGGTAAAAGCCGTGGAAAGAACAATCGAAATTGTGGATAGAAGAGCCAAAGTCGTGGATAGAGCAATCGGAATCGTGGATAGAAGAGCCAAAGTCGAGGAAAGAACAATAGGAATCGTGGATAGAAGAGCCAAAGTCGAGGAAAGAACAATAGGAATCGTGGATAGAAGAGCCAAAGCCGTGGAAAGAACAATCAAAATCGTGGATAGAAGAGCCAAATTCGTGGATAGAGCAATCGGAATCGTGGATAGAAGAGCCAAAGAAGTGGATAGAACAATTCGAATAGTGGATAGAACGAGTAAAATGCACGATTGCAGAGCGAAAGTGACGGATTGAAAAAATGGATTTTGTTATTTGGTGGACTTGGAATAATAATCAGTATTTTTATATATCGACAAAGAGTAAAAAACGATTAGATAAGAAACATTATCTTTTTGCATAGTTGTGAAATAGAGGCTGGAAATATTTATATTTTTAATACTTAAAAGCGCAAGAAATCAACGTGATTTCTCGCACTTTTTAAGTTTTTGACCAGTTTTGTCCCAGTTTTTATATGGTTATAGGGTATAAAATAAGAAAGTTAATGTTTTTGATTTGAACAATAACATAAAATGCCCATTTTAGAGTGGAGGCTGGACGCCCCAGGAAAACGCCTGGTCGTAAGGAAATCAATCTCACGTTATATTAATGAAAAAGAATTTAGTCAAAGTGAAACCTTTTGATAGAGTTATTGACTCTAAGTATTGAAAGGAGGAAACAGCATGGAACATGACTTATCGATCGTCAAACAGGCTATTGCAGGGAATAAGGAAGCATTTGAGCAACTACTCATTCTAGAGGAAGAAAAATTATTCTATACTGCGCTTTCTTATGTTGGCCAAAAAGAGGATGCACTAGATGCGATTCAAGAAGCGGCATGTAAAGCCTTTCTAACCGTTCATCAGCTAAAGCATCCGGAATTTTTCTCCACATGGCTGTTTCGCATTTTAATAAATGAATGCTATAGGGTGCTAAAAAAAGGGCAGAAAATCATTCCTTATGAAGAAAGTGAATTATTAAATCGTTTACAGGAGCAAGAAATTGTTATTGCAAATCCAATCGATTTATCGGAAGCTATACAGAATTTGAATCATTCTCAGCAAATGGCCATCATTTTATTTTATTATCACGATTTACCGATTAAAGAAATTTCAGAAGTAATGGAAAAGCCAGTTAGCACTATTAAAACGTATTTGCATCGTGGGAAAAGACAATTAAAACGAGAATTAGAAAGGAGTGCAACGTTTAATGAAAAAGCCATTTAATGAAAACAGTACCCTTCCAGAATTCCCAAGAGATGAGGTACGAGCAGCGATTACAAATGGAATTAAACAAGCAGAGGAGCAAATAAATATGACTCAAACACCTGTACAAATTAAAAGAAAAAGCAAGCGTAAACCATTATTGTATTTAGCAAGTACAGCAGCTGCATTTAGTATTATGGTAGGTTCCGCAGCATATGTATCACCAACTTTCGCAAGCACATTATCACAGCTACCAATTGTCGGGTCGGTATTTAGTAACTCAGGCTTACCCGGGTTAAAACAAGCTAGTGAACAAGGGTTAACAAGTACTATTGGAGAAAAGCTTACAATTAACGGTATTTCTGTAACGTTAGATGAAATCCTTTATGACGAATCTAATATTACGGTTGGATTTACAATTGATTCTGAAAAGGAATTAAATGATTATTACTTCGGGGCAGGACCGAACTTTACTATTAATGGTAAAAACCCTAAAGTGAGTTCTGGTGGCTATGGTGAAAAAGTTGTAAGTTCAACGATCCGTACAGGTATTGCGACATTTAATGTGAAGGACGACATGCCAGATTCCTTTGAAATGGGCTTAGTGCTAGAAGGCAAAGGAGGGGAAAAATGGGAATTCAAAGCGCCGGTTAAAAAAATTACGGATATTGTTTATGTTCCAGTCAACCATCAGCAACAAGCAGAAGGCATTCAACTAGATGTGTCCAAAATTTCAATAAGCCCATCAGGTATAGCACTTGACTATAAAGCTACTGAAAAGGGTACAATAGATAATTCACAAGTAGGTGCATCGTTTATAGAATTCCGTATTACCGATCAAAATGGCAAGGAAATTACATCACATTCTGGTGGAGGAGAAGGTCATTTCGATAATGGCGTATGGAACTTTAGCAGCACTAAATCCTTTGACCCGATTTCAGTTGATGTTCAAAAATTAACGATTACCCCATATTTAATGCTTCCTTCAGGCGGAGGCGGTGTACAAATTGATAAGGATGGCGCAGAGACAAAAATACCATTCGATAAGTCGTCACTAAAAGAAGTGAAGTTCCAGCCATTCACAGTAGAAGTTCCTAAGCAAAATAAATAAAATATCAAGCGTCAAATACAACCTTTGTATTTGACGCTTATTTTATGTTAGTTTATAGGAAGCAACTGAATGAAGGAGCGAACGGATTGAAGAGTTATACATATAAACAACCAGCGGCGATTGAGTCAACAGAGACAATAGCAATTAAAAATGAAGCGGGGGAAATTTCGTCTACTGTTCAACGCGTATATTCGAATGGCTTGAAAAAGGCGTTTGACCGCACAATGGACTATCGCTATTTTGTACGTTTCGATGTCAGCGATGTCAATGGTCAGCCTCTTTTCACCTGTAAGAAGATGTCGCGTCGTGGTCGAGTACATTTTAAAGGGAAGGATTTTGTTTCAGGTAAAGAGTATATGATTGCTTATGATGGCTGGCAAATTATGATCCCTGATTTAATTATCACAGATGGCGTCCAAAAAATAACACTGAATAAGGAAATGGAAGACTGGTCAGTATTTTCTCTAGATGATCAACCGATTGCACGCTGGCAGGCTATTTTTCAAGAGACCTATTTCGAGATCACCTTACAAATAGAAGACAACAGCCCGATACAACATGAAGCTTTTTTTATTGCAATTGGACAGGCAGTGCTGTTTGTAGGGGCGTAAGAATTCGATAAATTTCAGGAAGTGTCCGATAAAACGAAAAAGTTAGGGGATAAACTGAAATAGTTGGTCGATAAAAGGAAAAAGCTGGTCGATAAATCAGAAAAATAGGGCGATATACTAAAAAATTTAAGCGATAAATGAAAACAGACCCTCTGCTGCATAGAGGGTCTGCTGTCGTTTATATATCAATCATTTCATTCGCCAATTTTTTGCGACTAATCCAGTAACCTTGTAGCGTAAAGACAATGAGAGTGACACTTAAAAATACGATACTCGTCACACCTAATGTTACGAAGTCATAATATATAGGTGCTCCGTCAATATTGCTCATCAATTTTGTTACTAGAAGTCCGAGAAATGTTCCGACTGTCAGTCCATAAAGCACAAAGGATAACGCTTGAGTCAAAATCAGCTTGATTAACCCATTCGGTGAAAGACCAATAAGTCGTTGAATGGCATAATCGCCACGTTTTGCATAAATCGAGTGAAGCAGTGTTTGTAATACCCCGAGGCAAGTAGTTATAATCAAAATTACAAAGACTCCAGCGAAAAGACTCCAGCGCTGGAAGGTCAAATCATTGGATTGCTCAATGATCGTCTCTTTATCAGTAATTTTTATAGCTGGCCAACGCTCTACTAAATAAGAGACCTCAGCTAATGCCTGCTCTGTATTATCTGTTTCCACCATAATGTCTTTAATATATGTTTTAGCAATACTAGTTTTAGCAATGTTTGAAAGGAATGATGACCAGTCAACCATTAGATCAGATTCATTAATTGAAGAATCTACAATATCAATAATTTGTAATTCGCCGATAGGGATAACCTGTTGTAATTCATTATCATAACCGCCTGTTTTGAAGCGATCTCCTACAGCTAATTTATGTTCTTTTGCAAAACTTTCTGTGATAATAAGTCCATTTTTAAAATCACCATCAATAGCCTTTAGTTTACCTAATTGTACATATTTTTGGACATCAATAGCGATAACATTTTTAGATATCCAATCATTACCTATTTGTAAATCGATATTAGCATAATTACTTCGTGCATAGGCATAGGACACACTTGGCAATGTTTCAATTTCTTCTATTAAAGCTGGTGTAATGGTTGGATCTTTTAATTCATTATCAATTTTAATCGATGTTTCATATTGAGAGATAACATCCTCATAGGAGCTTTGTTGAATCGTTTTAAATAAAGAGCTACCAAATATTAAAATGACCATTAACCCGATAATACTTTGTATAATCGGCATGTTTCTTCGTACTTGTGGCATGAGCTGCTGATATGCTAAGTAAGCTTCTTTGCCAAACACAGAACGAATTGATTTCAAAGAAATTTTGAATAGTGCTGTAAAGAGATACGGCATTATATATAGTAAAATCCCACTAACAAATAATGTACCAATTAAAATCATGAGCGCACCTTGTCCACTACTTGTTCCGACTTGATTAGCATTTAAAAACAGGAAAAGGGATATGACTACAAAACCACTAACAATAATCGTTTTCCATTTTGTCCATCGTAAACTTAAATTTTCATTCTCTGTTGCGATTTGTAAAGGTAACAAGCTTGCACTCTTTCTTACTTGCCATTGTGTGACTAGATGAAGCAATGCGAAACTCGTAATGGCAATCCCAAAAACAAATATAATCGGAAAATCAGTTTTTGCTTCTGGCAATTTCATTAAGCTAATGAGCTGTGGTAACCAACTTTTGACGACTAATAAACTAACAGATGTCCCCAGTATTACCCCGAAACAAATAATTAGAGATAATTGCAATTGAACAATGTGCCTTACCTGCCTTGAGGACGCACCAAGTGCCCTTAACACCATAAGCTGTTCTTTAATTTTGTAAAATAATAGCTGGAATGTTGCCAACAGTAAGACACTTGAAATAAGTAATATAAAGAATGCCAGCACTATCATGAAAATCATTAAGGCCTGTAAATTTTTCTTAAATTCATCATAGTCACTCATGACATCGACACGTAATGTTTCATCAAGCTGCTTTAATTCCGTACCAATGGAGGTAGCCATATTTTCTTCCGTTTTAATAAGGGCATACATTCCTGCAGTTTGTTCATTACTTACTTCCATCCGCGTTTTTAACACATCATTTTGCACAAGAATAAAATTAGGGCTATCTGTGCCTTTTAGAGGTGGAAGAATTTCTTTTATCGTAAAGTTGCCTGTATCAGCTTCAATGGAATCTCCACCAGTTTTATTAAAAGTAATGTTTAGTGTATCACCAACTTCTTTGTGGAAGAGACGCGCTACATTCTCAGCAATAACAACATCATTCGGGCCAAGATTGACATTAAAATGATAGCGGCTTTTTACAAGGTTATCGTTTTCAACACCAACTGTATAAAAAGTAGTGTTTTGTTCATTTTCAACCTTAGTATGGGCTAGTGACACACTAGACACTTTTGTAACACCTGGCATTGCCTCGAAATTTTCGATTTGCGTATTTGTTAATACTATATTTTGCTCGGGATTATAGCCGACCATTATATCCATTTCGCCAAATAGTGCTTTTATTTCTTCCTTCATTTGACTATTGGCATTCCAAATGTAGACACTTATCGTCATTACGAGACAAATAGAAATGGTGATGATACTAATACTTGTTAGTACATTGGCCCACGCTGCTCGAAATAGCTTCAGAGCAATGGTACGCATCGTAAACATTATCGATCACCTCTAGTAATAAGCTTGAACTTCGCTAAGATACAATCTAAATCTTCATTATTTTGATTGTTTTGATAGGAATCCACGATGGTACCATCATGGAAGAATAAAACCCTATTGGCAAAAGTCGCAACATAAGGGTCGTGTGTCACGAGTAAAATAGTTTGATTCATATTTTTTTGTAAATCAACTAAAAGTTCTAAAATTTCATCTGTTGTATTGACGTCCAACGCTCCAGTAGGCTCATCTGCCAGCAAAATAGGAGGGTTCGCGACAATAGCGCGGGCTATGGCTACTCGTTGCTTTTGACCACCAGAAAGCTCATTTGGTCGGTGCTTTGCCCATGCAGAGATATTGAGCTTCTCCATCATTTGCTGTACACGTACTTTAATGTCTTTACTTGGCACATCATTGAGGATCAGAGGGAGCGCAATATTATCTTCAACTGATAAATCCTTCAATAGATGAAATGATTGGAAAATAAAGCCGATATTCTCTTTACGAAATTTTGATGCATTTGGTTCTTTATAAATATCATGTGCTTCTTTTCCAAATAAGAATAATTCGCCTTCAGTCGGTTCATCGATGGCACTAATCATATTAAGGAGTGTACTTTTACCTGAACCGCTCGTCCCCATAATGGCGACCATTTCGCCTTGATAAATTGTACAATGAATATTCTTTAATGCATTGACCGAATGATGCTTTTGTTGAAAGACTTTTGACATCCCTTCAACACGTAGCACTTCTGTTAAACGCCCTTCTGGAATCGGAATCCCATCAATGACTCCTTTCAACGGATTGAACCCATTCATCTAAATATGCCCCCTTAAGTTGTTGTCGTAAAGCTTGTAACCCTCTACGGATATGTGTTTTCACAGTACCCTCAGGACATTGTAAAATCGCTGAAATATCCTTTACCGAGTAGTCTTGATAAAAACGTAACAATAAAACCGTTTTATATTTTTCTTCTAGCGCACAGAGAGAATGCCATAAATCAAGTTCTTCTTCGATGTATGTAGGTGAAGTACTATTGAGATCCTCTAATGTATGTGGTTCAACAAGCTGTACCGAATTTTTCTTGGCAAGATAAGTTTTACAGCAATTAATAATAATGCGCGTTAGCCAGGTAGAAAAATATTGAGGGTCATTTAATTTAGGTAAACCCTCATATGCACGGATAATGGTCTGTTGAAAAACTTCTACGGCGTCATTTTCATTTTGGACATAAACATATGCCATTCGATATAACTTATGTTGCTCCTGCTCTATAAGTTGATAAAAGGCTTGCTCATCTCCGTTTTGTGCTAACTGTACTAATGATTCTTGCTTTGTAGTAATGAAAATCGCCTCCTTCCGATTATTAGACTTGGCAAACTATCATTTCGATTCAACTTTTTTTATTTTTTTGGAATTAAGTGGGTCATCACCATAAAGTTGGGGATTATTTCCATTCTGATAGGGGGCGTCCGATGAGCCATTTTTGTTGTTTTTGCTGTCGCTTCGCTGTAGGTCTCGGGCCAATACGATGTTGGTTACGAAGGCCTTATCACAGGACGAAATGTTTTAGCCTTCGTCCTCTATCGCTAATCACCAAGAAGTCGCTCAGTCTCCACTCCAATCAATTTATATACAAGTGTCATCCCTAACTTATTGTGTTGTTCCAATTTAATAGATAAAGTCCAATTTATGGTGAAAAATTAATTTATTGCTATAATACCATTAATAGAGTGGGAGTTATGGAATTTTATAGTAAGTAAACTGAAATAACCAATAAGCTTGTTTTAAGGAGAAATTATAGATGAAGAAAAAGCCTATTTATGTGGAGGTGGATATACGAGCACCCATCGACGAGGCTTGGAATTATACCCAAAACCCTAAGATGCATGAGCAATGGTATGAAATAATTCTAATGGCTATACACAAGATACGTTTTTTCCTCTCTGTCTTTTTTAGAAATTAACTATTAAATAACAAGAAAATACATCACTATTGAAGGAATCTACCCATCTTTAATAGAAGGTCATATAGACACAATAATAAAGAGGTGATTCGTTGCGATTAACTAAAGGGATTTCAGGTTTTGATGCAGATCATTTGATCGAACAAGATATGCGTTCTTTCCAGTCGATGGTTTATCATTTAGTGACAAGTGAACAACGAGCAAAAGCTTTACAATTTATTGATCAACCTCATTTTGTTTATATGCAAGCGGTGATTCAACTGGAAGATGAACGTTTGACGATTCTTCATCACAGGTTGATGCCTTATATTGCGTTTGCTAAGTTCGATGAAGATAGCTTCCGTTTTTTAACAAAGGATCACTTACACAAATATTTTCCGATGCGTAAATGTCTTACTGCCGATACATTAAATACATTGTTAACTCGAGATAAAGAGATGCATAGCTTATCTGAGGTGGAATGGAAATACATTTCACACTTTGACAGTAAAACATTAGGAGATGTAATCTTTAATTATTGGGATTAATATTTAATTAGAAGGAACAGCTTGCTTTTAAGGCTGTTCTTTTTTGCGCCGAAAGACCTACTTTGAATTTTTTGGGGGTAGTCCGTCTGTCTGGAAATTATAGATCGTGTAATTCGCTAAAAATTACATAAATATTAACTAGTTATTTCGTTTAATCTAGGAAAAATACCAAATCAATCCAAACTTAGCTTTGGAGTGTTAGATTACTAATGGTTTCCAAATTTATGACAATGCACATTATTGCATTGGAAAGTAAGGAGAATTTGAAATGAATTTTAAGTCAATTAGTAAAAGAATCGTTTTTTCCTTCAGCATTGTAGTAGCAGTAGTAGTTTTATACATTGGTTACAATTTTTATGCAGTCAACCAAAGCAACAGCGCAACTGAACAAATTATAGATGAAGATTTGCAATTACTGGTTAAAGATTATGAAGAAGCTCAAACGATTGGGCTAAGAATTGCGGCAGCTAGAGGATATGTTCTTTCTGGTAATGAAAAGTATAAGAAAATTTTTGAAGATAATGTCAAGCGTGCAGATGAGAATGAGAAACTAAGTATAGGTGTTTCAGAAGCAGGTGATTTCAACAAATTTGCGGAAATGGCTAAAGAATGGAGCAGTTATGTTGAAAAAGAAGTATTTACTGTTTACGATCAAGGCCAAACTGAACTGGCTATAAAAAATTTAGCAACTAGGAGTGATGAGGCTACGGAAATACGGGAAGGCTTTGAGGGGCTAGCGGAGCATCGTAAGCAATCAATTAATGCGACTGGTGCAGACATTGTCAGCGCAGGGAAGACTAAGCAGCTTACAGGTATAGTTGTCGGAGTTGTGATTGTGATTGTTTCCATCATGATTGCGTTGTTAACTGCTCGAATCATTTCAAGACCAATCATCGCTGTGACAAATCGTATGCAACGAATTACAGAAGGTGATTTAAGTGAGCCCGAACTTGCTGTGAAATCAAAAGATGAAGTAGGACAGCTTACAGCGGCGACAAATACGATGTCCGATATTTTGAACCGTCTATTAAAGCAAATTCAATCAGTATCTAATGACGTAGCTGCGCATAGTGAAGAGCTTATGCAATCAGCGAATGAGGTGAAAACGGGTACGGAACAAATTGTCGACACAGTCACTGAAATCGCGAGTGGCACAGAAGTGCAGGCGAGTAATGCATCAGATGTAGCAGCAACAATGACAGAATTCACATATAAAATGACAGATGTCAGCAAAAGCAGTACGGAAGTTCAACAATATTCCCAAAATGTCATGGCTTTAACGAAAGAGGGCCAAGGTTTAATGAACGCTTCAACTGAGCAAATGACATCCATCAATCATATTGTGAAAGATGCAGTTTATAAGGTGGATGAATTAAGTAAACAAACACAGGAAATTTCAAAAATCGTGGCAGTGATTCAGGATATTGCTGCACAAACGAATTTACTGGCACTTAATGCAGCGATTGAAGCGGCTAGAGCTGGGGAGCATGGTAAAGGATTTGCTGTCGTTGCAGATGAGGTTCGTAAACTCGCTGAACAAGTAGCAGTTTCGGTAGACGATATCACAGGCATTGTACAAAAAATTCAACAAGATTCTAACATGGTGACATCCTCACTTGAAAATGGCTATGAAGAGGTTGAAAAAGGTACAACTCAAATTGCTTCTACAAATGACACATTCAGCCTGATTGCAGAGGCTGTTTACTCGATGTCAACAAACATTGACAGCATGACGACAAAGCTAGAAGACGTAGTACATAACACTGTAAATATTAATAAATCAGTGGACGAAATTGCCGCTGTATCAGAGCAATCTGCTGCAGGCATACAACAAACTTCAGCAACAATCGAACAAGCAGCCAGCTCGATGGATGAAATCAAAAACAGTTCATCCAATTTAGCGGATATGGCAGAGAATTTAAACGACCTTGTTAGGAAATTTAAATTGTAATTAAGTCTGTTGGAATTTTCGAATTGCATTAAATGCGGAATCAAATTTAGACAGAAAATGCTACACAGAAAATTAATAATCAGGTAAACCAGCAATTGACGAGAAAATCGTGTGATTGCTGGTTTTATTTTTTTATGTGGTATAGAAGGGAAGTTGAATTCGTAGGAATACATAAATCGTATTGTCATAACTCTAAATAAAAAACGGCTGTAAATTATTTGTACAAAATTGAATAATAGGAAGTTCAATGGGGATATAAATAAAATAAAACCGACAAGAGGAGTGTAGAGATGGCGACACTTGTTGTAAAGAGAAGTATTATGCACCGATATCAAAGCATTGGGCAGGCGATTCAAGAGGCAGAGCCGGGGGATTTTATTGAAATCCGGGATGGGATATATGAAGAAAGCTTCGAAATTTCCAAAAGGCTGACACTTTATGGAGTGGGGAATGTAGTCATAAAAGGTGGCGTTTTTATACGCTATCGGACACTTGTAAATATGCGGAATCTGCGTTTTACTCAAGGGCAAGGCATTTATGTAAAGGGAGATTTACAGTTAGAAAACTGTATCATTGAGCAGCAAATGGTGCAGGCACAAGTGACCGTAAGCTTCGGTAGTTTAATGATGAAAAATGTTGATATTTTAGCGAGCCCAATCAATCATTTTGGCTTAAATATTGATAATGGCTCAAGCGTTATTCTAGTGGATACAACGATTCAGCACCATGTTAAAGCTCAAATTAATGTGCAAAATAGTGAAATCGCATTGACGAATTGCATGCTGTTGGAAGGGCATAAGAATGGTATTTTTGCAACACGTGATGTAAAAATGGAGCTTGTAGATTGTGAAATTCATGGACATAAAAAGGCACAAATTGTAGCAGGCTCCAGTTCTATTTCAATGACCAATACACTTATTCACCAAGGGCAAGATGTAGGGATGCAAGTTTTCGATAGCTCGAAACTAACAATGGATGGCTGTGAAATAAAGCAGCATCAAGATACTCACTTAGTTGTTCATCAAAGTGAATTGTTGGTGACAGATTCCATTTTTTCTGATGGAGTAGGGAATGGGCTTTATCTTGGTGAGAAATCTAAGGCGGTACTGTATGATTGTAAGATCCATCATCATGGGAAATCACAGGTGTTAATAGAAAATAGTAAAGCTGAGTTTCGTACATGTAGGATAAATAAGGGGGAAGCAACGGGAGTTACGGTTATAAACGAAGCCGATGTTTCAATGACAGAGTGCGATCTCCAAGAACACCCGAAATTTCACTTTATTATTGACTCAAGTGCGTTAAAGCTCAACCAGTGCATGATTCAATTTGGGCGGTCGGGAGGTATTTATGGCAATGATCACGCCAAGATTACACTTCAGAACACAACAATTCGAGAGCTCAAAAGTCATCACATTTATATAAATAATGCTCGACTGTTTACTGATAATTGTACTTTTGAACATATTAGCGGGAATGCGATTACTTGTATCGATGCTATTTTTGAAGTTGCGAATAGTGAATTTAACTGCTGTTATGAAGGCCCTTACGCAATAGTTTGGTCTGATAAATCAATGGGGCGTATTAGGCATTGTACAATTGATAAAGCAGATCGTCCATTTTTAGCGATGTCCAATCTATCTTTACTTGAGATGGTGTGCACAGATTTAACTGCTGTGAAAATACCGGCTATTGTACAGGGGAAGAGTCAATTATTCATCGAAGGCTATACTAACAAGACAAGATGGAAAACTGATGCAACGTCAAGAATAGTTAATTTGCCAGTCAATACTAGTGACAAGACAAAGAATGTTATATTAAATCAAGTAACTAATATCGAGAAATTAGATGAAAAATTACAAATATCAGTTGAAAATTTACAAAAATTTAACATTAATCCACCGGAGAATAATATCAACAAAACAGTATAGGAACCGAATAAAGCATTAGGATAAGTAGTTTCAATTATTTATTTTGAAATTACTTTTTTTGTGCTAAAAGCACTGAAATAATGGTGAGGAATAAATAATTAAGATTAATATATATTAAAAAAATGTGTATTTTGTATGTTGTTCTTATCCATTCAATTTTTAAGCAAATATAAATGCAAACGCTTTCGTTTTTTGACTTTTAAGTTATGCTAAAATTCGACAAAAGGACTTGTAATTTTTATAATATTAATAAATGACAGGGATCATTACAGGTATTTCATTAAATATTATTATTAAATAATAATATTGATTTTTTATAGAGGTTATAATTTTATTAAATAAAATAGATTTGGATTAATTTGGTTCCTTGTGATATCCTATAATTAGTGAAAATAGGACAAGGAATGATTGTGTTCGTTCTTTTTTTTGAGAAAAATGAATAATAATTATGAAATAATAAATGGTTTAATTGGAGGTGAAAAGAAGTATGTTTGGGCTTTCGAAGGAAGAAATTATGTTAATGCTTGAGAAGGTGGGAATAGAAGAGAAACAAAAAAATGCAATTGCGGACATTTTGCATCTTAATAATGCACGAATTGAGCAACAACTTGCATTTATTATCCATCTAGTAATTGATGAGCGCGAAAGAAGTATTTCAAACAATACATATTTAAATTAATAAATATTACATAATTTTTACTATCCAAAATAAAAGGAATTTTAAGATTTGTGTTCCTATAAAAGATCCTTTATATAACCAAAAAATATAAATCACAAGTGTGTAAAAAGCACTTGTGATTTTTTCCTTTTTGTAATTAACTACTCACAGCTATAGGGGTTATAAGGTTATTCCATAGGGGGATAACCTCATTTTTATAATTTCTTCGTAAAACAAATAATACGGTTAGCCTCTACGAAACCTAATTTAAGATGGACTGCTAAACTTTCGAGGTTTTGCATTTCACAATCACTAGCGAATTCTAAACAACCCTTATGTTTAGCCCAATGCTCACACCTGTCAATAAGAAGCTTTGCAAATCCTTTCTGTCGATATTGTTCTTTTACGAAGAGTCCTTCTAAATAGCCGACTGGGCTTGAGTGGGTACCTTCAACATAATCTGTTCGAAGTTGACATTGAGCAAAACCGACTGCTTCCTCATCCTCATAGGCAAGGAAAATCGTAGCGTTTTCATCATTAATTAGTTGGGCCATCTCCTCGCAAAATTCTTCTAACGTATGATTTGGCCAAAGTTGTAGTGCTAATAATGCTGCTGTTTGAACATCTTCCATGACGGCTTGTTTAATCATATCAATTCTCCTTTTTGAAAAAATGGTAAAAATTGAAACTTTTTGTTTTTTAGAACGTAAAAATATGAGATATAAAAATACAGGGAGGTTAATATTTTGAAGCAAGCGTTACTGGTACTTGATATTCAAAATGATTACCTTAGTACTCAAGCCCGAATGCCTGTGGCAAAGCATCAAATTGAGTCAACTTTAAATTGTATTAATGACCTGATAAAAAGAGCTGATAAGTCAAATGTCCCTATCCTCTATATTAAGAATGAATTTGAGCGAAAGCAATTATTTTCCAACCTTTTACGAAAATTCACTGCGTTAAAAGGCAGTAAAGGTGCTGAATTGGATGAACGACTTTTAAGACTCGAGGGTCCGTGTTTTTCAAAAAATGAAGCGGATGCATTTAGTAATCCCAGTTTAATAACGTATTTAAATAATAATGGCATCAACTATTTAATAGTAACAGGTATTTTTATAGAAGGTTGTGTCACTGCAACAGTGGAAGGTGCTTTAGCTAGAGATTTAGTTGTAACTGTTGTAGAAGATGCAGTCGCCGGAGCTACTGATCTAAGTAAGGAAGCTGCCTTAACAAAGTTAGCCACTCAAGAAATCTTAATCCTTAGTTCGGAGCATATTTTTGAAAGTGAATATGATAAGGAGGAATTTTGAAATGTCGCTTTTACAACGATTAATTGAGCAAGCGAAGAAACCAAGAGGATTCGTAGGTTCATTGATGTTACGAATTATGAATAAGGCACATAGTGGTATGAATACTTGGCTAATTAGACAAGAAGTAATAAATGACGGAGATATTGTGTTAGATATTGGATGTGGGGGTGGAAAAACACTTCAATCCTTATCGAAAATTAATCGAAGTGGTAAAATCTATGGTATAGACTTTTCTGAGCAAGCTGTCAAAGACTCCATAAAAACAAATCAAATGGATGTAGCAAATGGTAAAGTGATTGTGACGCAAGCAAGTGTTTCGAGCATTCCGTACACAGATAAGTATTTCGATAAAATTACAGCGTTCCAAACACATTATTTTTGGCCAGACTTAGCAAATGATGTGAAGGAAGTATTTAGAGTGTTGAAGGACGATGGGAAATTTATTATTATTTCGGAGCTTTATAAAATTAATTATCATATGAAAGCCTATAAAACAAAACCTGAAATCAAGCAGTTGTTTGAAAGTGTTGGGTTTAAAACTGTTACTATACAGGAAAACAAACAAAAAGGATGGCTTTGTATAACAGGGATTAAATGATACATAAAAATGGAGGATATATAAATGAAAAGATGTGAATGGGTCAAATTAGATGAACCTTTATACGTTGAGTATCATGATAAGGAATGGGGTATTCCTGTCTATGATGATCAGCATTTATTTGAGATGCTCTGTCTGGAAGGAGCACAAGCTGGACTTAGCTGGTGGACAATTTTACAAAAAAGAGAGGGATACCGGGTAGCTTTCGACCAATTCGATGCTTCGAAAATCATTCTCTATACGGAGGACAAGCTACAGGAGCTTCGTCAGGATTCTCGCATCGTTCGTAATAAGCTTAAAATTGCTAGTGTTGTGACGAATGCTCAAGCCTTTCTTCGTATACAGGAGAAATATGGCTCCTTCTCTGAATATATTTGGGGCTTTGTAGATCATCAGCCAATCATCAATGAGTGGTCGTCCATAGCAGATGTACCTGCTACAACAGAAATTAGTGATCGAATGAGTAAGCAATTAAAAAAAGACGGCTTTAAGTTTGTAGGTAGTACGATTTGCTATTCATTTATGCAAGCAACAGGGATGGTTAATGATCACATCGTAGATTGTATTTGTCGGAGTGAGGGTTAGTTAATGAAAATTAATGAAATAAAGGCACAGCTAGTGAGACAGGCAACCATCTTTAAAACAGGTGGAGTTAGACCTACACATGATCTGCATGAAAGTTGGATTGGCTATGTAGGCTGGTCCTTACCTGCAGAACAGTGGCCACAAGGGTTTCAGCCACTAGCTACATTATTTTTAAGGGACCTTCCTTTTGTACCCATATCACTAAAGCATATTGAGCTGCTAACGTTATTTATCAATGAAGAAATATTTGATCACCTTATAGAAGATGATTTGAGCCGTTTTTTTGAAATAAGAGCATATACATCTATAGAAGGATTAATCCAGCAAAATTGGCAGCATGATCGTATTCGTGCTTTCCCGCTTATTCCAAAACTTATTGAAAATGATTATCCGACATGGGATGGAGGAGGGATTCCATCTGATGTGGAGGATGAAATTTTGAGGCTAGAGCACGAGGAGGATTGTGAATACTTCGATGATATCGTAGAGGAAATTTACGCAATTCATAAAATAGGTGGTTATCCCGCTTTTTGCCAAAGTGGTCATGATTACGGTGAGAACTTCCCATTTGTATTACAAATCGCCTCAGACGAGAAGGCGCAGTTCAATATAGTCGATAATGGAAATTTCTATTTCTTTTTTAATCCAGAGCTACATGAGTGGCGTGTGCATTGTGATTTTTATTAGCAGTGAAATCATAAATCTATAAGGAATAAGTGAAGCAAATAAAGCATACCTAAGATAGATGTTTCAGTCATACGTACTTTGATGACATGATTAGGAGGAATAATGATGAGGAGGCAAACTTCTGAATTTAGAAAAGTAAAGAAGGTGAAGAAAATGGAAAACAAAACAGTTATTAAGAGCGGTATTAGTTTTGGCTCCGTATTGGCCATTACTATTTCTTGGAGTGTAAATCATTCAATAATATGGGCGATCATACATGGTTGTTTAAGTTGGTTGTATGTAATTTATTACGCAATAATAAGATAAAAAGTGAATAGAATGTGAAATCCAATTAAAGAAGCGGGATGAATGTGGAACCTGACGCTGTGCAATTGTTTAGAGGGAAATTGCATCGTATACATACAATAGTGATGTGCTTCGTTCATAACTTTTGAGCATTTAGCATAAATAACAAAGTGCTCTTTTTTCGATGAAAAGCTCATATTAAGAAAGATTGCAGATATCTTTCCATGTATCGTAGAAGAAAGGTTGATAGGATGACACATCAAGTGACCGCCACAAGCAATATTGATTCTAATGCTACAGGCGTTGATGAAATATTACAAAATGTTGCTTTTATTTTATCTACTTTCGTAATATCTTGCCCTTTTTACAGAGATTTAGGTTTAAGATTTGACACTCTTCCACCTTTCCAGCTTGTCAAAAGACGTAATACCGCACGTCTTTTGGAAAGCCTTCAACGTTTCGTACCACGAGCAATAGTAATAGATGTTGATTATGTTGGGGATGCATATGTAGGAAAATTAGAACCTGTTGTGAAAGTCATCGTAAACGAATAAACGATTAGGGTGAATGTTGTCCTTACCTAACACAAATTTGCCAGGCTATTTAAATGTTAGCCTGGTAAGCTATGTTATAAAAAAATCCAGGAGAGTGGGATTCATTATTTAATAAGAAAAACGTATTCTATTAAAAAGATGGAATGGAGAGAATGTATGAGAGGGTTAATAAAAGGCCTTTTTATGTTATTTTCCTTGATAGTAATAACTGCAGCCTTGATTAAATATAATCAACCTTCAATTATAGAAAAACCCATTCAAAAAAATCCCGATACAAATTATAGTGAAGAAATTGGAGGGAAATTACAAAACACGAATTTTACAAAAAAAATTATAGTAGCGTTACGAGCAGCAGGCTATTTTCCAGATAGTACAATAGGTTACTTAATTGAATCTCCAAGCAATCAACTAATAACGATACAATTACATAATTTAGATAAACTTGAGAAGAGTACAGAAAGCGAAATCCAAAGTATCGTCAACAGTATTGCGGAAACTAATGATCTTCAGTTGTTTATGGTTAATGTCAAACTTACTGATGTTCATTAAGGATGGTAAGAGCCTCTAAATAGTTACTGAAAATTTATGTGCTATAATCAAGAAAAGAGGTGATCATTCTGGGAGTATTAGTTTTAGGTGCCACTGGGCGAGTTGGTAGCCACATTGTGTCCCTAGCGTTAAAAGATGAATATAGCGTTACAGCTTTAGTTCGTAACCCAAAAAAGCTACAAATAAATGATGAAAATTTACATATCGTACAAGGAAATGTCTTAGAAAAACAAGATATAGAAAATGTCATGGCGAATGTAGATATTGTCATTAGTGCATTAAACACAGGTGGCGCAAATACTTTAACTGAAAGTATGCCGCTAATTCTTGACGCAATGGACAAAGAGCATGTGAAAAGAATTATAACTGTCGGAACGGCTGGTATTCTACAAAGTAGACTGACACCAAGCATTTTACGTTATCAATCGAGCGAATCAAAAAGAAAAACAACCTTTGCGGCAGAGGAACACCATAAAGTCTATAATTTCTTGAAGAAATCTGACACTGATTGGACAATCGTCTGTCCTACATACTTACCTGATGGTGAATACACGGGCATTTATCGTATCGAACGAGACTTTTTACCAGATGGTGGGGCAGAAATATCTGTAGCAGACACAGCAGAGTTTGTCTATCAACAAATTCAGAACAAAGAATATGTGAAATCGCGTGTAGGTATTGCGTATTAGATTTTTAAACAATTAAATAACAGAAGCGGATAAAAAGAGGCTGAAAAACCAATGTTTAAAGGTTGGGAAGCTTTGTTCATCAAAAAAGAGGGCGTTAATCTAAAAAGGTTAACGCTTTTTTCGTCTCCTTTCTTGAAAATCAGCCTTCAGATAGAATTAAATATCGTTTAACCACATTGTCATATTTCACGATGAAAGTGTCATTACGTTCTTTTACAGAATAAATCTTTGCACCAATTGGTAGAAGGTTAGCTGTACCGTTTTTAAAATCTTTAGCTTTACTAGATTTAAATTTTATTTCACCAATATATTTATCTTCATTGAGTTCAAGTTCATCGATCCATTCTATATTGGTCTTTAAAATGTTACCTTCCCATTGAAAAATATCTGCTTCTTTGTCCAATCTTAAAGCTTCTGCTGCATTAGGTTTTTTAGATTCAATAGTTTCTTCTGTGACTGTTGCACAACCAACTAAAAATAAACTAATTAATACCACAAATAATAAACAGAATTTTTTCTTCAATATTCCACCTCTCACATAAGACATGCTTCTAAGCGGTCTCACTCGCCAAATTAATTAGGCTGACAATTACAGTTTAATGGAAAAACTGGTGATAGTAAATATTGCCAATTACTAAAGGGATTATGGGGAATGAGAAGGTTGATTGACAAAGTGTATACCATTGGGAGGGGTATGAAAATGAGAAGTGAAAAATTTAAGGAGTTTAAAGAAGAGGGACATCATCGTGGGGGACGTCACAGAGGACGAGACGGCTCTCATCAACGTGGAGCTAAAACCTTCAGACGTGAAGATCCATTGCTTTTTTAGAGATGATGAATTTAAAGCGTACAACGATTAAGCAACAACTAGAGCAATCAGAGTTTCAATCTATTCAGCCAATATTAGTGGGTGAATTAAAAGCTATTGATATGGTCATCAATGAATTCATACAATTATTTGAAATACATGAAAGTGAAATGATGGCTTCATCCGACAGTCAAGAAGATGATGAAAAATCTTTAAATCATGATGAGGAAGGGAATAATCTGAATGCAAATAATTAATAATTACATTAATTCCGTGTTTTATAAGCAAGACGCTATTTTAGAGGCGGTCATTACATCTATTGAAGAAAACGGAATGCCCGCCATTTCTGTTTCTGCTTCCTCTGGAAAACTTTTATCTATGCTTGTCTCGATGACAGGGGCAAAAAACATTCTTGAAGTAGGGGCTCTCGGGGGATATAGCGGAATTTGTCTAGCTAGAGGGTTCGGCAGTGACGGGAAATTAACTTCTCTAGAATCAGAGGAGAAATATGCGCAGTTAGCATACAGTAATTTAGCGAAAGCGGGTTTTGGTGAACAAGTGACATATTTAACAGGACCTGCATTGCAAAGCCTTGAAAAACTGGTACAAAGTAATGAACGATTCGATTTTTTCTTTATCGATGCTGATAAGGATAATTATGAAAATTACTTAAATTATTGTGTGAAGCTAGCAAAACCCGATGCTATCATAGTTACTGACAATGTCCTTGCTGCAGGGAGTGTGGCAGATCCAAATGCCAAACCAAAACGTTATACGGAATTAATGAAGAAATTCAATGTAGCAGTAGCAAAACATCCTCAATTAGAGTCAATTATTATTCCAATTGGTGATGGTATGACACTTTCAAAAGTGAAGAAATAAGCACTGTTTTCATATGAGAAGGCACTGACGGATTGCATGTTAGTGCTTTTTTTAATTCTTAGCCTATAAAAACAAATAATTGAGGATCCATCCGGTAATCCCAGTTATAATTCCTACAATAATTAAGACAAGTCCATGCTTTTTCGCATTATAATCACTTCTTAAAACGATACCCATACAAACGGCAATAATACCACAAAACAATTGGAAAAAGACAAGTGCAAACAAAGCATTTATCCAACCAATCGTAATGAGTAAGGATTTAAAGCTTTTATTATTTTCCATATACATTCCTCTTTTCATGTTTTGTATATATACCATTTTATTGGAAAATCGGATTAGCGTACATGATATAATTTGGATAATAACAGTAGTATAAAATAGGGGAGCCAAGATAAGTTGCATGTAAATTACAAAAAGACTCAAAATTGTAGACATAAACTTGATTTCAGTCTAATTTCATGCGGTAGGAACAATGTACATAAAGGTGAAAAAGAGATTCTTTATCAACCATTTTATAAAGGTTAATGTTTTTTTAGGAGTTGTTTGGAATGAAGAAAAAAATAATTTTTGTTATAGCTTTAATTTTTATAGCAATTGTCTCAATCTATTTTTTTAATGAATACAAAACAAAAAGCCTTGTAAAAGATTTTCTTCATGCAAATAATTTAAGCGAAGAAATCCTTAAAATTGGTGTATTAAATGATTCAACGACAACCATAACGAACGTGGATAAAGACAATCCTATATTTCCAACATTAATAGATTTACTGGAAGATTTAACAGTGAAACGGTCTCACTCTGATTTTTCTTATACAGAAGGATACACGTTCATTATTTATCGCAATAACAATTTTTACCATATATCTGTCAATGAAAGTGGCATACTACTGATTGATGGTAAAAATTACGAAACACAAGAGGATGAATCTATTAAAGAATTGTTTGCCCTCATTAAAAAAAGCACCCAATAAAGGGCGCTTCTTCACTCTTTTCCCATACGTTTGAACTTGCTATGCTGATGCAATGAAAGCAGGAATAGCTGTATAAGCTGATTTGTTAATAATTGCTTCAACTACAGTAGTGCCAAGACTTGTTAATGTACTTGCAAATCTAGCTTGTGTAATTTTCCCTTGCCCAAAAACCGTACCCTTTCTTACTTAATTCAATTCAAGATGTAATATTGGATATGGGCGACCTGAACTATCTGTTGGTTCTTCACTGACAATCGTAAAACCATTTTTCAAATAAAACATCTTTGCGTTTTCATTGTCTTTATTTACATCAACAGACCTTATATTAAAATCTTTAATGAGTTGTTGTATTATTTGTTTTCCAAAACCTTTCCCAATTTCAGCAGGTTCTAAAAATAGCATTTCTAAGTGCTGATTATTGATACCTGAAAAACCTATCAACTCATTTTCCATAAACCAAAGCCTCACATCAAGATGTGGGAAATACATAGGAATTTCCTGTTTAATGTCTTCTTTATCTTTTAAACTTAAAAAATCATGTGTTTTGGTAACGGATCTATCCCAAAGATTGATAATAGTTTCATAGTCATTAGTTGTTGATTGTCTGTTTTTCATAAAGTTCTCTCCTTTTCTCCTTTTCTCCTTTATCACGCTCCTTTCTTTTTTTCATTTGAAGATTTTAATGATGTAGCACCAATCAAAATAAATTTTCATTTTCTATGATCCTCTCGATTTAGGGGAATTGTTCTTTTAATACTTATTAAGTAACAAAAATGGTAACATATATAGTACTAAATGAAGCGAAATAATAAAAGGGCCACATATTCGTGCCTCTTATAAGGCTAAATTAGCTTTACACTACTATTTATACCTGCAAAATAGGTTTCATCTTTTTAATATCACTATCACAAAACCCTAGACTTAACTAATTTTAGTTCCGTTTGGTACAGGCTGATCAGGTGATAATAAAATCACATCTCCTTCTACAGGAACTCCGCCAATCACTAAAACTTCAGATTTAAAGCCTGCTACACGACGGGGAGGGAAATTAACGATCGCTACTACTTGCTTATTAATAATTCCTTCTGTTGTATAGCGTTTAGTAATTTGAGCAGAGGATTGCTTGATTCCAAAATCTTCACCAAAATCAATTTTCATTTTAATAGCAGGAACTCTTGCTTTCGGAAGTTCCTCAGCTTGGATAACAGTGCCAATTCTTATATCAAGGTTTACAAAGTCTTCTATAGTTGCCATATAAAATACTCCTTCATTAATTTTCAATTAGAATAAATTCTTGTAAGTTCTTTTCGATATAATTATTAATTTTTTCCATAGTAGCTGGATAAATGTTATCGAATATTACATATAAAGATTCAAATGATGCATGGAGCTCTTTGTTTTGAATTAATTCATCTCGAGTGATTGAAAAATTATCCAATGTTGTAGGATGATTATGTTGTTTTAGTTCTTGTTCAATTTTCTCAAGGAGTAAAAGAAAAGGTTCATCGTGAAAATACTTAAAACATGTTTTGAGAGCTGCCCATTTTTTAGACTGTGCCATGAAATAGGCACTCCACCAATAAAATTCGATAAGAGATTCACTAATGTGACAATAATAAACATAAAACATAAATAATGCTCTTTGACCTTCCGTAAGTTCCTCAAAAAAACGTTCTTTCACATCGATATTAGTTTCTTCGGACATTCTTCTCTTATAGATATTAATGAGTGGTTCAAAACACCTTTGACTTAGACTGGAGCAATTAGAAACAAAATCCTCTTCTTTTACCTTTATTATCAAAATAATCACACTCCTTCCCAATAATATAACATTATTGGAATTGGGATGTGCAGTGTTTTTATCATTCATTTTGGATTGTTATTGGTTTTATATACAATTAAAAGAACAAAAATTAAAGCATTTTTTAGTTTAAACCTCAAATAATAATGATTAGAAATAATTATTGCAGGAGGTGAAAACTTGAGGAAATATTATCTGCTGATCTCTTTATGCATTTTCGGGCTATTTTTATTTTTTATAAATGAAAAAACCTTTGCAGACAAGGGAAGGAAGTATTACGAAGAAGCAGGGCAAATTTTGTGGGATATTAATACGGATGAAAAAGTTATCGCCTTAACCTTTGATGATGGTCCTCATAAAAAGTACACTCCTGACATTTTAGATATATTAGACAAGTATAATGCAAAGGCCACGTTCTTTATTGTGGGTGAAAATGCAGAAAAATACCCTGAGCTTGCTTTACGTATACATGAAGAAGGGCACGAACTAGCTATTCACACATATACGCATCCTTTTAGAACTAATGTTTCCAATTTGATAAAAGAAATAAAACAAACACATGCGACAATTTATGGTATTACTGGATATGTCCCTGTTTTATTTAGACCGGTTGAAGGGCAATACACGGATTCCATGATCGATGCGATAGCAAAAGAAGGGTATAAGGTTGTCATGTGGTCATGGCATTTAGATACATTTGATTGGAAAAGTCCTGGAGAAAAGAAAATTATTAATACTGTTTTAAAAGGAGCTAAGCCTGGAAGTGTCGTGTTATTTCATGACGGCGGTGGAAATCGTGAGCAAACGGTAAGGGCGTTGGAAAAAATCTTACCAGAGCTTGAAGACCAGGGATATCGATTTGTAACGATTTCTGAGCTACTGGAGATTCAAAAATTAAATAAGAAGGATGGAAAATGAAAAGTAAAGCTCAGTTCCCAGTATGAACTGGGCTTTACTTTTCAGTAATTTTTTTAAATTCAAAAAACGGTAGAATGGAAGTGGTAAAAATGAAACAAATTATTACATTAGGAGGAGGGGGCTTTTCTATGGAGCCTCATAATCCATTATTAGATACATATATTTTACGGCAGTCTAACAAAGTTAATCCTAAGATTTGCTTTGTTCCTACTGCAAGTGGAGACTCAGAAAATTATATTGCAGGATTTTATTATCACAACAATGCATTCCGTCCCACTTATCACTATTTTCACCTCCAACTCGAGATTTAGAAAGTTTTATTATGGAAAAGGATATTATTTATGTTGGGGGAGGAAATACTAAAAACCTTTTAGCGTTATGGAAAGAATGGAAGTTAGATAGCATTTTTAAGACAGCTTGGCATGAGGGAATCCTTTTAACAGGCATTAGTGCTGGCTCAATTTGTTGGTTTGAGGAAGGAATAACAGATTCATTTGGAGGAGATCTAGAGCCGATAACATGTTTAGGGTTTCTTCCAGGAAGTAATTGCCCTCATTATGATGGGGAAATCAATAGAAGACCAGCTTATCATAATTTGGTTAAAACTAATAAACTCTCATCTGGAATAGCTGCTGATGATGGAGTAGCTGTCCATTTTATCGATCAAGAAATTCATAAAATTGTTAGTTCAAAACCTGATGGTAAAGCATATAAGGTCTCCTTGGATAATGATATTAATGAACAAGAGTTATCTGTAGAATATTTAGGAAATATGTAATTATAAAAAATAAGCGTATTCATGACTTTTTCTGTCTTGAATACGCTTGGATTTTTCTAAGTCTGTTTTAGCTTTACAAAAAAGTACAAACAGTACTTTTCATCGTCAAACCATGTGTACCTTTCAAATTGGGTCATTCGTGCATCACACTCTTGGATCTCTTTCAACTATGCAGCATCCCAAAACTGGCCACAGTCGTATTCGAGATCTCCTAGGTCTGGGCCTCCGTCTCGGCTTGTTAGCTTTTGGTCGCAGTTCGTGCAGATGGCGACTAAAGTGGGGTTGGCTTGAAGGAACATTGAGTTCTTAAGATTGAAGACGCCTCTTACGGAATTCACTCCATGATCGCGGATTCCCTGTTGCAAGAACTCAAACCCTCCATATATATGTCCGCACTCACACTGGATAGGGCTAAAGCGGAAGGAATGGACTTCGATCCCCAGTTCATCCTTAATCCTGGCCTTCTTGTCGTTCGATATGGGCTGGATTTTGGAAGTTTTCATTCGTTCCGGCGACCAGTACCACGCCTTGACCGCTTTGGCTTGGTCATTGGTCAAGTAGAACGATGCGGACTTTCCGCTATTGATTGTCTCCTTTACGATTTCTACAACGGTGGAGTCATTCGCAGAAATTATGACCTTTCCGCTGCACGCAACAGCATCGATGTGGGTCAACATTGATTCATACATTGTAATATCATCCCTCCATTTTTAGTTTCAGCTCAACTGATTTTAACCTTGCACTATCTAATATTTCCATAAAAAGAGTTTACAGAAATTTGGTTATGTTTTATTTATTTCAGGTATTTTTTATTTGGTTTAATGCACCTGGCAATTGCTTTATTCATTCCTAATATAACAGTTGGGGTGACCACCCTAAGTTACAAATAAAAATGATCAGGCGCTCAAAAATAGTGAGTACCTGATCAAGATATAAATGATATATTTACGATAAATAAAGCTGATACATTGAAGTTTCTTCATCCAAAGATTTTGCAATGTCAAAAGCCTCTTGCTGAGTTTTATTATTTTGAATAATTTCATACATAAATCGTATTAAAAACATTAGATTTGCAGTTCCATCTATGTAATCATTTGGAGCGATATAAGAATGACAGCCACTTTTTAAGAATGCTGATGCTAATTGTTCAACACCTAATGTACAGCCAGTCGCGATAACTTTTGTATCATTTAATTTTGAATAACGCATCACCTCCTCAGGACCAAAAAATTCTCCTCGGGGCTCGTTTATTTCATAAACGTCTTCTCCTAGCTCATTAATACATAATCTTCCTTCATCACCGTGAAAATTCAGAATTAAATAATCAATCTTTTCGTCTCGATCTTCTCCTGATAACAAATCTATAAGATCGTTGGGTCTGCCTATCCAATGTACTGTAACTCTTGCCCCAAAGTACTCAAGGATTGAACGAAAGGCAAACGATTCCATATCAGTATTTGGACCAACAGCTAAACTAACATATAATTCTGGTTTACTCATTTTAATAACTCCTTTTTATCTTTATTAGGAAAGTGTACTCACTTTACAAGTCTTGATTTCTCGAAACCAAGAGCACGCTAACATTTAAAGATTAGTTAAAAAAACTGGCAAAATAATTGCCCTTGTTGTTTAGAAACGTTCCTTGTTTAGGTAACATTTTCCTATTATTGATTATAATAGGGTGTATAGTTACTATACTGTCAATGGTATGGGTGGATTTTGTTTAAAATGGGTAAATTTATAAAAATTGTTTTTTTTTAAATTAGTTGAAAAAGTACCTAGTAGAAAATTATACGGCATTAAATATCTTATTTTACCTTTTGCCCCAACGATCGTATCTCAACGAGGGATAGTCGATAAAGCTAGCAATGACGTGGATTGGTCTCCATAATCTCAAAACCAACCATCTAGTTAATCTTTCAACAAGCTTTTACATGAATTTAACGCTCACGATGAATATTAGCTGGCGACTGGGTAATCATATCTTTTTGTTGTAAAAATAAGAACGCTAATTCTATGGTGTATACAAACGAACGTTCTTGATGAGAGGGCGAGGTTATGATAAAAGACCGTGGAAATATGAAGTGGACAGTGATGATGCTACGGAGCATTTAGCTGAAATTTGAGAGAGAGCAATTTTATGATAAAAAGCGAGAATTAATTGAGTGGGAGCTAGAGGAAATTGAGCAAATGATTCAACGTGCCTTCAAATTACGGCAACTAGTTACATTAACGCTATGGCAAAATCATAATTTGGGTAACAAAACTGGATTCGTTACAGGGATAAAAAGAATGGGTTCCATTAGCCGAAGAGGGCATACTTCCGCAAATACATTTTGACTTTTGCAGCGTGTGTGGATTAGAAAAGGAACTCCGCATATACGTAGACAATGACAAAGACAAACGTTGTTATGATTGTGGTAAGGAATAAGGGAAATCAGTATGTTGGAAAGTTTGTAAAATATTAAATGAGGTGCTTCAGGGCAATAAGGATATATGAGCATGTTTTGAAAAAAGATTGATCAAAACATGCTTTTTATATTTATTCTCATATAAAGGATAAAAATTTAGTAAGACTTTACAAAGTTACAATCGCATTAAAATTTTACTGAAACAGGGAGGAGAATAATTAACAAGTATCCTTTCTATCACTATTTATTAAATTCTAATTCTTCAAGTATATGTAACGTTTCTTGTAAAAATAAATCTTGTTCTTCTTTACTTTCTAACAAAATACCATCTTCTACACGGTCAAAACGAAAAGCACGTATAATAGCTTTTGTGTAATCAGCATAAGCTCTTTCTAATTCATTTAAGGGGCGTTCTTTGTTATATGAATCAATAAATAATTTAAACCGTTCTGTTTCATTTAATCTACCTTTGTAGGGGACATGCCAAGCATGATATACACCAACTGCAATACATTCATTTAAATAAACTTCATTTCCAGCTAGATTAAAATCATAAATTGCCAGACTTCCTTGATATTGTTTTAACATGTTGTAATAACAAAAATCACCTTGAATCGCCCCTTGAGGTAAATTACCCCAAATTAGCTTTAATTTTTGACGATAATCATTATATAAAGATTCTATTTTAGAATATGTGGGGTGCGATTTAAATTGTTTTTCAAAGTCTAAAAAGCTTAACTCATTTTCATCGTAATCCCCAATTGCATCAGTTTGATTTCCACCAAATAAACTCCAAGAAGTAGCTGTGTTGAATGGAGTTGATAGTTGTTGAGAGATGTAGTGCTGAACACCTAACAAACTCCCGATTTCAACAAGTTCTGCATCTGTTATAGCTTCAATTATTTCGCCCTTTAGTTCTCTTTCTAATGAATATACTTTCTCATCAATTTCTACAACATAATAACCACTATTAGATTTTACATATTGAGAAACATTCATCCCTTTTTCTGATAGATTATTAGCAAAATTACAACATTGTTCCCAATAGGTTTTATTAGCTTGTTCTCCTTTTAAGAAATATGTATACTCAGCTTCAATTTTTGCTAAAACTCTTTCACCCATTCTAAAAATCTCTATCTCTTTGGGGATAACATCGTAATGACTACATATAAACATTATTTTTTGATTATCCATCTCAACCTCCATAAGTTTAAAAACATTCTCTTATCCAGATGTCAAATCTGTAATTTCATTTTATAGGAAATATTTACAATTGTGTATTGAAAAAAGATATTGTATCCACCGCTTAAACTAAGTGATGTAACAAACAAATGGGATATAAAAGTGAAATCGGTACACATTCAAATCGATCATCTTCGTTGTTAATAGCACCAAATCTTGTTTGAATTGGATTGACTTCAACACCATTTGCTTAACATTAATCAACCTATGCAATGGAACGGCTAGGGATGCTATAGCACCACTCCGGAAAAAATTAGCGAATGCTGGTTGAGATGGTGGTTCTTGGGGTGGGGGAATTTCACATGCCTCTATCGCTTTTATTACTCTTGATGGGATACCACATTTTTTTACAACGTTCGCATGAACAATTTTTATCACATAAATTCAAAAAAATACTCTTTTCCTAATTTCTAATTAATACTATTGTATTTAAATTATGCTTACTCGTTTGGATGTTTGTTGATATATGTCTGATAATTAATAACTTGATAGTAAGTAATATTACATAATCTATAAAAGGAGTTGAGAGAGTTGACGACAACAGTCGAGAAAGAAGTGAATACACATTTCGAAGATTTACTTTTCGAATGGCGTTGTAAAAATCAACTCCTTGTCGGGGGATATTGTTCTTCAAAATCCTACCATGTGGCTACTCAAAATACTTTTAAAACTACTTGAAGAAAAACGTACAGCTCTAGTCGTTCGTGAAGGTTACGACACACATAGAGACAGTACGTTTTCTTTGTTTACAAAAATTATTGAAGACCTCAGGCTTTCTGGAAAAGTGAAGACGAGTTCATCACCGATGACAGTGAAGTTTCCGAACGGTTCAAAGATACTCTTTCGAGGGATGGAAAAGCCTGAAAAGCTAAAATCCATCAACAACATATCACTACTCAACTCTTGTACTATGATACAAAGTTCGGAGGTTACGTGTTTTTAAATGTTTATTAAGCAATAAGAATGTCTAATTTTTAAGAGATGATTCGTCCTTTACCAAAAGGAATACATAATGGTGTACCAAATATAGGATCATTCGTCATTTTACAATCTAGATCAAAGACATGCTTTACCAACGTCTTCGTCATGATCTCTTCAGGTCTTCCTTGTTGAAAGACACCTTGGTCTCGGACAGTTATGATGTGGTCAGCATATCGACATGCTAAGTTAATATCGTGTAATACCATAATAATTGTCCGTTTTTGCTGTTGATTTAATTCAAATAATAAATCTAAAATTTCTATTTGATGTGTTAGATCTAAGTAAGTAGTTGGTTCATCTAATAAGATAATATCTGTATCCTGTGCAAGTGTCATGGCAATCCAGGCACGTTGACGTTGACCGCCTGAAAGCTCATCCACTGGTTTATCCTGTAAATGATCAACACCTGTTGCTTTTAAGGAGTTTAATACTATTTCTTCATCTTTTTCTGTCCATTGTTTGCGCCAACTTTGATGTGGGTAACGGCCTTGTTTAACAAGTTGTAGTACTGTTAATCCCTCTGGTGCTACTGGTGACTGAGGAAGAATAGAAAGTTTTTTTGCTACTTGTTTAGTAGATAATTTAAAAATATCTTGTCCATCCAATAATACTGATCCATGCTTTGGCTTTAATAATCGAGCAATGGAGCGTAAAAGTGTAGATTTTCCACAACCATTGGCGCCAATCAGCACGGTAATTTCATTCATCGGAATAGATAAATCTAGATTTTCAATGATATTGGAATCACCATAATTTAACGTAAGTGATTTAGTTTCTAAAGTTTCAGTCATGAAATTTGACTCCTTTATTTTCTAGGGTTTCTAAATAATAAATAGATGAAATAAGGAGCACCAATGGCAGCTGTAAACACACCAGCTGGTACTTCTAAAGGATTAAATGCAGTTCGTCCGATAATATCTGCTACCATTACTAGTAAAGCGCCAATTGCAGCAGATGTCGGTATTAGAACACCGAATGAAGGCCCTACAATTCGTCTCGCAATATGAGGTGCCATTAAACCGACAAAACCGATAGCTCCTGCAAAAGAAATAGCACTAGCAACTAGACTTGAACTTAATAGTAATAAGAATAAACGAGTTTTTTGTACAGATTGTCCTAAACTAGCAGATGTATCATCACCCAATTCTTGAACATTTAATTGTCGTGTAATAAAAAATGTTATTAGTAGCAGGATTAATATCAATGGAACTACAATTTGAACTTGACTCCAATCTGCACTTTTAACGCTCCCTGTAATCCACTTATTGGCTTCACTGGCTTGATAGATGGGTCCGATAATCATCAACATCGTCGTAATGGCTTGCATAAATGCAGAGACTCCGATACCGATTAATACAAGACGGGTAGGTGTCACACCATCTTTCCAAGCAAATATGTAAACAATAAGTCCAACAATGGTTGCTCCGATAAAACCTGCGAGGGGTAACCATTCAATACTAACTGTTAAGGAATGATTGGAATCACTAAACATTGCTAAAAAACCAACAACCGCAGCTCCACCACCAGCAGAAATACCGATAATATCGGGGGAGGCTAATGGGTTTTTGATAATTCCTTGTAATATTGCTCCTGCTACCGCTAATGCCATTCCAGCAAAAGCAGCAATAAAAATTCTAGGCATTCGGAAATCAACAATAATTAATTGATCAAAGTCAGATCCCTTGCCAATGAGGACTTGTAAAACTTTAATTGGATTTATAAATGAATCACCAAATGAGGCACTAAAGAAAAAAACAGCTAGTGCAATAATGCTAATTAAGGTAAGTTTTTTGGAAGCTTTTATATCAAGTAAAAAGGATACTTTATCTTGTAGTAAACGTATTGTTTTTAAATTTTTCATTATTTTTTTCCACCTTTTCGCGCAAGGTAAATAAAGAATGGTGTACCGATCATGGCTGTCATTACTCCTACTGGTACTTCTTGAGGCATAATGATATAGCGTGCTGCAACGTCCGCTAACAATAATAGAATGCCACCTAATAGTGCAGCCATTGGAATGAGCCAACGATGATCTGTGCCAACAAACTTGCGCGCAAAATGGGGTACCACAATTCCTACAAACCCTATAGGACCAGCTATTGCAACCGAACCACCTGCTAATAAAATAACAATAAGACCTACCATCAACTTCATGAATCCTAGTGGTAGTCCTAGGCCTCTCGCTACATCGTCTCCAAGGGCAAGAATATTCATTTTGGAAGAAATCAATAGAGCAGCAATCCATCCAATAACTAAATAAGGAAGTACAGATAAAAGGATTTCAAGCTTTCTCCCTTGTACGGAACCAGCTAACCAAAACAATACTTGTTCGAGTTCTGCTTCATTTGTTGCTAATAAACCTTGAGTAAAAGAAGCAAATAATGCACTAATAGCGGCACCTGCTAAAGTTATTTTGACTGGCGTTACCGCGTCCCGTCCAGCCGAACTAATAGCATAAACAGATAGAGCAGCAATCGTGGCACCTAAAAATGCAATCCATGCAAAAGATTGCAAACTTGATACATGGAAGAAAATCATTGCAAATACGACGGCAAACCCAGCTCCCGCATTAATTCCTAATATTCCTGGAGATGCTAAAGGATTTTTTGTTAATGTCTGCATGAGCACACCTGTAATAGCTAAGGAAGCACCCACACAAGTAGCGATTAGAGCTCTTGGAATACGAACATTTTGAATAATAATATGCTCGTTAGAATGATTAAACTGTGTAAAAGATTCAATAGTCGTTTGAATGGACGTATTTGCATAGCCGTATACAATACTTATCCCCATACAAAGGAGTAGGAGGGATGTTCCTACTATTAATGCAATTGTTTTTGAAAAATTATTTTTTAAAATCATATAAACTTGTACTCTTCTTTCAATAGAATGTGCTTGTAAAATAGTTAAATAAATTATTGACAATGATAGATTCTTACAATATGATTAATTTCGTTATCAGTAGATGAAAGTGATTCTCATTATCATTAAATCCACTTAAACATTCTATCATATACGTTGGGGGAAGAAAAGATGCAAAAGGCATTTCAAAAACTACTAGTTTTGCTTACTGTTGTCGCTGTATTTGTTTTAGCTGCATGTGGCAATAATAAGGAAAACACAAAAGAAGAAAGTTCAGCTGTGGGTAATTCTTACAGTGTCGAACATGCAATGGGAACAACTGAAATTAAAGACACGCCAAAACGTGTTGTCGTTTTAACTAACGAAGGAACAGAAGCACTTCTAGCTTTAGGTATTAAGCCGGTAGGGGCAGTGAAAGCATTTTCAGGTGATCCTTGGTATGACCATTTAAAGGATAAGATGGAAGGCGTAGAAGTTGTTGGGGTTGAAAGTGAAATTAACATTGAAAAAATAGCTTCTTTAAAACCAGATTTAATCATTGGAAATAAAATAAGACAAGAGAAAGAATATGCAAAATTAAGCAAGATTGCTCCGACAGTTTTCGCAGAGACATTACGCGGTGATTGGCAAGATAACTTTAAACTTTATTCAAAAGCGGTAAATCAAGAAGCTAAAGGCGAAGAAGTTTTAAAAGCATACAATGAAAAAGTTCAAGCTGTTAAAGAAAAGCTTGGCGATAAAACAAACCAAGAGGTTTCATTCGTACGCTTTATGGCCGATAAATCTCGAATCTACTATACAGATTCATTCTCTGGTGTTATTTTTGATTCATTAGGATTCAAACGTGTACCAGAGCAAGCAGAACTATTTAAAGATAATGCGAAATTAGGCAAATTAGCTGTTGAGGTAGGAAAAGAAGTAATTCCTAAAATGGACGGAGATGTACTTTTCTACTTTACTTACATGCCAACAGATGATGATTCAACATTAGCTACTGAAAAAGAATGGACAGAAGATCCACTATGGAAAAACCTAAGTGCAGTACAAAAAGGGAATGTCCATAAAGTTGACGATGTAATTTGGAACACAGCAGGCGGAATCCTAGCTGCCGAAATTATGCTTGACCAAATTGAAGAAATCTTTACTAAATAATAATAACCTGAATTAAAAAAGCGCTATACATTCATTGATGATGAATGTATAGCGTTTTTCATTTGCGCAAGTTTCGACAGCGACCACATTGAAGACTCTAGCTCTATCCAAAATCACGAAATCATTTTATGTTCACGAAGAAAAGAGAGACAATCTATTTTCACTTTAACTAACACATATTTCTTCTATTGAAACAATAATCATCCTTTTTAATGGCTAATCATTTTCAGAGGTAGCCAGGCCAGTGTAACAATAATTCCAACTAACATAAATTTGGCTAGGTGGGCTTATTACCTCAAGAAGGGTGGAAACAATATCATACATAGTTACAATAAAGTCCAAGTGAAAAATTTACCTTATAGTTGAAACAAAATATGTAATTAAACGTAAAATAAAAAAGGGGGCGTTTGAACTGAGGTATTTATTAATTGGTGTTCTATTATCACTTTGCGGTGTTTTGATATCGATGATCATTTGGGGAATGGAAAAGATTTATTTAGTTTCAGGCACGATTGGCTGTATCTTCTTTGTAATTTCAATGATTTTTTCAGGATCCATGGTTAGTGGGGATAGGATGAGGGCAAATCTTGCTTCCGAAACGACAGAACACAGGGATGAACGCAATAAAATCACTTTAAATTCCTTATACATTGCTTTACCAAATATTATAGTTGCGGTTTTATTTTATTATTTAAGAAAATGATAAGTTGAAAAAAAAATAAAAGGCCACTTGGACAGAAGTGACCTTTTTAGTTTTAAATTGTAGTATGTTAGGCTGGTTAGTTATCCTACTATTACTAGGTATATGATTTTTAGCAACAGAGGTTATGGAAATGATTAATTGTGACAATGATAAATAGCATTAACTTTTTTCGTTATAGAACTGAATAGAAACTAAATTATTGGAAAATTTAATACATGAATGTTGCACCAACAATGATTAAAAGAATGAATAGAACTACAATTAATGCGAATGCTGAACCATGGCCTCCGCCATGGCCATATCCATAGTAACCGCCACCGCAGCCACCGCCGTAGTAACCACCTCCGCCGTAGCCACCACCGTAGCCACCGCCATATCCTCCGTAACAACAGTTACCATAATTTCCACCGTAATATCCCATGAAATATCCCTCCCTTCTACAATCTATAATATGCACAGGTGTACAAAGGAAGGGAGGTTATTCATCTTGGTTTTTCACAGTTTGAATTAAAAATCCCAAAAAATTAATGATAAAAGAGTTACTAATTTTAACTTTCTTCTAGCTGGTAGCGAAAACGCAGCGTCAGCTACAAGTGTTTTCTGTAACGAAAGTGAAACGACAGGTACAGATGTTATTTGTACCGAAAGCGAAGCGACAGGTACAGAAGTCTCCCACTTGCTTTCATAGGAGATAAAATGAGAAAACAACATTTTTATAGAATAATAAAATTGAAACTAATCCAAATTTCAATCGTATAAAATAAGGAAGGTTATTAGGAGGTGTTTGTCTATGCCATTTATTGGGGTGGCTTTTTTAACTTTTTCAATCGTATGTTACGTACCGTTCTTCATCTGGCTTTCGGCTAGTTATCTAAATAACGGTGATCAATCAAAAAGAAAAAAAAACTTTTGGTTATTATTGGTGACAGTTGGATTATTAAATCCTTTGAACTTATTATTATTTAAGTTTCAGGATACATATTCTTTAGTAGTAACAATCATCATCATTTTATTATTTAGCCTATACATGTTTTCTGTTGTTCGGAAAGATAAAAGAAAAAGTATCGTTTAGTGGTGGAATGACTAACAAAAACGTTACAACTGTGACACAATAAATAATCCCCTAGAAGTAGACAATGTACACGTCTAATTTCAAGGGGATATTTTACTTTTAAAGTGGTTTATTAATTATTTGTTTCCAGACCAAAGTTGCTACTGTACCTAGACATATACAAACGGCATATATAATACCGCTAATGTTACCCCAAAATTCAAGTCCAAAAGGTAATAGAAAAGTAGCGATACCTACTATGTATGAGAAAATACCAAATAGCTTAGCTAGTTTATCTTTATCGCCAATAAAATTTTCTTCTTGGTAACCAGCTATAAGCCAAAGTTTCTTTTTTATATGGACTAGATAACCCATGAAAATAAAAATAAAAGCAAGAACAATACATGTAATATATCCACCAATCATTTTAAGTCTCCTCACATATGTTAGTTTTAAATAAATATACGAATATAACAAGAAAAAGGTTTTCCAAATTATTACTGCAGTTAATTTATTTCGCAATAGTAGAAGCGACAATCAAAAATAAATGATAGAACTACTAAAATAATATAAGAGTGACATTAATCTAAAAAAGAGTTTAGAGGGAAGGTATGGATATAAAAGCCTGGAAGTAATCATACAAAATCTGAGATATTTCATTGAATAATGCTTATATCTTTATCAGTATATGTATGAAAAAGTTAAGGGATTTCGGATAACAATGAAAGACAAATAGATAAGGGTCACTTGAACCAAAGTGACCCTAAACCACAAACTAGGAGGTGCAAAGCTAGGTTAGCTTTACACTACTATTAATATGATTTGGTAGCTATATTTATATAGTGAAATGCCTGAGAATTAGATTAAAAAAATAAATTTATAGGTAAGGTTTTAAAATTTTGTATCAATCACTTTTTCTACATGCTGTTCTTATTTATTTTATAAGAAGGCTTGTTACTTAAAGCTGCTTGTAATATTGTGTTTGCAAACTCATGGTCATTAATTACATAAGGAACTTCTTCCGGCTCAACCCAAATGCGCGAAATCGTTTCATGCTCTCGAAGAAATGGGAAACACTCTTGAATTTCCATGCTATAAAACATTTGATATCCGATTAAAGGGTACTTACTACTATCAGCATTGAATAAAGGGTTTTCTTCGTGACTGACTTCAATTGCTCCAATGAAGTTAATATTCCCAATTACATAACCTTCTTCCAATGCCTCTCTATGAAATGCTTCTTCAGGTGTTTCTCCTATTTCTATATGACCTCCGGGAAAGTTAAATCCTCTCCCGTCTACATGAACTAACAAAACATTCCCTTGATAAAAACAAACTCCGTGTACACTTGTTACTTTGCTGAAATCGTCAATTCTATGATTTTGTAACCATGTCAGTTTAAGTTGATGCCCGCTCCAGTTCACATAAGTTTGGTTGTTCATATGGTACCTCCCTTATTACTAATTAATAAAGTCATTATATTCCCATTTTAGTTAATTGGAAGATTTATGTATATTAATTTTAAACTCTGTTTTTAGTCTCCGGATGCAATTAAACAGTGCATATTTCCTTTAAAGTAAAGATTATTGAAGCGGTATCTAAGAGTTAATGAATTTAGCATGTAAAACTAAACAAAAATACAAAAAGTGTCACATTTAACTAGGTGTGGCTTTTTCTAATGCATTTACTAGCTATGAATAGAAGAGATGGGTGCAATCTTAATGCCATTAAATTAAGGTGTAGCCATATTTGTCATCAACTTTATGCAATGAAAGAGGTGGTACTATGCAAATAACAGATGGTACATGGACATTTGATTCGGAAACGATCGATGAAGCGGCAAAAAAATTACAACGAGATGAGCAGGAGAGGGAGATGCTAAATGCGTTTGCTCGGTATGCTTACCTTCGTTACAAGCAGATTAGAGATTGTGTAAACCCTCGGAAATGTAAATACATGAGAATTGATCAAGTGCGTGAACAATTAAAATCACCAGCCAAACTACGAAAAGTTAGCAGTCGATTCAATATTTCAGAAGAAGAAGTGCTTTACATTGTAGAGTTTGTGAAAAAGTATTTGAAGTATGTTAAATAAATGTAATTCTCCCGGTCAAAAATTTCAACCGGGAGATTGTTATTTTTCGTAAACTCTAATACCTTGTTCCCCAGATCAAATTTCACAAAGCAGTTTATTGTTTCTTTAGAAGTGGGAATGTCATATGAAGCCGATTGTGTTCTGGTCCGTCTCGAACTTAATGATTTTTTTCATTCTTTACTCGAATTTGTCTAAAGAGGAATGATAATGAAAAAGCCTTGTAAGCAAGGTTATCATTTCTCATCTTTCTACACTATATAGTATTATTATGTTTAGATTAAGGAGTGTGAGAGTATGAGATTTATTAAATTTCTTCTGGTCATTGTCATTTTACTCGGTGTTATAGGTTATGGGGTTTATCATTATGGTATAAAATTTGCATCCGATAAAGTTGTTAATACTATTTCAACAGAATTAGAAGAAAGCGGTCAAATGGATGAAATTAAAAATACGATTGAAAGTGACCCTCAATTAAAATCATTTATGGAAGAGGCTAAAACTGCAGACAGCAGCAAGCTACCGTTTACAACAAAAGAAGAGGCTACAAAAGTAATTATTCAAAAAGTTGGTATTTCGGAGCTTAATAATATAAGAACGAAAGTACAAAATGGTTCAATGACGAAAGAGCAGGTTATACAAGAAATGGAAGGTAAATTAACAGACGAAGAAATGACGGCTCTAAAAGTAGTTGTTTATAAAGAGTTATATAAATAAAACGTTGAAGGACCATAAAAAGGAAAAAACAGGACGTGCTATTGCAGCATGTCCTTATTTTTTTGCCTTCTTAAGCGATGATATTCTTTTTTTATCAAAATTATTAGTCCCTTATTTTATGTCAAATCAGTATATAAGTTAATGAATGACTCAACGTACTTATAAAACAAAAGGTGGGACATTATGGCAATATTTAGAGTTCGTAAAAAGGAGAATTATGTTGTGTTGGACAAAGGGTTTCTGAATGACACTCGCTTAAGTTGGAAAGCAAAAGGTTTGCTTGCTTACATGTTGTCATTGCCAGATGATTGGTCTTTTTGTATTTCTGATTTAGCCACTCATAGCAAATGCAGTCGTGAATCTACTGCTAACATTATTAAGGAGCTATCGAAAGTTGGCTATGTTCACAAAGTGCAGGGGAGAACTAATGGGGGTAAATTTAGGAAAGTGGAACTCTCAGTGTTCGAAACGCCACAAGTTGAACCGTTTAGTGAAAATCCGGTAACGGTCAATCCGGTGGTGGATAAACCGTTGACGGAATACCCGTTAACGGAAAAACCGTCAATACTAATTAATAATAAATCACTAAATAATAATTTATTAAATAATAATTATTATAAGAGCCATTCCTCAGAAGAAGACCCTCCAAAACCACAAACAGCATTCCAATGTTATGAGCAAGGTGATGGGGGTCATTGGGGAGGCAGCGAAATCCCGATTAGGTTTGGAATTAGGGGCGTTGATCATAGGAGCCGTTATAGCTTTTCTGAACGTCGGTTGGTATTTACTTCCCTCGGTTAGCATGTTCGTAGAGGAACCGTCGCCAGCAATTTCTTTGGCAGCTCGAATATTACCATCAGGTTGGGCTATGGTAGCGATCGAAGCCGTAAATCGGTCCCATTACTTTTTAGCTGTAGGTGTTCTCTGTGGGTTGGCTTTATTGTGTGGATTACTATTGATGACATGGGCAAGACTGCTGTCAGGGAGCACGAAAAATGAGGCACGTATAAATCGTTATAGCAGAAATAAATCATTGTTTCTTACTTGGGCCAACATTCTAACGCCGAAAACTTCGAAAATTGGGGTAGTTGTTCTTAAGGAACTGAAGACTTGGATGCGTGATCCGCAGCGAGGGCGATTATTGCGTATGGGGCTGTGGACGGGATTATTCTATGGCTTATTTGTATCGTTGAGCGATGTTACTTTATTAATGCCCTGGGTCGGCGTAGTCCTTGTGATGTTCACTTGCATGTTCTCGAACAATCTTTATGGGTTTGATGGCGGTGCTCTTTGGATGACTATTACTACACCGGGTGCAGAGCGAAATGATGTGCGGGGCAGGCAGATTGCATGATTATTGATTGTAGCACCCGTCTCAATCGTAATATCTCTCATATTCCTTTATTTCAGCAAGTTGGACTGGGCATGGGTTTTGGCTCTGCTTCCATCGCTATGGGGTGGAGGAGCAGGACTAATCTTGTTCCTCTCAGTTTACAAACTCATACCTGTGACAGATCCTCATCGGCGTGGACGCGGAACAATTGTCTCTGGCGATGACATGAACGCAGGGAAATTATTTATAACTAATTTATTGTTGTTGATATTGCTGTTTTTTGTTTCGATACCTACAATATTCATTTTGACCTTAGGGACGTTGCTGCTTCAAAACTTACTAATATGGACCGGTGTACCTATGGGATTGTGTACCGGCTTACTCATGTCTTGGTATTTCGGACGCTTGGCATACCGTCGTTTGGAATCTCATGGTTCAGATATCCTCTCTATCATGCACAGCGGCGGAATAACTCAAACTGTGGATAATAAAGTAGCTCAAACAGACGATACCCTTTCTAATCTCTCTGCAGGAAAGTCCGTTTTGGTAGGTCTACTCGTTACGATGGGGATAATCTTCACATTACCACAGGGGATTGTGCCCATTATTCTAAAGCTTTCAGGCGTAAAAGTACGAAGTTGGTTTATTGCTCTATATCTTCCAGAACGTCCAATTACTTATATGCATCTTCTTTGTGCTTGCTGGTGTAAGTGCTTTGATTATAACTAGAATAATAGTTCGTAAACATAAGAATATGTAGCAGTAAAACACAATGATCATTGATTTATCGGTAACAGCTTCGCTAATTACCCTAAAAATTGATCTTCCATAGCGCTTTTACAATAATGCCGGATTTCCTTAGTGTAAAGGAAATCCGGTTTTTTGGAAGCAGTTCGTAGATTTTTTAAAGATGACAATTTTGTCAGCTAACTGTCATGTTGCGAAATTTAAGGTAGTGGAGAGTTTATCTATACTCTTATGTAACGAGACGATTTCGTTATAAAAAGAGGAGGCATAAGAAATGAAGATTATGAAACTCTTAGCAATGACAATGTTATTCACTACTTTCTTAGTTGGTTGTGGTGACAAGGGTGCTTTGATAGAAAAAGACTACTATGTTCAAATTAACGAGGAATTACAATCTCCGAATAGTAATGGTCATTACGTATATGCACAAGTAGGCTATGATAAAGATGGAAATGAAAAGGTTGTAAGTTTTTTTGCAGAAAAACCTTTTAAAGAAGGAACAATCGTCTGTATCCCTAGAAGCTTAGAAGGATATACTGGTGATCCCAAAGTAATTAATATGGATGACTTACCAGAAAATATTAAGGGGAAATTTATTCAGAGCTAGATTCAAGAAGTCATTTTAAATAAATATAAATGTATCTTTAAAACAAAGTTTAACCGTTTGTAAGAAAGTTGTACCGTTTATAAAAAGATGAACTGTTTTTTAGATCTTAGAATGATAATTTATAAAAGTTTGATCAAAAATCCTGTTATATGCAGGATTTTCTCCTTATTCATCAATCGGGCCATTTATTTAAATAAAATAATTACATTTGACTTGGAGATTGTGAAGAAGATTTTTTTGTTCCTGAGTTCTTTATAAATAAAAGCAAAAATCACTATTGATTCTACCGTTACGTTAGAAACTATAATGAATGTATTAAAAGAAAAGGAGAGAAATAAATGATGTTTCCAATTGGTCAATTTTCTAGGAAAACAGGTGTCTCGATCCGTACTCTTCGCTATTATGATGAAATGAACTTGTTAAAGCCATCTTACATTTCGGGAACGGGACGTAGATTTTATGAAAATGAGGATGTAATTACACTACAAAAAATTACAGGATTAAAAACGTTAGGATTTTCGTTAAAAGATATTCAACAGCTAATGAGGCAATCACAATGGGACATAACAGAATCTTTAGAGTACCAAAAGGAGAAATTGCTTCATAAATTGGTGGACATTAAAAAGAATATTGAACTACTTGAATACACAATTTCGTTAGCCCAATCAAATCAGGTAATTGAGCCAGAGATATTTATTGCATTAATTCATAATAATTTACATATAGAATCTCAGCAGCGATGGTTAAAGGGTTATTTACCAAATGAAATTGTAGATGAGAGTTATGATGTATCAAATGGTCAAAACGTTCGTTATGATGCACACTTAATAAACATTATAAATCAATTAAAAATAGCTTATAAAAACCAATTTACGGATATCGAAGTACATACTATTCTCGAAGAGCTTTTTTCTCAAGTACCACAATTATTTAATTGGTTACTAACAGAACCAAAACTTATGGATATACAGTTGGATAGCAAGTTATTTTCGTCACCATTTAGTAAACAAGAAGAAAAATGGTTAATTGAAAAAATAGAGAACATGCTAAAGGAGCATAAAACAAAATGAACATAATATTATGGGGATTCATTGGGTTTACTCTTTTATATGAACCAATTATAGGTTATTGGTTATATCAAAGATTTAAAATACGTGTTCTGACTAATCCAGCAAGCAGGATACACTATTATAAGATTGTTATGCTAGGTTTGTGGTTACCGACACTAATTATTTTAATAGTAGTGGCAAATTCTGAACTTACATTAGAAGAACTACGCGTAATAATGCCGAGTATTAACACAAAAGCATTAGGATCAATTGTTACATATATTGTTATAGGGGGAGCTCTATTATATAGTGTTTTTCTTTTATATTACGCGATTGGATATTTTATAAGTGATAAAGTTAAAAATAAGATGAAAATAATGAAGCAAAAACAAATGAAGCAAATAACGTTTACTGAGTTACTACCTGTTACAAAGAAAGACAAAGCCATTTGGAATAAAGTAGCATGGACAGCAGGGGTCACAGAAGAAATTATTTACCGCGGATTGCTTATATTTGCATTTAACACATTATTTCCAGAATGGTCAATTTGGTTCGTTCTATTGTGTACCTCAATAATATTTGGTCTTGCACATACATATCAGAGTTTATCTGGTGTCATTCGGACAACCATTTTTGGCTTTGTGTTCGGGATGCTTGCAGTCTCATTGAACTCCATAATACCTCTTATACTTCTTCATGCTTTGATTGATTACGTGGGGAAATTAGGCAATGAGAATGAAAAAGATTAAAATTACATATTATTTTCTTTTGATTATTTGTATATGAAATTATTATGGTTGAATTCTTAATTGCAACGCTCTTTTTGATAGGTATTAAATTTTATGCTTACATGAAGAATATTCGAATTAAAACATAAGAAGTGTTATTGATTTTTCCTCTTCAATTGAATACAACTAACTATAGGAACGGTGAAAACCGTTCCTCGTATTACAGTTATTCAACTAAAGGGTGCTTGCCTTTTCATCATCATAAGGGCCATTTTATCTGGAATAGAAAATTAATGAAAATTGCTATGAGTAGAATTTTTAATTTATGTTAAAGAATTAACGCTAGTTTACTGGTATAACGAGGATATTGGAATAGTGCTGAAGAAATAACTGAAATTAAGAGTTTGGACAAAGAATACAAAAATAGATGTATAAATAATCTTGAAAAATTGATTAAGCTAATAAATAGAGATATGGATAATGGAATATTAATTAACGGTTTAGCTCAAGTAATTGAAAAATATTTAATTCCATTGATTGAGGATAAAGTTAATGAGTTGAAAGGTACTACTGAATATTAAGAAGATATAATATATAATATATATATGGGTCCTTTCCACAAACGGGCTCGGTTGTTGAGCAACACAGGAAGAAAATAATCAAACTTTTTTATAAAAACCTAACTTAAAACTGCTAAAGAGGAATTCCTTTTGATCAATCTTTTTTCAAAAGGGATTCTTCTTATTTATCGGAAAATAAGGGTTAGCGAGGTTTTTTGCTCAAACTTTATTTCAAAGCAACAATAAAGCCCAATTTCTTAATATTAAAATTAAGAAATTGGACTTTTCTCAGGAATAGCGCTCGATTGTTAAATCCAATCTTTCTTAGCCAATGATGCCATTAACTTCATAAATTTTAATCAAATATCGTATCTTTATGAGGATCTCTTAAGAATTCAAAAAGCAATTTTATTTGAGTATCTGTATTTCTACCTAAAGAGAGTTTTGGTAAATTATCTTCATGATAAAAGTGTACACCTTTTGTTTCCAAACCATTTCTTGCTTGCCCACCAATAATCTCACATTGAATAAACAATTTATAATAATGATAAGCTTGAGGTGGATGAGGGTGCTTATTCATATCCAATAAAGCAAGTAATTTCGTAGGGACTACATCGTATCCTGCTTCTTCTTTAATTTCCTTGACAATGTTTTCGCTAGGCGACAAACCTATCTCACAGAAACCACCTGGCAAAGACCATCTGTCATCAATTTTTTCTTTTACTAATAGGATTTTATTGTTATTAAATACTGCTCCTCGAACATCTATTTTTGGTGTTTGATAACCTGTTTCATTCGTAAATAAATCCTTGATTTTTTGCATTTCTAATCCAGTGTATTCTCTCATTATCTGGGCACTTAAATTTCTTAATTCTTCATAACGTTCAATATCGTAAACGTCTTTTGAAAAAGTTAATCCTGCCTGGGATATTGATTGGATCTTCTTTGCCCATTCTAACCATTTATAACTCATGACGACTACCTATATTAAGAAAATTAATAAAATGATTCACGCTGTTAAAGAAAGAATTAGGTTTTATATTAAATTCTGAAGCTTGATAATCCTGCGACCACTTAACGCCTACTGTATGTACATTTGCTTCAATTCCTGCTTGTATATCAGCATCACTATCTCCAACATACATAGCCTCATTATTTCGCACACTTAATAATGATAGTGCCTTGATTAGTCCCTCTGGATGAGGTTTTGGGTTACTAACATCATCGCCTGTTATTATGACATCAAACAGATGAACCATTTGAAGAGCTTTTAGTGAAATATCTAAACTCCTTCTTGCTTTGCCTGTAACGATACCTATTTTAATACCATTGTCTTTTAAATGTTTGATCATTTCATCAATTTCCACATTATGTTTAACTAAGTTTGAATGGTTCTCTAAATACTTTTTATAATACATTTCAATAGCTTGCGCTGTATTTGGATTTATTAGATTTTCTCTAATAATTCCGGTTTCTGATGGCCCGAACATTGCTTTAATTTCTTCTGAAGAAAGGTCTTTATTGTCAAATTCTTTGAAGACATTCTGAAAGGCGTAATAACAAATCGGTAATGTGTTTGCTAAAGTTCCATCAAAGTCAAAAATAATAGCTTTCATAAAATCCATCCCTTCATTTTTCTGTTCTAATTCCAATATTATCAAATAAAAAATTTGAAAGGGGTTAAATTTATGAAATTTTCCAGAAACATTCGAAAAAGAAAGGGAAGTGTTCAGGAAGCCGAAAATGACTGTTGTAGTTGAGAGGTCACAACTAACATAGAAACAGAATGCTTTAAATAGATAGTTCTTGAACAGATGAAAATTAGGGGGTAGCATTAAAGAACCAATCATATTGTTTGTGAAATAAAGTAATTGGAGAAGAGAGGCTGCTATATGTTGAAATTTATCGGCTCTGGAAGTGCATTTAATACAAGACTAGGTAATACTTCAGCGTATTATAAAGAAGGACATCAGATGTTGCTGATTGATTGTGGCAGCAATATTTTTCACCGCATTAAGGAAAATAATTTACTGGAAGGTATCGATCACATCCATGTATTGATAACTCATACTCATGCGGACCACGTAGGAAGCCTTGCTGATTTTATTTTTTATAGCTATTATAGCCATGGCGAAATGGCAAAACCTAATGTTTCTGTATATTCCGTTTATGATGTGAAAATTGAAGAATTGTTGGCCATTAATGGCATTATGCCAGGGGTTCATTGCTTAACAAAAAAATGTCAATCGGATACACAGTACACATTTAATATCTGTAAAGTACTTTTCGAAAGATCTAGTCATGTGAAAGAGATTCCTTCTTATTCAATTGAATTATCTATAGATGACAAGCTTATTTATTATACAGGAGATACAAATAACCTTAAAGAATCTTTACGAAATCCAATGGCATACGATTATGTTTATGTGGATACTTGTAAAGCTGATTATGAGGGCAATGTGCACTTGTCATTACGAAAACTTAGTGAGTTAGTGAATTTCGATGTACGTTCAAAATTTTGGTGTATGCATTTAGACGAAGGCTTTGTCCGTCAAGAAGCTGAAAAGTTAGGGTTCAATGTTGTAATGAACGAATTTTAAGGACGTTCGCCATCAGGAAAGCGAGTAGCGTCCATTAATGAAATTGGTTAAAAATGGTTTATCAACTCGTTTTTTGATGATAAAGTTGAATTGTTATCGGAAAGGGGGAGTAAAGAATGGGGTTCTTTATTGTAATTATGGGATTCATTATTTTAGTAGGAATGATTAGCTTAATAAAAAAGGAATTCTCTAATCATGATAGTTCAACAAGAAGTCATTCCAATCATTCGAATACTCATATTGATTATAGTTCAACAAATACATCCGTAGAAGATTTAAATAGACATGATTGTTCGGACAGTCCTTCTACTAGTTATAGTGATACAACTAGTTGTAGTGATAGTGGTTCGTCGTCTGAATAAGCGCCCAGATATTTTTTTAACAATGTAAAATGCTGTAGCGTGTGACAACGCTACAGCTAAGAATTGGTCTTGCCCTTTTAATGGCTTAGCCATCAACTGCATTATAACACATAGAACTAAAAATCATAGTTCGAATGAGATTTTGATTGAATATATCGTTGGATAGCTGACACAAATGTGTTAAAAATAGCTATTCTTTAAGTGTTTCAGCAAATGTTTTTCGACCAGGATTAACTTTATTTACGGTAACTTTTATTTTACTAAGTGAGTCTGCTTTCAATGGGATTTTGCCATCTTTCTGTATTTTTTTCCATACTTTCACGTTTTTTCGATATAGCTGCTCTGATAAGCGGAAAATATCAACATCCAATTTTAGACCTGCTTCATATGATGCTTTTATATCTTTTGTTACTTCCTTAATAATACCTTCCCTTATTTCGTCGGTGCTTACTTTTCCTTTGAAACCATTGATGATGGCATTTAATTTTATTTCCGCTTCAAATGTGACTTCATTGTTTTTTACAATTGGTTTAATAGTTGTACTTAATTTTTCTAAATCAACTGTTAAGTATTCTTTTTCTTTATTGCCTAATTTAAAGGTTACGTCTCCTCGAGTTTTTTTATGATACATCCATTGGATACCTCTTGCATCCCCATCATTTAGGTAGCCTTTAAATCCATTCTTTGAAACTATTCCGAACCCTGTTAATGCAGTTTCCGTTTTTGGTCCATCAATCGTTTCCCATTTTTTGTTAATTGTTACGAGCGGAAGATTCACTTCATGACTTGGCTCATTTAAAAAGATAACCAGTTTTCGTAAATCAACGGGCTCTACAAATGTGTTTAGATCTTTTGTATGCAATGGATTGCTTAGTTTTGAAGCTGTTAGTGATTTATTTAATACCGGTGTGATTAAAAGAACTTCTTTAATAGGTTCTTTTGTTACAAAAGCCAATATTTGATACCTCGTAGCCCGAAAACGTAAAAAACTGTCAATGACAGGAATGGAATTCTCATTTTTTAAGGCATCCTCAGAGAAAAGAATATAAGTCAAATTTCCCCAGAATACTTTTTGGTCGATGGAGCGATATAATTCAAAAAAGGCTTCTTCCATCGTTTTACCTTTAGCATATCCAATTTCTGACGGTGCTGCTTGAGGAGTAGGCCCTTCAGATTTAGCTACATTCGCAAAATTAATAATTTGCATATAAATTTCATATTGACCATCTTTATAGTCGATACCAATTCCGTCAACATAGTACATTCTTTGTGGTTCTTTAGAATCCCAACATCCAGAAAGCAATAGTGCAGCTGTTAAACTTACTATCAACGTAATTGTTTTCTTCATTTTTTGATCCCTACTTTTAAAAATTCTGTGTAATTTAAAGGGGTTTTGTATATAGCTTGGACAAAAAATGAGAGAATTATAAGTAGTGAAGAATTTAGGATAGCTATATTTAGCCATTTAAACAAAAGACCAGGTCTCATATTTTTATAATGAGACCTGGCGTATTTCTGAAAAAAACGAAAAGGGATGAAGAAAATCCCTTGATTACTTTAAATTCCTTTATTATCACGAATTTCTATAATAGTGCCTTCAGGCGATATTAACTTACAAAGCTGGCCATTTTCAACCTTATAAATAATTTCATCATTTTTTCGAATGAAATGAACATCCATATTCTTCAATCGTTCTACTTCTTGACAAAGATTGTCAACCCATAAACAGAAATGTACAATACCTTGAGCATTTGAATTGCATGTATCCAGATCTTCATTATACTTTCCAGTTTGGAGTTCAATATAAAATGCTCCAAGTTTTAACCAAGTATTAAAATGTCTATCGTGGAAATTTGGTGACTTCTGTGCTAGTTCAAATCCTAATACTTCAGTGTAAAAATTTAAAGATTCAACATATGTATTCGTTTGTATGCAAATGTGGTGCACATATTTTTCAGCCATAAATTAATTCTCCTTCTGATTTATATTCATAGTTTAATATAAATTACATCACTAATGATATGATATAACATCTAACTAACTTTAAAGACAACTATACAGCGCATTCCGTAGGGCAAGTTCCCTTGGTTCATTAGCCATGCCAAATCCATGTTTATTCATAGCGTACGCATATCCTAATCCCTCGTCTGGGTCAGCAAAGCAGAACGAACCGCCAGCTCCAGGATGTCCAAAAGAGCTTTCGCTTCGACCAAATTGCATATTAGAGAAGTGTTTCCAAAAGCCTAAAGAATATGCTATGTCAATACAATTTACATGGTCGTAGAAGCCTTCTTTTGGAGGTGTGGCGCCCATGCTTAATTCATTCAATGTTAAAGAGCTTAATCCGAGTATTTTTGCGCGGCTTGCAAATGCACCATAAATTTTTGCCATTCCTCTGACTTGCCCAACTCCGTTACCTGAAGGGAATTCAATAGATAGAATAGGACGATGATTAAAATTATTATTGGCAACAAATTTTTTAGGATCAACTAAACTTCGAGCTACTAGTGACTTAGAGTTTAAAAAGTTAAGTAACATTTTTGGCGGCAATTTAGTCATTCCTTTAAGTAACTGGATAGGGTGGTTTATTCCTTCAATAGTTGTAATTCTCTCTTCCGAAATTTCTGCAGGTAATCCAATATAAAATTCTGCGTTTAACGGTTCAGCAATTTCTTCTTTGAAAAAATCTTTTAGAGTACGGTGTTTTGGATCAGTTCTTCTAATGAGCTCTGCAATTAATGTCCCAATTGTCCATGCATGATACGCATGAAATTTTCCCACCTCCCAATCAGGTTTACTTACAGCAAGGCACTGTGATAAGCGTGAAGTATCTAGGTCTTCTAAATTTTCAATATTAAGTCTATCGAGAGCAGACAAACCAGCTTGATGTGCCAGGAGCTGTCTAACTGTAATTTTTTCTTTGCCATTTTGAGCGAATTCTGGCCAATATGTACAAACTTTCTCATCATAATCAATATATCCTCTTGAATGCGCTAGACTTAAAGCTAATGCAGCATACCCTTTTGTAGCAGAAAATACTTGTACTAAGGTGTCTTTCTCCCATTCAGCACGAGTTTTTCGATCTCGAAATCCGCCCCATAAATCAACAACGGGTTTGTCATTAATATAAACTGAAAATGCAGCTCCGACTTCTCCTCTACTAGTAAAATTCTTAATAAATTCTTCCTTCACTAATTCAAAACCGTGTGCAATAAAACCATGGATAGGAATATTATTTTTTATTCTCATATTGCTGTTCTCCTTTTGAATAAGCCATCTCTTTACAAAAAAGAATAAATTTAATAAAATTAACTTAACAGATATATGACTAAAAATCAACAAATAGTCAAATAAAGAGGTGGCACTATGATGGCAAGAATATCAACTGAACAGAGGAAACAAATACATGAAACACTTCTCGCCCAAAGTAAAGAGTTATTTATTCAGTATGGTTTTTCTAAAACAAGTATTGATGACATAGTAAATGCATGTGGGATTGCAAAAGGTTCTTTTTATTCATACTATCCTTCAAAAGAAGAATTATTTTATGCTGTATTGCGAAGAGAAGAAGAAATAAAAAAGAAAATCATTACTGAGGTGATGAGTGAATCCTTACCACCTAAAGAACTTTTAATTAGATTTTTTGATATTTCCTTTAAAGCAATAGAAGAAAATGCATTTTTACAAAATCTTTATCAAAGAGGGGAGTATGAGAAAATAGTTAAGAGACTCCCTAAAGAACTTATCGATGACCATGCCAAAGAAGATTTAGAAAGTTCGTTAGATTTTGTGAAATTTTTACAGGGGAATGGGGTTACTGAAGAAGATCCTGAAGTTCTAATCGGCATTTTTCGATTAATGATGCTTCTACCTTTGCATCGAGAAGAAATTGGTGAGCAAGCATTCGGGAAGACTGTAAAAAAAATGATTGAATGTTTATCAAATGGTTTAACTTCTTTCGGCAAATGACTTTTGTAAGGAATCGGAAAGGAGTTCTTAAAATGTTAGCCTTTAATCATCGCATCCATGCGATAACGGCTAACTGACCTGCATCGGTAAAAACGCCACGTTCTGTGGTATTACCGAAATGACCGACATCGTGTCGTCCCTTACGCAGGCCTAAGCACAAAGCCTATTCCAGACGCAATTATGCTGAGGCAAAATTGATTAAGATAAGAAAAGCTACATTCGCAGATTATCATCAAACTTTATTACCGAAGAAATAGTGTAATATTTATAAGTATAATTTACACCAAAATGGATAATTTAAATATCGGAGGTGATAATTTTGACAAACGAAAAGCGCAATAAAACTGAAGAAGAGCAAGTAGAAATTGGAGCAGATTTGAGCCCTGATGATTTAGATGTGCGTGAAGAAAATGATCTAACTAAAGAGCAAAAGAACAATGCAAATAATGAAAAACAATACAAAGAAAACACTTCCTCAAAACGTAATAAATAATAAAGAAGACGTATAAAATTTCCTACCACAATCATTCGGTTGTGGTAATTTGAATTTATATATACATATGAAAGATAATAGGATTTTAATGTAAACTGTTTATAAAGAATTCAGTAGCGCAATAAAATAGAGAAAGGATAAATAGAATGACTACAAAATTTAAAATTGAACTTCCTATTATCCCAAATGATTTAACTCAAGGAGCTTTTGAAGACATTTTGTACGATGAAGAACCTTATCTATCAAATCAACTAATTACGAATATTAGTAGAGAGAATGATAGTATTGAACGTTTAATTGTTTCTAAAGTTATGTTTCAAAAAGTATCTTTGATTAACTCGAACTTCAATAAAATCGATATAACTGATGTTATCTTTGAAAACTGCGATTTATCTAACTCAAAATTTAACGAAGGAATTATTCATCGGGTTACATTTAGAAACTGTAAGCTGTTAGGTGTTGATTTCTCTGAGGCCCATTTAGGAAACGTTTCTTTTGAAGGTTGTGTGATGAATTTATGTAACTTTGGAGTAGCAAGATTAAAACAGATTTGTTTTGATCAGTCTTCATTACGTGGTACAAGCTATTATGACTGCCAATTTAAGAAAGTGAAATTTGAACGCTGTAATATTGATGAAGTTGATTTTAGCGATACGCCTTTAAATAATGTGGATATCAGTACATGTACTTTTGAACGATTAAATGTAACAATAAAGAATTTAAGTGGTTGTGTGATTTCCACTGAACAAGCAATTGGTTTTGCTGAATTACTAGGTTTAAAGGTTAAACGATGATATTTACAAAAAAAGATAGGGGAGAAAATTTTGAATCAAAAGGTAGTATGGAAAAATGAAGAACAGTTTGGTTGCGAGTATTTCAGCATTACTAAAGAAGAAAAAAACTTCTCAGCTAAAGGGACAATTATATACGTAGAAGGGGATGAATCTAATGCTCATATTGTAGAATACAAAGTTGATTTAGACACCAATTGGTTTACTAAAAAATTGACAATAGTAGTTGATGAACACATCAGTTTAAACTTATCATCTGATGGAAAGGGTAACTGGTACGAAAATGATGGACAGGTAATTGATAAGTTAAAAGGTGCATTTGATATAGATATATCTGCAACACCATTTTCAAATTCACTTCCTATCAATAGAATGGATTGGGTCCTTAATCAAGAGGAACATTTCGAAATGGTATACATATCTATTCCATCCCTCGAGGTAAATAAAGTTCCCCAATCCTATAAATATATAAATAACAATGGTAATTTGAGATATTTTAAATACCGTTGTTATGATTATGAAACAACTATATGTGTAGACGAACAGGGTTTGATTTTAGACTATCCGAATTTATTTAGAAGAGTAAAATAAGACCAAGATATCATTCTTGGTCTATTTTTGTTCCTTAATTAGTGAGCAACTTGTCCGCCATCAGCTACATAAATATAGCCGTTACAGAAGCTTGCTGCGAGTGATACAGGTGTATTATAAAATTGGCGTGCTGTAATTTCGTAGTTCTAGATACTATTGAACTTAGAATTCGCTCATTTTGGTGGGAAATTGCTTAAAATGCAACAAAACCCAATATTCAAATAAGAAAAATGATAGTGTATTGCAATAAATATAGTAGAACATTCTATATTTTTAACAAAAACAAGTTACCTTTATTAGGATAAAGGGATGAAGGAAGGTATTATCATTTTATATTTAGGATTGATTATTATTGCTTGTTTATTTTTATATTCACAAAGAGCATCATTGTCATTGGTGGCTGATTCAAAGCTACAATTACCAATTAAAAGAATGGAAATGTTAATTGCGATTGCTCCTTTTGTTTCAGTAGTCGTGTTTTCTATTCTTTTTTTAACAGTACTGAAAGGACAATTAGCAGATAGAATATCTCATGCTTTAATAGTTTTTAGTCTTTGGATTTTTTTCACTTATTTCATAAAAACCTTATTAGGTTATTGGAAAAATAAAAATATATTATTGGCTACTTTTGTCGGAATACTATTGACCCTATATTTTATTATCCAATTGACTCCGCTAGACAATTATACAAAGTTAGTTTTTCTGAAGATAGGGAATTTCTCATTTATCATAGGTATAGTATTGATAATTTTATTTTATTCGACTTATTTACATAACAGAAAGTTTGGTTTTACGAGAGTGAATTAAGGTTTTATTTATTCACTATTAGAAAAGAGAAGCGTATTCGGAATGGTCGAATACGCCTCTCTTTTATTGTACGCATAAAAACCAAGATAGCTTAAAATTGTCTTACATTCAATAATTTTTAAACATTAACTTTCATTAAAGGAAGATGACGGTCAGGAAACACAGTAGATGGTGTAGAGCCAATGTTCTTTGCTCCCATTTTCAAATAAAAACCTTCTGCATTAGGTTCACTATCAAGCGTAAACTCGCTTATTCCTAACTCTTTTGCTTTATTTAATAAATGGTCCCATATCATTCTCCCTAATCCTTTACCAATATAATCGGGGTCTATGAATAATGCATCTAATTTCTGTTCGTTAATAGTAAAGCTATAAAATGCTATGATCTTGTTGTCATTCTCCATGACGAAAACTGGATTTTCTTCTATGTACTCTTTTGTTACTGTTAAATCCTCTTTACATTGTTGCAGAAAATCTTCTGTATATCCCCAGTAGGCTTTTGACTTATAGGCTAAATTGCTTAATAATTGACAATCTTGAACTTTTACACTTCTAATTAACACAATAATCCCTCCGATAAATTATTTTTTCTTTACTACTTTTCTTGAATGCAAGAATTGTTCATGCTTATTCATCCATTCTGTTCTTTAAAAAGTTAGAAGATAACATTAAAGAAATCCCAATAAAAATGTATATTAATGCTACAGATTTATTCGGAATTGATGAATTGTAATCAAATGGACCGAGCGATGTTGCAAGTCCACTTATAAATAAAAAGAAGCCTATCCAATAAATGAATTTCCCAAATTGAAGAATTTGTTTTCAATGGCATCGCAACTCCTAATATTTTGATTGGTTATTTGTGATAAGATAACATAATTACGGTATTTTTAAAACTACATGGAAATTTCAACTGACGTAATTTTGTTTCTGGATTTAGTTCGGTAAAGTTTTATCCCTGGACGGACAGACAGACGACCGACCTTCATCCATAACAAGAAAGGCTAGATTTGGCATTGATATCCAAAACCTTTTTTTTATTGTATGATAAAAATAAAAATATTTAAAACTATCGAAGAACTTGTAATTAAAAAGGGGAGTGGAGGTTTTGCTGAAAATTTTACAAATTGTTTTTTCAATCATAGTAGTATCCCTCTCAGCGTATGGACTTATCACACGCGATTACCAGCTGAATTTTTTAACGATATTATTCTTGGGATTATTTATGTTAACTTTAGGAATTAAAGAATTTCAGAGAGAGAACAAGTTTTATGGTTGGCTACTAATCGGGGTATTTTTATTTTCGGTATTTGTGTCAATTCAAGGTTTTCTATACAGGTCTAGCTAAATGTGTGTGTAAAAATGAACTTCTCTAAAATAGATATATTACGTGAACGAAGCCTTCATTTAAATAGAATGAGGCTTTTTATTTCTATACTGACTGTATTAAAATCAATTGATTGTAAGGTACAAAAAGGGCCACTCGTTAAAGAGTGGCCCTCTTTATGATATCCCGAGTAATTATTTTGTTACTAAAAATTCATCATAAATTATTAAATTTTGTTCCAGATGACCATAAATTGGGCTGCTTCAGATTCAAGTGCAATTAGATGATCTTCTGTGGAGGGTTCATCTGAAATCAGTCTACCTTTTTGGACGTTATAAATTGCTGGTTTTATATCAGGAGAATGCTCAATGGTGAAGTCAGATTGATTTAAAAGTGTCAAAGATGATCGGCATTTATTTTTATCAATTCGTTCGTCCTTGCCTTTGAAATATAACTTGATTAAGTAAGGAACACCATCAATCTTTAATCCAAGTTCTGGTGATGAACGAACAGTTAAATGTTCGCTATTCCAATTAGATTTTCCTGGTTCAAACCATTCAATTTCTTTATTTTTAATGAACTTTAAATGCGCTTTGACTGCTTCTAGGTAATTATTTTGTTTAGCTTGAGAAGCTTTGTCAGCAAGAGAAAGCAAGTAATCGTTACTAAATTCTTTCTCATGGAATTTTCGGATACCATCCCGTAAAGGTTTCCAGTAATCAAAAGCAGGATTGTAATCATCTTGATATTTTATTTGTCTAACCATTGAAGTTTTCCCAGTTACGCCTTTGAAAGTAAAGTCTGTAAATTGTGTAAGACCGATAGATACTTTTTTTGAAGACACTAATAACAACTCCTTTGTTTCTGAATATTCCATAAAATATCTTAGTTAATATTCAGGAGGTTTTAGCATGAACCAATTACAAATATTCGTCCATGACAACGGTCGTATATTAATGATTAATCAAGCATCATAGGGCAATCTACGAAGCTATCGGAGCGATGGAAACTAATGTGGTTTTGGAAAATTACGTTGTAGCCATTAAAGGAGCATTTATTCGAAGTGTAGAAGCACTACAGGATAGTTAGAAAATTGATAACATGGATGTGGATAAGGTCATTAATGCAGGAACAGTTAGGGGTTATCGTTGCACTTACGCTTGGAATTAGTGGATGAGTGGTGGCTCAGATGTTAAAACGGTTAGTGAGTTTTCTTAATAGGCCAGAAGATTGCCGAGATAAAAACCGTAAAGAATTTTGTGGAATATGTGAGTTACTCATTATAGTCATTGGTGTATCAGTAATTATTGCATGCTGGTAATAAAAATGCTGCCTAACAGTTACCTGTTAAACAGCACATGGATAATGTAAATATAAAACAAAAAACGGGAAAAATCAACAATTTTTTCAGAAGTTTATTTTGCTCTAGTTAAGTAATTGCAGATGATGGATTCGCCGTTTCTTTACTTTTGGAGCATGTAGGCTGCTTGATGGGACAACTATTAGGAAAGGATAGTGAAATAAAAAAAATTCTTTCTTAGATTTAATTCAGATATTTCAGTTACACTGCTAAAGCATGGTAGCTATTCAACACCAAAGCACACTCCAACATTTATGTAAAGAAAAAATTAGTACTCACAAGAATGTACCAATTTAAACAAGAATTCTTGGTACAGTAAAACCAATTTTATCACAGCCTCTTATTATTTTGATATGTGCAAGTGTTGCAAATAGATCGTTATTACCATATGTATTCAATTGAATATTTTACCACAGTAGACGAGCCTTATCCCTAGAACGGTAAGGCTCATAATACTATATTTAAAGAGAGTATTTAGTTTAATTTAATCAAATTGATTGATGCAGATAGAATAGTTCCATTATCGCAAGTAGCGAATTCGGGGCCTACATTCCTTAATTGGATAGTTCCACCAGAAGGAATGGATATAATTGTTCCTCCAGAAATCGGTACGCATATAGCCTTATCTAGTTCTAAATCTTCAGTGCCATATCTGGTTTGAATAGGATTTACTTCAGTACCATTTAGAAATAATGCCAAAATTATATCAGTTGTAGTAGGGACAATGATTGGCGATTGATTTCCAAGCACATTGTAATCAATGTAATATGGACCACCCTGAGTTACTCTGATAGTTACTGTATCGGGGTCTAAAGTAATCCCAGCAGTTTCTCCCATTCCATTCCACGGCATAGGGTCATTAGTGTCAAGTGTTATAAAATTTGTTTGAAAAAAGTTCCCGTATGCTGGTGTAGGTAATTGACGTATTTCACATGACTCTACCCCTTTTATTACTCTTGATGGAATACCACATTTTTGGCAATGTTCGCATGAACAATTTTTTTCACAGGGATTCAAAATTATACCTCCTATTTTGTTTTCTGTAGATTATTCAAATTGGGTTTTTTTATTTGTGTGTTTGTTGATATATTTTAATACTTAATGAATAATTGCTTTTAAAACTGCATCAAACAGCCAAAATGAAATGTGAAAGGGATGAGTTTGATGTGGTTTTGATAGTGGGATATGTAGAAAATAGTTCTGAGATTAATAGTAAATATACAATAAAAATGATATTTTCTATTCTCAAGAAGAGTTAATTCAAACATATTTTGGATAGAGTATCAAACGCACCTTCAGTAGTAAGAAGGTGTTTTTTTTTCCTGAAAAGTGAGTATCGAGCAGTTTTCCTCATAAGTCGCAAGGACAAAGGTACTTACTTTTAAGAGTGAAAAGTTGTTGTGTTTAATTTAAGTAAATAAAGTCTTTAATTGTTAAAACATAAGATTCACAGAAGATTACTTTTGTTATAAAAGAGATAGCAGGAACGCACGCCAAAAATAGAGGTGTGGATATCGAAATTTGCTTTAATAAAAGATTGGAGTTCTATTTTTTGGAATGATAGAATAAGTGTTAATAGAGTAGTTAAAACAAATGAGTATTTTGTGAGATAACTATAAAATCGTCTGAGGAGACGAGGAAATTCAATACGTTAATAAAAATATAAAGACTCATAGTGAAGAAATTAAAATTGAACACTTAAAGAGTCCCTTATTTGAATAAAAAATGTGTTACATCCATGATTTAAGTTTAAAACATTTAAAGTAACCTTAAAATTTACTAATATGATTTCATTCCAACTAATTGTCAAACTAAATATGTAAGCTAACACTAAAGGTGAGATAAGAACGGAAAAATTCTATTAAATTGGAGGTTTTAATTACATGCCATTATTCAAATACGGAGTGCTAAAAGGTAAAGTTGTTGACGTGAGACCTGTGGATTCATTTGACAAAACTCCTCATTACGAAGTGCATATTCGAGCAACAAAGAAGGACAAAAGTGAGGAGAATTACAGGATTGCAATCAATGTTGCCTCAAAGGTAAAGCCTTCTGAAGTACTGTATTTTGTTAGTGAGGATTTTAACTCGAATCAAATAACAATTATCCAAAATTACGAGGAGGGATTTACAGAAGTTACTAGGGAAAATCGCGAAATTGCACTAGATTATATTCGTGGAGGCTTATTTGATCCAAAAAAAATGATTCCCCTCCCTGCATCAAAAAATGGACCAGACAACGACCTTAATGAAAAAGTTAATAAATATATACAAGAAGCAATGTCTAAAAAAGCTACAGTTTATGCTTACGGAGAAAAATTTAAAACTGAAGATAAAGTAGATAAATATTTCGGTTTTTCTCCAGGTAGAGGTATTCATGATATTCACATGAATCAAGGAAATAGTAGGGATTTTAGGAAAGACGACGGGGTATGGCAAGATGGTGGTGTACTCATTCATTTTGAAAAAGAAAATAGATGGGTTGGTATATTCCTTGCATTCCAATCGCAGTCTTGGTGTACAGATGACCAAGGACATGCAACTAAGCCAGTTAGTATATGTAACCATACAAATAGAAAATCGGTAATTGAAATTTGACATTTACAATTGGATTCACCAATATTGAAAAGGATTCGATTATGTTGAATCACATTACGAACAAAAATAATAATATTCTTTTAGAAAGCCCAGAAACTCAATTAATTTTGAGCCTGGGCTTTTTAAAGTTTGCACAATATTTTACGATTTAATAACCATACTTTTTAATGGTTTTGACATGGAGCAATCATCGAGCTATATAGGAGCTTTTGCTTTGCTACCCGTTACGTCAAATGCTCATAATTTCATATACTATTTACTTTATCTATAATTTGATAATCATAGCCTTTGAGAGGTATTTTTGAATTAATATGAATTGTTATTCCGAGTATTAGGGAGATTAAACCCCATACTAAACAAATAAAGTGTACAAATTCACTTGGGATAGAATAAATGAAAAACATACTGAGACATTCACCCACCACCACCAAAATGAAATATAGATACTCTAAATGAATCCAACAAAGAATTATTAAATGTGCTGCGTTAATAATGCAAAGGATTGGCAATATTTTTGTCGAATCTAATTCATTAACTAATAACAGTACTGGAAAACAATAAACAGTTATTGCTGAAGCAAATCCGACCAATGATGAATACTGGCTTGGATTTGCTTTCATTTTCATTAATTTAAAAAATAGGGTTCCTATTATGGGGACTAATAAACCACCCCATATGTAAAATTTGATTAATATAGTTTCATCAAGAACGTAAGTTAAAGTAAATGCCAACAGCCAATATATAGAACCGGCTATAAGCATAAAACCTCCACCACGATATTGCTGTATAAAATCGAACCTATCTCTTTGAACCATAACATTTTTAGGTACAAATGGTATCCTCATATTATTGTCTCCTCCTTAATTAAATTTACTTAGTATCAGTTTTATGATTATCAGTGACTAAGATTCAAAATGGAAAAGAAAAGAGGTAGGAGTATAACCCATAGCCCAATAGAAAATTACTTGATTAAACTATAATGGTTTCAAAGAAAACTACACATAGGGTTATCTCTCCGTTACTAACTGGATGCTGATGCGGGAATAGTGAGTATTGATACAAGCAATAATTTTGATAATTTCTTTTTCATATAATATATATCATCTTGATGTTTTATTATGAATATTTTAACAGTGTTTCCTAATTTGATAAATGTGGTTTTCGCAATTGATTAACAGGAATTATTCAACAAAAACTCTCCATGATTAGCATGGGGATACTATTATGTATTAGATAAAATATGATAGGGAGAGACAGACCGAAGATCACTTGGTGGACGTTACTATGATCCATACATTGTGGCAGTTACAAAAGAATCCCACCAGATAAAGCAGTTTTAAACTTCGATTCTGGACGTTTTGATTTTGAAAATGTATATTTCCAAACTATGCTACTGAGCATCACAGAAGCGAAATAAGGACGTAAAAAACCACATATATGTGATAAATGCGAATATTGCAGGGCTACAAAGAAGTTAGAAGGTACATTCGAAATTGAGTATTTCCTAAATTAGGTGATGCAATTGGATGAATGATGTACTTACTAAAGTTTTATTGCCTGCTTGGATTTTTGAGCAGGTGAAGAATAACGATGAAATCAGTCGCTTGGTGCTGGAATGTAAGACTAAACTTGTCATTTCTTGCGCTTACCCGGGAAATTATTTTTTATTTCCTAACCTGAATAACCACTTTTCCAAATAGGTTTTGGTAAGTCTGATAAAAATAATGTTGGTTTGATGCTTCACAATATGGTTTTTGTTTAATTAAGCCTGTGATGCGAACACAAAGTAAGGCGAGTGCAAAAGGATGAAAAACTTGGATAAAGCCCAAGACTGAAATGTTCGATAACGACTAAATCAAACTAATTAAGGGTATTGCCTGATAAAGATGCAATCATTGGCCGCAGCTAATAAAGCAAATTGTAAGGTTCCAGGGAACTTAGGAGCATCGGTAAAGAGCTATAGCAAATTAGTCGTTTGAGCAGGAGCTACATGAAGATTTGAAAGAAAATTTGCAGTAAAAAAAGATGGGATTTTCCATCTAGGTACACTACTTATCTAGCACGTTGGATATATGTGTTTTGTTTCTCCCGTAAGTGAAGCAAATTACAAATATAAAAAATAATATTACGAGCATTATTCTAATAAAACCCTTTTTGTGTGATTAAACCATATATGTGATGTGATTAAGAAAAAGGGGAAATTACGATCGTGTCAGAAAGAAATTATTCAATACACATGGAGAAATCATAATGGGGATATATTTTGAAACAAAGCACGATGCTTATAATTTTGAAAATTAAAGAACATGAGGTATTCGAAAGTAGGTTGGTTGTAATAGATGAATCAGATACACCATTAATTTGGCTTGATAAAGAAACTGGAAAGGTGAGTTTCGGAGGCGCTTATTTCCGTTTGTACAAGGAGCAAAGACAGCTATGTATGGGATTGAGGCTACTAGCAAAAGCAAGTGGAATTGGACAAGCGATCCAGTATTTATTGAAGTACAACGTAGGATGTATTCAAGTAACAAACGAATTAGTGAGCTTAAGGTTGAAGAGGTGCAACAACCAATCCATTTAGTACGTGGAGAAAGAAAAATTGAGGTACTTCATAGGTTGATTAACGGAAATAGTATGCGAGGGATTGGAAAGCACATGAAATTATCGAGTACTATGATTTTCAGAGTTAGAAAAACGTTTTGAATCAGATGATTTAGTTTCTAGAGATTTGATTGTTTCGAGAAACTGTGTAGGTTATTAGAACAAATTTAAGAATTTTTATTTTCAGAAAAGTCTTGACATTGTTTTCGCCCATATTTATATTTTATATAACCGAACAGTTATATGAAAAGTGAGGAGATGATAATGCCAAATGTTTATCGAGCGTTAGGTGATTCAACGAGACGCCATATTTTAAGTATGCTTAAACAAGGAAGCAAAACTCAAAAGGAGATTGTTGAAGCATTTGATATCTCTCAACCAGCAATTAAGAAGCATTTGAATATTTTATTGGAAGAAAGAATTATTTCAGAGAACTTGAATGGGAAATATCGTATCTACTCAATAAATTACAACACACTCCAAACTGCCTATCATGAAATGCTTCAATACATCGGAGAACTACTTGATGATCAACTCGTAAGTCTTAAAAATTATGTGGAAAAAGGAGAGTTTCGAGATGAAGACAATTAAGGATTCTGTAAAGAGAGAAATTGTTGTTAATGCACCTTTGAAGCAAATTTGGGATGCGTTGACTAAGCCTGAGCATTTAAACCTTTGGTATACAAAAAATGCTGAGATAGATTTTCGTATAGGCGGAAGTGGTTATATGGATCATGGCTGGGGGGCAATATCTGAGGGTGTTTTCACAGAAATAGATCCAATGAAACGCTTTGTACTTGAGAGCATAGACGGGGATTTTACTACCATTACAACTTTAGAAAAAGTTGAAAATGGTGTTCAAGTAAGCATTGAATATCAGGCTTCCTTTATTGGCGAAATGGATCAATCTACAAAGGAAAATATGTTATTTGGTACTAGTCAATTTTTAGAAAATCTAAAGAGTGTTTATGAAACTGGTACTGATAATCGTTCAACGTTTTGGAAAACATGGATTGGTATTGCACACACAACAAACGAAGGAGATATCGGAACAAGAGTTTTACAGGTGAAGGAAGGTTCAGTAGCTGAGGTTGCTGGAATTAAACCAGAAGATATTATACTAGAGATAGATGGAGAAGATATCGGAGGATATGAATCATTTGAAAGAACTTTGAATAAAAAAAATGTTAATTGCAACGTTATCTTAACAATAGTAAGCAAAAATGAAAAATCAAAGGTAAATTGTCTTGTAGATACTTATCCTGTACCTTATTAATATTCAATTATAAAAAAAAAATTAGATATTAAAATCTGTAAACGAAACAAAAGGAACAGATGTAAAACGTGTAATGTGCAGCTCTACCACGGTTTCAAAGGTGAGTTAACTCGACAATTAAATATTTTTCCGCAGTAGACTAGCCTTACCCCTACCACGGTAAGGCTTTTTCTGTACTTTGAAAACTGCTTCAAATAGCCATAAAACAATTGGAGGCTAGTTCAAGGGTTAGGTGTAACGTTAGGAAGATCATGATGCTGAATGGAACTTGAAGGGATTAGTTATTAGCAGGGTGGAGTTTGGTATGGTTTTGAGTGTGGAATTTGCAGAAAATTGTTCCTGTTTGTTTTTATAGGATTATTATTAAGCAAAGGAGATATAGTTTTCCTTACCAAATAGTGGAGGGTTCAAATGACACCAGAGCAAATTGTTAAAAAATTTTTTGAAGTAGTACGTTCAGGAAATAATCCAGATTACGCTACTGAACTAATGGCTGACCGAGTATTGGCACACCAAGTTATTTCTGAAGAGGAATCAACTGTTTTAAGAACGCCCACAGATTATGCAGATCATGTAAAAGAAATGGTAGAAGCATTTGGCGATTTTTCATTAGAAATCCAGGAGTTTATGGTACAAGGAAATAAGGTATATGTACGCTGGAAGCAAGTTGGTACGCATGTTGGAGAAGTCGATGGATTTCAGCCAACAAGTCTTCCGGTTATTGAAATAGCAAGTGCAGTATATAGAATTGAAGAAGAAAAAATAGTAGAGTATTGGATTCAAATTGATCGTGCTGGTATTGAAAAACAACTCAACCGCAATAAAATTAATTAACATCCTTCGGGGTGTTTTTTATTTTGCCTTGATAAGTGGTATCGAGCAGTTTCGCCCTTTTTGCTGATAGGGCAACGTACTTAAATTTTTGGAGAACGTATAAATAATTGCTGAAATGGGGGTTCCTTTATAAGAGCTTTTTTTATAGAAAAGTTAGGGAATTGAGAAAGAAATTTGAATACCAAGTAGGATGACAATTACTCTAGAAAACACAGATGAATTATAGGAACGGCTTCAACTTGCCAATGAGCAAGTGAAGCAGTTAGAAGTCACGCTTAGTATGGTTAAACAATTTCAAACAAAGACGAACATTTTAAAAACCTAGCTGTTTAAGAGCACATTCATTATCAGCTTGTTGGGACATTTCCGCCCTATTTTTAAATTTAGTCTTGTTGGCAACATGTGAATCTAACTAATGTTCTGGGATAGATTGAAATCTTCTTGTGTTTCAATTGCGTAGTTTCCATCTGATAAAAACTTATCAAATGGATCGAAAGATGAATGATCTTGCATGAAAAATAAATTGAAAAATTCATCGAAAGAAACTGGCGAAGATTTCGAGGGATAAAAAATTATCATTGCACAACGTAGCACTAATAGCAAAGCCTAGGTAATCAATTATTTTTAGCCTGAGCTTTTTGTATTATTTATCATAGGGCTGATAGTTTGCATAAAACTTCTTAGCTGCTTCTTTTCGTCTTTCAACATCTTCTTTTAAGAATAAACGATCCCGAGTTAATTCCTTAATTGGAATTAACTTTTCACGCTTTACAAGTGAGCTTAAAGCCTGGCGAGATATTTGTAATTCGTCCAATACCTCAGAAGAAGTTAATATTTCAGATTGTACTAACTTAATAAATTCATCTTTAGTATTGTTGGAGTAGTATCGTGTCATTTGATTTCACCACCATTGTAACAGAGTGACCGAAATGTTTTTTCATGCTCCTTTTACCCGAGTATATTAATAACATACCATTAACTATTAAAGTTTAAAAATCAAGTTTTGTTATTAATTGAACGAAACTTGATAAATTCAGACACAACAGCGTCCGTACGTTTTATTTTTAACTTGAACTTGATTTTTTTCGCTATTTTTTGCCTGTTTATAAATTAATCGCAACAAAATCAACTTAATATCCTAATTCTCCAAAGAGGTTTTATCAAAATATGTTCAAAAAGGAACAAAAGTTGATTTACATTATTTTTCCATGGATTCAGTCTTATAGGTAGAAGGGGATAGGGAGGAATATCCTTTTTCTATGCCGTCCTCTACATTAGAAATCTGTACGGGAAAACCATTGTCTGGAGATAAGTATAGCCTTTGCCAATCAACTGCAAAACGCAAGTTCAATTGATTGTGGATGGCAATAAAACAAAACCAACTGAAAAGGATGATGATAAAATGAAATTCACCAACGAGACAACAAAAGCTGCAGTACGTGACTATATTAAACAAGTAGTAGATAAAATGCTTATTTATAAGATACACCTAGGAAAATTGACGCAGGAACATTAACTGGGGAGATTTTGAAGGACTAAAAATCATCATTGCACAACGTAGTAACTAAAAAATAGACCAAGATAGCTTAATTGCCGTCTTGGTCATTTTCTAATTTAAGATTAAAAATCTAGATAACTAACATCATCACTGTCTGGGTCATAATATTGAAAATCTGTTATTCCGTGGTTTACCTGTAAGTATTCTTTTACTATTTCAATATCTTTACCGAAAGTAGGAAATGGAGAGCTTCCGAATCTTATTAAATAGGGCCCATCTTCAGATATAGAAGCGTATAGTATTTCTTTATCATCGTATTGAAATTCGAAATTCCATCCTCTATAACAAATCAAATAAGTTCCATCGTCTCTTAGTCCGCATTTGTCTTCATAAGGTACGAAATTAACATTACATATCTTATTATTTATTAAAAATGAATTCATGTTGCCTTACTCCTTTATAATTTTTATTTTCATATTGCATTTTAATGGAAAATTTTCGATTAAGTACATAGTAATTTTTATACATAGATTAACCGACGTATACGGAACGTGTGTACGGTGGTGTGAGAGTCCGGCTAGCCCCCTACCCGATATTATGATAATTTCACCATAACTCCTTGAATAAAGGAATCTCTATATTCAGAGTCAAAAATATAAACACCTTTTTCATGAGCTTCGGTGATCAATAACTGCATCTTCTATCAGATCCCAGCCAATACCCTGGTAAAAATATGCTTCTATAAAGTACTTTATTTCTTCTATAACTATCATATTTAGCGACTCCTTTTAGCTAGTATTCAATTAATTTTTTGAGGATTAATCATCGAATTGCGGAAGGCAAAAAGCCAAATCAAAGACAGGCGGAGATTTCGAAGGACTAAAAATTACCATTGCACAACGAAGTAACTAAAATGTAAAGACCAAGATAGCTTAAATGCCGTCTTGGTCATTTTCTAATTTAAGATTAAAAATTTACATAACTAGCTTCATCACTGTCTGAGTCATAATATAGAAAATCTCTTATTCCGTGTTTTTCCTGTAAGTATTCTTTTACTATTTCTATATCTTTACCGAAAGTAGGAAATGGAGAGCTTCTGAAATATATTAAATAGGGTCCATCTTCAGGTATAGAAGCGTATAGTAATTCTTTATCATCGTAGTGAAAATCAAGATTCCATCCTCTGTAACAAATTATATAAGTTCCATTTCCGCATTTGTCTTCATAAGAAACGAAGTTAACATTCAATGGTAGTAAGAGGGGGAGGCGTGCCTCCTACTCATTAAATTATGACAAACTCTCCATAACTTCTTGAATAAAAGAATCTCTATATTCAGAGTCAAAAATATAAACACCTTTTTCATGAGAAATTTGAAGTATCTCTTCAATCTTTGATTTATCATTCTCTTTAAAGGCTTGTTCTACATATTCCAAATCTTGCTTGAAATGTTGAATAAATGTATCCCCTTCTTTTTGGATATATGAGGAAAAAAATGGATAAGATAATGATGTATCTGTTGGGATTATTATCGTTTCAATCATATATTTTAAACTTTTTAATGGAATATAAGAAATTTCTTTTTTTAATTCGAATTTTTCGATAAGAGGTAAAATTGCATTCACAAATCTTTGCATACCCTCGATAGCACTTACTTTTGTACCTTCAAAATCATTGCTCACAATAATTTTATTTACTATTTCAAATTGATTTTGATCTAACAAATTTTTTATATATAAAATTTCTTCTTTGAATTTAGTTCGTTCCTCTTTACTTATGCTTCGGTGATCAATAACTGCATCTTCTATCAGATCCCAGCCAATACCCTGGTAAAAATATGCTTCTATAAAGTACTTTATTTCTTCTATAACTATCATATTTAGCGACTCCTTTTAGCTAGTATTCAATTAATTTTTTGAGGATTAATCATCGAATTGCGGAAGGCAAAAAGCCAAATCAAAGACATGCGGAGTTTTCGAAGGACTAAAAATTATCATTGCACAACGTAGTAACTAAAATGTAAAGACCAAGATAGCTTAATTGCCGTCTTGGTCATTTTTTAATCCATGGTTAAAATTTTACATAACCCTCATCGCTGTCTATGTCAAGAAAATAAAATTCCTGAATCCCATGTTCTTCCTGAAAATATTTCTTTATCATTTCTATATCTTCTCCAAAAAAAGGGTAGGGACTAGAAAAAAAAGAGATTTTATATTTTGAGAATTCATATATTTTTCCTTCAAATATTTCATCGTTAAACTGAATATCAATATAGTGACCAATGTAGGTCATGTCATATGTTCCATCTTCATTTAGCCCACATTTGTCTTCAAATGGGATAAACTTAATTTTATAAGTTCTTTCATTTGTAGTTAGTGTTTCCATGTTACGTTAACTCCTTGTTACTCGAATAAAAAAACCTTCTCAGTTTTTAATTGGTTGAATTAATAATTATTAAGATAATCCTTCAAACATTTCTTGAATAAAGGAATCTCTGTATTCAGATTCTAAAATATAGACTCCTTTGTCATTGGCTATTTTCAGTAATTCTTTCTTTTTAGTTTCATCATTCTCGCTAAATGTTTTTTCTACATATTGCAAATCCTGCTTGAAATGTTGAATAAATGTATCTCCTTCTCTTTGAATATCAATAGCAATAAAATCAAAAGATAAAAATGTTTTCGTTGGAATAAAAATTGTATCAAATATATAATATAGAGCTTTCATAGGAACATAAGAAATGTCTTCTTTATATTCATATTTCTCGATGATAGGTAAAATTTCATTCACTAGTCTTTGTATTTCATCAACATCACATACTTGAGTATATTCTAATTCATAGACATTAATAATATCTTGTATTTTATCATACTGTTTTTGAGCTAACAGTTGTTTAAAATATAGAATTTCTTCTTTGAATTTGAACCGATCTTTTCTAGATACTTTCCTAAAATCGATAACTGCATCTTCAAGTTGTTCCCACTCAATCATTGGGTAAAAATGAGCTTGTAAAAAATACTTAGTTTCACCAAAGTTTTCCATTTAGATAACTCCCTTATTCATTGTATTCTATTAATGGCGCCGTGAAGATTATGTAAAATCCTTCTTCTGAAAATCCTGATTTCTCTAGAATAATGTAACTTTTTGTTAGATCTGTATACTCTTGTTTTGTGCGTTGTGAAATGCCATAGCCAATAGGATATTGATGGCTAGATTCTAATCTAATGCGTCTACGTGAAACACTGGAGTCTTCCCATAACCATTCAGCAATTTCTTCACTATGCATATTCAATATTTCATTGACAATTTCAATCGCCATATCTCTGTTATAAAAGCAAGTAATATCGTTAAATGAAATTCTTATTTTTCTTTCAATTTCTTCTTTTGGTAAATCAAAGAACATTATTTCTCTATTTGACATCATTCTTTCGACTCCTTTAAAACGTATAAAACTAAGTTAATAAATAATAAACAAAACTTCCAGTTCCTGCAATATCCAAATATTTATTATTTGAAGATTTAGCCACAAATAGTTGTCTTGATTCGTCTGAGATTTCTATTGTATCTAACGATGCTATCCTCACACCGTCCATGCTATCGTAAGCATTGTGATTTGCTTAGTACATTTAGACGAATTACTAGTGTTTGATTTTGATTTTGATTTTTTTTCTAAGGCAATGTCCCTCATAACTTTTATGACTTTATTTGTGTCAATCGCATATAAACTAATATTTTTACTAGGACCGGGAATACTTCGAACCATAAATAGAACAACCTATAATTTATTCTTTGCAATTTTTTCGAGAATTTAGTATATGTTACCAAGTTTGGATTTGCAATTTATTTTTGAGTGTATAATTTTGTATATTAAGCAAATTTATTCGCTTTTAAGCACAAATATCAAGTAATAGCAATACAGAAACTATTGTGAAAATATATAATTATATGACAAGTGTAAGTGCTTTTGGATATAGTGTTAGAAATAAATACGGGGTCTAATGGTGTAAAAGACTTTGTTAAATTTCGTGACAAAGGGGTTATTACTGGTTAAGGGATAAGTCGCTAGTGCATTTATCCAAAGGCATTTAAAGTTAGATCTAAACTTCCAAAACCGAAAAACATTATTATGCAAATATGCAACATCAACAAACGGGATGAATTAAAGCTAATGTAAAAAGGAAACTTCAATCTATACAAAATATAACAGGCGATTAAATGTCTTTAATTCTTGCGAATGCATCCAACTCAATTGCAAAGGGAAACACCTGTTTAAAGTTGTGTTAAAAAGTACAGAAGAAAGTAAAGTTATATTTGCTACTATTTAATTAGAAGTATTATCTTTTTTATTTTGTTCCACTTCATTTTAGTTTTAGAAGAGCCACAACCTTCCAAACAAAGTGTTATTTTAAGGGCAAGCACTGACACTATGATGAAACTGTCAATTTTTGAAGTTATTTACTAAAATAAAAAGCAACCAAAGCAACAAAAAGCAACCAAAATTCCGAAAGCAAGTGAATAACCGTGAAATCGAATCATTATACAATGACATAAAACCTTGCTATAATAACCTTTGCGAATACATATGAAAGAGGGTAAAAGCATGAACGCTTACGATGAATATATGAAACAGGTAGTGAAGCCGATGCGCGAGGAGTTAGTGGAGGCTGGATTTACGGAGCTTACGACAGCTGATTCGGTGAATGAGTTTATGGCGGAGGCGAAGGGGACTTCGTTGGTTGTGATTAACTCGGTTTGTGGTTGTGCGGCTGGGTTGGCACGTCCGGCTGCTCGTGAGGCAGTGGAGGCAGTTAAGCCTGACAATCTTGTGACTGTTTTTGCGGGTCAAGATCCTGAAGCGACAGCTGCAATGCGTGGCTTTTTTGAGGATGTGCCACCAAGTTCACCATCGATGGCGATTTTAAAGGATGGGGAATTGGCATACTTTATTCCACGAGAACAAATTGAAGGATTCCCTGTGGAGCAAATTGTTACACATTTAACAGGTGTTTTAGAGCAAACATGCGAGAAGTAAAGACTATTGTTACGACAGCGGGCAGACCAGACGATTTATCGTTGGCGCTCGCTGCTTTTGCGTGTGAACAATTAGATGCATCGTTTGAACCAAGAAAAAAGCGTTCTGTTCGGAAGATTTCACAGGAACTACATGCACATGTAATCGTTGCTGGGAAGAATCGTTTTGAGTATTATGCTTTTGGTACCAATGAGCCGTTTTTCTTCCATCCAAATTCAGCAGCGTTTCGCTTAAAGCGTGTTGCTCGTGGGGAAGCGGAGCCGTTTTTAGAAGCGGCACAGCTTGAAAAAGGAGATTCAGTCCTTGATTGTACATTGGGACTTGCTGCAGATGCTATGCTGGCGGCTTATACAGTTGGCGAAGCGGGTCAAGTCGTAGGGATCGAAGCAAATCCGAATGTTGCCTTTATTGTAGGGCAGGGTATGCAATCCTACGATACGACAGAGCTACCGCTAACTGCATGTATGCGCCATATTAAAGTGGTGCAGGCTGAGGCGGTTAGCTATTTGAAAACTCTGCCTGACAATACGTTCGATATTGTGTACATGGATCCGATGTTTGAAGAGATTATTGAAGAAGCCAATAATTTTGAAGCATTGCGCTTAGCTGGGGAGCATATGACATTAACGGATGAATGGGTAAGTGAGGCAAAACGAGTGGCAAAAAAACGCGTAGTGTTAAAGGCTCATTTTCGCTCAGAATGGTTTGCCAAATATCAATTTACACAATTAACAAGAACAACTGCGAAGTTTCATTATGGTGTTCTGGAGATTGACTGAAGTAAATATTGAGTGTTTTCCGGAGGCTTGTTCATTTGAACTTGCCCCTTTTTTAAACTAAAATTCCAAATGTGGTAATATGAAACACGGTGTAACTTAAAATAAAATGTTTACTTTTTAAATTCTTTGTAGTATAATATGAATCGTGCTATTTTAGGTGGCATATTTACGTAATCTGGAATTCTGCTTTTTGTTTTTGAAGATACTTATTCACACTGGCGCATGCTTTGGGGCTGCAAGGACGCAAAAGAAGGTTGGGTTTGCGTTGCTTAAGTTAGAAAGCACACAGTGGAATTTTACCGCGGTGATGAAACTAATGTTTCAATATAATATTTATTCCCCAGATGATTGGGTTGAGACTTTACAATTTACGGAAATGTTACCTATTAAATACTAAAGGGGTGGCTTCGCAAAAGCGAGGCTGCCCCTTGTCCAATTTTTGGAAAAAAGTCAAGCGAAGAAAAATACCATCTTTAAAAGATATATAGAAGAGCTTCTGACAGTAGACCGACTTTGTCTACTTTTTTTATGTAAATAATTTCTGATTAGCGAATTTGGAGTAGTTCTTTTTATCTATTTTATTAAATGAATATTTCAATATATTTGAACTTATGTAACAATGTTAATTATTATTTCAACTTAAAAATACCTAAATTGACTTTGCCATTGGGTCATGGTCGTTGGTAACACGTTAAAATCATGTTCAAAAGCAGTGTCGTATCCTATACTTTTAGATACTAGTAAGTGACATGTTTAATATCGTAATAGATTAAAGTTGTCCTTTTTAAATCTTTTATTTCTGAATATTCTACTTTTTGGTAAGTATATGATACTGCTTAAAAGCTGTCGAGCTAAAATATAAAGGAAAAGTTGTGGGGGAATAATTATGACGTTAAAGCAGACATTTTTGATTTTAGATGAATTGAATCATCCAAGAGTAGGGGTGATTATGAATGAATAAAATCGGTTTATTGACTATCGGACAGTCGCCTCGTTCAGACATTACACCAACATTTGAAGAAATTTTTGATAAAGATGATAAAGATATAGAAATTGTGGAAAGAGGAGCATTGGACTCCTTAAACGAAGCACAATTATTATCAGTTATTGCGAGAAAAGAAAAGAACATATGTGTTTCACGATTACATGATGGCAGATCGATAATAATGTCTAGAAGAAAACTGCTTCCAATATTACAAAATGAATTATCAAAGTTGCAACAAGAAGTTGATATGGTCATCGTACTATGCACAGAAGATTGGCCGACTTTAAAAAGTGAAAAGCCCGTTTTTTATCCAAATAGAATAGTAACACAAGCTATTAGTGCGATGAAGGATCATCCGAAGATAGGTTTAATTATCCCGCTAGAGGAACAAAGGAGAGGTGTGCTGAAAAAGTGGGAATGTGTTTCTGAGGATATTACAGTCGCTGTTGCCTCACCTTATGATTACGGCAACTTTGAAGAAGCAGCTCGATATCTTAAAGATTACCGAGTGGATATAATTATTTTAGATTGTATGGGATACAATGAAGAGCATAGGCAGTTTGTTAGAAAAGAGAGTGGTATATTAACAATTTTGCCGCGTACTTTAGTAGCAAGAATCGTACTTGAATGCTTATAAATTAAAGAAAATGAAAAGTGCTCCCAGACTGTAGATTCTAATCATAGATTTAATCTGCAGTCTTTGTCGTTTTATCGAAATCATCTGCTTTTTCCTATACCGTTCGTCAAAAGGATATAGAATTAGTCATAATAAATTAGAAAAGCCAGCAAGCCGCGGACTTTCTTGTATAAATAATGCATTAATTCGTGGAATCTTAACAATCACGCTTAAGAATTATATGACACAGTAAATGAAAGCGAGTCAGAAGTACAAGGTCTAGCTGAGAGCAAAAGTGTGCAGCACAATTCTGAGCCAAGAAGTAATTATTTGAATATTTCGGATATTTTACGAAATTTTATGTTAAAATGGATATAGTGAATTTTGTGAAGTTTTACATCAATGTTAGTGGATTAATTGATGAGGGAGGGATACCGCCTATGATAATTTGGTTTCGACACTTGCCACCGAAAAGCATGGATTTGTCAAAATGGTCTCCTTTCATATAGAATAATTGGTACAGAAAACATTATATGAAGTTTGTATATCTACTTCAGATTATCATTTTTCTAATACCCAATTTCTTTGGAACGGGATACACTCATTTAAATATATTTACTCTCATAATAATGAGTATTTTTGTTTTCATCGTTCATGAATGTTTACATATTGTTGTCATTAACAAAAAAGGAGATATTAGCTTAACATTTAGCGGAATATTTTTTTGGCTAAATACAAATGCAATACTATCCAAAACGAGATTTTTGGTCTTTATGAGCTTGCCTTTTATTGTATTATCGCTAGTCCCTGGCATTATGTCGTTCTATGTATCAGGAAATATCAAATCAATCATATTATTTGTAAGTTGGATAAACACATTGATTTCCGCCTCAGATATCATTAATGCATTCTTAATTGCAATTAAACCGAACAACTCATTTTTTTGCAGAGGCTATTACTCAAATAAGTTTAAACTAAAGGTGTCGGTTTAACTTTAAACCCCAAAACCAGAATGGATCTCTCCATTCTGGTTTTTTCTTTATGCAGCCAAACTATCACGATAGGTGAATGGACTACATCCTAGATACTTTTATTCATTCGTTATTGTAGTAGTAGGTCTATTTATCAATCGCTTGTTTTATTTCTTCAAAACTAGTATAGACAATTCCATGATACTTCTCTTGTTTTGTATGCCAAAGAAGGTTTACATTGGCGATTGCCTAAGCAGTTTCAATTTACTATCAATTCAGGAAAATGTGGGACATGGAGAAGTATCGTCTTTAAACAAATGGTTTATTATTTACTATTTGCGAGATCGTTGGAGGATACTCAAGAAAAGAACTATTATATTCTTGAAATTCTCTAGTCTAAAAAGGTACCTAAACAATTAAAACCAGGTGCTCAAAATGGTTAGTTTCTAGCATTTTGATGCTCATTCTTATTTTTTAGTTCAAAAATTCCTTTTTATAAAACTAGTATACACGTCCATACATAGATTTAATCGCTACATATTCTAACGTTATAGAGAGCGCTCTCTAATAAAAAAATGAAAAGAGGGAATTTTTTGGGTGGTCAATGTGAAAATCAAAATCAAAATCCAATACCTTGTCCAGTAACATCAACTGAACAAATACCATTCAATAGTGAGGCTACTCCACTAGCCGCTACACCGGTTACAGCTCCAACAATCAAAATTCCAGTTGTACTTGCAGAACCAACACTTCAAATAGTTGTAGAGTCAGATATTACACTTAATCCTGCAGCAACTGAAATCAAAAGAGTAAAGAAAAATGTATTCCTAAATCAAGTTAAACTAGTACCAGTTCGGTTTGCACGTATTGACAACACTGACTTTTTTACGGTAACAAGAGCTAAATTATTTGTAGCAGGACATATTCGCAAAAATATAGAATATGCTTCAGCGGCATGTAATGGGGCACTTCAAGATAGAATTGCTGATATTCCGTTTTCTGGTTTTACAGATCTAACTTTCCCACAAACACCAGGAGGACCTACTCCAATATTTGGAATTTCTGAGTTTGCCGAAGCGAACTTCCTTAATGAAAGAACTCAAATGGATGCTAGATTAGATAAAGTTTTCTTCCAAAATCTCGTTAAATACAATGAACAACCATTTGGCGAGTTAGTCGCTGCAAACTTCTTTGAACTTGATTTTTCACCGGTTATGGCATCGCCTGAAAGAACTTTCTGCACATTGCGTGAAAAAATCGTGCTTGAATTAACTGTAAAAGTACTGCAAGTTCAACAAGTTCGCCTTGGAGCTGGTACTACTGTAGTAACTCCGGTTCTTTTCGGCCTTACTCCTCCTACTAGCCCTTGATAATCTCAAGTTTTTAGAGGAGCAGAACAAATAAATAAGGCAGTTCACCGCAACAATATGTAATCGTAAAAATAGCCCTGTAATATTTTATGGGCACTATTATTAATCTAATATTGAATTGGCAGTTGAAAGATCGGTTGAATCTGATTTTCAACTGCCTTTTGCTTATAGATCAGAAAACAAAAAAGATTGAAGCGGATTAGCCTCAATCTTCTTTACATATGCTTCGTCGTACTTTCAACTATTATTAAAAATACTGACATTATTGGGTGTCGCGGGATATGGATGTATCTTATCCATTTATTATTTTGTTTCAAATAGAGAAATTAATAAATTAAATGCATATTTAAGTACATTTAGATATGTAGAAGTGAACAAGTAATACATAATAGTCGCACTCACTATGAGTTGCGGATGATTTTTCATTAATTGAAAATAAACAAATTAAAAGCACCCATTAAGGTGCTCATTAGTAATCGAATTTTTTAAAATCATCTAAATATTTTCTCCAACCAAAATCAGTTATTTTGAAATCATTATACTTTAATTGAGTATATTCTCGAAGATATTTATTTCTTTCCAATTCATTATAAGCAGAATCCATGTTAGTACCAATATTTTCGTAATAATCTTCTGGTCTGTCAACCCAAACGTGTTTAGTACTAATTGGTTCATAATTCGTCCAACTCATATTTGTTTCTATTCTCAAATCCATTTTCAGATTTGGATAAAGATACCAGCTATTGTAGTCTTGCCCCAATATTTTTTTGTTTGGCAGTTTTTCTATTACATCTTTAGCCATTGTTTCAATAAAATCATTAAGTTGTTTTCTAGCTTTAGCGACATCCTCTTTGGCTGTATCTTGATGCTTAATCGATTTTAAGTGGTCTCTCATTGCATATTCGAAAGACAATTTATAAGGTGTAAGAGACATATCGAAGTCAATAAAAAAATCATATGGTCTATTTAAATCATCGTTTTCAGAAACAGTATAATTAAAGTTTACTGTAACAATGTCAGTTTTTAATTCTGGATATTTTTTGTCTAAATAAGTTTTTAACTGATTAGCTGATTCAATTTTAGTATCAACCTCTTTAGCTTTACCGTTTGTATGCGGCTTCTTTAAAGCAACCATGTCTGTGCTTGAGTTCACTTTGTTTTCCATTTCTTCTGCTTGTACAGTCTCATTGTAGGCTGGAGTAAATAACATCGATAAAAAAATGCTACTAGCAGCCAATGATAATGATAGTTTTTTCATTTACTAACCTCCTATTTAGTTAGATTATACCATATAATAAAATGAATAAAAAGTAATGAATTATTTTCCATTAAACTATAAGTACTTTTGCTTTTAATAACAACAAAAGATCACTTCTAATGAGTGGTCTAATTTTTTATTAATCATTATTGGTTGATATTCACATATGAAACGTAAAATAACATTTAAAAGGGGTAATCTTTCATGAATGAACTGTTAGAAGTAGCTAAAAGACTTAAATGCAATAGAAATAAGGTTTATCATTCTTATTAAAAGAGGCCAACCCGTCGAATGAAAATATCAACTATTGAACAGGATGATTTTTTAGTTATAAACGCTGGTAAGGATTTAACATACCCCTTTAACGTTAAAAATTTATGATTCATAACTTCCACAGGTTAATTATATTCAAACACTCTAGCTACACGATTAGCCGAGAGTGTTTCTTCATTTTATCCAGCTTAATATTTGGCAATGAAAAAAATAAAAAGGAGATAGATGTGGATGGTTTTAAGGATTTTGAAATAACAGAGGAAAAAGTTCGAAAGCTATTACCTATTGTTGAGAAAATTTGGTCTAGGAAATACGGAGTTGATTTGAAATTGAAAAGTTTAACAATTAATAGTAATATATACACTTGCAGCGGCAGGTGTTTTTTCATGTGGAAGGTAAAATAAAAGGACTGAGGAATTAATCCCAATCCTAATTTCTCATCCCTATAAACATGCCCACCAAAGCGGTAATAATTAGCCCCGATTTAATGTTATTTAAAGTGTTTATATGCATTGTTGATAAAAAGTAAAAAGCCTACAGAATATTGATGTAGTAGGCTTTGTGGGAATTAATGATTGCTCTTTGCAAAGTAATTTTATTAGTCCGTGAAGCATAAAGATGATAAGTAACCTAACATTAATAAAAGACCAATACCCATTGCGATTTCCATGTTTTGTACCTCCTTTTAAAAAACGACACATTTATCACGCATTCTGCCAGTAAATGCCCGATTAGTTTGGGGCGACAGGACGATAGTCATACAAGCGTTTTCACAGGATGTGAAGTTTTTACTTTATACATAAATATTGTACAATGAATTATAGAAATATGAAACCTTTTAAAGGCTAAAGCGTATATATTAGTAATAGAATTACCAATTTGTACATAAAGAGAAGGTGTTAATTAATGAAGAAATGGGTTCAAAAAAGTATCGTCATTATGGTTGCGTTTTTAACATTTGGATTAATTACGCCAACACATGAAATATGGGAAGCATTTGATCAAACTCCATCAAATCGCGCTTCTATCGGACCGTCAGCTGGGACAAGTACTGCAGAAGCGGCTGCTCTTCCGATAGAACAAACAGAAATACAAGAAGATCCGGTTGACTACAGTGCATTGCTCGTTGATGCGGCGAAAGAGCAATCCTACATAAAATTCGGCACAAAAATCGGCCCGAAAATAAGCAATGAGTTTGACTCCATTATCTTCCCGAAAATGGAGGAAGCTATTGCGATGACAGTAGCAGGCTTAGACGATACGTCATTAGCATCGTTAACAATTTCCGAAAAGCCAAGTGGTAACTATGGCGAAAAAATTTTCAATATTACTAACAATGAATCAGGCAAGGATTTAATTCGCTTCCATGTCCGTACAGAAAAAAGACCACAGGATGGCTATTATTACAACTTCCACTACCACAGTGCCGAGGACGACTTTATGGCACACAATAATTTAGGGGATATTTATTGGGAGAAAAACACACCTCCGAAGTGGTTATCCTAAAAATCACGAAACACTCGCTTAAAATGCGAGTGTTTTTTTGTTTGAAATCAATGATATATATCTATATTAATACTGATTTGTTGACTTATTACACGTTTTCTAGGTAGAGGAGGGGGGATAAAATCAATTGCCCCATATTCATCGTTCATGCTACCAATATCCTGTAATCGATGAAGAAACAAATACAGAAAATTAAGAAGAAACGTAGACAAAAGCTAAGAGTTTTTTTTTATTTCTCCGTAGATATGTAAGGAGAGCTCTTATATTTTTGTGGAAGTAGGTGATCTATGAAGTATTGATCTATCATTACTTTTTGGTGCTATTGAAACTATTTTAGACGTATTTGGTGCAATTTATTGGCAGCATTTGCGCTATTGCTACCATTAGTTCAACAGATTTACCCTTTATTCGGCTACAACACAACAATTTATAATAAACAAATAACAGAGTAATTTACACTGCACTTGCTTTCGTAGTGGTGGTTAACCCGACAATGTTAGGCACTAATGATAGCAAACAAGCGATATAATATGACAAACAAAGGGTGATGTGAAATGACTTATACTATTGAACAACGTTTAATGTCAGGTTTACCGAATATGGCATTAACGGCAATAAAATATGTAATTGCCCATGAATCAAGTAACGAGAACAATTTCGGCCCTGATGCGTTAGAAAATGAAATAAAATATATGAATCTTAATAAAGCAAATGCATTTACATCTCATTGGGTAGGTGGTGGAGGTCGCATTGTACAAGTCGCACCAGTCAATATAGTGCAATACGGTTGTGGCCCTAAAGGAAATCCACTTAGCTATGCTCAAGTAGAGCTGGCGCGTACAGATAATAAAGAGCAGTTTAAAAAAGATTATGCATCGTATATTTGGATTTTACGAAAACTTGCTAAAGATGCTGGCATCCCTGTTGTATTAGATAGTAATGGTAATGGCATCAAGTCACACCGTTGGATTACTGATAATTTAGGCGGTACAACACATAGAGATCCGTATTCTTATTTATTGAGTATGGGCATTTCAGAAGCTCAATTTAAGCAAGATATTCTAAATGGAATAAATGAACAAACACCACAAACAGAACAGGATGATGATATTATGAAATTTACTAATGATGCCCCAAAGGCTGCAGTACGTGAATATCTTAAACAATCAGTAGATAAAAAGTTGATTGATAAATCGTGGTTAGATAAATTCGACAATGGGACTATGACAAGCGGTGATTTCGAAGGACTAAAAATTATCATTGCACAGCGCAGCAGTTAATATCAAAGTCCAGGTACTCAATTAATTTTGAGCCTGGACTTTTTTTATTTCGCGACTAAGCCTCTTAATTGTTTAACGAGAAAATTTAATTTGAAATCAGGAACAATTCGAAATCCTATTAGTCATGAAACACTCGTTTAAAATACGAGTATTTATTGTATTGAAAAATAAGTGTTAATTTTTTGTAATTGAATACCATTCTAATAAGAGCTGGAACTCCATCTTTTTCAATAGTTTTGTTTATATGAATTATGTTGTTTTCAATAAAGTGGAATTCTTTCTACAACCGTCTATACAATCATTTTTTTATTTTAATAAGATATACAGAAAGTAATATTTTTTATTAGGAGGTGAATCTTTGTCAAATCAAACATCAACGTCTCAAACTAGAAAGTATACGATTACTACAGGACCATTTCTTGTTCCATTGGATGCTGCAATTGGACAGCCTAATAATAGACTTGTGATTGTAATTAAAAACCCTACAAGCAAACCACTAGAAGCAAATGTTGTGATTGAATATTGCCCTTCTTTACAGCTTTCAACAGAAGGGGTAACACTTCCTTTTATAACTAATGAGAATGAAAGACCTTTTCTTGAAGGCCTTCCTTTAACTGTTATACCTCCTAAGAGTTGTACTCGATTGGAATTTGATATCAGTGCTATTGTAAATGGAATCCTGCATGTAAAATCTACAGGCGATTATTTAGTAGGAGAACGCCCATTACGTGGAAAACTTGAAATCGAAGTGGTTGGGGGATCAGGGCTTTCTAGTCCAACGAATCCAGGCCTTGCTGTTGCTGATCCTTCTATGGTATTCCATTACGGTGATATGAAGGTTATCCTTTAACTTTTGTTCTAATGTTTTGCGTTGTCATCATTGCATCGTCGAATAAAAGTGAATCAAAATTAGTTTCCGTATTAATTGACAAAAACTATCTAAAAAGCCTTCCCCGTAATGGAGAAGGCTTTATTTTATCGAGTGATACGTTCGAAAAACGCTATTGTTTTTTCTATATCTGTTACATGTCGATTGCATGTTTGGCTATCTGCGCAAATGTAATTACTATAATTCGTGAACGTTCCAACGACTTGACCTTTTACAGACGTAGTAAATAAGCCAACATCAGAATGGCGGTTACATAGTGCGCATATTCCTTTAGTTGTATTGTTAGAGTAAGTTCCCTTAATCGCTTTTAACTTTTCATCTTGTTCCAACACGACATATTTTCGATGTGTACCAGGATCATCCCAAGCTAAATAACAAATTTCCTGAAAGTCCATTTCTTCAAGTTTTGGTAACTTGAGCTTTTTTTCCTTTTTAAATAGGCTCTTAATTGTGCTTGCAGTTACAGCTTTGAATGGGATGACGTAAGGTTTTAATTGCTCTAAATACGCTTCACCCTGTGCACGATCTGTCACATTAAAAAGATTTTCAATTAGTTGAGCTTCCGCAGTGGACAGAGCTAATTTTGCCGTAATTTCGGTTTCAACAATACCGTGTACGGCTTGGATAACGTTTTTATCCTTTGTTGTTGCAAGTGTGTGTATGATTTTATTCATTTGCTGATCAAGTAAATTATAGTTTGCGACCGTTAAAAACGGCTGAATTGTTTGTTTTTCCATTTGAATTCACTCCTGTATAGTAGGCTTTTTAATAAGGTTTATGGCCTAAAGAGATCATTCAATGATGTTAATATGTTAACTTTTCTAGACCTCTTTGACCTGTAAAGTGTTTGGTCTAGAGCAAGCATTACAAAAGAATGCGTCCATTTCGATTCCTCCTTGAAAAGAAAACTATACTTATTATAACATTTTTTAGGAATTTAATAAAGTTTGAAAATTTACTCACCGCAGTATGTAATATTTGGTATAATAGTTTAATATTTGGTTATCATCAAAAGTTGTTAATGACATTTTGATAAATCGAGTGTCATGTATATAGGTTGATTGAAGTAGAGGCTGGGCGTCCGCATGGGAGTGCCTAGTCGGAGCAGAAATTAACCCCACGATATGGTGATGAGCTTGAATTATTGAAAGGGGGAATTTTTATGAAACAGGTTATCGGTCATGAAAATTTTAATGTTTGGAGAGGGATTGTTAGTAACTAACACGGGATGTTTAGTACTAATAGACCTTCCAAACTAGTAATCGATTGAAAACCTAGGAGGAACTATTATGCTAAATCAACAAGGATTTAATTTATGGGCTGATGGTTACGATAAAACGGTCCAGCTAAGTGAAGAAAGTAATCAATATCCATTTGCAGGATATAAAGCAGTATTAAATACGATTTTTAACGAGGTCATGTACATTCCAAAATCAACTGTATTAGACATTGGATTTGGCACAGGGGTGTTAACGGCAAAGCTTTATGACAATGGCCATATTATGAATGGGTTCGATTTCTCCTCGAAAATGATCGAAATTGCCAAAGAAAAAATGCCTGATGCGAACTTGATGGAGTGGGATTTGTCAAAAGGGCTACCAACGGAGCTTCTTCATCAAAAATATGACGCCATTATTAGTACCTATGCACTTCATCATTTTACAGATGAAATGAAGGTGCAATACATTACAGCGTTATTACAGCAACTATCGCCTGCAGGTAAAATTTTTATCGGTGATATTGCGTTTGAAACAAGAGCGCAGCTTGAAAAATGTCGTCATGACAGTATTAGTTATTGGGATGATGATGAATTTTACTTTGTCCATGAGGAAATCAGCTCCTTGCTAGAAGGAGTATGCCAATTAGAATTTTATCCAATCTCACATTGTGGTGGGGTTTTTGTACTTTCGAATTTTGCGTAGGAAGATGCTAATATGATTATTTCGGATAATATATATGGTGAATTCGAGATAGATGATGTGTTAGCGGAACTTATTTCGAGTAAACCGTTGCAAAGATTGAAGGGTATTCATCAAGGTGGTGCAAGTTATCTAGTAAATAGCCAATGGAATGTAACACGTTATGAGCATTCGATTGGTGTCATGTTGTTAATTAAACAGCTTGGAGGCTCTTTAGAGGAGCAGATTGCAGGATTATTGCACGATGTTTCACATACTGCTTTTTCGCATGTCGTTGATTTCGTCCTTGAAAATAAAGCTGAAGATTATCATGAAGATATATTTGTGGATGTAATCAGGGCATCAGAAATTCCTAATATCCTTAATAAGTATAACTATGATTATGAAAATCTGCTTTTTAATAATGCGATATGGAATTTACTTGAACAACCAGCTCCTGAATTATGTGCGGACCGAGTAGATTATACTTTAAGGGACATGTATGTATATGGGCAAGCCTCTTTAGAAGAAATAGTAAAATTTTTAAATGATATTATTATTTATCAAGGGAAGATATGTCTTCAAAGTATTGAATCTGCTGAATGGTTTGTGAGAACTTATTATCAAGAAGTGCTTGATTTCTTTATGGATCCGTTAAATATTTATGCTTATGATAAATTAGCGCAAACGCTAAAATTAGCATTAGATAAAAAAATTATTACGCTTGCCGATTTTCTTAAGGAAGATAATGAACTAATTGAATTGATGAATTCTTCAAAAGATAGGCAAGTACAGAGCCTTTTAAAACAACTCCATCCTAATATTAAAGTGAGGGTTGGTCAGGGAGAATTTGATATTCATCAAAAGAATAAAACTCGACTTATCGATCCATTGATTTACCTTAATAATAGATTAATAAGGGCAAGCGCATTATCTGAAGATGTTAGAAAAATGAATGCAGCTGCTGAAGAAAAATTTCAACAGGGTGTGTTTGTGAAAATACTATAAGTATCTGGGAATTTCCGATAAAATTAGTAAGGGGCTGTCTACTGACAGTCCCTTCGCTTTATGTAAACATCGACATAATATATTTACCTGATAACATAAAAACTGCATAAACTGCAAGAGAGCTAATTACGGAAATGCTTGGTTTAAACCAGGTTGTTAATAAAAATGCTAGAACCGTAAAAAGTAACATACCTACAGCCCCAAATACAGTATTTTGTAAAACGCTGTGGAAAGTATCTTCCTTCATATTTTTCATCTGCATGCCCATATTAATGAGCGTCAGAATAGGTAATGCCGTAATAATGCCAGATAAAAACAGATATTTTGATTGGCTTAATAGTAATGCTATTACCATTATAGTGCCACCCACAATAAAATAAAGAAAATATAACATAAGTAACCCTCGGCTTTTTATTCAGAATAGTGTAATAATACTTTACGAAATAGAGCATTACAAGTCCTTGTTTAATATATTTAGCAAGAAAGCGAGAAAGATATACTTATATCAAAACTTACTAGAATATTTCGGTCTATTTGAAAGGGGTGATGACTGGCGTTAAAAAACTGAAAATATAGAATTTTAGACACCTCTTTAAATACATCGTTTATTGCGATATAATCGCTTAAGACGACATATTAAAGGAGTATATTTGATGATTAAAGATTTAAATAACTATTTTACAACGATTTTCTACCATCTACATACTAAGCATGAAGATACAATTTCGCATCAAAGCGTGCGTATATTACAGATGATTCAAAAAGAAGATGAAGTAACTGTACGTGATATTGCGGAGTTACTGAATATTTCTCAAAATACAGCGTCTGAGCATACAAAAAAGCTGGAGCGTAATGGCTGGGTGAAAAAGGAGCGGGCCATCGAAGATCAGCGCAAAGTAAACCTCCATCTTACAGCTGAAGGGTTTCACATTTTAAAGAAAAATACTGAATTAGATGATGAAAAGCTTCAACATGCGCTAAAGCAGCTTTCAGAAGAGCAACAACAAACGATTTTACAGGCTTTTCGTTTATTAAGTGAGGTGTCTAAATAATGTACACATTAGTAAAAATTCTTTGTTCGGCAGTCGTTATTGGTATTGTTACTGAGGTTGCTAGAAGATTTCCTTCCTATGGTGGCATTATTGCAGCACTACCACTTGTCAGTATTTTAAGTATCATCTGGCTTACTGTGCAAAGTGAGTCGAGTGAACATATTCAACGATTTACGTTTGGTGTAATAGTTGGGTTACCAGCTACAATGTTTATGCTGTTTGTTATTTATATGGCAATGAAATCATCAATCCATATCGTTTTAGCCATTGGACTAGGTGTCGTTTCATGGGCAGTATTTCTAGGTGTGCAAAAAGCTATTGCTAGTATGTTTAATTTTTCAATTTAGGAGAATGATAGATGACAGTAATTCCTATTCAACAATTACCTCAAGATGATGTGTTACAGTTTTTTAAGGAGCATTGGGGAAGTACAGAAATGGTCATTTCTAGTGGGATATATGACTGTAGTAAGTTAGATGGCTTCGCTTATGTAGATGAACAAAACTCGATTTTAGGTCTCATAACGTATATCATTCGTGCTGAAGAATGCGAAATTATTTCCCTTGATAGTATAGTAGAGGGAAAGGGCATTGGTTCATTGATTGTACAAGCTGTTGAACACCATGCATTCGAACAAGGCTGTTCTATGATTACCCTCATTACGACAAATGATAATTTACACGCATTAAAATTTTATCAAAAGCGAGGCTATTACTTAGTCGAAATTATAAAAAACGCAGTCGAGCAAGCAAGAGCGTATAAACCTGAAATTCCTTTAATCGGTAATGACGGGATTCCGATACGAGATGAAATACGATTAGCAAAGCAATCTGGCTTATTATGAGCCAGATTGTTTTTCTGCCTAAAGAAATTGATTTGTGAAGAAAAATCCTTATAGTATATTTTCAAGGTTTCATCACCTACGTTTTCCCGTTATACTTGATGGGTAACAAGAAAGTGAGGAAAGAAATGAAAAAATTACTATTTGTTTTATTATTTAGTGTTCTAGTAGTGGGAGCGGGCTTTATCATTTATTTAAAAAGCAATCCACCACTTGTCATGAATAGCTATACGAATCCTACAGATGATTCATCTACAAGAATCATAGAAATAGAGAATAAAGGACTACGTGATATAAAGCTTCAGCAAATACTCGTCAATGATAAAGTGCCTGAAAATGTCGAGCTCGTCGTGAGTAAGTCCGAACCGTTTGAAGCAGAAACGAAGCTAGTAGGTAATCCAAATATTACATATTATAAGTTAAGGCAAGTAACCGTTTTTCCTAGTCAATACATAGATCGCAAGGCCATTGGAAAGCAGCCTCAGCATTATGCAGTAAAGGTTGAAGAACCTAATATTAAAAAAATAACGATTAAGTACAAATATTTAAAAATGCCATTTACTTTAACAGCTGAATTACAATCTACTAAATAGAGTAAAACGATAATCAGTGGGGGTATCCTTTCCCCACTGATTTTTAGTTTTCACTACTCGGGGTAGAAGTCCCAAATCTAACGATTAGGTTTCGGTACAAATAAATTACTTATTATTCAACATACTCTTTTTTTGTCTTATCATTTATGCCTATGTCAATTCATAAGATTGTTTGGTGAAAAAATACCATCACTACTAAAACATGGTATTCTAATAGTAACAGTCATTATGATGTTAGGAGGGACTAAATGGGATTTATCATCATCGGCATAGTACTTGTTATCTTTATTTTCACTGTAACTTTAGTGGTAATTAGGAAGCATTCGAACGGGGATATTAAGCTGGAGGTAACAGCTGTATGTGAAGGGAAAAATGAATTAGATCAAGCTATTATGAAGATATATTTTACTTTTTCAATTGGCAAACTTGCACTTCGAAAAAAAGAAATAATGGGCAGTATTGATTGGTCAAAGGGATGGATGCCTGTTTGCTATAATTTAAAGGAATATGGAGCCTATCAGGACGAAAGATTACTTCCTGTAACAAATGAGAAAACGTATACAACCTTCGAAATCAACGCTACAAATGCTATAGACCCTCTGGGACAGGGAGAGGGGTATGTTGTATTAGTATTAGAGGATCCTATTTCTACAGATAAATCCAGAGCAGGTGTGATTCTAGTAGTAACTGCCAATATGGTGACCTATCAGCTATCTGACTCAACTAGCTGGAATAATGACTTTGCAATTAATCATTAAATAATAAAAAAGCTATTCGTTAGGTAAACTGTACCCTATAAGATAGACACTTTGAAAAAAGTCTATCCTATAGGGTACTTTTGTTTATAATGAGAAAAAAGATGTTGAGGTAGAGTGAAATGACCAAAAGATATTTTACGAAAATAGAACTAGAACAACTAAAATGTAATCCAAATGTGCATGCAGTTAGTGAAAAAGCTATCACATATACTGACGAATTTAAACGTCATTTTATTGCGGAAAATGAAAAAGGTAAATTCCCAAGAGAAATTTTTGAAAATGCGGGTTTAGATGTTGAATTAATCGGTATAAAACGTATAGAATCTTCAGGCAAACGTTGGCGAGCTTCTTATCGTAAAACAGGTGTAGAAGGTTTACAAGATACACGTAAAACAAATTCAGGTAGACCATCTGAAAAAGAATTAACACTAGAAGAAAAATTGAAGCGATTAGAAGCGAGAAATCGATTACTTGAAGCAGAGAATGAATTGTTAAAAAAGGTCGATCTACTCGAAAGGCAGATGTTGAAGAAGAAATAAAAATCGCTACAACACTAAAATTTGAACTCATCTATCACACGATAAAAAAGTATAAATTAAAGCGTTTAGTCAGCTATCTATGTGATGTGATGGATGTATCTCGGTCTGGCTATTACAATTATTTTTCAGAAAAATCAGCGCAGAAGCGTATGGCACAAGAACAAGGAGATGAAGTGGTAAAGGAAATCATTTTAAAGGCGTATCATTTCCGAGGGCGAAAAAAAGGAGCACGTCAAATTAAAATGACGTTAGAAAATCAATATGGAATTACGTACAATCTGAAACGTATTCGCCGCGTGATGAAAAAATATCAGATTATCTGCCCGATTCGAAAAGCGAATCCAGCTCGACGTATGGCAAAAGCAACAAAAGAACATCGTACGTGCCCAAATGAATTACAACGCAACTTTAAACAGGGTGTGGCCGGAAAAGTGTTACTGACGGATATCACCTATTTAACGTATGGAAGCAGTAAACGCGCTTATTTATCAACGATTAAAGACGCTGAAACGAATGAAATTTTAGCGTATGAAGTGTCGTCTTCATTAAGTATTGATATTGCCCTCAATACACTTCATCAATTGAAGAAACACCGCCATTTAACAGAAGATGCATTTATTCATTCAGATCAAGGATTCCATTATACGAATCCGCAATTCCAGAAACTTGTGAAGAAAATGGGACTAGGGCAATCGATGTCACGCCGAGGAAACTGTTGGGATAACGCCCCCCAAGAATCCTTCTTCGGTCATTTTAAAGATGAAACCAACCTGAAAGCGTGCGAAACATTAGAAGAAGTAAAACGAGAAGTGAAAAGTTATATGATGTATTACAACCATTATAGAGGGCAATGGAACTTGAAAAAGCTGCCGCCTGCAAAATACAGACAGCAGCTTCAAAAGATTGCCTAGCTTTTTTTCAAAATGTCCTTTACAAAGGGTACACTTTAAGGATGAAAGTACCTAATGAATAGCTTTTCTGTTAGGTAGGGAATTAAAGGAACCTATTCAAGTAAATTTCGTAGAATATTAAAAGGATGGAGTGCCTTTGCTGTACTCGTTACTAAATAGGCCAACCTTGGGAAAAGGAGAATAAAGGAGAAATAATCAAGATGCCCAGAAGGTCGAAAATATATCAAATCTATATGGGGAAAACCCTTTTAATGTAGGCACTAAAGAAATTACACCCCTGTTTTTATGTGTAATAATTCATAACGAAGGATGGGTAGTATATGTATGAGCATGGATCAAAAGATTACTAATTAACAATCGAAAAGAAGGTAATAGAATTTGGATATTTTAACAGATAAATTAATAATGATAGCTTTATTTATTCTCATCATTCATTCGATAGAAACACTTGCGTATGCAGTTCGATTATCGGGTGCTCGTGTAAAATTATTAGCCTCTGCATTATCATTGTTTAATGTGATGGTCATGGTTTCAAGGCTTGCAAATATGATGCAGCAGCCATTTACCGGTAGTTTGACTGACACAGCACCAAAAGAAAACACTCTGGAATTTGTGGAGCAGCAGTTCCGAGTACTTATTGGCGCCGCTTCATTAGGTACAATCGTAGGCATTCTACTATTGCCGACATTTGTGGCGATATTTTCAAGAGCTATTATTCATTTATCTGAGGAAAAAGGTTCTATACCAGCATTATTCAAAAAAGGATTTAGTATTGAGTATTTCAAAAGGGGAATAAAACATATTCATATGCCAAGCTTTACATACTTAAAGGGGATTAGCTGGCGTGATATCCCCATAAAATTATTTATCGTTAATATCGTGATAACGGCCATCTATACAATTGGTGTCCTGTCTGCACTTTACGCATCTCTGTTAGTTCCTGAAAGATCAACAACTGCTGTAATGGCATCAGGACTTATAAATGGTGTGGCAACGATGTTACTAATTATATTTATTGACCCTAAAATTTCTATTTTGGCAGATGATGTCATCAATCAGAGAGGTAGCTACTTCAGTCTTAAACGAGCTTCTGTTATGATGATGGGTTCAAGGCTACTAGGTACTTGCTTAGCACAGCTATTATTTATACCTGGAGCAAAATATGTTGCTTGGTTTACACAATTTATGACTTAAGGAGAACAGCTTTTTCTAGGAATTAAGAAGGATAGAGAGGATATTAACATGATAACTTTCAAGGGAAGGAAAATCGATATTTAATGAAAAAATTATGCTTCCTAATTTTGATGATGTTTGTATTAGTTGCCTGTAGTACGAATCAACAAGGAGAGGTACATTACATAGCGAAAAGTGAACATTGGAAGGCTGTATATCATAGTAATACCGAAGAGGGCTTACAACTATTTTATCTAGGAGAAGAGAAAGATTTAGGTGATTTACAAATTACGATAGAAGGGTCCAATGAATCTAAAACTTTCGATGACGTCCGTGTGAATATGGATAAGCAGTTTGTCTTAAAGAAAAAAGAAAGTGCAAAAATTTTTAAAAGGGATGCTGCCCCAATTATTCACATTAGATGGCATTCATACAATGAGACTTTAGAAGTACGAAGTGGGTGAATACTAGCTTACGGATTGCGATTATATAGCAACTTTCCTGCAAAGAGTAGAATATGCCGTAAGTGCAAATTTAGGAATAGAGTCAAAATTGTTTCATAAAAAATAATTTTCGAACATTGACAAGTATTGGAGCATTTGTTACAGTAAATAACAATTTCACAAAGCAATGAAATTGGCGATGACAAGGACACGAGTTTGTATAAGCGATTTACAGAGAGGGAGGCCATGGCTGGAAGCTTCCTAATGCAGCTAGCAAATCTTACTACCTTCGAGCAGTGCTTGGAAACTTGCACCGTTTATGCAACGTTACTGCAGAACAATGAGCCACTAGTGCATCTAGTGGGAATTTGGGTGGAACCACGGGTAATCAACACATACTCGTCCCTTTATGGGGCGAATATGTGTTTTTTTTTATCTTCAATTACCTAATTTATTTTAAAAGGAGTAGAGAACATGTCAAATCAATTTATTAACATTCATTTTCCAGATGGTAAACAACAAACATTTTCAAAAGGTGTTACACTAACCGACATTGCACAAGCGATTAGCCCAGCTTTACGCAAAAAAGCAATCGTAGGGAGTGTCAACGGAACCATCATTGATTTGACGCGCCCGATTTTGGAAGATACACAAATTTCCCTGTATGATGCTAACTCAGAAGAAGGAATTCAGGTGATACGTCATTCAACAGCTCATTTGTTAGCCCAAGCAATTAAGCGCTTATACCCTGAAGCTAAATTGGGGGTTGGGCCAGTAATAGAAAATGGGTTTTATTATGATATCGATATTGCGCATTCATTAGTACCTAGTGATTTACAACAAATTGAAAAAATGATGAAGCAAATTGTGCATGAAAATATACAAATACAGCGTAAAGAAGTAACAAGAGCAGATGCACAACAGCTATTTGCTCATGATGCGCTAAAGCTAGAGTTATTAGAGGATATTCCTGAACAAGAAGTTGTGACAGTTTATGAACAAGGAGATTTTTATGATCTATGTCGTGGGCCTCATGTATCTTCTACAGGTAAATTACAACATTATAAATTAATGAGTGTGTCAGGAGCTTACTGGCGTGGAGATAGCAATAATCAAATGCTTCAGCGTATATACGGTGTAACTTTTGCCTCAAAAAAAGAACTTGAGGAATACTTTGTTTTCTTAGAAGAAGCGGAGAAGCGGAATCATCGAAAGCTAGGAAAAGAACTAGAGTTATTTATGTTTTCAGAAGAAGCACCAGGGATGCCATTTTATTTGGCAAATGGTCAAATTATTCGTAATGAATTGGAGTCTTATTTACGTCATTTACAAGCAAAATTTGATTACCAAGAAGTACGGACACCATTGATGATGAACCAACGTTTATGGGAGCAGTCGGGACATTGGGATCACTATAAAGACAATATGTACTTTACACAAGTAGACGATCAAAGCTTCGCATTAAAGCCGATGAACTGCCCTGGACATATGTTGATTTTTAAAAATGATTTACATTCGTATAGAGATTTACCGATTCGTATGGCTGAGTTTGGTCAAGTTCATCGACATGAATTTAGTGGCGCATTAAATGGCCTATTACGAGTTCGTACTTTTTGTCAGGACGATGCACATATTTTTGTAACTCCACAGCAAATTGAAGATGAAATTGCACTCGCACTGAAAATAATTGATGAGGTTTATAAGGTTTTTGGCTTCCAATACGAAATTGAATTATCAACACGTCCAGTTGATTATATGGGTGATATTGACCTTTGGAATCAAGCAGAAGAAGCGTTAGAAAACGTACTAATTAATCTAGGTGTTCCTTTTACAATTAATGAAGGTGACGGCGCATTTTATGGCCCAAAAATTGATATTCATATTAAAGATGCCATTCATCGTAGTCATCAATGTGCAACAGTGCAGCTCGATTTTCAACTTCCTGAGAAATTCGATTTAACTTATATCAATGAACAGAATGAAAAAGTAAGACCTGTAGTTATTCATCGAGCGGTATTCGGTTCTCTTGATCGCTTCTTAGGTATATTGATTGAGCATTTTGGAGGGGCATTCCCAACGTGGCTTGCACCTCAACAAGTTAAAGTAATTGGGGTTGCAGATAATCATCAAGGATATGTACAACAAGTAGTTGATGCTTTACAAAAAGAACAAATCCGTGTAAGTATTGACGATCGACAAGAAAAGCTAGGTAAAAAAATTCGTGAAGCTCAAATGAAAAAAATACCTTATATTTTAGTGCTTGGTGATAAAGAAAGGGATAATCAACATGTCACTGTTCGTAAATACGGTCAACAAGCATTAATTGAAAAACCGTTGCAACAGTTCATAGAGGAAATAAAGCAAGAAATACAGCAAAAAGCTTTATCTTAAAAAGGGGATTAAACAATTCAGCTCGCCGCTAGAAGGAAGTCATTTCCCTCTAGAGGCGAGCTGAAAAAATGATTGATATAAATGTAATGATATATATATTTGCAAAATTTACTAAAAAAATGTTGATTTTTTCATCGATTTTGCTACTATAATTCAATTTTCAAGCATACACTAAATTAAACAACAAACAAAATAGATTTAATTGATAGTATTACTTTGATAATTACTATTTCCTAATAGGATAGTTTGGGTCTCTGCGTCAATAACCAGGTATTTATGATAAGTCTCCTGATTATTTTGCTTAAAGGATGCTAAAAAATATACTTGTCGATTGGGATGAATAAAAGTATGTTGAGAGAGGTCTATTTTTTCACTTATAAAATTTGTTTTTAGATGAAATGTTTCTTCAGCCTTTGGTACGTCCTTAAAGGCTATTTTTTGACGAATGTTTAAGGTAGCATCGTTATATTCCTCATAGATTGCCCTATCTAATTGATGATAGAAATCACTCTCAGTACGAAATGTCTGATATTGATTATTAGGATATTTATAAGATGTAGTTCCAGAAGGTATGCAAAGAACCGGTGCTGTATTTTCTACTGAATCTTGAGGCTGCTGTAATAAAAAGCTTGAAACGACCAATGATAAAAAAAATACCTGCATTTTTCGACCTCCTTTTTCCTGTCATAAAGAAGTTATCCCATTTTTATGTTATTTATACGTATCTTTACAACGGCAAAAGGAATTGGTGCGATTTTTATAACCAAAACCTTATATACAGAATAAAACTAGACGGATCGTCGAAAATAATTTTAGCTAGCTTTATTGATAGCTTTTGAATATTTATTTAGTAGGACATCTAATTCTTGACTACAATCTACCACGCTAGGATGGGTGAAACCTAAATCCATAGCCTTTTTATACATATCTTTCCTTTTATTTTCAATCTCCATCTTCAAGAATTGTTTAAACGATATCTTAACCAAAATCTTTTCCCCCTATAATTTTTTCTCCATATTCTTGAAATACATTGACCTCGATTCAACTTTTTCATTGTATCTCACCTAAAATAAAAAATATGTCACATTGTGTATAGGTTGAGAAATTCGTAATTTAGTCATAGAAAAAGATATATATACTTATATAATGGAAAATATTAAAGAATGGTCTTGTTAGCTATTTAGACCTATTTATATTACTAATATTGTATTATCAATATGTTATATAGCCCTATACATTAGATTTTTAGGGTTTTTTTTTGACTTGATTTTATAAAGTATTTAGGGAGATATTTAATAGATTAGTAACTTTTTTACTATAAATATTAATGCATGTATTGACCGGTATTTTAATGGACTTTATTTTCTTGTCGCAATTTATCAAATATACTTTTTTGTTGTTTGTTATTGAGGAGATTTCTTTCTGGTTTATAATGTTGAGAATTTTCGAAATATACAGAATGATGGATAAATTAGTTTATGAGTCTATTAAATGATAGGGAGGAGGTATACCGTGTTGAAGTTAAAATTATCAATATTAAGCGTTTTTGTCGTTTCTAGTTTAATATTAATAGCATGTTCAGAAGTGAAAACAAAATCAGAAGAATCTACTGCAGTTTCTAGCCATACCATTCAACATGTGGAAGAGTCTAAATCGACAACTCCCGTCATTAATAGAAATTATGATTTTACATATTTAGAGGAACTAACCGAGGAAAAAAGAAAATTATATGAAGAATTCTTAAGCAACGGGAATATTAATAATTTAAAGACTTTTACACCAGAGGAAATGGTGTTAATTATGATGAATTTAATATTTGAGAATAATTTCGATAAACTATATGCAATTACCTACAATAACAATGAGCTTCCAGATAAGCAAACCTTTATAGCAGAGTATATAGATTATTTATTAGATGAAGATATACAGAATTATTTAATGTACAGATACTATGATAGAATTTCTTTAGATAAAGATTCTAGCACCGAAAGTATAGCAATTGTTCATTTGGAGATAATTTTTGGAAGCGCACACTATTGCAAGATATATCCCTTATTTAAAGAGGATGGAATGTGGAAGGTTGATTTATACAATTATATGAAAGAAAAGAAGGCAAAATCTGAAAAATAGTAGAGGCGATATTAATGACCGTAATATATTTTGTAAGACACGCTCATTCACACTTTACAGCGGATGAGTATAATCGTCCACTTTCTGACAAAGGGTTTGAGGATAGGGATCGTGTAACAAATTTATTTAAAAATAAAATAATCCATACAATCTATTCAAGTCCATATAATAGAGCCGTTCAGACGGTGGAAGGCATTGCACAAGAACATAAATTACAGATAAATACGATTGATTCTTTGAAGGAGAGAATATTATCTACTGAAACTATACTTGATTTTGACGCTGCGATTCGACAAGTATGGAGTCATCCAAATTTCGCATTTGAGGGTGGAGAATCAAATGAAATCGCAATGCAACGAGCTATTACTACCTTGCAAAATATTATACTTGCACATCCAAATGACAATATAGTGATTGGTACACATGGCAATGTAATGGCCTTATTAATGCAATATTTTGATCCAAAGTATGATTTCTCATTTTGGAAAAAACTATCAATGCCCGATGTGTATCAACTAACATTTCAGCATTTGGTGTTACGTGATGTTCAAAGAATTTGGCAAGAATAGAGGAAGGGGCTGTCTACTGACAACCCCTTGGTTCATTTTATCGAGAAAGTGGCCGAAGTGGAAAATCTTATTTCGTTAAAGCCACATTTTTCATAGGAACGAATAGCACCTTTTATAAATTAAAAACCTGAAGTTTATTAATAAGCTATTTTCGAAAAGATTATTGTTCTTCAACTAAACCAGCTAATAGTTTGTCAATAATTTTCTGTTAAAAGTTTAATAGGCACATGCTATACTAAAAAAGTGCATGACAAATAACCGTCCTAAAGTTTGTATTTGGAAGGTTTTGTTTGATTTAGTTGTACCTACTTATCAAGCTAAATCTTGGTACGTAGTTTTGTTTTTTAATAAGGCAAAAATCCAATGTAAGAGTTTATTAACACAAGCTATTATCGCTACTTTAAAAGGTTTTCCTTCTTCACGTTTTTTATCATAAAATTCACGTATTTTCTTGTTTCGAGGAATGATTGTATCGTCTGTTTTAGTTTTTCTGCAATCCCGTATTGCACAACGAACAGCCATAAACAATGCATGACGAAGTCTACTTGAACCTCGTTTTGTAATTCGATTCTTGGTCGCTGAAAATTTACCTGATTCGAAAACACTTGGGTCAACTCCAGCGAAAGCCACAAGCTTTTTAGGATTATTAAATCGATCTATTTCACCAATCTCAGAAATAATCGTTGCAGCGATCTTTTCACCGATACCTGGGATAGATTTGATAATACTATATTCTTCAATTTCTTTAGCGAGGGCATCTATTTCTGACTCTAACTTTGATAGATGCTCTTTGTATTGAAGAAGGATCTTTATATACATATCAAGACTTAAAATATGACTCTGGTAAACTGTTTTTTCAAAAGGATTACGAGCTGCAGCTGCTTTAAGTTGTAAAGCTTTTTCATTTGCCCATCTAATGGACCTACTCTTACATAATTCATATATTTTGTCTGTAATGGATTCTTCACTTGCTTTCAAAATATCTTCTGAAGAAGGGAACTCTGAAAGAGTTAATAGTGAAACATTAGAATATAAATCTCCGAAAACCCCTTTATATTCAGGAAATACCTGTTCAAGGACTGCCTGAAATTGCAACTTAGTTTGAATCATTACGCCAGTTATATTTTCATGTTGTCTTGTAAGGTTACGAAGATTTAATAACTGAACGCCACGCTTTTTATATGGCTCTAATTCCTCTTTATAGAACAATTCACAAAGAAGATAGGCATCAATGGCATCCGTTTTTACTTTTCTCAAACTCGATCCTCTTGCCTTATATGAAATTAACGGATTAATAATAATCAATAAATATCCTCGTTCTTCTAAATGATGTATGACAGGAGCACCATAGTGTCCTGTGGCTTCTAAAATGATTGTAGGCTTCATACCAGCCTCGTTTTTTACATCCTCTAAAAATATTACAAGGTCATTAAGACCTTCTAAAGTATGAGTCACCTTAAAACTTTTACGATATGGTTTGCCTTTATCTAAGAATGCTTGAACCTGGCTTTTTCCTTTTGAAATATCCAGACCAACGACTGGATTCATTATTAATCTCCTCCTAGAATCATAGTTTGCCAGTTACCCCTAATCCTCCATGCAGTGTCATAGCTTCGCTTGTTATACGAGATCTAAGTCCCAACCAGCCTCAATCATGTTTCTGCAAGTAGGGGGCGAACGGTTTAGTTGACGGGGTCAAGCCCCACGAGCAGTTACGTTCTACCCTGGCTACTGCTATAATAAAACCAAATAAAAAATGATCAACCAGAAATTAATATGTACCCTATAAGATAGACACTTTCAAAAAGGTCATCTTATAGGGTATTTTTGTTTTATAATGAAGAAAAAACGAGCGGTGGTTAATAGTATGACTAAAAATTTACTTTCGAAACAACAACAGGCGCAATTAAAATTAAATCCATACGTTAAAACGGTAAGCGCAAAAGCCATTACTTATACAGATGAATTTAAAGAATTTTTTATTGATGAATACGATAAAGGAAAATATCCAAGTGAAATTTTCCTTGAGGCAGGTTTTGATATTGAAGCCCTTGGTCCAGCGCGTATTCGGAGAGCTTCGAATCGTTGGCGTATGGCTTATAAAGAGCATGGGTTATCGGGTTTAGAAGATGCCAGAAAACATGCTTCAGGTCGCCCTTTAGAGCGTGAATTAAGTTTAGAAGAAAAATACGTTCGCTTAGAGGCGAAGATGAAATTATTAGAAGCAGAAAACGAACTTTTAAAAAAGCTAGATCAACTCGAAAGGCAGCTGATGAGGAAGAAATCAAAATAAGTACTGCACAAAAATTTGAATTAATCCATCAAATAATTGAAAAATATCAATTAAAACGAATGATAGGATATCTTTGTGCAATCGCAAATGTTTCACGCTCAGGCTACTATCGCTATTTTAGTGAAGAAGCTGTCTTAACTCGTCAAAAACAGAATGAAGCAGATGAAGTGGTAAAAGAAGTTATTTTGAAGGCCTTTCATTTCCGAGGACGAAAGAAAGGTGCACGTCAAATAAAAATGACACTCGAAAACCAATATGAAATTACGTACAACCTCAAGCGTATCCGTCGCATTATGAAGAAATTTAATATTGTTTGCCCTATTCGAAAAGCGAATCCAGCACGTCGTATGGCAAAAGCAACAAAGGAACATCGCACATGTCCTAACAAATTAGACCGTAACTTCAAGCAAGGTGTAGCAGGGAAAGTATTACTAACCGATATCACATATTTAACATATGGCGGTGGTCAACGTGCTTATTTATCAACGATAAAAGACGCTGAAACAAATGAAATTTTAGCTTATGAAGTATCTTCTACGTTGAGTATAGAAATTGCGCTCAACACGTTACATAAATTGAAGAAGCATCGCCATTTAAGGGAAGATGCCTTTATCCATTCGGATCAAGGTTTCCACTATACTAATCCAAAGTTCCAAGCCTTAGTAAAGAAAATTGGCTTGGGGCAGTCCATGTCACGTCGAGGAAATTGTTGGGATAATGCGCCACAAGAATCATTCTTTGGACATTTTAAAGATGAAACAACTATTAGAGCATGTGAAACGATAGAAGAAGTAAAGAAAGAAATTAAGAGTTATATGATTTACTACAATCATTATCGAGGGCAATGGAATTTAAATAAGCTGCCGCCTGCAAAATACAGACAGCAGCTTCAGAAAGTTGCCTAACCTTTTTTAAAATGTCCTTTACAAAGGGTACATATTAAATATCTGGCTGACCTTATAATACGAACAGAACAGTTTAGTTGAAGAAGAAGGTTACTTTAAACAGATTTACCAATGAAGAATTTTAAATTCCATCACTACATTGAATGAATATCTGAAAGAAAATGTTCAGCAAGGAAAGAGAAATCTTGCTGAACATTACTTTAAATATGATGATAATAATTTTACTGAAGGTTGGATTTTTTATTAATTAATGAAATTTTGAGGAACACATTCACGAACACCAGAATTTCTCAAGGAGTTAAATAAAGCTGCACCGATTCTTAATAAAACATTGTTATCTGTTCCATTTTCTAAATCATAAATTACGTAGTATGCATTATCAACTGTAAAAATACATTTTCGTTCTAATTTAAATCCAGGTGGTACAGTGGGAAGTTTAATAACTGGTCGAATTACAGGTGTATCTCCTTCATCTCTGATAAAATTGAAAGTTTGTTGGTCAATCTCATAGATATTAACTGGATCAATCTCCACACCTTGAGCTGGAATAGTAATTTCATCTTCAACTAATAGGAAAAAGCGTTCGTTTCGAAAATTGAAAAGACTTCTCGCTCCAATTTCAAATGATGCCATTTTATATTCACCTCCTCTTCTATTCAATATTTTATTCATATCGAATACAGTTGTTTGGACAAAAAGGAAGGTGGAGTAAAGAATAGTTTCTGGACTGAAGTCATTAAATGCTAATAGTAAGTGTGAGATTGGACTTCGAATATCAGATATGCATGTAACTTTAATGAACGATATGAGTAAATTAATAAATATGGTGTGATCCGCTTTTAATTGCGAATACCTAAGAATTTGTGAAAAATTGCACTTAAACTAATCAGGTGCTTTACTCGAAGAACATTTGCAGCTCTATTTTAATTGAACTAAAGGTGAGAATAGTTGAAGAAGGAGAATATTCAGATTAAATAGAATAGATAGGATAGTGGCTCTTACTATTTGGCTTACATATAGGTTTTCAAAAGTAAGATGAAATGAATGGAGGAATAATAATGGAAACTAATGTAATTCGAAAAATTGGACAAATTGGAATACCAATAAAGAATGTAGAAAATGCAATTGAATTTTATAAAGAAGTATTAGGGTTAACCCTTCTTTTTAGTACAGAAAGTATGGCATTTTTTGAATGTAATGGGCAACGACTTCTTCTTTCACTTCCTGAAAAAGAAGAATTTGCAAATTCGAGTTCTGTTATCTATTTTCAGGTCGAAGATATAATAAAAACCTTCGAAGAATTGCTTGAAAAGGGAGTGTCCTTTATCGACCAACCACATGTCGTTGCGAAAATGGGAAATACAGAAACGTGGATGGCTTTCTTTAAAGATACTGATGGAAATACACATGCTTTAATGTGCGAAGTACAAATTTAATTCGTAATATCTTCTTTATTAAACTAACGGTGCAGTTTAACGAAAAATAGAGTATTCAAAGATAGTATAGAAATAAAAAGATAAACACAAAGGGGAGAAAGCAAATACGAACAGGGCATGCAACAGGAATAATGATTTTAGAAGGCGAATTTCTACCTGTATATTTCATTTACTTAGCTTAAGTAATATAACTTATTTCAAATAAAAGAAATGGGGAGAATCCATGTATTCTATTTTTAAAGATACTGTTGCTGATATGACTTGGCTTGAAATTGAAGAGGCATTACAAAAAGGTGCAGTGGTACTGTCACCGACTGGTGTGATTGAACAACAGGGGCCTCACCTGCCTACAGGGGTTGATATTTACGAGAGTCATTATATTTGTCGTTATATAAAAAAAAGGTTAGAAAAAGAGAACATTTCATCTATAATAGCACCTCCTTACTACTTTGGTGTAAATCATATTACTGGTGCATTTCCTGGTTCTTTCACGTCAAGAAAGGAGACGGTACAGGCAGTCTTATTCGATATGTGGGAATCTCTTTACAGATGGGGAGCGAAACATATATTTGTCATTGATGTACACGGAGATCAACAGCATGGTGATGCGCTGTTAGGAGCTATTAAAAAGACAAGGCAAACACTAAAAATTGATGTTCGTTCGGTTATTGCTAATTTGTTAGCGAATCAGTTAGGAATTACAAAAGATCAAGAAGAATTTTTGATTTTTGAAATCGATTTCTCCTTTGGTTCATTTGAACCTCCTCCGAGTTATCCTGATTTTCATGCAGGAGCGCAGGGGACAGCACGGTTCTTGAAAAATTTCCCTGATTTGGTGAGAGGAGAAAAAATCAAGGAACTATCCCCTAAGCTATTGAACAAAGAGGAAATAGAGCAATGGCATGAAGGAGGAGAAAGAGCAAAGGGAATTGTCCCAAAAGGATATGTGGGGAATCCTCAAGGGTATACCCCTTTTTTGGCAGAAGATAAGTTAGATTTTATCAGTGGGTTTGTTGAGTTTGCATCAAGGGAGTTACTTCATTATTTAAGAATGCAACCAAAAAAAAGAGAGTGAATTGTACTTTCATAAGGACATAAGTTCAACAAGAAAGTACTAAGAAAATAGTCGAACTTTTTTTAAAAGAAGTGATCATCTAATAATAAATTGAACTCACATTTTAATTAATCTTTTTTCAAAATGTGAGCTTTTCTTATGTTTTAGATCCAGTGTTTGTAATTCTATTTTGATCAAACTTCATCCCAAATCAACAGCTAAGTTTGTGAATAAATGTACTTAAAGTAACGGGTGCTTTTCTTGAAGATCATTGAGTTGCATATGCAGCTCTTTTTTCTTTATTGAACTAACGAGGCAATTTAGTTCAACAATTTGCTGTTTTAAACATCCCACACATATCGCTATGTTGAATGAATATCTGAAAGAAAATGTGCAGTTTGAATCCCGTTAGGCGTTACATAATTTTTGATATAAGAAGCCGCCTGTAGCCCTTTAAGTAGTGAGATGTTAAACCTTCACGCAAATTAATAATCATTTCTAATCATGGTTTATATTGATGTCCTCAAATACATGATTTATATTTAGAAATATTTTTTTCTTTATCTAAAATAGAAGTATTCTGTTCGTATTTTTGGGGTTTAGATAGCTTTTCAAGCTGTCGCATCAATATATCATTTAAATCTCCGGACTCTTTCATGTTTTCTTGGGTTTGCTTAACCTCCATAATAAGTACTCTTTGTCCATTTGGTTTCACAATATATTTACGTATATAACCATTTTCATATCTAATTTCAAGTTTAGATTCGCTGTTTTTTTCTTCTTCGTCTTTATGTATATTTTCAATTCCAAATAAATCTAAGAGACTTTCATTTTTTATATTTTTATTAACCTCTGTTTTCAAATAATTTAATGTATTACTGGTTTGAATTTTCATTTATAATTCTCCTTAGAAATTAGTATTTTGTTACACTTTATTATAACCTTTAAAGTTAATAAATGGAGGTTTTGTTAAAAATTCATTAGTACTTTTAACATCAGTTTGCTGATGCAGAAGAGCATTAGTAGCATTAAAGACTACACTGTTAACTCGCCCCAAAAAGGAGGTTTAACAACTTACTTTACTTATTATTATTATTATTATTATTATTATTATTATTATTATTATTCATAATTCTTATAGCAACTGAGACTCAATACTACTGAATAATATGAGGAAAATAATAAATAAGGTAATCCACTTCTTATTGCGAATATCTAAGAATTTGTGATGAATCGCATTTAAACTAATGGGTGAATTAGATGACAATCCATAAGCAACAATCTTTGAGGGAACAGCCATTAATAAAAACATAAATAAAATTAAAGTGAATAATAGTTTTCATTGCATCTGTTACAAGGTCTTTACCTGGCAATTATTCGCCAAATGAAATGCCTGCAAAGGAAGTACAAAGCCGTAATTGATTTGTAACTTCATCTGAGGCATTTAAAAATGCCCATAAAACATAAGTTTAGGAATTACTTTTAAGTCCTTTAAATAATTTTTTAATTTTTTTTAATCATTTCTGTAACTTTTTTTCGACTTAATCGTACATATTAATAGAATCTAAAACTAAGCAAAAAATTAGTAAGATTCACTTTCGCAAAAGACCAGGGCTCACTTCATTGCTGAGATCCTGGTCTTTTTGTATTTGTTCCTAAGATCATCGCATCATTAGAATAGAAAAAGGGGCTGTCTACTGGCAGCCCCTTGGGTCATTTTTTCGAGAACTTTATCCGAACGTATTTCCATCTGTGGAAAATTACTTATCCTATTTGAGTCCATTCTTCTCGTAATAGACCAAATAAAACTACATCATGAAATTGGCCGAAGCGGAAAATCTCATTTCGTAGAATACCTTCTTTTGTAAATCCGCATTTTTCATAGGAACGAATAGCTCCTTTGTTAAAGCTAAAAACCTGAAGCTTAACTTTATTAATAGCAATATAATTAAAAATAAAATGTATGAGGGTTTTCATTGCATCCGTGCCCAATCCTTTACCATGCCATTGTTCACCAATCGATATGCCTACAAAGCAAGTACTGTTTTGCCAGTTGATACCATAGACACCACAGGAGCCGATAAGCTCATTAGTCGACTTTTCAAATATACCGAAGATATACTCCTCTTTTTTGCCACTAATACTTTGAAAGAATGCAGAATGATCCTCAAAGGTATTTGGAAAGGGGATTTCGTCATTGGCAAGGAGCAACGATTTATTTTCACTTTCAATTTTTACAAATGCCTCTAAGTCGGAGGAAGTCATTTGTTGTAAAGTAATAGATTGACCTGTAAGAAATTCTTTAAAATAATTTTCCATTTTTTTCTCCCTTGTTCAAGGGCTGCAGTTAGATTCTACACCCCTTGGATTATTTGTTGTATAAACAAAACATCTACTGCACTTTCCGCACTCATATGCACAACTCCTTTAAATCAGATAACTTTATAATAGCATTTTTGGTAATTAGTAGAAACTAATATTTTTAACCAGGTATCGAATAGGAAAATATAAGTTATTATTTGAATGATCATCGGACGCCTCCAGCAAAACGGCTGGCGGAACAGAGCTTTATGAAAGACATTAAAAGAAAAACCCGAATTTTATTTATTGTTTTTTGAAGGACGCCAATTTGTCTGGTTATCTACATCTTGTTGCTCTATCCAATTTAGAAAATCCTCTGTGCATTGAATATCGTGGTCTAACACTGCACTATATACATAAATCGAAGGAAGTACTAGGGATTTCTTAAGCAGTTCTTCTTTGATATTTAAAATATACTTTCTACTCTCAATTGTTAATGAATCATTCATTATCGGTACTAAATCTCTTGATAGAGGGCCATTCCGTGATTCAGAAAACAGCCACATATCAATATTCCAAATTTCTGATGGCATTTGCTCATATTGTATTTTAAAATAATAACCATTAAATGGTGTTTCCAAATAATTTCGATACTTTAATTCTAAAACCTTCGGATTGTTAGTTAAATCCGATAATATCGACATAGCTTCCTCTGCATTGGGGCGAACACAAAATGTTTCGATATCGATATCTTGATCCACAAGTAAATCATATGCTGTTGCGCCGACAACATAAGCTTGTCCAATTGTATTCCATTTTTCTATCAGTTTTAATTCTTCTAGAATACGCATGGCAGTTACTTTTCGTTTTGAAGCTCTCTCTAATAGTTCCAAAATTACCACCTACCTTAAAATAAATTTCTAAATCATGTTAGAATACATTATATTTGTAATTTATACAATATATTTTCAAGAAGATGAGATATGCCCAAGATCAAACTAAAGCAGAAAGAAGGGTGATTAAATGCATACTTCAATCCATATTTTATCAAGTAGAGATTGATTAGGAAGATTAAGAGTACTAAAGATGAGAGGGAGAGCTTCGATGAGATTAAAATTTTATGAAGAAAATGATGAATACTTAATTGATCAATACACTATCACAGAGGAGCAGCTTCGTTATACGATGTCTCCGAAAGCGAGCATTGAACTAGTAAAGCAGGACAAAGATCGTCATGCCGTTCTTGTATTAGACGAAGAAAAGCTCGTAACCTTCTTTGTATTGCATGAAAATGAGGGCGTTAAACCATATTCCTCTAATGAACAGTCGATTTTAATCCGTGCCTTTTCGACAGACTTTTATGAACAAGGTAAAGGCTATGCTAAAGCGGCATTACAGCTTTTGCCGGACTTTGTTTTGAAACATTTTCCGAATATTAATGAGCTTGTGTTAGGGGTTAATCAACCGAATACTGCCGCACAGTCACTTTATAAAAAATGTGGATTTGTCGATGAAGGAAGGTTGGCAACGGGTTTCAGGGGTGAGATTAAGGTAATGAGCTATCACATTAGTAAAATTGATAAAGAAAAATTTGATTAGAAATGCTGTACTTCAGAAAAATATTTCGTCGTACAACCATGAAAGAATGAGGTGAACAGAATGACACAATTGCTGGAAGCATATATGGAGCATTTAGATGAAATATGTGGGATTGATCAAGAAGTAATTGGGGATTTTTCGAGAAGGGAATATTTGCGTACTGCAATTAACGAAAAGCGTTGTATCATTCAGATAAGTGAAAAGGGGGTTGCTGGTTTTCTTATTTTTACGAATGACTTTTTTGAAAATAGCTTTATCTCATTAGTTGTTGTTAAGCCAACTGAAAGGGGAAGGGGAGTTGCATCAGCATTATTAGATTTTTATATAGAAATGGCTAGGACTCCAAAAATCTTTTCTTCTACTAACCAATCAAATACTAGTATGCATAAAGTATTTGAAAAGGCGGGATTTATAAAAAGTGGGTTTATTGATAACTTAGATGAAGGTGACCCAGAAATTATATATGTGAAATTTAAATAGATAATAGTTAAGTCTCGCAGAATTACAGCCTGCGAGACTTGGAACTTTGAAACGTTATTTTCTAGCTCGTATTAATAAAAATGAAGGGCGACGATGCTCTTTTTCTAAAGAAGGTAGTTTTTCAATGGCCTGTGAAATAGGGAGCGGTTCTAGTATTTTTTCTATCGTTAAGTCATGTGCGATTAATGTATTGATGATTGTAGAAATGCTACGGTGATATTTAACAACACCATCAACAAACCAAGTTTGCTCACGCAAGCCCTCATCGTGGTAATTGTCAATTGCGTAATGGCTCATAATCCCGTTGTCGTCATAAATCCAATTATCCTCCTTTGTTTCACGAGCTGTAACAATCGGATGCTCTACAGAAAAAACAAAAATGCTACCAGGGCGAAGCATTCTAGCAATTTTACCAATGACAGCATTAAAATCCTTTATATAATGCAATGAAAGAGAGCTTGTTATACAGTCAAAGCTGTCAGGAGCTGCATCGTAATCCTCTATTGCTTGCAAGTAGTAGTCTATATGCAGATGGGCATGTTCACGTTGAGCAATTTCCAGCATATTTTTTGAAACATCAATAGCCGTTACATGCTGAGCGTTATTTTCTATACAAAAGTACGCGAATTCTCCCATTCCACAACCGATATCAAGCATCCTTAAATTACTTAAATCAGGAAGCAAAGATTTTAACGCTGGTTGCTCAAGCAAGTTATTATAGTTATTTGGTGCTTGACGTAGCCTTTGATATTGATGGAAAAACTCCGGATGGTCATAAATATTTTGTTTCATCGTTAACCTCCATTTGTCATACATAACGTTATGTAACATTTGCGCATATTTATTGTCACATAGACATCAAGAAAGAAATAGACTTTTATTTCAAATTTTAGTAAGATGTTAGGTAGAGTCATGCCAACTTTTGTAATTTAACCATCTAATTTAGATGGTTTATTTTTTTGAAATGAGAAAGTCTAGTTGCTACGCTATTTGCTTAAATCACCTTTAGTCATAAAGTTGTAACAATTCAGAAAAAATAAAATTAATTAAAGTGGAATGACGGCACTTATTTTAGTGGATAACGTTCTTTTTATTGGGAACACTTATAAAGTTTCCCAAAAAATACTTTGGAGGATTTTGCATTGAGTAAAGAAACATTATTAAGTACAGCTAGTAATTCGTTGTTTGTTGCATTTATTTTATTATTAATCGCCATCATACCGATTGGGCTTGCCGTGAAATCAAAAGGAAAAATGTTTGGAAAAGTCGGGCTTCTACTTACATATATTGCTTTTACTTTACAGCTTGTTTATTTCATTTTAAGGTGGATTGCTGTTGATCATGCACCTGTAAGTAATATGTATGAGTTTATGACGTTCTTTGGCATCATGCTTACTGGTAGCTATTTGATCATTCATTTTTTATATAAGCAAATTGTTGTAGGCTTGTTTACTATCCCTGTGTCATTAATTATTCTCGGTTATGGAAGCGTTTTTACAAAAACGGTTTCACCACTTGTTCCTTCTTTGCAAAGCAATTGGTTAACGATTCATGTTATGACAGTTGCATTTTCTAGTGCTATTTTATCGATTTCGTTCGCAACTGGTATTATTTATTTGTTAAGAACATTAGATGTTTCTAAATTTTCGATTAGTACAGTTGCCTTGGAATTTGTTATGTATTGTTTAGTTGTCGTGATTGGCTTTATCGGAGTGGCAACATATTTTAACTTAGCAACAGATAAAGTTGAGGTTCAATTTGAAAATAAGCTAGATAAGGTAGAAACAGCAATTTATACGATGACACCGCTGATTGTCAATAAAGATGCAGTAACTTCTAGTGGGGATCAGGTTGGCGTTTTGCAGATTACAAATAAGATTGATGCGAAGAAATTGAATTCAATCGTTTGGGCATTTATCGTTGGAACGATTTTATATGCGGTGATTTTCCTCATTACGAGAAGACCGTTAATTGTTTCATTAAAGCCATTAACAAACCGTGTACAACCAGCATTAATGGATGAAATTACATATCGAGCTGTTGTTATAGGTTTTCCGTTGTTTGCTTTAGGTGGACTTTTGTTTGCCATGATTTGGGCACAGATTGCTTGGAGTAGGTATTGGGGCTGGGACCCTAAAGAAGTGTGGGCACTTATAACATTTTTATTTTATGCTGCTTTCCTTCATTTCCGACTTTCCAAAGGTTGGGAAGGGGAAAAGACAGCTTGGTTAGCGATTATTGGTTTTGGCATTATCGTGTTTAATCAAGTTTTTGTAAATCTAGTGATTGCAGGTTTACATTCTTACGCATAAGGATGTTTTGAATGAATTATTTTTTAAAACTAAATGTGGTGAGTATGTTATATGGATTTATGTTCTTTATTTCTCTTGAAATACAAGTAAATTATTATCGCATTGTGAGACTCACGGGGTGGGAAGGTCAATATTTCGATATTATAGTATTACTTGTGCATGGAGTTGGTTTTGTTGTAGCAACCATTGTACTATATAAACTGACATTAAAATGGATAGCGCATCGTTTATTAGTCTATTGGACAACCGTTTTTTGGCTGCCCTATACAGTGCTATTCATTTTAATATTTGTAAATGTGTATCCGATCACTTACCAGGGAGATATGCCAGCGCCAGTACAAGGGTTGATTCTTTTTGCAATGCTCTTGTTTTATCCTTTTTATATTGGAACTTTGAATATGATATGCTATCTTTCAAAATCAGAAGCTGTACAAACCGTGAAAAAGAGACATCCATAAATTTGGATGTCTCTTGAATTTTGCACTGTTTATTCTAAAGCTAAAAATTAAAGCTTTACAACATTAGTTGCTTGTGGTCCGCGGTTACCTTCTTCAACGCCAAACTCTACTTTTTGGCCTTCTTCTAAAGTTTTGAAGCCATCAGATTGAATAGCAGAGAAGTGTACGAATACATCATTTCCACCTTCTACTTCGATAAAACCAAAACCTTTTTCTGCGTTAAACCATTTTACTGTACCTTGTGTCATGTGAACAACCTCCCAAAAAAATTAAACAATCATATTGCTTCGATGCTTGCAAAAAAATCACATATTCAAAAGCGCGTATTACTTTTGAATACGTGATTTTAACGACTAAGATGAAGTAATGTAATTATTGTGTCTTTATTATATAACAGGTCCAGACATTTATCCAGTATATTCCGCTTTTAGTAAGAAAAAATTTACAATTAATCTATTTACAAGATAATTAGTTGATCCATGCCTTCTCTTTAGCGACAATTACTGCCTCTGCACGTGATTCTACGTTTAGTTTGACAAAAAGTTTGGATAAATAGTTTTCAACGGTGCGCTGTGTGACCCCAATGGCTGAAGCAATGGCTTTATTTGTACAGCCTTGTGCGACAAGCTGTAATATCTCTTGCTCCTTGTCGCTTAATAAAATCTCTTGCTGTACATTATGTAGATTGGTGCGCTGCTGTACAAAATCTAAAAAGTCAGCTGCTAGTAAGATTTCGCCTCTAAGTGCGGCTTCAATGGTTTGAATAACTTGCTGTTTTGTGGCAAGCTTTGATAATAGTCCATCGACTTTTTTTTCGATCAGAAGTTCGTAGTAATCGGAAAGCTCATAGCCTGTATACAGTAAAATCAGTGCCTCTGGTTGCTTTTTCTTTATCATTTCTGAAAGCTGTATGCCATTGATTGGCTTCATATTTATATCGATTAAAAATAATTGAAATGCTTGAGCATCCATTCTAGATAGAACAGCTGCACAATCTTGCTCTGTATCTATCTGGACATTTGGTAAATCCTGCAATAGTGTCTTTGTACCATCTAAAACGACAGGATGGTCATCTACAATAAGAATATCAATCATATGATTCCACGTCCTCTAGTATTTGAATAAATATATGCATTCCTTCATTATGACTGGAGGTTATAGTTATGTCTCCATTAAAAGCACGGACACGTTCTCGAATACCGTTAATGCCCATAGAAGTTGAAGATTGCATTAAATCTTCAATATCGCAGCCAATACCATTATCATCATATTGGAGGATAAAACCGCCATTTATCACTTGTAGTTTTAGTAAAACCTCAGTTGCTTCAGCATGCTTAATTGCATTATTTAAAAGCTCCTGCACAAGGCGATAGACGACTAAATGTAAGGTCGCATCCTGAAAGTGGACACGTTCTATTTGGGCTTTTAACAAAAAGTCGGCACGAATTTTCACCTTTTGAATCAGTTTTTTTAAGGCGATTTGAAGCCCAAATGTGTCAAGCAATGGAGGGCTTAGATTCTCACAATACTCACGTAAATCCTTCGATGCATTTAGCAATTGCTCTCGAATATCTAATACCTTTTCTTTTTCAATAATAGGCAGGCTAGAAATAACATCTAACTCTCTCGCTAAATGAAGTTGCTCCTGCAAAATGGTGTCATGTAATTCCTGTGCTAAAATACTTTTTTCCTTTTCAATGATATTCCATAATAATTTGTCGAGCCAAGGAAACTGTGTTTCATTATTATCCTGCATATGCCTTATTTCACATATTAGATCTTCAATAAGCTTTAAATTATCAATAAACATTGAAACATAGAGGGCAAGTAACTCTAACCAAAGAAGCTCTTCTTTTTGTAATACATGTCTAATCTTTAATATAATTTTTTCTTCACCTGTGTCATGTAATAGCAGATGAGTCGTTTCATTCCCTATGCTGACCTCGCTATGAGTTAATGGTACATCTTCCGTTATTGATATAATTGTAAAAGCAGTAGTACCAAGCTTTTCTGTTATCTCATACTTGAATTGATCAAGTAATTCTTGCTGATTTTTTACTTTACCCATACGATTAACGGCAGCATATAAATTATGTACATAATTACCAGTAGATGAAAAAATAATTTTTCGATATTTAAAATCAAGCTGCTCTTTTATATAGAAGCTAGCAATGATGACTAGGAATACAAGTATAAAGATACTTGTAATTTCAACAATCGATAATTTGTCTATAAACAGCAGGGTAATGCCTGTAGTTAATATTAATGCACAAGAAAAGGCAAGTGTTGAATAATAACGTAAACGTGATAATTGATATTCAATATCGAATAATCGTTCATTCACTTGAATGAAAATAAAAGAAAAAGGAATAAACAATAAAAATAATGAAGCTACCTCAGCATGTAAAATAATGTTTAGACCAAATATTTCAGGCATGACGAAAAGTAGTAAAAATGGCAAGAAAGGTATAATAAACGCAATGGTGATTAGACGGATTTTTGCCAGTTTAGTTCGTAAATAACTCGATAGTAAAATAAAGATAGCAAAGAGCACTAGTACAGCAAACATTCCTAATTTAATTAATGATGTGATCGTCCAGAAATCAGAATTAATTGTTTTTATGAAGTCACTGCATGGAATAAATAGTAATGTTAAATAAAGCCATTTCGTATTCAGGTACGGCCACTCAATATGTAGGTAGCGGAAATAAAATTGTAAAAAGTGAATAAAAAGCACCATGCATAAAACTATACCAATACTTATTACAAATCCTCCAATTAGATTTCCTCTAATCGAGGCTCCTGTACTTATATAAGTCAATGAACAGGTTAATAAAAATAATAATAGTAGAATAGTTAATAGATTATCTTTGTTTCTTCGCCATAAATAGATAGCAACGCCAAAAGATAAAACAAAATAAAAAAGTGGGAAAATAATTTGTAAATAAAATTCTTCCGGTATATCTTTATGCTTAACTGAAACAGAATGAACATCCCCATTAGCCTTCATAAACGTTAGTTCCTTAGCGCTTCTAACGAAAGAATTGAGTTGGATATAACGAACATCTTCTGGCGGCTTGCCATCGATTGTCAGTAGAAGATCACCTTTTTCGATGTTATTTTGCTGTGCCCAATTTGGATAATAAAACTCAGTCATGATTGGTTGTTCACTATTTGTTTCCAGGGTAATACCAATATAAGGTATTTGCATTGCCACTACGAGTACATAAATACCGAGGAGTAGGTAGGTTATGAAAATACTATATGTCCACTTACTCATCGTTTTCTCTCTATTATTTGCATGATAATATTGCCCCATTTCAATCTTAAGTACCTATATATTATCCATAATTTTTGGTAGTTTTGGAATACCGAAATAAAGTCTTTCGGAAAACCACTAATGTTTTTTCGGAATAACGAAGTAGTTTTTTCGGTGTAGCCTATGATAGTGTAAATCTAGCATATGTGACGAAAAGGGGGAGCGTTGCATGAAAAAGAAAGGGTTGCAATTAATCCTTTTTTTTCTAGTTGTCATAATATCGTACCCGAAGACAACAATCGCTAAGGACTTTGAGAATGATACGGTGATAGTAGATATTTGCATTATTGGGGGTGACAATCGTTTTGTCTATAAGATTCCAAAGCATTTACATAATAATACGCCGTTTGTGGAGATGAAGAATAATATTGAATCTTCCTTAGAAAGTCATTGGAAGGTCGGGGATGCTCGTTATGAAGCTCACCAGACAGATGTTGCATATACTTTTTCCATTAACGATTTAATTAATGAAAAACAAAATGGGCAAATGAAGGTAGCGATACCATATACTTTTTTAGTAGGAATGTTTGGTAAAAATGATGACATTCAATTACGCATTTTGGCAAGCAAATTAATCGACTGGGAAGCCAACTCAAAGGATTGGGCAACGCTCGGCTTTGTGGAACCGCCCACTAATTTTAGTAAACAGGAATATGTTTATGAGGGAGAGGTTAACGAGCTACTACAGCGGAGGGTAGGACATTTTAATGGCACGGTTATGAAAGGGCAATTGGTTCTACATAGTGTTATTTATTTTATCTTTATTATTGCACAACTTATCGCTTGTATATTCTTATCAAGACGCTTAAAAAAGAGAATTATTGAAAATCCAGAAAACATGCATCAGTTCCGAAAGCTTAACTATATGTACCAAATCATTCCGTTAATGATTATCGGTGTGCAAATTGTATTTTTAGTCATGTCAGGGTTACTGACTGCTTTTAGTCTCTATTTTTCACCAGGGATGGATCTTCTACTTATTATTGTTCCTATTTTATTTAATATTATTTTGTTACCAACGTATTTTGTCACAATTGAAAGTGAAGTTTCAAAAGAGCTAGAAAACAATTCTTTTAGTTCAGATATGTGAATATTGTTTTTATTTTTGGGAGTCCAAATGTAGTTGTTAGATGTTATAATGGTCAACAGCATACTTGAAGGAGCTGATGATTGACATGGCGCATCCAGAAATCGCGTACTTAAATTTATTACAACATATATTAGAGAATGGCGTTAAAAAGGAAGATCGTACAGGAACAGGTACATATAGTGTATTTGGCTATCAAATGCGATTTGATTTAAGCAAAGGCTTCCCTCTTTTAACAACTAAACGTGTACCATTCAAACTTGTAGCAAGTGAGCTACTTTGGTTCATTAAAGGGGATACAAATATTCGTTATCTACTGCAAAACAACAATCATATTTGGGATGAATGGGCTTTTAAAAAATGGGTTGAGTCTGATGAATATTCAGGTCCTGATATGACAGACTTTGGTCGTCGTTGTTTAGTGGACGAGTCATTCAATGCTGATTACAAAAAAGAGTTAGCATCATTTTGTGAGCGTGTTTTATCAGACGATGAATTTGCACGTAAATACGGAGAGCTTGGGAATGTTTATGGAAAACAGTGGCGTAATTGGACAACATCAACAGGGGAAAGCATCGATCAATTACAAGATGTAATCGATCAAATCAAACACAATCCGGATTCTCGACGCATTATTGTCAATGCATGGAATCCAGAGGATGTTATCAATGCTGGAGCAAAGGGCAGCAAAGCCGCATTACCTCCATGTCACGTGATGTTCCAATTTTATGTCGCAAATGGTAAATTAAGCTGTCAGCTAATGCAAAGAAGCCTTGACACATTATTAGGCTGTCCATTTAACATTGCCTCATATGCATTACTAACGCATTTAATTGCACACGAATGTGGTTTAGAAGTTGGCGAATTTATTCATAGCATAGGGGATGCTCATATATATTCAAATCACGTGGAGCAAGTAAAAGAACAGCTTTCACGCGAGCCTAAGGACCTACCAACCTTAAAAATTAATTCAAATAAAACGTCAATTTTTGACATAGAACTCGAAGATCTTTCTATTGAGGGCTATGATCCACACCCAACAATTAAAGCACCAATTGCCGTTTAAACTGAAGCAGCAGCCGTTTAGGTTGCTGTTTTTTTAAAAGCGAACAAACTGCGAAGCCTCGGGAAAAGAGCTGGTGATCTGGAATAAATTGGCGAAGAGAGGAATGGCAGTCAGAGTGAAGAGGGAAAGCTGTGGCAGTTCGAGTTCGAAGGGAGGAGCTCAGAGCGACGGATAGCGGAGTCGAAGTCGTGGATAGAACCGGCAGAGCGAGGAATAGTAGTCAGAGCGACTGAGAGTAGAAGAAGAGCCGAGGCGTGGATAGATTGCACAGAGTGGCGGAAAAGTAGGAAGAGCGTGGATAGAAAATAGAGTGATGGATAGATACGGCAAAGTCGTGGATAGAAAGGTCAAAGCGTCGGAAAGAACTGGAAAAGCGAGGAATAGCAGTGGCAATTCGACGGGAGGAGCTCAGAGCGACGGATAGCGGAGTCGAAGTCGTGGATAGAACCGGCAAAGCGAGGAATAGCAGTCAGAGCGAAGGGAAAGCAGTGGCAATTCGACGGGAGGAGCTCAGAGCGACGAATAGCGGAGTCGAAGTCGTGGATAGAACTGGCAAAGCGAGGAATAGTAGTCAGAGCGACTGAGAGTAGAAGAAGAGCCGAGGCGTGGATAGATTGCACAGAGTGGCGGAAAAGTAGGAAGAGCGTGGATAGAAAATCCAGAGTGATGGATAGATACGGCAAAGTCGTGGATAGAAAGGTCAAAGCGTCGGAAAGAACAGGCCAACCGATGGAAAGAAGAGTCAGAGCGACGGATAGAACCGACCAAGTGACGGAAAGAAAAGAGAGCGAAGGATAAAAAGGCCAAAGCGACGGAAAGAACTGGTCAATCGACGGATAGAAGAGTCAGAGCGACGGATAGAAGAGTCAGAGCGACGGATAGAACCGTCGAAGTGACGGAAAGAAAAGAGAGCGACGGATAAAAAGGCCGAAGCGACGGAAAGAACAGGTCAACCGACGGAAAGAAGAGTCAGAGCGACGGATAGAACCGTCGAAGTGACGGAAAGAAAAGAGAGTGACGGATAGAAAGGCCGAAGCGACGGAAAGAAGAGTCAGAGCGACGGATAGAACCGTCGAAGTGACGGAAAGAAAAGAGAGTGACGGATAGAAAGGCCGAAGCGAAGGAAAGAACAGGCCAACCGACGGAAAGAAGAGTCAGAGCGACGGATAGAACCGACCAAGTGACGGAAAGAAAAGAGAGTGACGGATAGAAAGGCCGAAGCGACGGAAAGAACAGGCCAACCGATGGAAAGAAGAGTCAGAGCGACGGATAGAACCGACCAAGCACGGAAAGAAAAGAGAGTGACGGATAGAAAGGCCGAAGCGACGGAAAGAACTGGTCAATCGACGGATAGAAGAGTCAGAGCGACGGATAGAACCGACCAAGTGACGGAAAGAAAAGAGAGCGAAGGATAAAAAGGCCAAAGCGACGGAAAGAACTGGTCAATCGACGGATAGAAGAGTCAGAGCGACGGATAGAACCGTCGAAGTGACGGAAAGAAAAGAGAGTGACGGAAAGAAAGGCCGAAGCGACGGAAAGAACAGGCCAACCGACGGAAAGAAGAGTCAGAGCGACGGATAGAACCGACCAAGTGACGGAAAGAAAAGAGAGTGACGGATAGAAAGGCCGAAGCGACGGAAAGAGGAGTCAGAGCGACGGATAGAACCTGCAAAATCGTGGATAGAACAGCCAAAATCGTGGAAAGAAACGCCAAAATTATCCTATATTTTGTATAGAGCCAAATTCTCTAGTGCTTTATGTGAAAAACGTTTAAATTTATGAAAATTTTTCCGATATAAGTTTTAATCTCGAAGTCCTAATAAAATTATAGAGGTGAATGATGTGAGGAGATCATTGATTTTTCAAATAGAAGGAAGAGGGCGTGAGCAGCGTTTAAGGACGAAATGGCTTACGAGTAGTCCTCAACAACAAGAGGAATTTAATCATCAACATGAGCTACCACACATCTCTACAAAATTAACACAGGAGCAAATACATAAAATGATGCAAGTTATTGAGGAAATTCGCCTGAATCGTTATAAAGAAAGACTGTAAATGTAAGCGCCTTCTAAGCTATAATAGTTGAGGAGGTGTTTATTAATGAACGTGATATTTGTAGATTCGGTTTTAGGTACAGAGCTTTTACAAATGGTGTCACATGATGTGGCAGGCATATTAGCTGCGGCTCAGGGGGAAAGTGTGACATTTCCACTCGGCCATTTTAAGTATGAATTTCATAACTTAGACTTTTATGAGCAAGATGGAGAAATACGACAGGAATTAGTCATTTATGTAAAGAAAATATAGCCATCGTATAATACTCCGTAAAATAGCAAAAATAAATACAGGTGTAAGTAGAGCAATTTGTTTGCTTTTATTCATACCTGTAACTATAATAGTTACAACAGGTGGTGATACATATGGTGAACAGTCGATTTTCGGTAGCGATCCATATACTTTCGCTTATTGCAACAACATCTGATAAGAGCCAGCTAACGTCTGATTTCATCGCAGGGAGTGTGAATACAAATCCAGTGGTCGTGCGACGAATGATTGGGGTGCTAAAAAAAGCGGGCTTGCTTACATCACAACCGGGTATTGCGGGCTATGAACTTTTAGTGGAACCAAAAGATTTAACGCTATTAGCCGTTTACCATGCGATTGATGGGCCAGAGCAGTTATTTGCGATTCATGATGAGCCAAATCCGGATTGTACAGTTGGTCGAAAAATCCAACGGACATTGGAAGGTGTTTATACATCTGTTTGGCATGCAATGGAAGAACAATTACAAGCACAAACTTTACAGGATGTGCTAGATCAACTTCGTTAAAATCAACGAAGTCGGTCTTTTGTATCTAACCTGTAACTAAAATGGTTACAAATGAAAAATTGGAGGAATTAATTATGAAAATAGCAGTAATTGGTGCAACAGGGAAAGCAGGACAAAAAATTGTAGAGGAGGCACTACAACGTGGTCATGAAGTAACTGCGATTGTACGTTCAGCAACAAAAGTAACGGCAAGTATTCCTGTAATAGAAAAGGATGTTTTAGAATTATCTCAAGAAGGTGTAAACGGCTTTGATGTAGTAGTAAATGCATTTGGTGCTCCTTTTGGTCAGGAGGAATTACATGTAAAAACTGGCCGTCATTTAATTGATATTTTCACTGGTATTAATACAAAATTAATTGTTGTCGGTGGAGCGGGTAGTCTGTTTGTTGACCCAGAAAAAACTGTTCGAGTAATGGATACACCAGATTTTCCAGAAATGTTTTATGCGACAGCTAAAAACCAAGGTGAGAATCTACGTGACTTACAACAATCTACTATTACTTGGACATTTATAAGCCCATCAGCTTTCTTTGATCCAGAAGGTCCACGTACAGGTAGCTATATTACTGGAGAAGATCATTTATTAGTAAATGCTGCTGGTGAAAGTTATGTTAGCTATGCTGATTATGCCGTTGCGTTATTGGATGAAATAGAAAATCCAAAGCATGTTAACAGCCGTTTTACAGTTTCTTCTAATAAATAATCATTTAGAAAGCACAAAGCCGATTCCGGACACAATGCCGAGGCATAATTGATTATTAGCTGAACTAACATAAACAATTAGTTCAGCTTTTTTATTGTGATAAATGAACAATTGGGAATAATTATCTCGCATTGTAGTAGTACGATTGGTGAAGATTAATAATTAGTGGGGGATGAACCCACTGGTTTAAGTTTTACTTTTTGTTTTTCAGATACTGTTGATATAAACTTTTTTTGCTTCTAACCCTTTAACTTCTTCTAGCAAATGTCTTTTGTACTGAAAGCATTGTGATAGCTCCGCTTTAGGCGGTGAGATGAATGCAGAATAATTCGATATATTAACCATCTTGTCCATTTACTGGTCTTATTAGTTTCGGTTTTTAGGGAATAATAATATCTTTTCATGGAAATTTTCATTTTCCAGACAATTGACTGTTTACAATACTGCATTAATTAGCTACTATCAAGTGTGAGGATTACATAAAAGGAGACGACAATTATGTCCACACAACGTATAGAAAAAGACTTTTTAGGTGAACGTACCTTACCAAGCAATGCTTATTATGGAATTCAGACGCTTCGTGCAACTGAAAATTTCCCGATTACAGGATATACAATCCACCCTGCACTTATTAAAGCAATGGGTATTGTAAAAAAAGCAGCTGCTTTGAGTAATATGGAGGTACACCTACTTTCAACAGAAATCGGAGATGCAATTGTCGCTGCTGCACAAGAAGTTATTGACGGCGAGTGGGATGCTGAATTTATTGTTGACCCTATCCAAGGTGGAGCTGGCACATCTATTAATATGAATGCCAACGAGGTTATTGCTAACCGTGCCTTAGAGATTTTAGGCAAAGAAAAAGGGGACTACAAAACAATTAGCCCAAACAGCCATGTTAATATGTCACAATCAACAAACGATGCTTTCCCAACAGCAATTCATATTGCTGTATTGAATTTGATAGATGAACTACTTCTTACAATGGAAAATATGCAAGCGGTGTTCCACCAAAAAGCGGAACAATTTGCGCATGTTATTAAAATGGGACGTACGCATTTACAAGACGCTGTACCGATTCGATTAGGGCAAGAATTTGAAGCATATTGCCGTGTTATCACTCGTGATATTGTTCGTATTCGCCAAACTCGCCCAAATCTATATGATGTAAATATGGGAGCTACAGCTGTTGGTACAGGTTTAAATGCATTCCCTGACTATATTCAATCAGTTGATATACATCTAGCTGAAATTTCAGGATTGCCACTTAAAGGCGCTACACACCTTGTGGATGCAACACAAAATACAGATGCTTATACAGAAGTATCAGGCGCATTAAAAATCTGTATGATTAATATGTCGAAAATCGCTAATGACCTTCGCTTAATGGCATCTGGTCCACGTGCTGGATTAGGGGAAATCATTTTACCAGCTCGTCAACCAGGATCTTCTATCATGCCAGGTAAAGTAAATCCTGTTATGCCAGAGGTTCTGAACCAAGTTGCTTTCCAAGTAATTGGTAATGACCATACGATTTCTTTAGCATCTGAAGCAGGACAATTAGAATTAAACGTTATGGAGCCCGTACTTGTCTTTAACTTAATTCAATCTATTAGCATTATGAATAACGTATTCCGAGCATTTACTCAAAATTGCTTGAAGGATATTGAAGCAAATGAGGACCGCATGAAAGAATATGTGGAAAAAAGCGTTGGTGTATTAACAGCAGTGAACCCGCATATTGGCTATGAGGTAGCTGCAAGAATTGCGCGTGAAGCAATTTTATCTGGTCGTTCAATTCGTGAGCTTTGCATTGAAGAAGGTGTACTAACGAAAGAACAATTAGATTTAATTCTAGATCCATATGAGATGACACATCCAGGTATCGCAGGATCAAGTATTATGAAATTAAAATAATTTATTTTAAAAGCACTTTGTCTAGAGCAAAGTGCTTTTTTGTTTTTGTAAAAATGACAATGAATTTAAGGAGCCATACTTTCAGATCATATCTAATTGGCCAACTAGTTTTTTGATACTACAAAAGAACACTCTCTATTGTAATTCATTTCACTTACAAAAGTTGGGCTTTTTTCTATGAATATCAGGAAAATTAAACTATAATAACTATGTTGGAGTAATATTATAGTTGGGGGAATTTAGTATGAGTTTACGTAAAAGAAGTATAATTTGCTTTTCTACTTTAAATGTTCTCATGGGTGTCGTTTTAATTATAGAAATAGCAAATTTACATTCATTAAAATGGCTATCCACTTTATTAACAGTAATAGGATTTACTATGTCATTATCTTGTATTTTCTATGTGAAATTTAAAATTATTAAGCCTATTAGACAATTAGCAGAATCCGCTCAAGCAATCGCTGATGGAGATTTGCGTACTGTTACGATTGAAATTAATTCCAATGATGAAATTGCAGATTTAGCTAAAGCGTTTTTAGAGATGAAAGAACAATTACATACAATGACACAAAATATTGCGAGCAGTTCTACAGATTTATCAGCGAGTATAGAGGAACTATCAGCAAGTACAAATGAAATTACAGATGCAGTTAACGAAGTTGATTCACAAATGGAGAATACGTCTGAGGGTCTTAAGAAAGCAGCACAGTCAGCTAATGAAAGTGCTATTGCTATGCAGGAAACTGCTGATGGTATTGAACGTATTACCGTGGCAACGCAAGATGTATTTGATCATGCAAAAGAAGCAAATGACATTGCAGGTAACGGTGCGGAAATTTTACACGTAGCTAAAAATCAAATGGAGTTTATTTCAACTTCAACTGAAAAAACAAGTGAATTAATGCAGCAATTATCAGGTAAAATGACAGATATCAAGTCCATGACAGACATGATTACTGCTATCACAGATCAAACGAATTTGTTAGCATTAAATGCAGCAATTGAAGCGGCACGTGCGGGAGAGCATGGTAAAGGCTTTGCAGTAGTAGCAGAGGAAGTTAGAAAATTGGCAGAGCAATCAAAGCATTCCGCTATTCAAATTGTCGAGCTTGTTGTTGGCATTGAAAGCGATACAAAACAAGTAGCTACCTCTGTCGAAGAGGACTTGAAAAACGTTCAACAGGGCGTCTATGTCATTGATGAGGCTACAAAGTCATTTGGTACGATCTCTCAACATGTTAGCAAAATGACGAACCAACTTGAGGATATTTCCACAACAGCTGAAGAGCTTTCAAGTAGCGCGAATGAAGTTACAAAATTAGTATCGACAATCGCAAATGGAATGGATGAATTATCTAATTATACAGATGTCGTTCTGCAGTCAGTTGATGAGCAAAGTGCCTCCATGCAGGCGGTCAACGTGGTAGTGTCACAAGACTTATGTGTTCAAGCTGAAAACTTACAAAAGCTTACACAGAGATATAGTGGACAATAATTAGAAAAAGGCTATTTTGCAGGAATAAATTTTCTACGAAATAGCCTTTTTATTTTATATTTAAGTGCATTGATTAACCAGTGTTATCAACAGCTTAATAGATTCGAAATTAAACATTAAATAAGCCGAAAAAACCAGTTGTTATCACCAAAAATACTATACTAATCATAAACATCGTTTCTGCGATAGTAGCAACAAAATCTCTTTTATTTTCCGCGTATTTCCATTCCATAAATGCTCGTAACATTTCAGATGTTATTAAAAAGACAATTAAGATAAACCATGTTTTGAAAAACGGAATTCCAAATGTATCGTTGTCAATCATATAATACGAACTAATAAATAAACATATAAATATTATTCGTAAAGACCAATCTAGTTTTTTATGTCTTTCGTTAATGTGATTATAAGAAAACCATTTTTTTCTTTCGGCACCTAACAGCTTTCTAATGACAAACTCAAAAATATTAATTACTAAAACAAGCACAATTAGAAAAAGTATCAATGTACCAAATTGGATATTAATATTATTCAATTTTATTCACCTCACATAGATTATTTATGTATTTTTATTGCTTGAACAATTAATGATATTCCTATAATACATAAACTTCCTGATAAAACATGAAGCGTTATATTCCATCCTTCACTGACTTTTTGAAAATATTTGATATATAAAGACACGCCATATATGCACATTGTGACACCCCAAATGCCTCTTAGCTTCTTCATATGATCCCAATCCCACCTTTTACTAGACTAACTGAAAATTTTATCTGTATAGAGAGTGTAGCACAGCAGACCATTATTTGGTAATTAATTGAAGAATGTGCGACAAACGGAAGTGCAGGCTATATGAATAAATTTAAGCCATTAGATTTGTGAGGGGCTGTTTAACATTTATGTTAATACGCTAAATCCTTGCAGAGCTTAGAATTAGTATACATGAGTTTCCGGCTGTGGTAGCTTGAGGAGACTTTGAGATTTATTTGAAAACTCTAAAAGATGTTTTAGGTATTAATTGATTTTATTGGTATAATCTTGAAAGAAGGGTAGGGGAGTATGAATGGGGATAAGTTTTAATAGTTTTCTTAAAGAAGAATTGTCTATAAATGATATTCAAACAGCTATGGAACATGGTGAAATAACATCAAAAGAATTGACTATGTATTATTTACATAGAATTGCTAAGTATGATCAAAGTGGACAGAGAATTAATTCTATGCTTGAAATTAATCCTGAGGCTATATTTATTGCTGAAGCTTTAGATGAGGAAAGACTAACAAAAGGGGCAAGAGGGCCACTACACGGAATTCCAATAGTTTTAAAAGATAATATCGAAACAAAAGATTTTATGCATACTAGTGCAGGCGTCATAGCATTGGAAAATTATCTAGCCAAGCAGGATGCATTTCTAGTAAAAAAGCTTCGTGAAGCAGGGGCTGTTATTTTAGGGAAAGCAAATATGACTGAATTAGCAAACGCTATGTCTAGTACGATGTGGGCGGGTTATAGTTCTCGAGGTGGACAAACACTAAATCCTTATGGCGATGCAGAACTTTTTGTGGGAGGATCCAGTTCGGGGTCAGCTGTAGCTGTTGCATCGAACTTTTCTGTTTTATCAATTGGAACTGAGACAGACGCCTCAATTTTAAGTCCTGCTATTACAAATTCAGTAGTCGGCATAAAACCGACTGTTGGGCTTATTAGTCGACAGGGCATTATTCCGTTTACTTACTCTCAAGACACAGCGGGGCCAATGGCTAGAACAGTAACAGATGCAGCTATTTTATTGGGAGTATTAACAGGAGTAGATGAAAACGACATCGCTACATATAAGAGTGAAAGAAGATTATATAAGGATTACACCAATTTTTTAGATGCTACAGGATTAAATGGTGCTAGAATCGGTGTGTATAATAATGCCTCAAAAGCTTTTTATGACTCAGAGGAATATGATGAAACACTTTTTAATAATGCAATTCAGGTTTTAAGAGAGCAAGGAGCCGGTATTAGAGAAGGAATCGAAATCCCTTCTTTTCATAGAGACTGGAAATGGGGAGTACCGCAATACGAATTAAAGCATAGTCTAAATAATTTCCTTGTCAATCTGCCTTCACATATGCCAGTGCACTCTATCTCTGAGTTAATTCAATTAAATAAACGTTCAAAAGGAAAGTCGTTAAAATATGGTCAGGATAAATTAGAATTGAGAGATAAATTATCGAACACGTTAAGAGATCCTGATTATTTAAATGCAAAACTAGAGGATTTGTATTTTTCTCAAGAACAAGGAATTGATTATACATTACAAAAATATGAATTAGATGCAATTATCTTTCCATCATATATAGGTTCGACAATTAGTGCAAAAGCTGGTTATCCGTCTATTGCCGTCCCAGCAGGGTATATGAAAAGTGGGAGACCTTTTGGCATAACTTTCGCAGGAACTGCATTTAGTGAGGACGTACTAATTAAACTTGCATATTCATTTGAACAAGCAACTAAACTACGAAAAGCTCCGAAGTTGTATTAAGATCCTTTGGGAAGCTCGTAAGGAGAAAAGTATAAGGGAGGATACCTCCTATTATGAGTACACACCGTAAATCTACAGGGATAAGCTAATAAAGTATGATTAAAAAAAGTAAAATAAGGGTGAATTTTATTGAAAAAATATCTGAAAATAGTTGTGGCATTTGTTCTGATAATTTCAATTCTAACGCTAACTTCCTGTACTCAAAAAGAAAAATCGAAAAATGATTTTGAAAGTATAGTTACATCATTCGAGCACCCTGAAACAAAGCAAAAATTTAAAATAGTAAATGCCTATAAACTTTATCAAAACTATGCAGATAAAGTTGAAAGTAACCCAAAACAATAACAATTGGAAATTTATAATGAAGAGGTAATTAAACCAATATATAGTACTTGTTTTGAGAATGGTGAATATCTTCATATGGCTGATCCAGTTCTAAATGTAGATCCTGATAGCCTTACAGAAAATCAAAAATTAAGCGAACAAATTGACGGGGAAGAAACAGAAAAAATAATAAAAGAAGCTCTGATAAAATCTTCTGACCTTATTGCATCCGAAAATGAAACAACAATATGTGTTTTGCCTGTCACAATTGCAAATCCGCTTATGGTTACAGTGGGGGCAGGAAAAATAATAGTCTTATATAATAAATATTATACCGAAAATGATTTAAGGTCTGGTATAGCTCACGAATATCATCATAGTGTTTGGACTGAGAAGTACTTACGAAAAGATATACCTATGACTATTTTGGATAACCTAATATTTGAAGGAAAGGCAGTTACGTTTGATAAGCTAGTTTATCCTGATATTTATTACCCTCCAATTAATACAACATTCAACAAAGATGATTGGTCGAAAATTGCCTTAGATCTCGACAAGGTTGACTTGAATCGGTCATTAGAAATTCTAAACGGAGGTAATGGCCTTCCTAGTCTATATGGTTACGGTGTGGGCTATAAATTGGTTAAATCCTATATTGATTTGAACCCAACTTTAACAGCAGAGGAATGGACTGCCCTAAGTTCAAAAGAAATTTTTGAAAAAGGAAATTACCTTGAAAACCTTCAATAATAATTTCATTAAAAAAGTTTAGTAGTATTAACGCATTATCGGAAAGAAGATAACTTGAAGAGAAAGTACAAGAAACTGAGACGCTTTGTAAAAAGAAATAGCATTTATGAATCGAAACAAAGCAAATGCATTTACTTCTCAATGGGTATTTCTTGAAGAAAGTATCTAATAAAATATAAAGTATTTAAAAAGTCACCCACATAAAATAGTGAGTGACTTTCTTTAATTATTATTTGTCACAAGCTAATCCATCACCATCTCTATCCAGTCTAGATGAGTAGCCAGGTTCTCCTCTTCGAATGTTTGAATAGCCTGCTGCCTTAGCTTCTTTACAATTTCTGAAACTTACACTTTGTTGAGGTGCGGTTGTTGTAGTAGTTGTCTGTTGAGTAGCTTCTTGTTTTTGAGTTTCATCAAGTCTCTTTTGCTCTTCAATCTTATTCTGTTCTTCTTGCTTTCTTATTTCCTCTTGTTTTTGTAATTCTTCTTGTCTCTTTAGCTCTTCTTGTTTTTTACGTTCATTTTCTTGTTCTTCTAATTTTTTATTCTGTTCTTCGATATTTTTCTCATAATCTTCTATTTTCTTATCTATATCTTGTTCTCTTATCTTTAGTTCCTTCTCTAGCTTAACTAAGTGTTTTTCTTTGTCTTTTAGTTGCTGTTCCTTTTTTAGCAATTCTTCCTTTTGAGCATTATTTGTACCGTTAAAACAAGATGCGAGTAAAATTATAATTAAGAAAAATAACGTTATGATGACCCGTATTTGTTTAGTGAAATGACCATACTTCCACATTAAAAATAAGCCTATTGGAAAGAAGATGATTAAAAAGAAAATGGTCCAAAATCTACTATGCATTACCTTATACCTCCTAGAAAATAGTTACAAAGTAAGTATACCAAATTAAATATAATATTCTATAAGAATTTTCCTATTAAGGTTAATAGTGTCTCTTTTTATTATCCTTTTATACCTAAGAAAACGATAATTATCAAAAAAAATAATGAAGGATTTCTCTTAATTGAGACAAATTTCATATAGAGGTAATCTTAACTGATGATGAAATTAATGAAGAAAAACAGAAAAAACTGAATAGGTTTTAGGTGATTATTAAAATTGATTTATTAATTAGTGGGATAATTTACCTTTTTCTTTTCCAGTTTCTTGACAGTAGGTATAATACACATTACAATTTAGTTTGATAGTCTGAAAGGAATATTTACTCTATAATTTCCGACATCTATAAAATGGCTAATTTAATAGGAATGTGTAGAACTATTGATTCCTATGACAACTGAATAGCGTAGAGTAATAGGTGTAAATTGCGTGCAATTTACTTAAAAGGGAAGTCGGTGCAAATCCGACACTGTCCCGCAACTGTAAATGTGAGCGACTTTTCATAGACCACTGTTTAACGACGGGAAGGCGAAAAGTAGCGATGACCATAAGTCAGGATACCTGCCTATTATGAGTACACACCATAACCCTACGAGGAATAGGAGGTGGCATGTTGACAAAACAGAATGTTCTGTTCGTCGCTGTACGTCAAACGCCCAAGATAAGAGAAGGAATTTGCGGTTGAGCTAATTCTTTCGTATTTGGGCACCGTTTGACAGTATATGATGAACGAAAAAGATAGAATGAAGGATTTCCTCGGTTGATGGGAAATCCTTTTTTTACTGATGACTTCCGTTTTGAAAATATGTACGAAAAGAGGATGCACGTATGACAAATATTAATGGATGTACAGCACAGCAAACGCAATATTTAGATATGAAAATTTGTAAGCAGCCACGCACTGAAGTTACTAAGAAAGCTACAACAAGAATGGTTATAGAATCACTTGTTGATCAATTAATAGCTAGCAATCTTATTAGTAATGAACGATTATTTGAGCAAATTTTATATAACAAAGATATTATTTGGATTCAAAATAAAAATATTAATGGGCATCTTTTTGCAAAGGCAAATATAACAGATCAACTTAAAACAAAAACAAATAGTTTTATGATCTATATGCCAACAAATCCAATTGTGTATGAGGTGAATGGTGAGCATTATCATTTAATTACACGCATTGATTCGACTCGTGCAAAACCGAATTTAGAGCGACTCTCTCAAGCTCCTAAGCCAATATTAAGTGCTGCTCGGGTCAATGATTTACTGTGCTCGATAGTAATGCGCTTTTATGAAACATATATAGAGGATCTATCACAGGTAGCTCATAAAAACAAAGAGCTGATTAATTTTGTAGAGCGAGAGTATCAATTATTTTTAGAAGCTGTGAAGGAACTAAATGATTATCATTTAAACTGGCACCCACGAGGTAACGGTCATGAGCTACTGCTAAGATCGATTGATAATTTACAACTTTTGAAAAGTAGACCTGGCAAGGTTTTAATTGATTTTTCTAATTCTCATAGTTACGTTGTTGTGGAGTCTCCATATCGTATGTTCAAACAGGCACAGAAAGCTGTACAAGCATTGTGAAATAAATTCGCGCTAGGTGAAGATCGAAACCCGCGTATGGAAGGATACTCGCGGAAGAGGGTGGAATACTCGCGCGGAAGCAGAGCGAATACTCGCGGAAGTAGACTGGAATACTCGCGGAAGAGGGTGGAATACTCGCGGAAGAGAGTGGAATACTCGCGGAAGAGGGTGGAATACTCGCGGAAGAGAGTGGAATACTCGCGGAAGAGGGTGGAATACTCGCGGAAGAGGGTAGAATACTCGCGGAAGCAGAGCGGAATACTCGCGGAAGCATAGCGAATACTCGCGGAAGAGAGTGGAATACTCGCGGAAGAGAGTGGAATACTCGCGGAAGAGAGTGGAATACTCGCGGAAGAGAGTGGAATACTCGCGGAAGAGGGTGGAATACTCGCGGAAGTAGACTGGAATACTCGCGGAAGGGAGTGGAATACTCGCGGAAGAGGGTTGAATACTCGCGGAAGAGAGTGGAATACTCGCGGAAGCAGAGCGAATACTCGCGGAAGAGGGTGAAATACTCGCGGAAGAGAGTAGAATACTTGCGGAAGCATAGCGGAATACTCGCGGAAGCATAGCGGAATACTCGCGGAAGCATAGCGAATACTCGCGGAAGGGAGTGGAATACTCGCGGAAGAGAGTGGAATACTCGCGGAAGAGAGTGGAATACTTACGCGGAAGAGAGTGGAATACTTACGCGGAAGAGAGTGGAATACTTACGCGGAAGAGAGTGTAATACTCGCGGAAGTAGACTGGAATACTCGCGGAAGTAGACTGGAATACTCGCGGAAGCAGAGCGAATACTCGCGGAAGGGAGTGGAATACTCGCGGAAGAGAGTGGAATACTCGCGGAAGCATAGCGAATACTCGCGGAAGAGGGTGGAATACTCGCGGAAAAGAGTAGAATACTCGCGGAAAAGAGTAGAATACTCGCGGAAGAGAGTGGAATACTCGCGGAAGAGAGTGGAATACTCGCGGAAGCAGAGCGGAATACTCGCGGAAGCATAGCGAATACTCGCGGAAGGGAGTGGAATACTCGCGGAAGGGAGTGGAATACTCGCGGAAGGGAGTGGAATACTCGCGGAAGCAGAGCGAATACTCGCGGAAGTAGACTGGAATACTCGCGGAAGCAGAGCGAATACTCGCGGAAGGGAGTGGAATACTCGCGGAAGGGAGTGGAATACTCGCGCGGAAGCAGAGCGAATACTCGCGGAAGGGGGTGGAATACTCGCGGAAGAGAGTGTAATACTCGCGGAAGAGAGTAGAATACTTACGCGGAAGAGAGTGTAATACTCGCGGAAGTAGACTGGAATACTCGCGGAAGCATAGCGAATACTCGCGGAAGGGAGTGGAATACTCGCGGAAGGGAGTGGAATACTCGCGGAAGGGAGTGTAATACTCGCGGAAGGGAGTGGAATACTCGCGGAAGCAGAGCGAATACTCGCGGAAGTAGACTGGAATACTCGCGCAAAGCTAGTAGTTACCCATAAAAGTATAGTAAATCCGCACGAAACATAAAAACAGGACAATGAGAAAAATCATGTCCTGTTTTTATGAATTTAGTCAATACAATGCATCGCAGCTTGCGCTTCCTGCCATGGAACGGAGTAGCCCTTACCTTTTGCACAAAAAATACTAGTGGATGTATATTCAGGATCGGCATTCTTGTCGTAGCCAATTTGTGCAATAATGTCTTCTGAATTGTGACATACATCATAGCCATCAAATTGTAGAGAAAGTACGCCCTTTCCATTGGTGTAGGCGGCAAAGGTTGTACTGTAGCTCATAAATGTTGCGACGGGTGCTCGACCAGTTAAAATCGCATCATTTTCAGTTAAGGTTGGTGCGTCAAATGTGCCAGCGGCTTGTTGAATATCAGTCATCATGCGGCCGATAAAATCACTAGGAGCTTTAAGTTTAAAGCGGTAATACGGCTCTAATAATACATTTTCTGCTTGCTCCAGTCCTTGCCGCAATGCACGGAATGCTGCCTCGCGGAAATCGCCACCATCGGTATGTTTGATATGTGCGCGTCCTGTTAAGAGAGTGAAGCGAATATCTGTCACAGGGAATCCAGTTAGCAACCCATGATGATCACGCTCAAATAGATGTTTTTCAATGAGTCGTTGATGCCCAACCGATAAATCATCCGCATGACAAGCATTGATGAATGTATTGCCAGTACCGCGTGTATTTGGCACCATCAATAAATGTACTTCTGCATAATGCTTTAAAGGTTCAAAATGACCATAGCCTGTCACAGTGGTTGCTATAGTTTCCATATACAAAATTTGTGGTTCGCTAAATGAAATGTCTAGCGAGAAGCGTTTATGCAGTACTTCGATAAGAACTTCAAGTTGGATGACACCCATAATATGTACATGAATTTCTTGGAATTTTTCATGCCATAGTACACGTAATGACGGCTCTTCTGTTTCAAGTGTACGGAAAATTTTTAGAACTTCCTTTATATGCTGATCGCCTTCATATTGTACTTTTGCCTGTAAAGTCGGTACTAACTCATAGGGCTGCGGGTTACCTGAATAACCAATGATATCGCCGATGTTTGCTTGGCTAATCCCTTTTACTGCGAAAATTTCCCCAGCTTCGACTTCTTGAGTTGTTACATAACGGCTACCATTGTATAGCCGAATTTCAGTCACTTTTTCTGTCTCTTCACCAAATGAAAACTCAGCACGCAAGTGTAACGTTCCTTGCAATGCTTTGATAAAAGTTAAGCGTTGATGCCCATCGTGACGAATTTTAAACACCTCACCTTGAAATGGAGCTTTGTTATTATATTGTGTCTTTGTAAGTAGAGGCAGCTGTGCCAGGAATTCCTTTATTCCAATATCTTTTAAGGCAGAGCCAGTAAAACATAAAAAGGCTTTTTCCTGTTTAATCATCGTATGTAAATGAGTAAGGCAGCTAGAGTTATCCAACTTCTCATTAAGAAAAGCATCGAGAAGTTGTTCATCACGTTCAGCAAGCCACTCCATCATGTGATTTGAAACATAGTCCGAACGGAGCGGTTCATCTACGAATAGTACATCCTCAGAGCAATTCTTTTGAAGCTGTGTCATAACGGCTTCAACATCTGCCCCTTCACGGTCAATTTTGTTAATAAAGAAGAAGGTAGGGACGTGATATTGGCGTAAAAGTTGCCACACTGTTTCAGTATGACCTTGTAGTCCTTCAACCGCACTAACAATAATTATGGCATAATCCATAACTCGAATAGCACGTTCCATCTCTGGTGAAAAATCGACGTGTCCGGGTGTATCGATTAACGTATACGTATCATTTCCAATCGACATGCGACCTTGCTCCGCAAAAATCGTAATGCCTCGCTGACGCTCCAGTTCATGGTTATCTAAAAATGTATCCTGGTGATCCACTCGTCCTCTGGCTTGAATACTGTTTGTATGAAATAGTAACTGCTCAGAAAATGTTGTTTTTCCTGCATCCACATGAGCAAGTACTCCAATTGTTACATGCATAAAAAGATCCTCGTTTCTATTCATTCATTTACTAACATTGTAACAGAATTGGAATTAAAAATATTTCGTATAGTGTGTATGTCCTAATACTTAAATCTACAAATATTGCATTGGTTATTTTCTGATTTTTCTGAAAAAAGTAATGACGATTTGACTATGTCATGATATGGTTGTTGAGAAAACGTTTTCTCAAAATGAGATCTTATATTCACAAAAATCCTTATAAACTTCCCTATTCCGTCCGTAAATTTATTACCATTGCTTCCATTTTGGCAATGGATTCCGATGTGATAATTTTAGATGAGCCGACAGTTGGGTAAGATCGGTTTAGATTTATTATGTAAGCTTTTTAGACGAATTAGAGGGAAAGGGAAAAACAGTTATTACGATTACGCACGATATGGAATATGTCAGGGATTATTTCTCTCGATTTGTTGTTATGGCAAATCGAAAAATTATGGGCAGATGATGATCCAGAGCATATTTTTTATAATGATGTGATATCAGAAGTAAGTATGCTGAAGCCGCCTGCAGTTGCTAAAATGGCCAACATATTAGGCTTGGAGAAAGATATTTTGATAAAAGGCCAATTATTATCTGTATTAAGGAAAAGAGTTTGGAGAGGATGATAATGGGTATAGATATTTGGAGCATTAATACTAGGGAGGGTGATGCTTTTAATGGCGATTTGGCAGCAGAGGTCATTCGCTTCGAAGCTCAATCAATGATGCCACAAAAGTTGCCGCTTAGGTCGTTACTTAAATGGGTGTACAACTATTTATCTCGGATTCAAATCTTCAACAGAGCTAAAGAGAAGTGGGAGCTATAAGTCGAAATTCTTTTTTTAAAAGTCAAGAATTAATTTAATACAGGTTACATTCTTCTTTATTTGGTCCCAATTACTATGTCCAATTATATTATTTAGAAAATTATTTAATTTTTTTGGATTAATTTTAATTATGGTTATTTGGAGTAATAAAGATATGATTTGCAATATTAAAATTTAGTGAACTGTAAAGGGGAAGATAGTTATGAATGGAGATAAAACTTTGGATTCGTGTACATTCAAAATAACTGTAATTATGTATATTTCTTTCTGCTAGCAAAATAATTTTTAGGGAGGTGTTTGCCACATGGATTCAAAGGAAAAGGAAACACCGGAAGAAAAAAGAGAGCGTTTAAGACAAAGTGAATTAAAAAATAATCCTACTGGATCTCTAAACGATGGAGTAAATAGAGGAGTTGGTGGAAATTTAACTGGTATGGGTTGGAAAGATACAGTAGTATTGATTTTAGTGTTATTTATTGGATATATTGTATACAAATTAATTTTTAGTTAAAGCATTTTTCGGAAAATTCTCCCTTTTTAGACAATTCTATGTTGAGATATAGAAAACCAAAGAAGGGATGATAATAATATGTTCAAAAAAATCTTTAATACTATTTTTGCACTGTCTCTTTTCGGATTTTTGTCAATGGGTACAAGTTATGCAAGAGATGATTTAGCAAACTCTAAGCTACTAGATGATGCTCAAGTTAAAGTTAGTATTACTAATGATGAAACGGGAGAAACTAAATTTTTAGATCCAATCATTTTGGAGAATAATCTGAAAGTTAGATCTTTCGAGTCTGACAATGAATCAGAAGTTTTTGGTTATGATGTTTTTATTCCTATAGAAAATCAGAACTCTCTAAATATTACTCCTTATGATATTGGTGGGGGTTCAACTACTGAATCTGGAATCACTGCTAGGTTATACGCTGAGTATAATTTAAGATCAAATAACACAGAGATTAAATTAAATAAAGTATATGGTGGTTGGACTACAAGCCACCAAATGTATGGATTATCAAATAGAACAGTTAACGCACATTCTGGTTCTGCACTTGGTACTAGCCTTCCTACAAAAAAACCAACGTCAAATAGTTTCAATTATTCTACTGGATTTGGATGGAATATGTTTGGGGGTGGAGATGGTAGCCCAAGAGCTTGGTCTTCAGTAAAAGTATCGGTAACTGGAATGACTTCAACGTCAACTGTTAAATTGGACGTTACATTCCCGAATAAATAAAAAGTAAAATACCTTTTATATTTTCGAGAAGGAGTATAAAAATCCAAAATGCTAGTATAATCAGGAGGTTGAAACAAAACTAGCAAATTATTTTATAATTTTCAACATAAGGTCACTTCTTTCCAATTGGGTATAGTGTGGTAACTTAAAATTATCAGAAGGTGTCCTTTCTTTTATCGAAATTTATATGTTCAAATATAAAGCCCGGAAAACCTTACTGTTCATAAAGTTTTTCGGGCTCTATATTATTGAGGTTTTTTTGTCCCAGCCGATCTGATTTATCCACTTCTCAAAAATAAATATATGTAGCAATTCACCTGTTGGAATTCTCGCCAATGTAAAAATCCTTTTAGAGATAAAAAAATTCTTTTAAAAGCAGGTATAATATTTAGGGTGGCGAAATATTATACTAGGTAATGAAATTTCAACACAAAGGGGCTATTAAATATGACATTGAAACAAGGGATAAAACCAGAAGATTTATATCAATTAAAATCGGTGGCAGATCCGCAAGTATCACCTGATGGAACAGAAGTTGTGTATGTTGAGACTCATATTGATGAGAAGAAAAAGGACTATGTGTCTAATTTATTTTACATAAACTTGCATGAAAAAAAACCTCAACAATGGACATTTGGTGAAGATAAAACGAGTTCACCTGTTTGGTCTCCAGTTGGAAGTAAAATAGCGTTTGTGTCAACGAGAAGTGGCAAGCCACAAATTTTTGTGCTTTCTAAAGCTGGTGGGGAAGCAAAACAAGTTACTAATTGTAAAAACGGTGCGACATCGCCTACTTGGTCTCCTTGTGGAGAGAAAATTGCCTTCTCTGTCAAGCTTAGTAAAGATGAAAACATTGATGATAAAGCTGAAAAGAATCAAAAAGAAGACAAAGAACTAAAACCACTTGAAATAGAAAATATGAAATATAAATCAGATTCTGCTGGGTTTATTAATATGGAGCAATTTTCTCAAATTGCAATTGTTCATCTTGAATCAGGAGAATTAGAGCTAGTTACGGAGGGGAAACATAATTTACAGCTTGGTAAATGGTCTCCAAACGGAAAATTTCTTTCTTACATTGCTGACTTAACAGAGGATCTAGATTTTTCATTTATAAATGATATTTACTTATTGGATTTAGAGACGAAACATGGTCGCAAGCTGACGGAAAGAACCGGGGTGTTTTATCAAACATCATGGTCACCGAATAGCCGCTACATTGCTTATGTTGGAAGTGAAAGAGAATTTGAAAATGCGACACAAGCAAAGCTATGGATTTATGATTTGGAAAATAGCAATACGACATGTATAACAAGTGAATTTGACGCGCCAGTCGGTGATTTTGTCGTTGGTGATTTCCTGCAAGGTGTTGTTGCTCCGCGTGTACAATGGCTAGAGGATAATAAAAGTTTTTATTTCCAAGTGACAGATCACGGAAATACAGCTATTTATTTTGGTAATCTATCTGGAGAATTATATCCGGCAATAAATGATGATCAGTATGTATATGGTTTTTCACTTGATTATAAAAATGATAAAGCGGTTGTCGCAATCAGCACTACTACAAATCCAGGCGATCTATTTTACGTGAATTTAAATACTGGTGAGAAGGAACAGCTTACTAAAGTTAATGAAGAATTTTTAAAGACGAGAGAATTGTCTGTTCCAGAAGCGGTTGAATATGAAGGGGCAGATGGTTGGAAAGTAAGCGGCTGGATGATGAAGCCGATTGGCTATGAAGAAGGGGAGAAATATCCACTTATTCTTGAAATCCACGGCGGTCCACACGCTATGTATGCCAACACATATTTTAACGAATGCCAAATCCTGGCTGCACAAGGTTTTGCGGTTCTCTATACGAATCCTCGTGGAAGCCATGGATATGGTCAAAAATTTGTTGATGCAGTCCGTGGTGATTATGGCGGCAATGATTATAATGATTTAATGGCAGCAGTTGATTATGCATTGGAGCACTATGATTTTATTGATCAAGACCGTCTCGGTGTTACAGGTGGGAGTTATGGGGGCTTCATGACAAACTGGATTGTTGGACATACAAATCGCTTTAAAGCAGCTGTTACTCAGCGTTGCATTTCTAACTGGATTAGCTTTTACGGAGTAAGTGATATCGGCTATTACTTCAATGACTGGCAAATCCAGGCAGGACTAGACGATATAGAAAGGCTATGGAATCATTCACCACTGAAATATGTGGACAATGTGGAGACGCCGCTGTTAATTTTACACAGCGAAAAAGACTATCGCTGTCCGATTGAACAAGCAGAGCAATTATTTATCGCCTTGAAACATCGTAAAAAAGAAACAAAATTTGTTCGTTTCCCTGAAGCTAATCATGAGCTTTCAAGGAGCGGAAAACCAACGTTAAGAATCAATAGACTAGAGTATATTAGGGATTGGTTTGTGGATTATCTATAAGAGCAATTTTGGTGGCTTAAGAAGTGAAAATACTTCTTAAGCCTCTTTTATTTTATAGTTACATTGAGCGGGAGAATGCTTTGTTATAATCAACATTGGTGTAAAGTGATAATAAAGTTATTTAATGTTGCTATAAAAAATAGTAGAGCCTTGCTACATTTTATTGTAGTAAGGCTCATTAAGGTTTTTTAATTCTTGTAAAATTAACACATCTACGTCTTTAATAACTAATCTTATGCATAGCTCACTCGTAAAAGCAGAAAATATGGTGAGGTGATTAGAATATGTTAAAAAGAAAGATTGGTTATATTATTTGTTTTTTGATTACTTTAAGCTTATTTGATTACGGTAAGTCCATAAATGCAAAATCTTCGGAGTTATCCTTCTCGCAATCGAAAAGTGACAAAAGTGAACATAAACAAATTCAAGAATTGGAACAACGTTTAAATAGACTCGAACCTCCTGAACCTACCACTATTCTTGACTCACCATTCCCTTTTGAAAAAGGAACAGAGGTGCATTTCCCTACCGATGTCATCACCATTTCAGAAGTGGAAAAAGAAGGAACGAAAATTCCTTTCAAAGTAATAAAAAGTGAACCGAACTATATTAGACCAATATTTAATGAACAATGGCATAGCACTTATTGGGGTGGGAGATGGAGCTATATTCCTTCTCGAATACACTACGCTCTGCATCGTATATTTCCTTTTTATGCCATCGGGATATCTGCTGAACTTAATTTTCAACAGGAAGTAGGCATTATTTTTCCTACTGATGCAAATGAAACAGACCTTGACCTATATATAGTTGTGTTCCAAACAAATATTACAGATGTTTATACAAAAGGAAATCAAGTTGTTGTTGTTGGAACACCTAAACGAACAGGTGTAGAGGTAATAAGCATTAAAACAGCACAAATACACCCGAGTAATAAGGAGAAATTTTTGTTAATTCAGTTAGCAACGAATGGGGCTGAACTTGATTATTCTTTAATTAGTTATCAACCACCCGATTTTTGGTTAAAACAAAAACAAAAATTAAATGAACGTGAAAAATCTAAAAAAGAGTGAACCTTAGCCTTTTCAAATAAGTTGAAAAAGCTGTTATATTATATAATCATTCTTCTTCAACTAACCTGAACCGTCAGCCCAAAAGTGATTACTTTAGCTTTAAAACTCTTTTACTAACGAAGGCCAAAGATTAAAAGGAGGTGCAAATATGAAAAAAATTATTCTAGTTCCTTATTTTTTACTGTTATTTCTATTTTCAACAACATTAACTTATGCAGAATCAGAATATTATCAGCCAGCTAAAGGGTCAAAAGAAGAAATAGTAATGGACTCGTTTTTTTCACTATTATTACCCAAGATCCAAGAAACAGTTTCTAATTACTATTCGGATTATCTTACAGAGAGTCCTTTGGTGTATCCATATCAAATAAATATTTTAAATTTGGAAAGAATAGGAACAAATTTTATGTTTTCAGTAACCCTTGAAGTCACTCCAGTTTTGGGTGCACATAACCCAGTAGGTAGAGAACAACTAACGTTTTCTATAGCACCAAATGAAGTCAAACTTAAAGATTTTAAACACATGGAAACTTTTGAACTTCCACCGCATTTGCAAAATATCATAAAGAAAAAGTAAATGATTGTATGGCTTAAATTTGTATTTGGTCCCCAAATTCGGGAACTTAAACTTCAAATAATTTAGTCAATATCTACAACTTTTTTGCCCGCTAGTCCAAATTTTCTTGTCACTTAACGGTAGGGTTTCAAGTTCGGAAACACTTGAGAAACAGGGCTATCCATTGATTATTCCATAATACACTAAATCCTCATATTTACCGTCTTTAATGATATGTTCCTTTAAAATTCCTTCTTGTTTCATGCCTATCTTTTCCATTACTTTTCCTGACGCAGGGTTTGATGAAAAATATCGGGCAAACACTTTATGCAGTTTCTTTTCTTCAAAAGCAAATTTTACAATTAACTGCGCCGCCTCCGTGGCATAGCCTTTTCCCTAATACTCCTCGCCAATCCAATAGGCTATTTCACCTTGATTAAAATGTTTATTATCCGATAATGCAATTGCTCCATATAATTCTCCAGTTTCCTTATCTGTAACTGCAAACTCGTATGAAATATCCTCCGTAAAATTATCGTAATGATGTTCCATCCATGATAATGCATCATTTGAACTATATGGAAAAGGAAGGTACATGGTGCTTTTATAAATATTATAGTTATTACAAAGCTTCGCAACTGTTCCTGCATCAGATGTTTGAAATAATCTAAGAACGAGTCTTTCTGTTGTAATCATTAACTTTTCACGAACATATACCATTTAATCATCTCCATTAATTTATTATTTGACTTACATCATCAAAATTAAGAATGCCATATGTTAAACGTATGCCATTAGATAAGTTGATTTCCGTTCCGACTGGACGCTTCCAGGGAAGAGCCCAGTCGGAACGGAAATCAACCCCATGTTATAGTGATAGGACTATAATTGTAAATTACATTATATGGCGTTCAGAAAATTCCAACAATACATGAAAGAGGTTTTCTGTTTATTTTTCTTAAACAAAAAGCCAGAATCACATGGTGGTGATTCTGGCTAGGTTCATTTAGTTGAGTTTTTTAATAAAAACAACCTTTAAGTAATTGAATTCTGGATATTCGCGTGGGGCACGGAAATCCTTTGGTAAGCTGTATTCTTCAACAATTTTATAGGCTGTTTTGCTTTCTTTAAATGCTTGGTCAATAAAGCTCTTGAACTTTTTCATCCCAAAACTTGCATTGTTCGTTGAAGCAACAATAATACCGTTTTTCTCTGTAATGGCGATTGTATCTACGAGTAATTTAGGGTAGTCCTTAGCAGTTGAGAAAGTTCTTTCCTTCGTACGTGCAAAACTAGGTGGATCTAAAACGACAAGGTCAAATTTTAAATTGTGGCGCTGTGCATATTTAAAATAGTTAAAGACATCCATTACTTTAATATCCTGTGATTCGTAGTCGATATTATTGACGCTAAATTGCTCAATTGTTTTGGCTAAACTACGCTTTGCAACATCTACACTTGTTGTTTTTATTGCTCCTCCAAGCGCCGCCGCAACAGAAAATGCACCCGTATATGAGAATGTATTTAGCATATTTTGACCGTCCGAATAACGTTCACGAATGGCAAGTCTCACTTCGCGTTGATCAAGGAAAATACCTGTCATTGCTCCATCGTTTAAATTGACAGCGTATTTCATATTATTTTCCGTTACGATAATCGGAAATTCGCCTGGCGTTCCCATTACGAAATCGTCCTGTTCAATATACTGTCCTTTAGTATCGAAACGTTTTTTCTCATAAATGGCTTGGTAGTTTAATGTCTCTGCAAGGGCTTCATATACTATTTCTTTAAATGAATATATGCCTGCGCTATACCAGCTCACCATATAGTAAGAATCGAAATAGTCAATTGTTAAACCGCCAATGCCATCACCTTCACCATTAAAGATTCGAAATGCTGTTGTGTGTGAATCGTTGAAAAATGCTTCACGATTTTGTATGGCCTTTTTAAATTTTTTCGTAAAAAAAGCTTTGTCTATTTTTTCGTTTGCATCGGTTGTTAGTACCCAACCAATACCTTTATTCTGTAAGCCGTAGTATCCTGTGCCAATAAAACGGTTATGACTATCTGTAAGTCTCAGAAGTGCTCCTTCTTCTTTTGGAAGATGGCGAGCATCAACTGCATCTTTTGAAATAAGAGGATAGCCTTTTTTTAATTGATCAGAATAAGGGTTGTTAATTTGTAAAGCAATTGTTTGTGTCATGTTGTCATCCTTTAAAAAACATTTTGCTCTATTATCGCACTATTTTATGGTGATAGACAAACTTATTTCACAAAATCAGCAATTTTTTCTACCGTTTCAATAGTTGCTTGTTCGAAAAAATTCATTTTACTAAAGTAGCTATGGATTAAACCAGTCATATTTACATGTTCAACAGTCACTCCGGCATCTGTAAGCTTTTGTGCGTATGCAAGACCTTCATCGTAGAGGACATCAGCCTCTGCAGCAATAATTATTGTTTTTGGTAAAACACTTAAGTCCTCAATCTGAAGAGGGGAAACAAGTGGATCCATATAGTTATCTTTTTCAGTGTAATGACCTGCAAACCATTGCATTCCTTGTTTGTCTAAGCCGTAATGTTTGCCGTAAGCATTGTAAGAAGCTGTTGTAAAATCAACATTGACTACAGGATAAATAAGTGCCTGTGCTTTAATTGCTGGTCCATTTAATGTTGCAGCTAAGTAGGCAACAACCGTTGCTAAGTTTCCGCCAGCGCTATCACCAGCTATTATAAGGTTTGCTGCATCTCCGCCGAAATTTCCGATGTTTTCGTAAACCCACACTAAAGCGTCATAGGCATCGTAGAGCGGTGTTGGGAATGCGTATTCTGGTGCTAGGCGATAATCAACCGATACAACGATTGCTTGAGCTTTTTCTGCTAATAGCTGACAGCCAGCATCCGAAGAATCTAAATTGCCAAAAACCCAACCGCCTCCATGGTAATAAACAATGACAGGAAGTTTTTTGTCCAAAACAGGTTTATAAATGCGCACATTAATTTGAGCTCCATCGCGAACAAATATTTTTCTATCCTCAATTGCCGCCAGTTGTGGACTTTGAGGTGACATCCATTTTGGTACTAATCGTATAGCTCTCGCTTCTTGTGGTGTTAAATCATAATACTGTTTCGTAGAATCACTTACTTTTATATAACGGATCGCTTCATCTCTTAATTTTGTCATTATCATCAATCCTTTTTCGTTACTTTTGTTAATCTTATTATAAACTATTCTTATAAAATTACTAGGATTTAATATTGAAAAAGGAAATATTTTAATTTCGTAGCAGAAATAATCTGATTGTAAAGTTAAATTATGTTTATAATATAATGAACGATAGTATTTGGAGGGACAATATGATTTCTTTAATTGTGGCACATGATAATAATTTTGTAATTGGCTATGAAAATGGCATGCCGTGGCATTTGCCTGGGGATTTAAAATATTTTAAGGATAAAACGATGGGGAAGCCAATGATTATGGGGCGTAAAACATTTGAATCCATCGGTAGACCGCTCCCAGGTCGACGTAATATCGTAATTACGCGTGATGAAAATTATCAGGCTGATGGGATTGAAGTTGTGACAAGCTTAGAGGGTGCCCTTGCCCTTGCTGGGGATGTTCCAGAAATTATGATTATTGGTGGCGAGCAAATTTTCCGCCTATCTATGGATATCGCAGATCGCTTGTACATTACAAAAATCAATCATTCGTTTAATGGGGATACATACTTCCCGAAATATGAGCAAGATTTTGTACAAGTATCCTCAGAGGAGCCAGAAACAGCACCAGATGGTTACACATTCCAATATCAGATTTTCGAGCGAAAAACTAAATAAAGCAGGAACGATAAAGCACGGTGATAAGTGACCGTGCTTTTTTTGTTACTAATTAAAGGTTTTTGGAAATATTTGTAGTATTAATAATTGTAAGGCTCATCATTAAAAAATGTGAGGTTGATTTAAGTTCTGACTGTCCACTTAAAATTCGGTAGGACTATAGAGCTACTGAAGGAAATGTCGAAGCGACGGAATGGGCCAACGAAACGACGGATGAATAATTGAGCGACGGATAAAACCGTTGAAGCGACGGAAAGAGCCATAAAAGCGACGGACAGTATGGTCGAAGTGACGGAAAGAGCCATCGAAACGAGGGAGCAACAACCAAATGGCGGATAGATCCTAGATCGTCCGATGAATCGAAGCTTATTTTCAGGTCTCATAGAAAAAGAAAATTAAGATTTCATTTTGAGGGGTGTCATTGTCAATGTGGGAACAAAACTTTATTGAAACAAGTAGAGGACGAATTGAATATTTTGTACGTGGAGAAGGGTAACCATTAGCTATTACACACTTTTATATGAGCTTTGATGAACGAGGAAATTTATTTGCCGAACCATTCACTGAACACTATAAAGTGTACTTGATCAATGTGAGAGGAGCTGGAAATTCAGCAGATATAGCAGATGATGAGCAATTTAGCTTTAAAGAAATCGTGAAAGATTTAGAGGCGATTCGAGAAGCGTTAATGCCTGAAAAATGGGCTTTTGCAGGTCATTCAACAGGTGGAATGCTGGCGCTTCAATATGCAGTGGATACACCACAATCTTTAACAAAAATAGTAGCTGGATGTACAGCAGCAAGCAAAGAATACGCAAGTCACCCAAATAGTATTTATTGCGCTGAAAATAAACATTTCAATCGCATAATTGAAATAATGGATTTACTGAACAATCCGGATACAGTTCGAGAAGAGCGTCAGAAGTTAAGCTATGAATGGGCTCTAATGTCTTATCATTCTGAGGAAAAATTAAAATTAGCAATCACTCGACCAAATAGTGGACGTACAGTAGGGAAAAATCTTAATTATTTTAGAAAAGTTGAAGTAAAAAACTTCGATATTCGAGAACGATTGAAATTAATACATATACCAACCTATGTATTTGCAGGTAGATATGACGCTCAATGCCCAATTGAATTCAGTATCGAAATTGCCGATGTTACCCCTAATGCAAAATTAACGATTTTTGAACAATCTAATCATAACCCGTTTATTGAGGAAGAAGAAGCTTTTATAGAATTTGTACAGTTGACTTTATAATGAACGCTTTTTTGATTTCTATATTCAAACTAAAGGGAGACATCTGTGAGAAAAATAACCTTATCAAATGGTGAAAATGTAAAAGTTGAATGTTTGAGCTGTGCAATTACAAGTGGAATCATTGAACCATACGGCGGTGTAGTCATTGAAACTGACTATTTTCATGCTCATCAAGATGTTGTTTATCGAATAGAATGAATATGAAGAAAATGTACAAGAAGTGTTGTGAGCAGACTAACAAAAAAACTAAAGGGTGAACCCAATTATTAATCGCTCTTTATAAGAGAGCGAATTCTATATAAGTTATTGGAGGGTATAGTAGATGGATGTAAAGACACTTTTGTTACAACAATGGGCAAGCTGCTTAGATGAAGAAGACTGGTTTCCACCACTTGAAAAAGTGCTAGAGGATATTACTTTTGAACAGGCAATTTGGAAACCAGTTGAGAGGGCAATGAATTCCATTTGGGAATTACTTTGTCATTTACTTTTCTTTAAAAAGAGACTGCTGATGCGATTCCTTGGTGATACAGCGAATGAACCACATGCAGAAAATAATGAATCTACATTTCGATTACCAACTGAGACGTTTCAAAATTGGGAGGAAACAAAAGAAGAATACTTTTATGTTCATCGTGAACTTGAAAAAATACTAGCAATATCAGAACAAGAAGATTTGTATAGAAAGATTATTGGAGAAAGATCATTAGTGCTTGAATTGAAGAGTTTAGCAATGCACGACGCATATCATATTGGGCAAATTGTACTCCTAAGTAAAATGCAAGGAGTTTGGGTAGGGGAACGCAGTATTTAAAAAAACTTACTTATCTATTCAGTTATTCTATTATAGGGACTTTATTGAAATATGAATGGGAACGTCCAAATCGGACGTTCCCATATTTTATACCTGAAAAAGCTACAAGTAAAAATAAACACAAGCATACATCGAGCCACAACCTGCTAACACAAATAGATGCCAAATCGTATGATTGTAAGGAAGTGAGCGCCATGCGTAAAAGATAGCTCCAATCGTATAGAAAAGCCCTCCTGCAAACAGTAAAGCAAAACCATGAAAACCTAGGAAAAGATAGACAGGCTTAATGGCAAAAATAATTAACCAGCCCATACCGATGTAAAAAATTAAAGAAAGCTTCTCGAATCGATTAATAAAAAAACATTTAAAAATAACGCCTAGTATGGCAAGTGACCAAATAATACATAATAAAGTAATACCTAGCGTGCCACCAATTGCGATTAAAAGGAAAGGTGTATACGTTCCTGCGATTAAAATATAAATAGAAGAATGATCAAGAATAGCGAAAAAGTGTTTGTATTTTTCTGGCATACTATGTAGTAGCGTTGACATTAAAAATAAAACGATCACAGAGGCCCCAAAAATAGTAAACGTTGTAATTTGGAGTGCACTCCCGGTTTGTACAGCTGCTAAAATAAGAACAACTAGTGCTGGAATACTTGCGATAAATCCAATGCCATGTGTAATGGCATTCCACAATTCTTCCTTCCATGTTTTGTAGTCAAAAGAATCCATCATATCGAACACTCCTTCCGTGTATACATTTACTATACCCCAATAATTTTCATCCTGGTATTTACATTTGTCATGTTTTCGACGTCAAAAGTGTCATATAAATTCTTCTATGCTTGGAGGACTTTGTTAGACAAGGACTCAACAAAGCGCTATAGTAACCAAGGTAGCGGTTTCAAAATGGACTGAAATGAATGAAACCTAATGACAAATGTCATGTTTACATAATGATTCATTAGTCTATATAATAAATTTTAATGAAGTAAAAGGATGTGTCGAAGTGGGACGAATTCATATAGTAACGGACTCAACTTGTGATTTAACAAAAGAAGAAGTAGCAAAGCACGGTATACATATTGTGCCTCTAACAATTCAAATTGATGATAAAACTTATATAGATGGTGTTGATTTAGAGCCACAACCTTTTTTAGGTTTAATGAAAAATGCTAAAAATTTACCGAAAAGCTCGCAGCCTGCACCGGGAAAATTTAAAGAATTATACGATGAGCTAGGTAAAGACGGAGATCAAATTATTTCCATTCATATGACAGGTAGTATGAGCGGAACAGTAGAATCAGCTCGTCAGGCAGCGCAAATGTCAGACTCTGATGTAACTGTGGTCGATTCACGTTTCATTGCCATCGGTTTAGCTATTCAAATTCGTGAAGCTATTAAAATGCGCGATGCAGGCGCTACTGTCGAGGAAATTGTTGCCCGTCTAGAGAAAGTACGCGAAAATACGTATTTATATGTTATTGTCGACACACTTGAAAATTTAATTAAAGGCGGACGAATTGGGAAAGGTACAGGCTTTATCGGTTCATTGCTGAATATAAAAGTTATTGCAAACTTAGAAGGTGGCGCATACAACCCTGTATCGAAAGTACGTAGTCATAAACAGGTTGTGAACTACTTATTTAAGCAATTCCAAGTTGATACTGCTGGAAAAACAGTTAAGTCAGTAGGTATTTCTCACGCCGAGGGTCTAACAACGATGGGTACACCTTTAAAAGAATTAATCGAGGGAACAGGTTTTGAAGAAGTAGAAATTGCTTTTACTTCACCAATCATCTCAACTCATACTGGCCCTGGTGCAATCGGTTTTATTTATTTTGCAGAATAATATAAGAGAGCTACTACATAATATTTGTAGTGGCTTTTTATTGTTGAAAAGTGCCATGCCTATTCATACGAAAAAATCGTTGAATACACACATTTTTACCAATACCTAGGTATAGTCACTTTTCATTACAGCATGAACTATTCTATAATAAAAGAACAGCAAATGATGGAAGGTGGTCAAATGAGTATTTGGCGCATGATAGTTTTGTCATGTTTGACCGTCTTAGTACTAAGTGGTTGTGATATATCAATAGATGAACCGAATCCGCAAGCAGAACCAGAAGGGGAGCACGCAGGGACGGAGCAAGATATGAAACAGGATGAGCAACAAACAGAAAATGAGGAAAAATCCTCAAAGAATGTATTGACGCAAATTTTCGAACATTTTTTTGAGCCTTCACCAGAGGATTTACGGAAAATTGATGATGAAAGCGCAAAGCAACTACAGTACCTAGCACTCGGTGATTCTTTAACTGCCGGTGTCGGTGATGAGTATAATAAGGACGGTTTTGTTGGAAGATTATCAGATTCATTGGTAGCTTGGCCCTCGATTTCTGATGTTGAAGTCGATAATCGAGGCAAAAGAGGAAGACGTAGTGATCAGCTATTAAAATTAGTGGAAAAAGGGCATTATGATGAAGAGTTGCAAAAAGCACAGCTCATTTCAATTACAATGGGTGGAAACGATGTCATGAAGATTGTCAGACAAGATCTGTTTAATTTGAAACGAGATGCTTTTGATAAGGAATTGAAGTCCTATAAGAAACGTTATAGTAAAATTGTTGACGGCATACGAGAAAAAAATCCAAATGTGCCTCTATTACTTATCGGTTTTTATAATCCCTTCTCAATCGTGACAAATGAAGCGAATGAATTTGATACGATTATTACGGAGTGGAATAAAGTCATAGAAGACATAGCAAAGAAAGATACTAATGCTTGTTATGTATCAGTGGAGGACTTGTTTGATTCAAATAAAGAACTCGTTTATCATACGGATTTCTTCCACCCAAATGCAAAAGGCTATGATAAAATGACAGAACGAATTAAAAAAGCAATGGAGAAATGTAACATGGAACAAAGGATTAATAAGGAAATAGGCTTCGAGGAGTGACGAAATGAATAAATGGAAATTTGCATTTTTTGCCTTAGCGGGCACAGTGCTTTTTGCAATCCTCCTCGTCGTTTTTTTAGCAACTAGACCAGTAGATGGAGTAAATTTTGCGGAGAGTTCAAAAGATGAAAGCGAAGTAAAGGGAAATGTCCTCGTTGTTCAAACCACAACGAAGGAATTAGAATCAATATCTAAAAAGTATTTAAAGGATGCGGGGTCACCATTACCGTTGGACTTTTCGATTGGTGATGATATTCAATTAAGCAGTACATTAAAGGTGTTCTATACAGAAATTCCGATTTCTATGAATTTCGATCCTATTGTGGATGAGAAAGGTAATATCATTTTAAAGCAGACTGGAATGAATGTAGGGCTCTTAAATATTCCACCAGAGACGACAATGAAAATTATGCGAGACACGGTGGATTTCCCTTCGTGGATTACAATTAATCCGAATAAGGCAGAAATCTATATTGACTTATCGCGCATTAACATTGCTTCTGGATCTCGTATTAAAGCAAAGGAATTAGACTTACCAAAGGATAAGATTCTACTTGAACTTATTGTTCCTGGTGAATAAGGAGTGAGATAAATGGCAAAGCAAGTTGCAACGTTTGCAGGTGGTTGTTTTTGGTGTATGGTTAAGCCCTTTGACGAAACACCTGGCATTGAATCAGTAATTTCCGGCTATACGGGTGGACATGTTGTCAATCCAACATATGAACAAGTATGCTCTGAAACGACAGGCCATGTTGAAGCGGTTCAAATTACCTTTGATGATGAGTTATATTCTTACGAGCAATTACTCGCGACATTTTGGACATTAATTGATCCAACCGATGCTGGAGGACAATTTTATGATCGTGGAGAGTCCTACACTACCGCGATTTTTTACCACAATGATGAGCAACGTGATTTAGCTGAACGTTCTAAAGAAGATTTACAGGCATCTGGTAAATTCAATAAACCGATCGCAGTGAAAATTTTACCGGCAAGTTCGTTTTACCCGGCCGAAGACTATCATCAATATTATTATAAGAAAAATCCAATGCACTACGAACGCTATGCTATCGGGTCTGGTCGTAAAGCGTTTCAGGAGTCACACTGGGGGCTGAAAAATGAATAAAGAACAACGATTAAAAGAGTTAACGGACATGCAATACTATGTGACACAGGAAAATGGAACAGAGCCACCGTTCCGAAATGAATTTGATAAGCACTTTGAAGAGGGAATTTATGTAGATATCGTGTCAGGAAAGCCATTATTTAGCTCGCTCGATAAATTTGATTCAGGCTGTGGATGGCCAGCGTTTGCAAAGCCGATTGTAAAAGAAGAAGTAACGGAGCATTTTGATGCTTCTCATGGTATGCGTCGCGTAGAAGTTCGAAGCTCAGACGCTGATTCTCATTTAGGACATGTCTTTCCTGATGGACCAAGTGAGCTTGGAGGCTTACGCTATTGTATTAACTCCGCAGCCCTCCGCTTTGTACCAAAAGAAGATTTAGAAAAAGAAGGCTATGCAGAATATCTTTCGTTATTTAAATAACAACAACTCCTAGCAGGATTATATCGTGCTAGGAGTTTTTTTTATGATTTTAAAATTGTTTCAAAAGCGACGGAAAGGGTCATCGAAACGACGGAAGAACAATCAAGTGACGGAAAGGGCCTCCGAAACGACGGATAGAACAACCGAAGCGACGGAAAGGGCCCTCGATGCGACGGAAGAACAATCAAGCGACCGGAAAGGGTCATCGGAGCGACGGAAAGAAAAGTCGAAGTGACGGAAAGAAACGTCGAAGCGACGGAAGAACATTCAAGCGACGGAAAGGATCGTCGAAACGACGGATAGAACAACGGAAGTGACGGAAAGAACACACAAAGCGACGGAAAGAAACGTCGAAGTGACGGATAGAACAACGGAATCGACGGAAAGGGCCCTCGAAGCGACGGAAGAAAATTCAAGCGACGGAAAGGGTCATCGGAGCGACGGAAAGAAACATCCAAACGACGGAAGAACTTTCAAACGACGGAAAGAGCCCTCCAAACGACGGAAAGGGCCTCCGAAGCGACGGAAAGAGCCATCCAAACGACGGAAGAACAATCAAGCGACGGAAAGCGCCCTCGAAACGACGGAAGAAAATTCAAGCGACGGAAAGGGTCATCGGAGCGACGGAAAGAAACATCCAAACGACGGAAAGGGCCTCCGAATCGACGGAAAGGGCCTCCGAATCGACGGAAAGGGCCCTCGAAGCGACGGAAGAACATTCAAGCGACGGAAAGGATCGTCGAAACGACGGATAGAACAACGGAAGTGACGGAAAGAACACACAAAGCGACGGAAAGAAACGTCGAAGTGACGGATAGAACAACGGAATCGACGGAAAGGGCCCTCGAAGCGACGGAAGAAAATTCAAGCGACGGAAAGGGTCATCGGAGCGACGGAAAGAAACATCCAAACGACGGAAGAACTTTCAAACGACGGAAAGAGCCCTCCAAACGACGGAAAGGGCCTCCGAAGCGACGGAAAGAGCCATCCAAACGACGGAAGAACAATCAAGCGACGGAAAGCGCCCTCGAAACGACGGAAGAAAATTCAAGCGACGGAAAGGGTCATCGGAGCGACGGAAAGAAACATCCAAACGACGGAAAGGGCCTCCGAATCGACGGAAAGGGCCCTCGAAACGACGGAAGAAAATTCAAGCGACGAAAAGGGTCATCGGAGCGACGGAAAGAAAAGTCGAAGTGACGGAAAGAACCCTCGAAGCGACGGAAGAACATTCAAGCGACGGAAAGGATCGTCGAAACGACGGATAGAACAACGGAATCGACGGAAAGCGCCCTCGAAGCGACGGAAGAACTTTCAAGCGACGGAAAGAGCCATCCAAACGACGGAAGAACTTTCAAGAGACGGAAAGGGCCTCCGATACGACGGAAAGAACAACGGAATCGACGGAAAGGGCCCTCTAAACGACGGATAAACTCGTCAAACTGATGGATAGAACGTCATAATTGATTAGAAATATTAAATGAATGATCTTGCAATCCTAAATCCGATATCATCAATAAAGAAATCAGGCATACTCTTTCGGCGACAAGTAGCTCCGCATCCACGTTCTTCTTCAGCCCAACTTCCTCCTCGAATTATTCGGTAATTACCAAATATCTCTTCATCGTATAAGTCCCAGCACCATTCCCAAACATTTCCTATCATGTCGTACAAGCCCCATTCATTCGGCACTTTTTCTCCAACATTGTGTACATGTTCGTTAGAATTATCTTTATACCAAGCAATGTCATCAATGTTTCCATATCGATATCCTTTTGACTTTGCTTTACATGCATATTGCCATTCAGCATCTGTCGGTAATCGGAAGCCATTAGAACTATGATTGCATACAACTGATTTACTTTTTTTATCAAAATCATAAAACTTGTCATAACCCAGAGCGTCAGACAATAAATTACAAAAGTTCACTGTATCTATCCATGAAACATTAACAATTGGTTTTCGATCATTTATTGTTGAAAATTTCTTCCCCATTATAACCATATAAAGTTCTTCAGTCACAGTATATTTGCTGAGATAAAATGGCTTTATCTCAACATTCCAAGTAACTTCTTTTAAATTTTTTCTTATACCTGGCATTCCAAATTTATAGTTTGAACTAATCCATTTTTGCTCGTTGTGAAAATCACGTAAGCTGATTTCTCCTTCTGGAATATACACCATTAATTCTTTTAGGTATTGATTTAAGTTAGTTAGCATTTTCCTCTCCAAATCGTAAACTATTGTTCATACTATATTTAAAAAACTCCGGCACTAGTTCATGCATTTGCTTCATGTAAAATGAACATCTTTCCAGGACACTATTAAACTTTAAATTCACTGACAAGATTTCGTAGACTATCTGCCTGTTGAGCAAGCTCTGTGGCAGCGGCATTAATTTCCTGCATGGATGCAGATCCTTGAGTGGCGGCAGCAGCAGAAGTGACCGTGTTGGCAGCTGATTGCTCAGCATAGGCATTCACATGGATAAAATCATTCGCTACAGCATTGCTATAATCAAGTGTTAATGCAATTTTCTCTACCATAGTCGCGATAATTGTTGTCGTTTCTTGAGTATGCGTTAAAATATTGGCTAAAGATTGGTTTGTTTCATTCGTTACTTCAACGCCACGAATAACGGATGATACACCCTCGTGGTTTTGAGAGATTATGGATGATACTTCGTCTTGAATGGACGTTACAATGGATGATACTTCTCTAGCGGCATTTTGAGATTGCACTGCTAGCTTTCGAACTTCATCAGCGACAACCGCAAAGCCTCGTCCATGCTCACCAGCGCGTGCTGCCTCAATTGCTGCATTTAAGGCGAGTAAATTTGTTTGCTCTGAAATAGCAGTAATCGTGCCGATAATAGATGTTATGTCGGCGGATTTTCGACCGAGTGCTTCAACTGTGGAAGTAGTGGAGGCCATCGTTTCTTCTATAGCTTGCATAACTAATGAAGATTGTTGTACAGAGCGACTGCCTTCGTCAGCTGCTTGCTGCATAGCTAAGGAAGCACGCTTAACAGCATTTGCTTGCTCATTTAAATGGTTCACAGAATGCTCAAGATCACTCATTTTTTGTTGTGCGCTAGTCATACTAGAGATCGTATTCTCGCTATCACTCGCGATATCAGCTGTAGCATCTGCGATATTCTGTATGGTACGCGCATTTTCATCGGCTAATGACATTAGTTCCTGGCTACTACTTGAAACGTGGTCCGCTAGATTACTGACACGTTTGATCAAATTAGATATCGATTCAATAAGTGTATTGGTTGAAGCGGCGATAATTGAGAACTCGTCATGATTACGAACTTTCACACGTCGTGTCAAGTCGCCACCAGCCTGTGCAATATCGAGAATGGAATGGTTAATGGCCTGTGTATTGTTTCTTAATGATTTAAATAACATAAAACCAAAAATAATAATTGCAATAAATCCAAGTATTGAAATTAAGATGAAAGAAGTAATGGATAGTGTAACTTGTTTGTTAAGCTTATCTAATTTAGCTTTATTAGCATCATCCATAACCGCATTAATGGACTCGATATTGTTATCAATATAATTCTTCATCGTTTCGCCAGTACCGCCCATCATGAGCTTGCGAGCTTGTTCGAGACCGAGCTCATCACGCATTGTCATGACCTTTTTAGAATATTCAAGGTAATTTTTATAATATTGATTGATCGCCTGTATATGACTTAATTCTAACTCTCTTTCTGTAAACTGCTCTTCTAAGGTTTTCAATTTTTTATCGATGGTATCGATTTTCATTTTATAAGAAGTAGCAAAGTTCCCGTTCCCGGTAATTAAGTAGGCTTGTTCTAAATTGGTGAGCCTCGCAATTTCACACGCAAGTTGGTTGACAGTTAATTGTTCCAGAACGTTTTTCTCAGTAAAGTCCTTCATTTGTCTTTGCAGATTTTGAATATTGATATACGATAATAAACCCATTGTGCCATTTATAACAATAATGAGAGAAAATATAATAAGTACTTTTCCTCGTATTAAATGGTAAAAACGTTGTCGTTTTTCTTGAGCAGGAGGGAGATTATGCCTATCGACTTCTATATCATTTGATTTCTTTTTTGAAAAGTTAGTTTTAAAGAGAGACAATCGTTTCTGTGTAGAGTTCCTGAGTTTGTGAAAGTTTTTCATCGCCATCACCATCCTATTTTTGAATATTGGTTAAAATTTTACCTTATTTTGTTAGGTATTTCTATCGTTTTTATCTAAAAATTTTCATTTTTTAGACAACAAATACATATTTTTTTCTGAGACGAAAGTCCAGAGTTAACGAGAGAATAGTTCTATTCGTAATAGTAGGAGAAAATACTTAATAGATTTTTTTGTGACGAAGAAGGTATTTTTTGATAAACTAGCGGAAAGCAGATGAGTAAAGAGGGGATTTCTAGAATGAAAAAGAGCTTTTATTTGTATGTACTAACATTCAGAGGTGGGGATTGGTCAGATCCGAAGGTGCGATTTGCGGAGGAAATGTTCAATGAACATAATTTTCCGAAGCAGAGCGAAGACTTTGATGAGCTTTCTTCATATATTGAATCATACGCCACTGACAACTTAACAACAGAAGTATTTGATGAGTTGTGGGCATTATACGTAGATCATGCATGATCTTAGTTTAAAATAAAATAATTTATTTCAAGTTGCTAGACGTCTAGCATTGCGAAAAAATGAGAAACACAGTATTATTTATAGTGATAACTGACAGAAAAGAGGGATTGCAGTATGAGTATTCATATTAATGCAAAAAAAGGCGAAATCGCTGACACAATTTTACTTCCAGGAGATCCATTACGAGCTAAGTACATTGCTGAAACGTTTTTAGAAGATGTTACTTGCTATAACGAAGTACGTAACATGTTTGGTTTTACAGGTACTTATAAAGGTAAACGTATTTCTGTACAAGGTACTGGTATGGGTGTGCCTTCAATCTCGATTTACGCTACAGAACTAATGCAAGAATATGATGTTCAAAAATTAATCCGCGTAGGTACTTGTGGTGCAATTCAAAAAGATGTAAAAGTTCGTGACGTTATTTTAGCTCAAGGAGCAACTTCTGATACGCGTATGAACCAAATCATTTGGGGCGGCGCTATCGACTTCGCGCCGATCTCTGACTTTGATTTATTATTAAAAGCATACAATGCAGGTAAAGAAGCTGGTTTAAACTTACAAGTAGGTAATATCTTTACAGCAGATATGTTCTATTCTGATGAACACCAAAACGAAAAATTAGCTCAATACGGCGTACTTGCTGTAGAAATGGAATCTGCTGCACTTTACACATTAGCTGCAAAACACGGCCGTAAAGCACTTTCTATCCTAACAGTAAGCGACCACATTCTAACTGGTGAAGTAACATCAGCAGAAGAACGTCAAACTACATTCAACGATATGATCGTTGTAGCGTTAGAAGCAGCAATTCAAGAATAGTTGATATATCAACGTTTTAAAGACATTTTTATTTAATTAAAAAGGAGCAAGTGACTTTAGGCGACGAAAAGGCGACCATTTACAATATTTCGTCAAATAAGTCACTTGCTTTTATTTTGTCACGCTCAGTTAGATGGCTGTAGGTATTAAGAGTTTGTTTTATATCAACGTGCCCGAGTTGTTCTTGAATGATTTTAAAATTTACATTTTTACTAATCATATATGAAGCATATGTGTGGCGTAATCCATGAAAAGTTAGGATAGGTAAGTTAAATCTCGCTACAATTTCTTTCCATCTATTGGACATGCTATCTAGATGAGAAGGGAATCCATTGGTTTTCACAAATAACAGGTTTATTGGATTGTTTTCATTATCAAGCATAGGTGTCCACAATTCTCCTGATTTTAATTTTAACTTTTTTAATCCCTTTTCATATTCTTTTATCTCCTGCATCAAAGATTCAGGGATAAATACATTTCTAGATTTCTTGGTTTTTGTATACCCTAAAAAAAAATGTTTTGTTTCTTTATCATATTGAAGTGTTTTATCGATTAATATTGAATTATTAGTGTAATCTAAGCATTCTAATCGAATACCAGCTATTTCAGTCATTCGTAAACCACCGAAGACTGCAAGTTTAATCTGTAGTCTGTGTTTTGGATAAACTTGATCCAGAATCGAGAGTAGTTGTCTTAACTGACTTTCATTATAAAACTGTATTTCACGATTTCTTTTTTCAACGTATGGACGCTTGACTCCCTTCATTGGATTTTCTTGAATAACTCCCCAATCAATAGCTTTGGAGAAAATACTTTTCAATACCATGTATTTTCCATTTAAATTACGCTTTCCTTGTTCTTTTTCTTCTTTGAAAAACTTTACAATATGAAATGTTTTTATTTTTGATAGTTTCATATTATTAAAATATTTTAGAATGCCTCCTTGCAAACACGATTCATAACTATTCCTAGATTTAACTGCTAAATCGACACGTACATAAACATCCATCCAACGTTGTACAAATTGTTCAAAAGTAATATTCTCTAAATCATTTTCAATCTCCGTATTAGCAACTTCAATTTCGAACTCCGTCATTGCTTTTTTAATAGCTCGATCCGATAGGCTGTTTAATGTGACATTTTTGTATTTTCTTATACGCTTACCTTTTTCCTCATCATATCCAAGTTCGACTGTAATCTTGATACGGGGTTTACCATTCTTACTAGGTTCTAATTCTCTATAGCTTGCCATTGTTTTTCTCCTTTCTAATAAAGACATACAGCTAAAATTAATTCATCACCACCTTTAACAGGAATGTATGTTCTGTTTTAGGGTAAAATTTTTTAGACACTTTGAAAGTTATGTGCCATATTGCAAAGATGATGTTTCAATCCAATCAAACATTTCAAGTACTCTTAATGGTTCAAAGCAAATTGTAAAATTACTTATAGAAACACATAGCCCATATTTACTTTTATACCAATCAAGAGCATCATCTAAAAAATCTTCTGTTACATTTAGAAAGTCAGCTAGTTCATAACGGTTTGCTATATGTAGGTTATGAGCCTGTATGATTTTTGAGAAGGGAACTAGCTTTTCATATGCCCAGGCTCTGGCCTTTAATTCTTGTTTTTGATTTTCTAAACTGGATAGGTCGAGGATATCACCAGTTGTTGTATGGTAATGCCCGACCTCTTCAGCTAGAATACAACGTTTTTCTCTAATGGAAGGTAACGATTTATTCATCCAAATAACATCGTCTCCATATAATCCTTTGCACTTCATATTGTCCATTTCATATACTTCTATTTCTAAATCGTTACATTCATCTAGTAAAGTATCGTATGAATGCATGTGTTATACCCCCTTATTTTTACGCGCCTCTCGTCTCATAGCTACAAAACGTTTAAATTCTTCAATTTCTTCTAATTCTTCTTCTGACCATTCTTCACCGTCGTGGTGTGCTGCGATTGTTTGTATATCACTATTTTTCAAAATATCCTTTTGGTCTGTGCGACCTAATAAGTAGTCAATGCTTACATTGAAGTAGTCTGCTGTCTTCTCTAATGTTTCTGATTTCGGACTTTGTGTTTTCCATTTATAAAAAGCATTCTCACTAAAACCTAATTTTTGTGCAACTGATTTTAAATTTTCTCCACGCTCTTCTGCTAATTTTTTTACTCTTTCAAACAGCATAGTATCAACCTTTCTAGATACTTAAAGAAAATAAAATATACAATTGGATAATTTGAGGTTGATTTGTGTATCCAATTGTATTATTATATTCACATAAGCTAAGTTATTAGCTAAAAGACAATAGAAAAGACAACCTATAAGAACACATTTGAATCGTTGGGGAACGGATAAAGTGTTGATTTCACAGGCTTTTTAAAGTCTTATTTAGCTATGGTTAAATAGTATACTATTGGATACTTATAGTCAATACAATTAGCTAATAATTTAGCTTGAAAATTTTACAATTCAGTCATGCGCTGTGATACCGAGCCCATGACGGTATAGTATTCGAACTTATAGCTTATGCGATGGTAGCAACGTCAATTGATTTTTAAAGGAGGTTCTAATATGCAAGAAGATTTAGGAGCACAAGTTAGATCAGAACTATTTAAAAAGAAGATGAGCCAAAAGGAATTAGCTGAAATGGTTGGTATTTCAAATGCGTATTTATCAGAAATAATTCGAGGACGTAAAGATGGTCCTAAGGCTCAGGAGCATATAAAACACATTCGTAAGATTTTATGTATTTAAGAATGAGTAGGAAAGGAGTTTCGAAATGAGAAAAGTTAGAGGTGTTAAAGCGTTAGTTGATTATTTAGAATCTATCAGCTGCCCAATTGGACAATCAACAATTTATAGTTTAATGCGCACTAATAGGATTCCGTTTAGTCGTCCAGCACCAAGAGTTTTACTTTTCGATCTAGACGATATTGATTCGTGGTTAGGTGGTGAAAGTAAATGAAAATCAAAGTAGCAGAGTGGTTGGCATTACCGGTTGAGAAACGTTTAGCTTTAATCAGCAATGCGATTAATAAAGTAGCAGCAACACGTCAGAAATAAATCTATCAAACTATGAATGGAGAGTGAAGAGTTTGGAAGAAAAAATGACCTTAAATATTAAGGTGGAAGTAGATTCTTTAGAAAAGGGAAAAGAACTCCTAAATAAATTAGAAGTCCTTCAGAAAAATTTTGAAGTTAATGTTGAGTTATCTATAAACACTACTTCTCATTTGTTTCAGGTAAATCCTGAATAGTTTTGTGAACAGTTTTAATTAAGTCAATTAATAAACCTGATTTAATAGGTTCTGTTCTATTAGAAGAATTCCAACTGTTAACATAATTATTTACCAATTCAACAGTTAATTCTTTATCAGTCTTAGCCATATGTATCACCATCCTTTCTACCAATAGTTTAACAGAAAGGAAATATAAGGAGGGAATGAAAATGAAATCAACAGGTATTGTACGCAAAGTAGACGATTTAGGACGTGTGGTGATCCCAAAAGAGTTACGTCGCACACTAGGTATTGATGAAAAGGATCCATTAGAAATTTATATGGATGATGACAAAATCATTCTTCAAAAATATCAACCAAATACAGAAAAAGATGAAGTTGTTGCTTCACTAAAGAAAATGGCTGCAGGTGCTAAAAATCCAAATGTGCTTGAGACAATTGATCGTGCAATTAAATTAATTCGGTAGGGGCTGAATCTAATGGTTGAGGATAATATTACTTATGACAGACATGGACGTATGCATTACCATCCAGAGTTTCACTTTTCTCACGGTAAGCCTTTCAGTGAATCAGAACTTGAATACATTTGTAAGTTTTATGAGGTGGATCACGCCAGAACAATATCATTCGCCATTGGAAGGACAGAGCATACTATTCGATCAAAAGTAGACATTTTAAGAAAAAAAGGACTGTTCAATTATTATAAAAATCTTAATAAAAATTGGTAGGTGAATAACATGAACGATTGTCTTTTAGAGGTCCTGGGCGATTACTTTGTAGCTAACAATCTAGTAAACAAAGGTTGGGAGTTTCATGAGTTTGTAGCCGAATGGCAACGAGGAACTATTGTGATGGCAAAAAAATAAGAGCCCCATACCGGTGCAACGGTTCCGGGCTCCAATCAAAATAATTATACAGTCATTATGACACGACATGAAGTAAACCATAAAGGAGGAAAAGCATAGTGGAAATTAAATTCAAACAATTAAACTTGCAGAATTTTAAAAGCCACGAAGATCTCGAAGTTAAGTTTGGCGACCTGACTAAGATCCTCGCGGATAATACAAAAGGTAAAAGCTCCATTGGTGAAGCTATTACATTCTTATTATACGGTAACGACTTATTGGGTAGCAAATTAGACCCCTCACCAGTAACATACCGGGCTGATAACACACTCGTAACACTGCATTTAAGTGTTGATGATGGAGAGCTTCTATTAGGCCGTGAGATAGCAAAAGGACGCAATAAGTTTTATATAAATGAGGTACCTTCAAAAGCTACTGAATTTAATGAGATTGTTGAGAAGATATTTGATAAAGATTTATTCTTGTCGCTGTTTAATCCAAGTTACTTCTTTACATTGCACTGGGAAAAGCAACGTCAAATGATTTTAAAGCATACAACTGCACCTGCAAATAAAGAAGTGTTAAAAGAGCTACCTAAGCCACAATCGGACAAGTTGGCCACATTAGTTAAAAAACATTCTTTAGAGGATTTAGATAAAATTCATCGATCCAATAAAACTAAGTTGGACAAACAATATATAGCTGCTCAGAGTTGCACAAAGACGTTGCGAGAGCAGTTAGAACAAAATGCTCCAACAGTTCCATTAGATTCGTTAAATGTGGAACTGAAACAGCTTGTTAAAGAACGAAACAATATAGAAGAAGTGACAGATAAAGCTCAAACGGTGAATGGTAGAATCAATATTCTAAACAACCAAATTAACGTTTTGTCACAAGTACGTGACGATATTAAAGACCAATTTAATCAGCTCAAAGGAGAGCAAATTCAAGACACTTGCCGCGTTTGTAATCAAACACTACAAGATGAAGCTATCGATGCTGTAAAGGCAGAAAAAGAGCAGCGTATCCAACAGGTTAAAGTGAAGTTTCAAAAGGCAGTAGATGAACGAAAGGCGTTAGAGGAAGAACTTAAAACACTTGAATATGTGGATGTATCAGAGCAACTAGAAAAAGCTCGTTTACTTCAAGAAAAGATAAATTCAATAGAATATGAGATTTCTAAGCATAAGCAATATAAGGGCTTAGAGGAACAGGTTATTACAGCAGAAGCGAATGAAAAAGAAACACTTGAATCACTTAATGAATCGATTTTTATCCTGGATGCCATTAAGGATTTCAAAGCAAAAGAAGCAGAATTACAAGTTAAAAAGGTTCAAGACTTGTTCGAAAATTTATCAATAAAACTGTTCGAAGAAGTGAAAACAACAGGTGAAAATAAACCAACCTTCATTGTTCAAATGGATGGTAAAGACTATATGAAACTTTCATTTAGTGAGCAAACTAGAGCAGGACTTGAAATTCGTGATGTGTTGTCAGAACAAAGTGATCTTATCGTACCTTGCTTTGTAGATAATGCAGAAACCATTACTAAGTTCAAGGAACCAAATGGGCAATTAATCATTAGCCGCGTTGTTGAAGGGAAAGAATTGGAGGTCGTGTCTGAATGAACGCTAAAGAAATCACAGTAGGCTACACATATACCAAGAATCTTGGAAACTTCGAAAATGTGAAAGTAGATGCTGCAGTAACCATTTCTATAGAGCCAGGGCAAAACGAAGATGAACTATATAGCAAAGCATTTGAAAGTATGAAAAAACAGGTTAAAAATGGCCTAAATAAATTTACGGAGGCACGTTAATTATGAATAGAAACTTACCAACTTTAACACCTGAAATTACAGAAGCTTTTCAACCTGCAGTATTAGAGGTCATTCGCAATTCGATTGCACCTACAGCTAATGATCAAGAATTTCTATTATTCGCCCACAAGGCTGCATCATATGGTTTAGACCCATTTAAAAACGAGATTTTCTTTATCAAATATGGTAGCCAAGCACGCATTCAATTTGCTGCAGAAGCTTATCTTTCAAAAGCGAGAGAACAAGAAGGTTTTATACCACCTGATACACAAATGGTGCATGAGAACGATGAATTTAAAATCGCTATGAATAAAGAAACAAAGCAAATGGAAGTGGTACAACATGAAATCGGGTTCCCACGTGGAAAAATTATTGGAGGCTATTCAGTTGCTTATCGTGATGGTTATCCACCTGTAACGGTCATTATGGACATTGATGAAGTATCTCATATGTTTACCGGTCAAAACAAAGATAACTGGAATAAATGGACAAGCGATATGTTTGGTAAACACGTGCAACAGCGTGCGCTGAAAAAACAGTATGGATTGTCATTTGAAGATGTAACAATTACACAAAATGATGTACAGCAACCTGTTACGCAAGTACGCAAGGATATTACACCTAATCAGGAACAGTTAAAGCCTCCAGTTGAACAGCCTGTATTAACTCGCGCTGACGAATTACGCAAGGAGATTAACGCAAGGTTGAAACAGCTTGGTATTAAAACGAAAAAGGCTGTACAAGAATACCTGGATAAAAATGCTCCGAATATTGACCCTGCAACAGCAACAGAGGCTGAAATGGTTGGCTTGATTGAAATGCTAGATTTAAATATTGAAATGCTCGCTACACAACAAAGCAATAAAGACGACTTACTCGAGTAAAAACTATGAAACTACCACAAACAATAGTTTATGAGAGAAATAAGGATTGTAGGCTGTGTGGGAAAGAAATGAATGAAAATGAATACAACTTATACCGTGGGCTAGAAATATGCTCACGTTGTCATAAGGAGTTGGAAGATAGAAAATGAAAGTTGACATCCTAGCAAGTGGTTCAAGTGGAAATTGTATAGCATTAACAACCAATGAAACTACCATTCTAATCGATGCAGGTATTGCTAAGACAAAAATAGAAAAACGGCTATTGGAAGTAGGTATAACGCCAAGTAGTGTCAAAGCAATCTTTGTTACACATGCACATAGCGATCATATTAAAGGGCTGCCATTGGCCAATAAATATAAAATTCCTGTTTACGCTGGCGAGCGTGAATGGAAAAACATCACTACTGTTGAAGATGAATTAATTAGGCCGATTGGTGTTGGAGGTGTTTTCGGTTGTGGCCACTTTATAGTAAGCCATTTTAATGTTCATCACGATGCAAACGATCCGAAGGGATACGTTGTATGGACTTTAGATAATTTTAAAGTATCTATTTGTTTAGACACTGGCAAGGTGGATAAAGAAATGCTACGGCACATGCAAGGTTCGGATATTTATATTATTGAAGCTAACCATGATCCACGAATGGTTGAAGCATCTGATTACCCTAACAGCGTTAAGGCGAGGATATTGAGCCATATTGGTCACTTATCCAATGAACAAACAGCAACAGCCCTTAAAGAGCTTGTAAGAGGTAAAGGTGAACGAATCTATCTAACTCATTTAAGCAGCAATAACAACCTTCCTATGCTTGCAGAAATGACCGTTAAAAGAGAGCTATTGAAAAACGGATACCAGGCAGGTACGCACTACGGATTGGAGGTCATTTAATGCATCCATATAGTTTAGTTTTAGCTGCTATGGAAATGCTGCAACGAGAAAATGCCGAGCTGAGAAAACAAATTGAAAATATGAAGCTACAAAATATTTCAGCGGCTGTTGCAAATCTTATCGATGAGTGGCTAAACACACCTTACCAGGGAGATGAACGTCAGGACATTGAAATGTTTGCAAAGGAAATTAGTAAGTATATTCGCAGCCAGTTGAAAGCTTAGGGCAACACGGGCGCTAACAAGGTGGTGAGAATAATGTCCGATAGTCGCTATTTTCCATTGCATATGGGTTTGTTAGATCCAAGTCATGTCGAAAAAATTGGTTCTGCTTTATGGGAATTTTTATGGTTAATATCTAAGGTTACAAAAGAAGTTGTCGAAAATGATGAAACTATCGGCATTGTTCTCGGCGGTAGGCCTGTTAAAAATGTTGAAATGTCCGAATCGTTAGGTTACAGTCTGGCGAAAGTTGAAAGGAATATTTCAACTTTAAAAAAACATGGATATATAACCACAAAACGAACGCCCTATGGAAATATTTTTAAAGTGAAAAACTCAAAGAAATTCTATAAAAATAGAACCCTCAAAAATGACGGTTCTGAAAGGAGAGAACCCTCAAATATGATGGAGAGAACCCTCAAAAATGACGGTTCTAATAAGATAAAGAAAGATAAAGAAAATATAAAGAATACTACTCGTCAAAAATATGACGAGGACAACACATATTTCAAAATGGCAAAGTATTTTTATGATCAAGTTGAAAAAGTTGCAAAAGAGGCTGGAATATCTCATTTGATAAAAAAATCAAATTTGCAAACATGGGCCGATGACATGCGTAAGTTAATTGAGCTTGACGGAGTAGATAAGCATCTAGCAAAACAAGTCATGGACTGGGTGACGAAAGATCCGTTTTGGAGAACTAATGTATTATCGGCTAAAAAGCTTCGTGAGAAATTTATGGAGTTAGCGATTAAAATGAACGCTGAAAAGAAACCTGTTCAACCAAAACAAAAACCGCAATATGATCCAAGGGATAAAGAAATAGCGTTCCAAAAGTGGATACAAGACGGGAATGATCCGAATGACTTTGATTGGAGCAACTGACTATGAACTTGAAGCCGAACAATCGGTGTTAGGTGCAATATTTCTTGAACCAGATATGATTGATGACATCTTTTTCCTAGAAGCAAGGGATTTCATTAGTCCACGACATCAACAAATTTTTAGAGTAATGAAATGGTTGGATGATAGAAATCAACCTATAGATATTACAACGGTTACTGAACTTTACATGCAGCATAACAAGATGGATGAAGTAAGTATCTCTTATTTAGCTGAATTAGCCGTTTCTTGCCCTTCTGCAGTGAATGTAGTGTCATATGCCAATATTGTTCGTTCGAGGGCTATAAGACGACGTGGGACGGATATAGGGCAAAGAATTATGAATCTTTTACATGAGGATTTCGAAACAGACGATGATTATTTTGCTGAAATTGAAAAACTAGCATCTGAAGTAAGGCCAGAAGATGATGGAAAGATGGAAAGTTTGAAGGATTCACGACAAGGGTATTTCGAACATCTTTTAAAACGAGCTGAATTTATTCCAACGGGATTTAAACTATATGACAAATGGGCGCACGGTCTTTGGAGAGGTTGGTTGTTTGTTAGTGCTGGACGTCCTAGTGTTGGTAAAACAGCTATGCTGCTTCAAAGAATAATGGGAGTTGCCAAGAGTGGTCCTGTATTAATTTGGTCACAAGAAATGGACAAGTTTCAATTGTTTGATCGAATGATTTCAAATTCTACGGGTATTCAATACAGTCGTATAAAAAACAAGGACTTAAAACCAGAGGAATTAGGTGTCATCGAACATGCATACAAGGAACTCGAAAAACTACCGATATTTGTTCAAGATTCGAGTGGTGTCACAATTGAAGAAGTGAGAGCCACAGCAAGACGTTTTAAAAAACGTTACGGACAAATTGCAATGATTGCTGTTGACTATTTGCAAATTATGAAGATTCCACAGCGAAAAAATGAAACTAGGGCACAGGCTATAGGAAATGTAACTACTACAGCTAAGCAAATAGCGCGTGATATGAATTGTTGCTTCATGATGTTATCGCAAATGACCAGGGAAAGTGACAATGTTAAAAAGCCGCAGTTATCTCATTTAAAAGAATCATCATCTATTGAGCAAGATGCAGATGTTGTTGAATTCTTGTGGCATGATCCAGCTGATAAAGTGCAACAAGGCAAAGTCATTCAACAGTTCTTTGCAAAAGGTCGAGACATAGGGATGAATGAATTTAAATTGCTATTTATGGGTTGGAAACAGAAGTTTGTTGAATTGGATAAACAGTAGAAAGATTTTCCTCGAAAGAAAGGGGAGTAAAAATGAAAAAACCGAATTATTTTGAACTAGACGAGAGAGTACAAGTGGTTAAAGAATTTTGGTTCTATGATGAACATTATACAGTAGGTACGGTTTTTATTATCGAGGATGAACATTTACTCCATGATTTTAAAGATTATGTAGTAAAGGCATACCTATGATGATTGAACGAAGTAAAGATTTGGAGGCTCGTTATGAGATTCATTGGTTTAGATCCATCAACTAAAACAGGATTTGTAGCACTAGACGAAAATGGACAGGTACTTAGAGCTAAAGAATTAACAGGCATAGGTGATAAAGATCCTTATCGAATGATAACCCTTATTGACGAAGTTATGGCCCACATGCAAAAGGGTGACATCATTACAATTGAGGGATTTGGATTTGCAACACAGCAAGGCATACAGCTTGGTGGTATTGGTTGGGGTATGCGAATGTCACTAACTAGACGAGGTTTTAAATACTACGAAGTCGCTCCTAGTGCTGTTAAAAAATTTGTAAACGTTACTGGTTTTACTGGAGAAGTAGGAAACAAAAAACGCATTACTGGTGTAGAAAAGAAAAAAGTAGTTATGAAATCAGTAAAAGATCACTATGGCTTTTCACATAAAAGTGACAATGTTGTAGATGCATATATTTTAGCTCAAATCGCAAGAATCATGTACCAGTTTAAAAGACCTGATTTTATTGGTTGTCCTATCTATCAAGCAGAAGTAGTTAAATCGATATTAGGAAATAAAACAATTGAAATGGAGAGTGTGAAAAATGTCTAAAGTTGAATTAGATGTTCTATTTAAAAAGATACAAAAGGATGATAAAAAAGAAGTTTTAGAGTTTCATATCCTGGGTGATGATGTGAAATATAAATCAGAATTAATTGGTATGGCAGGTAGCATTGTAATAATTGAGATTAGTGAGATCAAATTATCTGCGGAGTTTAAATCAATCCAGCGCGATAGCAAGAAGGTCGTACTCAAATTTGAAGCTAAAGGTGATAGCGAAGAAAAAACTATTAAATTATATCCAAAGGCAGGCTTTAACATTAAATTATTGCTTGAGCAAAGTCAAATGAGTATTGAGGATATTGAGGATGGAGAAGACCATGAGGGCATTAAATATACTGTTAATGGTGATGGAACTACCGAGGTAGTAGAACAATTGAACATGGAAGATGTAGTTCAAAAAGAAAATGAGGATGACCTATTAGATTAGTATAGACTGTCCTTTAACAACAAGGGTGGGAATTGGATATATCACCATTTTTATTACCAGATGAAAAACTACCTAAAGAGAGGGGCGTTTTGATAAAAAGGGAAACGAATGTTTCGGCGTTTCCCAATTAATTAAGTAAAGTTTTTTTAGTTACTTTATTAAAAGGCTAAATACAGGTCCTAGCAAATCTTTAATTGCAACACCAGTAGACAGTATTGAATTAAGTTTATCAATTATATTAAAAAGTCCCTTTACATTCTCATCATTAGAAACTTGTACAATACTTTTATTGTTAATAAATAATGATCCAATTGTTTGTTCTAAGGCTGTTTGAATACCTTCAGCACCACTTATTTTGTATGTAAATAATGCCTCACGAATTAAATTCAGATTTTTAAATAAAAGTAATTTAACTTCTTCCTGAAGGCTTGATTGCGTAATACTTTCAATTAGTTCGTCAATCTCTCTTATTAAATTTTTAATATCTTGATCATTTATATTTTGATTATCAAACTTATAAATGAGATCCATATGTTTTGCAATATATTTTAGTGCAGTTAAAGTTTCACTGTTTATATTACTTTTAAATGTGCGCATATTTCCATCGAAATTTAATTCACTAAGAGAAAGTTCTATTTCTCTTAAAAATCTATTATTCATCTCGTCATTTAAAAATTCGTTATTTTGGATATATTCTTTTGTTTTAATTACAAGATTTAATAGTGAATTAATTGAGTTTAATAGGGCCGAAATATCTTGTTCATCAATATCAAAAACATTAGCCCATGTTTTACTAAAATTCCTACTACTACCATCCATACCACATCTTGAATATGCATCACTTAATATTGAATGTAATTTATAAGCCGGGTTTTCCATTAATACCACTCCTTTAATTATCTTTTAAAATATACCAAAAAATACGAGGGCTATAAAGTAAAACACAAAAAATAAGAATATAAGGTAGGTGCTGCACATGCCTACGTTATCGCGTAGTGAAATACAGAACATCGAGAAATATTGGATTGAATACGAACAATATAAGAAGAAATTACAATACCGTGAGTGGGAGCTGTTGCATCCGCATAATCAAGGCGGTGAAATGGTTGGTGGTCGTAGTAATACGATTTCTGATACAACAGCTAAGAAAGCTATGGTACTTGCAAATGATGCCTATTATCAAAATTTAAAGCGCATCATCAAGACTGTGGAAGACCTATACAGTGAGTTAGACGAGGATATGCGAACAATCGTAGACATGCGCTATTGGGATAAAGACGGTTGTTACGAATGGGAAGACATCTCGGATAAACTGTATATTTCACGTCATAAGGTACTTCGTAAAAGGAACATTCTTATTGATAAAACTGCTGAAAGGATTGGTTGGGTTTAAATAGTTTAGAATTTACTTAATACTATTTTATTTATAATAAACTAATGGAATTCAATATCGATTCTAAAGTAATAATTTGTTATAAAAATATTTTTTTGTAAGAAATTGATACAATTAAAAATGGCTTCTCCAGTGTAGTAACCTTCACTAGTATTGGGATGAAGCTCTTTTTGTGGGAAATAATTGAAAAAATATTTGATGATAATAATAACTATTTGTTTTACTATAAACAGTTACTAAATACTATTTAAGTATATAATGTAAAAATATACAATAATATTATATTAAAAAAAAGGAGTGGGAAAATGAAAAAAATAAGTGGATTATTGATAGCTTTATTTTTGACTTTCTTAATAGGTATTGAACCAGCAAAAGCTAATCAAGAACTTTTATCAGAATTAGTAAAAAAAGATGCTTCAGCGTTCTGTGGAGCAAGTGCTTTTATCCCGTTTGATGCAGGAACGAATACTAAAGGAATTAATTTTGTACAAAGAAGTGCTGTTTCAGCCACTGGTTGGAAAGATCAAACAGGCAAATCAGCTAAAGGGTCAAAAATAGTAATGCCTGTAGAAAAATTTAGAGACTATGGTTATTGTCACATTTTTGATAAACATATGAAATATGCAAATACTAAGACAGAAAATGAAGTTAAAATAAATGGTGCTTGGAAATCACAATTCCAATATGCTCAATTTCCATCTACAGCTATGGAAACAGCTATGGAAGTAATAAATGGAACTGACGAGCTGGAACCAGATACGGAAAAGGCTAATCGATTTACAAAAACATTCTTCTCGTATAATGAAAAACAAAGGGTTAGGGTTGTACTCCAACGTGGAAGCACCTGGGGAGGATATAATAGTTATGATTGGGTTATAGTATCGATGTACCCTGTATTCTAGTACTATCTATATTATAATAAGTTTATAACATTATAGAAAGAGATTAAAATATGACAGAAAAAACAGTTGTTCAAAAAGTAAAAGAAGCCATTTCTGGAATTGAAATTGGATATTTTGACACCGCAAAAGGTTTTATTTTTGATGAATACTTTAAATATTTTAATGATGATGATAAAGAGACTAGAAAACATGCGTTATTACTTTTTACAACGATGTTAGGAAACTGGTATAGTAAATCGGCTGTTGTTTTTAAACCAGAGATAGAATGTCTAAAATATGAGGATGAAATAGATACTGATTTTTATGACTTCGAGAGTTATTTATCTTCACTATTAGATTGCTATCAAAATATTGAAAAAGAATTTCCTTATATGTTTGAGCGTATTGTAAGGTACTTAACCTTAATTGAAAAAGATGAAGGTTTAAGTTTCGAAGAATGGTTTCCTGAAATTAATTCAGATATATTTAAAGAGCTCCGCGAGAAAATATTGATTCCTAACAGCAATTTGGTTCAGGAGTGCCATGAAATGAAATATTTATTTAGAGAAGTTGGCATTAAACCATTTTTTACAACAGATTTTTTTGAAGAATAATATCCTTTTAGTAAGTCGCACTCAATCGAGTGTGGCTTTTTTATTTTGATCTACAATATTTAACTTATAAAAAAATATAAGTGAACTTGTTAACACCATGGAAGTTTGCAAAAATCTGTAGTAAATTGATATTGTGAAGTAATAACAAAAGCGCTCTGAGATGCGTTATTAAATTGCCATACAAATATAAGCACGTTCGCTTGTACGTCTTGTGTAGAATCAAGCAAAAGACCACTCATTAAGGGTGGTCATTTTAGTTAGGATAAAATATTCGCGATGGCTATTAGCCCTAAAATTGTTGCAATAGCAGTTAAAGTAGGGATAATTAAAATTCTATTAATACCTTTATAAAAATACTCAAACAATCAATTCACCTCCTAAAATAATTGTAATTTATGTAGGTCTATTTTTCTATTAATTACACTTGTTTCCATGCTATTATGATTAGTGTGGAGGGTGGTGATTTAGTGATGAGAAAAGAATATGAAACACGATATTTTTTAGATAACGGTACTATGAACAATGGTTTAACTGAATTTATTAATACTTTTGCTGAAGATGGATATGTATTACATTCTATAATTCCTTATTTAGATGAAGGTACTACGAAAGGTTATACAATAGTATTTGAATTAGAAGTTGATGAAAATTAAATATTTTTTACATAAAGCTATCTCTTTATGAGGTGGCTTTTTATTATGTTTAATATTTCTAGTAGTGACATTTAAAACCTCTTGGACTATGCTAATGGTACAAAGGAGGTGCCGTAAATATGCCAAGTATCATTCGGAAGTATCATAAAAATTTATTTAATCCTAGGACGATTATGAAACAATATAAAGATGAAAAGTCCTTAGAAAAATTAAGTTCTAATGAATTAGAAATAATGATACGTACAACAGAGTATAAAATACAAGAAATAATAGGAAGTAAAGGTATTTTTTCATCAATATTAAGTATTTTATTTGCTTTAATAATAGTTGTGATATCATCTGATGATGATATAGGATTGAAAATTATTACGGTTGTATTATATATAATCATCATATCCATATATCTCTTTGGAACAATCAGGACAATTGATAAATGGAATGAATACTTAAGTACACTAAGATATGTTAAAGAGAATAAGTAATACATAATGGTCACACTCACAATGAGTTGTGGCTTTTTATTATGCCAAAAGGTAGGTGTATATGTATGAAATTTAATCAGTTACTTGATGTTCAGACTCTCAAACAGTTAAATATGATTCGAGGTCCATCTAATACAGAGCCAGTTGCTAAACGTAAAGCTGCTGGTTCTTCTTTGTCTAAGAAAGAATTACATGATCTTATGGGTACTAATCGACAGACTTATAAAAAAGTAAATGGGAGAGTGAGAGGAAAATGAAGGTACCAATGCGTAAAACTTTTATCGGCACTGAATTTTGGTGTACTGAAGAAAAGAAAACTTTATTTTTACCTGCAGGTATGAAAGCGCCTTTTGAAGTCACAACAGAACCTAAAAGTATGATCATGGGCGTGGATATAGGAACTGATGAGGACATAACTGTTATCGATGGCGAACCAATGGCATCTACTATGGGAATTAGTATAGCTGGTGAAATTGTAGATTTAAGCAATATGACAATAAAAAAATTACGTGAATATGCAGCATTAAAAGAAATAGAAATACCTGCTGAAATAAAGAAGCAGAAAGAAATCGCTCAATATCTATATATCAATTGGATTCCTGATACGGAATGAAATATTGCGATTTTAACGGATGTAATAAAAAGATAGAACGTGGCAGGTATTGCGAAGACCATGGACGATCTGAGAAGTCCAGGAAGAATAAGAACATATATCATAACAGCAACAAACAATTTTATAATTCACAAGCATGGAAAGATATGCGTGCATACATTTACGAAAGAGAGAAAGGTTGCTGTCAGCGATGTGGAAGGTTCGTCTTTGGCAAGCGAGCTCAGGTCCATCATGTCGTACCGGTGAAGAAGAATCCTTTGCTCAAGTTAGAGCCGAACAACCTTCGTCTGCTGTGTCCAGTGTGCCATAGTATAGAGGAGAATATGGATGAAAAAGAAAATGTTTTTGCAAATTATTTTTCGTGATCCCCCCGTCAATTTTTATTTTTTTATTTTTTGACCAAGACCGGTTAGGGGAGTCTTTTCTTTCGTTGGACAAGATTTTTTAAAAAACAAGGGGGGTGTGAAATGTCAACGAAAAAGCAGAGACAGCAAATGGTTGCGGATAAAACAGAGAGTGAGAAAAAACGCATTTTAAAGATCATGCGAGATGCTGACATTTACACACTTACCCTAGATCCGTTAATTGAAAGTTACCTCGATATTTTTGAAATTTATCAAACAATGTACATCGAATGGAAAGAAAAAGGTTTCCCAGTCACTCAACGTCACACGAATAAAGCAGGTGCCACCAACAACACAAAACACCCTTTAGCACAACAGGTTGAAACATGGGCGGATAAGAAAATGAAGGCTTTAGATGCTCTCGGTTTAAATAATAAAGCGAAAGCAAGTAGAGTTGTCACTGGCGGAACATCGGTAGGGAAGGGCGAGGAAATATCAAAGCCTGAGGTGCCGGTGGTTGATGAATTGGCAGCGCATCGTAATAAATGGCGTAAATCGTAAGGTGGTGAGCGTATGTGGTAATTGAACAAGGCGTTAACTATGCTGATATTTACGCTAGAAAAGTGCGAAAAAGCCCAAAGAAATATCCAAAAACCATACGTGATATGGTGGACCGTTATTACAAATGGAAAAAACGCAAGGATATTTGGTTTGATGTTGATCGCGCAAATGAAATGTTGGATTGGGTTCAAACTTTCATTCGACATGTAAAAGGAAATCTTGCTGGACAACCACTTGTCCTGGAAGATTGGCAGCTCTTCGCATTTTCCAATATATATGGTTGGGTCCATGAAAATGAAAATGGCCAAGTTGTCCGTGTTATCCGGGAGAGTTATATTCAGGTACCGAAAAAGAATGGGAAAACACTTGTCGCTGTAGGTGCTCTTGGATATGCGATGTATGGTGAGGGTGTTCTTGGTGCTGATTGTTATTGTTGTGCAAGTGACTTTAACCAGGCGCAATATGCCGCTAAACCTTTTGCGGCTACTATAATGAATCATGATGCTCTACTTAATGCATCGCATATTTACAAAGGCCCAAAAGGAACAATTTCATCTGTCACATATGATTATATTCATGAGGATTTAGCCTATCAAAATCAGTTCATCGTAATGTCTAAAAACATTCAATCGATTGAGGGCTCGAATCCTCATTTTGTTTTGAATGACGAACTTCATGCGCAAGAAAATATGGACCAATACGATAACTTTAAGTCGGCTCAGATTTCTCGTGATGAACCAATCATGTTCAATATCTCAACGGCGGGTAAAGGTTCCTCTTCTGTTGGTATGCGCGTGTATCGCGAAGCTAAAGAAGTACTGAAGAACGATGATAATGATGCAAACTTTGTCATGATTTTCGAGCCAGACAAAGGATATGATTGGACAAATCGTAAAGTTTGGGCAATGGTTAATCCGAATATTGGTGTTTCGGTTACAATGTCAGCGCTCGAAACGGAGTTTATTACTGCAGCACGATCAGCTCATAAAAAAGCGGAATTTTTATCAAAGCATTTGAACGTGTTCGTAAATGGTGCTGAGAATTACTTTGACCAAGATCAATTAGAGCATATTCTTGTGGATGACCTAGGTGATTTGACTGGCGAAACTTGTTATCTTGGATTGGATTTATCAAAGACAACAGATTTAACGTGCGTAAATTTAAATTTCCCAACTTACGATGATGAGGGAAGAGCTATTTTAAAGGTTAAACAGATGTACTTTATACCGAATGTGGACATTGAATTTAGGGAAAAAGAGGACAACGTACCTTATCAAAATCTTGCTGAACAAGGATATGTCACATTTTGTGATGGGAAGATGATTGACCAAGAGCAGGTATTTGACTACATCAAAGAGTGCATGGAGCTTTACGATGTGCAGCAGCTTAACTATGACCCGGCCATGTCTCAGAAGCTTATTGAGAAATGTGAAAATCTTGGACTTGATTGTATAGCCGTGAACCAGTATCCAAACGTCATGAATGCTATGATTGATGATTCTGAACGATTGATATATGAAGAGCGATTGATAACGGATAATCCATTATTCATTTACTGTGCTTTGAACCTGGTTGTCATTACGAATATAAATGGAATGAAGGGGCCTTCGAAACGTCAATCTAAGAAAAAGATTGATGGGTTTGTGGCCTTTTTAGTTGCACACAAAGAGACGATGATGTTGATGGATGATATAGACGAGGACGGTATGGATAACTTACTAGCTGAAATTTATAGGTAAGGTGGAGATATAAATGAAGTTGATCTTAAAAGATGGGGAAAACGAAATCGAATTAAAAGAACTGAATGATGTTAACAAAGATTCAGATGTAGTTATTTTCTTTTTAAAACAATTTATAGAGCCTCGAATTATAGAAGTAATGGTAGATAGTTTAAGTAGGCAATTAAACAAAAAAGTTATTATTCTGCCAAATGTTTTTACAGAGAAAGCGTATGGCATTTAAGTAAATCATCTTTTTAATAAAGATAGGCGGTGATAGATATTGGGATTACGAGATAGGTTTTCGAATTACTTGTACAAACAAGCTGAAAAGCGTGGATGGTTTGAAGATGCCATGACTCGTACCATTCGTTATGGAGGCCGGTATGTTGATGACGATAATATTCTTGAATCGTCGGACGTATATGAACTGATGCAAGATATTTCAAATCAGCTAATGTTGGCCACGATCAGTGTAGAGGACCATGAAGGGAACGAAGTTAAGGATCATTCTGCTTTGCGAACGTTGCGAAATCCAAATGATTATTTGACGGGTTCGGAGTTTATTAAATTAATGACGAATACTTATTTGCTTCAAGGTGAGGCATTCCCTGTTTTGGATATTGACGAATTGCATCTTGCTACTAATGTTTATACAGAATTAGATGACCGATTAATTGAGCATTTCAAAGTTGGTGGGGAAGAAATACCAGGTTCGATGATTCGGCATGTTAAAAACATCGGGACAAACCATCTTAATGGTGTCGGATTGATGCAACTCGGAAGAAATACGTTAGAAGGCGTTATGAGCGCTGAGAAAGTGCTGACGGACAAATACGCCAAAGGAGGATTAATGGCCTTTCTGTTGAAGCTAGATGCTCATATTAACCCTTCTAATGGAGCACAGTCGAAATTAATTAAAGCAATCTTGGATCAACTCGAACAAATTGACGAATCTCGTTCGATCAAATTGATTCCCTTGGGTAAAGGTTACGAAATTGATGCCATGGAATCGCCAATTGATGATGATAAGACACTTGCATACCTTAATGTTTATAAAAAAGATTTAGGGAAGTTTCTTGGTATCAATGTAGACACATACGTCTCATTAATGCAGACGGATCTAGAAAAAGCCATGATGTACTTACACAATAAAGCGGTACGGCCAATAATGAAAAACTTCGAGGACCATTTGAGTCTTCTTTTTTTCGGTCAAAATTCGAATTTACGTCTTAAATTCAAGATTAATATTCTTGATTTTGTTACGTATTCCACAAAAACAAACATTGGATACAATATCGTCCGCACAGGTATTACAAGCCCTGACAACGTGGCAGATATGCTAGGATTCCCTAAACAGAATACACCTGAAACACAAGCTATTTATATTTCAAATGACTTATCAAAAATTGGCGAGAAAAATGCTACAGATGATTCCTTGAAAGGGGGTGATGAAGATGGCGAAAAAGAGGGAAACTCGGGTAGTTAATATCACTGGGTTGACTACGCGAGATGGTACCGAAAACGGACCTATCAGAATTAGTGGTTACGCTGCTGTCTTTAATTCAAAAACCACCATTAGCGATTGGTTCACCGAGGAAATTGAACCCGGCGCATTTTCTCGTTCGATTTCTGACAACGACATTCGTGCTCTTTTTAATCACAACTGGGATCACGTGTTAGGGCGAACTAAAAGCGGCACGTTGCGATTAACAGAGGATGATCGTGGCTTGAAATTTGAAATTGAATTACCTAACACTTCCACCGCACGTGACTTAGCAGCAAGCATGGAGCGCGGTGATATCAATCAATGTTCTTTTGGTTTTTATCCAACAGAGGAAACTTGGAACTACGATGTTGAACCAGCGCATCGGGTTTTAAATGAAGTGGAACTGTTTGAAATATCTGTAGTGTCTATTCCGGCTTACGACGATACGGAAGCATCCATCGTGCGTAGCAAAGAAATCTCATCTAACGTAGAAAAGCGATTGAAAATCATAAAAAAAATAAACAAAACCTTGGAGGATATTAAATTATGAATAAGAAAAAACTACAAGCGTTACTTAAAAGAAAAATGTCACGTCTACAAAAATTGAATACTCGAATGAAGAAAAATGAAGTACGTGATGAAGATTTGGAAGAAGTCCAAGAAGAAGTTGATGAGTTGGCAGAGGAGGTTCAAAATCTCAACGAAATTATTGAAGAACTCGAAGATGATGTTGAGGAGATTGACGAAGAACTCACTGAGGAAGAGCGCGCGAAACGAAAGAAACGCACGGCTCGTTCGAAAAAGTTAAAACTTCGCAAACGAAGCAAACGAGATGGCACAGAAGAGGAAATAGCTGAAGAGTTGCAAGGTGAAATTGACGATTTAATTGATGATGTAGAAGAGCTTATAGAGGTGGTTGAGGAGTTAGAGGACGACGTTGAAGTTATAGAAAATTTAGATGAAGAAGCACGTGCTAAAATTCAAAAACTTATCCGCAGAGCTAAACGTGCGAAGCGTAAAAAACGGGATGGTATGGGGGATGAAAATCCTGAAGAAATGCAAGATGAAATTGATGAACTTGCTGAATTAGTCGACGAACTGGTTAAAGATGTTGATGTAATTGAAGATGATGTTGAAGACATCGAAGAGGAGTTAGACGAAGAGGAGCGTGGTAAGCGTAGAGTGTATGGGGCAACACCTCGAAAACGTTCTGCGGCTTTGCGTGCGGTACGTTCGTCATTGTCTACTCGTAATGCAAGCCCCATGACTAAAAAAGATGCTCAAATTCGTTCAGCATTTGCTAATTTTGTTGTTGGTAAAATTAACGAATCAGAAGCAAGATCACTTGGAATTGAAGTTGGTAACGGTTCAGTAACAATCCCTAAAGTCATCGCATCGGAAGTCATTACCTATGCACAAGAAGAGAACTTGCTTCGTAAATACGGAACGGTCGTACAAACGAAGGATACACAAGGTTATCCAATTCTTGTGAAAAAAGCTGATGCGAATATCAATAAAGGTGAACGTAGTACGAACATCGCTGAAACTGAGATCGAATTTGATGAAGTAACACTCAATCCAGCAGAGTTCGACGCGTTAGCAACAGTAACGAAAAAATTACTTGCGCGTGCGGATGTGCCAGTGGAAGATATTGTAGTTGACGAGCTTAAAAAGGCGTATGTTCGCAAAGAAACGAACTATATGTTTAATGGAGATGATAAAGGTCATGAAAATCCAGGTGCGCTTGCTAAAAAAGCAGTTGCATTCTATGAAAATCCAGGAGATGACCTTTACGATTCATTAGTTAAACTTAAAAATACACCAGTCACGGAAGTTGTAAAAGCAGCCCGTTGGATTATTAACCGAGCAGCGTTGACGCTTATTGAAACTATGAAAACAGCTGATGGATTCCCGTTGTTACGTCCGTTTGAAGCGCCAGAAGGTGGCATTAAGCATACGTTACTTGGTTATGAATTTGATTTCACGGATGATGCAGATGCGGCAGACCCAACAAAAGCTGTATTCTATTTTGGTGATTTCTCACAGTTCCGTATTCAGGACGTGATAGGTTCAATGGAAATCCAACGTTTAGTTGAAGCATATTCAGCTCAAAACAAAGTCGGATTCCAAATTTATAATGTTGTCGATGGCCAATTGATTTACAGTCCATTAGCTCCTGCAGTTTATCGCTATGAAGTGGGGGCTACAGTACCAAAAGGAGGCTGATAACAGTGGCTGATTTAATAAGTAAATTCAGAGAACATATTCGAGAAGAGGACATGGATGATTCCATGCTCTCTTTTTATTTGGAACAGGCTGAAAAGTATGTTGAAAATGCAACAGGCTCACAGACCGAGTATTTGATTATTATGGTTGCTGGCATTATGTATGAATATCGTGTGTCGGAAAATGATCTTGAAGTGGCTTTAAATGCATTGACGCCTTTCTTTGTGCAGGAGGTTTATACAGATGCCAAAACGCCAAACGAATCGACTTAAACATAAGATTGATATTCATGCAAATATGAAAACAATGAATGAACTTAACGAGATATCGTATAAGTTTGAAAAAATTAAAACCATCTTTGCTGAGGTTGTTCCTCAAACAGGGAGTCTCCAAAATCAGCAAGCCGATACGATCTTGACTAATGTCACACATAAAATAATTGTTCGTTATAGCGCTGGAAAAGATATTACCCAAGCTATGCAAATTTATTTCCGTGGTCACCGATTTGAGATTAAATTTATTCTCAATCCCTATTTTAAGAATGAAACACTTGAAATCTTTTGTCAGGAGTTGATAAACTAATGGATTTTAAATTGGATGGCTTATCAAAGTTTCAAAAGGATTTATTAGAAGTAGCACAAGATAAATTACCGAAAGAAACTTATCAAATCATGCGGAAAATTGGTAGTAAAGCAAGGTCTCGAATCACTAAAGAAGCACGTAGTAAGGTTAAAAAGAAAACAGGTAACTATCACAAAAAATTTAAACGCGGAAAGGTATTCAAAGATAATCAAGGACAAATCATTGTCCGTGTAATTAACTCTTCGAATCATGCTCATTTAATTGAACATGGTCATCGAAAAGTTACGGGAAGTGGAAAAGAAGTCGGTTTTACAACAGGTAAAAAAGTGATGGAACAAGGGATTCAAAATTTTGATGGCTCTGGTGAATTTGAAAATATGCTTTCAGATTGGCTAGATGAATTGTTGGATAGTGGAAAGTTATGATCACATATAAAGATATAAAAAACGCAATCAATCATAAACTTGATGTCTTTGATGTGGAAATTAATAGCCGTGATGTTTCGGAAGGCTTCGAAAGGCCTTCTTTTTTTGTGCGACTAGAAAACAGTAAACGGTCAGGGGATGGAAGCCAGGTACACAAGACAATGAACGTACAAATCTATTATTTTCCCAGTGATCGATATGAGTATTCTATCGAAGTTTTAGAAATACAGGAGAGGCTGGAAGAACTGTTTGATTTGAAATTGCCTGTTCGTGATAGGTTGTTGAATATCGATGAATTGAATACTGATTTAATCGACGGTGTGCTGAATTGTTCGTTTGATCTTGAATTTTACGATGGACGTAAGTCAGACACTATTATAGATGATCTCAATTGCGGAGAAGATTTCCGTGAAAAATATCCAATCGAATTAATAAAAGAATTGGATTTTGAAAAAGTAGAGGAGTGATTGTATGGGCCTACCTCAAATAAATATTGAGTTTATTGGTAAAGCCGAGAGTGTTATCACACGAAGCCGACAAGGAATTGTAGCTTTGATTTTAAAAGATGATGTACAAACAGATGATACAGTGATTTACAAAGGCTTTGAGGACGTACCAACAGAAGGATGGTCTCAAGAAAACTTAGATTATATTCAAAAAACGGCTATGGGTACACCAAGCAAAATTATTATCGAACGTTTGCCAACAACTGCAGAGAATTATACTGATGCATTACAAAGGTTAAATAATAAACGTTTTAATTACTTGGCCATTCCTGGTATTGAAGATAAGGACGCGACAACTCTTGCATCTTGGATCAAATCCAGACGCCGCCAGAAAAAGACTTTTAAAGCTGTATTACCTAACAGTGAGGCGAATCATGAAGGGATTATAAACTTCACTACTACAGGAATCAAGGTTGACGGAAAAGAGTACACAACATCTGAATATACATGCCGTATTGCTGGCATTTTAGCAGGATTACCATTTACTCGATCATCTACTTATTACGAGTTAAATGAAATCGATTCTATCACAGAATTAGAAGATCCAGACGCAGCTGTTGATAACGGTGAACTTATTCTTATTAATGATGGTGAAGTTATTAAAATTGGACGAGGTGTAAATAGTTTAACGACACTCACAGGTGTGAAAACGGAAGACTTTAAATCAATTCGTATCATGGAAGTACAAGACATGGTTAAAGATGATATACAAACAACCTTTGATAAATATTACATTGGTAAATTAAATAATACTTACGACAACCAGGTTCTATTTATACAGTCTGTAAATGTTTATTATGCAGGGTTAGGGGATCAAGAAATACTAGATCCTAAATTTGATAATTCAGCAGAAGTAAATGTAAAGAAACAGCGTGCTGCATGGGAGAAAATAGGTGTTGATACATCCGATTGGGATGAACAAAAAGTCAAAGAAAGAACCTTTAAGCGCAATGTGTTTTTAGCTGGAAAGATCAAAATTGTTGACGCGATGGAGGATTTAGATTTGGATATTGCAATTTAGGGAGGGATTGTGACGCATGAAAAAAGTAAAATCGAATCGAGTTATTAACGGTACGTTCGGTAGCGTATGGGTAAACAATGAAAAGTGGTTAGATGTTGAATCTTTTGAAGCGAAGGTAACAGTTAACTTGGAAGACGTAAACATGGCCGAGGATTTAGCAACGCATAAAAAAATGACTGGTTGGGCAGGAGAAGGCTCGATGACAGTTAAAAAGGTGTATAGTCGTGGTGCTACTTTACTTGCTAAGGCAGTTAAAAGTGGGGTATTACCTGATATTAATATTGTTGGTAAACTTGAGGATCCAGACGCTTTTGGTTCGGAGCGTGTGGCACTTAGAGAAGTGACCTTTAGTGAATTCATGTTAATGAAATTTGAACAAAAAACACTCGGCACAGAAGAATTACCATATAGCTTTGCAGACTATGATCCAATCGATTTAATTCAAGCATAAGAAAAGAGGTAATAAAATGGCAAAAAAACTTACATTGACTGATTTAATAAAAGAAAAAGAAAAATATCAAGTGAAATCGAATATTACAAAAGATTTATTCATCAAACGAATAGGGGCTTCCATTACTATTAAAAAAGCTGAACGCGCTTTGTGTTTGGAGTGTATTGAAATGGCTAACGATCCAGAACGAGAAGATATGGCTGATATCCACATGTTGTATAACACGGTTACGGAACCGAATTTGAAAGACACTGAATTACACGAGGCTTATGATTGCAAAGAACCTTATGATATTGTTGAAAAAATTTTTGAACCAGGTGAAATTGCTAGTATTGCAGGTGAGGGAATGGAACTTTCCGGATACGGATCGGGTGTAAAGGCGGTTGAAGACTTAAAAAACTAATTAAGAGTGATGGAGATTTTTATTTAATCCATCACTACTTGCAAAAAGGAATTACGGATGAATTCATCATCAACCTCTCGCCAACGCAAAAAAAATTATATGAAGCAAGTATGAATTTACATTTTGAAGAAGAGAACGCTAAGTGGTCCTCCACATAATAGCATTCTCTTCTTTTTTGTAAGGAAGTGAGAGTTTGGCAAAGAAAAGAGTAATATCAGCTGTTTTATCACTTAAAGATAAAGATTTTGGAAGTGGTGTAAAAAAAGCCTCTAGCGGAACGAAAGACTTTGAACGTAGGGTAAAACATGCTGGAAACCAGGTTAAACGATTCGGTAAATCAGCAGTTTCTAGTTTTTCAAGTGTCGCTAAAGGTGCAATGGGATTGGCAGCAGCATATGTTGGATTTCGTAAGTTAAGTGGTTTCATAAGCGAGAGTGCAGAGGCTGCCAAGTCCTTAATAGAAATTGAAACCAAACTTGAGTCTGTGATGAAAAACACGAAGGGTGTAACTGATAAACAGATAAAGAGTGTAAAGAATTATGCGGATGAATTATCGAACGCCAGTGTTGTGGGTGGGGATGTAATCCTATCAGGTGTACAGCAATTATCTAGTTATAAATTACAGTCTGAGAGCTTGAAAAAGTTAATGCCTGGTATGGACAATTTACTCGTTCGACAAAAAGGGTTGAATGCTACAACAGAAGATGCAGCTGCACTAGGGACTATGTTTGGCAAAGTTATGTCAGGTCAAACTTCTGCCCTATCCAAAGTGGGAATCAAATTCACTGCAGCGCAAGAACAAGTTTTTAAATTTGGGACAGAATCGCAAAAGGCATCGTTATTGGCCGAAATTCTTGAAAAAAGTGTTGGCGGAGTAAGTGCCGCAATGGCCAAAACAGATCAAGGTAAAATACAGCAAATGACGAATGCTTGGGCAGTATATAAAGAAGAAGTAGGGAAAAAGATACTACCACTTCAAGGCAAATTTGCTGGATGGTTTGCTAAGGTAATACCTGGCATTCAAAACTTAGTGTTAAGTGCTATAGATAAGGGTGTAGCTGCTTTTGATAAAATCAGTGGTATAGGTGTAAAAGGTTTTAATTTAGTAAAAAAGATGATTGAAAGCAATAAGCCTGCAATCGATTTTGTAAAATCTGCAATTGAGTCACTGGGCAAAAAAGCAGTAGCTGTAAAAGATTGGGCAGTGGGTGCTTTTCAAAATATAAAAGATAAAATTTCAGAAAATAAACCTGCAATCAATGGTGTTAAATCAGTTTTTAGTGATTTGGGAGTCAAAGCACTTGAAATAAAAGATTGGTTAATAAGTGCTTTTGAATCCTTCAAGCCAGCGATTGCATGGTTAAAAGATGAAGGACTACCTCTCGTGGTCGACGGAATTGCAGGTGTTATTGAAAAGGCAACGGATGTCTACAACTATATAAATGATAATTGGAGCGCAATTTCTCCTATTGTTTACGGTGTGGCTGGTGCAATCGCTTTTTATAAAACAGCAGTAGGAATAGCGTCAGCTGCAACGAGAGGATGGGCAGTTGTAACAGGTGCATTAACGTTTGCACAAGGGGCTTTCAATGCGGTGTTAGCTATATCACCACTCGGTTGGGTAGCCATTGCAATTGGTGCCGTTATAGCGGTTGGTGTGTTACTCTACCAAAATTGGGACACAATCAAAACGAAGGCAACTGAGTTATGGGATGGACTAACAGGTGCTTGGGGTGGTATCAAAGAAGGTTTCAGCAACATGTGGACCGGAATGAAAGAATCGGCTGCAAGTGGAGTGAATTTTATCATAGGTAAATTAAATGGTCTTATTGGTGGATTTAACAGCCTTGCAAGTTTCACAGTTCCGGATTGGGTTCCAGGCGTAGGTGGAAAATCATTCGGGGTTAATATTCCTTCAATTCCCCAATTTGCAAAAGGAACGAACTATGCACCAGGTGGGCTTGCGCAAATAAATGAGCGTGGCGGAGAGATTGTTGACTTACCTAATGGATCTAGGGTTTACCCACACGATAAATCAGTACAAATGGCTCGTTCGGAAGGAAACAGTAATACCATTAATATTACTATTAATGCAGCTGATAAATCAGTTACGCAAATTGTAAATGAATTAATTCCAATGCTTAAATTAAGACTAGCAAACTTATAGGAGGACGGAAGAATGGACATATTTTTAAGTATCAATAATCGTGAACAGGTTATCCGGCTTCCGATTGTACCGTCTGAATTTAAAGTATCAAGCCCTATGACAAATGAAGTTTTTACAACAGTAAATCAAGGTGACATTAAATTAATTGGTCAGAGGGGTTTAAAAGCTATCTCCATTTCTTCTTTTTTTCCGAAAAGACATTATTCCTTTTCACGAGATCGAACCTATGAAGGCTGGAAATACGTTAATATTATTGAATCCTGGATAGATAAGAGAGTCCCTATTCGTTTAATCATCACAAGTACACCAATTAATTTAGCAATGACTATTGAAAACTTTGAATATGGCCCACAAGATGGTTCAGGTGATATTTATTACAGTCTCAGTCTATCGGAATTTAAGTTTATTAAACTTGATAAGAAGAAGGTGAAATGATGGCTCATGAATTATGGTTAATTAAGGGTGGTACCAAGACAAATATAACACCAATGATAGGCACTTTAACTTGGCGCAGTAACATGGTGGAATTAGGAGATGAACTTAATTTTAGCATTGCTTTCAATGATACAAATTACTTCCCAGTGAATCCGTGCGACATAGGCGATATGGTTGTTTTGCTTAACAATGGAAAAGAAATCACGCGTGCTATTATTGTGGACGAGGTAAAGAGTGGAACTTCACCTATTGCTTACATTGGATTTGATTATGCCTTTTATCTAAATAAATCCACCGCTGTATATCAATTTAAAAAGCTATCTGCAGACGCCTGTATTAAGAAGATATTAAAAGACTTCAATATTCCAATTGGTAAGATCACATCTATTCCTAAACCAATATCACAAATTTATAACGATAAAAAAGTAAGTGAAATTATTAAAGACATTTTAGGGATTGCAGAAAAATCGTTAGGTGTGAAATATCTCATGGAAATGCGCCAAGGTAAACTGTATATCGAAAAGCAAAGTAATGCAGTAGTTACAGGAACATTTCAGCTCTATCAAGGTGGTACAAAGTACGACATTCATTCAGCTATTATGAATCCATCTAAAAAACGCAGCATTGTAGACATGGCCAACACAATTCAGGTTGTAGGTAACAATGATAAAGTTGTTTTAACAAAATCGGATAATAAAATGGTTGAGAAATATGGCCGAATTACTAAAGTAGTTAAACTAGATCAGAATGAGAAGAAAAGTGCTAAACAGATTGCTGAAAATGAATTAAAGCAGTATTCAAAAGTTATAGAGGAAAATGATGTTGAATTAATGGGTGATGATAATTTTAGAGCTGGCCGACTGTTTAAATTAGAGGAGCCAGTGACAGGCATTAAGGGTACGTTCTTAATCAAAGATGTATTGCACACGATTAGTAAAGGAATCCACACGATGAAGCCTAGTTTAGAGGTGAAGTAAATGGATCCAATAACTGAACTGGCCATTTTGATTAAAGGTGGCAATGAATCACAAAAACCAACGGCAAAATCTATGACAACTGGAAAAGTCATTTCGCCTCCACCTGAGACTTTAATACAGCTAAACGACACGATTGATTTAGATAATGAACAATTAATATTTACTGAAACGGTTGTCACTAAAGGCTTAATTAATGGTGACGAAGTTATTTTAATACCAACAGCTGATGAACAACAGTATTTTGTAATCGATAAGGCGGTGAAGTTCGATGTTACCTAAGATTGCAGAATTAGAGTTTGAAACCGAAGATATTGACACAGACTTACCGCCACTTGGTAAGTCTTTTTTATATGACTTTGATAAAGGTGATTTTGTGATACGTAACGGAAAGATGGTCGCAATTCACGGGCTTGAAACGTTGAAGCAATGGATCTTAAAAGTTTTAAAGACTGAGCGTTTTCGTTTCAGGATTTATAAAGATATTCCTTACGGTGCCACATTGGAGGATTTAATAGGTTCCAGCTTGCCACGCGCTTTTGTTGAAGCTGAAATCAAACGAGAAGTTACTGCAGCATTGTTGGAACATACACACATTCAAGATGTCCAGGAGTGGCAATTTGTTCGTGATGGAAAATGGATGCGAATTCAATTTAGAGTTATCACGGTAGAAGGTGCATTTGATATTGATGAACAGTTAAAGGAGGTGGCTGCTTAAAGTGGAAGATGAAAAACTCATTCATGATCGTATGATGTTAGGTATTAATGACGAGTACGACAAGGCAAAAGGCGAATTTATTTATGATGCAACAAAACCTGCAGCTGTTGAATTTGCAAATCAGCAAAAGAAGATTGCAGAAGTACAAGATAAATTAGATGTCGAAAAGTTAACAGGTGATGAATTAACACGTACTGTATATCAACGAACAGGGCAAAGTCGAAAACTGGCCACGCAAGCGACAACGACTGTTATTGTATCAGGTGCAGCTGGAACTATTGTTAGGACTGGCGAATTAGTTGGTACAGACACGATTTTATTTACTGTAATCGAAGACGCAACACTAAATGAAAGTGGATTAGGCCATGTCCGAATACAGTGTAACGAGTTTGGCCAAATAGGAAATGTGCCAGCCAATACAATCAAAAATTTCCCTGTATCGATACCAGGCTTAATCAATGTGTATAATCCTGAGCCTGTTGTGGATGGCTACGATGAGGAAACGGATGATGATTTACGTCAACGGTATTACGATAAGTTACAGCGTCCAGGGAAATCAGGAAATGAATATCATTACCGTGAATGGGCCTTAGAGGTTACAGGTACAGGAGATGCAAAAATATTTAAACGCTACAATGGACCATTAACAATGAAGGTTGTAGTTATCGATGCGAATAAACTACCTGCACCGAATGAATTAGTGGAAGATGTAAGGGCGCATATTGAAAAGGAAATGCCGTTTGGTGTTGAGGATCTTCTTGTAATGTCTGCAGTTGCATTACTAGTTAATTTAACGGTTGCTATAACATTAATGCCTGGTTACACAGAGGAAATTGTAAAAGTAAATATCAAAAAGAACGTTACTAAATACATGAAAGAAATAGCCTTCAAAGCTTCGTTTGTAAGCTATGCAAAGATTGGGGCGCTCATTATAGACAGTGACGGAGTTATGGACTATCAGGATCTACTCATTAATGGATCAACAGCAAATGTAGTTATTCCAGATGATGCCGTTGCAATTATGGGAGGTGTTAATGAATGAATCACATGACAGTTTATTTAAAAAATAAAGTTCTAACGGACAACTTAAAAACAGCGACAGTATATGTAGCCCTCTTTAATAACGATGTTGAAGTGAACACGGCAAGTTATGCGAGGCAGCAAGGAATGTTTGCAACGCCAACAGATGGCCAAACATCGAATAACGCTGATATTTTGTTTCCTATTGCTGCAGAGTCTTGGGGAGATATTTCACACATTGGCATTTATGACGCGAAAACAGGTGGCAATCTGCTATTTAAATCGCAAGCAGAATTTACGAAGAATATCGATGTGTCTAGCCAATACAAGATTCCTAAAAACTATTTAATTGTACGGCTTAAGTAGGTGAGGACATGCACGTATTATCACAAACAGAATGGGGCCAGGTGTCCACATTTACATGGGGCGATTTAACACCTCACCAATGGGAATGTTTTAGATTAGCATTGATGATAACGGAAACAGAACTGCAGGCACAAGGCGTAACCGTAGCAACGTCAGGTACTTCATTGAATGAAACAATAACAGAGTTACAGACGCAAGGTGTCAAAGTAGTTCAGTCGCCTATTATCATGCAAATACAAACTGAAATGATTACAAGTATAGTTGTTTCTACAAAAGACTATTTAACAGATATGGTTAAACATTTACCGCTGTATGAGCGTAAATCATCTATTTTCAGGGCTGTTTTGAACTCAGAGGATAAAGAGTTCCGAAACACTGAACAACAGCTAGAAATAGTAGATAGAAACCTTTTTGTGGACACAGCTATTGAAGCCTTACCAATTTATGAACGTGATCTTGGTATTAAACCAAATAGCGCATTACGCTATGACCAACGTAGAGAACAAATTACATCACGTAATCGAGCAAGCTTTGACCAAACTACCAAGGCAACTATTAAAGCTGTAGCAGCTGCTTATAGCAATGGTGAAGTAGAGGTAAACGCAACAGATACGCCAGGTGTTTACGAGATTCAATTCGTTGGTACCAGGGGAATTCCTGACAACATAGAAGGATTAAAACAGGCGATTGATATTATTGTTCCAGCACATCTACAGTTTGACTATGCTTATACATTTAATACTTGGAGCTTTGTAAGTAATCGAACATGGAATGATGTAAGCAAAATGACTTGGGACAATATAAGAATATGGGATGAGGTGATTTAATGAAACTTACGCCAAAATTAAATTTAAAAAAACCTGATTTAACGGACAACGTGAACATTCAGGATTTAAACGACAACATGGACGTGTTAGAGAATGTAGTCAGTGAATTACAAGAAGGGGCAACCTCGATTCCTGATTTAGAAACAAATGATAAGACGTTAGCAGGGGCCATTAATGAGCTAAAGGACGAGGTAACAAACGTTGAAACAAATGCTAAAGAGTATACGGATCAGCGCACTGCAGCTATTGATACAGCTTTGACGAACCATAGGAAAGATGTTACTAGTCATAACTACTATTCAACAACCGTAGGTGGTGACTCAAATGTTCATGCCTTAACTATCGACGAAGAAATTAAGGCTTATAGTCCTGGGTTATGTATTACTTACTACAATTCTAAGACAAATAATCAAGGTAACGTTGCGGCAAATGTTAACGGCTTAGGTATTAAAGCTATTATGAAACCAGATGGCATAGGTTCGTGGTCAATTGGTGAATTTCCAACTAATCAATTTGTTACAATTCGAGTCCTTCCAAACGGTACGTTTTTTCAATTAGTTACTAAAGGAGGTGGAAATGTATCCAGAGGTTCACAAACGTTTAACGTTCCGGGTACTCACAGTTTCAAAGTGCCGGATGGCGTAATACGTTTAATGTACAGAGCGTGGGGCGCAGGCGGTGGTGGCGGTGGTTCTTCTGCTTACATTAAAACAATAGGTGGCGGTGGAGGTGGTTCTGGTGCTTTCGTGGCTGGCGTCGTTCCTGTTGTTCCGGGTACAACAATTCAAATAACTGTAGGTAAGGGAGGGGCAGGTGGATTACCTGTTACTAACCCTTCACAAGAACAATACAACACCGCAGGCGCAGGTGGTTTCTCGCAGGTTCACAACGGCTTACAAGCTTTCGGAGGAGGAGGTGGGGAGTCCGTTTTCAAAGGCAATAATATTGGTTATGCAGGTAAAGGTGGGCTTTTTACTAGTGCTGGTGCAGGTGGAGTGATTTCTCCTCTATCCCCTCCGAAGCAAGGTGATTTCGTTTTCGACATAAACACTATGTATGATGGTGTCGTATTCACGGCTATCAGTGGTACGGATGGTAGGTATAGTGAAGGTGCTTCTGGTGGCGGTGGTGGTGGTCAACCATCTGACGCTATGCCTGGTAATTTACCTCCTACTACTGGCTCTAACGGTGGTCCTATACAAGACAAAAAATACTTTACTTACGGATCTGCCGGAGGTTGGGGTGGATTCCGTGCTAACGGCGCTCCAGGTGGCTCAGGCGCTGGTGGTGGCGGTGCAGGTTGCAATGAAAATAACGGCGACTTCAATGGTGGCAAAGGCGGAGATGGTTGGGTCGTTATATATTGGTAATCAATTAAAGGGGGAAGTAAATATGATTATTATCGAAAACAATGATGAGAAAACAAAGGTAAAAGTGTTAAGCGTATTTTCTTTTGGTGAGATTCCAGTGGAATATGACATGAGCACGTTTCCTCAACCAGAAAATATAAAAGGTAAAACATACGAACTGTATTACGATAAAGAAACGAAGAAACTATATTACAAGTATATTGACGTACCTAAAACAGACATCGAGACATTACAAGAAGAGAACGAAAAACTTAAAATCGCTCTAACCGATCAAGACGAAAATATTATGCTTATTATGTTAGAAATGGGAGGTAATTAATTTGAACGCTGTATACAATCTATTTTTACGAAACTGGATTAACTGTAGAGCAACGGAAGAGCAAATTGATTTAGCGGTTGCAAAATCGTTAATTACCGCAGAAGAAGCTATCAGAATAAAGGAAACTAAGCAATGTAAATTAAATAACGAAGACGAGTAAACGCAGCATAAGCTAGCGTTATTTTTATTGTCATATTTAGGAGGATTATAACGTTTTTTGTAGAATAAGGATAGTGATAAATCATTATTTATAAAAAAACAATAAAAAACGGAGAGTTAAAATGCTTAAGAAATTTTTGTCTTTTATTTTTATCCTTACCTTTCTTGTTGCTTGTAGTGAAGATGAAACCAAAACCAAAAGTGTTGAGTGGGAAAAATACATTAATTCCAAATTTGGCTTTTCAGTGAACTATCCACCTGACTGGCCTATTGGAGAAGAATCAGATAATGGAGATGGTATTAATTTGTATGTTGGAAATCCAGACGTACAGATTCTTGCCTTTGCATCACTCTATCTGGAAGAGATATCGAATCCTTATGAAAGTGCTGAAAATAATGGATTCGATATTCAAAGAATAACTTTGGATAATGGTAAAAGTGCAGAGCTTATAATAGGGAAATTAGATGAAAAGGTCTATTATGAATTACTTTTTATCGGCAATGATGTTATTTATAATGTAAAAGCAGAAGTATCTAAATCGTTTTTTGATAAAAATGAAGATATACTTCTAAAAGTAGTGAAAAGTTTAGATGTATCATAGCACTCTCAAACGAGAGTGTTTTTATTATGCCGTGTGAGAGCAATCGAGATGGGTAACGATATATGTTACTGAATCTCGATACGCTTTATAGTTACTTTAATTGTCTAAATTAAGAGGGAATCCTTTCTTTTTTGTCGAATTGAGTAGATTAAAGGAGGCGATCACTTGCAAGAAGTAAAAATTAGTCAAGAAACCATTAATGCAGAAATCATAGTGTACAAAGAATTTATCGATGAATGGGAACAAGAATTAGTGCATGTACAAGCAGATTTGGAGAAATGTAAAGAAAGAGTATCGCTGTTGAATGAGTTACAAAAACATGTTACTCCTGGATCGAGCACTGAAACCGTAAAGGCGAGTATTAATATGGTTGTGGATGAAGTAGTAGAGCTTACTAAAAAAGAATCTCACTTAAGTGGGAATATTAAAACGTATCAAGAGTTCGTAATTGAATTAAATAAAATGCTTTAATAACAGGCCGTCCACGGATAATCGTGGACGGCTTTTATAATGCAAAAAAGGAGTGTGCAATATGGGAGGTATGAATTTGGAGTATTTAGAAGTAGCACATTTATATTTATTTGGTGGGGTGAAATTTGTCGAATTGTTATTAGTGCTAATGGCATTAGATATTTTAACAGGCATTTTTAAAGCGGTAAAAAATGAAAATCTATGGAGTAGAAAAAGTTTATTTGGGTACGCTCGTAAACTTTTAATCTTAATTGTTATCATCACTGCAAATATTATCGATCAAGTACTGTCATTAAATGGAACACTTACATTTGCGACAGTACTTTTTTATATAGCAAACGAAGCATTATCAATTGTTGAAAACATGGCTCAACTAGGTGTATTAGTTCCACAACAATTAGCTGAGAAATTAAAAGTCATAGAAAATCAATCAGAAGAAAGTTTTACAAATGAAGTACTTAATGAATTAACAGGCAAAGACGTTGATAAAGAACTGGAAATGAATGAGGAGGAGGAAAAGTAATGACAAGCGTAACTACTACATGTCGAGACATTAATGAACTATTACCACCAGCTAGATTAGCTGTGCAACTCTTATTCCAAGAGTGTTATAAGGCAGGCATTAGAAATATCTTCATTACCGAAACTTATCGCTCACAGGGAAGACAGAAATATCTATATGCACAAGGACGTACTCGACCAGGACAAATTGTTACTTGGACATTAGACAGCAATCACAAATCACGCCTAGCATGGGACATTGCTGTTGGCCCTCCACAATCTTTATATGATGTAGCAACACTTAGTAGAGTGGGTGCGATTGCATGTAAGTTAGGCATTACATGGGGCGGTGATTGGGTAGTGAGCATTGATCGCCCTCACTTTGAAGTTAAGTCAAATTGGGCTATTCATAAAGGTTACAAGCTTGAAGGACAAGTAATTGTTCCAACTAGTAGCGCAATAAAAGTTCAATTAATTTTAGAGGACAATATGCCAAATCAAAATGAAAAGGATGATGATAAAATGGAATTTACAAACAAGACAACTAAAGCTGCAGTACGTGATTTTATTAAACAAGTAGTAGACAAAAAGCTAATTGATAAGTCATGGTTAGATAAATTTGATAAAGGTGAGATGACTACAGGTGATTATGAAGGTTTGAAACTTATCATTACACAGCGTAGTAACTAAAATGTAAAGACCAAGATAGCTCAAATTGCCGTCTTGGTCTTTTTCTTTTGCTTTTTATTATCAGTTATAAACGAAAGGTCTGTATTTCCAATGACGTTGTCCGTTGTTAAAGTCAACAATTACTTTAATAAAATAAAGTTTACCTGCTTCCATCTGTGATTTAAATGGATTTCCTATAGTAATTGACTCACCTGCATTCGCAGCAATTAATCCAATATAGTTAAGTCCAGATGTTAAACTTACTTGTCCCATTCCATTATAATTCGTTGAATACAATTCATAACGTGCAGATTTTACTGTAGAAATTGAGTTATCATCATAGACACCTAGTTGGATATTATGATATTTACCTAGACCAACTCTACTAGCATTTAATATAATTTGACCACTTAGATCAATTGGAACGTATTTTAATATCCCAGCACCAGCTGCGTTACCACCAGAAGTTGTAACTGCAGTTTTTTTCATATGATCGAGGATTTGTTTAGGCTCAGCATTAGGATATTTCTGTTTGTATAAAGCATAGAGACCAGCTGCTGTAGGTGTAGCAAAGGATGTTCCTTGCCCTGTAGTAAAAGTTCCGTCATTGGTTTGAACTGGGCTCTCTACACCCTGAGTTGATCCAAATAGGGTAGTACCATAACCTGAAAATGTAGCTAGACTATTTGTACTTGGATTTATAGCTCCTATACAAGCACCGCTATAAGTTGCCAAATCAGCGCATTTAGTATTTGAATCTCTATTTTCAGCTTCATTACCTGCAGCTTGGAAGATAGCGATATCGGATTTCTCCAATGTTTGATTCATCGTACTGTTATTTAACCAAAAGATATCTGAAGTACCAAAATCTTTTCCTTGAGAGACATTAATGATTTGTGCTCCATTATAAAGCGCAGCTTCTGCTGCTATTGGAGCACTTAGTGGTGAATAGATGACAGAAGCTCCAGAGGCAACACCTATACCTGAACCAGCTAGTATAGAAGCTACTTTGGTTCCATGAGCGCTATCTGAGTTACCTTGGTTTGAAATGTCTAATGTTTTAGTTCTATAATCCCATCCACCTAGATGGCGACTACCAAGGGAAGAAACTCTGGCTATACCTCCTTCAACAACTACTGCCTTAACTCCAGACCCTGTATACCCAGCATTATGAGCCGCATTAAGATTTAGGTATTGGTACATATTTTGTGAAGCAGGAGTTTGATTAGCGCTTGCTGAACCAACTGAACCCAAAATCATACTAGCCGATAAAGTTGCACCTAACACTAGTTTTGAAAATCTTTTAAAAGACTTATTCATCATTTTTTCTCCTCCTGTATTTGGTGAAAATATTTCGAAATGGTATACTAAACAAGTATTACCAATTAAATGGTAACACCAGAGGTGGTTTTAAACAATATTAGCTTGATAAAAATAGCAAATTTACGTCGATTTAAGAAATATTAAGTTGAAAAGGTATAATGAATAGTTTTTTGGATTTAAAAGATGATATATTTGTTTGGGACTTTTCAAGTGAGGGTAATTACATCGGTAACACAATAAGTAACGCTCATATTTTATTAGGTAATAGATGAGAAGTACATAATATAAAAACGGACAACTGTAACGTGTTATCTGTTAGATAAGCTCGGGTGCTCAATTAATTTTGAGCCTGGGCTTTTTGTCTTTTATAATATTGGTATATTTAGTAATCCAAAGTATACTTTATAAGAAATACATATTAGGAGCGATGAAGCTATGGTTAAAGCTTTAAATTGTCCAAACTGTGCTGCAACATTTGATCCAAAGGAAAATGTTTGCGAGTACTGTGGTAGTTATATCATTACAGCAAAAGCAAAACAAATTACTTATGATTCCAATGAATTTAAATTAGCAAATAAAAAAATCTTCTTTCACGAGATTGAAATGAATACAAATGAATTCCCTATACGCTCAGGTGTAGCAAATATGTATTACAGTGCAACTAAATCTGATGGAGGCCGATTGTTGTTAACAAATCAACGTCTGATTTTTTGCGCCCACGCATTTAATATTAATCCTAACTTATATTGGGAACTATATTTGGATGAAGTGGAACAAGTTGAACTTGGGCTGAATCTTCTTATTACACAAAGAATTATTATCTTTGATAAGGAAGAAAATAAAACAACATTTATCGTTTATGGTGGGAAGAATTGGATAAATGAAATGAACCATGTTTTAAACTGAATTTGAAAACATAGCATACAAGGGACTAGGTACTCAAATGAGCTCCTAGTCTTTTTTATTTCCAAAAATTTTTTCTTGCCAAAACACAAACGTTTGTTCTGATATAATTACAAACAAACGTTCTTTTTTTGAAGGGGTGTGGAAAGATGAAAGAACAACTGATTAAAGCAATGCAGCGTAACCAATTTTTAAATATGATGTACATGGCTAAAGATGGTACAGTGTCAAAAAGGCGTATCAAAATCATTAAGGTTGTCGGAGATTCATATCAAGCTTATTGCTTCAGTAGACAGGCAAAACGTACATTTATGATTGATAGTGTGTTGGCAGTTGTTCCAGTCTTCCACAAGGAGCGCTCTGTTGTATGATAAGTTTTGAACAAAGGCGACTACTTCATAAATATGTAGTTTATGATATGGCGGTTCAGTCTTTACAACGTGACTACAAGGTAATTGAAAACCTTAAAATTAGCAAAGTATATTTACCAATACTTGATAAGCTTTTAGAAGACATATCTCAAGAATGCTACAACTACTAAAGATAAAATTAGAGTCGTGAAGTGGGAAAAGGTTGATGAATACTTTAGTGATGTAAATGTAGCAACAGCGGGGAATGATATTGTTCTGCGATATGCTAATATGGCTCTTAAAACACAAGTAGAAAATTTATTAATTAGTCACCAAAATAAATAACCAGGCGCTCAATTAAAAAGTGAGTACCTGGTCTTTTTGTGTTTAGTATTCTCTTACTTCAAATGAAGCAATCTTATCATGTACGATATATTCAGTTACCTTTTTATAAGGTGAAATAGTTTTTGTGAATTTGAATGTTGAAGTACCTTGTGCACTATCAAACCATTTCAAATAGTCATTTAATACTTTATTAGTTACATCGTATTCTTTTGTTATACCATTTACTAGTGTAATGCTTAAAATAGCATTTGAAGCTTCATTACTTGATTTTTTAACAATTACTGTACTAGTGGCAGCAATATCTGTGTTTTCTATTTTTGCAGTAATTATTGCTTCACCTTCGTGAAGAGCCGTTACATTACCATCTTGATCTACAGTGGCAATACTTTCATCACTAGAAGACCAAATTACTTTTGCAGTATCTGGAGTAACCGTTGCTATTAATTTATCTTGGCTACCTTCTAGAAGTTCTAATACATTTCTATCTAATGATATTGTTTCAACATTCGGAATTTCATCTGGAGCTAATAATTTTCCATCAACATCAATTGCGTCAAGATATAAGTCGTTTTCCCATGAGCCCTTGGCATTTTTTTTAATTTCTACATCATGTATGCCTTCAGATAAACCTGTTTTTTCGTAAACGATTACTGGGCCATTCGATGGGGCTACTAATGAGAAGCTTTCTTCATTTCCATCAATTAATATTCTTATGTCGTTTGAATAACCAGGATAAAATTGAGCAATAAGCCTTATCTTCGTCCCACTAAAAACAAATTTGATAGTATCATCTTTCTTAGAAGAGGATGAAGCATGTCTCTTGCCTTTGTAATAAGTAGAAGAGTCGGTTATAGACCACCCAGATCCTAAATATTGAATACTTGTAAGGGAGTCATCATATCTCTTCCAACCAATTTCAGGTTTTTTAAGAACATCAGATCTTTTGGCACTATTTTCTAGAGTATTATTTAAATTAGTTACCCCTTCTTCATAATCCACAACTTCTGCTGCAGATGCATTCTCAATACTTATACTAACCAGTGCTACTAAGATAAATGCTAGATAAATAAAACCTTTTTTCAATAACTTACTCACTTATGTATCCTCCTTTATAATTATATATAGGAATTTCTAAAAAAAACCTACGAAAACAACTTTAAACAATAAAAGACTTATTTACCATGATAAAAATCGGTTATTTTTAATAATAAAAAGCCACTCGTTTGAGTGACCTATTTTTTATTTACTGGTACAACGACAGTTACTTCTTCTCCAATTTTTCTAGCATCTTTAGAAGTTGGATCAAATACAAATTTCAATTCTTTTACGCCTTCTAAACCTTCTTTTCCTAAATCGAAGATTACTTCACCTTTTTGAATTACCTTTCCAATAAATTCAGATTCAAAAGGAGAAATCATGACATTCGCTTCAATTTGACGTTTTGTATCAGTAGTCATTTTCGCTGTATTTGGATGAAAACTTACAGTATCATCAGATAAATTTTCTCCTGTTATCGATAAAATGAGGACGTTTGTTTCAGCTTCAGTTTCAATCATTTCTGGATCACGTGCAACTAATTTAGCTGTTTTCATTCCATCGATAGTAAATTCAACATCAGCACTTTTGTATTTTTCAGATGGTGCTGCGTATAAATTGGTAATTGTATATGTTCCAGCAAAATCATTTTCTACTACATCTCCAGTTGTAGAATCATAAAGTGTAACATCTTTCTTTTCTGTTGTTTTATCAGAAGTAGCAGTTGTTTTTGTTTCCTCTTTAGGTTTATTTTCCTTTGATGAATCTGTTCCACAACCTGCCAAACCTAAACTTAATACTAATGCTGCACTAAAAATTAATTTTTTCTTCATTTATAAATCCTCCCTTTATATTACCATTCTGGGTAATTTTGAGTAAAAAGTACATATAAAAAAACAGACAACCTTATTTAGTTATCTGTTTCCTCATCTACTATCATCATTAATTCGTTCATGTCCGTTATCCCAAATGCGTTTACTAGTTCATCAATTGCGTGTTTTGTATAACTTTTAGTTTTGTTGTTATACAGCTCGCTGATAGTACGAGCTGAAAGTGTAGTACGCTCCGCTAGATCCTTCTGTTCCCACTCACGTTCTGCAAGTAATACCCTCAATCTTAGTTTGACAGTTTTCAATATTCTATTCACCACCATGTTGTGTTTATTCGTATCTTAATTATAAAATACTTCATTCAATTACGCAATTTTTATTTGACTTCCGAAATTCGTAAATATATTATGTATTTAAAGAATTAAATCGTAATTAATAACTGAATTGTGAAATTAAATACCGAAATGCGGAATCGAAAAGTATGAATTATTTATATGCAAAGGTAGAGTACATCGGAAACACAACAAAGGAAGTTGAAAGTGTTGGTCAAATTGTAGGTATTCACGGAACTGATTCACATGTAATTTGGGATGAAGGACAAATGAAAGGATATAGCTCAAATTACAACTTGCACGTATTGCTTCTGCAAAATAAGACATATCGCATTACAAGAATGTCATATGAAGAGTATTTGAATAGGAACGCTTAAAAGCTGAACAGGGAGCATTCATTGAGTGCTCTTGATTGAGTTTTTAAATAAAAGGTAGGTGAACAAATTGAAAAACATCCAACAACGTCAAGAGTACATCCAAATGAAGATGAAACAACATGATGCAATAAAGGATGTCCATAAGTATCAAAATCGATTGAAGTGGATTATGAAATATCATCGGTTGTTAACAGAATTGGAAGTAAAACAGATGCGCGAGAATCTACGTAGGGCATTTAAGTAGAAGTTATAGAAATGAAAGCGAGGTGAAAACGATGGCATTCGAATATTTAGCAACTTACAAAACATTTGAATCAATAGAGGATATGGATAAGAGTTTGGAGGACCATATGGCGGTTCACTATTATGATTTAACAGAATCAGAACGTGCCATCGTTTTTAAGCTTGCTTCTCACAGCTTAGAGTATCCGGGAGTGTGTCATTTGAAAGCAAGTACAATTGCTGCCTCATTGGAGATCAGGACAAAGACTGTTTATCGTAGCGTAAAGAAATTGGTTGAGTTAGGCATCATTGAGAAGATACAAAGCACTAAATTAAACGGCATCAAAGGGGCTAATATTTATCGCATATTACCTTATGTCCCATCGAGCGTGTCCCAACGAGAGACAGCCGATGAAGCTAGTAATGACACGGTTTGTCCTCCACAATCAGAGAATCAAGCATTTAATTCTTTTAATCTTTTAAGTTCTAAACAAGTAAATAATAATTTATGTGATTTAGAAAATGAATTGGCTTTGCAAGCTGAAAAGAAAAAAGCGTACATGAATGAGTACCAGGTGATGCTATTTGATTTCATGAATAGTTTGCCACTAGCAGATAACTTAAAAGCTGAATTACATAAATGTGTACTAGCTTCACAAGTAAATTCTGTGGATGAATTTATAAAAGCTAAGAACATTCTATTCAAAATTGCTATGGATATAAAAGAGGGTGTACTGACGGTTTCTAGTACATTAAGAGCCGTATTCGTAGGGGCATATAACAAGGCTGTAGAACGATTAAGTAATAAGTCGAATAAATCATTAAATGTAGAGAACAAAGTGCATAGAGAGCGTCCTGTCCCTTTCTATAATTGGTTAAATGAGCGTGAAGGTCTTCCACAATCAATAAATAAGAGGCCAGCTATAGACAATTGGCTTGAATGTTAGGCATAGTATCATTTTCTAAATGATTACATTATAGTGTATTATTAGAGAAAAAGAATTTGAAAGGTGAGAATGTAATTTTGGAGATTCACATTGACTTTATGGATACTGAAAATCTATACAATAATTTAGTTGGAATTTTAGGAATTTCGAAAGAAGAGATTGATAATTTTATAGATAAATATAATGAAAAAGATTTTTATGATAGAGAGCGCATTACATTTAACTTTTTGAATGAACAATTTAATTTTGTTATTCCAGAGATAAGTATAAGTGATATTACAATATCTTTTTATCATGTAACAACTAATAATAATGAGTGCAAGGAAATTCTTGAACATGGTTTAAGAGATTTACAATATGTATGTACAGAAAATACACAATTTAAAAGATTTATAAATGAGCATGGCATAGAAATTGATATTTCCAATAACATCATTAAACATAACGATAATGTAATTAATTATATCCCTGATTATAAATTTTACAGTAGGTTCGAGAATGAAAATCGACCAGAGGGCCATCTTATTTTTAAGCTTTATAAAGATCAAATAGTTTGGGGCTTTAGAGAATTTAAATCTTTAGAGCGCTACAGTTGTATACATTTATACCCAGAGTTTTTAAATAATTTATATAATGCGTTTAAAGCTCCTGATTTGCTAAGCGATTGGTTAGAGGAAAATAATAAGGCTTACTTAATCAAAGCCAATGTGCTTTTAGAAAAAGTGGATTTATGTACGTTTGAAACTGTTGAAGAAGAAGTTGTTCTTAGGTTAATAGAACTCCTGTTTTGTAGATTAATCGAAGGGTCGCCATCAGAATCGATTTTACTTTTGAAAGAAGGGCATTTTATTAATCCAAATGAAATTTCCGAAATAAATGAAATTTAGATAACAATAAGACCACTCCGTGATGGGTGGTCTTTTTCGTTATATATAAAAGAAAAGAGGCGACTTTAGGCGACCAAAAGGCGACCAATATCGTAAATTCGGATAACTTCAAAAAAAGTTAATCACTGTATGATGCAATTACTAAAGCATAAAACGTTGTTAAATCAACGTTATTGAAGTATCGTGTTGTTATAAAAAGTACACATGATTCAACGATATGATCGTTGTAGCTTTAGAAGCAGCAATTCAAGACTAAGTGTAGTAAGGGCTTGTAGTTTGGAAGAAATTTCAAAGTGCCAAACAAATAATTAGCATAAAAAATACTCAATGAGTGACCGAAAATATCGGAGCTTGTTGGGTATTTTTTATTTATAGTAAGTCGAATAATTGACTCGCTTGTTCCTTTTGTTCTTTGGCTACATAGGAAGCTTACATATTTCGCAAAAAGGTAAAAATCCAACAATCACTATTTATAACCCTTTCACCGAATCAATAATAAACAATATATGTTAGGACTATCATTTATCACTCAATCCTGTTAAAAGAAAGAAACATTAGATATTTCCTCTATCCCAAATAATGGGTTTGTGATAACATATATCTGTATCTTTTAACTTTAGAAAATATGAAAGGAAGTGTAATAATCAGATATGAAAAAGATATTGAAACCATTGATTAGTGTTATTGCCATAGGTACTCTCTCTTTATCTATAAATATAGATAATAAAGTATTAGCTAATAATATTGCAAATACATGTAATTATGATTCGGCATCGAAAGGAAACCCTGATTTTTCCACAATGAACTGTTTGTTAACCGAAACAGCACTGAATTATGATGTTCCTCCTGAAATTGTGAAGGCAATAGCAGAAGGTGAAAGTGGAAATTGGCGTCATTTCGATGTGAATGGTAAAGCGATTGTGACAGCTGATAATGGAATTGGCATTATGCAAATTACAAATCAAGCTGGTTACAATCAAGATAGACTAAAAAGCGATATTGTCTATAATATTCAAGCTGGTGTAGAGACTCTAGATAAAATGTTTAAGCGGAAGGATTTACCTAGCATCAACGGTGGGGAAAGAGATGTACTGGAACATTGGTACTTCGCTATCATGGCTTATAACGGTACTAAGCCAGTAAATAGTCCAATTGTCCAATCAACTGGTAAAAGAAATACAGATGCCTATCAAGAAAGAATTCTCCAAATTATTAAGAAATTAGAATTAATAGACTTAACAGAGCTGCCTTTTTCACGCGAACATTTTCAATATGACTCTAACGGCAAGGAAAATATTAAATTTTCATCGATGAACTATGATTTTGATTTACCATTAAACAAATCAAAGTATTTTTTTGAAACAAATCAAAAAGTTAGTGCAACAACTAATGTAACATTACGGACAAGACCTACTACGGATAGTCCTTCTATGGGTACTTTACGTGAAGGCGAAATTGTTACCATTACGGGTCCTTTTGAATATGAAGAAGTATCAACGAAGAAAAACCATTTTGTTTGGTATCCTGTGAAAAGAAGTGACGGGACAAAGGGGTATGTAGCATCAAGTTATTTAAACTACTCAGCTTCAACACCAACACCTCCAGTTACCACTACAAAGGACTACTCAGCTTACGCTAAAAAGTTTGCAGACTTCAGCACTACAGCTTGGTGGAGAGATGATATGATTTGGGCAATCGACCGAGGGTTAATTAGTGGTTACGGTAACGTATGGAACCCAAAAACAAAGAAATATGAAACACAGTTACAACCGAACACACAATTAACAGAAGCTCACTTCCTTACAATCTTCTTCCGTTACGCTCAAAAAGATGAATTAGCAAGTGTAAAAAACACATCGTCTTGGAACAAAAGTGGTTTATACAACATGGCGAAAAAGTACAAAATGCCTGTACTAGCAAATGAAGAATCTACAGCTTCTAAAACTCTAGCGGATAAAGGCATTAGACGTGGTAAATTGGCACAACTGATGGCATCTTACCACTATGGGAAAACAGTAAGTGAAAACGAAGCTATTCAATTTTTCATTGATAATGGGATTACTACAGCTACATCAATCGGTGGCTATAACCCTGACCAAATTTTAACTCGTTCTCAAATATCAGCGTTTATTCAAAGATATGAATCATTCGAATCAAAGCAAAAATAATTGAACTTAGAAAACGGTTGCGTTCATTGCAATCGTTTTTCTGATTTTACGGCTGATGTAATTCAATAGGAGCTAAGTTGAATTAGCAGTTCACAGAGCCATTTATAGAGACTGTGAAACTTTTTGTTTAGGATAACGAAAGGTGATAATAGCCCGCTGTATCTAATTAGTTGAAATATAACCAACATTTTCTAGTAGTTTCAGTGTGGTATAATTTAAATCTGGAAGTTTTTCTATAGGGAAATATTTCAAATCTTTACTTTCCTCATTTTGTTTAAGAATGCCTTTAACAGCAGTTGCTTTAAAAATTGCCGTCGCATTATAAATTTCATCCCCATGTGGAAATTTGTAATATAACTCTTTCCCTGATGCTAATCCAACCAATTTCAATTCTTGGGCAATTAACCCTGTTTCCTCATACAACTCCTTTTGAGCAGTTTCTTCAAAACTATCTCCTATTTCCATTCCGCCGCCTGGAAGCCCCCAATCACCTGTATCTGAACGTAATTGCAATAGTATTTCATTCTTTTCGTTTAAAACAATGATTGCTGAACCTGGTGCAATAATAGGACTTGTTCCAACATATTGGCGTAAAGATTTAATATAATTCATGTTTCCTCCTGCATTTAACCATATTTCTGTTCTTTTTATATGAAAAATTCTATCTGTAAAGAATCATAGCATATCAAAGTTGAAGTTGGAATAAAAATGGTAAATGTGTGTCGGGTAGAAAGTAGTTACCAGAAATGAGTAACGAGCTCCTAGAATCTTAACAAGCCTGTTAGCGTAAATATTGGAGTAGGGGAATTAATCTGAAAGAACGTAAATACCTTGATTCACAGTGATAAATGTAATTTATGGATGGCTAACCCGGTGCTATAGATTAATAAGATAGGACTTGTGTAAAGCACTTTTCTTAACAGTGAGTGACCAATTCTACCTGGTGAAGTAACAACAGCAGAAAAACGTCAAACTACGTTCAATGATATGATTATTGTAGTTTTAGAAGCAGCAAATCAAGAGTAGTTGATAAATCAACGTTTATAGTTAGTCTAAAACATTAAGAATAAAAGCAACCGACCAAAGACCTTTTGCGTATAAGAAACAGTAAGCAAAATTGACGCAATGGCAAACGATAGGGCGGGCAATACAACACCAAATGAAATGAATCAGATTGGACCAAGTACAGTAGAGAAAATAGTTGATAGCTTCTTAGAAGATGAATTACCAACACAATTAGAAAACGACGACCTTGAAAAAGTTTTAGATTGTACTTTACAAATTCCAAAATCAGATTCGAAAACTGAATTAAGATTAGGAAACTTAAAACGAAAGGTAATGAGTAACATGGAACCAATCTATACAAAGTGTAACAAGTCGTGTGGTTATGTTCTATGTCAAACACTTCAATGTAGACAAAATTTTTAAAATTAATGTACTGTGAAACTATAATCGGATTCATTTCTTTGGATCAAGTTTTAAACTGAGCACCAAACTAAAGGTTACTATTATACAAAGAATAATTAAATCAATATTATTATTAGAGACTATTGTATTTCCCAATTTCACGATATCATAAATTCTAATAATAATACCTAGCAAAGAACAAATCAGTACTAAAATAGCAATTTTTTTCATGTTATCCCTCCTAAATTTATATTATCATAATATTGCGTAATTTAGAAAAGCCCGGGTTTAAAATTAAATTGAGTGCCTGGGCTATATTGTTAGTAAAAAAGCTAATATATGAATGAATTACATTCTACAAACCTAAGTGCTTGATCTGTATAATATACATAAGCAATCTTCGACAAACTTGGTTTAACACCGTTTGCATAAACAGATACCACATAACCGCGTTGTCCTTTGTCATAAGCTGTTCTTAGTTTGCTTGGACTACTTCCACTAGCAGACGCTAATGAGTTAGCAGCTAAGTAGGTTAGGGAAAAACCTTTTTACAAACTTGAGATACGATGATACTATATATTAGGCGATAATTTCAAGAGAAGATAATTCTTTCCTATAACTGTTGGATATTCTCTCTAGATATTTCGTTAATTAAAGAACGACAGAAGGTATAGTAAATAAGTGACTAATCTAATGTATGTATTTTGTTTAATAGTTTGGGGGCTTAATTTTATTGCAGTAAAAATTCAAGGAACGCCAGTAAGCTTAGAATTATCTTTGACTTATCGGCTAGTTATTACTGCATTTTTATTTATTTCCCTAGTATTGTTTATTAAGCCAAAAGGGATCCCTACAAGGAAAGATATACCCTTTATCATTGTGTTTGGTGTATGTAACTTTGCTTTAAGTTATTTATGCCTATATTACGCAACAATATTAAGCTCAGCAGCAATTGTAACATTAATCTTTTCATTAAAAGTGATACTGACGCCGTTAGCTCTTCGTATTTTCTTAAAAGAGCAACTACATCCTCGTGTTTTGTTTGGAGGACTTCTAGGAGTGTTTGGAGTTTGTGTTCTCATTTATCCTTCATTAAGTAATTTTTCTAGCACAGATGTTCTAAAAGGCATTATGGTTGCTCTTTTAGGTACAGTCCTTACAGCAATTGGTGATGTAAGTTCTGCAAGAAATGCCAGAGTAAAGATTGACCCTATCTATTCGAATGCAATTGGTTTTACTGTAGGAAGTATTTTAATGTCAATAATTGTATTTTTACAGGGACAAAAGATCATAATTCCTACATCAATAACATACATATCTGCTTTACTGTATTTAACATTAATAGCATCTTTCCTAGCATGGCTATTTTATTTAAAGCTTGTTGAAAGAATAGGTGCTGCCAAAAGCGGGTACATGGTAGCTTTATTTCCGGTAATTGGAGGAATAGCCTCTGTACTAATTGGTGAATCACCACTTTCAATTTATTTGATAATAGGATGTCTATCTAGCTGTATAGGTGCAGCTATAGCTTTAGGATTTAAAATTCCTAATAGAATTAAACAAACGTGAATCAAAACAATGGGTACAAATTAAATCAGATTACAGTAGACCGCTCAGAAATGGGTGGTTTTTTTGTATTTGTTATTTCATATTCTGTGGAAAAAGAGCTAACGGTGCACGTCCAGTTCCTTTCCGTTTGCTCTAAATGCCGTGCATAAAATATGAAATAACCAACCAAAAATGTCGGTTAATGGAGGATGAAAATAAAACAACATTTAGGAAAATAATTTAGTGATTTAACATTAAATAGGAATTATTTTGCAGATTGAGATATTATTAATTATAAGGAGAAACAAAAGATTTAGGGGGATAATATTGAAAAAGGCATTTAGTTTGCTATTTACAGTTCTTATATGCTGTAGTTTATTGTTTATGTGTAAAAGTGAAGTTAAAGCAACGTTTGTAGGTGTGATTGAAGAGTTGATTAATGATCGGGGAGCTTTTGTTTATGTAACTGAAGCTGAAAATGATGCGGTTTACGGAATTATTTATGTAAATCTAGCGAAGAATCCTGACGAAACATTTAAGGTTGGTGATAAGGTAAAAGTCGGTTATGATGGAACAGTCCAATATACAGCACCAATGGTAATTACTACACTTACTGTTGAATTAGTTGAGTAATATAATAGTAGCATTAGGAAATGCGGATTTACAATTAAAAATGGATTGCTCTGTGATGAGTAATCCATTTTTTAGTTATTCGCTCTCATTAACATAAACCCGTTGCTTAAAAAAATTAATAGCGTATTTACTATTTTTTCATAATCGGACTTTACAGTATCTTTTTTGTATAATCAAATAAAATAAGCTTTTCATTTACTTGATGTTGACCGATTTTCTTATAGCCAAATTTTTCGTAGAAGTGATGATTTCTAATATTTAAATGTGGTGTATCTAAAACCCATTCAACTGCTGAAGGAAATTCTTCTTCTACCAATTTCATTATCTGGCTACCAAGCCCTTTGTTTTGATATTTTTTTGAAATAAATATTCTGTTTAATCGATATTTATTATCTTTTAAATCACGCACATCTATACCACCAATAATCACATTATTGTGCCATATGGTATAGTGTATGAAGAGTTCGATTTTTCGAAGTAATCGCTCAATCGGTTCATTTACTGGACTTGTATCGTGGTCTTCATACTTTTTTAAATCATCTTCAAATGCTTCTTTCTGTATTTCTAAAAGAATAGGAGCGTCAGTTTCATTGGTTCTTTTGATAACGATACTCATTAAAATCTCCCCTTTACGAAATCAAATACTCAATCTTCACAATCGAATTTGTTTTTTTATATGTTGGCCATTATCGCACTATTTTTAAAAGCCTATTTGTTAAAAATAGTTGTGTTTTCTATACGAATTGAGTCAACTTCACCGCAATCTAAGCAAAATGTGTAGATCTTGTTTGCCCCTTTAAATGAACCTTTACTTGGTTTTATAGGTATGTAATCTGTAGCCTCTGTAAATTGGGTTTTTCCACATCTTTTACATTTTTTATCGATCATGAATTTCGCTCCTTAATTGTGCCTAATTTTAATTTCTACTCAACAGAATTATAACATAGGTAAGGTATTATTTGGTTCTTCATGAAAAAAATGCTAGGTTGGTAGATTCGATGTGATAGGTTGAATGATTGTGGGCTATCGTATTGTCATATAAACAGCTTATTTTTTATGTCTACAAAAGCGAGCTGTATCTTTTTTCTTTTATTAACTCTACAGTCCATTTACATTATAGAAAACATTTATTGTAGATAAAAAACAAGCTCAATTAATGGTATTTAGTTTTGAAAAATAAGTAAGAATGGTGATTGATCTTTTGTTTGTAGGTGGGTAGTGGAGGCAATTTGACTAGCAAATAGGCATCTGCGTAGACTGTTAATCCTTTTATAGCATAACCTATATCGAAATCGAAAGGAGGAAAAGATATGCGATACGATTACGGACATGATAATTATGGGGGACAACATGGTGGGAGACATCCATATTACCCGGTTTCTCCAACTCATTATTATCCGAGCCATCATTATCCAATGCATCATTACTACCCAATGCATTATTACCCAACACATACAACATATCCATCACATCATCGCCATCCGCACCACCACCACCACCACTATCCGAACCCACGCTATTACTAATTTGACTATATAAAATAAACAACAATAAAGAGTCTGTCGTTTTAGTTCCTAAAAAAAATTATTTTAGCTAGAAACAGATGGAATGTTTTAAGTGTGAAAAAGGTGACTAATTAAATTTACAATTTCCTGAAGTGAGACTATTGTACATTGTCAGCGGAGGAAAGTGATACTTAACTTATCATTTTTGGAGGGGAGAATAACTTAGTTGTCCCTAAATGAGCATCAAGGCGAGGTATTGAGTGTAATTTATTAATAGCCTGAAGCTAGTGCCCGCGATACGTTTGGATAAAATACGATAATTGTAAAGAATAAATTATTGTTGGCACTAGTGAAATTTTGACTTATTTCGTGAAAGGGTATAATTGATTGAGGCTGGATCGTTTAGCAAATTCATACTCTAAAGGGCGGAGCTTTATCTCATCTTAAAAAGGTCACTTTGTGAAAGTGACCTTGAATGAACTGGTGTAATTAGTAACTTATGAAAGTAGCACCGACAATAATTAAAAGAATGAACAGAACAACAATTAGAACAAATGTTGAACCGTTATTGCCACCTCCATAGCTATAACCTCCGTAGCAACAATTGTTGTAATTGCCATAGTTTCCGAAGCATCCCATACAGAATTCCTCCTTTCTACAACTATAATATGTACCTTTATAGAAAATAGTGGAGGTATTTATCCAACAAAAAGTCCTTTAGAATTAAAACTCGAAAAAATTTAACAATAAAAAAGGGCCACCGTATGGAAGTGACCCTTAATTAGTAACAATTCAAGGCGGTGTGTAAGCTAAATAATAGCTTAATTTATATTATGATGGGATGACTACTATTATAGAGTTGATTGCCTTAGTAATGAATAAAAATTATAAAAAAGTGACTTAAAAATATTGAGGACCAAGATAGCTTAATGCAATCTTGGTTATTTTGCGTTATGAAAGTGCAGGGCAATGTCTTGACTATTAACTGGAACATCAAAATTTTTAATTAGTGATTTGTTAATAGCTTTCTTTATTTGTTTGAAAGTAATCATAATTTTCCATCCTTCAGAAGTTTATCTAACCACTTAACAACTTCAGCTTCGTACAAATTAGATTGCTCGAATTCTTTTATCCCTTTATCGAGTGGGTATCTACCTTTTGAAAAACCTGTTTCTTCTCCTGACGGAGAAATAATTCTATGGCCATATTCAAGAAGGTGCACATGAGGTGATGAGATAAAAACTCGAACAACGAATTCTCCATCTCTACCGATGAAGACCTTACCTCTTTTCTATTTCTTGTGATACATACCTGAATCTTTTTAACTAGCTGACGAGCTTTTTTGGCCACCTGAGTTCTGGCTTTACTTCCTGCTTTTCTCATTAGTAGATTTCGCCTCCAAATTATATAATAGAACTTGGACTATTTATAAGACAGAAGATTCTCTCGTTCAAAAGAGATTACAAAGTTATATTTTGATCAACGTGGTAATGATGATATTGATTCTTTATGGATTGTTGGTAAAGGAGAAGACCGTAGAGCAGCACAATATCAAACTCTTTATAATTGATGCTTGAGTTTCCGAAAAATATTATTAAGAGAGACTGGAGAACTAATTGAATTTAACCCTCATAGCTTCAGACATAGCTCATTAACCAATTATGAAAACGGGACTCATTATGTTTTGAAGGAACTCGGCAAAGACAAGTTAGAATTGAATGTTTTGAAAACGCTCGCAAATCATAGTGATATTTCAACTACTCAATCCTACTTACCAAATAAAGATGTTGAGATTTTGGCCAAAGAATTTGGACTATAAAAGAGAGATTGACTTCATTCTTCTATATTACCGATCTCATTTAAATCTATTTACCATTAATAAATTTTAAATTGGAGTTATTTACTACTTACTTTTGTATTGGTATGATTAATTTGGAATAAAAAACTAAATTAAGTAGGGATGTAGATCATGTGATTAAAAGATTATTAAAGTTGCCCCTGTCTCTGATTCTGTTTTTAGGTTTAATTTCCTTTACCGTTCCAAATGCACAAGCGAATGAATTAGATTTAGGAAATTCTAATTCTATCTCTACAGTAGAAAATTACATTGAGTATTTAAGAAACAGCCCAGATAGAGCTGAACTCTTAGAACAATTTTTATCTTTATCTAAAGAAGATCAAGAGCTTTTTGTAGAAGCTCTAAAGCCAGAGAATTTCTTTGACGCTTTTGCATTAGCTCAAGAAAATTTAAATGAAGACACTGTATTTGAATTAAACAATAGAAAAGAAATTGAAGTTAAAATGATTTCTGAAAATTCCGATGATAATGAAAGTATTGGAGACTCTTCTATAATGCCGTTGACTACTTATAGAGAGACGACAGGTAAGGCACGTTGTGTCTTCACTATTTTAGGACTTGAGGTAGCTGAATACAGAGCTGGTCTAGTCTACCAATCTGATGGAACGAATGCATTACAAGTTTATGATATTGAAAAAAGTTATAATAATAATAATCCATTGGTTTGGACTACCGAGAACGGCTATACAAACAAGTACGTTTCTGGTGGTTGGGCATATGGTGGGTATAGTTGGACTCTCAGTTCTACTGGTTCTCTAGGGGCTCTTTCGGCAAGCGTGGATATGTATGTAAAAGCCAAGCCTGGCAAGAGATCCTTTAAAGTTGATTCTGGACGTTCCGACTGGGCGATCCCTTGGACAGAATATTAACATCTAAGATTAACAAAATAAGATTTTGAAGAGGTAAACGATATGAAGAAAATAATACTGTCGGTTGTATTGGTGGTATTTCTTTTATTAATTTTAGGTTGGTTTATGACTAAAGTTCAATATTGATAAATTCGAAGAAGATGATGTCTGTATTATACAGGCTTCATCTTTTTTTAATTTTAATCTACTCGTTAATATATTTTTGATTATTCTGAAAACAAAAAACCTAAAAAAATTAGAGCTCTTATGTAAAGTATTTAACTAGTGTTTGAGATATTTTTTGAATAGTTACTTCATCAAGAACTGCTGCTCTAAAAATTAAATCTTCTTTACTAAACGTTGATAATTTTGTACATCTCACAACAGAGGGTTTATTCAAACCGATTTCTTCCCAATTTTCAATAAAAATATCATATTCATTTCTTGGTTCTTGACTTGTTATTTTTGCGACAGTAACATCAATCTCTGCGATTATATTAACTACTCCAACAATAACACCAGGTCTTCTTTTTACTGATTGTATATTTTTCCATCTATTTAAATAAGAAGGTAGACATCGCTTTCTTCTCCTGTTGGAGTAAATTCAGTTACCAATGCATATGTTGCGTTGTTCTTAGTAACTTTTGAATATACTTTATAATTGTAAGTACACTCATTCAAATATTCCTCAATCATGTTCATTTCCTCCGATATAAAACAAGTAGTTGTAAGTTATTTATCTATCTTACAATAATAATTATACCATTTATTGTAATTACTGTACACAGTTTTCTTAATAGTTATAATATTTCACTAGAGTAGACAATTTAAGTTTTCTCCAAATTTGCCCCATAAAAAAATACACCGAGATTCCTCGGCATATTTGAATAAGTACCCTCCACAATTTTTATACTTATAACCTGCCACAGTTTCTTCACCTGTTCGTAGAGATTTTTTAACCCAACCAACATTTGTGATTTCATTAAGGTTTTACATTACAAAATAAACCAACTTAAATCGTGTTTCTAAATTAAAGTATAAAAATTTTACCTTGGTACATCATAAAAAAGTATTATGGATGTTTTGTTTCAAGTAACAGTAATCAGAATCAAAAATAAAGCATTTAGAGAGGTGAAAAAAATGGATATTATCCTTGCATTATTACCAGCTCTCTTTTGGGGAAGTATAGTATTATTTAACGTCAAGCTCGGTGGTGGACCCTATAGTCAAGTACTTGGGACTACATTTGGTGCACTTATTTTCTCAATAGGTATTTATTTTTTTGTAAAGCCTGAGTTAACACCATTAGTGTTTGGAGTCGGAATTGTATCAGGTCTCTTTTGGGCATTAGGACAAGTAAACCAATTGAAAAGTATTGATTTAATGGGTGTTTCTAAAACAATGCCTATTTCGACAGGGTTACAATTAGTGTCCACAACTTTATTTGGTGTAATTGTGTTCCATGAATGGTCGACAACAATGTCGGTTATTTTAGGTGTTCTTGCACTTATAAGTATTATTGTAGGGATCGTTCTTACATCTCTTCCAAATCCAGAGGAGAAAAAAGAAGATCACGGAAGCAATTTGAAAAAAGGGATATTAATTTTACTTGTTTCAACATTTGGATATTTAGTATATGTGGTGGTAGTACGTTTATTTAATGTAAGTGGATGGTCTGCTTTATTACCACAAGCAATCGGGATGGTAATAGGTGGGGTTTTACTAACCTTTAAGCATAAACCGTTTAATAAATATGCGTTTCGTAATATTATCCCAGGTTTAATCTGGGCGGCCGGAAATATGTTTTTATTCATATCTCAACCACGTGTAGGGGTCGCAACAAGTTTTTCTCTTTCCCAAATGGGGATCATCATCTCCACTTTAGGCGGAATTTTTATATTAGGTGAGAAGAAAACAAGAAAGCAATTCATTGGAATTATCATAGGGATTGTATTTATAGTTGCTGCTGGCATTATGCTAGGGATTGCGAAAAGATAAAAAGGAGGGCATTTTATGTATCCAGATTTAGAAGGAAAAGTTGTTGTGATTACAGGTGCTGCAACGGGATTAGGTAAAGCGATGGGTATTCGCTTCGCAGCAGAAAAAGCGAAAGTAGTTATTAATTACCGTTCAAATGAAGCGGATGTAAATGCTGTCGTTGAAGAAGTTAAAAAAGCCGGTGGGGAGGCTATTGCTGTAAAGGGCGATGTTACAGTTGAAGCGGATGTCATTAATCTCGTTCAAACAGCGATAAAAGAGTTCGGAACTCTCGATGTCATGATTAATAACGCAGGAATAGAAAATCCAGTAGCTTCTCATGAAATGCCGTTAAGTGATTGGAATAGAGTCATCAATACAAATTTAACGGGTGCGTTTTTAGGAAGTCGAGAAGCGATTAAATACTTTGTGGAGAACGATATTAAAGGTACTGTAATCAATATGTCCAGTGTTCATGAGAAAATTCCTTGGCCTTTGTTCGTACATTATGCCGCTAGTAAAGGGGGCATTAAATTAATGACTGAAACTTTAGCGTTAGAATATGCCCCAAAAGGAATTCGTGTCAATAACATCGGACCTGGAGCGATCAATACACCTATAAATGCAGAAAAGTTTGCAGATCCAGCAAAACGTGCAGATGTAGAAAGCATGGTTCCGATGGGGTATATCGGAAAACCAGAGGAAATTGCTGCAGTCGCAGTATGGCTTGCATCATCGCAAGCTAGTTATGTAACCGGCATTACTTTATTTGCGGATGGTGGAATGACTTTATATCCTGAATTCCAAGCTGGTCGCGGATAAGAAATAGTGATAGCTAATGACTAGGACTCATTTTATAATAATGAGTACCTGGTCTTTTTTGTTTTATGGGGGGTGTAGTAATGAATAATTCTTGGAATAAAATTATATATAAGATAGGTTCTCCGATTTACGATAAGTTCTTTAATTCGGGAATTTTTTTGAATGCTCGAAAACAAATATTTCAATCCATACCATTCAATAATCAACAAAAGTTCCTGTTTGTAGGTGTTGGTACGGGAGCTGATTTAGAGTTAATTAATCACAATGACCTAAATATTACGGCTATTGATTATTCACCTGATATGCTCGAAAAAGCAAGAAAGAAGTTTGAACATTCCACAATAACATTTTTAGAAATGGATGCTCAAAAAATGGCATTTGAAAATGAATCGTTTGATTATATCGTTGCTAGTTTAATCCTTTCGGTAGTTCCTGATGCAACTAAATGTTTTCAAGAGATGACAAGGGTTTTAAAGCCGGAAGGAAAAATAATAGTATTTGATAAATTTGTCCCTAAAAACAAAAAACTGGCCTTACCTAAAAGGTTGCTAAGACCCATTATTAACTTATTAGGAACTGATATTGGTCGGAGCTTCGAGGAAATAGTACCTGAAAATATAGTAGTTGAAGAAGATACACCTATCATGCTAAATGGGATGTATAGGAAAATAATAATTAGAAAGATAAATTGATTATTAAAAGATACTTTTTGGGGACAAGTTTTTGATAAATTGTTCCTTTTTTCTGTATAAAAAAACCTAAACCGTATGAATCATTCATCATATCTTAGTATTATTATCAATTGATTGAAATGAGGTAATGCGATGATGAACTCTTCCTGCAATTGTGATTGTGATTGTGATTGTCACAACAAGATACTTCGCTTAAATAAAGTATCTTCATGCCCTATTAGTCAAATTAATTCAGTTCAACCTTCAGTTCCAAGCAATTTTACGACAGGAGCAATATGGAGAAATCCAACTACAGAAACTATCGTTGTCACTCTTTTAAATAAATCAGATGTACCTCAAACAGTGACAGTATCCGTCTTAGATTGGCAAAATTGTGCCCAAGAAGAGATGCCAAAAGAGGCATTCTTATGTGGAGAATCTCAGCCTTCCCCTTTTTATGGACCGGCAACTCCTCTTACTTTTACAATTCCAGCTAAAAAACTTCTTGTCGTTCATGCAACTCCGCAAAATGCCTGGCAACCCGGTGATCCATGTTATGAAGTACTTGTTAAAACCCCAGGTGATCCAATCTTTCCAAGTGATCCTGTAGTTCCAAATGACCCTGTTATCTTGAATACATGGGGAATTAATGATGTTGGGGTGCCTCAAGAAGGAAATACAGTGTTACATCAACAGTTTCATCGAACTATTTTTCTATGAAAATAGGGAAGTGAACAACTTCATATTGAGCAACGAAAAAATGACCAGGTACTTATTAATCCTGGTCTTATTATTTTGAAAACTGATATGAATAATAAAGTCAAAAAGTTCTTTTAATGGTATACATATTTTGACTAAAGACTTCCCAAATATGAAATAATTAAAAAAAGGACTTCCGTTATGAGTATATTCATACACGCAAGCCCTGGAGTGAAGCCAAATATAGCGTCAATTAGCTCATTCTTTAATATAACTTTTGGAATATTATGCAATACTACACACTGCTCCATACTAAAGTTCTTAATAAATAAAATAGTCCAAGGCCGGCAATAATCAAAAGAACAAATAATACAATTGCAAGGGCAAGACTCGTGCCCGATCCATAACTTGAACAACTCAAACATTTTCCCTCCTTTAAAATTTCTAGCCTATCAGTTGTAGAAAGAAAAGGTTTTTATTTTTTTAAAAGCTTGAGCATTGCACACCATATCCCTTATTGTCCTTCCATTTTTTATTTACGGCTAAGCTCATTGCGAAGAACGGAAATGGTGTTCAACTGTTATTACAAAGCAAGGTTAACAAAATTTATCGTTTATTTTCAATGGTTAAAGCTACTAAAGGGATATTCAAACTAAACTTATGATCAAATCCTTTTTAACTTTATACTATGTAGTATAGAGCAAAGAAGTTAGGGCCAATTCCCTCAATTGTTGAAATTATGGGCTTTCTGGTGTATTTCCGGGATTCATTCAAAAAACATCACAGCGTGAAGCAGTTGCACACACGTGCTATTGCTTAAGAACCAGCATTTACTTGAATGAAACAAATGATGCACTTGATTTTCAAAAATGCCAAGAGTATTATGCGCCATTCAAGCTGGTCAATATTCTGCCATCGAATTTCTTAAATACATCTATTGTAAAAATTTTCAAAATAGTAATGCAACTCTCACTCTTTTTATATAAAATCTAACCTATAACTTATATGGAAGTGGAGTGAAGAAGATGATTCCCATTTTAGAGACTGAACGATTAGTGTTAAGAGAACTTACTGAACATGACGCCCAAGATGTTTTAAATTGCTTTTCTAATGCTGATGTGTTACGCCATTATGGTCAGAATCAATTAACAAGTATAGAGCAGGTTAAACAAATAATTAAAAATTTTTCAAAGAATTATGATGAAAAACGTGGTATTAAATGGGGAATTGCATTAAAAGGGCAAGAAGGTATTATTGGTACGATTGGTTTTCAAGAGTGGTCTACTGAGCATAAAAGAGCTGACATTAGCTACGCACTTTTTCCCGAGATCTGGGGCAAAGGGTATGCCAAGGAGGCCGTTAATAGAGTAGTATCATTTGGCTTTCAAGAGATGGATTTAATGCGTATTGGAGCTATTGTTTTTACTGAAAATGAAGCTTCAAACAAGCTATTAACAAAATTGGGCTTTGAAAAAGAAGGGATATTAAAAAATTATATGCACCAAAATGGTGTTCCGTTTGACACTAATATTTTTTCTTTAATAAAGCATTAAATCATCATGAGTCGCCAAGACCAAGACTGTTTAATTGCTGTCTTGGTTTTAATTGCTAAAACGATGAAATAAAAGAGAAAGGGGATGAAATTATGAAGAATATAAAAAAGTATGGATTTGTAATATTTACATTTGTCCTAAGCGTAATTGGATTTTTAATATTAATAAATGGTGTTGAAAATGGTGTGGATTCAGCAAATGAGTACTTAAGTACATCAATGGGTGGAAGCATGGATTCAGATAGTTTCCTAGTAATAATGAAAGGGTACATTTTATCAAATTTCATATTTGGTGGAATTCTGCTATTGGTAGGACTTTCATTTTTTTGTATGTCTTTATATAAATTTTTAAAGGAAATAGATTTTGAGGACTAATATTTGGTTCCAATAAATGATATAGACATAAATGTATATGATTAAGGTTTCTCTATATTTCAGATTGAGCAACATCAAAGGACCAGTATTATTTGAATTAGTTGTATGGCTGGAATTCAATGGATTTTGCTTGATACATTTTGTCACGATATTCATAAACAATAACAATTTCACCGACAAAACTGGCAGGAGATATTTGACCACTTACCCTTACAACAAGTTGATTGTCTTGTACTTCATAATGAATAGAACCTCCAAAGGCGATATCATCAAATAAGTTTGCAGGTTGTATTTCTAAAGGGGATATATCAATTTTATACACTTTGTCAGACAATCTAATTTCGGCTGAATTATTCGTTAAACTAGTTTTTACGCTTTTGTAAATAATGGCAATAGGATTATCGACAAGAACGTCAATTAATCCATTAGTATGTCTATATACATGAACCTCTTCATCTAACACACCAGTACCATACCCCCTTGTTAAGATAATGATTAACTCTTTCTCCCTATCTTTATTGATGTCTTCATAATATATTTGCGGGGCATATGCTGGGTTGGTAACGTTCATCCAATAAGGTCTAAAGTAAGATTCCCCTTTGAAGTGCAGTTTGAAATCTCGGTATAGGCTTCCTATTTTCTTTGCATACAAAGTTATTTTATCATTGCTTAATTTTGAAACAATTTCATATTCTTCATTTTTTGCTTCTGCAACGCTAATAAAAACAACAAGAAAAAGTGTAAGAAGTAAAATAATGTGATTTTTCATAAGCTACATCTCCTCAATTTAGTGTTCCTTAATAAAGCCACACTATTCTTGACTGTGAGATCTATGAATAAATACTTGAAGTAGACATTCTTCTGCGCATTTTTATTGTGCATAGAAAAAAGAATGCTGACAATCTGCTAAAACAATATTAATTATTGTAATAAAGATAAAAAGCCTCACTGATAAAAGTGATCCCGAATGAGGATGAATTCGTATATAATAATGAACAAATATTAAAAGTATTCTAGTAGAGGAAGGAATAAAAATGGAAAAAGAGAAATTACCTAAGGTTGGAGTAGGAGCAGTTATCCTAGATAAGTCCAACAAGATTTTACTCGTTTTACGCAAAAAAGCGCCTGAAGCCGGCTGTTGGAGCTTACCTGGTGGCAAGGTAGACTATATGGAGACAATAGAAAACGCAATTATACGAGAAATTAAGGAAGAGCTTGGTGTGGATATCGAAATAATACAATTAGTATGTGTGACCAATCATATTATTCATTCAGAAGATATTCATTATGTTGCACCTACTTTCGCTGCTCGTATTACGAATGGGGAAGTACAAAATAGAGAGCCGCATGCTTTAGAGGAAGTTAAGTGGTTTTCAATAGATGAAATACCAGAAAACATTACAATGACAACAGATTATGCTTTAAAACAGTTAAAGCTAGTGTAAAAGGAGTATCGATACAATAATCAACTGGAGTAGGCAAAATATTCTTTTCCGGTAATCTCTTTGGTTACTTTTCGCATGATTCCGTGAAAATGATAAGCTTAAATCTGATATCGTAGTCAAAGTGAAAGGTTCTTTCATCTAACATCACAAGAATCCCTTTAGCACATATGCAATTATGATATCGACTACATAACATCGGATTCTCCATGAAAATTAGTATTAATATTAAAAGCCTTTTATATTAATACAATGTAAAATTTGGATTTTTGTGAAAGAATTAGATTTAATATTAACGTTAACTCTGTTAGGATATTATATCGTAGGAGGTGCGTTTTGCCTAAGGAACTTGTGTTATAACAGAAAAACACAAACTACCTTTTGACAATTATTATGAATGCAAAAGAAAAAAATTGCTCTCATCATTAGCTTGTTTATTATTATTCTAACAGGCTCACGAATTTTATGGCTGCATGTATTTAATAATACAGATCAACCATATGCGACAAAAGGTCAAATGGATTTAAGAAATTGGGATTTTAATGACGGTCATGCTGTTACACTTGATGGAGAGTGGGAATTTTATCCTTATAAATGGTTGATTAGTGAAGAACAGCATTTAGAATCCTCGAAGAATGCTAAATACATACAGGTTCCTAAAGGGTGGAGTTCATCTTTACAAGAGGGAGAGTTAACGCCATATGGTTACGGTACTTATCGCTTAAAATTACTCGTTAATCCAGAAAACAATATAACTTACAGTATTCGAGTTCCGAGTGTTCGAAGTTCCTCAGAAATATATGTAAATGGTAGGCAGTTGGCAAAATCAGGCCAAATAGGGAAAAATGCAGAAAAAACAGTTGCCAAGAATGTTCCGTTTACTGTTTCTTTTGAAGCGAACGGTCACAAAGAAATCGACATTATTGTTCAGGCTTCAAACTTTAAGGACCCTCGTAACGGGGGAATTGTTCGTTCCATTAAATTTGGGAAAGAAGATATATTAGCTCGTGAAACTCAATTGTCGATAAATATGCAACAACTAGTAGCAGTTGTTTTTTTACTACATGCTATCTATTCCATTATTTTATTTTTTGTTGGAAACATGGAAGATAGAAGATTACTTTACTTTTCACTGTTATCGATTACCAGTATGATTGATTTCCTATTAGGAAGCGAAGACAAATTATTATCTTATTGGTTTCCGATTAGTTACGACTGGGCCTTTAAATTAGTTCATCTTTCTATGGTCGGCGTAGGCTTTTCAATGCTTCAATGCATAAAACATTGGTTACCTCAACATGTTAGAAAATATATTCGTTTGTTTAGTATTTTCTGTGGTATCGTAGCATTGTTGACAATCGTGTTGTCTACTCGCTTTATCGTAATCAATCAAGGCATATACATTATGATTTTAGGAATACCGATAGTAATAACGATTCTAACAGTAATCCGAGAATCTATTAAAGAGATTAAAAGTAATATTTTTTTACTTTTTGCCATATTGGCATTTGGTAATAATCTTATTTGGGATGGTCTTCTTCTTATTTTTGGAATAAAAGTGATCATGTATCCATTTGATCTTGTTATAACAGTGGCTTGTTTGGCTATTTTATGGTTTAAAGGTTATGCTAAAGTCCATTCGGAAACGAAAGAACTTGCTATTAAGCTCCAAAAGACTGATAAGTTAAAGGATGAATTCCTTGCTAATACGTCTCATGAACTACGAAACCCACTTCATGGGATCCTTAACATTTCAAAAGCCGTTTTGGAAAGGGAAAATCATGTGCTCAGTGATAAAAGTGTCAAGGATATAGAAACAGTGTTGTCAGTAGGACGACGTATGACACTAATGTTAAATGATTTACTAGATGTTATGAGCTTAAAAGAAAATAACTCCAAACTAAAACTTCATACTTTTTCGATTCATTCAATTGTATCGGGTGTATTAGATATGCTCTATGTTATGAGCGAAGGAAAGCAGATTCAGTTAGTTAATCAAATTCCTGAAAATTTTCCAAAAGTAGTTGCGGATGAAAATAGAGTTATTCAAATTGTTTTCAACTTGCTTCATAATGCAGTGAAATACACGAACGAAGGTGAAGTGAAAATTTCAGGTCATGTGAAAAATGGTATGGCTGAAATTGTAATTTCGGATACTGGTATTGGTATTGATGAAGAAACCATTCAACGTATATTTGAACCGTATGAGCAGGGTACCCTTAGTAAGGCAATGATTGAAGGCGGATTTGGGCTAGGACTAAGTATTAGTAAACGTTTAGTTGAACTACATGGGGGAACATTACAGGCAAATTCAGCTGTAGGAAAAGGGTCAGAATTTACTTTTACCTTACACATATCTGACTCAACTGATGAGCAAGTTACTGCAGAAAATGTGGCGCTACTATCGAGTATGAAGGAAGATTTAACAGTAGTACCTTCTATAAACCCATTCGATTCTCAAGAAGAATACCATTCAATCATTGAAGCAAATCGCCCTAAAGTTTTGGTAGTCGATGATGATCCAGTTAACTTAAGAGTGATCGAAACAATACTTTCAATAGAGAAATACAACTTAGTAACTGTCACAAGTGGTAGTAAAGCCCTCGAAAAAATAATGTCTCAAGAATGGGATTTGGTTATTTCAGATGTGATGATGCCGAATATGTCAGGGTATGAATTAGTTCGTACAATTCGTCAGCAATTTTCAATAACAGAACTTCCGGTTTTACTTCTTACGGCGAGAAGCCAGTCTGAAGACATTGAAAATGGATTCTTATCTGGTGCTAATGATTATGTCACAAAGCCTGTGGACGCTTTAGAGTTAAGGTCAAGGGTAAAGGCTCTAACTGACGTTAAACAATCTGCACAAGAAAGACTTAGAATGGAGGCAGCTTGGCTTCAGGCACAAATACAGCCTCATTTTTTATTTAACACATTAAATGCCATTATTACATTAAGTGACATTGATATCGAGCGAACTAGTAAGTTACTTGAAGCACTGAGTGATTTTTTAAGGGAGTCATTTAAGTTCCAAAATATTGATGAACTTGTTCCAATTGAGGATGAGCTAAATCTTGTTCGATCCTATTTATATATTCATAAGGAACGTTTTGGGGAGCGGATTAATGTAACGTGGGATTTGGAAGTCTCGACTAATGTTTTGATACCATCACTAATCATCCAACCATTGATTGAAAATGCTTTGAAACATGGTATTTTGCCCCGTGAAAATGGTGGGAATATTCATATATGCATTGTAGATTACGACACGTACATTGAGATAACTGTGTCTGATGATGGTATTGGAATGGATAACGCGATGATCGAACGTTTACTTGTAAGAAGTTCGGAGACATCAACTGGAATTGGCTTGCTTAATACAGATCTTCGTTTAAAACAACATTACGGTAAGGGACTTCAAATAAAAAGTGAGCTAAACCAAGGGACAGCAATATCATTTGTTGTTCTTAAAAAGAAAAAAATATCAAAGAAATTTAAGCCTGAATGAAGGTAAAATAAGGACATTCAATATGAGCTGCATCTTCTTTAAATGGAGGTGCAGTTTTTAAGTTCTTTCAGCTTTTTTTGGTACCTAAAGTGAAGCGTCAGCTGATCAATGATAGTTATAAATGTCTCCCACCTATATATATGTAGATATAAAAGTGCATTTAAATTACTTTTCAGCGGATGTCACGGGATTTTCGATAGTGGAATACGAAGATCTATCCGCTTTCCGTACGTAAAGAGCATAAGATATGCATATGACTGATAAAATCCACATGATAAGATTGATTGTTTTTGTCAGGTTCTTATATATTTCGCAAGTGAAAGTACAAATAAAGAACAGATAACTTTAATTTGTTATCTGTCCTCTTCAACTATTTATTAAACGGATCTTCTGCTTCAAAAAGAAAGCTTTTCTCAAGATTTTCTTTTGTTTCAGCATTGACTGTTTTTTCTTTTGCTTCTGCTTGTTCACTTGCTGGAGCTTCGTCATGAGAAGAACAAGCAGTTAGTAAGAATGTTGCCATTGCTCCGACATAAAAAAATTTCTTCATTGCTATAACCTCCGTTATTGTTTAGTTACTTTTTAGATTGTGCAATTACACTTAGAATATAACGCAAAAGACAATGATAAATTATGTAACAAAAAATGGGAAACGGTCGTTGAACATATTGACTTTCCCAACAAGTGGCATGTGGAAGCTTGATGCCTATATTGATGCGAAATTATTTGGTAGTGTATATGTGAAAGTGGAGAATTACTAGTTGTTCTTAAGCTTTTTTTATGCATCAAAAGAATCTTTTTTTGTATTACAGGTGGGGTTCCGAAAATAATTTTGAAGATAAAAAGGAAACAAAAAAACCCAGTGTAATACTGGGAAGACGGTTAGTCAGGTAAATCATTTTTACTTTTCTGGATAATCTACGTGTAATGGCGGTGGAACTAGCCAACCTTTAGACTTATTAAGACGTAACAGTTTAGCTCCAATTTGGGCTTTTGCTGTATGGAATTGGCCATACATTAATGCGATATCTTCACGAGTAGAAATACCCATTGCTTGACTGCAAGCAACTAATCCAGCAGCTAGGTCCGCACTAAGCGCAGCACTAATTTCTGGATCATTAAACTTAGCACCTGCAGGGATATCTTCCATTCTTGCTACTGGTCTTTCTGGTGAAGCAGGAGGTAAACCAATACCATTTGTTTTTAGGATTTTTTCTAATTGTTTTACTTCTTCCCTGCAAAGTTCAACGATATCTTCAATAATTTTTTTTAGATCTTCATCACCAGCGTGATTATAAAAAGTTTGATAGCCAGAAATCATACCATAATCTGCAATTAAATTTGACCATACACTAAAAACTTCACCGTAATGCAATGGCTCGTCTTTTGGATTTCCACCAAGAATACCCATACTTTCACTTCCTTTTCTTAATTTATCTAAAGCAAAGATAGTATGGGTGAAATAAAAAAAATAATTCATTTGAAATATCTTTTTTTTAATTTGAGTAAAATTATGTTGGGAAGCTTAGTGCAATAACAACTTGGAGCGATGCAATACGATAGGTTGCTTTCCCGAATCTAATGTATGTAGTGGTAATTAAAAACATTTATAACACTATAAAAATGTATAAAAAGGATAAAAAAAGAGCCCATCTGTCCGTTTTTCTTGTATCAAGGAAAGCGGATTTTTTAAATAAACTTTTATAAATTGAAATCTTATAAATTAAGCTTTTTTGTCCTCTTTATTGTTTGATTAGTTTGAATACGTATATATTTTTTAGGTAAGAATGGTAATAGGTATTTTAAGCCGGGAGGGAATGTAATGTTAGAATTGCAAACGGAGCTTGAAGGAAAGAGGACTACTTTTGGTTATATCAATTACCGAATTAAAGAACTAGGATATACATTGGGAGGAAATTGGGATTACGATCGGGGATGTTTTGATTCCATTTTGTGGAGAGAAGGAGGAGAAACCATTTACTTAAGAGTTCCATTTTCAGTTTTGGAAGGAGAACTTGACGAATACGAAGCATCCATTATTTTCCGCAAACCATACGTTATAAAGCATGTCGTAAATATTGGTTTGGACAAGGATGAAAATTCTTTATTGAGTGCCACGGGAATTAGCCAATTTCAAGATCCTCTTGATAAAGACGGTTACATTAGGAATAAAAATAAATGGGTACATGCGGGAGAACAAGCTATTAAAAAGTTTATTAGTTGTATGTGTTAAGGTCTATTTTTAAAAACAGATATATTTATTAAATAGGAGCATGTTTTGAAAAGATTGATCAAAACATGCTCTTTAAACTTGTTTGCAAACAATGAAAGAGGAAAATTCTTTTGTAAATCAAAACGATAATCCATTAACTCAAATTAAAGCGGCAGCTACTTCAATAGTTCTTATCCAAAATATTCTAGCGACTGTACAAATTTTGTATCACAAATTTTACTTGCTGGCGGCAAAAGAAAGGTTTCTAATGGTAGTTCTATTACTTTAATACATATACTGATTATTAGTTTATTAAGAAGAGACCAGACGGTACATGGAGTAGAACAACTTCATGGACAGTAGTTCCGGATTTATATGCTTTTTATTCAAAAAATCACGAAGGATATTCAAGTACAAGTAAAAGTAACATTATATCAAATGTAAAATCTGGTGATGTAATCCAGTTCAAAAAAGATGGCGCTGATCGTTAAACTCACTCAATGTGGATTTATGAAAAACAAGTTCAGATTTAAAACTTTCAGGCCAATCAGACGAAAACCTAAAAAGAAGCTTCAATGACATTACAGCATACTCAACATACCGAATTATCAAAATGTAGAAGGAAATAATTAATAAGATATAGAAGGAAATAAAATGAAAAAAATTTATCCTTTAATCATTATTGTTGTTATTTTTTTGTTCATTGTTTTTATTGGTTTTAAATTCGTAGCTTTCGAGCATTCTCAAGAATTTTACGATTTCCCAATTCCGAGAAGCGCTAAACTTGTAAAGTCCGAAGAAAATTCAATAATATTAAAGTGGTCAGGTGCATCAGAAGAAAATGGTATTTCGAAATTTTATGCTTTATATCTAAGTATGGAAGGGTGGAAAGAGAAAGAAAGAGAGGGAGCTTCTGTTATCTATGAAAAAGAAGGAATAAAAATAGATCTTATCTCAGTTACTAATGAACTTATTATTATTAAAAACGAGAAATAATTAAAATGTAATATATTAGTTTAATTTTGAATTATTCAATTTTATTTCTGAGATATAACCGACTTATCACAAATAATATAAAAGGGTTTTATACATGTTTAAATTGAAGTATTAAATGGTGATTCTTCTAGACCATTTCCTATATTAATTTGTTATTTTACTTTAAATATCTTTTTATTTTACCCCTTAGATTCATGTTTGTAGCGAAAATATTTTCTGCTAATACAAATAATATTTATTTGTAGGATATCTTCTACTATTGCAATATAAATATTCATGTTCTACCTCCATTCGAATTTCATACCATGTATATGTAAATTAAATGAAAAACTCGAATATTTAACACAGTATAAACCGCATAGGAATTCCAATACTAAAGCTGTTTTAAAATATTCAGTATGAGAAAGGAGAATTTCATCAGTGAGATTTTTAACATTGGGAATTATAGGTGCTGCAGCAATTTTTGGTGTAATGAAACGCTTTGGGGTAAACAATGCACAAGAAATGACACCGTCTGATCAGCAGGGTACGACACCGGTACAATTAGTTGCAAACAGTAATCCACTTACTGCAAATACACTAAAACAGTAAATAGCAAACAATTCAGCTAATAGACCTTTGACTTGTTAAAGGTCTATTAGCTTGTGCATAAAAACCATATATAGAGCTATAATCAAATACTCTTTACAAAAGTATCCAGAAAAATGTATAGTGATGATAAATACAATGTTGAAATGAGGGTTTGATTGTTTATGATGAAACTTATTAATTGCTAATGGGAATTCTACAGAATTTTATAGTGCAATATGGCTAATTAAGGTTATTCCTTAGTTCTTTTTAGTTTGCCCATTTGCTCATTATCGATTAGAAGACATCATATCTTTTCAAATTATATATTCAATATTGTCAATAAGTCTCAGCTGATGTCAAAGGCAAAATCCGGTCGCATAATTTATATGTGCAGAAGCCAAGGCAGTAGCAACAATGTATATCTGCGCGAAATTGAAGCGGCTGCTTCAATGTTAATCTGTGTGCAAACAACAATTACTTAGAGGCGTAATGATTTATATTGAAATTAAATTTGACTATGAGAAGAATTTCTTCTTATAGTCTTTTTTATGTTTTTAAGTAGGTTAGGGAGCAATGTTTTAAATAAGCTTGTTTGAAGTAACTAAATAAAGAAATGAGGCGTCATAATGACAAATTATCAATTAGTATATGATTACAAGGACAATCTAAAATATAGAGAAAGCTTCAATGAATTAGCAAAGTTAGTTTTTGATTTAGATTTTAGCAAATGGTATGAAAAAGGATGCTGGAATGATCAATATATCTGTTATTCATATATAGATGGCGATAAAATTATTGCCAATGCATCAATAAGTAAAATGACTGTAGTAGTAAACGGTAAGGAGTATAAAGCGATACAAGTTGGTACAGTAATGACACATCCAAATTATCGAAATAAAGGTTTAGCACGAAAATTAATGGACTATATCATTGGTAAATATCAGAATCAATTTGAATTCATCTATTTATTTGCGAATGAAACAGTCCTTGATTTTTATCCGAAGTTTGGGTTTTCGAAAGTACAAGAAAGTAGATATTTTTTAAATGCGGATAATTTAAAGAAAATATCAAATACAACGATCCGTAAATTAGATATTGAAGATATCCAAGATTTATCTTTATTGAAATTGTACGCAAAGGATAGGATTCCAACATCATCAATTTTAGATGTGAAAGAAAATGAAAGTTTACTTATGTTCTATTTTCTTATTGCATTTCCAAATTCAATTTATTTTATCGAAGAAGAAGACGTTATTGTAATATTCGAAAGAGAGGATGAAGAATTGCATCTTTTCGATGTTATTTGCTGCAGTAAAATTGATATTGAAGAGGTTTTAAGTTACATTACATCCTCAGAAATAAAAAGAATTATTTTTCATTTTATCCCTGATTGTAATGATGCTGAATCTGAAGTAAAAGACGTAGAGGACGATGTGTTGTTTATCCGACCGATGATAAACTTCGGAACACAACGACCTTTATTTCCATTAACATCACATTCATAAAGTTAGATTAGAGCTAGAAGGGCTAAAGTCCCTTTAAATTATTAGGCTGTTTTCGAAAAGAATGTTGTATTCTAACGGAGCAGTTTAGCTAAATAGTGTTATCTAACTTATGTACCACAAGAATAAAACTTCTTTATAAAAAAGGTCCGCTAATCACTCCACAAATTCTTTAAAAACAATATTTATAATCATTTCAGTCTAATTACCGATAGCATTTTAAATGATTATCCTTTATGGTTAATAAGTCGTAAAAGACACTATCAGGAATATCCTGCAAATATTGAAATGATAGGTGGAAAACAATGAATTATCAAGTTTTATTATATTACCATTACACGAAGATTGAAGATCCAGCTGCGTTTTCGGAGTTGCACTTAGCTATGTGTAAAGAAATCGGTTTAAAAGGTCGTATTTTAGTAGCCAATGAGGGCATTAACGGTACTGTTTCAGGTACGATTGAGCAAACAGAGCAATACATGGCAAACATGCAAGCAGACCCATTATTTGAAGGCATTGTCTTCAAAATTGATGCAGCAGAAGGCCATGCATTCAAAAAAATGCACGTACGCCCACGTCGTGAGTTAGTAAACTTAGGCTTAGAAGAAGACGTAAACCCACATGAATTAACAGGTCGCTACCTGTCACCAGAACAATTCCTTGCTGAAATGCAAGATGAAAATACAGTAGTATTAGATGTACGTAACACGTATGAATATGATGTCGGCCATTTTCGTGGTGCGATTCGACCAGATGTACTAAACTTCCGTGATACACCGGAATGGGTACGTGCAAACCGCGAGCTATTCGAAGGGAAAAATGTTTTAACATATTGTACGGGTGGGATTCGTTGTGAGAAGTTTTCGGGCTGGATGAAACGTGAAGGCTTTGGCGATGTCGGTCAATTACATGGCGGTGTTGCAACATACGGAAAAGACCCTGTTGCGAAAGGTCAATTATGGGACGGTCAAATGTACGTATTTGATGAGCGTTTAACGGTGCCAATCAATCAAGTTGAGCATGTGATTATCGGTCGTGATCACTATGACGGTGAACCTTGTGAACGTTACATTAACTGTGCAAACCCTGAATGTAACAAGCAAATCATTGCATCTGAAGAAAATGAAGCAAAGCATTTAGGTGGCTGTACAATCGAATGTACAAAGCATGAGCGCAACCGCTACATCGTGCGTCACAATTTAACAGAAGAGCAAGTAGCTCAAACAATTGAGGCGTTAGAAGCATAACCATGAAATGTTATCTAAACATAAAAAACGTCATTAAATATCTTTCATAACCTCAACCAACTATATAGAGGTAATTAAACACTGTATGTAAGTATTCAAACTATCCATTTCAAAAATGGACTAGTCTGCTCGCTTATATAGGGTGTTTTTTCTTTTGTAAGGAAAAAGTACTTTCAAATTAAACATCATCAGCATGTTTGAGGCCGTAAAAGCTGCTGAAGAACATCTGGAACCAGGAAGTGCGCTTTTTTATGCTGCTAACGGAGTAGTTAAGTGGAATAGACAGTCATTTTCAGTTGAGTAAAAAAAGCGTGTTTTGATCAAATTTTTTTCAAAACACGCTTATCTATTTGCTCTTTTATTAAGTTAATTTAATCTAACTTTATTCCAAGACCACACCATTAACAGGGTATCCGTTTTGATAATAGTATAAGTATGTCCAAGATTTAGAGATTACTTGCCAATTATCTCAAAGTTTTTGCACCAGAATATTTCTTTAGTACAGGTATAGAAAAGTTTCCCTTTCCAATGATATCAATTAGCCTAGTTCCAAACCATTGGCAAATCAGGGCATACATGATCACTTTCCAATCGATCACAACACCGGCAACAAGTAATATCAAACTATTAATCCAAAATAATATTCTTCCGGGAGGTCGCTTTATAAAAGATGATATAATAAGAGCTAAAATATCCATTCCTCCTGAAGAAGCCCCCATTTTAAATAAAATTCCCACACTAAAACCGAATAAAATGGCTCCAATTACTAAATCAATCCATACATTCCCAATAGGATGATGAATATGTGGAGAAATTAAATGGATAGTGAAGGCAGCGGAGCCGACACAAAACATCGTCCACACTGCGTTGCTTGTTCCGAGCCACTTAAAGGCGGCAATCACCATCACTGCATTTAATATCCAAATACTTGTAGCATATGGCACATCCCACGTGTAATTTAATAACACACCTATTCCGGCAGCACCACCGGATGGTATGTAATGAGGGAATAAGAAAATAGACATAGCTGCTCCTTGTATTGCAGAAGCAAATGCAAGAATAATTATTTTAAATAAATGTTGCGACAAACTACTACATCTCCTTGTATTTCACAGTATTTCTCTTTCGCTTTACTTTATATTAATTCAATCATTAAGTGAAATATAGATTAGTGATAGTCATAATTAGAAATATTTATGATTAGAAAATGGCCATAGGAGTAGGTTACTTGAAGATCATTCGGCTGTTTTGACAGCTCCTTTTTTTTATGAGCTAAAGTGTAGAATAGATTTAGAAAGAAATGGTTCCACAATAAATATGAAACCCCTTCAGAATTGCTTGATCTGAAGGGTTATTGAATATTTGAAATCGTATCAAACAAACTTTTCGATTTATAATAAAGCAATAAATTTCTTAAAGCTAACAATTTCTAGCCAAATATTTACCTACGAAAATACCACTAGCTGCTGCTTGCGATAATGAATGTGTAACTCCTGAACAATCTCCAATTACATATAATCCTTGAATATTTGTTTGGAAATTTTCATCAGTATCTATTGTTGGTGAATAAAACTTTCCGTCCATACCATAAAGCAATGTATCCTCATCAATGGCTTCACCAATAAATTCTTCCAAATGGTTTAAAAATCCCTGTAAGATTTGAATATGAAGTAAAGGAATTTCTTTAGTTAAGTCCCCAAAGTCAGCTTTTAACGAAGGCTGAATTCGATTATTATACATATTTTCTTTTGATGTAGGCTGACCCTTCCTTAAATCTCCATAACGTTGTACTACAATACGATCTGTCCCATTGTTTATTTCTCCGATCACCTTATGTGCATACATATTCGCTTCTTTTAGAGTAGAAAAATACGTTGGAGTGAACAAAGTAAAATTCAAGTTAGAAGTTCCATTCTTTTGCTCTCGAAAGTTTTGACCATCTGGCATGACTAAACCTTCTTGATATTTACGAATGATTCTTCCTTTAGGATTCATGCAATAAGTAGTTGAAATGATATCTCCATGTGCATAAGCAAGTTTTGTTTCAAAGGTATCTTCCAAAATTGAACGTAGCTGTTGTTCTGCCATTTCAACTCTAATACCCAAATCTAAACGAGTTTTGCCTTGCTTAACTCCAAGACTAGCACATTGTTTATTTAACCAATCTGTTCCTGAACGACCTGTTGCAAACACTACTTGCTGAGATTGGATATCACCTTTATTTGTAATTAAAGTAAAAGTATCATTATCTTTTATTATTTCTTGCACATCCACCTCAAATTGAATATCTATTTTACTTGATAAAACTTTATATATTTGGTGGAAAATTTCTGTTGAAAGTAACGTACCTAGGTGCCTCACCTCGGTAGTTAACATTTGTAAATTACATAATTGGGCTCTTTTTGAGAGTTCTGTATTCGCTGTGGAATATTTTATAACAGAGTCTCCACCGAAACGGCATAAAATTTCGTCAACTTCATCCATTAATAGTAGAAGATTCTCTCTACCTACTTTTTGCTCTAATTCCCCACCAAAATCACTTGTATAATTAAATTTTCCTTCTGATTTACCCAAACCAGCAAACCCAAAAAATTTATCGCATATTTTACAATTACATGTTTCGCCTCGATCTAAAGGACAATTCCTCTTCTCTATAGATCTTCCTTTTTCAAGAATTAATATTTTTTGATTACTTTGAGATAAGGTATATGCTAAAAAAATACTACTTACACCTGAACCGATAACTGTAATATCATACATCCATTTACACCTTCTTTAATTAATAAGTACTAAGAGTATTTTATAATACGTGGATTGTCTACACAAAACTTTTAAGGTGTTAAGTTAATATTGAACAGGACTCATGTATTTAAATGTTCCAAGAATTCGAATGAACTATGACTAATTCAAGTTGCATAACTGGTTTACAGTTATATCCATGTGCAATAAGATTATCTAAAGAACTAGTTTAAAGATTTATGAAAAGAGGATTAAAGATGTTAAGAATAAAAAGAATATATAAAGAGAATTTTCCTAACGGTAAAAAGATAATCTATCAATACAGCTCTGATAATTATTATGATGTTTCCTATAAAGAACAAGAAAATGGATGGGCAATTGAATTTACGTTAAAACATCTCGACACCCCGTTTCACAAGTATTTAGAAGGAGAAATTTTCGAAGATCACATAGAGGATATAGAATGCTATATAGCAGAGTTAAAAGGAGAAGAAGTGGGCATTGTTAGCTTCAGCCATGAAAAGTGGAATAATGTGTTAAGAATTAATGATATTCATATTCATCAATCACATCAACATAAAGGAATTGGGAGTAATTTCATGGCTTTGGTCAAAAAGCGAGCAGCAGAAATAGGGGTGAGGGCGATCGTTTTAGAAACGCAAACTTCTAATTATCCTGCCATTCAATTTTACAGAAAGCATGGATTTCAACTTATTGGATGTGATCTATTGAGTTATTCAAATAAAGATATTGAAAAAAGGGAAGTAAGAGTAGAAATGGGACTTATTCTTGAAATATAATTTTTAGCTAGGAGATAAATAATGTTTAAAAAAAATATGTCCTTTACAATTTTCACATGTTGTCTATTTTTATTTGGTTGTACTGATACTGATTCCAATCAAAAAAATGAATTTGTTACTAATCAAAAAAAAGTAGAAATATTTTATGATGAACATCTTGTTATTGAGGAAAATATTGAAGAAAAAATAGGATTTAAACCAGATAAAGCGATGGCTTTTGATGCAAAAGACTCTTATAAACAAAAAGTAATAATAGATGGGGAAGAAGCAATTTATTATAAAATACCAACTACAACAGAGTATTTTAATTTTAATTATAAAATTGACACTATGAAAAAAAATAAAGAAGATAAACCAACACGAAACTTTCGTATTTTTGTGTATGAAAACAAAGAATTTGTTGACTTTTGGGTTAATAATAAGTCTCGAAAATATTATGATGTAAAAATACCGAATAATAGTTCAGTTAATATTCCTATTTCTGTGAAATTGGATTTACAAAAAGATTATTCAGATATTTTAGTGGTTTTAATTGATTTAAACATTAAAAATAATATACATGAACTTATGAATGCTAGTAAGATATTAGTTAGTCGGAAAGATATTAAAAATAATATAAAAGACTATTCTAAAAAAGATCTTGATAATGACAATTTGAAGCTCCGTAGTCAAAAGAATAATTCAGACGAAATGAGAGGGGTCAATTTATTAAATAAAAACGTTAATAATGTAGATCACATCTCAGAAGCAAAATTTATTAAACTGAATCAAGTCCCTGCTGAAGTAATCCAAGAAGTTATGGTCTTTGATATTGATGGAGAAATTCATCCTTTTTCAGAGGGCCAATCGGAGGCTACTACTTTAAAAAGAAAAGTTAATGAAGATATAATTATTCCATACAATAATAATAAAACCGATAAAAGATTATTTATACTTATGAATAATAATCCGAATCAATTAGCATTTAAACATCTTAACGATTTAAAAGATTATAAAGTTGAACAATACCAAAATTATGCGGATATTTTAGAAATCGGAAATTAAGATTTAATTTATACATTCCCATACAACTTTAGTTAACATAACTAGAATTAGGCAGTAAAGACAAAGGTCAAACCCTTGTCATTACTGCCTTTTTGATTGCATTACGGATTATTAAATATGCAGAATTTTATACATTATTGGCATGACAGTGTTTTTCGACAAGATCACCAGCTGCAGCATGTATAAAACTTTGCATAAATACCATTAAAATTGATTTTACCTTTTATTTATGGTGACTTTTCTTAAAAATGGGATAGTTAAAATTGAGAACAATGGGAAAATCAAATATAAAGATATTATATCTAAGAACCAAATATCAATACAACCTATCAAAATTAACCCTATAATATTAAACAGAATAAACGATATCAACTTATTTCCAAGCTTTTTAGAAATATAAATATTAATAGGAGCTACTAAAATAATAGTAAAGAAATAGATTGTTAAAAAGATTAATACAAAAAACAGTATATTCTCAGCCGTCGAAAAATGAATCAAATCCGTTTTGATTGCTCCCTCGATCAATACGATACTTAATGTAGTAACTAACGCTACTATTATAGGAAAAAAGAGTATCTTTGCTATAGAAATCTTTCTCATTCGAGTTACCTCTTTTAGTTATTATAATCCAGTCCTTATTCGAACTGGATTATGATGAATATTATAAAAAAAACAGTATAAATTCTCAACTTTATCCTATTTTTATTATCCGAAAAAGTCGCTTCCGTGTACACGAACCATATTTCCGATGTTACGATTATCATGCATATAACCGTAGTATTTAACAGTGTTTTTTTGCTAGATCACCAGGTGTAGCATATATAAAATTTTGCATAAAAAAAGAGTTATTTAGGAAAGGAAACTCCTGAAAATCAAATTAAAAGGAGAACACGTTTTTTTCGTGTTCTCCAAAGAAACTATATATTATCTACTTTGAGTTTGAAGTGCTAATTTAACACCTAGACCAATATAAACGAAACCAACAGCCTTTTCAATCCAACGCGAACCATTGTTTGATGTCTTCGTAAAGATTTTTTCACCAATGAAGCTTGTAATAATAGCTAACAAAATAGTATACAAAGCGCTCATCACAACAAAAGTAATTCCTAAAATCAATAATTGTACTGTGATAGATTGGCCATTATGCTGAACAAACTGTGGTAAAAAAGCTAAGAAAAATAGTGCAGTTTTTGGATTTAAAATTTCCGCTAAAAAACCTTGTCGGAACGAAGAACTTGCCGAACTTTGTTCAACAGTTGGTTTTTCTATTTTTTGTGGTTTTGTTAGGAGCATTTGAACACCTAAATAAACAAGGTATGCAACACCTATATATTTCACTATTTCAAAGGCAGTGGCAGAGTTCATTAAAATTGCAGATAACCCTAATACAGCTGCTAACGTATGAACTAAATCACCTAGTCCAATACCTAATGCAGTGAAAATGCCATTCTTTTTTCCACCTTTTAGCGTTTGCGTAATAGTAATGATAACTGCAGGACCAGGAATTAAAAATAAGAGAAGAACTATTGCAATAAAAGATAACATTTTCACCTATCCTATTCTAATAAACTAAACATTCATTCTTGAGAATAATAAATTGACTTAATGAATGCAACAAATATTATATGCTATCTGCTATATAACTGTCGATACTGAAATACTGAAAAGAAGTGAAAATAACTATTTTTAAAAATCAGAAAATATTTCGGTGATATTTGTATAATGATATATATTATTAAATTATAGTAATAAACTCCGATATTATTTCATTTCACTTCTAAGGGGATGTGGTTTCTTAATTCAAACACAAAAATAGTACCAACTACTAATAATTAATGATAGAATTAGGTGATAAAAATATTGGAGGTTTTTTGATGTTAGATATTCAACAAATTCAAGAAGTTTTACTACATCGTTATCCTTTTCTGTTAGTGGATAGAGTATTGGAATTAGAAGAGGGGAAAAGAGCGGTTGCTATTAAAAATGTAACGATAAACGAAGAATTTTTTAATGGACATTTTCCTAATTATCCAGTGATGCCAGGTGTGTTAATCGTTGAAGCATTAGCTCAAGTAAGCGCAATTATTATGCTCACAAAAGAAGGGAATCAAGGAAGACTTGGATTATTGGCAGGTATTGATAGTTGTCGCTTTAAAAAACAAGTTAAACCGGGTGATCAACTTCGACTTGAAGTGGAAATTACACGCTTAAAAGGTGCCATTGGTAAAGGGCGAGGAATTGCAACAGTTGACGGAGAAATAGCTTGTGAGACAGAGCTTATTTTCGCATTTGGAAGCTAAGCCAACTTGATTTAACTTCTTTCAGCAAGTGTTTTATGTAACGAAAGTGAAACGGCAGTTACAAGTGTTTTATGTAACGAAAGTGAAACGGCAGTTACAAGTGTTTTATGTAACGAAAGTGAAACGGCAGTTACAAGTGTTTTATGTAACGAAAGTGAAACGGCAGTTACAAGTGTTTTATGTAACGAAAGTGAAACGGCAGTTACAAGTGTTTTATGTAGCGAAAGCGAAGCGGCAGCTACAAAAGTTTTATGTAACGAAAGTGAAACGGCAGTTACAAGTGTTTTATGTAACGAAAGCGAAGCGCAGCTACAAATGTTTTATGTAGTGAAAGCGAAGCGGCAGCTACAAATGTTTTATGTAACGAAAGTGAAATGGCAGTTACAAGTGTTTTATGTAGAGAAAGCGAAGCGGTAGCTACAAAAGTTTTGCTACGTCCTGTGGCAACGACTGAGTGACCAACATCACGTTGGCCCAAAGCCTCCGGCGGATGTCACGCAATCGGAAAGGAGTTCTTTGTGCTAGCACAAAGCCGATTCCGGACGCAATTATGCCGAGGCATAATTGATGAGTACTGCAAAAAATCATTGCAGTACTTTGTTTGTTTAAAGGATTTTTAACATTTTCGGAGAATAATCTTCTAAATGGATGACTTCAAAATGGAGGTGATTTTATGAACCATCCCTTAGGTTTATATATAGCCACTTGTTTCATGCAATTTATCATCCTCATAAATATTACAATTTTCAACGGTCAATGGAATGGGATTACAATGTGGCTGTGTTCAGGAATTTTTATTTTCTCAACGGCGGTTTTCGTTTCAAGCAAATCAAATAAAAGAAGAAGTTCTAATGAATAAAAATCCTAAATAAAATAAGACGAAAGAGTTGATATTCACAAAATCAACTCTATTTTTTTGTCCAAAAATTTAAATGACTTAATTCATTTTACTACAGTGTAAATGTTGTTACAGAATAGACATAAAAATCCAAAAATAAAAAATTAAAGGGAAGCGTTTACATGTATACTTAAATTAAAATAACGAGAACTATTAAGGGGAGATTTTATATGTCGGAAAGCACACCATTTATAAAAGATGTTCCTGATGATGGAAGTGTGAAATTTTCTATTATAATACCTGCTCATAACGAAGAAAATTATATTGGTGGATGTCTAGAGTCAATTGCAAAGGCAGCACAACCTTATAAAGATCAAGTAGAAGTTATTGTTGTGTTAAATCGTTGCACAGATAAAACGAAAGAAATTGCACAGTCCTATAATTGCGTGACATTAGAAAATACCGATAAAAATTTATCCAAAATTAGAAATGCTGGAGCTGCTTTAGCGAAAGGCGATATTCTCGTGACAATTGATGCTGATACTCGAATGACAGAACACATGCTAACAGAGGTTGAAAAGCACTTAGCATCCAATCAATTCATTGGAGGAGGCGTGACCGGAAATTTTGAAAGAATGTCCTTTGGTATAGTAGTATCTACCATGCTACTAATTGTTCCTTTACTGTTCAAGTATGGTTTTATTTCTGTAGGGATCTTTTGGTGCTATAAAAAAGACTTTCAGGCAATAAGAGGTTTTAACGAGAATATGCTAATGGCAGAAGATGCTGATTTTGCTAAGCGTTTAAAACAATGGGGCAAGAAGAACGCTAAAAAATACGGAACGATTAAAAATGGAATGATTACTTCGTGCAGACGATTTGACCATTATGGAGACTGGATGTTACTGAAACGACCAGGTATGATTTTAGCTTATTTAAAGGGCACTAATGAAAAGGCTGCTAATGAAGCCTATTATGATGATCAAGCAAGATAATGAAAGCACCTTAATGGTATATATTTCGGCATAATAATTCTTTAGACCACTTCGTTGTAAAACGAGTGGTTTTTTTATGTGTAATTCTTTATATTGCTGGGTCGGAGAGTAAATTTGTAAAGTTAATGAACGAAAAAGCTAAACAGCTAGGGATGAAAAACACACATTTTATGAATGCAACAGGACTCCATCATTCTGATTATTATACGAGTGTGAAAGATATTTCGATACTTTTACAATATGCTTTAACAAATAACACCTTTAGGGATATTTATACGGCTGAAAGATACTTAATAAAGTCAACGAATCTTCATCCAGAGGGAATGACGCTGACGAGTCGAATGTTTAAAAATTTGAATGTAAATGAAAATACGAGAGGTGAAATAATTGGTGGCAAAACTGGCTATACAGAGCAAGCAGGCTTATGTTTAGCAAGTCTAGCAACGATTAATGGCGAGGAGTATATTTTAGTAACAGTAGGTGCTAAAGGTGACTCACGAACAGAGCAATTCAATATTACAGATGCATTAGCTGTCTATCGACAACTTTCCTAAGGAACTTTATGTATTTTTCCTGCAGCAGATACTAAACGTACAATAAAATTTTTGTCCAAAATAACATACAACCTTTCCATCCCTTCATATAATTAAAATATCTGAAAAAATTAGGTGACTATGTTTTGACTATAAACGAGCTTTCTATTCTTAATAAGGTCATTAAATCAGGTAAACAAGTATGAGAGGATGAGGGGTTTGAAGCATCCCGGAACAAATGTTTTTGAAAATAAAGAGGAACTATTCATACCTGAAAAAGCATTAGATAAAGATTTTTGTGATCGTTTAGTGAGAAAAATTCATAAAAATATACTGAATGAAAATATAACTAACGATGTCTATATGTCATATTTTGTGATTTTTGATCAACAATATAAATTGAAAGAAATTCGATATTTACTAGATGTTTTGAAATTGCAAGCAAATGAAATTATTAGATCTAAGCCAATTTATATTACATTGTGTGGTGTAATCTTATCATTGATTACAATAATTGCCTCAGCCATCAATATAAAATTGATGATTGGGATCTCACTGGTCCAAATAGTTGCTATAGCAGTTTTGAGTTTTAATGTAGCTATATTGTTTATTTCCTATAAAGTAGAAAAAGAATATAAAAAAATATACGAGGTCATTAAATTAATTGACTATTATTTAAGTTTTCATAAATGAATCAATTTCATAAATCACTTTTTTCAAGAGCTTAGACTGCTCCTATTAAGAAAATTTACGTTTTTAAAAATTATGCTGCTTGAGTTTGTGATTGTAATAATGCATTCAAACGATCCACCGCTAATTTGCAGGCATTATAAATAAACGTCACTAGGTTGAAGTGAAGTTTGGCTTTTCTTCCTGTTCTGTGACGGATGTTGTTTAACTGAAAATATTGTTTTAAATAGGCATTCACACGTTCAACGGCTGTGCGCTCTTTATACAGTTGTTTCCAAAGTTCAGAGCCACGTGCTGGATACGTGAATTTTCGTATATCCGTGTCAGATTTGATTTTGAAAACCTTCTGACAGAGGGAATCATTACGTAACGGACAGGTTACACATTCCTTTGGTTTGGTGAATTTTAGTGTTCGATACTTTTCATCAAAGCTGTCGTAACAGTAGCTGTGTTCACGTACACAGGTCGGTCTGAAATGTTCATCAAAGCCAAGGTACTCTCCTTCATTGCGGACATTATATGGAATAACTGCACGCATTTGATACGTATGTAATTGACTGTGAATGGGCTCGTAATCATACCCTGCATCCAAAATAGCGGTCGTAAAATGTTCTAGAAATAGGTCTTTTCCTTTCTTTAAAAGAGGAATCGCTGCTTTACTATCCGACAAATTGGCAGATGTCATGAGGCGTCCAACAATATATTGACTCTTTGTAGCCACCGCGAGATGTCCTTTAAAGCCAAACCAAAACGTGTTTTTGCCATCACTGTTCTTTTTAATGCCCCAATTCGGTTCGATGGGCGCATCTTGCCACAATGTTTCTAGTGATGTATCGAGTTGGTCCTTGATCTCTTTTTCATAAGCTGACTGGTTGGCTTTGATTTCTGCTTGTTCCGTAAGCCAAGCCTCGCGTTCTTCTTTTGATTTTCGTCCACGTTTTTTTGGTGGTACAGGCTCTTTTTTCTCCGATGGCTTTGCCGCATCACGTGACTCAAAATGTGTGGCATCAATCGCGAGGTGTTCATCATAAAGAAAGCCTTCTATAAAGGCAGTTTGAATCAATGTATCTTGCATGTGGTCGAGAACATCTGATTGACTGATGACATCGATCATACGTGAATAAGACGCTTCAGATGGAACCACGTCTGAAACGAGAAAACCGCAATCGAATCGAAATAAAGGATCGTTGACTAAACGCTTGATTAAATCCTTGATTGTTGGAATCCGTTCGACAATACGAATAATGAGTGATTGTATCATCGCACCGTAATTTAATTCACGTGGGGCACCACGTAACGTCTTTTTGGAAAACAGCTGAAAAACGGGCTGCACGTCGAAAGTGGCGAAAATTTCATCAAATCGACGTGAACTTTCCATTTCCAATAATTCTTGGATGCCAAATAGGCTCATTTGTTTTACAATAGTCATAGGGCATTCACCTCATTCAGTATGGTTTAGTTTAGTCGCTACCATTATACCGAATTGGGGAGGTGCCCGTTTTTTATTGTTTTAGAACCCTTGATACTAAAGGGATTAAAATTATGAAATTAACTCAAATAGCTAATTTAAAAAATCATTAGGGATGTGAAAAATTTGCAAAGTACTATAGATCAATTATGTTTTTGGATAAATAAGGTACCAGAAGAGTTTCGTCAAATGTCTGAAATAGAGATTTCACAACGACCAGCGCCTCAAAAGTGGTCAAAAAAAGAGACATTAGGCCATTTATCTGACTCAGCCATTAATAATCTGGAAAGGTTCATTAAAATACAATACGAAAAAGAACCTTTAGTATTAACTCCGTATGACCAAGTTCATTGGGTGAAAATTCAAGGTTACCAATAATTACCTTTAGATGAAGTGATTAATCTATGGGTGAGCTTAAATAAAAAAATTATATATGTTATTAAAAATATCCCCAATGAAAAGCTTGCTCTTCAATGTGGCTTTGAAAATAATCAACTAGTGACTCTTCATTGGCTTATCCAAGACTACCTTGAACATATGGAACATCATTTAAAAAAACACATTTTAATCCCAAAATCATTGAAATGACAACCTTTACTGCTATTACAAAGGTATATACTACAACAAAATATCAAAAGAGAGCATTTTTTTTAACATTCCTCAAATAATAAGGTACTAAATATTTTATTTGAGGAAGTGAAGATTTGAAAAAACTCCTATTTTTATTACCAATTTGCCTTTTAACTGTCTCCTTTTTATATGTAAAAGTCGGCGCAGAAAAATATGAAAATAAAGGAAGAAAGTATTATGAAGAGGCAGGACAAATTGTCTGGGAGATCAATACCGATGAGAAAATTGTTGCCCTTACTTTCGATGATGGGCCACATCGAAAATACACATCTCAGATTTTAGATTTATTAGCCAAATATAATGCAAAAGCAACTTTTTTTATTGTTGGTCAAAATGCGCAAAAAAATCCTGAGGTAATATCAAGAATGTATAAGGAAGGCCATGAACTAGCCAATCATACATTTACGCATCCTCTAAGGACAAATGTCCCGAATTTACTAAAGGAAATAAATCAAACGAATGACGTCATTCAGAACATTACAGGATTTAAGCCTACTTTATTCCGACCTGTTGAAGGACAGTATTCAGATGCAATGATTGAAGCGATTGCTAAAGAAGGATATAAAGTAGTTATGTGGTCGTGGCATTTAGATACATTAGATTGGAGAAGCCCAGGTACGGATAGAATTGTTAATACTGTGTTAAACGGTGTTAAAGAAGGAAATATCGTTCTTTTTCATGATGGAGGCGGAAATCGCAATCAAACTGTACAAGCTATGGGAAAAATAATACCTGACCTTGAAAGGCAAGGATATCGTTTTGTCACAGTTTCTGAATTACTTGAAGTGCAGAGTAAAAAAGTCAAAAACAAATAAGTATCCGTAATATTGGAACTAAAATGTGTTATCTTAAAAATCTTTTTATTTGCTCTACCTCAGAAATTAATTGATCAATTTGTTGTTTCATTTTTGTATTTTGTGCTTGATCATTTGAATTTTCTTTTTTGGAATTTAGTAATGCGTCTAAGGCAAGACCTGTTGCAATTGTCTGAATGCCATCACCTAATGTAGAAAGAGATGTTCCGATATAGGTGAGTTTAGTAGCATAAATTTCCAGTGAATCAGTAGATTGAATATTATTTTTATTCTTATCCCTATTCTTATCCATTATTTAAAACCTCTTCGAATATTTCAAATCATTACTTTTTTATCATATGCATGAAATATTAAAAACGAGTAGTCGTAAGGTTCGTTTGTCAAAATCAGGCTAAATGTAAAATAGCCTGATTTTTTTTCTCCAAGGTATCTCATAGATGTAAACTGTTACTCAAACGTACTTAAAACATTCAAACAAAAAAAGTATAATTAACCTAATAAATAGGAGGTGTTGTCAATGAGTAAGATTGAATTAATTGAATTAAATAATGAATTATTAGAGGGAATTGGGAGCTATTGTCTTAGAAGTAAGAAGAAATAAAACGGATATTTAAATAAAAATGAATGGCTGAACATTAGATTTGAAGAAGGCTTGAAATATGTGCAAGTAATCGACAATAAAAAACAAGTTGGGTTTATTGAATATACTGAAGCAGAAAATTCCTCAAGAGTAGTTCATGCTGATGGTTATTTAGTAGTTCATTGTTTGTGGGTGAGTGAAGTTGGGAAAGGTTACGGAACTTCATTAACTTCCTTCAGCAGAAGTCTCCCACCTCTATTAGTGGTGAGATGAATGCTGGTTAAGTTACTTTTCAGTATACAGCTGCTGAAAGAAGTTAAAGCCTCCGGCGGATGTCACGGAATCGGAAAGGAGTTCTTTGTGCAAGCACAAAGCCGATTCCGGACGCAATTATGCCGAGGCATAATTGATTCAATAAATGTATTGAAGATGCCAAAAAGCAAGCAAAAAAAGGTGTTGTTGTTATTTCTAATTCAAAAACGTCTTGGGTGCCAAGTAAAGAGGTATTTTTGAAAAACGATTTCCAACTTATTGATACCGCGCCATATGATTTTGAATTGCTTGTATACCCATTGAGCTACGAAGCCGAACAACCATACTTTCCGAATGACTGGGTGGACAGATTAAAAAAATTTAACAATTTAACAATTTTACGCTCATTCCAATGCCCATATGTGGAAATTGCAACAGAAAATATAATAGCTGGTGCAAATAAATTGAATATACCAGTGGAGCTTATTGATCTTAAAGATAGAGAAGAGCTGATGGAACTGTCCCCAACTCCGTACGGTATCTTCTCTGTCATATATAAGGGGCAGCTTCT